>NZ_QKVL01000001.1 GCF_003231275.1 Pseudomonas huaxiensis
ATGAGCATTCCGACTGGGCTCGCGCACGAGGCTGTTTTCAACGCCGCATTACCGAGTATCAAGGCTTTTCATACAGAGCTTAGGTCCTTGGGCTTCCTGGGATATTAATGGGTCTCTTGGATTTCTTTCTTTGCGAGCGACCCACTGTCAGCTCTTCGGGTAGGGAACGATGTGGGAGGTCGACTAAAGTCAAACGGTCTTCCAGTACATTAATACAACTGCTGCATACAGGGCAGGCAATAACGTCCTGTTTAATATCGATCTTGAGAGACTTGGTGCAGGCTGGGCAGTTTCCGGATACCAGTATTTCGCGGGTACCGAAGATTTTTCTGAGCATTACGAGGACGATACAAAGCGCGATGAACCAACCTATGACAGGAATTAGCCCAAAGAGAACGGCAGCCATGGTACCGAAAATCACCCAGTTGGACCGGTAGTCAAGCTCACGCCATAACGTCCGTTTTTCTTTCCTTAGTTTCGTAGAGTGTTCCATGTTTTCCTCAAGTGGTAAAAGAGGACGGGCAAGAGGAGGCGCAAGCGGGGACAGATTTAATTTCCCTCGAATGAAATAAATCTGTCCCGTCTTTCTTGGCTATTTCTATAACGCCCTGGCGAATCAGCTGTTTTTGGAATTGAGCTTCCGCAACTCTTCATAGGTCGCCGACTGAACAAACCAGAAGCCGGAAATGATGCACCAGGTCAGGCTACCAACCACGAAAATTCCCAAGCCTGCCAGGAACCCGTTGGTAAACATGGTGACGAGAGCAACGAGCCAGATCACGGCCAGGGAGATGTAGAGGACGATGTTGTTGACGCTGATGACGAAGTCTTTCACGGGCTTATTCCTTGCCAAGTCTTGATGAAGCAGTTGTCTTTGGGATAGGCGAAAGATATCACATTGCCTTCATTCGTCGAGTTGGCAGGTGAAAAATTGGTAGCGGTTGTCGGGACATGGTTGAGCGCATTGGTAGTTCGGCTCGATTTCGAGGCTGGCGCCCCGCACTCGCCAGCCATGCGCCAAGGCTGGCAACGCGACTCCCGCAGAGCCATGGTCGCGGGTGTTCAACCTCAAAAACGCCGGGACCGCTCCGCGCTCCATCGCTGGCAAGCCAGCTCCCACCGAAGCGCGGCACGCTCACTTTCTTCCAGGCACAAAAAAACCGACTAATAAAGTCGGTTTTTTCTGGATTTTGGTGCCCAGAAAAAAGGGGGGGAATCTATTTTCGCTCTAGCCAAATAAATAAGTCCCGTCTTTAAATATCTTACATTCCCTTGATGTTGGAGTGCTGGCGTTTAACTATCCCTATAACTGTGATAGCATTTTGCCTCGGTAGCAAGACTTGACTCCCGCGATTTAACAGAATGGATAAGGAAAAAATGGATAAGGTTAAAAACGTTGTGCTTGCATCGTTGATTGCCGTTTTTTCGTGCACAGCATCAGCAGAAACTTTTGAGCACGTCGAGCTTGATAAAGATAGAAGAAGCGTTGAGTATTCTGGTCCTATCAATAAGACAATCAATGCGATTAAAGAGCGTAAGTGGTTAGGTCAAACCAAGGATATGAATGGTGGGGTTGTATTCACCCCTTATGTGAACCCCCAGTTTGGTAAGAACAATACTGAGTCCGGGGGTGCCATTATGGTGACTGCTACATTCTATCTATATGATCAACCCGTCAAAGAAGCGTTGATGGTTGCGCGTCAAAGCCAGATTCCCGGGTTTGTTGAGTTTTATGGCTACGACTCAAGAGAGCTTCAAATGCATATAAGAATGATTGATGGTGACACATTTCAATCTTTCGCAAGTGATACGCAATATCGCTCTCCTGAAGAGTTGAATACTTACAAAAAAGTTGAAAGTTTTAATAAGAGTAATTATAAGAGCGAATTGAAGTCTGCATTGGATGATGGCACTGTTTTTTGAGAAGTGTAAGCGACAATAAAAATACATGAGTGTTTTTGCTGATTTGAGGCCGATTAAGAAACGATAGGCTGCATTCGTATAAGGCGGTAAAAGGGGACGATGGCAACAGGGGGCAGATTTATTTTCGTTGTGTGTATGGCGAGCCGAGAAATGTGGTGATGGGGGTGAAGTATTCGCTCTGATCCAGCGCCCGAGCGGGCTTGTCGCGGCGCTGATCCCTACGACCCCGTTTCGGGCTTGGCACCCTGAAAAAATAGCCGCACAACGGACGTTGGCGGCTATTTCCTGACGGTTCGACGCGGTGGCCGTATTACTGTTTAACGGCCTTGAATGTCACTGTCGAGTTATCACCTGCACCGCCGCTGTAAGAGACATTGATCGTCTCGTTGTTGCTAACGATGTCGTAACCGTTGCTGCCCGCGAAAGGATTGTTCCAATGGATTTTGATATAGAAGACTTCTTCGCTGGCGGGGTCGTAGAACGCGTAGGTGCAATACCCTTCAGTGCCTGTGGCGAAGCCGTCGGACTCGCTGGTCCAGGTTCCCTTGCCCGGTACGCCTGATTGCGCCTTCGGGATTTTGAATGGCGGGGGTGTAATCCAAATCCCGTGATCAAGGATCTGGGAGTCCGGCACCAGGTTCAGGTTGGAATCGAGATAGTTTTCAAAAAACACTTCAACGCTTCTTGCGGCCATTGGCGTAAGTCCTTTTTATCAACACGGTGTTGGAAGGGTTTATCAACGTTAACGCGCGTTTTGGATGCAGCCTGACGGGAAGGTTCGGGTTGCTTTAGCCAGAGCAGGGGAGGATGCAGCCAGGTCCTTGGCTTTAGCAGGCATGTGAATCTCCTTGATCCATCAGGAGGTGAAGCCAGAGTGCGAGTGATGGCTCTTGGCTATCAATCCGAGGCTATGTTTTTAAAAAGTCAAGGCTGGGCCGCAGGCAGGGTGGCTGATGTTGTCTGGGCAGGAACCACAGCCTGTTTCAGAACCGAAACGCGGGGCAAACGGCAATCTGCAGCAACTGCGCGCGTTAGCAGGATCGTGCGAAGAAAGGCCGCAGGGGCGATGTCCCTGCGGCGGCGGTTCAGATGGGCATGCTGGTGACCGACCCGGCCATCGCGATCTCACGGTGGAACTCCTAGTCAACGGAGCTGCCACTTTTTCGCCGCTAAACGAATGGGTGGCAGTTGTATGCGGGTTAGCAGACCGAGGACTAGGTGACCCGGCGCACCAGAAGGTGCCCACACGCACAGCAGCCATTGATAGGTTCGCTGGTGTGCACTAGCCGTTCGGACTGCTAATCCGGTCGTCGATTTGGCAACGACCCGAGGGGGCTAGGCACCGATTCCACAGAGCGCAACAAGCTGGCGGGGCTGGGGGGTATGCTTGGGAAGTTGCCTACAAGAAAGTCGGAGATTGGGGAAGTTTCGTGGCGTTATGCGACGGTTTTCTGCTGATTGTTCGGCGTCTATCGTGCGAAACCGATCAGGTTGTTATCTATTCTGAAGTAAGCATTTGGTTTGCCGCGACGGGCATGGGGTCTAGATATCTTTCAGGCGTGTGGTGGCGGGAGGTTGACCGTCGCAATAATGGGTAAAAGCCACAGGTGCTTGCCTTGATATGTGCCGCGCCCTCGTAATCGAGCGCCGCCGGCGCATCGCGCGTCTGTCTGTCAGGCCATGGCTGACCGCCTTGGTAATGCGGCTCGGTATCAAGGCTTGCGCACCAGTTGTCCGCACACTTTCCTGCCATGCATCAAGGCCGGTGACCCCAATCCATCAGGCCATGGAACGTTGCAGCAAATGTGGGAGCCGGCTTGCCGGCGATGCGCCGCGCGGGCGGCGCTCGATCTCGAGGGCGCTCCAAGTCTCAAGATACGCACTTGGTCGCCATTGCCCGATGTTCTGGCAGACATTTTTCGGCTACCAATCGACTAGACGTTGCGTGGATCCCCCATGCGCGAAGGGTCGCAAAGCCTGAGGGGATGTTTGAGCTGCCTGTTCGGCAGTGAACGATGATGGGCGTTACGCTCCAAACGAGCACATTTTCTGAGCTGCCTACACGGCATTGAACCGACTGTACGTGGGTTAGCAGACTGAGACATATTTCTAAGCTGCCTACACGGCAGTGAACGAGTTGGTGCGTGACGCACTGATTGTCTTGGCTTTCTAAGCTGCCTACACGGCAGTGAACGATTAGCTGAACAGGTAATCGATGCCTGCCATTTTCTAAGCTGCCTACACGGCAGTGAACCGAGTGCGGTGACTCACGGCATAAATACCGTTTTTCTAAGCTGCCGGATAGGCAGCTTAGAAATGTCGAAGTCGCGGTTAACGGTGCTGGCAAGGGTTCACTGCCGGATAGGCAGCCCCAAAGGCCCAGAGTGCTGAAGTTGGCCAAGCATACAAAAGAGCGTTCCAGCTCAAGCCCCGGGACCGCTCCGCGCTCCATCGCACGCAAGCCAGCTCCCACAGAAGCGCGGCACGCCCCTTTCTTCCAGGCACAAAAAAACCGACTAAAAAGTCGGTTTTTTCTGGATTTTGGTGCCCCGAGGGAGACTCGAACTCCCACTCCTTTCGAAAACGGATTTTGAATCCGCCGCGTCTACCAATTCCGCCATCAGGGCTTGTGGCGGCGAAGTATAGAGATGGGCATACCGTTGGTCAATCACGTTTCATGGTCAATTTTTCCGCTTTCGGCTAAACTTCGCGGCCCTGTCGATCCCGTACCCTCACTGCCATGCGCGTCGCCGATTTTTCCTTCGAACTCCCCGATTCCCTGATCGCCCGCCATCCACTGGCCGAACGGCGCGGTAGCCGGCTGCTGGTCCTCGATGGGCCAAGCGGCGCGCTGGCGCACAAGCAGTTCACCGATCTGCTCGATTATCTGCGCCCCGGCGATCTGATGGTGTTCAACAACACCCGGGTCATCCCGGCGCGTCTGTTCGGTCAGAAGGCCTCCGGCGGCAAGCTGGAGATTCTGGTGGAGCGGGTGCTGGACAGCCATCGCGTGCTGGCCCACGTGCGTTCGAGCAAGTCGCCCAAGCCAGGCACGCAGATTCTGGTAGACGGCGGCGGCGAAGCCGAGATGGTGGCGCGCCACGATACGCTGTTCGAGCTGCGCTTCACCGAGGAGGTGCTGCCGCTGCTCGACCGGGTCGGGCACATGCCGTTGCCTCCTTATATAGACCGCCCCGACGAGGGCGCCGACCGCGAGCGCTATCAGACGGTCTACGCCGAGCGCGCCGGTGCGGTGGCCGCGCCGACCGCGGGCCTGCATTTCGATGAGGAATTGCTGGCGAAGATCGCCGAGAAGGGCGTCGACACGGCCTTCGTCACCCTGCACGTCGGCGCTGGCACTTTCCAGCCGGTGCGGGTCGAGCGCATCGAAGACCACCACATGCATAAAGAGTGGCTGGAAGTCGGCCAGGATGTGGTCGATGCCGTGGCCGCCTGCCGCGCGCGCGGCGGTCGGGTGGTGGCGGTGGGCACCACCAGCGTGCGCTCGCTGGAAAGCGCCGCGCGCGATGGCGTGCTCAAGCCGTTCAGCGGCGACACCGATATCTTTATCTTCCCGGGCCGGCCGTTCCATGTGGTCGACGCCCTGGTCACCAACTTCCATTTGCCCGAGTCCACGCTGCTGATGCTGGTTTCGGCCTTCGCCGGTTACCCGGAAACCATGGCGGCCTACGCGGCGGCGGTGGAAAACGGCTACCGCTTCTTCAGTTACGGTGATGCCATGTTCATCACCCGCAATCCGGCGCCACGCGGGCCCGAGGATCAAGCATGAGTCGCACCTGTCGTATGTCCTTCGAGTTGCTGGCCACCGACGGCAAGGCCCGTCGCGGCCGCCTGACGTTCCCCCGTGGCACCGTGGAAACCCCGGCGTTCATGCCAGTGGGCACCTATGGCACGGTCAAGGGGATGCTGCCGCGGGACATCGAGGCCATCGGCGCCGAGATGATCCTCGGCAACACCTTCCACCTGTGGCTGCGCCCGGGTACCGAGGTGATCAAGGCCCACGGCGACCTGCACGATTTCATGCAGTGGAAAGGCCCGATCCTCACCGACTCCGGCGGTTTCCAGGTGTTCAGCCTGGGCGCGATGCGCAAGATCAAGGAGGAGGGGGTGACCTTCGCCTCGCCGGTGGACGGCTCCAAGGTGTTCATGGGCCCGGAAGAGTCGATGCAGGTCCAGCGTGACCTGGGCTCCGACGTGGTGATGATTTTCGACGAGTGCACGCCATACCCGGCCGACGAAGACGTCGCGCGGGTGTCGATGGAGCTGTCGCTGCGCTGGGCCCAGCGTTCGAAGAACGCCCACGGCGACAACACCGCGGCGCTGTTCGGCATCGTTCAGGGCGGCATGCACCAGAATCTGCGCATGCGCTCGCTGGAAGGCCTGGACAAGATCGGCTTCGACGGCCTGGCCATCGGCGGCCTGTCGGTAGGCGAGCCGAAGCACGAAATGATCAAGGTGCTGGACTATCTGCCAGGCCTGATGCCCGCTGACAAACCTCGTTACCTTATGGGGGTTGGCAAGCCGGAAGATCTTGTTGAGGGTGTGCGCCGCGGTGTCGACATGTTCGATTGCGTGATGCCCACTCGCAATGCGCGAAATGGTCATCTGTTCATCGATACCGGCGTCCTGAAAATCCGCAACGCGTTCCATCGTCATGATGATTCGCCGCTGGACCCGACCTGCGATTGCTATACCTGCCAGAACTTCTCCCGCGCTTATCTGCATCATCTGGATAAATGCGGCGAAATGTTGGGCAGCATGTTGAATACGATCCATAACTTGCGTCATTACCAGCGCCTGATGGCTGGTTTGCGCGAGGCTATTCAACAAGGTACATTGGCCGCCTTTGTCGATGCCTTTTACGCCAAGCGCGGGCTGCCTGTGCCGCCCTTGGACTGATGTTACGTCGATCCTGACAAATACAATTTTGCAACTTGGAGTGCCTCATGAGCTTTCTGATTCCTGCCGCTTACGCGGACGCCGCAGCCCCTGCTGTCGCCGGCCCGGCCGGTACCGGTTTCGAATGGATTTTCCTGGTCGGTTTCCTGGTCATCTTCTACCTGATGATCTGGCGTCCACAGGCCAAACGTGCAAAAGAGCAGAAAAACCTGCTGGGCAATCTGCAAAAGGGTGACGAAGTTGTCACCAACGGCGGTATCGCCGGCAAGATCGTCAAAGTCAGCGATGACTTCGTAGTTCTGGAAGTCTCCGACACGGTTGAACTGAAGTTCCAGAAAGGCGCTGTAGCGGCAACCCTGCCGAAGGGTACGCTCAAAGCGATCTAAGTTAAGTTTTTTACCAATCGACGGGGCGCGCAAGGCGCCCCGCGTCTTGAACGGGCGGCGTGATGCTGAACAAAACTCCTCTATGGAAATGCGCACTGATCCTGGTGGTACTGGTGATCGGTTTTATTTATTCCGCTCCCAATCTCTACCCTGACGATCCGGCTATCCAGGTCAGCGGCGCCAGCACTGCGCTGCAGGTCAACCAGGCCGATCTGGACCGTGTCAGCAAGGCGCTGGTCGATGCCGGGATCGCGGTCAAGGGCGCAAACTTGGGTGAAAATGGTCGGGGCGCGCTGCTGCGTCTGACCAAGCAGGAAGACCAGCTTCCCGCCAAGGATGTTGTGCGCAAGGCACTGGGCGACGATTACGTGGTGGCGCTGAACCTGGCCCCGACCACGCCAAAATGGCTGCGCAGCGTCGGTGCTCATCCGATGAAGCTGGGTCTGGACCTTTCCGGTGGTGTGCACTTCCTTCTTGAAGTGGACATGGAAAAGGCCATGCAAGCGCGCCTGAAAGTCTACGAAGGTGAAGTGAAGAGCCTGCTGCGCAAGGAGCGTGTGCGCTACCGCAGCCTGCCGCAACAGGATGGTGGCATCCAGTTGGGCTTCTCCGACGATGCGTCCCGCGAACAGGCCCGCAGCCTGATCCGCAAGAATTTCAACGATTTCGACCTGACCACCAACGAGCGTAACGACCTGTTCGTGCTGCGCCTGGCGATCACGCCGGCGAAGATCACGGAAATCCGTGAATACTCGATCAAGCAGAACCTGACCACGGTACGTAACCGCGTCAACGAGCTGGGCGTCGCCGAGCCACTGGTTCAGCGCCAGGGTGCCAACCGCATCGTGGTTGAGCTGCCGGGTGTGCAGGACACCGCCGAAGCCAAGCGTATTCTCGGCAAGACCGCCAACCTGGAATTCCGCCTGGGCGCCGAGCCTGGTGCGTCGAAAGCCACGACCGAGGTCTTCGAGTTCCGTGAAGGCGGCCGCTCCGCGCCAGTCGAGCGTGGTCTGATCATCACCGGTGACCAGGTTACCGATGCCCAGGCCAGCTATGACGAGCACGGCCGTCCGCAGGTGAACATCCGTCTCGATGGCCACGGCGGCGAGCTGATGAGCCGCGCGACCCGCAGCAACGTCGGTCGCAGCATGGCGGTGATCTTCATCGAACAGCGTCCGATGACTCGCTACGAGAAGCAGGTGGTCGACAGCGTCGAGAAAGACGTAGCGATCCAGACCTTCAAGGAAGAGAAGAAGATCATCAGCCTGGCGACCATCCAGTCGCCGCTGGGCAGTCAGTTCCGTATTACCGGCCTGAACGGCCAGGGTGAATCGTCCGAACTGGCCCTGCTGCTGCGTGCCGGTGGCCTGGCTGCGCCGATGTACTTCGCTGAAGAGCGCACCATTGGTCCGAGCCTGGGTGCTGACAACATCACCAAGGGTATCGATGCGTCGCTGTGGGGCATGCTGTTCGTCTCGCTGTTCATCATGGCCATCTACCGGTTCTTCGGTCTGATCGCCACCGTCGCCCTGGCGGGCAACATGGTCCTGCTGCTGGCACTGATGTCGGTGCTTGGCGCGACCCTGACGCTGCCTGGTATCGCCGGTATCGTGTTGACCATGGGTATGGCGGTGGACGCCAACGTGCTGATCTTCTCGCGTATCCGTGAGGAGCTGGCCAACGGGATGTCCGTGCAGCGCGCCATCAACGAAGGTTTCGACCGTGCCTACACGGCGATTCTCGACGCCAACCTCACGACGTTGTTGGTCGGCGGCATCCTTTTCGCAATGGGCACCGGCCCGGTCAAGGGCTTCGCGGTCACCATGTCGCTGGGTATCTTCACCTCGATGTTCACTGCCATCATGGTTACCCGTGCGATCGTCAACGGGATCTATGGCGGGCGTGACTTCAAGAAGCTGTGGATTTAAGGGGCTGCCATGCTACGTACGATCAACTTCATGGGCGTGCGCAATATTGCGTTCGCCATCACCATGCTCCTTACCGTTCTGGCGTTGTTCAGCTGGTTCCACAAAGGGCTGAACTTCGGCCTGGACTTCACCGGCGGTACGCTCATCGAGCTGACCTACGAGCGTCCGGCTGATCTGACCCAGGTTCGCGAAGAGCTGGTCAAGTCCGGCTTCCACGACGCCGTGGTGCAGAGCTTCGGTGCGACTACTGACCTGCTGGTGCGGATGCCGGGCGATGACCCGCTGCTGGGCAACCGCGTTTCCGAGGCGTTGCAGAAGGCCGGCGGCGACAACCCGGCGACCGTCAAGCGCGTCGAGTTCGTCGGCCCGCAGGTCGGCGAGGAACTGCGTGACCAGGGTGGCCTCGGCATGCTCCTGGCGCTGGGCGGGATCATGATCTACCTGGCCTTCCGCTTTCAGTGGAAGTTCGCGGTCGGCGCGATCATCTCGCTGATCCACGACGTGGTCGTGACCATGGGTATCCTGTCGTTCTTCCAGATCACCTTCGACCTGACGGTGCTGGCGGCGGTACTGGCGATCATCGGTTACTCGCTCAACGACACCATCGTCGTGTTCGACCGGGTTCGCGAGAACTTCCGGGTACTGCGCAAGGCAACGCTGATCGAGAACATCAACATCTCGACCACCCAGACCTTGCTGCGTACCGTGGCGACCTCGGTGTCGACCTTGCTGGCCATCGCCGCACTGCTGTTCTTCGGCGGCGACAACCTGTACGGCTTCTCCGTGGCGCTGCTGGTAGGTGTTCTGGCGGGTACTTACTCGTCGATCTACATCGCCAACGTGGTGCTGATCTGGCTGAACCTGAGCACCGAAGACCTGATTCCTCCGGTTAAAACCGAAGGTGTGGACGAGCGTCCATAAGGCTTTTTCCTACGCCTCAGGCGGAAGAGGAAGGCGCGAGTATTGAACTCGCGCCTTTTTTTTTGCTCCAAGGCTGGGAGAAGCGCGGGTAAAACCCGCAGGTAAATCAGGAGGTTCACGTGAATAAGTCGATGCTGGTGGGTGCGGTACTGGGTGCTGTCGGTGTGACTGCCGGAGGTGCTGTCGCGACCTACAGCCTGGTCAACAGCGGGCCGGAATACGCCCAGGTGCTGGGTGTGCAGCCGGTCAAGCAGACTGTGAAGACGCCACGGGAAGTCTGCAAGGATGTGACGGTTACGCGGCAGAAGCCCGTGCAGGACCAGCACCAGATCGCCGGTACCGTGCTCGGTGCGGTGGCGGGCGGGTTGCTCGGCAATCAGATCGGTGGCGGCACCGGCAAGAAGATCGCCACGGTGGCCGGTGCGGTTGGCGGCGGTTATGCCGGTAACAAGGTTCAGGAGAACATGCAGAACAACGACACCTACTCCACGACACAGACCCGTTGCAACACGGTCAATGACGTCAGCGAGAAGGTGGTTGGCTATGACGTGAAGTATTCGGTGGGCGAGAAGGTCGGTCAGGTGCGCATGGACCGTGACCCTGGGTCGCAGATTCCGCTGGATAAGCAGGGCAATCTGGTTTTGGGGCAGGCGCAGCCGGCTCAGTGACCCGTAGGCCTCATCGCTGGCAAGCCAGCTCCCACAAGGGCGGTGTACAGATCCTTGTGGGAGCTGGCTTGCCAGCGATGAGGCCCCAAAAAATCCAGCCCAAAAAAAAGCACCTCGAAAGGTGCTTTTTTCATGCCCGGCTAAAAACTCAGCGCTTGACCGAAGGCGGCAGGTGCGGCTGGATAGCCGTCAGCACAGCCTTGAAGCACTTGATGTTGCCGGCAACGACGTGGCCTTTCTCGAGGAAGTCGTGACCACCGGTGAAGTCGCTCACCAGGCCGCCCGCTTCCTGGATCAGCAGCGCGCCCGCAGCCATGTCCCATTCGGACAGGCCCGACTCCCAGAAGGCGTCGAAACGACCAGCGGCAACGTAGGCCAGGTCCAGGCTGGCGGAACCGGCGCGGCGGATGCCGGCGGTCTGGCCGACCAGAGCGCGGAACATGCCCAGGTAGTTGTCCAGGTATTCCATCTGGTTGTCACGGAACGGGAAACCGGTGCCGAGCAGGGCGCCTTCCAGGCTGGTGCGCGAGCTGACACGCAGGCGACGGCCGTTCAGCTGGGCGCCACGGCCACGGCTGGCGGTGAATTCTTCCTGGCGAACCGGGTCCAGTACGACGGCGTGCTCAAGGCGGCCGCGGTATTTGCAGGCGATGCTGACAGCAAAGTGAGGAACGCCACGCAGGAAGTTGGTGGTGCCATCGAGTGGGTCGATGATCCACAGGTAGTCTTCGCCTTCACCGCTGCCGGCGTGCAGGCCGGTCTCTTCGCCTTGGATGGCGTGGGTCGGGTAGGCTTTGCGCAGCGCTTCGATGATGACTTTCTCGGCGGCGCGATCAACTTCGGACACGTAATCCTTGGCGTCCTTCTCATCAACCTTGATGGTATCCAGGCGCTCGATTGAGCGGAAAATCAGTTCGCTGGCGCTGCGGGCGGCGCGCAGCGCGATATTCAGCATGGGCTGCATGGACGTTTCACCTGAGTGTTAAAGAAAGCCGCACATTCTATCAGAAAACTTTCCGGGCAGAAGGGCAACATTTGCTTACGTAGCTTAATGGCGGTCGCTTCTGTAAGATTTGCTCCCCTCTTTTTAGTGTCTGAGAGCGCCTGCCGTGCTGGAAAATATTCGTGTCGTTCTGGTTTGTACCAGCCACCCCGGCAATATCGGAGGCGCTGCGCGTGCCATGAAGAACATGGGCCTGTCGCGGCTGGTGCTGGTGAGTCCTGCGGACTTCCCGTCGCCCGAGGCCAGCGCGCGCGCCTCCGGCGCTGACGATGTGCTGGCGGGTGCCCAGGTAGTTTCCACCCTTGAAGATGCGCTGGTCGGCTGCACCCTGGTGATCGGCACCAGCGCGCGCAGTCGCAGCCTGCCCTGGCCGATGCTCGAACCGCGCGAGTGCGGCACCGAAGTTACCGGACGAGCGGCGCAGGGCGAGCAGGTCGCCCTGGTCTTCGGTCGTGAACACGCCGGCCTGACCAATGAAGAACTGCAGCGATGCCATTACCACGTGCACATCCCGTCCAATCCGGATTTCAGCTCGCTGAACCTGGCGGCGGCGGTGCAGGTGCTGAGCTACGAGGTCCGCACGGCCTGGCTGGCGCAGGCGTCGCAGACGGAAAAAGTGGAGAAGGATGAGTCGGTCGAAGAACTGGCCACCATGGATGAGATGGAGCGGTTCTACGGGCACCTGGAAGACACGCTGGTGCAGATCGGTTTCCTCGATCCGTCCCGGCCCAAGCACCTGATGCCGCGTCTGCGTCGCCTGTTCGGGCGCAGCGCGGTGAATCGTTCGGAAATGAGTATTTTGCGCGGCATCCTCACCGAAACCCAGAAAGCGGCCCGGGGCGATGCACACAAGCGGAAGGATCAATAATGTTCGAGCGTCTGCGTGAAGATATCCAAAGCGTATTCCACCGTGACCCGGCGGCACGCAATGCCTTTGAGGTGCTGACCTGCTATCCGGGCATGCACGCGATCTGGCTGCACCGCGCGGCGCATTGTCTGTGGAAGAAAGACTGGAAGTGGCTGGCCCGGCTGGTGTCGAACTTTGGCCGCTGGATGACCGGTATCGAGATCCACCCGGGCGCGAAGGTCGGTCGGCGCTTCTTCATCGACCATGGCATGGGTATCGTGATCGGCGAGACCGCCGAGATCGGCGACGATGTCACCCTGTACCAGGGCGTCACCCTCGGCGGCACCAGCTGGAACAAGGGCAAGCGCCATCCGACCCTGGAAGACGGCGTGGTCGTCGGCGCTGGCGCCAAGGTGCTCGGCCCGTTCACAGTGGGTGCCGGAGCCAAGATCGGCTCCAATGCAGTGGTCACCAAGGCCGTGCCGGCCGGTGCTACGGCGGTAGGGATCCCGGGGCGGATCATCGTCAAGTCCGATGTCGAGCAGGAGGCCCGGCGCAAGGCCATGGCCGAGAAGATCGGCTTCGATGCCTACGGCGTCAGCGAAGACATGCCCGACCCGGTGGCCCGTGCCATTGGTCAGTTGCTCGATCACTTGCAAGCGGTGGACGGGCGCCTGGAAGACATGTGCGGTGCGCTGAAGAACCTCGGCAGCGACTACTGCGCCAAGGAGCTTCCGGCCTTGCATGAAGAAGATTTCGCCTGCGTCAAAGGCGAGGTTCGCAGCGACGCGCCGACGCATTGACAGGTCGTTCGTTACAAGGGGCGTGTGCTCACGCCCTGACTTTGCTATGATCGCGCCCGCCGTTCAGGCGCAATCCCGACTAAAGCAGTAGGTCTTATAGTTGACTTAAATGCTCGGGAATCGCATACTCGCACACATCCTGTAACTCCCGTGGTATCAAATAGCCATGCGACTGACTACTAAAGGCCGATACGCCGTGACTGCCATGCTTGACCTGGCACTGCACGCGCAAAATGGGCCGGTGTCCCTGGCCGACATCTCTGAGCGCCAAGGCATTTCCCTCTCTTATCTGGAGCAGTTGTTCGCCAAACTGCGCCGCGCCAATCTGGTTTCCAGTGTGCGTGGTCCAGGCGGTGGCTATCAGCTCTCGCGAGTCATGGAAAGCATCCAGGTGGCCCAGGTTATCGATGCGGTCAATGAATCGGTCGACGCAACCCGTTGCCAAGGCCTCGGCGATTGCCATGCCGGCGACACCTGCCTGACCCACCACTTGTGGTGCGACCTCAGTGCACGAATCCACGAATTCCTCAGCGGAATCAGCCTGGCCGACCTAGTGACCCGTCGAGAGGTCCAGGAAGTGGCCCAGCGCCAGGACCTGCGCCGCATTGCCGGCCGAGCCCCGCATCTGGACAAGATTGAAACGTCCGCCGTCGAATGACCGTTTCGAACGAGCGACGCGCCTGCCTGATAGGAGAGATTCAATGAAGTTGCCGATCTACCTCGATTACTCCGCGACCACTCCGGTCGACCCACGTGTCGCCCAGAAGATGAGCGAATGCCTGCTGGTCGACGGGAACTTCGGTAACCCGGCGTCGCGCTCCCACGTCTTCGGCTGGAAAGCTGAAGAGTCGGTCGAAAACGCTCGCCGCCAGGTCGCTGACCTGGTCAATGCCGACCCACGCGAAATCGTCTGGACCAGCGGTGCCACCGAGTCCGACAACCTGGCGTTGAAAGGTGTCGCGCACTTCTACAGCACCAAGGGCAAGCACATCATCACCTCCAAGATCGAGCACAAAGCGGTCCTGGACAGCACTCGCCAACTCGAGCGCGAAGGCTTCGAAGTCACTTACCTCGAGCCTGGCAGCGACGGCCTGATCACTCCGGCCATGATCGAAGCGGTCCTGCGCGACGACACCATCCTCGTGTCGATCATGCATGTGAACAACGAGATCGGCACCATCAACGACATCGCCGCCATCGGTGAACTGACCCGCTCCCGCGGTGTGATGTTCCACGTCGATGCGGCTCAGTCCACTGGCAAGGTCGAGATCGACCTGCAGAAGCTGAAAGTCGACCTGATGTCCTTCTCCGCCCACAAGACCTACGGCCCGAAAGGTATTGGCGCGCTGTACGTCAGCCGCAAGCCGCGGGTTCGCCTGGAAGCTGCCATGCACGGCGGTGGTCATGAGCGCGGCATGCGTTCGGGCACCCTGGCGACCCACCAGATCGTCGGCATGGGCGAAGCCTTCGCCGTCGCCAAAGAGCTGATGGCCAGCGAGAACGTGCGTATCAAGGCCCTGAGCGATCGCTTCTTCAAACAGGTCGAAGGCCTGGAAGAGCTGTACGTCAACGGCAGCCTGACCGCGCGTATCCCGCACAACCTGAACCTGAGCTTCAACTACGTCGAAGGCGAGTCGCTGATCATGGCGCTCAAGGACCTGGCCGTATCGTCTGGTTCCGCGTGCACTTCGGCATCCCTCGAGCCGTCCTATGTCCTGCGTGCCCTGGGCCGCAACGACGAACTGGCGCACAGCTCGATCCGCTTCACCTTCGGTCGCTTCACCACCGAAGAAGAAATCGACTACGCCGCGCAGAAGGTCTGCGAGGCCGTTACCAAGCTGCGCGAATTGTCGCCGCTGTGGGATATGTACAAAGACGGCGTCGACATCTCCAAGATCGAGTGGGCTGCGCACTAAGTAGTCGCCGGCAAGAGCGGCTCTCTGATGAGGAAGGAATTGCACCATGGCATACAGTGAAAAGGTCATCGACCACTACGAAAACCCGCGCAACGTCGGCAAGATGAATGCCGAAGACCCGGATGTTGGCACCGGCATGGTCGGCGCTCCGGCGTGCGGCGACGTGATGCGCCTGCAGATCAAGGTCAACGAGCAGGGCGTCATCGAAGACGCCAAGTTCAAGACCTACGGCTGTGGTTCGGCCATCGCTTCCAGCTCCCTCGCCACCGAGTGGATGAAGGGCAAGACCCTGGACGAAGCCGAGACCATCAAGAACACGCAGCTGGCCGAAGAACTGGCCCTGCCGCCGGTCAAGATCCACTGCTCGGTACTCGCCGAAGACGCCATCAAGGCGGCCGTTCGCGATTACAAGCAGAAGAAAGGTCTGATCTGAACCACCTTCAGCAGGTTTAAGGAGTCTCGATGGCTATCAGCATGACAGAAGCCGCCGCCAACCACGTGCGGCGCTCCCTCGAAGGACGCGGCAAGGGTGACGGCGTTCGCCTGGGTGTCCGTACTACCGGCTGCTCCGGTCTGGCCTACGTGCTGGAGTTCGTTGACGAGCCGAACGGCGAAGACGAAGTGTTCGAAAGTCACGGTGTGAAAGTGATCATCGACCCGAAAAGTCTGGTGTACCTCGACGGCACCGAGCTGGACTTCGTCAAGGAAGGGTTGAACGAAGGCTTCAAGTTCAACAACCCCAACGTGCGCGGTGAGTGTGGCTGCGGCGAAAGCTTCAACGTCTGAGGCTGCGCGTGGGTACTCCTTGTCATTTCGCCCTGTTTGAACTGCAGCCGGACTTCCGTCTGGACCTCGAGCAACTGGCCGCCCGCTACCGCGAGCTGGCCCGTGCCGTGCATCCAGACCGGTTCGCCGATGCGTCCGAGCGCGAACAGCGCCTGGCGCTGGAGCGGTCCGCTGGTCTCAACGATGCCTATCAGACCCTCAAGAGCGCGCCCCGTCGGGCGCGTTACCTGTTGGCGCTCGGCGGCCATGAAGTGCCGCAGGAAGTCACCGTCCACGATCCCGAGTTTCTCTTCCAGCAGATGCAGTGGCGCGAAGAGCTCGAAGACCTTCAGGACAGTGCCGACCTCGATGGCCTGGCCGCGTTCAAGCGCCGCCTGAAAGCCGCCTCCGAAGCCCTCAACGAGGAGTTCGCCGCTTGCTGGAACGACGCCGCGCAGCGTGAACAGGCCGAACGCCTGATGCGCCGCATGCAGTTCCTCGACAAGCTCGCCTACGAAGTGCGCCAGCTGGAAGAGCGCCTCGACGATTAACCCGGTGCCGCCCCTGGCGACACCCCTGGTATTCAGATAAGCATGGCCCTACTGCAGATCGCCGAACCCGGTCAGACTCCTCAACCCCACCAGCGCCGCCTGGCCGTGGGTATCGACCTGGGTACTACCAATTCGCTGGTCGCTGCCCTGCGCAGTGGTCTTTCCGCTCCGTTGCCCGATGCCGAAGGCCGGGTCATCCTGCCGTCCGCGGTGCGCTACCACGCCGACCACGTCGATGTCGGTCACGTTGCCCGTGAGTCGGCCTCTGCCGATCCGTTGAACACCATCCTGTCGGTCAAGCGCCTGATGGGGCGTGGTCTCGCGGACGTCAAGCAACTGGGTGAGCAACTGCCTTACCGCTTCGTCGGCGGCGAGTCGCACATGCCGTTCATCGAGACGATCCAGGGGCCGAAGAGCCCGGTGGAAGTCTCCGCCGATATCCTCAAGGTGCTGCGCCAACGCGCTGAAGAAACTCTCGGTGGCGAGCTGGTTGGCGCGGTGATCACCGTACCGGCTTATTTCGACGACGCTCAGCGCCAGGCCACCAAGGACGCCGCGCGTCTGGCCGGCCTCAACGTGCTGCGCCTGCTCAACGAGCCGACCGCTGCGGCTGTCGCCTACGGCCTGGACCAGAACGCCGAAGGCGTTGTGGCCATCTACGACCTGGGCGGCGGCACCTTCGATATTTCCATCCTGCGCCTGACCGGCGGTGTCTTCGAAGTGCTGGCCACTGGTGGCGATACCGCCCTGGGCGGCGATGATTTCGACCACGCCATTGCCAGTTGGATCGTACAGTCGGCCGGCTTGTCTTCCGACCTCGATCCCGGTGCGCAGCGTCGCCTGCTGGAAACCGCCTGCGCCGCCAAGGAAGCCCTGACCGACGCCGATTCCGTAGCCGTTCGCTACGACGGCTGGCAAGCCGAGCTGACCCGTGACGCCTTCGATGCGCTGATCGAGCCGATGATCGCCCGCAGCCTGAAAGCTTGCCGTCGCGCCGTGCGTGACAGCGGTATCGAGCTGGAAGAAGTCGAAGCGGTGGTCATGGTCGGCGGCTCGACCCGTGTTCCTCGCGTACGCAGTGCCGTGGGCGAGTTGTTCGGGCGTCAGCCGCTGACCGATATCGACCCGGATCAGGTGGTGGCCATTGGTGCTGCGATCCAGGCCGATACTCTGGCCGGCAACCGCCGCGAAGGTGGCGAGTTGCTGCTGCTTGACGTGATTCCGCTGTCCCTGGGGCTGGAGACCATGGGCGGGCTGATGGAGAAGGTGATTCCGCGCAACACCACCATTCCGGTCGCCCGAGCCCAGGAATTCACCACCTACAAGGATGGCCAGACGGCCATGATGATCCACGTGCTCCAGGGTGAGCGCGAGCTGATCAGCGATTGCCGTTCCCTTGCCCGTTTCGAGCTGCGTGGCATTCCTGCCATGGTGGCCGGTGCCGCGAAGATCCGCGTGACCTTCCAGGTGGATGCCGACGGCCTGCTCAGCGTTTCCGCGCGGGAGCTGGGTTCGGGCGTCGAATCGAGCATTCAGGTCAAGCCGTCCTACGGCCTGACCGATGGCGAAATCGCCCGCATGCTCAAGGACTCCTTCGAACACGCCGGCAATGACAAGGCGGCGCGCCAGTTGCGTGAACACCAGGTCGACGCCGAGCGCCTACTCGAAGCGGTGCAGGGCGCGCTGGATGCCGACGGTGAGCGTCTGCTGGACGCCGAAGAACGCCTGGCGATCGAACAACAGATGCAAGATTTGCGTGATTTGATGAGCGGCACCGATGGCTCGGCCATCGAGCAGCAGACCAAGCGTCTGTCGCAGGTGACCGATGCCTTTGCTGCCCGACGCCTTGATTCGACGGTCAAAGCCGCACTGGCCGGGCGCAACCTGAATGAGATCGAGGACAACTGATGCCGCAGGTTACATTTCTGCCCCACGAGAAGTTCTGTCCGGACGGCTTGACCGTCGAGGCAGCACCGGGGACTTCCATTCTCGAACTGGCCCATGACCACCACATCGAGATCGAAAGCGCCTGTGGCGGCGTGTGTGCCTGCACCACGTGTCACTGCATCGTCCGCCAGGGCTTCGACTCGGTCGAGGAAGCCGACGAGCTGGAAGAAGACATGCTGGACAAGGCCTGGGGCTTGGAAGCGCAGTCTCGTCTGGCCTGCCAGGTGGTCGTTGGTGAAGACGACCTGACCATCGAGATTCCGAAGTACTCGCTCAACCACGCCGCCGAAGCGCCGCATTGATCCTGGAGCCGACATGAGCCTGAAATGGGTTGATGTACTTGAAATTGCTATCCAGCTTGCCGAAAGCAAGCCGGAAGTCGATCCTCGCTACGTGAATTTCGTCGATCTGCATCGCTGGGTGCTGGCATTGCCAGACTTCAGCGACGATCCGGCCCGCGGCGGCGAGAAGGTCCTGGAAGCCATTCAGGGCGCCTGGATCGAAGAAGCCGACTGAGCGCACTCGGCAGGTTAGGCAATCCCCCGGAACCCGCGTATAATTCGCGGGTTTAATTTTTCGCATCACTTACTGTTTCTGGAGTTACACCATGGCTGTTCAACGTACTTTCTCCATCATCAAGCCTGACGCCGTTGCCAAGAACGTCATCGGCAAAATCACCACCCGTTTCGAAGACGCCGGCCTGAAAATCGTTGCTTCGAAAATCAAGCAACTGTCCAAGGCTGAAGCTGAAGGCTTCTACGCCGAGCACGCAGAGCGCGGTTTCTTCGGTGACCTGGTTGCCTTCATGACCTCCGGTCCAGTTGTCGTTCAGGTTCTGGAAGGCGAAAACGCCATCGCTCGCAACCGTGAGCTGATGGGCGCTACCAACCCTAAAGAAGCTGCTGCCGGCACCATCCGTGCTGACTTCGCCGAGTCCATCGACGCCAACGCCGTTCACGGTTCGGACTCCGAAGCCGCTGCCGCTCGCGAAATCGCTTACTTCTTCGCAGCTACCGAGGTAACCACTCGCTAAGCCACGGCTTTCGAGTGAGGGTGAATCCATGACTACATCGACTGGCAAAACTAACCTGTTGGGACTTACCCAGCCGGAAATGGAAAAATTCTTCGACTCGATAGGGGAGAAGCGCTTCCGTGCCGGTCAGGTAATGAAATGGATTCACCACTTTGGCGTCGATGATTTCGACGCCATGACCAACGTCGGCAAGGCGCTGCGCGAAAAGCTCAAGTCGTGCGCCGAGATTCGCGGCCCGGAAGTGGTCAGCGAGGACATCTCCAGCGACGGCACCCGTAAATGGGTGGTGCGCGTGGCCTCTGGCAGTTGCGTCGAAACCGTCTACATCCCCCAGGGCAAGCGCGGTACGTTGTGCGTATCGTCCCAGGCCGGTTGTGCTCTGGACTGCAGTTTCTGCTCCACCGGCAAGCAAGGATTCAATAGCAACCTCACCGCCGCCGAAGTCATCGGTCAGGTGTGGATTGCCAACAAGTCGTTCGGCAGCGTGCCGGCCACCATCGACCGTGCCATCACCAACGTGGTGATGATGGGCATGGGTGAGCCACTGCTGAACTTCGACAACGTGGTCGCCGCCATGCACCTGATGATGGACGACCTCGGCTATGGCATTTCCAAGCGCCGGGTGACCCTGTCCACCTCTGGCGTGGTGCCGATGATCGATGAGTTGGCCAAGCACATCGACGTCTCCCTGGCCCTGTCGCTGCACGCGCCGAACGACGCGCTGCGCAACGAACTGGTGCCGATCAACAAGAAGTACCCGCTCAAGGTTCTCCTCGAGTCGTGCATGCGCTACATGTCCGAGCTCGGCGAGAAGCGTGTACTGACCATCGAGTACACCCTGCTCAAGGACGTCAACGACAAGCTTGAACACGCCCAGGAAATGGCCGAGCTGCTGAAGAACGTGCCGTGCAAGATCAACCTGATCCCGTTCAACCCGTTCCCGCACTCTGGCTACGAGCGTCCGAGCAACAACGCGATCCGCCGTTTCCAGGACTGCCTGCACCACGCCGGTTACAACGTGACCGTGCGCACCACCCGCGGTGAAGACATCGATGCCGCGTGCGGGCAACTGGTCGGCCAGGTCATGGACCGTACCCGTCGCAGTGAGCGCTACATCGCTGTGCGGCAATTGAACGCCGACGCCGATTCCAGCGGCGCGGCGGGCAACTGAGACGAGGACCGCCATGACCTTGCGCGTCGCGCTGCCGCTTCTCCTGCTGACGCTGCTTTACGGCTGTGCAACGTCCGGTGACAAAGTACGCGACGAGTCCCGCAAGGCCTATGTGCAATTGGGTCTGGGGTATCTGCAACATGGCCAGAGCGAAAGGGCGAAGATTCCCTTGAAGAAGGCGCTGGCGCTCGGTGCCGATGATGCCGAGGTCAATGCGGCGCTGGCGCTGGTTTTCCAGCGTGAGAACGAGCCGGCGCTGGCCCGGATGCACTTCCAGAAGGCCCTGTCGGCCCAGCCCCATGACCCACGCATTCGCAATAACTACGGTGGTTTTCTCTACAGCCAGGGGCAATATGCCGAGGCGCAGCAGATGTTTCGCCAAGCGTCGGCCGATACCCTGTATCCTGAGCGGTCCCGGGTGTTCGAGAACCTCGGATTGACGGCCATCAGGCTGGGTCAGCGCGACCAGGCGCGGGAATACCTGGAAAAAGCTTTGCGTCTCAACCAGCAGCAGCCTCGGGCCTTGCTGGAAATGGCTGAGATGTCTTACGAAGACAGGCATTATGTGCCAGCTCGCGCGTTCTACGACCGGCACAGCCGCTTGAGTGAACCGAGTGCACGCAGCCTGTTGCTGGGCAACCGCCTGGCGACCGTCTTCGAAGAACGGACCACGGCCGCCGAACTGGGCCTGCAATTACAACGACTTTATCCCGGTACGCCGGAATATCAGCAATACCTGTCGGAGCAATGATGAAAGCGGCGCATCCCGAAGTAGCACCAGCGACTCGCGAAAATCCCGGTGAGATTCTGCGTCAGGCTCGTGAGAGCCGGGACTGGTCGCAGGCCGACGTGGCCCGCAAGCTCAACCTGACCGTGAGTTCCCTGAACAACCTCGAATCCGGCGCGTTCGACAAGCTGCCGGGACACACCTTCGCCCGCGGCTATATCCGCGCCTACGCCAAGCTGTTCGAGATGGACCAGGCCGCACTGGTCCAGGCCTTCGACCATTACACCGGTACGCATGCCCAGGGCAGTGACGTACACGCGCTGGGTCGTATCGAAGAGCCGGTCCGTCTTTCGCACAACATCATGCGCATCGTCAGCCTGCTGCTGCTGGTTCTGGTGGTCGGTGGCGGTTTCGTCTGGTGGCAAGACCAGAGCAGCCTGCGCGGCAAGGACCAGGCAAACATTGCCCTGGAGCATGTCGAAGTCGAAAGCGCCGACGGCACCACGCAGATCCATCAGTTGGACGAGCCTGAAGATCAGGCCGTAACCGCTGGCCAGGAACCGGAAGCCACCCCGCCCGTCACCGAGCAGGCCCCTGCGGCTACCGCTGAAGCTCCGGTCCCGGCCCCGGCTCCCGCTACTGCAACAACACATCCTGCTGCGCCTGTGACTCCAGCTGCTCCGGCTGCCGCGGCACCCGCGCCAGCAGTGCCCGCAGCACCAGTGGTCAGCGCCCCGACTGTAGCGGCCGCGACGCCAGCACCTGCCGCTCAGCCTGCCGCTGTTTCCGCTGGCAGCGGCCAACTGCACATGCAGTTCGTTGCCGATTGCTGGACCTCGGTGACCGACGGTAACGGCAAGGTGCTGTTCAGCGCGGTCAAGCGCAAGGGCGATACCCTGGAGCTGACCGGCAAACCACCTTTCTCGGTACGCCTGGGCTTTGCCCGCGGCGCGCAGATCACCTACAACGGTCAGGCCGTCGATGTCGCTCCGTTCACCAGTGGCGAAACCGCTCGCCTGAAGTTGGGGCAATAAGTCATGCACGGCGAATCTCCTATCAAACGTCGCGAATCCAGAAAGATCTGGGTCGGTAACGTGCCTGTCGGCGGCGATGCACCCATCGCTGTCCAGAGCATGACCAACACCGATACCAACGACGTTGCCGCCACCGTGGCGCAGATCAACCGTCTGGTAGACGCCGGCGTTGATATCGTCCGGGTTTCCGTCCCGGACATGGATGCCGCCGAAGCCTTCGGTCGCATCAAGCAACTGGTCAGCGTGCCGCTGGTCGCCGATATCCATTTCGATTACCGCATTGCTCTGCGCGTCGCCGAGCTGGGCGTTGACTGCCTGCGTATCAACCCGGGCAACATCGGCCGCGAAGACCGTGTGCGTGCCGTGGTCGATGCCGCTCGCGACCGGGGCATCCCGATCCGCATCGGCGTCAACGCAGGTTCGCTGGAAAAGGACCTGCAGAAGAAGTACGGCGAACCGACCCCGGCAGCGCTGGTGGAGTCGGCGTTGCGCCATGTCGAGCACCTCGATCGCCTGAATTTCCAGGATTTCAAGGTCAGCGTGAAGGCTTCCGACGTGTTCATGGCCGTCGAAGCCTACCGCTTGCTGGCCAAGCAGATCGTCCAGCCGCTGCACCTGGGCATCACCGAAGCCGGCGGCCTGCGTTCTGGCACGGTGAAATCGGCGGTCGGCCTCGGTATGCTGCTCGCCGACGGGATTGGCGATACTATTCGCATTTCGCTTGCGGCCGACCCGGTCGAAGAAGTGAAAGTCGGCTACGACATCCTCAAATCGCTGCACCTGCGTTCCCGTGGCATCAACTTCATCGCCTGCCCGAGCTGCTCGCGGCAGAACTTCGATGTGGTCAAGACCATGAACGAGCTTGAAGGCCGTCTGGAAGACCTGCTGGTGCCGATGGATGTCGCGGTGATCGGTTGTGTGGTCAACGGACCCGGCGAAGCCAAGGAAGCCCATGTCGGGCTGACCGGCGGCACGCCGAACCTGATCTACATCGACGGCAAGCCGGCGCAGAAGCTGACCAATGACAACCTGGTCGAGGAGCTTGAAAAGCTCATTCGCCAGAAAGCGGCCGAGAAGGCCGAGGCCGACGCGGCAGTGATTGCCCGCGGTTGACCGCTACAGATTTCGTTAAGGATTTTCCGTGAGCAAATCGCTGCAAGCCATCCGTGGCATGAACGACATCCTGCCCGAGCAGACGCCGCTGTGGCGCTACTTCGAGAGCACCGTTGCAGGTCTGCTGGATACCTACGGCTATCGCCAGATCCGCATGCCGATCGTCGAGTTCACCGAGCTGTTCAAGCGCTCCATCGGTGAAGTGACCGACATCGTCGAAAAAGAGATGTACACCTTCAACGACCGCAACGGTGACTCCCTGACCCTGCGCCCGGAAGGCACCGCGTCCTGCGTGCGTGCGGTTTTGGAGCACGGCATCAGCGGCGGCGGCCAGGTGCAGAAGCTCTGGTACATCGGCCAGATGTTCCGTCACGAGCGTCCGCAGAAAGGCCGGTATCGCCAGTTCAACCAGATCGGTATCGAGGTCTTCAACCTCGACGGCCCGGACATCGACGCCGAGCTGATCGTCCTGACCTGGCGCCTGTGGGGCCTGCTGGGTCTGCGCGATGCGGTGAAACTGGAACTCAACAGCCTGGGCACCAGCGAAGCGCGCGCCCGCTACCGTGATGCGCTGGTGGAATTCCTGTCCGCCCGTCTCGAGCAACTGGACGAAGACAGCCAGCGCCGCCTGAAGACCAACCCGCTGCGCATCCTCGACAGCAAGGACGCCAATACCCAGGCGGCCCTGGTCGGTGCGCCGAAGCTGGAAGAGTATCTGGACGAAGAGTCGCGGATTCACTTCGAAGGCCTTAAGTCGCGCCTGGATGCCGCCGGCATTCCGTACGTGATCAACACCAAGCTGGTGCGTGGTCTCGACTACTACAGCAAGACCGTGTTCGAGTGGGTCACCGACAAGCTTGGTTCCCAGGGCACCGTCTGCGCCGGCGGCCGTTACGATGGTCTGGTCGAGCAGATGGGCGGCAAGCCGACCCCGGGCGTTGGTTTCGCCATGGGTATCGAGCGTCTGATCCTGCTGCTGGAAACCCTGGAGCTGGTACCTGAGTCGATCTCCCGTCAGGTCGACGTCTACCTCTGCGCCTTCGGCGAGCAAGCCGAACTGGCTGGCCTTCAACTGAGCGAGCGTCTGCGTGACCGTCTGCCGAACCTGCGCCTGCAGGTCAACGCCGGCGGCGGCAGCTTCAAGAGCCAGTTCAAGAAGGCCGACAAGAGCGCGGCGCTGTATGCGCTGATCCTCGGGGACGACGAACTGGCCCAACAAGTGGTAGGTTTCAAACCCCTGCGTGGTCAGGGCGAACAACAAAACATTGCCTGGGATGCTCTGGCTGAGCACCTGGAAGCTTCCCTCGCGCAGGCGTGAAGCGCCCATCAGCGGATTTGGTGAAAAGGAGTATTGGGGTGTCGAGTACCGATGATGAACAACTGGCCGCATTCAAGGACTGGTGGGAGCGCAACGGCAAGCCACTGGTAACTGGCGGTCTGCTCGCACTGGTTGTGGTGTTTGGCTGGCAAGCCTGGCACAAGTACCAGAACAACCAGTCGCAAGGCGCCTCGAACCTCTATCAGGCCCTGCTGGAAACCACGCTGACGCCGACCGGTGAGCCCGACAAGGCCAAGGTCGCGGAGCTTTCCGGGAAGCTCAAAAGCGAGTTCCCGGGTTCGGCCTACGCCCAGTACGCCAGCCTGTTTGTCGCCAAGGTTGCGGTGGAGAGCGGCAAGCTGGATGACGCCGCCGCCGAGCTGAAGAGCGTCACCGACAAGCCTGCCGACGCGACCCTGGGCGAAATCGCCCGTCAGCGTCTGGCCCGCGTGCTGGCTGCACAGAACAAGGCCGATGAGGCCCTGAAACTGCTCGACGGCGACACTGACAAGGCGTTCGTTGCCACCCGCGAAGAGCTCAAGGGCGACCTGCTGGTGCAACTGGGCCGTAGCGATGACGCACATGCTGCATACGAAAAGGCCAAGGCCGCACTGTCTGACGACGATGCGGTAGGTGGTCTGCAACTCAAGCTCGACGACCTGGCCAAAGGGGATGCCTGACGTGATTGGTTGGAAACATGCAGCAGTGCTGAGCCTGGCCATTCTGGCCGCGGGTTGCAGCAGCAACAGCAAGAAGGAATTGCCTCCGGCCGAACTGACCAAGTTCACCGAAGAGGTGGTGCTCAAGAAGCAGTGGAGCCGTTCGATCGGCGATGGCCAGGGCGACAGCTTCAACATGCTGGTGCCGGCGATCGAGAACGACCGGATCTACGCCTCGGACGTCACCGGTGTGGTGATGGCCCTGGACCGTCTGAACGGCGACGTGGTCTGGAAGAAAGACCTCGACCTGCCGGTCTCCGGCGCTGTCGGCGTTGGTTATGGCCTGGTCACGCTCGGCACCCTCAAGGGTGAAGTGATTGCCCTGGACTCCAGCACTGGCGAAGAGAAATGGCGTTCCCGGGTGACCAGCGAAGTGCTGGCTCCGCCTGCGAACAACGGTGACATCGTTGTCGTCCAGACTCAGGACGACCGCGTGATCGGCCTCGATGCCAACACGGGTGATCGTCGCTGGATCTACGAAAGTACTCCAGCGGTACTGACCCTGCGTGGTACCGGTGCTCCGATCGTTACCAACAGCCTGGCAGTCGCCGGCCTGTCCAGTGGCAAAGTGGTCGCCCTGGATACCCGCAACGGCGTGCCGGTGTGGGAACAACGGGTCGCCGTTCCGCAAGGTCGTTCGGAACTGGAGCGCGTGGTGGACATCGACGGCGGCCTGCTGCTGTCGGGTGGCACCCTGTACGTCGCCAGCTACCAGGGCCGCGTCGCGGGTCTGGACCTGGAGTCCGGCCGTGTGCTCTGGCAGCGTGATGCTTCCAGCTACACCGGTGTGGCGCAGGGCTTCGGCAACGTTTATGTGAGCGAAGCGACGGGCACTGTCGAAGGTATCGACGAGCGTTCTTCGTCGGCCTTGTGGAGCAACGACCAACTGGCTCGCCGCCAGTTGTCGGCGCCGGAAGTGTTCTCCAGCTACGTGGCAGTCGGTGACCTGGAAGGTTACCTGCACCTGCTGAGCCAGGTGGACGGCCGTTTCGTTGGCCGTGAGCGCATCGACAGCGATGGACTGCGCGCCCGCCCACTGGTGGTGGGCGACACGATTTATGTGTATGGCAACAGCGGCACCCTTGAGGCGCTGAGCATACGCTGAGTCTATGCTTGGGGCCTGAGTGCCCCGGGCCGCGACGTCGCGAGACGTCGCCCGAAACTCCGGCCGCTGCCTCGCAGCGGCCTTTGTATTTTTTGAATTTACGCAAATGGAGAGCCGCATGGTTCCCGTAATCGCCCTGGTAGGTCGGCCGAACGTCGGCAAATCCACCATGTTCAACCGCCTGACCAAGACCCGCGACGCCATCGTCGGCGACCTCTCGGGTCTGACCCGCGACCGCCAGTACGGCGAAGCGCGCTGGCAGGGACGTAGCTACATCCTGATCGACACCGGTGGTATCACCGGTGACGAAGCAGGCATGGACGAAAAGATGGCCGAGCAATCGCTGATGGCCATCGAAGAAGCCGATCACGTGCTGTTCCTGGTCGACGCCCGCGCCGGCATGACCGCCGCCGACCAGATGATCGCCGAGCACCTGCGCAAGCGGAACAAGCGCTCGTACCTGGTGGCCAACAAGATCGACAACATCGATCCTGACACCGCCCGCGCCGAGTTCGCGCCGATGGGCATGGGCAACGCGATTCCGGTCGCCGGCTCCCAGGGCCGTGGCATCAATACGTTGATGGAAATCGTGCTGGGCGACACGCCGCGCGAGGAAGAAGAAGACGCACTGGCTGAAGACGTCGCCGAAGGCCAGGAAGCCGTACGGATTCCCGGCCCGAGCGAAAAAGATGGGATCAAGATCGCCATCATCGGTCGTCCCAACGTCGGCAAGTCGACCCTGGTCAACCGCATGCTCGGCGAAGAGCGCGTGGTGGTCTACGACGAGCCCGGCACGACCCGCGACAGTATCTACATTCCCTTCGAGCGCAACGAAGAGAAGTACACCCTGATCGACACGGCCGGGGTGCGCAAGCGCGGCAAGATCCACGAGGAAGTTGAAAAATTCTCGGTGGTGAAGACCCTGCAGGCGATCAAGGACGCCAACGTGGTGATCTTCGTCATGGATGCCCGCGAGGGCGTGGTGGACCATGACCTGAACCTGCTGGGCTTCGCCCTGGAAGCCGGTCGCGCCATCGTCATCGCCCTGAACAAGTGGGATGGCATGCAGCCGGGCGAGCGCGACTACGTGAAGACCGAGCTGGAGCGCCGGCTGTTCTTCGTCGACTTCGCCGATATTCACTTCATCTCGGCATTGCACGGCACTGGCGTCGGCAACCTGTACCAGTCGGTGCAGAACTCGTTCAAGTCGGCGGTCACCCGCTGGCCGACCAGCCGCCTGACCCAGATCCTCGAAGACGCGGTCAGCGAGCACCAGCCGCCGATGGTCAACAGCCGCCGGATCAAGCTGCGTTATGCCCACCTGGGTGGCGCCAACCCGCCGATCATCGTGATCCACGGCAACCAGGTGGAGAAGGTCCCGCGTTCGTACTCGCGTTACCTGGAAAACACCTATCGCCGCGTGCTGAAGCTGGTGGGTACGCCGATCCGCATCGAGTACAAGGGTAGCGACAACCCTTATGAGGGCAACAAGAACACCCTCACCGACCGCCAGGTCAACAAGAAGCGCCGGCTGATGACGCACCACAAGAAAGCCGAGAAGAAGCGCAAGGACAAGCGCAAGTAAAACCGTTGCGGCGCACCGTGGGCTATTCGCTCGCGGCGCGCCGCACGCGTTTTTGACCCGGATCAGCGCCCCGCGCCGGGAGTTTGTTTCAACCTTTTTCCTGACCACCCAATCCGCTATGCTCGGGGCCTGTCCGCGCCTCCCGGGGCGGGTCCGCAGGAAAGAGGGCTCCATGATCAGCAGCAAGCTGCCGAATGTCGGCACGACCATCTTCACCACCATGTCCCAGCTCGCCGTGCAGACCGGCGCGTTGAACCTGTCCCAGGGTTTCCCCGATTTCAATGGCCCGCAGGCCTTGCTCGACGCCGTCGGGCGGCATGTCAGTGCCGGACACAACCAGTATTCGCCGATGACCGGCCTGCCTGCGTTGCGCCAGCAGGTGGCGGCCAAGGTTGCGCGGCACTACGGCGTCAACATCGATGCCGACCACGAAATCACCATCGTTCCGGGTGCGACCGAAGGGATCTTCTGTGCCATTCATGCGGTGATCCGTGCCGGTGATGAAGTCATCGTCTTCGACCCGAGCTACGACAGCTACGAGCCCGCCGTCGAACTGGCCGGCGGTCGCTGCGTGCACGTGCAACTGGACGCCACGGACTTCTCCATCGACTGGCAGAAATTCAGCGATGCCCTGAGCCCGCGCACGCGCATGGTCATCATCAACTCGCCGCACAATCCCAGCGGCGCGCTGATTACTCGGGCGGATCTGGACCAGTTGGCGGCGTTGATCGCAGACCGCGACATTTACCTGATCAGCGACGAGGTGTACGAGCACCTGGTGTTCGACGGTGTCGCCCACGCCAGCGTGCTGGCCCATGAGGCGCTGTATCAGCGCGCGTTCGTGGTCAGTTCGTTCGGCAAGACCTACCACGTCACCGGCTGGAAGACCGGTTATGTGGTAGCGCCACCGGCCTTGAGCGCCGAACTGCGCAAGGTCCACCAGTACGTCAACTTCTGTGGCGTGACCCCGCTGCAATGGGCGCTGGCGGATTTCATGGCCGAGCACCCGGAGCATGTGGACGAACTGCCGGCCTTTTATCAGGCCAAGCGCGACCTGTTCTGCGACCTGCTGACGCCATCGCGTTTCAGCTTCCGTCGCGCTGCGGGCACGTACTTCCAGTTGGTGGATTACTCGCAGATTCGCCCCGACCTCAACGATGTCGACATGGCCCTGTGGCTGACCCGTGAACACGGCGTGGCGACCATTCCGGTGTCGGTGTTCTACCAGCAGCCCATTGCGCAGCAGCGCCTCGTGCGCCTGTGTTTCGCCAAACGCGAGGAGACGCTGCGCGAGGCAGCGGAGAAACTATGCGCGATCTGAGCAGCCTGCCCAACCTGACCGTTGCCCTGATCCAGACCAGCCTGCTGTGGCAGGACCGCCAGGGAAACTACGCCCATTTCGAAACCCTGCTGGACCAGGCCCGTGGCGCTGATCTGGTGATCCTGCCGGAAATGTTCACCACCGGCTTCTCCATGGAATCCGAGCGCCTGGCCGAGCCGGAAAACGGCCCCACCTACAAGTGGCTCAAGGCCCAAGCGGCACGTATCGATGCGGTGATCACCGGCAGCGTGATCATCCAGGCCGCCGACGGCAGCCACCGCAACCGCCTGCTCTGGGCGCGGCCGGATGGCGAGATTCTGCACTACGACAAGCGCCACCTGTTCCGCATGGCCGGCGAGCACAAGCACTACACCCCCGGCGAGCGTCAGGTGCAGTTCGAACTCAAAGGCTGGCGGGTGCGCCCGCTGATCTGTTACGACCTGCGCTTCCCGGTGTGGAGCCGCGATGCTCAGGACACGGATCTGCTGCTGTACACCGCCAACTGGCCGGCGGCACGACGCCTGCACTGGAACCGGTTGCTGCCGGCGCGGGGGATCGAGAACCTGTGCTATGTGGCCGCGGTGAACCGGGTGGGTACGGATGGCAAGGGCTTCGCTTATACCGGCGACAGCCAGGTGTTGGACTTCCAGGGCGAGAGCTTGCTCAGCGCTGGTGAGGCGGACGGGGTGTTTACTGCGGTGTTGAGCGCGGTGGATCTGGCGGCGTACCGCACACGGTTCCCGGCGAACCTGGATGCCGATACCTTCGAGCTTCATTGAAAGTTCTGGGGCTGCCTTGCAGCCCTTCGCGAGCAAGCTCGCTCCCACATGTTGATGACAGGTCCATGATCCTGTGGGAGCGAGCCCGTCGGGACGCCGAACCGTCGCGAAGGGACGCAAAGCGGCCCCAGAATCATCCTCAATAAACGTCCCGGCGATACCGCCCCAGTTCGATCAGCTCTTCCACCGCCGACTCACCCAGCAACCCGTTCAACGCCGCATCCACCCCGCCAGCCATGCCGTGCAGGCTGCCGCAGATATAGATCGCCGCGCCGTCATCCAGCCAGCGCTTCAGCTCTTCACCGCGCTGCAGTAACAGATCCTGCACGTAGACTTTCTCCGCCTGATCCCGAGAGAACGCCAGATCAAGGCGCGTCAGGTCGCCGCTTTCCACCCAACCCTGCAGTTCTTCACGGCAATGGAAGTCGTGCGCCCGGTTGCGTTCACCGAACAGCAGCCAGTTGCGTTGCTCGCCGCTGGCAATGCGCGCCTTGAGCAAGCTACGCAGGCCGGCCAGGCCGGTGCCGTTGCCGATCAGGATCATCGGCGCCGGAGCGCCCGGCAGATGGAAGCCGCTGTTACGGCGCAGGCGCAGGCTGACGCTGTCACCCAAGGCCATATGCTCGGTCAACCAGCCAGAACCCAGCCCCAAACTACCGTCCGCATGACGCTCCTGGCGCACGATCAGTTCCAGCACGCCGTCGCTGGCGATGGAGGCGATGGAGTATTCCCGTGCGTCGATGGGGATCAGTGCATCCACCAGTGCCTGGGCGTGCAGGCCCACTAGATGCTCGCGGCTCATCGGCAACTGCCGGCTGGCGAGGGCCACGGACAGCGGCTCCTGCAAGCCGTCGATCTGCACCAGCGTGTTGGCGTCCAGGCCGAGCCCTTGCAGGAAGCGCTCGATGGCGGCGGGAGCGAGGCGCGGGAGGATTTCCACCAGGTCGCCAGCGTCCCATTGCGCCGGTGCCGGCGCACTCAGGCCCAGCAGGAATACTGGCAAGCCCTGGCTGCCGGGATTGAGCAGCGTGCGCTGAGTCAGGGTCCAGGGCGCGAACTCCGGCGCCTGCCAGACCGGAACAGTGCTGCTGCCGCTCATCTGCGCGAGCTGCTGCTGCCAATGCTGCAGTGCCAGCGGATCGGCGCTGTCGACCTCCACCGGGGCGAAGCGGGCCTTGGCACCGCGCTCGTCCAGCCAGGTATTCAGGCGACGGGCAAAGCCGCAGAAGTGCGGGTACTGGCGATCGCCGAGGGCGAGCAGGGCGTAATTGAGGCCATCCAGGGACCACGGCTGGCCAAGCACCTTGCGTTCGAAACCGCAGGCGCTGTCTGGCGCTTCGCCGTCGCCGAAGGTACTGACCACGAACAGCGCACGCTGAGCCTGGCGCAGGTCGTCTTCGCTGATGCTCGCCAACGGCTGCACCCGCACCGGCAGACCGGCCGCCTGCAATTGGCCGGCGCTCTGCCAGGCCAGTTGTTCGGCGAAGCCGCTCTGGCTGGCGAAGCCCACCAGCCAACCGTTTTTCTGCTCGGTACTCGGGTTCAGGCCGCTGCGGGCTGCGCGGACCTGGCGTTTCTTGCGCCGACGGTCGAGGTACAGCAGCCAGCCGGTGACGAAGAACAGCGGCATGGTCAGGCTGGCGATCATCGCCAGGATGCGCCCGGTCAGGCCGAAGTAGCTGCCGACGTGTAGCGCGTAAATGCTGGTCAGCAGTTGCGCCTTGAACGACTTGTCGGTGTACACCTCCTGACGGCGAACCTGGCCGTTGGCCGGGTCGATGGTCAGGGTGTTGTAGGCACGTTCATGGGCGGCATCGTCGAGCAGGTAGAACAACGTCGCCGGCTGGCCGCCAACCGGCGGCAGGCGCAGGTTGTACGCAGCAAGGCCGGGGCCGGCGGCTTTTTGCAGGCTGGCCCAGATGGCGTCGTAGTCGACCACCAGCGCGGGTGCATTGGCGTCAGGCTTTTGCGGGCCGCCATGACCGCCGCGGTTGCCACGGCCTTCTCCGCGTTTCTGCTCCTGGCCGGCTGGCGGCGGGTCCGCCAGCAGTTTGTTCAGGCCTTCGCGGTACCACTCGTAGGACCAGAACAGCCCGGTGAGGGCAAACAGCAGATAGAACAGCAGGCACCAGGTGCCGGCCACCGCGTGCAGGTCCCAGTTGAAGGCGCGACCCTTCTTCGCCCAGTCGAGCGTTAGCCACGCCCGCCAGTTCAGCGCCTGACGCGGCCAGCGCAGGTACAGGCCGGACAGGCAGAAGAACACCAGCATCAAGGTGCAGGCACCGGTGATCTGCCGACCGGTGTCGCCGATGGCGAGGAAGCGGTGCAGGTTGAGCATCAGGTTGAAGAAGTCCTGGCCGACCACGTCGCCCTGGAACGCTCCGGTGTAAGGATCGACGTAGCGCAACTGGCCACGGCGCTCGCCCGGCGGCGGGGTGAAGAACACCCGCGCGGCGGCATCGCTGTGGGTTTCGACCCAGAGCATGGCAACCTTCTTGCCCTCGGTCGCCTCGACCCGGCGCACCAGCTCGGCCGGCGCCAGCACGCCTTCTTCGCGGACCTTGACCTTGAGCACCTGCGGGTTGATGGCCCGGAGGATTTCGTCCTGGAACGAATAGGTCGCGCCGGTGATACCCATCAGCGCGAGCACCAGGCCGGCGGTGATGCCGAAGAACCAGTGCAGTTGGAACAACGTCTTTTTCAGCACATCAACCACCTTGTCTTGCCGGGAATGCGAATTACTCGCGCATTATGCCTTGATACACAAAAGCCCCGTTCATCGAAATGAACGGGGCTTTGCCAATCAGCGACCTCAGAAGTGGACGCTGGTGCTCAGCAGGGCGGTGCGCCCGGCGGCCTGGTTGGCGAAGTGCGTGGAGAACGCCTTGTCGTAGTAGACCTCGTTGGTCAGGTTCTGCACGTTCAGTTGCAGGTCGACGTTCTTGGTCAGCTTGTAGGCGGCCATGGCGTCGTAGCGAACATAGCTGTCGACCATGGTGGTGTTGGCCACGCTGCCGAAGACGTCGTCGGTGTAGAACGCGCCGCCACCGATGGTCAGCTTCGGTGTCACCTGGTAGGTGGTCCACAGGCTGGCCGCGTTGTTCGGCAGGTTCGGCAACTGGTTGCCGTCGTTGGCCTTGCCCATCGGGCCGCCGTCGATCTGGCGACCTTCCATGTAGGTGTAGCCGGCGAAGACCTGCCATTTATCGGTCAGCTTGCCGCTGGCACCCAGTTCGATGCCGTCCACGCGGGTGGTACCGACGTTCTCGTAGGTGTTGGTGTTGACCTGGACGCGGGCGTTGTCCTTCTCGGTGCGGAAGATCGCACCGGTCAGCGACAGACGGCTGTCGAGGAAGTCCCACTTGGTACCGATTTCGTAGTTGCTGGTTTCTTCCGGCTCCATGTCGCTGCCGAGCAGGACGCCGCTGCGGTCAGTGCTGTTTGGCAGGAGGTTGCCTTCCATGCCTTCGCCGAGCATCGCACCCGGTGGGGTTGCGGAGGTGGCATAGGAGGCATAGACGCTGCCGTTGTCTGCCGGCTTCCACACCAGGCCCAACTGGCCAGTGATGAACTCGCTGGTGTCCTTGCCTTCGGCACGCACGCCGCTTCTGCTGACGGTAGTGGCACCGTCAGCGCCATAGGTGCGGTATTCGGTGTCGAAGTGGTCGTAGCGCAGGCCCATGTTGAGCAGCCACTGCGGGCTCAGCTCAAGAGTGTCGAACACGTAGATCGCGCGGGTCTTGCTCTTGGTGGTGGTGCCAGCGTAGTTGCGGCTGATCGAGCCGTTCCACGGATCATCCGGGTTCGGATTGGACAGCGAGGTGCAGTTGTAGCCGCTGGAGACGATCATGCCCGGGGTGCAGTTGGTGCTGGACGGCACTGTCGAGGTGATCGGCGTCAACGGCGTGGTATCGGTGTTGACGTCGTAGCTCGAACGCTCGCTTTCTTCGCGGCTCAGTTCGATACCGGTGGAGAAGCTGTTCTTGAAGCCGGCCACATAGAAGTCGCCGAACAGGTCGGTCTGGTTGGTGGTGGTGGCGGTGTTGCCCACGCGGGTGTTGGCCCGGCGCCAGACGCTGCCGTTGTTGACGTTGCCCTTGCTGTCGTCCGGCTGGGTCAGGATGTAGTCCTGCACCGAGTTGCCGTGGCGCAGGGTGTTCTTGATGGTCAGCGATTCCGTCAGGTCGTGCTCGACGGCGATGGTCGCGATGTCGGTACGGGTCTTGCGGAAATCGCGGTCGGTCAGGCCGTAGAAGTTGCTGTCGTCGCCACCGGCGTAGGGTTTGTCCGGGTTGGCCGAAGTACGGTTGGCGCCGCTGTAGGTGTAAGGCACGCCCGAGTCTGGCAGGTCGTTGCTTTCCATATGGTAGTAGTCGAGGTTGACGCGGGTGTCGGTGCCCAGGCCGAAGGCCAGGGACGGAGCGATGCCCCAGCGGTCGAAGTCGACTTTGTCGCGGCCGGCGACATTGCTCTCGTGGCTCATCAGGTTCAGGCGGCCGGCTGCGGTGTCGCTGAACTGGTAGTTGCCGTCGAGGGTGTAACGCTGGGTCTGGTCGGAGCCCCAGGTGAAGCCGCCGTCGAAGGAGTTGCCCAGGTGCGCCTTTTTGCTCACCAGGTTGATGCTGCCGCCTGCCGCGCCACGACCGCCCACGGCGGAGTTCGGGCCCTTGCTGACTTCAACGGATTCCACGGCGAAGATTTCGCGGGTCTGTGCGCCGGTGTCGCGCACGCCATCAAGGTAGGTGTCGCTTTGCGAGTCGAAGCCGCGGATGAACGGACGGTCGCCTTGCGGGTTGCCGCCTTCACCGGCACCGAAGGTGATGCCGGGCACGGTGCGCAGGGCGTCCTGCAGGGTCAGGGCGTTGGTGTCTTTGAGGACTTGTTGCGGAATTACCGTCACCGAGCGCGGCGTGTCGATCAGCGGCGCGGTGTATTTCGGCGAAGAGGCTTTTTCCACCTTGTAGTCGGTGCTCGCCTGATTGCCCTCAGCGTTGATGCTGGTGGCGTCCAGTGCAATCGAACCTTCCTTGCGGACAGGGGCCGGCTCGTCGGCGTACGCCATGTGTGCGGCGGACGTTGCGGTGATGGCTACACCAATGGCGGATGCGAGCAAGCGCGGCGAGCTGACAGCGGTTGGTACGAATTGACGTGACATCAGGTGGACCCCCTCCCAAGGTTTCGAGGGGGCGGAATATAAGAGCAAGTGATTGGCACTCACAATTGAGAAACGTTGGCATTTACATTCTTTACACCTTTTTCACGAAATTTTGCCAGGGATCAATGTCCACCCCTCGGATGAGGCTTGTGGCGAAGAGATAAGAATCAATACCATTGGCAACTTTTTCCGTTCAGGTGCCAACCGCCATGCTTTTACACATTCCCGGCTTGTTCAACCGCGAGGAAGTGCTGCGTATTCGCGAGGCACTGGAAAGCACCGATTGGGCGGATGGCAAGATCACCGCCGGCTATCAGTCGGCCAAGGCCAAGCACAACCTGCAGTTGCCCGAGTCCCATCCACTGGCCAAGGAAATCGGCACCGCGATGATCGAGCGTCTGTGGAACAACCCGCGTTTCATGTCGGCTGCGTTGCCGCACAAGGTGTTTCCGCCACTGGTCAACTGCTATCGCGAAGGCGGCAACTTCGGTTTCCACATCGATAACGCGGTGCGCCAGCCCCGCGGCAGCATCGAGCGGGTGCGCACCGACCTGTCCTCGACGCTGTTCTTCAGCGATCCCGAGGACTACGACGGCGGCGAACTGGAGATCCAGGACACTTACGGTCTGCAGCAGGTCAAGCTGGCGGCCGGGGACATGGTTTTGTATCCCGGCACCAGCCTGCACAAGGTCAATCCGGTCACCCGCGGCGCCCGTTACGCGGCGTTCTTCTGGACCCAGAGCATGATTCGCGAGGACAGCCAGCGAACCCTGTTGTTCGAGATGGACAACGCTATCCAGCAGCTCACCGCCGACGTGCCTGATCACCCGTCGCTGATCCAGCTCACCGGCACTTACCACAACCTGCTGCGCCGCTGGGCTGAGGTCTGACATGGCGTTCCAGTTGCGCCGTGAGGAAGTGATCGGCACTGACGCGTTCGGGCAGATGCTCGAACAGAGCCCGGCCAAGGCGGCCCAGGCCTTGTTGATGGCGTCGGCAGAGGGCGTGGTCGAAGCGCAGGCGTTGCTCGGGCAGATCCTGCTGGACGGGCGTGGTATCGAGCAGGATGCGGTCCTCGCCCGGCGCTGGTTCGGCATCGCCGCGCAGCAGGGCAGCGTGATGGCGCACAACATGCTCGGGCGCTGTCTGGAACACGGCTGGGGCGGTGAGGTGGACGTGACGCAAGCGGCGCGACATTACCGCGAGGCGGCCAATGGCGGGCTGGACTGGGGGCTTTACAACCTGGCCAACCTGCTTGCGACCGGGCGCGGTGTGGCGCTGGACCATGGCGTGGCGCTGGCCTGTTATCGCCGGGCGGCGGACCTGGGGCATGCCAAGTCGATGAACCTGTTGGGGCGTTACCTGGAGGAGGGTCAGCATTGTCAGGCGGACGTGTCGGCGGCGCGGGAGTGGTATCGACGCTCAGCCGAGGGCGGGGATTTTCGCGGGCAGTTCAGCCATGCGGCGATCCTGGCCGGGCAGGGCTTGCTCGATGAAGCGCTGGGCTGGTTGCAGCGGGCGCTGGAAGGCGGCAATGCGAATTTCCTGCGGGTAGCGGGGCCGGCATTGGAGCAGGCGGCGCAGGCGGAGATTCGGGCGATGGCGGGGGCTTACAAGGCGCGCTTGGCTTCAATATCAGCTGCAAGCTGAAAGCTGCAAGTTACAAGCCGCAAGATAAAGCGGCGGCGACACGGACTGCACTTTCTTGCCGCTTATAGCTTGCCGCTTATAGCTCAAAAAAAGGGGCTGAGTGATCAGCCCCCTTTTTTGCATTACAGGTAGAACGCTTTCAGCGGCGGGAAGCCGTTGAATTCGACGGCGCTGTAGCTGGTGGTGTAGGCACCGGTCGACAGCCAGTACAGACGGTCACCGATCGCCAGGTTCAGCGGCAGGCCGTACTTGTAGTGTTCGTACATGATGTCGGCGCTGTCGCAGGTCGGGCCGGCGATAACCACTTCTTCCATCTCGCCTTTCTTCTCGGTCCAGATCGGGAACTTGATGGACTCGTCCATGGTTTCGATCAGGCCGGAGAATTTGCCCACGTCGGTGTAAACCCAACGCTCGACGGCGGTACGCGATTTACGCGCAACCAGCACCACTTCACTGACCAGAATGCCGGCGTTGGCGATCAGCGAGCGGCCCGGCTCCAGGATGATTTCCGGCAGGTCGTCGCCAAAGTCTTCCTTGAGGAAGCGGATGATTTCCTCGGCGTAGGTTTCCAGGCTGTTGGTGCGGGTGATGTAGTTGGCCGGGAAGCCGCCACCCATGTTGATCAGTTTCAGTTCGATGCCGTCTTCTTCTTTCAGACGCTCGAAGATCACTTTGACCTTGGCGATCGCCGCGTCCCAGACGCTGATGTCGCGCTGCTGCGAACCGACGTGGAACGACACACCGTAAGGCACCAGGCCCAGGTCGCGGGCGAGGATCAGCAGGTCCATGGCCATGTCGGTCTGGCAGCCGAATTTACGCGACAGTGGCCAGTCGGCAGTGGTGGAGCCTTCGGTGAGGATGCGCACGTAGACTTTCGAGCCCGGCGCGGCCTTGGCGATGTTGCGCAGGTCGGCTTCGGAGTCGGTGGCATACAGACGCACGCCCTTCTCGTAGAAGTAGCGGATGTCCTTGGATTTCTTGATGGTGTTGCCGTAGCTGATACGGTCGGCGCTGACGCCGCGGTCCATCACTTTGTCCAGCTCGTAGATCGAGGCGATGTCGAAGCTCGAACCTTTCTCTTTCAGCAGGTCGATGATTTCGACCGCCGGGTTTGCTTTGACCGCGTAGTAGACCTTGGCGAACTCGAAGCCCGCGCGCAGGTCATCGTAGGCCTGGCTGATCATCTGGGTGTCGATGAGTACGAACGGGGTTTCTTGCTTGTCGGCGAACGCCTTCATTTTCTGGAAGGTTTCACGCGCGAAGTAGTCTTCGACTTGAATCGACATGCTTGGGGACTCCATGGGCAAACTGAAAAAATAAGTGGCTGCAAACTGAACGCCCTCCGTATCCCCACTTTGGTTCGCCTACTTCCCAAGGCATGTCGCCGAAAGCAAAAAGGTCATCCGCGCGATTGAAAGCTGCTGCGGGTGACCTTGCTGTCTCGTCGTCAGTACTTGAGCCGGATGGATCGTTTCCAGCATGGACGTTCGGCGCGAACTTTAGGACTTGAGGGGTTCAAGATCAACAAAAAATGTCGCGTTTTCGTACTGATCAGCCGCTCGTTGTCGACTTGTTTCCTTCATAACCGACTCAGGTGACAGCCAGATGTTCCGCTGGATCGTCCTTGCGTAAAAAATTGTGGAATAGGTGGCGATTTGCTGACTTCTCGGTAACTTCGTCATCTGGCGTTTTGATCGGCGAGTTTCGCTTCGAAATCACCTTTAAATGAAAAAACGACCGTTTGTCGTGTCGCTTCGTGGGTCTTATTTGAACGGCTCACTGTTCATATTTATGGCCACTTGAAAGGTGGGTATTTCCGACAAAAAAAATTCCCGAATCACAGACAAAAAGCGCTTGGTCGGAAGCCCCTACACAGGATTTGCCGGGCTTAATAAGAAACATTACTATTCGCGCACCCTTCCAACTGCCTGACGACGACCTTCCTATCGTGTCTCGACACAAAGGCTTCCTCGACCACTACCACGAGTTGATCGGCACCTGGACGCGCAAGTTGCGCAGTCGCCAGCAAGCCGAGGACCTCGCGCACGATGCGTTCGTGCGGGTACTGGAAAGCGAGCAGGACGCGGTGGCACAGCCGCGCGCCTATCTGCACCAGACGGCGCGCAATATCGCGGTGGACGGTTACCGCCGCGAGGACCGCCGCCAATCCCTCGAACAGCAGGCCCTGGACCTGACCCCGCCGCTGACGGATGACCCGGAGGCGTATATGAATGCGCTGCAGCTGGCCGACAGCGTCGAGCGGGCCCTGGCGGAGTTGCCGTTGAATTGCCGCAAGGTCTTCGTCTGGCAGAAGCTCGAAGGGCTGACTCAGGCAGAGATCGCCGAGCGCATGGGATTGACCAAGAACATGGTCGAAAAGTATATGATCCGCACGCTTCGCCATCTGCGCGAGCACTTGGATGTGTCGAAGAGATGAGTCAGGCGAATGTATTCATGAATCAGGGCCACAGCCCACAAGAGGCCGCGCGCGAGCAGGCGGCCGAATGGTTCGCCCGCGTCCAGGACGCGCCGCTGTCGTCCGAGCAGCAGGCGTGTTTCGATGCCTGGCTGGCGCAGGATCCCCTTCACCGCGACGAATACGACCAGCTCGGCCAGCTCTGGCAGGCGGCTGACCTGTTGCCGCGTGCGCGCCTCGAAGCGCTGTGTGTCGAAGACCGGGTCAGCACCTTGCCGCGTCGGCGTTTCGTCCAGCAAGCGCTCGCTGCCAGTGTGCTGGCGACGGCGGTGGGCCTGGGCTGGTTCGGCTGGCAGCAGCACAATCTCAATTACCATGAGCACTTGCAGACCGGCCTCGGTGAGCGCCGCCAGGTAGAACTGCCGGACGGCTCGCACCTGGAGATCAATGGTCGCACCCGCCTGGACGTGCGCTTCAGCGCCGGGCAGCGCGACATCCGCCTGGAACAGGGCGAGGTGATGTTCAGCGTGGCCCACGACAGCAGCCGGCCCTTTGTGGTCGATGCCGGCCATGGCACGGTCACCGTTACCGGGACGCGCTTCGATGTGCGCCGCGATCCCGGGCAAACCCGCGTCGCGGTGGAGCAGGGCTCGGTGCGGGTGCAGGGCCAGGGCGAGTCGAAGGCGCTGCTCAGCGCCGGGCTCGGGGCGCATATCGATGCTTCGGGCGCGGTGGCTGCTCCTTATAAGGTGGATGCTGCGGCACTCACCGCCTGGCGGTCCGGCAAGCTGGTGTTCACCGATGCCTCGCTGGCGCAGGTGGCGGAAGAAGTCTCGCGCTATCGCGAGCAGCCCCTGAAAGTGGCGCCGAAAGTCGCCGCCCTGCGCCTGAGCAGCACCTTCCGAATTGATGACACGGATGCTCTGCTACGAGCCTTGCCGAGCATCCTGCCGGTCACCGTGGTGGCCCATGCTGATGGCTCCCACGAAATAATTTCAAAATAGATTCAGGTATTTTCCGAGTTGTTCGTCTTCCTGCCCGACTTGTAACTGCCAAGCATTTCCATTCGCAACGGCAGTTGATCCCGATCCTCCCTCAGGACTTCTCGAAGACGTGAACAACAACAAGCTTTCTCCGCGCTCCGCCAGCCGTTCGCGCTGGTTGCCTCTGGCCCTGGCGTTGGCGGTCAGTGCCGGTATCGGCAACAGCTACGCTGACTCGGCCCCCACCAGCATCCAGATCCAGGCCCAGTCGCTGGCCACGGCGCTGAACCAGTTGGGCCAGCAGACGTCGCTGCAGTTGTTCTTCAGCCCCGCGCTGGTCGCTGGCAAGCAGGCGCCGGCTGTGTCCGGCAAGCTGTCGCCGGAGCAGGCGCTGCAAGCGTTGCTGCAAGGCAGCGGGCTGACCTACGAGATTTCCCAGGGCACCGTGGTGCTGCATCCGGCACAGGGCGACAGCCAGGCCGCCAACGGCACGCTGGAACTGGCGCCCACCGACATCACCATGGTCGGCGACTGGCTCGGCGATGCGCAGCAAACGGTGGTGCAGAATCATCCGGGCGCGCGCACCGTGGTGCGCCGCGAAGCGATGGTCGAGCAGGGCGCGATGAATGTGCGAGACGTGCTCAAGGGCATTCCCGGCGTACAAGTGCAGGATTCCAACGGCACCGGCGGCAGCGACCTGTCGCTCAACGTCGGCGTGCGTGGCCTGACCTCGCGTCTGTCGCCACGCTCCACGGTGCTGATCGACGGCATTCCGGCGGCGTTCGCGCCCTATGGTCAGCCGCAACTGTCGATGGCACCGATTTCCTCCGGCAACCTCGACAGCATCGACGTGGTGCGCGGCGCCGGTTCCGTGCGCTACGGGCCGCAGAACGTTGGCGGGGTGATCAACTTCGTCACCCGTGCGATTCCCGAGAAGGCCACCGGTGAAATCGGCACCACCCTGGAAACTTCCCGCCATGGCGGCTGGAAGCACATCGAGTCGGCGTTCATCGGCGGTACCGCCGACAACGGCCTGGGCGCTGCGCTGCTGTATTCCGGGGTCAACGGCAATGGCTACCGCAGCAGCAACAACGACAACGATATCGACGACGTGCTGCTCAAGACCCACTGGGCGCTGACCGACCAGGACGAACTGTCGCTGAACTTCCACTACTACGACGGCAAGGCCGACATGCCTGGTGGTTTGACCCAGGCCCAGTTCGACGCCGACCCGTACCAGTCCGACCGCGACTACGACAACTTCAGCGGCCGGCGCAAAGATGTCTCGCTCAAGTACCTGCGGCAGATCGACGACGTCACCCAGTTCGAAGTGCTGACCTACTACACCGACAGCTTCCGCGGCAGCACCATCGCCGCCCGCGACCAGAAAACCCTCAGTTCCTACCCGCGTAGCTACCGTACTTTCGCGATCGAGCCGCGGGTTTCGCGGATCTTCTTCAGTGGCCCGGCCACCCAGGAAGTCAGCGTTGGTTATCGCTACCTGAAAGAAGCCATGCACGAGCAGTCCAGCCGCCTGGCGCTGATCAATAACGTCCCGACCGTGACGCCGACCTCCGACGGCCATGTGTTCCAGGACCGCACCGGCGGTACCGAGGCCAGCGCCTACTACATCGATGACAAGATCGATATCGGCAACTGGACCATCACCCCGGGCGTGCGCTTCGAGCACATCAATACCGACTGGAAAGACCGCGCCGTGCGCGGCACCAACGGCGTACCGGTGCAGGCCAAGAGCCGCAGCGTGACCAGCAACGAGCCGTTGCCGGCGCTGAGCGTGATGTATCACCTGTCCGATGCCTGGAAGCTTTTCGCCAACTACGAGACTTCGTTCGGCAGCCTGCAGTACTTCCAGCTCGGCCAGGGCGGCAACGGCGACCAGACCGCCAACGGCCTGGAAGCGGAAAAGGCCAAGACCTACGAGATCGGCACCCGCTATGACAATGGCGAGTGGGGCGGCGAACTGACGGCGTTCTACATCGACTTCGACGACGAGCTGCAATACATCAGCAACGACATCGGCTGGACCAACCTCGGCGCGACCAAGCACCAAGGGATCGAAGCGTCGGTGCATTACGACCTGTCGGGGCTCGACCCACGCCTGGATGGCCTGAGCGCCAATGCCGGGTTCACTTACACCCGCGCGACTTATGAAGGTGAGATTCCCGGCTTCAAGGGCCGTGACCTGCCGTTCTACTCGCGTCAGGTGGTCAATGCCGGGCTGCGTTACCAGGTGGACCGCTGGACCTGGAACCTGGACGCCTTCGCCCAATCGAAACAGCGCGCACCGGGCACCGGCATGAACGCCGACGGCAGCTTCAACGGCAACTACATCACCGAGCCGAGCGCCGATGGCCAGTACGGCAATATCCCGGGTTATGTGACCTGGAGCGCGCGGGGCGGGTATGAGTTCGGCAAGGACCTGTCGAACCTGAAACTGGGGGCGGGGGTGAAGAACATCTTCGACAAGCAGTACTACACCCGGTCGAGCGACAACAACTCGGGGATCTATCTGGGTGAGCCGCGGACGTTTTATGTGCAGGCCAGTGTAGGGTTCTGATTTTCAGGTTGGCCTTTAGGGCCTCATCGCTGGCAAGCCAGCTCCCACAGTGTCCGTGGCGACACTGAACCCTGTGGGAGCTGGCTTGCCAGCGAAAGGGCCCCAAGCTTTAAACCACAGCCTCAGCCGGCGACACAATGCTGGTCTTCCCACCTCGCGACCGGCCCGAACTCAGGTACGCCGCAATCGACTCCTGCGTCACTTCCCCCAGGAACACCTGATCGCCATCCAGCACCGGCAACCACGCCCGGTTGAACTCGTACATCCGCGACAACAGGATGCGCAAATGCTCGTCATGCGCCGCAGTGGCGTTGAACGGGCGCAGGAAGTCGGCGCACGTCCCTTGCTGGCGATGCAGGTCGCGCCGGCGCACATAACCCAGCGCGCGGTTGTCCTGATCGGTCACCACCACGTACTTGCGGTCATGCTCATCCATCAGTTCCAGCGCATCGGCGACGACCATCTCCGGGCTGGCCGACGGGGCGTTGTCCGCCGCGTCTTCGGCGCGCACCAGCAGCAGGCGCTTGAGGGTGCTGTCCTGGCCGACGAAGTTGCTGACGAACTCGTCCGCCGGGTGCGCCAGCAGGGTGTCCGGGTGATCCAGTTGCACCAGCTTGCCGGCACGGAAGATCGCGATCTTGTCACCCAGCTTGATCGCTTCGTCGATGTCGTGGCTGACCATGATCACGGTCTTGTTCAGCGCCCGCTGCATCTCGAAGAATTCGTTCTGGATCATCTCGCGGTTGATCGGGTCGACCGCGCCGAACGGCTCGTCCATCAGCAGCAGCGGTGCTTCGGCAGCCAGCGCGCGGATCACGCCGATCCGCTGTTGCTGACCACCGGACAGCTCACGCGGGTAGCGCTGCAGATATTGCTTGGGCTCCAGGCGGATCATGCTCATCAGTTCGCGGGCGCGGTCGTGGCATTTCTGCTTGTCCCAGCCGAGCAGGCGCGGGACCACGGTGATGTTTTCTTCGATGGTCATGTTGGGGAACAGACCGATCTGCTGGATCACGTAGCCGATGCGCCGGCGCAGGGTTACTTCGTCGAGGCCGGTGGTGTCTTCGCCATTGATCAGCACCTTGCCCGAGGTGGGCTCGATCAGGCGGTTGATCATTTTCAGCGTGGTGCTCTTGCCGCAACCGGACGGGCCGAGGAAGACGCAGATCTCGCCTTCGTTGACGGTCAGGCTGACCGAGTCGACCGCCTTGACCTCCTTGCCGTTGCTTTGGAAGGTTTTCGAGAGGTTCTGGAGTTCGATCATTTGAGCAGTCCTTCTGGAGTCAGCGAGCGTTGCAGGGCTTGCAGCAGCAGGTCGGCGGCGATGGCCAGGAGGCTCACCAGCACGGCACCGACCAGCAGCATCGACATGTCGCTGCGGCTGATGGAGGTCAGGATAAGTACGCCAAGGCCACCGGCACCGATGGTCGCGGCGATGGTCATGACGCCGATGTTCATCACCACGGCGGTACGCACGCCGGCGAGGATCACCGGCACGGCGATCGGCAACTCGACCATGCGCAGGCGCTGGCCGAAGGTCATGCCGATGCCACGGGCGGCTTCACGGATGCCCGGCTCGACGCTGGTCAGGGCCAGGTAGGTGTTGCGCATGATGGGCAGCAGTGAATAAAGGAACACCGCGGTGATCGCCGGCAGCGGGCCAAGGCCCTGGCCGAACTTGGAGTAGAACGGCAGCAGCAGGCCGAACAGGGCGATCGACGGCACGGTCAGCAGCACCGTGGCGCTGGCCTGCAGCGGGCCGGCGAGGGCCGGGAAGCGGGTCATCAGAATGCCCAGCGGCACGCCGACGACAATCGCCAGGGTGACGGCGATGCCCACCAGGGTTATGTGCTGGCCAGTCAGTTGCAGCACTTGCGCCCAGTCCAGATGGGCAAAGGTATCCAGCAGGCTCATTGCGCACCTCCTTGCAGTGGATGCTGGCTGAGGAACTCGTCAGCGACCTTGCCCGGGCTCTGGTGCTCGACATCGACCTTGGCGTTGAGCTGGCGCATGGTCTCGTCGTCCAGTTGTTCTGCCAGCGGCTTGAGCAGTTCGGCCAGTTGCGGGTGGGCGTCGAGCAGTTCTTTGCGTACCACGGGCGCGGCGGTGTAGTCGGGGAAGTAGTGGCGATCGTCTTCCAGCAGCTTGAGGTCGAAGGCGCTCAGGCGTCCGTCGGTGGTGTAGACCAGGCCGGTGAACACCTGGCCGTTACGCAGGGCGGTGTAGACCAGGCCAGCATCCATCTGGCGGATGTCCTTGCGGGTGAATTGCAGGTCGTAGGTTTCGGTCAGGCCGGCGAGGCCGTCGGGGCGGTTGGCGAATTCGGTGTCGAGCGCCAGCACGTGGGTCTGCTTCGGCTCATCGCGCAGCACCTGGTTCAACTGGCTGATGCTGTTCACCTGCGGGTACTGCTCGGCAATGTTGCGCGGCAGGGCCAGGGCGTAGGTGTTGCTGAAGCGCGATGGTGCGAGCCAGATCAGGCCCTTCTTCGCGTCCAGCTCCTTGACCCGGGCGTAGGTGGCTTCGGCGTTCGGCATGCGTTCGTCGATGTGGTTGTAGGACACCAGCGACACGCCGGTGTATTCCCAGACCATGTCCAGTTGGCCGCTTTCCTGGGCGCTGCGCGCCAGGTTACTACCCAGCCCGCCGGTGATGCGCACCTCGAAGCCGTGCTGGCGCAGGTAGCGGGCGGTGAGTTCGGCGAGCACGGTCTGCTCGGTGAAGACCCGCGCGCCGATGCGGATCAAGGGTTTTTCGGCGGCATGGGCAAATCCTGCGAACAGCAGGGCCGCGCCCAGCAGCAAGGCGATTCTTTTCATCGGGGTCCCTCGGTCAGTGAGTCAGGCCGCGTTCCAGCCAGCGGCGGCTGCACTGGCTGACCAGCGCGTCGAGCAGCAGTGCCAGGGCCGCGGTGCAGGCGGCGCCGAGTAGCAATTGCGGCTGATTGTTCAGGGCGATGCCGGGGAAGATCAGGCTGCCCAGGCTGTTGGCGCCGATCAGGAACGACAGCGGTGCAGTGCCGACGTTGATCGCCAGGGCCACCCGCACACCACCGACGATGATCGGCACGGCGTTGGGCAGCTCGACCTTGAACAGCGACTGACGCGGGGTCATGCCGATGCCGGTGGCGGCTTCCTTGAGCGAGGCGGGAACGTTTTTCAGGCCTTCGTAGGTGTTGCGCACGATGGGCAACAACGAGGCGAGGAACAGCGCGAAGATCGCGGGGCCGGCGCCGATGCCGAGGATACTCAGGGCGATGGCGAGAACGGCGAGGGGCGGAACGGTGTTGCCAATGTTGAAGATCTGCATGAAGCGTTCGGCGCGGTCGACCCGGTGTGGTCGACTCAGGGCAATGCCGGCGGGGATACCCACGGCCAACGCCGCCACCATCGACAGCAGCACCAGCATCAGGTGCGCCTGCAGGTAGAACCAGAGATCGGCGCGGTAGTGCGCGATCGTATCGATGCCGATCCAGTGGATCAGCAGGGCCAGGATGACGAGCGCGGCGGCCCATCCCATCAGCCCCTTGCCATAGCGTTTAGCCACAGGCGGACTCCTTTTCTTGTCGGCGGACACACTCCCGTGGCGGCCACCATTCCAGGCGGCAGGCAGTGTGTTCGCGAGTAGCAGCGCGCGTTCCCGCAGAGGGTGATGTGCACGCCATGAGCGAAGCCCCGTCAGGCTCGTGTTGCCGGTGAAACCCACCCCGACCAACGGTCATTGCAGGGGAATGGACGCCTCCATTGCTTTAAAGGTTCCCATCTGATGCGGCATTTGGCCAGTGTTTATCCCTGGCGTGTACGAAATATCGCACGAGAAAGCAGCGTGATTCTGACGTGGAGGCGTTGAAGTACCTGCTGTTGGGCCGTTAGTCGCGAGGTTCAGTATTTCCTCTGTGCTTCTTGCGAATAGTCGCTTGAGGGAATATTCCTTTGGAGGTATTTTTGAGATGGTCAGTCAGGTTGTGCCCTGAGTTTGCTGCCGAATTTCGAACCTACGACGAACGGTTCAGGGAGGAATTGATTTCCCAGATGGAAGTGTTGGAAGCCCTGGGGCCGATGTTGGGACGTCCGAGGGTCGATACCTTGAAGGGCTCCCGGTATTGCAACATGAAGGAGTTGCGGTTTCGGTTCGGTGAAGGGGTGTGGCGCGTAGCTTTTGCTTTTGACCCTTCGCGTTGTGCGGTTTTGCTTGTTGCAGGCGACAAGGCCGGCGTCGGTCAGGGGCGTTTTTATCAGAAACTCATTGCTCAAGCGGATGAGCGTTTTGGCAGGTACTTGTCAGGAGAGGTCTAGATGTCGGTAACACTTGATGAAATACGAGGCAGTCTTTCTCCGGAAAGCAGAGCGCGCGTTCAGTCGCGAACCCGTGAGTTGCTTCGCGAGGAAATGACATTACAGGCGCTACGCAAGCAACTGGAAATCACCCAGGAAGATGTTGCAGGACGAATGTCGATTCGGCAGGCCAACGTTTCCAAGGTCGAGAAGCGCAGCGATATGCTGATTTCCACCCTGCGCAGTTATCTGGAGGCGATGGGCGGCACGTTGGAGTTGGTTGTTCACATGCCTGGCCGTCCACCTGTGACGCTGGAGGGGTTCACCGAGAAATCCAGCACGGTTGAGTGACACCTCAACCTGTGTATGGGAATAACAAAATCAGGGACCAGATTTTGGTCCCCGCCCGACTTCAGGTATGATACCGCCCCATTTTTCAATCCCCAGTCAGGCGATTTCCCATGACCAACCAGGCCGCCGAAGTCGCGAAGCGCCGCACTTTCGCAATTATTTCCCACCCCGACGCCGGTAAGACCACCATCACCGAGAAGCTCCTGCTGATGGGCAAGGCGATCGCTGTCGCCGGTACGGTGAAGTCGCGCAAGTCCGACCGCCATGCCACTTCCGACTGGATGGAAATGGAGAAGCAACGTGGTATCTCCATCACCACCTCGGTGATGCAGTTCCCCTATCGCGAGCACATGATCAACCTGCTCGACACCCCGGGCCACGAAGACTTCTCCGAAGATACCTACCGCACCCTGACCGCCGTGGACTCGGCGCTGATGGTGCTCGACGGCGGTAAAGGCGTCGAGCCGCGGACCATCGCCCTGATGGATGTCTGCCGCCTGCGCGATACGCCGATCGTCAGCTTCATCAACAAACTCGACCGCGATATCCGCGACCCGATCGAGCTGCTCGACGAGATCGAGGCGGTACTGAAGATCAAGGCCGCGCCGATCACCTGGCCGATCGGTTGCTACAAGGATTTCAAAGGCGTCTATCACCTCGCCGATGACTACATCATCGTTTACACCCCGGGCCACGGCCACGAGCGTACCGAGGTGAAGATCATCGAGAAGCTCGACTCCGACGAGGCTCGCGCGCACCTGGCTGACGAGTACGATCGCTTCATCGAGCAACTGGAACTGGTGCAGGGCGCCTGCCATGAATTCAATCAGGAAGAGTTCATCAACGGCCAACTGACCCCGGTGTTCTTCGGTACCGCGCTGGGCAACTTCGGTGTTGACCACGTGCTCGACGCCGTTGTCGACTGGGCGCCACGCCCGCTGGCCCGCGTTGCCCACGAGCGCACCGTGGAGCCGGTGGAAGAGAAGTTCTCCGGTTTCGTGTTCAAGATCCAGGCGAACATGGACCCGAAACACCGCGACCGTATCGCCTTCATGCGCATTTGCTCGGGCAAGTACGAGAAAGGCATGAAGATGCGCCACGTGCGCACCGGCAAGGACGTGCGCATCGGCGACGCGTTGACCTTCTTCTCCTCCGAGCGTGAGCAACTGGAAGAAGCCTTCGCGGGCGACATCATCGGTTTGCACAACCACGGCACCATCCAGATCGGCGACACCTTCACCGAAGGCGAGAGCCTGGGCTTCACCGGTATCCCGCACTTCGCCCCGGAACTGTTCCGTCGTGTGCGTTTGAAGGACCCGCTGAAATCCAAGCAACTGCGTCAGGGCCTGCAACAGTTGGCCGAAGAGGGCGCGACCCAGGTGTTCTTCCCGGAGCGCAGCAACGACATCATTCTCGGCGCCGTGGGTGTGCTGCAGTTCGATGTGGTCGCCAGCCGCTTGAAAGAGGAATACAAGGTCGAATGCGCCTACGAGCCGATCACCGTCTGGTCGGCTCGCTGGATTGCCTGCGATGACAAGAAGAAGCTGGAAGAATTCAAGGTCAAGGCCGTAGAAAACCTGGCGGTGGACGGCGGTGGTCACCTGACCTACCTGGCACCGACCCGGGTCAACCTGGCGCTGATGGAAGAGCGCTGGCCGGACGTGAAATTCCGCGCGACCCGCGAGCACCATTGATGCAGCCGCAAGTTTGAAGCTGCAAGCTACAAGAAGAAGCGGTCCGTGTATTGGCCCGCTTTTTCTTGAGGCTTGCAGCTTGTAGCTTGCATCTGGCCGAAGGTCAGTTGCCTGCTTTTATGCCGGTCCAGATCCGCGTTCTGATCCGGTCGATCTTCGCCGGCATCGCCTCCAGGGCATACAGCTTGCCCATCATGTCTTCGCTCGGATAAATCATGGTGTTGGCCTTGAGCTGCGGGTCTACCAATCCGTCCGCCTTGAGGTTGCCGTTGGCGTACTGCACGAAGTTGCTGATGTTGGCCATCACGTCCGGCTGCAGCAGGTAGTTCATGTAGGCGTAACCGGCTTTCTCGTCAGGCGCGTCCGCCGGCATGGCAACCATGTCGAACCACATCGGCGCCCCTTCCTTCGGAATCGAATAGCCCACCTGGACCCCGTTCTTCGCCTCGATCGCGCGGTTCTTCGCCTGCAGGACATCCCCCGAGAAACCCACCACCACGCACACGTCGCCATTGGCCAGGTCACCGGTGTACTTCGATGAGTGGAAGTAGCTGATGTACGGTCGCACTTTCATCAGCAGGTCCTTGGCTTTCTCGTAGTCCGCCGGGTTCTGGCTGTGGTGCGGCAGGCCAAGGTAGTGCAAGGCGATCGGCAGCAGTTCGGGGCCGTTATCCAGCACCGCGACGCCGCAGCTTTTCAGCTTGCTGATGTACTCGGGCTTGAAGATCAGGTCCCACGAGTCCACCGGGGCGTTGTCGCCAAGCACCGCCTTGACCTTGTCGATGTTGTAGCCGATGCCGGTGCTGCCCCAGAGGTAAGGGAAGCCGTACTGGTTGCCGGGGTCGTTCACCTCCAGTGCCTTCATCAGCACCGGGTTGAGGTTCTGCCAGTTGGGCAACTGGCTCTTGTCCAGTTTCTTCAGGGCCTTGCCCTGGATCTGCCGGGCCATGAAGTGGTTGGACGGGAACACCACGTCGTAACCGGAGTTGCCGGTCATCAGTTTGCCGTCGAGGGTTTCGTTGCTGTCAAAGACGTCGTAGGTGGGCACGATACCGCTGGCCTGCTGGAAGTTCTTCAACGTGTCGGGCGCGATGTAGCTGGACCAGTTGTAGATCTTCACCGAGTCGGCGGCGTGGGCCACGCCGGCGGTCAGCATCAGGGGGGCGAGAACAAGAGGTGCGAGAAGAAGGGTGCGCATGTCCGGGTTACCTTGCTTTGTCTGTTGTTATCGAAGGCAGGCGATCAGCGGATCAAAAGATCAAAAAATCAAAAAATCAGCACGTAGGTCTTGCGCACGGTCTCCTGGATATCCCAGATGCCGGTGCTGTTGGCCGGTAGCATCAGTGCGTCTCCGGCTTCTATGGAAAGCGGCTCGCCACCGTCGGGGGTGAAGGTGCAGCGGCCTTTGACGAAGTGGCAGAACTCCTGTTGCACGATCTGCCGCCGCCAGCGCCCGGGGGTGCACTCCCAGATGCCGGTTTCGACGCCGTCGCTGCGTTCCACGCAGGTGACCGACGTCACCGCGACGGGCTCGCCGAGGGGCACGGCGACGGGGTTGGAACTGTCCAGCGCGACAGTCTCGGTGTGTTTGAACTGGGTGATGCTCATGGCCGGTGAACCTCTGTGGTGAAAAGTCAGTGCATGAAGCCTTGCATGAGATCCGCCAGACCACTGGCCAGGCGTCGGCGCCAGGGCGGGCTGGCAGGGCTGGCAAGGGTGCGGTCCTCGAACACGAAACTCTGGATGATCGCGTTGTAGCCCAGCCAGCGGCAGGGTTCCGGCGGCCAACTGGCGAGACTCGACAGTGGACGGTTGTCGTGGACCCAGGGTTGTGCGGTGAGCGCGTTGTGCTGGCCGAGGATCAGCGCGGCGAGGGTGCGCCCGCCCAGGTTGGTGGCGCCCACGCCTTCGCCGCCGTAGCCGCCGGCCAGGGCGATGCCGCGCTGGCGGTCGCAGAGCATGTGCGGGCGGAAGCGCCGCGCCATGCCCAGGTTGCCGCCCCAGGAATGGCTGATGCGCACGTTTTTCAGGTGCGGGAACAGCTCGCCGAACAGGTAGCGGCGCAGTTCGATTTCGTTGTGGGTCAGGCTGAAGTCGTCGCGCAGCCGGCCGCCGAAGCGGTAGCCGCCGCGGGCGCCGAACACCAGGCGGTCGTCGAGGGTGCGCTGGCCGTAGGTGACCTGGCGGCTGTTCTCGCTGAACGCCTGGCCTTGGGCAAGGCCGATCTGTTCCCAGGCGGATTCGGGCAGCGGCTCGGTTGCCACCAGCAGGCTCTGCACCGGCAATTGATGCTTGCCCAGCGGCGGCAGGCTGGCGGCGTAGCCTTCTACAGCCGGCACCGCCCACTGGCAGCGGATCGTTGCCAGCGGCGTGCGCACCTGACCGGGGTTCCAGTCGATGGCCGGGGTGTTTTCGTAGATCGTCACGCCGAGGTTTTCGACGGCGCGGGCCAGGCCGCGTACCAGCTTGGCCGGATGGATAGTCGCGGTGTGCGGGCTGAAGATCGCGCCATAGGCGTTGCTGAGGCGCAGTTGCCCTTCGAGTTCTTCGGGGCGCAGCCAGCGGTAGTCGTCCGCGGTCATGCCCTGGCGGTACAGATCATCGAGCCAGGCGCGCAGGCTCTTCTCCTGTTCCGGGTAGCGAGCGGCGCAATAGAGCACGCCGCCTTTGCGGTAGTCGCAGTCGATGCCTTCGCGCTCCAGCACGCTGTGCACTTCATCGGGGATGCCGTGGAGCAGGTCGATGCTGTCGCGCCGCTGTTGCGGCGAGAGGGTGGCGAGCAGGCGGTCTTCGCCGAGCAAGTTGCCCATCAGCCAGCCGCCATTGCGCCCGGACGCGCCGAAGCCGGCGATATTGGCCTCGATGATGGCGATCTTCAGGTGCGGGGCTTGCTGCTTGAGGTAGTAGGCGGTCCACAGGCCGGTGTAGCCGGCGCCGATGATGCAGACGTCGAGGTCGAGGTCCTGGCGCAGGGCCGGGCGCGCGCAGAGCGGCTCTTCGAGCTGGTCCATCCAGAGGCTGATCGTGCGCCAGGGTTGCATCGGGTTCCGCTCCACATCATCAGGGTGTGGGAGCGATCCTAGTGGCGGGCGGGGCGCGCTGTCTTACGTGCGTGCACGCAGGGAAATCTGCTTCACATAGGCTTTTGGCGACAGCCCGGTGTGCTCGCGGAAGCATTTGTAGAAGGCGGACAGGGAGTTGAAACCGGCGCTGAAGGCCAGTTCGTCGATGGCGGCTGCGCAGTTGCCGCTGTCGATCCCGGCCAGCAGATGGTGCAGCCGGGCCTGGTTGACGTAGCGATAGAAGCTCTGGCCCAGCACTTGATTGAGCAGGTAGGAAATCTGGTTGCGGCTGTAACCGCTCTCGTTGGCGACCCGCTGCAGGTCCAGCTCGGCATCGAGATAAGGACGCTGGCGCTGGAAGTAGTGCTCCAGGTCCTGGGCCATGGTGCTCAACTGCCGAGGCGACAGGCCCAGGCGACTGGTGGCAGGGCGCGGTCCGGTGCGGCTGGCGCGCTGGTCGTCGCGGCGCACCAGGGTGGCGTACTCGTTGACCCGCCAGATCAGCCCGTCCCTGACGGTGATGGCTTCGCTGGACTGGAACGCGACCAGGCCCTCGCCGCCCTGGACCGTCACCTGATACTGGATGAAGGCTGTGCAGCCATCGACGCGGATGCGGTCGCTGTGGACGATATCTTCGCCGGCCTCATGGGGCAGGCAGGCGCGCACATAGTCGCGCAGTTCCCGGTAGCCGAGCACGCGGTTCTGGAAGAAGTCGTGGTACTCGACGTCCGGGTGGTAGAGCGCCATGACCCCGTCCAGATCGCGGTGCTTCCAGCACAGGTGATAGCGCAGCACCGTGTCGGCAGTGAGCGGGGTTTGGGCGGGGCCGTCGGGGATGGGCTGGGTCATGGCGGAAATAGTGCCGAGGGGGCTGAGTGTTGTGCAAGTCCCGGGGACATGTGCCCGGTCCGTGGCGGTGAGGTTCACACATCTTGCATAAAACCCACCAGCGCTTCGCCAATCCGGCATTTTGCACGGTCCTAAGACGCCTGCCTGCCCGTAAAGCCCCGTATTCATTGGGGTTCATCTTTTGAAACATTTGGCATGCCCGGTGCACCGTTGTAGAGCGAAGGGGACATTTCGCTCACCGGAGAGGCGCACATGATCACGACTAACGATTACTCACCCACGCTTGATGCAGGCCCGAATCGCTCGGGTGTGTCCTGGGCGGCCATATTCGCCGGCGCTGCGGCGGCGGCGGCCTTGTCACTGATTCTGGTGGTATTGGGCGCCGGGCTCGGCTTCGCCGCGACCTCGCCCTGGGCGAACGAAGGGGCCAGCGCCAAGGCGTTGGGAATCTCGACCATCATCTGGTTGCTGCTGACCCAGATCCTCGCGTCTGGCCTCGGTGGTTACCTTGCCGGTCGGCTGCGGGTGAAATGGGCCAACCTGCATGGTGATGAGGTGTATTTCCGCGATACCGCCCATGGCTTCCTGTCCTGGGCCATCGCGACATTGGTGGCGGCCGTGCTGGTCGTCGGTACGGTCGGCAGCATGGCCGGTGCCGGTGTCCAGGCGGGTGCCGTCGCGGCAGCCAACAGCGATGCGTCGATGGGCTACTTCGTCGACAGCCTGTTCCGTGGTGAAGGTCCCGCACCGGTCAGCGACGATGCTGCCAATGGCGTGGCAGCCCGTATTCTGGCCCGCTCCGTGACTCAAGACCGCGCCCTGGCGCCGGAAGACCATGCCTATCTGGCACAACTGGTGGCGCAACGCACTCGCCTGACCCAGGCGGAAGCCGAGGCCCGGGTTGATCAGGTTGTCGGTCAGGTGCAACAGGCGAAAGTCGAGGCCAAACAGGCGGCTGACACCGCGGCCAAGGTAGCGGCCTGGACGGCGCTGTGGACCTTTGTCGCGCTGCTGTGTGGCGCGTTCTTCGCCAGCTTCGCCGCGCTGTTCGGTGGTCGTCAGCGTGATCAGGTGCGCTGGCTCGAAGGTGACAACGTGGGCTATGCCGACCGGCATGCGGCGCGCAACCCTGCCGCCCCGATTCGTTAATTGAAATGAACTAGAAGGAGAACGATCATGCGTTCATTACTGCTGTGGATGTTGGGTGTGCCGATTCCGGTGATCATTCTGATTGCGCTGTTCATGCACTGATTATTTTCAGACCGCTTCGCGAGCAAGCTCGCTCCTACAGGGTTCATTCGGCGCCAACCATGACGCTAATCCTGTTCCTGTAGGAGCGAGCTTGCTCGCGATTGCGCCTTAAAGAAACTGCTCCGCGTAATGACACGCCACCTGCCGTGTCCCGACCTGACGAAACGCCGGCACTTCCCGCCCACAACGTTCGGTGGCATACGGGCAGCGTTTATGGAACGCACAGCCATCCGGTGGATTCAGCGGGTTGGGCAACTCACCGGCAATCCTGATCTTTGGCTTCAACGGGTCCGGATGAATCGTTGGCGTCGCCGACAGCAACGCCTGGGTATACGGATGCAGCGGCTTGTCGTAGATATCCGCCTTCGGCCCCATTTCTGCCGGCCGTCCGAGGTACATCACCAACACCTGATCGGCGACATGTCGCACCACCGCGAGGTTGTGCGAGATGAACACGTAGGCGGTGTTGAATTCCTTCTGCAGGTCCATGAACAGGTTCAGCACCTGGGCCTGGATCGACACGTCCAGCGCCGAGGTCGGTTCGTCCGCCACCAGCACTTTCGGTTGCAGCATCATCGCCCGGGCCAAGGCGATGCGCTGGCGCTGGCCACCCGAGAACATGTGCGGGTAACGCTGGTAATGCTCGGGGCGCAGGCCCACTTGCTGCATCATCGCCTGCACTTTCTCGCGCCGTTCGGTGCGCGACAGCGTGGTGTTGATCAAGAGCGGTTCGGCCAGTTGGTCGCCGATCTTCTGCCGCGGATTGAGCGAGGCGTAGGGGCTCTGAAATACCATCTGCACATCGCGCCGCAACTGCTTGCGCTCGCGCTTGCCGGCGCCGGCAACTTCCTGGCCGGCGATTTTCAGCGAGCCGGAAGACGGCTCTTCGATCAGTGTCAGGGCGCGGGCCAGGGTGGATTTGCCGCAGCCGGATTCGCCAACCACGGCGAGGGTCTTGCCAGCCTCCAGTTCGAACGACACGCCATTCAGTGCGCGGACGGTGGCGTAGCCCTTGAACAGGCCGCGCGAGACTTCGTAGTGACGGGTGAGGTCACGGGCAGTGAGGACGACTTCGCTCATCACGCTACCTCCTGGTTCAGTGGGTAGAAGCAGCGGGCCAGGCTGTGGGCCTGGGGATCGAGGTCGGGGCGTTGCTGGTGGCAGTTGTCGCGTACATAGGGACAGCGCGGTGACAGCAGGCAACCGCTGGGCCGGTCATACCGGCCGGGAACGATGCCGGGCAGGGTAGCCAGGCGCTCGGCGCCCAGGCTGTGCTCGGGAATCGCCTTGAGCAGCGCTTCGCTGTAAGGGTGGGCAGGCACTTCGAACAACTCCGGCACCTGGCCGACTTCCACCGCTTGCCCGGCGTACATCACGCACACCCGCCTGGCGGTTTCGGCGACCACGGCGAGGTCGTGGGTGATCAGGATCAGCGCCATGTCCTGCTCTTTCTGCAGGTTCAGCAGCAGTTCCATGATCTGCGCCTGGATCGTCACGTCGAGGGCGGTGGTGGGTTCGTCGGCGATCAGCAGCTTGGGTTCGCCGGCAATCGCCATGGCGATCGCCACCCGCTGGCTCATGCCGCCGGAGAGTTGGTGCGGGTAGGCTTCGAGGCGGCTTTCCGGGGCCGGGATCTCGACTTTCTTCAGCAGCTCCAGCGCCCGCTGGCGCGCCGCCTTGCCGCGCAGGCCAAGGTGCTGGCGCAGCACTTCCTCGATCTGGAAACCCACGGTGTAGCTGGGATTGAGGGCGGTCATCGGGTCCTGAAAGACCATCGCCATGTCCTTGCCCACCACCTTGCGCCGCTGTCGGCCGCTGAGCGTGAGCATGTCGTGGCCGTCGAAGGTGAGGGAATCGGCGCTGATGCGTCCGGGGGCGTCGATCAGTCCCATCAGCGCCATCATGGTCACCGACTTGCCCGAGCCGGACTCGCCGACGATTGCCAGGACTTCGCCCTTGGCCACGCTCAGGTCGAGGCCGTCGACCACCGGCACGGCGCCGGCGTCACCGAAGCGCACGTTGAGATTGCGGATTTGCAGAAGTGACATGGGCTTCTCCTCAGGCGGCATTCTTGAGTTTCGGGTCCAGCGCATCGCGCAGCCCGTCGCCCATCAGGTTGATTGCCAGCACGCTGAGCAAAATGGTCAGCCCCGGCAGGCTCACCACCCACCAGGCGCGTTCGATGTAGTCGCGGGCCGAGGCCAGCATGGTGCCCCACTCGGGAGTTGGCGGCTGGACGCCGAGGCCGAGGAAGCCCAGCGCTGCGGCATCGAGGATCGCCGAAGAGAAACTCAGGGTCGCCTGCACGATCAACGGCGCCATGCAGTTGGGCAGCACCGTGATGAACATCAGTCGCGGCAGGCTGGCACCGGCCAGGCGTGCGGCGGTGACGTAGTCGCGGTTGAGTTCGCCCATCACCGCCGCGCGGGTCAGGCGCACATAGGACGGCAGCGAGACGATGGCGATGGCGATCACCGTGTTGACCAGGCCAGGGCCGAGGATGGCGACGATCGCCACCGCCAGCAGCAGCGACGGCAGGGCCAGCATCACGTCCATCAGGCGCATGATCGAGGCGCCGAGGGCCTTGGGAAAGAAGCCCGCGAGCAGGCCGAGGATGATCCCCGGGATCAGCGAGATGACCACCGATGACAGGCCGATCAGCAGCGACAGCCGCGAGCCCTGGATCAGTCGCGACAGCAGGTCGCGGCCGAGTTCGTCGGTGCCGAGGATGAACTGCCAGTTGCCGCCTTCGAGCCACACCGGCGGGGTCAACAGGAATTCGCGGTACTGCTCGCTGGGGTTGTGCGGCGCGACCCAGGGCGCGAACAGCGCACAGAAGACGATCAGGCACATGAACAGCAGGCCGGCCACTGCGCCCTTGTTGCGCGAGAAGGCGTGCCAGAACTCTTTGTACGGCGACGGATAGAGCAGGCTCTGGTCGATGGGGCTGGAGGCATTGACGGGTGTTGGCGCGGGAGTATTCATGATGAGGGCCTCAGCGCTGGTGACGGATGCGTGGATTGACCAGGCCGTAGAGGATGTCGACGACGAAGTTGACCAGGATGACCAGGCAGGCGATCAGCAGAATGCCGTTCTGCACCACCGGGTAGTCGCGGGCGCCGATGGCTTCGATCAGCCACTTGCCGATGCCCGGCCAGGAAAAGATGGTTTCGGTAAGGACCGCGCCGGCCAGCAGCGTGCCGACCTGCAGGCCGAACACGGTCAGCACCGGGATCAACGCGTTGCGCAAACCGTGGACGAACACCACCCGCGCCGGCGACAGGCCTTTGGCCCGGGCGGTGCGGATGTAGTCTTCGCGCAGCACTTCGAGCATCGAGGAACGGGTCATCCGCGCGATCACCGCAAGCGGGATGGTGCCCAGCACGATGGCCGGCAGGATCAGGTGCATCAGGGCGTCCTTGAACGCGCCTTCTTCGTCGCTGAGCAGGGTGTCGACAAGCATGAAGCCGGTCTTCGGCTCGATGTCGTAGAGCAGGTCGATGCGCCCGGAAACCGGGGTCCAGCCGAGGTTGACCGAGAAGAACATGATGAGAATCAGGCCCCACCAGAAGATCGGCATCGAATAACCGGTGAGCGATAGCCCCATCACCCCGTGGTCGAAGATAGAGCCCCGCTTGAGCGCGGCGATGACCCCGGCCAGTACGCCGAGAGTGCCGGCGAACAGCAATGCGGCCAGGGCCAGTTCGAGGGTGGCGGGGAACAGCGCGAGAAACTCGTTCCATACGCTTTCGCGGGTGCGCAGCGATTCGCCCAGGTCGCCCTGGGCCAGCTTGCCGACGTAGTCCAGATACTGCTCCGGCAGCGGCTTGTTCAGACCCAGCCGCTCCATGGCCTGGGCGTGCATTTGCGGGTCGACCCTGCGCTCGCCCATCATCACTTCCACCGGGTCACCCGGGATGAGTCGTATGAGCGCGAAAGTCAGTAGCGTGATGCCGAAAAATGTCGGGATCAGCAGTCCCAGACGCCGGGCAATGAAACTAAACATCTTCTGGTGTTCCTCGTCAGCCGGTCAGGCGGGCCGCCTTTGCCGTTGTAAGGCTGTGGGCGGCATTATTGTTCTGGCTTTGTACGAAAAGTGCCTGCGCGACGCTCGGCGACTTTTTGTACAAAGCCTACTTCACCAGGGTGGTAGCGAAGTTATTGTTGGTCAGGGGGCTGATGATGTAGCCCTCGACGTTCCGACGCATGGCCGTGAACATCTTCGGATGGGCCATGGTTATCCACGGCCGGTCCTCATCGTACACGGCCAGCGCCCGGTTATAGAGCGCCTCGCGCTGTTGCGGGTCGGTCACCTGGCGGGCCTGGGTGATCAGCGCCTGGAATTTTTCGTTGCACCATCGAGCATAGTTCTCGCCATTTTTGGCTGCCTCGCAACTGAGCAGCGGGGTGAGGAAGTTGTCCGGATCGCCGTTATCGCCGGCCCAACCGGTGGACACCATGTCGTGCTCACCGTTCTTCGCCCGGCGCAGCATTTCCGCCCATTCCATGACCCGGATCTCGACCTTCAGGCCGATCTGCGCCAGGTCGGCCTGGAGCATTTCCGCGCTGAGCCGCGGGTTGGGATTGGTCGGGCCGCCGCCGTTGCGGGTGAACAGGGTCAGTACCGTGCCTTCCGGGACACCGGCCTCCTTGAGCAATGCCCGGGCTTTGGCGAGGTCGCGGGGCGGGTTGCGGTTGTCGTGGTTGTAGCCCATCAGCGTCGGGGGATAGGGATTGACCGCCAGCAGCGCGTTGCCCTTGCCGAACAGTTGATCGACGTGGGTTTGACGGTCAAAGGCGATATCGATCGCCTTGCGCACCCGCACATCGCTCAGGTAGGGGTGCTGGGTGTTGAAGGCGATATAGCCGGTGACCAGCGACTCCAGTTCGGCGACCTTGAGCATTGGATCGGCCTTGAGCGCGGGCACGTCGTCGGGCTTTGGATAGAGCGCGATCTGGCATTCGTTGGCGCGCAGTTTCTGCACGCGCACGTTGTTGTCATTGGCGATGGCGAACACCAGCGTCTCGCTCGGCGGCGCGCCACGGAAGTAGTCGGGGTGGGCCTTGTAGCGGACCTGCGCGTCCTTGTTGTAGCGCAGCAAGACGAAGGGGCCGGTGCCGACCGGTTTGCTGTTGAGGTCGCCGGTCTTGCCGGCCTTGAGCAACTGGTCGGCATATTCGGCGGAATAGATGGAGGTGAAGGCCATGGCCAGGTCGCGAAGAAACGGCGCTTCGGGGCGGGTCAGGGTGAAGACCACGGTGTACTCATTGGCCTTTTCCACGCTTTTCAGCAGTTCGCGAAAACCCATGCTCTCGAAATAAGGGAAGCCGATGCTGGTCTTGTCGTGCCACGGGTGGTTGGGGTCGAGCTGGCGCTGGAAGCTCCAGAGCACATCGTCGGCGTTCATCTCGCGGGTCGGGGTGAACCAGTCGGTATGGTGGAATTTCACGCCCCGGCGCAGGTGGAAGGTATAGATCAGGCCGTCGTCGCTGATGTCCCAGCGTTCGGCCAGGGCCGGCTGGATATCGGTGGTTCCGGGTTTGAAGTCCACCAAGCGGTTGAACAGGGTTTCGGCGGCGGCGTCGGCAGTCACCGCGGTGGTGTACTGGGCCATATCGAAACCTTCCGGGCTGGCCTCGGTGCAGACCACCAGCGGCTTGGCACAGAGGCTTGCCGAGGTGCTCAGCAACAGGGCCGCCAATGCGACCTGAAGGGAAGAGGGATTCATGCAGGCTCCTTTTCTCGGTTCCCGTCTGCGCCCCGGCCGGTGTCGTGGCCGGGGCGCAGGATTGCTCAGAGAATGTCGAAGGGGATGGTGGTGACGACGCGCAGTTCGTCCGCGTTGCCATCAATCTGCGCCCGGCTCGCCCGGTGCGCGCTGTAGGTGGCACGGACGCTGGTGTCTTTAAGCGCGCCGTCCTGCACCGCATAGCTCACGCCAATGCCCCATTCCTCGTGGTGTTCGCCATCGAGCTTGCGTACATCGTAGCCGCTGCCGCGGTAGTGGGTCCCGTCGATGCCCCAGCCGCGGGCGTTGTAGAGGTTCAGGCGCGCTCCCGGAATGCCGTAGGGGGCCAGGTTGAGCACGTAGCTGAGCTGCACGGATTTCTCGTTGGGGCCGTTGAAGTCGGAGTACAGCGAGTTGGCCAGGAAGATCCCGTTGGTGTCGTGCAGGTAGTCGAAGTACTCGTTGCCGTTCACTTGCTGCCACGACAGGCCGAGGGTGTGGGCCTTGTGCGTCAGGGCGAAGGACAGGCTGAACGTGTCGTTGTCGATCGGCCCCTGTTTGCCGCGGCCCTGGTCGCGGGTGCCGTAGTAGTTGAGGCCGGTGGTCAGGCCCAGCGCGGCGGTGTCGCCCAGGTCGTGGGAGGCTGCGACGTAGTACTGGTTCCAGATGTCTTCGACATTGGCGAAGTACAGGCTGGTGGTCAGGCTTCTCATGGGTTGGTAGGTGAGGCCGGCCATGCTGACCCGGTCGGCCCGGACACCGATGGCCGAATATTCCGTGGTGAATTTGCTCTTGCCCTGTTCGGTTCGGCTCGAGACGCGCTCGAAGCGGCCGAGGTCGAACGACAGGTTGTGGAATTCCGCGCTGTGCAGGCTGACACCGTCGAAGCTCGACGGCAGTGCGCGGTTGCCGATGGCGGCGATCACCGGCGTGTTCACCGTGTGGCGGCCCGCCGTCAGGGTGGTGTGGGAGAAGCGGGCCTTCAGGTTGGCCAGGCCGATCTTGCTCCACTGGCCGATGACATCGCCGTCACTGTGGGTCAGGGTGCGGTTGTTGGGGCCGGCCACCGCAGCGCGGCCTCGCTCAAGGGCAATGGCATTGTAGCCCGCCACCTGGACGCCGAATCCCACGGGGCCCTGGCTGAAGCCCGAGCTGTAATCGAGAATGGTGCCCTGCACCCAGTTATCGCGGCTGTGGCTGTCGTGGCGGGTGCCGTCGCTCTTGTAGTAGCGGAACTGCGGCCCTTTGGTCGCGCGCTCGCGGGAGTACCAGTTGCGGGTCGAGCCGGAGAGGCTCTGTCCTTCGAAGAACCCGCTGGCTTCGGCCTGTGCGTTGTTCTCCTTGAGGGTGAATGGCAGGTAATCGTGGCTGAGGGATTCGGCCCGGGCCTGATTGGCCAGGCCGCAGAAAGTAAGAGCGACGATGGAGATGGAAAGTGCTTTCAAGGCGATGCTTCCTTTTGTTCTTGTAAGAGCACCGGCGAGTCTTGTGGACCCACTGGTCATTGCACGGGATCGGGCCGGGTAGGCCTTGATCCGGCGAGGACCGGCATCACTCGATGCCAACATCCAGGAAGGTGGTGCGACCGAACGGGCTCACCAGGTAATCCTTCACCTTCGTGCTTACCGGCTGGCTGACCGTTGAGTGGGCGACGGGGGTGATCGGCACTTGCTGCTTGAGGTAGTGCTGGGCCTGGCGGTACAGCTCGGAGCGCTGCTCGCGGTCGGTGACCGACTTGGCCTGTTTCACCAGGGCGTCGTATTGCGGGTCGCACCACATGGAGTGGTTGTGGCTGCCGATGGCGTCGCAGCTATAGAGCGTGCCGAGCCAGTTATCCGGGTCGCCGTTGTCGCCGGTCCAGCCGATCAGAATGGTGTCGTGCTCGCCGTCCTTGGCGCGCTTGAGGTATTCGCCCCATTCGTAACTGACGATTTTCACCTTGAGCCCGAGCTTGCCCCAGTCGTCCTGGAGCATCTGCGCCATCAGCTTGGCGTTGGGGTTGTAGGGGCGTTGTACCGGCATGGCCCAGAGGGTGATTTCGGTGCCTTCCTTGACCCCGGCATCGCGCAGCATCTGGCGCGCTTTTTCCAGGTCGTGAGGGGGATCGGCGATGGTTTCGTCGTAGGACCATTGGGTTGGCGGCATGCTGTTCGCCGCGACCTGCCCGGCGCCCTGGAACACCGTCCTGATGATCGCTTCCTTGTCCACCGCCATGTCCAGGGCCTGGCGCACTTCGAGTTGGTCGAACGGCTTTTTCTGGGTGTTGTAGGCGATGTAACCGAGGTTGTAGGCGGGCTTCTCGATCAGGTTGATGGTCTCGTCGCGGCGCAGGGCCTCAAGGTCGGCGGGGCGCGGGTGGATGGTCACCTGGCATTCGCCCTTGCGCAGCTTCTGGACACGCACCGACGGGTCGGTGTTGATGGAGAAGATCAGGGTGTCGAGCTTCACCTTCTCCGGTGCCCAGTAGTCCGGATTGCCGCGGTAGCGGACCTGCGCGTCCTTCTGGTAGCGGTTGAACACGAAAGGCCCGGTGCCGATCGGCTTGTGGCTGATGTCCGCCGGCGTGCCGCGGCTGAGCAGTTGTTCAGCGTACTCGGCCGAGAGGATCGACGCGAAGCTCATGGCCAGGTTCTGGATCAGCGAGGCATCGACCTGATTGAGGGTGAAGACCACGGTCATCGGCCCGGTTTTCTCGACCTTGGCGATGGTCTTGTCCAGGCCCATGGCGCTGAAGTAGGGGAACTCGGTGCCGTAGGCCATGCGGAACGGGTGGGTTGTGTTGAGCATGCGGTTGAAGGTGAACAGCACGTCGTCGGCGTTGAAGTCGCGGCTCGGGGTGAAGCCTTTGTTGCTGTGGAATTTCACGCCGGGGCGCAGGTTGAAGGTGTAGATCAGGCCGTCGTCGGAGATGCTCCAGTCGGTCGCGAGCGCGGGCAATACGCCGGTGGCGCCGCGCTCGAACTCCACGAGGCGGTTGTACAGCGGTTCGGCGACGTCATTGTCGGTGCCGCTCTGGTACTGCGCGGAGTCGAACCCGGACGGGCTGCCTTCGGAACAGAACACCAGATTGCCCTTGTTGCCGTCGGTCATGCCGAGAGGCGAATGAACCAGCACGCCGGCACCAAGAAGGGCGGCGAAGAGGGAGGTCAGGCGCATGGGTATCCCCTTGTCTTGTCGTTGTCGTTGGAGTTTTCCGCGACACATGGCGAGCCTTCGCTCACGTGCTGCGGCGCCAGTCCCACGGTAAGGGCGGGAAAGGACGACGACGAGTGACACAGGGCGCAAATTGGGGTGGGACGTTTCTGAGTGGTTTGACGAAATTTCAGTGGCTTGGTGGCGAACTATCCACGGGGAGTGTGTTTGGCGCGGCAACCATTCACCTGAACGGTCGCGATGGGCCGCAGGGCGGCCCTTGGAACGCGTTTATGGCTTCACGCTGACGCCATAGAAATCATTGAGCGCAAACGGACTGATCTTGAAATCCTCCACCGACTTGCGCATCGGTTGGTAGACCGTGGAGTGGGCGATCGGGGTGATCGGCACCTGGTCCTTGAGGATGTGCTGGGCCTGTTTGTACAGCTCGATGCGTTTGTTCTGGTCAGTGGTGGTCTTGGCTTGCTTGACCAGCTTGTCGTAGTCGGTGTTGCACCAGTGGGAGAAGTTGTTGCCGTTGACCGCGTCGCAGCCGTACAGGGTGCCGAGCCAGTTGTCCGGGTCGCCGTTGTCGCCACTCCAGCCGATCAGCATGGCGCCGTTCTCGCCGTCCTTGGAGCGCTTGATGTACTCGCCCCATTCGTAGCTGACGATGCGCGCCTTGATGCCGATCTTCGCCCAGTCGGCCTGGAGCATTTCGGCCATCAGCTTGGCGTTGGGGTTGTACGGTCGCTGGACCGGCATGGCCCACAGAGTGATTTCGGTGCCTTCCTTGACCCCGGCTTCCTTGAGCAGTTGTCGGGCTTTTTCGGGGTTGTATTCGGTGCCCTTGATGGTCTCGTCGTAGGACCACTGGGTCGGCGGCATGGCGTTGACCGCCAGTTGTCCCGCGCCCTGATACACCGAGTCGATGATCTGCTGTTTGTTCACCGCCATGTCCAGCGCCTGGCGCACCTTGAGCTGGGCCATTGGGTTGGGCTCGTTGCTGCCCTTGATCTTGTCCATCACGTTGTAGGCGATATAGCCGAGGTTGAAGCCCGCCTGGGACGGCATCTGCAGGTTCGGGTCGGCCTTCAGGGCTTCGAGGTCGGCGGGGCGCGGGAAGAGGGTGACCTGGCACTCGTTCTTCTTCAGCTTCTGCATGCGCACCGAGGCGTCGGTGGTGATGGCGAAGATCAGGTTGTCGATCTTCACCTCGTCCGGGCTCCAGTAGTCCTTGTTGCCCTTGAAGCGGATCTGCGCGTCTTTCTGGTACTTGCTGAACACGAACGGGCCGGTGCCGATCGGCTTCTGGTTGAGGTCTGCGGCCTTGCCCTGCTTGAGTAACTGGTCTGCGTATTCGGCGGACTGGATCGAAGCGAAGCTCATGGCGATGTTCTGGATGAATGCGGCATCGACGGCGGCGAGGGTGAACTTCACGGTGTGGTCGTCGACCTTCTCCACCTGCTTGATGTTTGCGTCCATGCCCATGTCGGTGAAGTACGGGAACTCGGTGGGGTAGGCCTTGCGGAACGGCATGTCCTTGTCGAGCATGCGGTTGAAGGTGAACAGCACGTCGTCGGCGTTGAATTCGCGGGTTGGCTTGAAGTAGTCGGTGGTGTGGAACTTGACCCCTTCGCGCAGGTGGAAGGTGTAGGTCAGGCCGTCATCGGCGACGTCCCAGCTCGTTGCCAGAGCGGGAATGACCTTGGTGCCGCCGCGCTCGAACTGGGCCAGGCGGTTGAACATGGTTTCCGAGGACGCGTCGAAATCGGTGCCGGTGGTGTACTGCGCAGGATCGAAGCCGGCGGGGCTGCCTTCGGAGCAGTAGACGAGATTACTGGCAGCTTGCGCGGCGGGCGTGGCGGCGAGCAGGCCTGCGCCGACCAGGAACGGAATGACTGCGGTTTTCAGCATGGTGGCCTCATTGTTGTCATTTTTTTGAGCGGACGGCCTCGTGAGCCGACCTGCGGATATTTATGCCAACGATTGAGGATAGCTGTTTGGTGGGAAAGTGAAGTGAAGGGGCGGGGGGCAATGCCGGTCAGTCAAACCTGTTGAGGCCCTTCGCGAGCAAGCTCGCTCCTACACTGCTCGCGAAGGGCTGCAAAACAGCACCAACAGGATTATCTGACTGGCATCAGGCCGGGAGGCTTTTTTGCTTTGGGGGCCTCATCACAGGGACCGGCCTTGCACCGGTCCCCGTAGATAACCCCGTTTAAGGCATCTGCACTTCAATAGTGCCATCCGCGCTGATGCTCACCTGCGCAGTGCCGGCCTCGACCTGCGGCGACGGTGCGGCTTCGGCATCCATGCTGGCCTTCATCATCATCGGCGCACGCATGTACGGCTGTGGATAGCCGCTGCTGTTGAGGTTCAGGCTGACCACTTTGTAGCCTTTGCCGCCCAACGCTTCGGTGGCGATCTGGGCACGGGCCTTGAAGGCGTCGACCGCATCCTTGAGCAGCTCATCTTCGCTGGTCTTGCGTGTTGCTGGCGCAACGGCGAAGTCCATGCCGCCCATTTTCAGGGTTTGCAGCAGCTCGCCGGTAAGGCCGGAGAGGGCCGGGAAGTTGCCGCTTTCCAGGCGCAGTTCGGCGCGCTCACGCCAGCCGGTGATCTTCTGGCCTTTGTCGTCGTAGATCGGGTAGGCGTTTCGGCTACCCTGGCTGATCTTCACGTCCTTGGCCTGACGGGCCTTTTCCAGCGCCTTGTTCAGCGTGGTGGTGATCTCGGCGGCGAGTTTCGCAGGGTCAGTGTTCTGTGCTTCGCTGTACAGGGTCACGACCATCAGGTCGCGGGTCACTTCCTTGCTGGCTTCGGCACGCAGCGATACCTGGTTGTAACGCGGTTCTTCCGCCAGAACGGGAAGGCTGGCCAGGAGACTGGCGGCCAGCAGGACCTTGGCGCTACGGCTGGGGGTATGCATGGATAACTCCTTGAAAAATGGGCGTGGCCGATACGATCCTGTGCCACGCAGACCCTGTCTGACCTTGAAAATAGCAGCAAGGTTCCAGAAGGCCATCATTTATGCCGGTGTGGCGAGTTGCCGCATTGCTGCAGACCAGGGCGTCGCTTGGGTATACTCGCGGCGGTTTACCTGGAGCACTCATCAGGAGAGCTCATGCTCGCCCCCGAAAAAATGCTGTCCGCCACCCGCCAGAACCTCTGGCGTCTGACGCTTGTCCGCACCCTGGTACTGGCCGCGCAGGCCGGTTCGGTCGGGGTCGCCTACTGGACTGAACTCCTCCCGCTGCCCTGGCTGGCCCTGAGCGTCACCCTCGGGTTTTCCATGGTGCTGTGCCTGGTCACCGCTCTGCGTCTGCGCGCCTCGCTGCCGGTTACCGAGCTGGAATACGCGGTGCAACTGGCCTGCGACCTGTTGATCCACAGCGCCTTGCTGTATTTCTCTGGCGGATCGACCAACCCCTTCGTTTCCTATTACCTCGTACCGCTGGCAATTGCTGCGGTGACGTTGCCGTGGGTCTATTCGCTGATCCTCTCGGGCATCGCGCTGGTGGCTTACACCCTGCTGCTGATGCAGTTCTATCCGCTGGAAACCTTCCCCATGGCGCGGGAGAAGATGCAGATCTACGGCATGTGGTTGAGTTTCGCCCTGGCCGCGGCGGTGATCACCTTCTTCGCCGCGAAGATGGCCGAGGAACTGCGCCGTCAGCAGCAGTTCCAGGCCCAGCGCCGCGAAGAAGGGTTGCGCGACCAGCAACTGCTGGCCGTGGCCACCCAGGCCGCGGGCGCTGCCCACGAACTGGGCACGCCGCTGGCGACCATGAGCGTGCTGATCAGCGAGATGCGCCAGGACCATACCGACCCGTTGTTGCAGGAAGACCTCGGCGTGCTCCAGGAACAGGTCAAGCAGTGCAAGTACACCTTGCAGCAGTTGGTGCGCGCCGCCGAAGCCAACCGGCGCATGGTGGTGGAGGATCAGCCGGTGACCTTCTGGCTCGACGAATCGCTCAATCGCTGGCACCTGATGCGCCCCGAGGCCAGCTACCGCTTCCAGCGTCTTGGCCAGGGCGATGTGCCGCGTCTGGCGCCGCCTCCGGACCTGACCCAGGCCCTGCTGAATTTATTGAACAACGCCGCGGATGCTTGTCCCGATGGGCTGGAAGTGCACCTGGATTGGGATGCTTCCGACATCGTCATCAGCATCCGCGACCACGGCCCCGGCGTCCCGGTGGCCATCGCCGAACAGATCGGCAAACCCTTCTTTACCACCAAGGGCAAGGGCTTTGGCCTGGGCCTGTTCTTGAGCAAGGCCAGCGTGACCCGTGCTGGCGGCTCGGTAAAACTCTATAGTCACGAAGAAGGCGGTACGCTCACTGAGCTACGCTTGCCGCGTGACGCGCGAGGAGATGTGTGATGAGTGATGAAATCCAGGTTGAAGGTGAAGAACTGCCGCACCTGCTGCTGGTCGACGACGACGCGACCTTTACCCGGGTGATGGCCCGTGCCATGAGCCGCCGCGGTTTCCGCGTCAGCACCGCCAGCTCTGCGGAGGAAGGATTGGTGCTGGCCCAGCAGGACATACCGGACTACGCCACGCTGGACCTCAAGATGGAAGGCGACTCCGGCCTGGTGCTGCTGCCCAAACTGCTGGAGCTTGATCCGGAAATGCGCGTGGTGATCCTCACGGGTTATTCGAGCATCGCCACTGCGGTGGAGGCCATCAAGCGCGGCGCCTGCAATTACCTGTGCAAGCCGGCGGACGCCGATGACGTGCTGGCGGCGCTGCTGTCCGAGCACGCTGATCTGGACAGCCTGGTGCCGGAAAACCCGATGTCGGTGGACCGCCTGCAGTGGGAGCACATCCAGCGCGTGCTGGCCGAGCATGAAGGCAATATCTCCGCCACCGCCCGTGCCCTGGGCATGCACCGGCGGACCTTGCAGCGCAAGCTGCAGAAGCGGCCGGTTCGACGCTGATCTTTTTTGGGGCTGCGCTGCGGCCCCAAAAATCTGCCTATTTCCTGCAATTCATCCGGAAACCCCCGTCCCTGACGCCTGTGCTGGCGTATTATTAGCCACCTAACGACAGGCCACGGAACTCCCCCGCATGCTCGCCCTTTTCATCCAGACGCTGAACATCACCGCCCCGGTGTTCGCGATGCTGTTCATGGGCGTGCTGCTGCGCCGCATCAACGCGATCAACGACGGCTTCATCCAGACCTCGTCGGCCCTGGTGTTCAACGTCTGCATGCCGGCGCTGCTGTTTCTCGGCATTTACCACGCCGACCTCGAAGCCGCAGTCAAACCCGGCCTGCTGCTGTACTTCATCGCCGCCACCTTAGGCAGTTTCGCCTTGGCCTGGCTGATTGCCATCTGGCGCTGTCCCCGGGAAGATCGCGGCATCTACACGCAGGGTGCGTTTCGCGGCAACAACGGGGTAGTCGGGTTGGCGCTGGCGGCCAGCATGTACGGCGACTACGGTATCTCGCTCGGCGCGATCCTCGCCGGGCTGGTGATCCTGCTCTACAACTCGCTGTCGTCGGTGGTGCTGGCGGTGTACAGCCCGACGGTCAAGTCCGATCCGTGGAGCATCCTCAAGAGCATCCTGCGCAATCCGTTGATCATCAGCGTGCTGGTGGCGACGCCTATGGCCTACGCCAAGGTGCCGTTGCCCAACTGGCTGCTGACCTCGACGGACTACCTGGCTCAGATGACCTTGCCGCTGGCGTTGATCTGCATCGGCGGGACGCTGTCGCTGGCCTCGTTGCGGGTTAGTGGCCGGATGGCGGTCAGTGCCAGCCTGGTGAAAATGGTCTGGCTGCCGCTGATATTCACCTTCGGCGGCTGGCTATGCGGCTTTCGCGGGGCGGAACTGGGCATCCTGTTCCTCTATATTGGCAGCCCGACCGCGGCGGCCAGTTATGTAATGGCCAGGGCGGCCAATGGCAATCATGAGTTGGCGGCGTCGATCATCGTGATTACCACCCTGGCGGCTGCGCTTACAACCAATATCGGAATCTTCCTCTTGCAGTGGGGAGGATGGATCTAGATTCTCCGGGTACAACAATTCCAACACAGCCTCTTACGTCTGAGGACACTTCATGCAAGACCAGATCACGCCCGAGCGTTTACACCGCGGGCTGAAAAACCGTCATATCCAACTGATCGCCCTGGGCGGGGCGATCGGTACGGGCCTGTTCCTCGGCATCGCCCAGACCATCCAGATGGCCGGCCCGTCGGTGCTGCTGGGTTACGCGATCGCCGGCATCATCGCCTTCTTCATCATGCGCCAGCTTGGCGAAATGGTCGTGGAAGAGCCGGTATCCGGGACGTTCAGCCACTTCGCCCACAAATACTGGAGCCCGCTGGCTGGCTTCATGTCGGGCTGGAACTACTGGGTGCTCTATGTGCTGGTCGGCATGGCCGAACTGACGGCGGTGGGCATCTATGTCCAGTACTGGTGGCCGGACTTCCCGACCTGGGCCACGGCGGCGATCTTCTTCGTCGTCATCAACCTGATGAACGTGAGTCAGGTGAAGGTCTACGGCGAAATGGAGTTCTGGTTTGCCCTGATCAAGGTCGTGGCCATCCTCGGCATGATCGGCTTTGGTGGCTACATGCTGTTCAGTGGTACCGGTGGCCCGGATGCCAGCGTCGCCAACCTCTGGCAACACGGCGGCTTCTTCCCCAACGGCGCCACTGGCCTGATGATGGCCATGGCTGTGATCATGTTCTCGTTCGGTGGTCTGGAACTGGTGGGTATCACCGCTGCCGAGGCCGACAATCCGCGCCACAGCATTCCGCGCGCCACCAATCAGGTGATCTACCGCATCCTGCTGTTCTATATCGGCGCCCTGGCCGTGCTGCTGGCGCTGTACCCGTGGCAGAAAGTGGTGAGTGGCGGCAGCCCGTTCGTGATGATCTTCCACGACCTGGACAGCAATCTGGTGGCGACCGTGCTCAACCTGGTGGTGCTGACTGCCGCGTTGTCGGTCTACAACAGCTGCGTGTACTGCAACAGCCGCATGCTGTTCGGCCTGGCGACCCAGGGCGATGCGCCGAAGAAACTGCTCAAGGTCAATGCCAAGGGCGTTCCGCTGGCGGCGCTGGGCATCTCCGCGCTGGCCACCGGCCTGTGTGTGCTCATCAACTACTACATACCGCGTGAGGCCTTTGGCCTGTTGATGTCGCTGGTGGTGTCGTCGCTGGTGATCAACTGGGGGATCATCAGCATCACTCACCTGAAATTCCGCAAAGCCAAGGCTGCCCAGGGTCAGGAAACCTTCTACAAGAGTCTCGGCTACCCACTGACCAACTATCTGTGCCTCGCCTTCCTGGCGTTCATTCTGGTGGTGATGTGGATGACCGAAGGGATCCGTATCTCTGTCGAGTTGATCCCGGTCTGGCTGCTGGTGCTGTGGGGCGCTTACAAGCTGACCCGCGGCCGCAAGACCGCCAAGGCCTGACGGTCTTCGGGAGGTGATCGATCAGCCTGGCTGTTGCCAGGTGTCGATCACTTCCTGCGCCGCGCGGAACGCGTCGATTGCCGCCGGCACACCCGCATAGACTGCGCAATGCAGCAACGCTTCGCGAATCTCGTCCACCGTACAGCCATTGTTCAAGGCACCACGCACGTGGCCCTTGAGTTCCTGAGGGCACTTGAGCGCAGTGAGCGCGGCCAGGGTGATCAGGCTACGGGTTTTCAGCGGCAGGCCTTCGCGGCTCCAGACGCTGCCCCAGGCGTGTTCATTGACGAACTCTTGCAGCGGCGCGGTGAACTCGGTGGCGTTGCCCAGTGCACGGTCGACGAAGACGTCGCCCATCACCTGGCGGCGAACCTGTTCGCCGGTTTTCTTCGTATCGCCCATCTTGTTTTCCTTAGTGTTGGCGGCGCCAGGCGCGCAGGGTGGTGTAGAGCAACACGGCCCCCAGCGCTGGCAGGACATAGAACAACATCAGTTGCTCCAGGCGGTTGGCCAGCGGCATGCCGGTGGTGAAGGCCACCACGTGCAGACCATAGGCCAGATACAGGCAGAGAAACACCAGACCTTCGGCGCGTGTGATCCGGTACCCGGAATAGAACACCGGCAGGCTCAAGGCGGCGACGCCGAGCATCACGGGCAGGTCGAAGGCCAGGGCGTTGGGCGAGATCGACAGCGGTTCCGGGGTCAGCACGGCGGTCAGGCCGAGTACACCCAGCAGGTTGAACAGGTTGCTGCCGATCACGTTGCCCACGGCGATTTCCCGTTCACCGCGAATAGCTGCGATCAACGAAGTCGCCAGTTCCGGCAGCGAGGTGCAGACGGCGACAACGGTCAGGCCGATGATGCGTTCCGACAAGCCAAGGTCTGTGGCGACTTCCACTGCCGCTTCCAGCAGCAGGTGCCCGGCCAGACTGAGCAGACCTAGACCGATGGCCATCAGCATCAGGGTGCCGCCCCAGAAGCCCACGCCTTGCTGCGGCTGATGCCCCGGCGCGTGGTGGATGCGAGTGTGGTGGCGTGACTGGCGCCACAGGATCGCCAGATACGCCACAAGCCCGAGCAACAGCAGTGCGCCTTCCCAGCGTTCGAGCGCTTCGTTCAGCGCCAGCACGTACACCAGCAGGCTGGCGCCGATCATCAACGGGATATCCAGGCGCACCAGTTGCCGCGACACACGCAGCGGAATGATCAGTGCGGCCAGGCCAAGGGTGACGAGAATGTTGAAGATATTGCTGCCGATCACACTGCCCACCGCCACATCGGGGGCGCCGGTGTAGGCGGCTTGCAGGCTGACGGTCAGTTGCGGCGCGCTGCTGCCGAACGCCACCAGGCTCAGGCCAATGATCAGCGGGCGCACTTGCAGGCTGGCGGCCAGGCGCAGGGCGCCGCGCACCAGCAGCTCGGCGCCGAGCACCAGCAGGATAAGGCCGCTGCACAGTTGCAGCAGGCTGAAGGTGGGTAAAGCGGCCAGGTTGAAAATGATCGGGCTCCGAAAACAGGATCAGTCGCTGAGGCTTTGTACCCGGACGCGCGCCGTTCCGCTACGGATCATGTCCAGCTTCTGCGCGGCGGCCTTCGACAGATCGATCAGTCGGCCGCGGGTATGCGGGCCGCGGTCATTGATGCGGACCACGACAGAGCGTTCGTTTTTCAGGTTGGTGACCCGCACCCGGGTGCCGAAGGGCAGGCTGCGGTGCGCGGCGGTCAGGCCGTGCTGGTCGAAGGGTTCGCCACTGGCAGTGCGTTTGCCATGATGGCGGGAACCATAATAGGAAGCGGTGCCGGTTTCATCGTAGCCGCGCGGGTCGATGTCATGGCTGGCACAGCCGGCGAGCAAGGTGAACAGCGCGAGGGCGCTGAGGGGACGCCACATGTGGGTCTGGTGCTCCGTGTAGGGCTGATCGCTGGCAAGCCAGCTCCCACAAGTCCTGTGGGAGCTGGCTTGCCAGCGATGGGGCCGCATCGCGGCCCCGCTTGAAAGAATTACCCTTCGAGCTTGCTCTTGAGCAATTCGTTCACCTGTTGCGGGTTTGCCTTGCCTTTCGAGGCCTTCATGGCCTGACCGACAAAGAAGCCGAACATCTTGCCGCGCTTGGCTTCATCCGCCGCCCGGTACTGCTCGACCTGCTCGGCGTTGGCGGCCAGCACTTCGTCCAGTACCTTCTCGATCGCACCGCTGTCCGTCACCTGCTTCAGACCGCGCGCTTCGATGATCTGGTCGGCATCGCCTTCACCGGCGGCCATCGCTTCGAACACGGTCTTGGCAATCTTGCCGCTGATGGTGTTGTCGCGGATGCGTTGCAGCATGCCACCCAGTTGCTCGGCGCTGACCGGCGCCTGGTCGATCTCGACACCCAGCTTGTTCAGCAGGCTGCCCAGTTCCACCATGACCCAGTTGGCCGCCAGCTTGGCGTCGCCACCAATGGCCGCAACCTTCTCGAAGTAGTCCGCCTGCTCACGGCTGGAAGCCAGCACGTTGGCATCGTAGGCCGACAGACCGTACTGGCTCTGGAAACGCTCGACTTTCTGTGGTGGCAGCTCCGGCAGGGTGGCGCGAATGCCTTCGAGGAAGGCCGACTCGATCACCACCGGCAGCAGGTCCGGATCGGGGAAGTAACGGTAGTCGTTGGCTTCCTCCTTGCTGCGCATGGAGCGGGTTTCGTCCTTGTTCGGGTCGTACAGGCGGGTTTCCTGGGTGACCTTGCCGCCGTCTTCGATCAGGTCGATCTGGCGCTGGATTTCGCTGTTGATCGCGCGCTCGATGAAGCGGAACGAGTTGACGTTCTTGATCTCGCAGCGAGTGCCGAACTCGACCTGGCCTTTCGGACGGATCGAGACGTTACAGTCGCAACGCAGCGAACCTTCGGCCATGTTGCCGTCGCAAATGCCCAGGTAGCGCACCAGCGCGTGGATCGCCTTGACGTAGGCCACGGCTTCCTTGGCGCTGCGCATTTCCGGCTCGGATACGATTTCCAGCAGCGGCGTGCCGGCACGGTTCAGGTCGATGCCGGTAAAGCCGCTGAAGTCTTCGTGCAGGCTCTTGCCGGCGTCTTCTTCCAGGTGCGCGCGGGTGATGCCGATGCGCTTGACGGTGCCGTCTTCCAGAGCGATGTCCAGGTGGCCCTTGCCGACGATCGGCAGCTCCATCTGGCTGATCTGGTAGCCCTTGGGCAGGTCAGGGTAGAAGTAGTTCTTGCGCGCGAACACGTTGTGCTGGCCAATTTCGGCGTCGATGGCGAGGCCGAACATGCAGGCCATGCGCACCGCTTCCTGGTTCAGCACCGGCAGTACGCCGGGCATGCCCAGGTCGATCAGGCTGGCCTGGGTGTTCGGCTCGGAACCGAACGTGGTGGCGCTGCCGGAGAAAATCTTCGACTGGGTGGCGAGCTGGGTGTGAATCTCCAGCCCGATAACAACTTCCCATTGCATGTGTCTGTCCCTCAGAAGCCGTTAGGTGCGCGAGTGTGCCAGTCAGTCACTTGCTGATAGCGGTGCGCGACGTTGAGCAGGCGGCCTTCCTGGAAGTACGGCGCCAGGAGTTGCACGCCCACCGGCAGACCGTCGACGAAACCGGCCGGCATCGACAGGCCCGGCAGACCGGCCAGGTTGGCGGTGATGGTGTAGACGTCTTCCAGGTACGCGGCGACTGGATCGGCGTTCTTGGCGCCGATCTTCCAGGCCAGGTTCGGCGTGGTCGGGCCAAGGATCACGTCGACGCCTTCGAAGGCGGCCATGAAGTCGTTCTTGATCAGGCGACGGATCTTCTGGGCCTTCAGGTAGTAGGCATCATAGTAGCCGGCCGAAAGGGCATAAGTGCCGACCATGATCCGGCGCTGCACTTCGCTGCCGAAGCCTTCGCCACGGGAACGCTTGTACAGGTCGGTGAGGTCTTTCGGGTTCTCGCAGCGGTGGCCGAAGCGCACGCCGTCGAAGCGCGACAGGTTCGAGGAGGCTTCGGCCGGGGCGATCACGTAGTACGCCGGAATGGCGTGCTGCATGTTCGGCAGGCTGATTTCCTTGATGACTGCGCCGAGCTTTTCCAGCTCCTTGACGCTGGCCTGGACCAGTTCAGCGATGCGTGGGTCGAGGCCGGCGCCGAAGTATTCCTTCGGCAGACCGATGCGCAGCCCTTGCAGCGAGGCGTTCAGGCCGGCGCTGTAGTCCGGGACCGGCTCATCGATGCTGGTGGAGTCTTTCGGATCGAAACCGGCCATGCCTTGCAGCAGCAGGGCGCAGTCTTCGGCGGTGCGGGCCAGCGGGCCGCCCTGGTCGAGGCTCGACGCGTAGGCGATCATGCCCCAGCGCGAAACACGGCCGTAGGTCGGCTTGAGGCCGGTCAGGCTGGTCAGCGCAGCGGGTTGGCGGATCGAACCGCCAGTGTCGGTGGCGGTAGCAGCCGGCAGCAGGCGGGCAGCCACGGCCGCAGCCGAACCACCGGACGAACCGCCAGGCACGTGTTCCAGGTTCCACGGGTTCTTCACCGCGCCGTAGTGGCTGGATTCGTTGGCCGAACCCATGGCGAATTCGTCCATGTTGGTCTTGCCCAGGGTCACGGTGCCGGCCTCGGCCAGCTTGCTGACCACGGTGGCGTTGTAGGGGGCCTTGAACGAATCGAGCATCTTCGAGCCGCAACTGGTACGGATGCCCTGGGTGCAGAACAGGTCCTTGTGGGCGATCGGCGCGCCCAGCAGTGCACCGTTCTCGCCGGCGGCGCGACGGGCGTCGGCGGCACGGGCCTGGCTGATGGCCAGGTCATCGGTGACACTGATGAAGCTGTTGATCTGTGGGTCGAGCTGATGAATACGGGCCAGCAGCGCGCGGGTCAGCTCTTCGGAGGAAAAGGCTTTGTCGGCGAGTCCGCGAGCGATCTCGGCCAGGGTGAGTTGGTGCATGGCAGGCTCTATTCCCTTACTCGATGACTTTCGGAACCAGGTACAGGCCGCTGTCCGTCGCCGGGGCGATGGCCTGGTAGCTGTCTCGCTGGTTGCTTTCTGTTACAACGTCGGCGCGAAGGCGCTGGCTGGCTTCCAGAGGGTGAGCCAAAGGCTCGATACCGGTGGTGTCGACGGCCTGCATCTGGTCGACCAGTCCCAGAATACTGTTCAGGGCATCGGTAGTGCGTGGCAGATCGGCTTCGTTCAGGCCCAGTCGGGCCAGGTGAGCGATCTTTTCCACGTCGCAGCGTTCAAGCGCCATGGGGATCTCCTGGGGAAAGAAAAACGGAATGGGTCCGCGATGAGGAACATGTAGGCGCACACGTGGTCATAAGGCCCGATCGTGTGCTGGCTTGCTCGGAAAAACTGCCAATTTAACATATTGGCGCCTTGCCCAAAATCCCCGCCGTTGTTAGAGTTTGCCGCACTTTTTTACCCACGCGTTGCCAGGGTCCCTTTCCCATGTTCAAGAAACTGCGTGGCATGTTTTCCAGCGATCTTTCCATCGACCTGGGCACTGCCAACACCCTTATTTACGTGCGTGAGCGCGGTATCGTCCTGAATGAGCCCTCGGTTGTGGCCATTCGTACCCACGGCAACCAGAAAAGTGTCGTCGCTGTCGGCACCGAAGCAAAGCGCATGCTGGGTCGTACTCCCGGCAACATTGCTGCCATTCGTCCGATGAAGGACGGCGTTATCGCCGACTTCAGCGTCTGCGAAAAGATGCTGCAGTACTTCATCAACAAGGTTCACGAAAACAGCTTCCTGCAGCCTAGCCCTCGTGTGCTGATCTGCGTGCCGTGCAAATCGACCCAGGTCGAGCGCCGCGCCATCCGCGAATCGGCCCTCGGTGCCGGTGCCCGTGAAGTCTTCCTGATCGAAGAGCCAATGGCCGCTGCCATCGGTGCCGGTCTGCCAGTAGAAGAAGCCCGTGGCTCGATGGTCGTCGATATCGGTGGTGGTACCACTGAAATCGCACTGATCTCCCTGAACGGTGTGGTTTACGCCGAATCCGTCCGCGTTGGTGGCGACCGCTTCGACGAAGCCATCGTGACTTACGTGCGCCGCAACTACGGCAGCCTGATCGGTGAATCCACCGCCGAGCGTATCAAGCAGGAAATCGGTACCGCCTATCCGGGCGGCGAAGTGCGCGAAGTCGATGTCCGCGGCCGTAACCTGGCCGAAGGCGTACCACGTGCCTTCACCCTGAATTCCAACGAAGTGCTCGAAGCGCTGCAGGAATCCCTGGCGACTATCGTTCAGGCCGTGAAGAGCGCCCTGGAGCAATCGCCTCCGGAACTGGCGTCCGACATCGCCGAGCGTGGCCTGGTCTTGACCGGTGGTGGCGCGCTGCTGCGCGACCTGGACAAGCTGCTGGCTCAGGAAACCGGTCTGCCGGTGATCGTTGCCGAGGATCCGCTGACCTGTGTCGCCCGTGGCGGCGGTCGCGCCCTGGAAATGATGGACAAACACACCATGGACCTGCTCTCCAGCGAGTGATTCGCCGGATTGCAACCCTGTCGACCGGTTTACAGGTAGCGCTTGCAGTGCTACCTGTATTGCCGGCTGGCGTCCGTCTGGACGTCGTTTCCATCCATCCGCAATCCAGGCCGGTGCGTTGCCGTATGAATGACCTCCTGAATCGTCGTCAACGAGGAGCGGCCTATTAAACCGCTTTTCGCCAAAGGCCCGTCGCTGGGCGTACGCCTGCTCGTGCTGGTCGTGCTGTCGATCGCCCTGATGGTGGTCGATGCCCGCTTCCCCGTGCTCAAGCCCGTGCGCAGTCAAATGTCGCTGGTGCTGATGCAGTCCTACACCATCACCGATCTGCCGCAGCGCCTGTGGCAAGGCGTGGCCAGCCAGTTTGGCAGCCGCACCGAACTGATCGCCGAGAACGAAAAACTCAAGACCGAAGCCCTGCTCCTGCAAGGTCGCCTGCAAAAGCTGGCAGCCCTGACCGAGCAGAACGTGCGTCTGCGCGAGTTGCTCAACTCCTCGGCGCTCTTCAATGAGAAGGTCGAGGTCGCCGAACTGATCGGCATGGACCCGAACCCGTTCACTCACCGAATTCTGATCAACAAAGGCGAGCGCGACGGTGTCGTGCTCGGCCAGCCGGTGCTCGACGCCCGCGGCCTCATGGGCCAGGTGGTCGAATTGATGCCGTACACCTCGCGGGTGCTGCTGCTGACCGACACCACCCACAGCATCCCGGTGCAGGTCAACCGCAACGGGCTGCGTGCCATTGCCAGTGGTACCGGCAACCCGGAGCGCCTTGAACTGCGTCATGTCGCCGACACCGCCGATATCAAGGAAGGTGACCTGCTGGTGAGTTCCGGCCTGGGTCAGCGTTTCCCGGCCGGTTATCCGGTGGCTACGGTGAAGGAAGTGATCCACGATTCCGGGCAACCGTTCGCCATCGTTCGCGCGGTGCCGACTGCTGCCCTGAACCGCAGCCGCTATCTGCTGCTGGTGTTCAGTGACAGCCGCACACCTGAAGAGCGTGCCAACGACGCTGCCCAGGCCCAGGCCCTGGACGCCGCTGGTCACCCGGCGCCCGCCACTGACGCCGCACATGCTGCGCCGGCCACCACGCCTGCAACACCTGCCGCCCCCGCTACCACGACCCCGGCTGCGTCCCATGCCCCGGCGGCCACACCAGCGGCCGCGCCAACGCCGGCTGCCGCTGCTGCACCCGCAAGCCATGGCACGCCAACGACCCCCTCCCGGGAGAGACATTGATGGTCAGTACACACAGCAAGAATGGCTGGGTGGTCTGGTTGACCTTCCTGGTTGGCCTGCTGCTCAGCGTGTGGCCGATGCCGCCGTTCATGGATATCTTCCGTCCGCTGTGGCTGGCCCTGCTGCTGGCCTTCTGGACGTTGAACCTGCCCACCAAGGTCGGCATGACCACCGCGTTTCTGCTCGGTCTGGCGGAGGACGTGCTCTACGGCACGCTGCTGGGGCAGAACGCCCTGGTACTGACCCTGATCACCTTCCTGGTGCTCAGCCTGCAACAGCGCTTGCGCATGTTCCCCATGTGGCAGCAGAGCCTGACCATCCTGGTGATCTTCGGTGTCGCTCAGCTGGTACAACTGTGGCTCAGCGCCCTGACCGGCAATCGCCAGCCCACGCTGGCGCTGGTCTGGCCCGCAGTAACCAGTGCCTTGCTCTGGCCATGGATCAGCTTCGGCCTGCGCGGTCTGCGCAGCCGTTTGAGCATCTACTGAAGCATCCTGCTTTTCGACGCTGACAGGGAGACGTCACGATGACCCCGCTGTACCTGGCCTCCGGTTCGCCGCGCCGCCGTGAGCTGCTGACCCAGATCGGCATTCCCTTCACCGTCGTCAGTGCCTCGATTGACGAAACCCCGCTGCCCGATGAGTCGGCAAGCGCCTATGTCGAGCGCCTTGCCCTCGGCAAGGCGGCTGCTGGCCTGGCCCTGCTGACCGCCAGCGGCACCCGCGAGCCTCTGGCCGTGCTCGGTGCCGATACCGCCGTGGTCCTCGACGGCAGGATTCTTGGCAAGCCTGTCGACCGTGAAGATGCCCTGGTCATCCTGGCCTCGCTTTCCGGACGTGAACATCAGGTGCTGACTGCCGTCGCCGTGAGCGATGGCCAGCGCAGCGAAAGCCTGTGCGTCACCAGTCGCGTTACCTTCGGACCGATCAGCGCAGAGCAGGCGCAGGCCTACTGGAGCAGCGGCGAGCCGCGGGACAAGGCCGGTGCCTACGCGATCCAGGGCCTCGGCGCGGTATTCGTGCAGAACCTTCAGGGCAGTTACTCGGGGGTGGTCGGGCTTCCAGTCGCCGAAACCGCCGAATTGCTCGCCCGTTTCGGCATTCCCTGCTGGCAGGGCCTGCCGACAGCAGAATGAGGATGCACTGAGACCGTTTATTGCTCGCCAGTCTCCGTCGGGCAATCCATCATTACCGCAAAGAACTTTGACGAGAGCCTGCCATGAGTGAAGAGATTCTGATCAACATCACACCGATGGAATCACGCGTGGCGGTGGTGGAAAACGGCGTTCTCCAAGAGGTGCATGTCGAGCGCACCCAGCGCCGAGGCATTGTCGGCAATATCTACAAGGGCAAGGTGGTACGGGTACTGCCGGGCATGCAGGCGGCCTTCGTCGATATCGGCCTGGACCGTGCGGCCTTTATTCATGCCTCGGAAATCTCTCTGCGTGAAGGCACCACGGTCGAAAGCATCAGCGCCCTGGTACATGAGGGGCAAAGCCTGGTGGTGCAAGTGACCAAGGATCCCATCGGGTCCAAAGGCGCCCGCCTGACCACCCAGTTGTCGATCCCTTCCCGCTATCTGGTCTACATGCCGCGCACCAAGCACGTCGGCATTTCCCTGAAGATCGAAGACGAAGCTGAACGTGACCGCCTGAAGAAGGTGGTCAGCGACTGTGTCGCCCAGGAAAACATCCAGGACTCCGGCGGCTTCATCCTGCGCACCGCGGCGGAAGGCGCCGGGGCAGACGAAATTCTCATGGACATCCGCTACCTGCGACGCCTGTGGGATCAGATCGGCGCGCAGATCAAGACGGTGGGGGCGCCTACCGAAATCTACGAAGACCTGGGGCTGGCGCTGCGGACTCTGCGGGACCTGGTGAATCCGAAGATCGAGAAGATCCGCATCGATTCCCGGGAAACCTTCCAGAAAACCACGCAGTTCGTTGGCGAACTGATGCCGGAAATCGCCGATCGTCTGGAGCATTACCCTGGTGAGCGTCCGATTTTCGACCTGTACGGCGTCGAGGATGAAATCCAGCGTGCCCTCGAGCGCAAGGTGCCGCTCAAGTCCGGCGGCTATCTGGTGATCGACCCGGCCGAGGCCATGACCACCATCGATGTGAACACCGGTGCCTTCGTCGGCCATCGCAACCTCGAAGAAACCATCTTCAAGACCAACCTCGAAGCCGCCACCGCCATCGCCCGGCAACTGCGCCTGCGCAATATCGGCGGGATCATCATCATCGACTTCATCGACATGGAAGACGAAGAGCATCAGCGCCAGGTGCTGCGCACCCTGGAAAAGCAGCTCGAACGCGACCATGCGAAGACCAACATCATTGGCCTCACCGAGCTGGGCCTGGTGCAGATGACCCGCAAACGCACCCGCGAAAGCCTTGAGCAGGTGCTATGCGAGCCGTGTAGCAGTTGCCAGGGGCGCGGCAAGCTCAAGACGCCGGAGACTATCTGTTACGAGATTTTCCGGGAAATTCTTCGCGAGGCGCGGGCCTATCAGGCCGAAGGCTATAGAGTGCTCGCCAATCAAAAGGTGGTGGACCGCCTGCTGGACGAAGAATCGGGGAATGTCGCCGAACTCGAAGCCTTTATCGGGCGAACCATTCGTTTCCAGGTGGAGTCCATGTATTCCCAGGAACAATACGATGTGGTGCTGCTCTGACTCGCTCTGATTTCGCGCTGGTTTCTTTTGTGCTGGCAAACCCGGTACGTCGGGCCATAGTTATGGGACGACTCGGGGGGCCATTGGCATGGAGCGTCTGATCCGCGTTCTTGCTGCACTGACCCGCTGGGGTCTGGGTGCCTGTGCGTTGCTGGCGGTGCTGGTTGCACTCTATGTCAGCCTCGGCCGCGAGCTGATTCCGCTGGTTGCCGAGTACAGTAGTGAAGCCCAGGACAAGGCCGAGGCCGCCCTCGGCTTGCCCGTGCACATTGGCGCGCTGGAAGGGCGCTGGAGTGGTCTGGCGCCGATTCTGGTGGTGCATGACGTGCAAGTGGGCGAGGGCAATTCGGCCCTGCGCCTGGATGCGGTGAAGGTGGTGCCCGACCTCTGGTCCAGCCTGACCCGGCGCGAGCTGCGCCTTGCCCGTGTCGAACTCGGCGGGCTGCAACTGAACCTGCATGAAAACGAAGACGGTCGCTGGTCGCTCAAGGGCCTGCCGGTCCAGGACGACGCGCCGCTCGACGTCGAGCAACTGCTGCAGCGCATGCAGATGGTCTCGAAAATCTCGGTGCTCGACAGCCAGGTGACGCTGGAACCCATCGATCACGACCCCATGACCCTGACCTACGTCGGCCTCAGCCTGCAGACCGGCAGTGTGCGCCAACGCCTTGATGCCCGCATGACCTTGCCGGATGGCCAGCCGATGGCCCTGCGTCTGGATAGCCGCGTCCGTCCGGCGAAATGGCGCGAAGGTGAAGTCGATGCCTACCTGAGTCTGCCGCAGAGCGATTGGGCCAAGTGGTTGCCGGCCCGTCTGCTCGGCCAGTGGCAGGCGCCCGAAGTGCGCGCCGGTGGTGAGCTGTGGGTCGGTTGGGGTAAAGGGCAGTTGCAGAGCGCAACGTTGCGCCTGAACGCCCCTCAGGTGCGCGCGGCTTACGCAGCGCGCAAGCCGGTCACCCTGGAAAACCTGGCACTCAATGCCTGGCTGCGCCGCAGTGAGCAAGGCGTGAAGGTGACCGTCGACTCCCTGGCCATGAACCTCGGCAAGACGCGTTGGGAATCCCATCTGCAAATCAACCAGACCGCCGCGGGTGCGGAGGGTGAGTTGTGGGAAATCCAGGCTGATCGTCTCGACCTCACTCCACTCACGCCTGTGATTCAGGCCCTCGGTCCGTTGCCGACAGCCGGAATGGCGGTGGTCGACGGACTGAAAGTGACGGGTGGCCTGCGCAATGTTCGCCTGGAAGTCCGCCCTGAAGCCGAGGGCGATCGTCGTTTCAGCTTCGCCGCAAACCTCGACCGCGTTGGCTTCGACGCCTACCACGGCGCGCCGGCGGCGGGGAATGTCAGCGGTGCCATCAGCGGTGACCTCGGCCACGGCGAACTACGCCTGGATACCGATAAATTCATGCTGCATCTGGTGCCGATCTTCGCCGACCCCTGGCACTACCTCAAAGCCAATGCCCTGCTGACCTGGAAGCTCGACAAGGAAGGTTTCACCCTGATCGCGCCCTATCTCAAAGTGCTCGGCGAAGAAGGCAAGATCGCCGGCGATTTCCTGATTCGGCTGTTTTTCGAAGAAGCCAGTGAAGACTACATGGACCTGCGGGTCGGTCTGGTCGATGGCGACGGTCGCTACACGCCCAAATACCTGCCGGAAGTCCTCAGTCCATCCGTTGATCACTGGCTGCGCACGGCGATCCTCAAGGGCGCCGTGGACGAAGGCTATTTCCAGTACCAAGGGTCGTTGAGTCACGGTGCGCCCGACCATTCCCGCAGTATCAGCCTGTTCTTCAAGGTGCGCGATGCCACGCTGGACTTCCAGCCCGGTTGGCCAAAGGTCAGCAAGGTGGATGGTGATGTGTTCATCGATGACCACGGAGTGCGGATCAAGGCCAGCGACGGGCAACTGCTCGACACCCGGGTGAGCAATGTTGTGGTCGACATCCCCCATGTGGCGGAGGGTGAACACAGCCATTTGTATCTGGATGGCGATTTCGACGGCGGCCTGAGCGATGGCGTGAAGATTCTCCAGGAGGCGCCTATCGGTACCGGCGCGACCTTCGCCGGCTGGGAAGGCGAGGGTGACCTCAAAGGCTCCGTCAAACTCGACATTCCACTGACCCACGATGTGGCGCCGAAGGTGGTCGTGGACTTCCGCACCGATAAAGCCCGCCTGAAACTAGCCGAGCCAGCCCTTGAACTGACCCAGCTCAAGGGCGATTTCCGCTTCGACCTGGACGCCGGCTTGAGCGGCAAGAACATTACCGCCAAGGCGTTCGACAAGCCGATCACCGCGCAGATTTTCGCCGAGGGCAAGCCCGGGCAACTGCAGACCCGTATCACCGCCAAGGGGCAGATTGCCCTGAAGTCGCTGACCGACTGGCTGAAGTTCAGCCAGCCTCTGCCGCTTTCCGGTGAGTTGCCCTATCAATTGCAGGTGTCGCTGGGCAGTCGCGACAACCTGTTGAGCGTCGATTCGAACCTCAAGGGCCTGACCATCGACCTGCCAGCGCCGTTCGGCAAGGCCGCCAACGACACCCGCGACAGCCAGTTCCGCATGACCCTGCAAGGACCGGAGCAGCGCTTTGATGCGACCTACACCGATCTGGCCAACATGGTCTACGCGGCGCCTGCCGGGAAACTGGACCAGGGGCGCGGCGAGTTGGCGCTGGGGGCGGGCAACAGCCAGTTGCCGACTGCGCAGGGACTGCGGATCAAAGGCACGGTCAGCGAAGTGGATGTCGAGGCCTGGCAAAAGCAACTGGCCAGCCTGGCCGGCGATGATCCGGGCACCAGTGCCCGCCAGTTTCTGCGGGGTGTGGACCTGAGCATCGGCAAGCTCAAGGTCTACAGCTTCGATCTCAACCAGGCCGTGGTGCGCCTGGACCGCAACAGCGACAACTGGGCGCTGCGCCTGGACAGCAAGGAAGTCATCGGCAATGCACGGGTTCCCGATGCCAAGGCCGCGCCGATCGCCGTCAACCTGCAAACCCTGCACCTGCCGGCCGCCGACCCGGCCGAAGAGACCGCGCCGGATGCCCCGGATCCGCTGGCAACAGTGGACCCGCGCAAGATCCCGGCGCTGGACCTGAGCATCGCCAAGCTGTTCCGGGGTGACGATCTGCTGGGCAGTTGGTCGCTCAAGCTGCGCCCCACCAGTAAAGGCGTGGCAATCAACGATCTCGATCTGAACCTCAAGGGCCTGATGGTCGATGGTTCTGCGGGCTGGGAGGGTGTCCCGGGCGCCAGCAGCAGTTGGTACAAGGGCCGTCTGGAAGGTGCCGACCTGGGCGATGTGCTCAAGGCCTGGGACTTCGCCCCAACGGTCACCAGCCGCGATTTCCACATGGATGTCGATGGTCGCTGGCAAGGTTCGCCAGCCTGGGTCAGCCTCAAGCGGTTCTCCGGCAGCATGGATGCGAGCCTGCGCAACGGCCAGTTCGTTGAAGTCGATGCCAGTGCCCAGGCGCTGCGGGTGTTTGGTCTGCTCAATTTCAACTCGATCGGCCGGCGTTTGCGCCTGGACTTCTCCGACCTGCTCGGCAAGGGGCTGAGCTATGACCGGGTCAAGGGCGTGCTGGTGGCCAGCGAAGGCGTTTACGTCACCCGCAGCCCCATTGCCATGACCGGCCCGTCCAGCAACTTCGAGCTGGAGGGCACGCTGGATATGGTTCGCGACCGCATTGATGCCAACCTCATGGTGACCCTGCCGGTGACCAACAACCTGCCGCTGGCCGCGTTGATCGTCGGGGCGCCGGCCATTGGTGGCGCGCTGTTCCTGGTGGACCGGTTGCTGGGTGACCGGGTCGCGCGTTATGCCAGCGTCCACTATCGGGTCGAAGGTCCGGTGAAAGAGCCTAAAATGACCTTCGTCAAACCCTTTGAAAAATCCAACTAAGGCCCGGACATGACCTTCGCCGTCATTCAGATGATCAGTCAGGACGATATCGCCGCCAACCTGGCCCGCGCTCGCGCCCTGTTGGAACAGGCCGCTGCCGGTGGTGCGCGGCTCGCTGTGCTGCCGGAAAACTTCGCCGCCATGGGCCGTCGTGACAGTGCCGCGATCGGCCGGGCCGAAGCTCGGGGCGAAGGGCCGATCCTGCCGTGGTTGAAACAGACCGCCCGCGACCTCAGGTTATGGATTGTGGCGGGCACCTTGCCGCTGCCGCCCGTCGGCCAGCCCGAGGCCAAAGCCCATGCCTGCTCCCTGCTGGTGGACGAGCACGGCGAGCTGGTTGCCCGCTACGACAAGCTTCATCTGTTCGATGTGGATGTGGCCGACAACCGTGGCCGCTACCGTGAATCGGACGACTACGCCCATGGTGCGCACGTGGTGGTGGCAGATACGCCGGTCGGCAAAGTGGGCCTGAGCGTTTGCTACGACCTGCGTTTCCCCGAGCTTTACAGCGCGCTGCGTGAGGCGGGTGCGGAACTGATCACTGCACCAGCGGCGTTTACCGCGGTGACCGGCGCGGCGCATTGGGAAGTGCTGATTCGGGCGCGGGCGATCGAAACACAGTGTTATGTGCTGGCCGCCGCCCAGGGAGGCGTCCATCCAGGCCCGCGTGAAACCCACGGACAGGCGGCGATCGTCGACCCTTGGGGGCGGATCCTCGCCGAACAGGCCCGCGGCGAAGCGGTGCTGCTGGCGACACGCGACAGTATTGAACAAGCGTCCATCAGGGCGCGGATGCCGGTGGCCTCGCACCGGCGCTTTTTCTCGCGGGACGCACTGCGGCCCGCGCACACCTCGGAGTGACTATGAGCGAGTTGTTAACACGTGTCAGCGAGCAGCTGCTGACCCCCGGCGACCTGACCCTCGACAGCCTGCAATCGGTGCTGGGCGAGTTGGCCGGGCCGGGTATCGACGCCGCCGACCTGTACTTCCAGGGCCAGATTTCGGAGTCCTGGGCGCTGGAAGACGGCATCGTCAAGGAAGGCAGTTTCAACCTCGACCAGGGTGTGGGCGTGCGTGCTCAGTCCGGGGAGAAAACCGGTTTTGCCTACAGCAACGCAATCAATCTCGAAGCCCTGACCTCCGCCGCCCGCGCCGCTCGCTCCATTTCCCGGGCCGGGCAGAACGGTACGGTCCAGGCGTTCCGCAGCCAGGACGTCACTGCGCTCTATGCGGCAGACAATCCACTGGAAGTGCTGAGCCGTGCGGAGAAGGTCGACCTGCTCAAGCGCGTCGACGCCGCCACGCGTGCGCTGGATCCGCGTATTCAACAGGTCAGCGTGAGCATGGCCGGGGTCTGGGAGCGCATCCTGATTGCCGCCGCTGACGGCAGTCTGGCCGCAGACATTCGCCCGCTGGTGCGTTTCAACGTCAGCGTCATCGTCGAACAGAATGGTCGCCGCGAGCGCGGTGGCCACGGTGGTGGCGGTCGCACCGATTACCGCTATTTCACCGACGATCGGGTCATGTGCTTTGCCCGCGAAGCGCTGCGCCAGGCGCTGGTCAATCTGGAGGCCGTCCCGGCGCCAGCGGGCACCTTGCCTGTGGTGCTGGGCTCGGGCTGGTCCGGTGTGCTGCTGCACGAAGCGGTTGGTCATGGCCTGGAAGGCGATTTCAACCGCAAGGGCAGTTCGGCCTACAGCGGCCGGCTGGGCGAGATGGTCGCGTCGAGCCTCTGCACCATCGTTGACGACGGCACCCTGGAAGGGCGTCGCGGTTCGCTGAGCGTCGATGACGAAGGCGTTCCGACTGAATGCACCACGCTGATCGAGAACGGCAAGCTGGTCGGCTACATGCAGGACAAGCTCAACGCCCGTCTGATGGGCATGGCGGTGACCGGCAACGGCCGGCGCGAATCCTACGCCCATCTGCCGATGCCGCGCATGACCAACACCTACATGCGCGCCGGTGAGAGTGATCCGGCGGAGATCATCGCTTCGGTCAAGCGCGGTCTGTACTGCGCCAACCTCGGCGGTGGCCAGGTGGATATCACCAGCGGCAAGTTCGTGTTCTCCACCAGCGAGGCCTACCTGATCGAAGACGGCAAGATCACTACGCCGGTCAAGGGCGCGACGCTGATCGGCAACGGGCCGGAAGCGATGAGCCGGGTGTCGATGGTTGGCACCGACCTGTCGTTGGACAGTGGCGTAGGAACGTGTGGGAAAGATGGTCAGTCGGTGCCGGTTGGCGTGGGCCAGCCGACCCTGAAGATCGATGCGATCACCGTGGGTGGCACGGGCGCATAAAGATGAAACCGGGCGGGCAGGGCGCCTGCCCGGTGGCGGAACTCAGCGCAGGCCGCGCTGAACTTCGTCGAGTTCGCGAATGTACTTGAAGATCTTGCGCGAGGCGGATGGCGCCTTGTTCGTCTTCTGCTCGTGCTGGGCCTGGCGGATGAACGAACGCAGTTGCTGGCGATCGGCTTCCGGGAACTCCTGGACAAATTTTTCCAGGACCTCGTCGGTGCCTTCGATCAGCCGGTCACGCCAGCGCTCGAGGTTGTGGAAGCGCTCGTTGTACTGGCGGGTGGAGGCGTCGAGCTGCTCAAGCAGTGCGTTGATGGCATCGATGTCCTGGTCACGCATCAGCTTGCCGATGAACGACCGGTGACGCCTTTTGGCCTCGTTTGCCGTGTGCTTCTTGTGCTCTTCGAGAGCCCTGCGCAATTCATCGGTCAGAGGCAGTTTGGCCAGGGTGTCGGGCTTGAGCGTGGTGAGGCGCTCGCCCATATCGACCAGCGCCTGCATCTCGCGCTTGATCTGGGTTTTGCTTTTTTCGCCTTCGTCGAAGGCATCGTAAGAATCAACCATGGGGGGCAGTCCGCTGAGAAACGCCGCCATGATAACCAGTCGGGGGCCGCTTGTCCGGCCCGGTCGCTCGATGACCCTCGCCGAACGCCGTATTTGAGTGGAGAAAACCATGAGTGCAGTCCAGAGCGTAGGTCCGCAAGCCCTGCCGGCCTTGCAGGAGCAGGTCGAGCAGATCATCGCCGAAGCGAAGCGCCAGGGCGCCAGTGCCTGTGAAGTGGCGGTATCGCTGGAGCAGGGGCTATCGACCTCGGTACGTCAGCGTGAAGTGGAAACGGTGGAATTCAACCGCGACCAGGGCTTCGGCATCACCCTCTACGTCGGCCAGCGCAAAGGCTCGGCCAGCACCTCGGCCAGCGGCAGCGAGGCGATTCGCGAGACGGTCGCCGCAGCCTTGGCCATCGCCAAACACACCTCTGAAGATGATTGCTCGGGGCTGGCCGATCCGGCGCTGATGGCCCGTGATCTCCAGGACTTCGATCTCTATCACGCCTGGGATATCACCCCCGAGCAGGCCATCGAAAAGGCGCTGGCCTGCGAGGCCGCCGCCTTCGATGCCGATGCGCGAATCAAGAACGCTGATGGCACGACCCTCAATACCCATCAGGGGTGCCGGGTCTACGGCAACAGCCACGGTTTCATCGGCGGTTACGCCTCGACACGCCACAGCCTGAGCTGCGTGATGATCGCCGAAGGCGACGGGCAGATGCAGCGTGACTATTGGTACGACGTCAATCGCCAGGGCGAATTGCTCGCCGATCCACGCAGCATCGGTCAGCGTGCGGCCCAGCGCGCGGCCAGCCGCCTGGGTGCGCGGCCGGTGCCGACTTGCGAAGTGCCGGTGCTGTTCTCCGCAGAACTGGCCGGTGGTCTGTTCGGCAGCTTCCTCTCGGCGATTTCCGGCGGCAATCTGTACCGCAAGTCGTCGTTCCTCGAAGGTACCCTCGGCCAGCAATTGTTCCCGAGTTGGTTGACCCTCGACGAGCGTCCACACCTGCCTCGCGCACTGGGCAGCGCCTCGTTCGACGGCGACGGTCTGGCGACCTACGCCAAGCCGTTTGTCGAAAATGGCCAGTTGGTTTCCTACGTGCTCGGCACCTATTCCGGTCGCAAGCTGGGCCTGCCCAGCACCGCCAACGCGGGCGGCGTGCACAACCTGTTCGTCACCCACGGCGTCGAGGACCAGGCAGCCCTGATCCGCCGCATGGGTCGCGGCTTGCTGGTAACCGAGTTGATGGGCCATGGCCTGAACATGGTGACCGGTGATTATTCCCGTGGTGCAGCGGGCTACTGGGTGGAAAATGGCGAGATCCAGTTCGCCGTTCAAGAGGTGACGATCGCCGGCAATATGAAAGACATGTTCCAGCAGATTGTCGCCATCGGCAGTGATCTTGAAACCCGTAGCAACATCCACACCGGCTCGATTCTGATCGAGCGCATGACCGTCGCGGGAAGCTGAATATCCCCACAAGGTCAGTTCACCAACGGTGTTTCTGAAAGCCCGGCCTCTGCGCCGGGTTTTTTGTTTCTGCAGAAACGAGCTTGAACTGATTCTATTTATCAATTAATAATGAATATCATTACCCAGGTGATGATGTTCATGAAATCCGTCCTTCACGAATTGCCCTACCTCGAAAACTGGCGCTGGCTGAGCCGGCGTATCCGCTGTGCGCTCGAGCCCGACGAGCCGCGCGTGATCGAACACTATCTGGCCGAAGGTCGCTATCTGGTCTGTTGTACCGATACCTCGGCCTGGACCGTGGCCCTCACTTCTTTCCGTCTTCTGCTCGATACCGCCTGCGACCGCATGTTGCCGTGGCATTGGCGCTGCCTGTGTCTCGACCAGGCGTGGCGACCGCTGCTGCAACTGCGCAAGCTCGATGGCGGCGAGCACGGCCAGCGTTGGCAGCCGCTGGCCCTGCAACTGGCGAATTGCACGCTGTTGCCTTCGATTTCTTCCGCTGAACTGATGCAAGGACTTGATGATGAGTAATACCCGTATCGAGCGTGACAGCATGGGTGAACTGCAGGTGCCGGCCGAGGCCCTGTACGGTGCCCAGACCCAGCGCGCGGTCAACAACTTCCCGATCAGCCAGCAACGCATGCCGGCGCAGTTCATTCGCGCACTGCTGCTGGCCAAGGCCGCGGCAGCCAAAGCCAACATCCAGCTCGAGCAAGTGAGCCGGGAGCAGGGCGAGGCGATCGTCGCGGCGGTCGAGCAACTGCTCGCCGGCGACTTCATGCAGCACTTCCCGGTGGATGTGTTCCAGACCGGCTCCGGCACCAGCTCCAACATGAACGCCAACGAAGTGATCGCGACCATCGCCAGCCGCGTGCTGGGCGACACAGTCAACCCGAACGATCACGTCAACTGTGGCCAGAGCAGCAACGACATCATCCCGACCACCATCCACGTCAGTGCCGCGCTGGCGTTGCACGAGCAACTGCTGCCCGCGCTGAACCACCTGGTCAAGGTGATCGAGGCCAAGGCCGAGCAGGTTCATCCGTTCGTCAAGACCGGTCGCACTCACCTGATGGACGCCATGCCGGTACGCATGAGCCAGGTGCTCGGCGGCTGGGCGCAGCAGATCAAGGCCAGCATCGGCCATCTGCAGGATGTCCTGCCGAGCCTGCAGGCGCTGGCGCAAGGCGGTACTGCGGTCGGCACCGGGATCAACGCTCACCCCGAGTTCTCCGGCCTGTTCGCCAAGCAACTGAGCGGTCTGACCCAGGTCGAGTTCGTGCCAGGTGAAAACCTGTTCGCACTGATCGGCTCCCAGGACACCGCAGTGGCGGCGTCCGGTCAGCTCAAGGTCACTGCGGTGGCGCTGATGAAGATCGCCAACGACCTGCGCTGGATGAACTCCGGTCCGCTGGCCGGCCTCGGCGAGATCGAGCTGGAAGGTCTGCAGCCGGGCTCTTCGATCATGCCGGGCAAGGTCAATCCGGTGATTCCGGAGGCCACCGCAATGGTCGCCGCCCAGGTCATCGGCAACGACGCCACCATCGCTGTCGCCGGCCAGTCCGGCAACTTCGAGCTGAACGTGATGCTGCCGGTCATTGCCCTGAACCTGCTCAGCAGCATCGAGCTGATGGCCAATGCCAGCCGTCTGCTGGCTGACAAGGCGATCGCCAGCTTCAAGGTCAACGAGCCCAAGCTCAAGGAAGCGTTGGCGCGCAACCCGATCCTGGTTACCGCGCTGAACCCGATCATCGGCTACCAGAAGGCCGCCGAAATCGCCAAGACCGCTTACAAACAAGGGCGTCCGGTCATCGACGTCGCGCTGGAACATACCGAGCTGTCGCGTACCCAGCTGGAAGTCCTGCTGGATCCGGAAAAGCTCACCGCCGGCGGCATCTGACGCCGTTCACTGCTTTGGAGGTTTGCCATGCAGCATTGGAAACGCACCACAGAAATCGCCAACCGCCTGTTCAATCAGGGCGATCTGGTCGATGCCCGCGAGCTGTACTTGCAGGCCCTGGCCCTGGCCCAGGTGCTCTTCGAACGCTGGCATGACGCCGACGAAGCAGTGGCCGCCTGCGTGATTTCTCATCACAACCTGGCGGACCTTCATCTGCGCCTGAAGCAGCCGCAGGAAAGCGCCGAGTATCTCTGTGCGATCCATCAGCGGCTGCTGGGCGCCAGCCAGGACATGCGCCTGTCGCAGAGCCTGCGCGAAGCAGCCCTGCGCCAGAGCGGAAAGACCTACACCGAACTGCTGAGTTTCATCAGCGAATACGGCCAGTATCCGCGCACCGAGCGCCTGCTTTACCGGCAGGAACCGCAGCCCGGCGTGCTGGCTGGTCAGGACCCCGTGACCCCACGAGCCTTCCAACAAGGAATTCACTAAATGCCTTACACCTTGCCTGCATTGCCTTACGCCTACGATGCGCTGGAACCGCACATCGACACCCAGACCATGCAAATCCACCACACCAAGCACCATCAGACCTACATCAACAACCTCAACGCCGCGGTTGATGGCACGGAGTGGGCTGAGTGGCCGGTGGAGAAACTGGTGGCTGCCGTCAAGCAACTGCCGCAAAACCTGCAGGCGGCGGTCATCAACCAGGGGGGCGGGCATGCCAACCATTCGCTGTTCTGGACCGTGATGTCGCCAACCGGTGGCGGCGTGCCACAAGACAGCGTGGCCAAGGCCATCGATGAGCAGCTTGGTGGCTTCGACGCCTTCAAGGATGCGTTCACCAAGGCGGCGCTGACCCGCTTCGGCAGTGGCTGGGCGTGGCTGAGCGTGACTCCCGAGAAGAAACTGGTCGTGGAAAGCAGCGGCAACCAGGACAGCCCGCTAATGAACGGTAATACGCCGATTCTTGGCCTGGACGTCTGGGAGCACGCCTACTACCTGCTGTACCAGAACCGTCGTCCGGAGTACATCAACGCCTTCTACAACGTGGTCGACTGGGCCGAAGTAGAGCGGCGTTACGTTGCTGCCCTGGCGTGAGTGACAGACGGATGCGTTCGGATGTCTTGTCCATAGGCAGTGTGCGCTTGTTCCGTCTGGCCCTGGGTACCTTGCTGCTGTTGGTCGGCACGGCGTTGCTGGTCGTCAAAGGCATTGCCTGGCTCGATCTGGAACCGCGGATGTTGCGGGCGCTGGAAGGCGGGGCGCTGTGTGCATTGGGCACGGCGCTTGGCGCGGTGCCGGTGCTGGTGATTCGAAATATGCCTGTGGCGCTGGCCGATACCCTCCTGGGGTTCGGTGCTGGCGTCATGCTGGCTGCCACGGCGTTCTCGCTGATCATTCCGGGGCTCGACGCTGCTCAGGCAGTGGGCTTCGGCAAGTGGGGCGCGGGCGGTCTGATCAGTTTCGGGCTGCTGTTGGGCGCGTTGTGCCTGTACCTCGTTGACCTCAAGGTTTCCGGGGTATCGCCTGATGCGCTGGTGGCGTCGAGTACTCAGCCGGTGGTGCCTGCGCGGATCTGGGTGTTTGTGATCGCGATCATTGCCCACAACATTCCGGAAGGTATGGCCATCGGCGTTTCTGCCGGCGGCGGCATGCCGGATGCGGACAGCCTGGCGATGGGCATTGCCCTGCAGGACGTGCCGGAAGGCCTGGTGATTGCGTTGGTGCTGGCGGGAGCCGGGATGGCGCGATTCAAGGCGTTCCTGATCGGTGCGGCATCCGGGTTGGTAGAGCCGGCGGCGGCACTGTTGTGCGCCTGGCTGGTGAAAGTGGCTGAACTGCTGCTACCGCTGGGTCTGGCCTTTGCGGCCGGAGCCATGTTGTTGGTGGTGACCCAGGAGATCATTCCCGAGTCACGGGCCAACGGGCATCATCGCCTGGCCAGTTTGGGGCTGTGTATCGGCTTTTGCCTGATGATGGTGATGGATACCGCGCTGTCCTGACAGCGCGGTTTACTCGCCTTCGTCGAACCGGTTGTTGATCAACTCGATCAGCGCGCCCAGCGCTGTTTCGCCATCTTCCCCTTCGGTGAGCAAATGCACCTTGGTGCCTTTGCCCGCCGCCAGCATCATGACCGCCATGATGCTCTTGCCATCGACCAGCTTGTCGGGGGCGCGCCCAATCTTCACGGTTGAGGAATACTTGCCCGCCACGCCAACGAACTTGGCTGCTGCACGGGCATGCAGCCCCAGCTTGTTGATGATCTCGATTTCGGTTGCGGGCATCGCGGGAGGGATCCTGTGGACTAGAGGTCGCGGTGGCGGACCTGAACGTTCTTCAATATGGGTTGCAGCAACTGCCCCAGTCGTTCGGTCAGGTAGACCGAGCGATGGTGGCCGCCAGTGCAGCCAATGGCAATGGTGACATAGGCGCGATTGCTGGCGGCGAAGCGGGGCAGCCATTTGAGCAGGTAGGAGGAGATGTCCTGGAACATTTCCTCCACATCCGGCTGCGCGGCCAGATAGTCGATGACCGGTTGATCCTGCCCGGAGTGCTCTCGCAGTTCGGGTTTCCAATAAGGATTCGGCAGGCAGCGAACGTCGAATACCACGTCGGCATCGACCGGCATGCCGCGCTTGAAGCCAAAGGACTCGATCAGGAATGCGGTGCCCGGCTCAGGTTGGTTGAGCAGGCGAAGCTTGATCGAGTCACGCAGTTGATAGAGGTTGAGGCTGGTGGTGTCGATCTTCAGGTCGGCGAGATCGGCAATCGGGCTTAGCAACTCGCTTTCGACCCGGATTGCCTCGGCCAGCGAGCGGTCCTGGTTGGTCAGCGGGTGGCGTCGACGGGTCTCCGAAAAACGCTTCAGCAGGGTTTCTTCATCGGCGTCGAGATACAGCACATCGCACTGGATATGGCGCGCACGCGCGTCGTCCAGTAGTTCCGGAAAGCGTGTCAGGTGGCTTGGCAGGTTGCGCGCGTCGATGGACACCGCAACCCGCGGCTGCAGCAATTCGGTATTGATCAGGGCGCTTTCCGCCAACTGCGGTAGCAGGCCGGCGGGGAGATTGTCGATGCAGTAGAAGCCGTTGTCCTCAAGGACGTCGAGGGCGGTGCTCTTGCCCGAGCCAGATCGGCCGCTGACGATGACGAGGCGCATGCTCAGGGCTCGTTCTGCACGTCCAGGACGACCTGGTACAGGGCGGTACTGCTGTTGGCCGCACGAAGCCGATCGCGGACATCCTTGCGATCGAGCATGCTGGCAATCTGGCGCAACAGTTCAAGGTGGGCGTCGGTGGCAGCCTCGGGCACCAGCAGAACGAACAGCAGGTCTACCGGGGCGCCATCGATGGCGTCGAAATCTATGGGGGCATCCAGGTGAAGCAATGCGCTGACAGGGCTTGCACAACCCTTGAGGCGGCAATGGGGAATGGCGATGCCATTGCCAAATCCTGTCGACCCGAGTTTTTCTCGGGCAATCAGGGCTTCATAAACGGTCTGGCCGTCCAGATCAGGAACTTCTTTCCCGATCAGGTTGCCGATCTGTTCAAGTGCGCGCTTTTTACTGCCGCCCGGCACGTTCACGAGGGAACGGCCGGGGGTCAGGATGGATTCAAGTCGGATCATGGATGAGGGGGATCAGCGTGCAGCCGTACCTTGCAGCAGGCTTTGCTGTTTTTCCTTGTGTTTTTTCAGTTGGCGGTCGAGCTTGTCGGCCAAGGAGTCGATCGCGGCATACATGTCTGCGTCTTCGGCGTTTGCTACCACTTCACCACCGGGAATCTGCAGGGTGGCCTCCACTTTCTGTTGGAGTTTCTCGACTTTCAGGATCACCTGCACATTGGTGATCTTGTCGAAATGGCCCTCCAGGCGCTTGAGCTTCTGCTCCACATATTCGCGCAGCGGCTGAGTGACTTCTACATGTTGTCCACTGATGTTGACTTGCATACTGCTTCTCCTTTGTTGCCGTGCATAAAGAGGCAGGTGTTGCGCCTGCCACTGAATTGCGATGGCACACCTCAGGGAAGGTCACATCAATCGCTTGCGCTCACTCGACGGTGCGATGCCGAGGGATTCGCGGTACTTGGCGACGGTGCGACGTGCTACCTGGATGCCTTGTGCCTCCAGTAAACCAGCGATCTTGCTGTCACTCAATGGCTTTTTCTGATTTTCCGCGGCAACCAGTTTTTTGATGATTGCGCGGATCGCCGTGGACGAGCATTCACCGCCTTCGGAGGTGCTGACGTGGCTGGAGAAAAAGTACTTCAGCTCATAGATTCCGCGGGGCGTGTGCATGTATTTCTGCGTGGTGACCCGGGAAATCGTCGATTCGTGCATGCCCACCGCTTCGGCGATGTCGTGTAGTACCAGCGGTTTCATCGCCTCGTCGCCGTGGTCGAGGAAGCCGCGCTGGTGTTCGACGATCTGGGTCGCCACCTTCATCAGCGTCTCGTTGCGGCTTTGCAGGCTTTTGATGAACCAGCGGGCTTCTTGCAACTGGTTGCGCATGAAGGTGTTGTCGGCGCTGGTGTCGGCGCGGCGAACGAAGCCGGCATATTGCGGGTTGACCCTCAGTCGCGGTACCGCTTCCTGGTTCAGCTCCACCAGCCAGCGATCGCTGTCCTTGCGCACGATCACATCGGGAACCACGTACTCGGGTTCGCTCGACTCGATCTGCGAGCCAGGGCGTGGATTCAGGCTCTGGACCAGTTCGATCACCTGGCGCAGCTCGTCTTCCCTGAGCTTCATGCGGCGCATCAGCTGGCTGTAGTCGCGGCTGCCGAGCAGGTCGATGTAATCGCTGACCAGTCGCTTGGCCTCGGCCATCCACGGTGTATTGGCGGGCAGTTGGCGCAATTGCAGCAACAGGCATTCGCCCAGGTTGCGTGCGCCGATACCGGCGGGTTCGAACTGCTGGATGCGGTGCAGGACGGCTTCGATCTCGTCCAGCTCGATATCCAGTTCAGGGTCGAAGGATTCGCAAACTTCTTCCAGCGTCTCGTCGAGGTAGCCCTGATTGTTGATGCAGTCGATCAGGGTTACAGCGATCAGTCGGTCGGTGTCCGACATCGGTGCCAGGTTCAACTGCCAGAGCAGGTGGCTTTGCAGGCTCTCGCCGGCCGATGTGCGGGTGGTGAAGTCCCACTCGTCATCGTCGTTGCTTGGCAGGCTGCTGGCGCTGGTCTGGTAGATGTCTTCCCAGGCGGTATCGACCGGTAGTTCGTTGGGGATGCGCTCGTTCCATTCGCCTTCTTCGAGGTTTTCCACGGTGGGCGTGGATTGCTCGAAGCTGCTCTCCTGGGACTCGGCAACAGGCTTGGACTCGGCGTTGTCGGCCATTGGGTCGCTGTTGTCGAAGTCTTCGCCTTCTTCCTGGCGCTCGAGCATCGGGTTGGACTCCAGGGCTTCCTGGATTTCCTGCTGCAGATCCAGTGTGGAGAGCTGGAGCAAACGGATAGCCTGTTGCAACTGCGGGGTCATCGTCAGTTGCTGGCCCATTCTTAGGACGAGCGATGGTTTCATGGCTGGGGCTTAACACCTTATTCGCCGGCGCGCATGCGCCATCAACTACAGGGGCGCTCAGGCGCCAATTCTAAGCAAGATATATGCCTGAAACTGTAGCGTTTGCCTAGAGCGCTGTAACAATTAAGCCGCAATCGTGGCTGAATTGCAGCGCTCGGACCACTCCGATACGCGAGCCTACAGACGGAACTCGTGGCCCAGGTAAACCTCTTTGACGAGCTGGTTGGCCAGGATGGTTTCCGAGTCGCCTTCGGCGATCAGTTGGCCATCGTTGACGATGTAAGCAGTTTCGCAGATATCCAGCGTTTCACGGACGTTGTGGTCAGTGATCAGAACGCCAATGCCCTTGGCTTTCAGGTGGTGGATGATCTGCTTGATGTCGCCGACCGAGATCGGGTCGACGCCGGCGAAAGGTTCATCGAGCAGGATGAACTTCGGTGCGGTTGCCAGGGCGCGGGCGATTTCCACGCGGCGACGCTCGCCGCCGGACAGGCTCATGCCGAGGTTGTCGCGGATGTGGCTGATGTGGAATTCCTGCAGCAGGCTTTCCAGCTCCTTGCGACGACCTTCGCGATCCAGTTCCTTGCGGGTTTCCAGGATCGCCATGATGTTGTCGGCCACCGACAGTTTGCGGAAGATCGAGGCTTCCTGGGGCAGATAGCCGATGCCGGCGCGTGCGCGGCCGTGCATTGGCTGGTGGCTGACGTCCAGATCGTCGATCAGTACGCGGCCCTGATCGGCCTGGACCAGGCCGACGATCATGTAGAAACAGGTGGTCTTGCCGGCGCCGTTAGGGCCGAGCAGGCCGACGATCTGGCCGCTGTCGATCGACAGGCTGACGTCACGCACGACTTGCCGGCTCTTGTAGCTCTTGGCCAGGTGCTGGGCTTTAAGGGTTGCCATTACTCGGCCTTCTTCTTCGGCTGGATCACCATGTCGATACGCGGACGTGGCGTCGAAACCTTGCCGCCGCGACCGGCGGTGGCGACCTGGGTCTTGGTGTTGTAGACGATCTTCTCGCCTTCGGTCGTGTTGCCTGCGTTGACAACCTTGGCCTGGTCAGTCAGCACCACCAGGTCTTTTTGAGCCTGGTACTGGATCTGCTTGGCGTAGCCTTGCATCTTGTCCGGCTTTGCGGCGTCCTGCTGCTGTTCGAAATAAGCCAGGGTGCCCAGCGAAGTCACCACATCGATGTCGCCGTTTGGCGCGCGTGTCAGGGTCACGACGTTGCCTTTGATCATCATCGAACCTTGAGTGATGATCACGTCACCTTTGTAGGTGGCGATACCTTGTTTGTCGTCCAGTTGGGCGTCGTCGGCCTGGATGCGAATGGGTTGATCGCGGTCGTTAGGCAGGGCCCAGGCACTCGCGCTTCCCAGTGCTGCGCTCAGGCTGAGCAAAAAGGGGAGGGTTTTAACGAGCCTCATACTGTCCTCTTACGTTGGACAGCAGGTCCATCCTGCCGTCTTTCAAATACGCTTTCATTCCCTTGCCCGTAGTCACGCCACCGGCGCCGTCGATTCTAACGTCTTGCTCGGTTTGCGCATATTGCTTCTGCGGGAATACCGTCATGCGGCTGGAGGTAATGATGGTTGTGCGGTTCTGGTCGTCGGTGCGGGCAACCCGTACCGAGTCGATCAATTCAACTTCGGTGCCGTCCGGGTTGACCTCGCCACGAGCACTCTGCACGTGCCATGGGTAGGCCGTGCCGCGATACATCTGCAGGTCTGGCGTAGTCAGCAACGTGACTTCGCTGGCCTTGAGGTGCTCGACCTTGTCCGCGGTCATTTCGTATTGCAGCTTGCCGTCAGGCAGGTACTGCACGCTGTGGGCGTTGATCGCATAGTAGTCGATAGCGCTTTCGTCGACCTGGGCAACGGGCTGGTCGAGGAAGCTCTCCGGACCGATATTCCAGTAGCCGACCGCTGCGAGCAGCGCGGCCATCACGCTGAACAGCGCGATATTGCGGATTTTCTTGCTGAACATGGCTGGCTCTACAGGTAATGGGCGTTTGCCGCTTCCAGGTTGCCCTGGGCTTGCAGGATCAGTTCGCAGAATTCGCGAGCCGCACCTTCGCCGCCGCGGGCCTGGGTGACGCCATGGGCGTGTTCGCGCACGAACGACGCGGCGTTGGCGACCGCCATGCCCAGGCCGACCCGGCGAATCACCGGCAGGTCAGGCAGGTCGTCGCCCAGGTAGGCGACCTCTTCATAGCTTAGGCCGAGCTGGCCGAGAAGTTCGTCCAGCACCACCAGTTTGTCCTCGCGACCCTGATACAGGTGCGGGATACCAAGATTCTTCGCGCGGCGCTCGACCACCGGGGTCTTGCGGCCGCTGATGATCGCGGTGGTCACGCCCGAGTTCATCAGCATCTTGATGCCTTGACCGTCGAGGGTGTTGAAGGTCTTGAATTCGCTGCCGTCTTCGAGGAAATACAGGCGGCCATCAGTCAGTACGCCATCCACGTCGAAAACGGCCAGCTTGATGGCCTTGCCACGTTGCAACAGGGTATTCATCACATCACTCCGGCGCGCAGCAGGTCGTGCATGTTCAGGGCTCCGACCGGGCGGTCGGCCTTGTCGACCACTACCAGTGCGCTGATCTTGTGGTCTTCCATGATCTTCAGGGCCTCGGCGGCGAGCATGTCGGCGCGGGCGGTCTTGCCGTGGACGGTCATGACCTCTTCGATCAAGGTCTTGTGCACGTCGATATTGCGATCCAGGCTGCGGCGCAGGTCGCCGTCAGTGAAGATTCCGGCCAGGCTGCCATCCGCTTCGGTCACGACAGTCATGCCCAAACCTTTGCGGGACATTTCAAGGAGCGCGTCCTTGAGCAGGGTGCCGCGTTGAACCTCGGGCAGTTCGTCGCCGGCGTGCATCACGTTCTCGACCTTGAGCAGCAGGCGGCGACCCAGCGCGCCACCCGGATGGGAGAAGGCGAAGTCTTCGGCGGTGAAGCCGCGGGCCTCGAGCAGGGCGATGGCCAGGGCGTCGCCCAGCACCAGTGCTGCGGTGGTCGAGGAGGTTGGCGCCAGGTTGAGCGGGCAGGCTTCCTGGGCGACGCGGGCGTCGAGGTTGACCTCGGCGGCCTTGGCCAATGGCGATTCAGGGTTGCCGGTGAGGCTGATGAGCTTGATGCCCAGGCGCTTGATCAGCGGCAACAGGGTAACGATTTCGGCGGTGGAGCCGGAATTGGACAGCGCCAGGATGATGTCGTCCCGGGTGATCATGCCCATGTCGCCATGGCTCGCCTCGGCGGGGTGGACGAAAAATGCCGTGGTTCCGGTACTGGCCAGGGTCGCGGCAATCTTGTTGCCGATGTGGCCGGATTTGCCCATGCCCACCACCACAACGCGGCCCTTGCTCCCCAGGATCAGTTCGCAAGCCTTCACGAAGTCGGCGTCGATATGGGCCAGCAGGCCTTCTACCGCTTCGATTTCGTAGCGGATGGTGCGCTGTGCGGATTGGATCAGGTCGGTGGATTGGCTCATGTCGGAAATCGGGTTGCCTGATGAAAAGGCCGGGATTATAGCGGGAATGCACGAAAGCCTCACCTGCGGATTACCCGGCGTACGCCTGTTTGAGCGATTTGTCGCGTGCAGGTTCCACACCACAATGGCGCATGATGGCCTGTACAGGGCCTGAACAGGCATCGCGATGGCCTTGGGAAGGGCCTGCCAGCGATGCTATAGTTCGCCACCAGTTCGGCCCGCTCGATACTTGCGTGCCTCCATGAAGGAGGCGTGCGTCTGAGTGACGTGGCTGCATCGCAAGGAGTCTAGATGAGCGTTGATAACGCCTACGCGGTCGAGTTGAAGGGTGTGACCTTCAAGCGCGGCTCGCGCAGCATCTTCAATAATGTCGACATACGCATTCCCAAGGGCAAGGTCACCGGAATCATGGGGCCTTCGGGGTGTGGCAAGACCACGCTGCTGCGTCTGATGGGCGCGCAACTGCGGCCCGCCAGCGGCGAAGTCTGGGTCGCGGGGCAGAACCTGCCGACGCTGTCGCGCAGTGATCTGTTCGATGCCCGCAAGCACATGGGCGTGCTGTTCCAGAGTGGCGCGCTGTTCACCGACCTCGACGTGTTCGAGAACGTCGCATTCCCGCTGCGCGTCCATACGAAGCTGTCCGAGGAAATGATCCGCGACATCGTCCTGATGAAACTTCAGGCGGTGGGGCTGCGCGGCGCCATCGAGCTGATGCCGGACGAGCTGTCCGGTGGCATGAAGCGCCGGGTGGCGCTGGCCCGGGCGATTGCGCTGGACCCGCAGATACTCATGTACGACGAGCCATTCGTCGGTCAGGACCCGATCGCCATGGGCGTGCTGGTGCGCCTGATCCGCCTGCTCAACGACGCCCTGGGTATCACCAGCATCGTGGTCTCTCACGATCTGGCGGAAACTGCGAGTATCGCCGACTACATTTATGTCGTGGGTGACGGCCAGGTACTCGGCCAGGGCACGCCCGAGGAACTGATGAACTCGGACAACCCGCGTATTCGCCAATTCATGAAAGGTGACCCCGACGGGCCGGTGCCTTTCCATTTTCCTGCGCCAGACTACCGCGCCGATCTCCTGGGGAAGCGTTAGATGCGCAGAAAATCCTTACTCGAACGTATCCGCCGTTTTGGCCGTTCGGCCATCGACGTGGTCGCGGTCATGGGGCGTTCGTGCCTGTTCCTGCTGCACGCCCTCGTGGGGCGCGGCGGTATCGGTGGTGGTTTCCAGTTGCTGGTTCGCCAGTTGTACTCCGTTGGCGTGATGTCGCTGGCGATCATCGTGGTTTCCGGTGTGTTCATTGGCATGGTGCTGTCGCTGCAAGGCTTCAGCATCCTCGCCAAGTATGGTTCGGAGCAGGCCGTGGGGCAGATGGTTGCCCTCACGCTGCTGCGTGAGCTCGGGCCGGTGGTGACTGCCTTGCTGTTTGCCGGACGTGCCGGTTCGGCGCTGACCGCCGAGATTGGCAACATGAAGTCCACCGAGCAGCTTTCCAGCCTGGAAATGATCGGCGTGGATCCGCTCAAGTACATCGTCGCGCCACGGTTGTGGGCCGGTTTCATTTCTCTGCCGCTGCTGGCGATGATCTTCAGCGTCGTCGGGATCTGGGGCGGCTCGTGGGTCGCGGTGGACTGGCTGGGCGTTTACGAAGGCTCGTTCTGGTCGAACATGCAGAACAGCGTGTCCTTCACCGACGACGTGCTCAACGGCGTTATCAAGAGCGTCGTGTTTGCCTTTGTCGTTACCTGGATTGCCGTATTCCAAGGCTATGACTGTGAGCCCACTTCAGAGGGGATCAGTCGAGCCACCACCAGAACCGTGGTCTATGCCTCGCTGGCAGTCCTGGGACTGGACTTTATTCTGACCGCCTTGATGTTTGGAGATTTCTGATGCAAAACCGCACCCTGGAAATCGGTGTCGGCCTGTTCCTCCTGGCCGGGATCCTGGCGCTGCTCCTGCTGGCCCTGCGCGTCAGCGGCCTGTCCGCCAGCCCCAGCAGCGATACGTATAAACTTTATGCAAATTTCGACAATATCGCCGGTTTGACTGTCAGAGCAAAAGTGACCATGGCCGGTGTGACCATCGGCAAGGTCACGGCCATCGATCTGGACCGCGATACCTATACCGGTCGGGTGACCCTGCAGCTGGAAAAAAGCGTAGACAACCTGCCTACCGACTCCACTGCATCGATCCTGACTGCCGGGCTGCTCGGCGAGAAGTACATTGGCATCAGTGTCGGCGGGGAAGACGCCGTGCTCAAGGACGGCGGTGTCATTCATGACACCCAGTCGGCGCTGGTACTGGAAGATCTGATTGGCAAGTTCCTGCTCAATACCGTAGGCAAAGAAGCTAAATAAGGAGTTTCCATGATTTCCATCCTGCGACGCGGCTTGCTGGTGTTGCTGGCGGCCATGCCACTGCTGGCCGTTGCGGCGACTCAGTCGCCCAAAGAAGTGATCCAGACCACCACCACGCAATTGTTGTCCGACCTCAAGGCCAACAAGGAGCAGTACAAGACCAATCCCGGTGCGTTCTACGAGGCACTGAATGCCAACCTGGGTCCGGTGGTGGATGCCGACGGCATCTCGAAAAGCATCATGACCGTGAAGTACTCGCGCAAGGCGACCCCGGAGCAGATGCAGCGCTTCCAGGAAAACTTCAAGCGCAGCCTGATGCAGTTCTATGGCAACGCCTTGCTGGAGTACAACAACCAGGGCATCACCGTCGGCAACGAGAAAAACGACGGCGAGGGGCGCGCAAGCGTCGATATGACGGTCAAGGGCAACAATGGCGCCGTCTATCCCGTGTCTTACACCCTGACCCAGCTCAACGGCGAATGGAAGGTGCGTAACGTCATCGTCAACGGCATCAACATCGGCAAGCTGTTCCGCGATCAGTTCGCCGATGCCATGCAGCGCAACGGCAACGACCTGGACAAGACTATTGATGGCTGGGCCGGCGAAGTCGCCAAGGCCAAGGAAGCCACTGCGGATGCAGCGGAGAAGCAAGCGCAATGAGTGGTGGCACTGTGCAATTGGTCGAGCCGGGCGTATTGGGCCTGGCCGGCACCCTCGATTACCGGTCCGGCCCGGTCCTGCGCGAGCAGGGCAAGGCGCTGATCGCATCGAGCCCGGCCAGCCAGTTGGTGCTCGATTGCACCGGTGTCGAGCGCTCCAGCAGTGTCGGACTGTCGTTGTTGCTGGGCTTCATGCGTGATGCCCAGGCGACCGGAAAGCAGTTCGAGGTCCGCGGCATGCCCCACGGCATGCGGGAAATCGCTGAAGTGTACGGTCTGGACGAGCTGCTGACGCTGCAGTGACGACCACGCGAATCGTGGCCCCTCTGTCAGAGTCCTCGTTTACGGGGTTCGCAGGCGAGGGGCTTTTTTGTATGATGGCCGACCCGCGCGCACAGGGCGCCGATCGAGGTTGAGCATGCAGGCCGTAGAAGTTAAGAACTTCCTTGAAGAAAAGTTGCCGGACACCCGGGTCGAAGTTGAAGGCGAAGGCTGCAACTTCCAATTGAACGTAATCAGCGACGAGCTGGCGGCATTGAGCCCGGTCAAGCGTCAGCAGCAGATCTATGCTCACCTTAACCCGTGGATCACCGATGGCAGCATCCACGCGGTCACCATGAAATTTTTCAGCAGCGCAGCCTGGGCTGAGCGCACCTGAGCCACCTGTGGCGGCGAGAATCCAAATGGACAAACTGATTATTACTGGCGGCGCTCGTCTTGACGGCGAGATCCGCATCTCCGGTGCCAAGAACGCGGCCCTGCCGATTCTGGCCGGCACCCTGCTGTGCGACGGCCCGGTTACCGTGGGTAACCTGCCGCACCTGCACGACATCACCACCATGATCGAGCTTTTCGGTCGCATGGGCATCGAGCCTGTGATCGACGAGAAGCTGGCGGTGGAAATCGATCCACGCACCATCAAGACCCTGGTCGCGCCGTACGAGCTGGTGAAAACCATGCGCGCTTCGATCCTGGTGCTGGGCCCGATGGTTGCCCGTTTCGGCGAAGCCGAAGTCGCTCTGCCTGGCGGTTGCGCCATCGGCTCGCGTCCGGTTGACCTGCACATCCGCGGCCTGGAAGCCATGGGCGCGAAGATCGAGGTCGAAGGCGGCTACATCAAGGCCAAGGCGCCTGAAGGTGGCCTGCGCGGTGCGCACTTCTTCTTCGACACCGTCAGCGTGACCGGCACCGAGAACATCATGATGGCCGCCGCACTGGCCAAAGGCCGCAGCGTGCTGCAGAACGCTGCGCGCGAGCCTGAAGTGGTCGACCTGGCCAACTTCCTGATCGCCATGGGCGCCAAGATTCAGGGCGCTGGCACCGACACCATCACCATCGATGGCGTCGAGCGCCTGGGTTCGGCGACCTACCGCGTGATGCCCGACCGTATCGAGACCGGTACCTACCTGGTTGCCGCTGCCGTTACTGGCGGTCGCGTCAAGGTCAAGGACACCGATCCGACCATCCTCGAAGCCGTCCTGGAAAAACTCAAGGAAGCCGGCGCCGAGATCACCACCGGTGAAGACTGGATCGAGCTGAACATGCACGGCAAGCGGCCGAAAGCCGTCAACCTGCGTACCGCTCCGTACCCGGCGTTCCCGACCGACATGCAAGCGCAGTTCATCTCGCTCAACGCTATTGCCGAAGGCACTGGCGCGGTGATCGAGACGATCTTCGAAAACCGCTTCATGCACGTCTACGAGATGCACCGCATGGGCGCGCAGATCCAGGTCGAAGGCAACACCGCCATCGTCACCGGGACCAAGACCCTCAAGGGCGCGCCAGTAATGGCCACCGACCTGCGGGCTTCCGCCAGCCTGGTGCTGTCGGCGCTGGTCGCCGAAGGTGACACCCTGATCGATCGCATCTACCACATAGATCGTGGCTACGAGTGCATCGAGGAAAAACTGCAGATGCTGGGCGCGAAGATCCGCCGCGTACCGGGCTAGTCTGCCTGCGGCGCAAGGATGCGCCACGAATTGAATTGAACGCCGCCGGTTGCCTGCATGGGCCGGCGGCTTTAAGCCGCATAAGGACCGACGTTTCCCATGTTGACCATCGCGCTGTCCAAGGGCCGCATTCTCGACGACACCCTGCCGCTGCTGGCGGAAGCGGGCATCGTCCCGACCGAGAATCCGGATAAAAGCCGCAAACTGATCATCCCCACGACCCAGGACGATGTACGCCTGCTGATCGTGCGGGCCACCGACGTGCCGACCTATGTCGAGCATGGTGCCGCCGATCTGGGTGTGGCCGGCAAGGACGTGCTGATGGAATACGGCGGCCAGGGCATGTATGAGCCGCTGGACCTGAAGATCGCCTGCTGCAAGCTGATGACCGCGGGTGCCATCGGCGCGCCGGAGCCGAAAGGCCGCCTGCGCGTGGCGACCAAGTTCGTCAACGTTGCCAAGCGCTACTACGCCGAACAGGGCCGTCAGGTTGACATCATCAAGCTGTACGGCTCGATGGAGCTGGCACCGCTGGTCAACCTCGCCGACAAGATCATCGACGTGGTCGACACCGGCAACACCCTGCGCGCCAACGGCCTGGAGCCCCAGGACGTCATCGCTACCATCAGCTCCCGCCTGGTGGTCAACAAAGCATCCATGAAGATGCAGCACGCCCGTATCCAGAGCCTGATCGACACCCTGCGTCAGGCGGTGGAATCGCGACACCGCGACTGACCTCTGCGCGCGACGTTCGGTCGCGCCCGTCTATCCGCGTCATAGCCAATTATCTCGGGTGCCCGCGCGTATGGACTGGTAGCTTAAGGGCGCCTGAGCATTCGCCAATTACCGAGGCCTTAGCTATGACCACGTCCACTGCAATTCGCCGACTCAATGCCGCTGACCCGGATTTCGCCCGACATCTGGATCATCTGCTGAGCTGGGAAAGCGTGTCCGACGACGCGGTCAACCAGCGGGTCCTCGACATCATCAAGGCCGTGCGCGAGCGCGGCGATGCGGCGCTGGTGGAGTTCACCCAGCGTTTCGACGGCGTCGACGCCAAATCCATCGATGACCTGATTCTCGGCCGCGAGCGCCTGGAACTGGCCCTGACCCGGATTACCCCGGAGCAGCGCCAGGCCCTGGAAAAGGCCGCTGAGCGCGTGCGTATCTACCACGAGCGGCAGAAGCAGGACTCCTGGATCTACACCGAAGCCGACGGTACCGTCCTCGGCCAGAAAGTCACCCCTCTGGACCGTGCTGGCCTGTACGTACCGGGCGGCAAGGCATCGTACCCGTCGTCGGTATTGATGAACGCCATTCCGGCCAAGGTTGCCGGCGTCAAGGAAGTGGTGATGGTGGTGCCAACCCCGCGTGGCGAGATCAATGAGCTGGTGCTGGCGGCGGCGTGTATCGCCGGCGTCGACCGGGTCTTTACCATCGGCGGCGCCCAGGCGGTCGCGGCCCTGGCTTACGGCACCGAGAGCGTGCCGCAGGTGGACAAGGTGGTCGGCCCGGGCAACATCTACGTTGCCACCGCCAAGCGCCATGTATTCGGCCAGGTGGGCATCGACATGATCGCCGGCCCTTCGGAAATCCTCGTGGTCTGCGACGGCCAGACCGATCCGGACTGGATCGCCATGGACCTGTTCTCCCAGGCCGAGCACGACGAGGACGCCCAGTCGATCCTGGTCAGCCCGGATGCCGGGTTCCTCGACCGTGTCGCCGCCAGCATCGACAAGCTGCTGCCGACCATGGACCGTGCCGAGATCATCCGTACCTCGATCAACGGCCGTGGCGCGCTTATCCATGTCCGTGACATGGAGCAGGCGATCGAAGTCGCCAACCGTATCGCTCCGGAACACCTGGAGTTGTCGGTCGCCGATCCACAAGCCTGGCTGCCGCAGATTCGCCACGCCGGCGCGATCTTCATGGGCCGCCACACCAGCGAAGCGCTGGGCGACTACTGCGCCGGGCCGAACCACGTGCTGCCGACCTCCGGCACCGCGCGTTTCTCCTCGCCGCTGGGGGTGTATGACTTCCAGAAGCGCTCGTCGATCATCTTCTGCTCCGAACAGGGTGCTTCCGAACTGGGCAAGACCGCGTCGGTCCTGGCCCGCGGAGAATCCCTCAGCGCCCACGCGCGCAGTGCCGAATACCGCATCCTTGCCGACCAAGAGGGCAACTGAACATGAGTAAATTCTGGAGCCCCTTCGTCAAGGACCTGGTGCCTTACGTCCCGGGTGAGCAGCCGAAGCTGACCAAACTGGTCAAGCTCAACACCAACGAAAACCCCTATGGCCCGTCGCCGAAGGCGCTAGACGCCATGCGCGCCGAGCTGAACGACAACCTGCGCCTGTACCCGGACCCGAACAGCGACCTGCTCAAGCAGGCCGTTGCCCGTTACTACGACGTGCAGCCCAGCCAGGTGTTTCTCGGCAACGGCTCGGACGAAGTGCTCGCGCACATTTTCCACGGCCTGTTCCAGCACGACGCGCCGTTGCTGTTCCCGGATATCAGCTACAGCTTCTATCCAGTCTACTGCGGCCTGTACGGCATTCCCTTCGAGCCAGTGGCGCTGGACGAGCAGTTCCAGATCCGCGTCGCGGACTACCGCAAGCCCAATGCCGGGATCATCTTCCCCAACCCCAATGCGCCGACCGGCTGCCTGCTGGCGCTGGACGCCATCGAGCAACTGCTCAAAGCCAACACCGAGTCGGTGGTGGTGGTGGATGAGGCTTACATCGACTTCGGCGGCGAGACCGCCATCAGCCTGGTGGATCGCTACCCGAACCTGCTGGTGACCCAGACCCTGTCCAAATCGCGCTCCCTGGCGGGGCTGCGGGTCGGCCTGGCGGTGGGCCATCCGGACCTGATCGAGGCGTTGGAGCGGATCAAGAACAGCTTCAACTCCTACCCGCTGGATCGCCTGGCCATCGTTGGCGCGGCGGCCGCTTTCGACGACCGCGAGTATTTCGAAGAAACCTGCAACAAGGTCATCGCCAGCCGCGAGAAGCTGGTGAGCGAACTGACTGCCCGTGGTTTCGACGTGCTGCCGTCGGCGGCCAACTTCATCTTCACTCGCCATCCGCAGCAGGATGCCGGTGAACTGGCGGGCAAACTGCGGGAGCAAGGGGTGATCGTGCGTCACTTCAAGCTGCCGCGGATCAGCCAGTTCCTGCGTATCACCATCGGTACCGAAGAGCAGAATCAGGCGTTGCTTGACGCTTTGAACTGATCTGGTGGCCGCATCGCGAGCAAGCTCGCTCCTACAGAGATGATGGAACTCTGTAGGAGCGAGCTCGTCGGGGCGCCGAACCGTCGCGATGCCTCATCCCCGTTTGCTTTCCACTGAAACAACCCGTTACTCTTGCCTTCCTTAAATTCATCCGATGATTGGACGTAAGCCCTTTTATGACCCAGCTCATCAAGCGTTCCCTCGTCGAACAAGCTGTCGAACAACTCCGCCAGCGCATCACCAGCGGCGCCTGGTCGGTTGGCCAGCGCCTGCCGACCGAGCCTGAACTGGCCGCCGACCTCGGCATAAGCCGCAACACCGTGCGCGAAGCTGTACGCGTGTTGGCCTTCAGCGGATTGGTGGAAGTGCGCCAGGGTGACGGCAGTTATCTGAAGACCGCCTCGGACCCGCTTCCGGCGGTGCAGGCGTTGTCCAGTTGCAGCCTGGAGCATGCGCGGGAGGCGCGGCACCTGCTGGAAGCCGAAGCGATCGGCCTCGCGGCACTTCGGCGCACCGAGCAAGACCTGGTCGGCCTGCATGAAGCCCTGCGCGCCAGCGGCAATCACTTCCACGGTGATCTGGGCGATTACATCTGTTGCGATCTGGCCTTCCACCAGCGTCTGGTGGATGCCGCGCACAACCCGGCGTTAAGCGAGTTGTATCGCTACTTCTCCAGCGTGGTGGCGATGAAGCTGGAACACAGCATGAGCAGGTCGCCGCGCAATCAGGCGGTGTTCGATCTGCATGAAGCGATTCTCGACGCCGTCGAACGACAAGATCCGGAGCGGGCCAAGGCCCTGAGCCGGACACTGATCAATGAACCCTGACTTCGAGACTGCCATGGGCCAAGACCTTTCCCACAAGCCCGCGCCCCAGGGGCCGGTGCTTGATGACCTTTTGATTGATGCCGAAGCCGACGACGATCTCCAGCCGCCCGTGCGCTTGCCAAAGCCGTGGCTGTTGCTGCTGGGTCTGGTGCTGGTGGCGTTGAACCTGCGTCCGGCGCTGTCGAGCATGTCGCCGTTGCTCGGGAATGTTTCCGCCAGCCTCGGCCTCAGTGGTTCCCAGGCCGGCCTGCTGACGACCCTGCCGGTGCTCTGCCTGGGCCTGTTCGCGCCGTTGGCGCCGGTCCTGGCGCGGCGTTTTGGCAGCGAGCGGGTGGTCCTGTTCATCCTGCTCTGCCTGGCGGGCGGCATTGCCTTGCGCAGCAGCTTCGGCAGCATCGGGCTGTTCGGTGGCAGCCTGATTGCCGGGGCCAGTATCGGGGTGATCGGCGTGCTGCTGCCGGGCATCGTCAAGCGCGACTTTCCGGCCCATGCCGGGACGCTGATGGGCGTCTACACCATGGCCCTGTGCCTGGGCGCGGCGCTGGCGGCCGGGGCCACGGTGCCTTTGAGTCATTACTTCGGCGACAACTGGACTCTGGGCCTGGGCTTCTGGCTGGTGCCTGCGGTGGTAGCCGCACTGTTCTGGTTGCCCCAGGCGCGCCAGGGGCATGGCGTACATCATGTGGCCTATCGCGTGCGCGGCTTGTGGCGCGATCCGCTGGCCTGGCAGGTGACCCTGTATATGGGCCTGCAATCGTCGCTGGCCTATATCGTCTTCGGCTGGCTGCCATCGATCCTCATTGGCCGCGGCCTCAGCCCGACTGAGGCGGGGCTGGTGCTGTCCGGCTCGGTGATCGTGCAACTGGTCAGTGCCCTGACCGCGCCGATGCTGGCAACCCGCGGCAAGGACCAGCGCCCGGCGATCGTCGTGGTGATGGCGCTGACCCTGGCCGGTCTGTTCGGCTGCCTGTATGCGCCTCTTGGCGGGTTATGGGGCTGGGCGGTGGTGCTCGGGATTGGCCAGGGCGGCACCTTCGCCCTGGCGCTGACGCTTATCGTGCTGCGCTCGCGGGATGCCCATGTCGCCGCCAACCTGTCGAGCATGAGCCAGGGCGTGGGTTACACCCTGGCCTCGGCGGGGCCCTTCGCGGTCGGGCTGGTGCATGACCTGACCGGCGGCTGGGCCGCGGTAGGCTGGATCTTCGCGGTGCTGGGCGGTGGAGCGATCCTCTTCGGCCTCAAGGCGGGCCGCGCGTTGCACGTGCGGGCTATCAGCGAGCGGATCTGACCCATCAAGGATTGCAGTCAGCCTTGATGGCCGCTGCGTGGTTCACATTGGGCCGTGAGGGCTCGATATACCACTCCGACTTCTTTGGATACTTGACCAGCAGGCACACCAGTTGGCGGCGCATGCTGCCGACCTGCCGTTCGTTGTCGCGCCACTCGGGGTCATTGCCGTTGCGGGCGAGCAGTTCCTGATACAGGGCTTCGGTTTCATTTTCGCCGATGGTGCGGCCATGGGCCGTCGGAATGACCTTCAGCGACCATTCCAGCTTTTTGGTGGTGGCGTTGGTGTAGCTGCTCCATTCGCTTGACTCGATGTATTTGCCGGGCGTGTTGGCAGGCACCGTCTGCTGGGCAATGGCCTGATCGCTCTCGACATAGGCGAAGCGCGCGGTGGCGGGCTTGGTGAAGTCGACGCGCACAATGGGCACGATGAAACCCGCCGCGGCCAGTTTTTTCTGGAAGTTGCGGGCGCTGGTGAGACCGTCCTCGGGCTTTTGCGGCTTGGTGTCACCGTAGGTGGAGTAGTTGAAGTTGCTGTTCGGATTGTAGACGAAGGCGTCGATGTACTTCTTCGTGTCGGAACCATCCGAGGTCTCGGAGGCGTTGCGCATCATGAACTCGTTGGTAAGCGTGCGTACGGCAAGGGGCGCGGTGTTGTTGGCTTTCGCCCGGGACTCATGGATCCGGATCATTTCGTCCCACTGCGCCGGGTCGTCGGCGTTGAACGAGCACTGGACGCGCTGGACCGTCGTATTGCCGTAGGCTTTCTGCCATTCGGTCAGACTTTTCACACCTTTTTCGGGACACGTTCCGTAGGCGGTCGTGGCATTCAGGTTGGCAGTCCCGACCTGGCCGGCAGTGGCGGGTTGTCCCTTGCCGTAATCGCCGCAGCCATGCCATTTGCGATCCGGCCCGGTGCCGGCATCGAACGGGTAGATGCAGACGAATCCTTCCTGCTTGACCGGCGCGGCTAACCGCTCGGCATCCACCGGGTTGCGGATGATCATCCCGGCAGGATGGACGAGGGTGTTGATGCTCAGGTCGCTACGCAGCCAGGTCCAGGAGGTGGCGCCGGTCTTGACGGCGTAGGGGCTGTAGTCCCAGGGATTGAATGGCCCGTCGTTGACCATCCGCAAGGTCACGCCGCTGCAGTAGTAGTGGCCGCGTGGTGCGCCGCTGCCGACTTCCTTGCAGGCGTTGTCCAGCGTGTTGTAGTTGCGGTTGATCCGCTCCACGGTGGCCTGGGCGGACCGTTGCGGATCAGTCTCCTGCGCCTGTACCCACAGGCTGGCGCCCAAGGTCGAGAGTACGAACAGAATGCTGCGGGTAAGCATGGGCAAGTCCCTCTTTCGCAGGCCTTTGACTGGGTGATCCGGTCATTGCGGAAAGGCTGGCTGAGGATAGGAGGCGGGACGTTTCGGCGACTACTGACAGAAATATCAGTTCTGACGAGTGGTTGTAGCGTGCGCCCGAGGGACAGGCATTCACCCGGTCAATGCTGCTGGCCTGACGCCAGCAATCGGTCTATGGTGCAACGCTGATCTTTGCGGAGACGGCCGTCATGAGCGACGCCAACAGTGAGCTGATTACCCGTTTTTACCAGGCCTTCCAGCGCCTGGATGCCGAGGCCATGGTTGCCTGCTACAGCGACGATATCGTGTTCAGCGACCCGGCCTTCGGCACACTGCGTGGCCGGGATGCCGGTGACATGTGGCGGATGCTCACCACCCGGGCCAAGGATTTTTCCCTGACCTTCGATAATGTGTGCGCCGATGAGCGGGGGGGCTCCGCCCATTGGGTCGCCACTTACCTGTTCAGCCAGACCGGTCGCATCGTGGTCAACGACATCCACGCCAGTTTCGTCATTCGCGACGGCAAGATCTGTCAGCACCATGATGTCTTCGATTTCTGGCGCTGGTCTCGCCAGGCACTGGGCACACCGGGTGTGCTATTGGGCTGGACGCCGTTCCTGCGCAACAAGGTTCACCAGCAGGCGCTCAAGGGCCTGAAGGCATTCCAGCGCGGTTAGAAATCGCAGTTTTTACTGACGGCGGCGGCATGATCGACAGCGCGCCGTGACGGCTCCAGGGTCCACAGTGGCGCATCACGGTGCAGTTGCAGGTGGCAGACCAACTGCCGACGCATGCTGGCAACGTTCTGATCGGGATTGACGGTGTTGTCTTTCCACTGCGAGTCCTTGAGGTGCCGGTTCATCAGTTCCTTGTAGAACGCGTCGGTTTGATTTTCCCGTGCCTGGCGCCCGCAAGGCGTCGGTGTGATTTCCAGCCGCCATACGTAGGTGCTGAATCCGGGTTCCATCTCGTATGCCCAGCGACTGCTCTGGATATAAGACGAGCAAGTCGCTGCGCTCGCTGCCGCGCCGGCCGCTGTCTGGCCTGGCTCCGCCGGGCTTGCGGCAAGCACCAGTTGATCCTCGGCTTTGTAGATGAACTCGGCGCTACCGCTTTGTTCCGGCGGTAGACGTAGATGGATGATCGGTAGTTCCTGGCCCGTTGCTTCAAACCATTGCTGTTGGTAAAGGCGTGCGCCTGCCAGGCCGGCCGGCTCGGTATAGAAGGCCGCCAGCAGTGATGGCGAACGTGGTGGCTCCACCTTCCAGTTGGCGATGCGCAGTTCGTTCTGAGTATTGGTTTTTTCAGTGATTCTGCCCATTGCCTGGATACCCGCGTAGAACGCCTGGCCGGCTCCGGCGTTGCGCTGTCCGTTCAGGTCAAAGGCGCATTGTGCCGAGTGATCGGACTGCTTGCGCCGATACTGCGCATCCCACTGTTCAACGTTGACTACCCCTTCGTTTTGGCACCAGCTTTCGCGATTGCTCGTCAGGCTTGAATCACCACATCCCTTGTCGACGCGGTACTCGGTAGCTGCATCGATTGGAAAGAAACAGAGGTAGGTCAGGTCTTCATGTGCGTTGGGATTGAGTTGTGCGTTGTCGAGAATCACACCGCTTGTGTAGTTGTATGCGAGCTTTGGAAAGTTGGCGTCACGTCGCAAGTAGGATGCGGAGATCGCACCGCTTTTGATACTTGCCGGGCTGGGTTCGTAAAACTTGTAGTTCTTTGAAGGAAACAGCCCACGCACAATCAGCCCGGAGCAGAGCAACGCCGGTTGAGAGGGGTTGTTATTGCAGTAGCTCACGGTGTTGTTGTAGCGCTCCTGCAGTGCTTTCGTCGGGTCGCTCGGAGCGGCCTGGACAATGCAGGCACTGATCAGCGTAAGTAGGCCTGTGACAGGGAGCAGGGACCGTCTGTATGCGACCATGTGGGGACCTCCGAGGACTCCAGATAAAAACGTCTGAGCAATAGCGTTGCGAAGAACATAGGGCGGTGGCGGTGCAGATGACTACTGACAGAAATATCAGTTCGGATAAGCGGTACTGACGCCATCTCATGGCTGCTGGGTGTTTCAGGCTGCGGCTGCGGGTATTAAGCTGGCGGCTTTTCCACTCCAGACCCGACAACCTGTGACCGAACACGCCACCGCGACACCTGACAAGCCTTGGTACGTCTACCTGGTGCGGGCTGCCAATGGCTCGTTGTACTGCGGCATCAGCGACAACCCCGAACGCCGTTTCGCCGCGCACCAACAGGGACGTGGTGCCCGCTACTTCAGCACCAGCCCGGCAGTGGCGCTGGTGTACGTCGAGGCCTGGCCGGACAAGTCCCAGGCGCTGCGCCACGAGCGGTTGATCAAAGCGTTGAGGAAGAGCGCAAAGGAAGCACTGGTGGCTTCCTTTGCGGCGCAGGGTATTTAAATGGCGAGCGACGCCTCTAAATATTGTTGCAGCCCTTACTCTTGGACTCATCAATCTCGACGTAACGCCTTGAAGGTTCCAGGTTCCACTCGGGCTTGTTTCTCGCAATGAGGAAATGGCAGACGAGTTGTCGACGCATGCTGGCTACGTTGTTGACCCGGTTGTCCGTGTTGTCCTTCCACTGGGCGTAGTTCCAATGAAAGGTCACCAGTTCGTTGAAGAAGTTATTGGTCTGCCCAGGGCCAATTTTTCTGCCGCACTCGGTGGGAACGACCGACAGTGACCAAATTTTTCTTTTGAAACCTGGATCGTCTCGCTCGATCCACTTGGCGCTCTGGATATAGGCCGGGCAAGCGTTCTTTTCCGTCGTCGGATAAATGACCTGATCATTCTTGTTGAATGAAAACCGTGCGTCTTCCGCCAGGGTTTGCGGCATTTTTATGTCCACCACCGGGACTTGTGTGTGGGTGTGATACCAATATTGGATCTGGTACAGCCTGGCGCCGTAGCGGCCGTCGTCCGTTACAAAGAACGTGGCCAGTACGGAGGGCTCTATCCGCGGGTTGTTTTCATTCCAGATCGCGATGCGCAGTTCGTTATGGATACCGTAGGATTCCCTGGCCAGCAGGTTCGTGGCTCGGAGGCTTTCGTAAAAGGCAGTGGTCTGGTCTTTGCGACCGGGGCGTACATCGAAGCCGCACTGCTTGCTGTTGTTGCGACCACCCGCCTTGTAATCAGCCAGCCACTGTTCAGCGGTCGTCACGTTTTTTTCCTGGCACTGTTTTTCGATGTGATCGGTTGTATCGCTGGAATCTGCACAACCGTTTAGCGTGCGATTACTTGCGCCTGCATCGACCGGGAATGAGCAGAGCACGGTGTAATCCACCTGGTCTTTCGGGTTGTCAGCAACGTTGTCGAGGATGATGCCGCTGGTGAGGTTCCAGGCCAGTGTCTTGAAGTTAGCGTCCTTGCGCAGGTAAGACGCCGAAATCCCGCCACTCTCCTTGGCCACCGGGCTGACGCTCCACGGACCAAACGTCACATTGGGATGAAGCGCCCTCATGACCACGCCGCTACAGGCGTAGGCGGGTTCACGTCCGCAACTCGGGCGGACATCGTTGTAGCGGGCGATCAGCTTGGCGACGACATCGTCACCAAGCTCTGCGCGGGCTGGGCTCATTGCAAGCGCGCAGACCGTTGCTGCGGTAAGGACGAGCAGGGTGGTGGTTTTCATTTCTCACATTCCTGGCTGCGGGGCGAAGTCTCGAAGGTGTCAGGCCGTGACGAGTCGAGAGTAAGCAGCCAGGGAGAAGCGCGACTACTGACAAAAATATCAGTTCAGATCAGTGGTTCCGGGTTCAGTCCTTGCGACGTTTCAACTGATCCGTCAGTTGGGTAGGCAGGCCCTTGATGATCAAGGTGCCGGCTTCTTCGTCATATTCGATCTTCGAACCCAGCAAGTGCGCCTCGAAACTGATCGACAGCCCCTCGGCGCGGCCGGTGAAGCGGCGGAACTGGTTCAGGGTGCGTTTGTCGGCGGGGATCTCCGGCGACAGGCCGTAGTCCTTGTTGCGGATATGGTCGTAGAACGCGCGCGGGCGCTCTTCGTCGATCAGCCCGGAGAGTTCCGTGAGGGTCACCGGCTCGCCGGCCTTGGTCTGGCTGGTGGCGTAGTCCACCAGGGTCTGGGTTTTCTCGCGGGCGGCTTCCTCGGGCAGGTCTTCGCTCTCGACGAAGTCGCTGAAGGCCTTGAGCAGGGTGCGGGTTTCACCGGGCCCGTCGACGCCCTCCTGGCAGCCGATGAAGTCGCGGAAGTAATCCGAGACTTTCTTGCCGTTCTTGCCCTTGATGAAGGAAATGTACTGCTTCGAGTTCTGGTTGTTGCGCCACTCGGAGATGTTGATGCGCGCCGCCAGGTGCAATTGGCTCAGGTCCAGGTGGCGGGACGGGGTGACATCCAGCTCGGCGTTCACCGCTACGCCTTCGCTGTGGTGCAGCAGGGCGATTGCCAGGTAGTCGGTCATGCCTTGCTGGTAGTGCGCGAACAGCACATGCCCGCCCACCGACAGGTTGGACTCTTCCATCAGCTTTTGCAGATGCTCCACCGCGATGCGGCTGAAGTCGGTGAAGGTCTTGTCGCTGTCGAGGTATTCCTTCAGCCAGCCGCTGAACGGATGCGCCCCGGATTCGGCGTGGAACAATCCCCAGGCTTTGCCCTGTTTGGCGTTGTAGCTGTCGTTGAGGTCGGCCAGCAGGTTTTCGATGGCGGTCGACTCGGCCAGTTCGGAGTCGCGGGCGTGCAGCACGGCGGGGCTGCCATCGGGTTTCTTGTCGATCAGGTGAACGATGCAATGACGGATCGGCATGGAATTCTCGGCTCGGTGAAGGGCCGGCGCAGGGCTCGGCAAAGTTGCCAAGTGTAACTCAGCCGGGGCTGATGACGGGCTTGCCGAGTGGGTGACGGGGGGAGGGGTTCGGTTTTTGTTCTGTTTTTTGCGATATTTTGTGTAAACCCCCGAAAAACCTGAACATTTGGCCTGTGTGAGGCGGATATTTATCTATTCCTGTGGTAGTTTTGCCCGGTCTTGCGCCCCCTGTGCGGCGCATTGCTGGCAGTTCGCTGGCGTCCCGTCGAACCAAACGCATTTTTGTGTATCTACATACGCGATTGGCAAATGGAAGTACCCGACCCGCCGACCATTCGCGGGGCCGGACCCGATGGCTGACGCAGCACTCTGCAAACCCACTGAATTTGATTAGGGAAGGAACACCACCATGGCATTGACCAAAGACCAACTGATCGCCGATATCGCTGAAGCAATCGACGCGCCGAAAACCACCGCGCGTAACGCACTGGAGCAACTGGGCCAGATCGTTGCTGATCAACTGGAAAACGGTAGCGAAATCACTCTGCCAGGCATTGGCAAGCTGAAAATCTCCGAGCGTCCTGCCCGTACCGGCCGCAACCCTTCGACTGGCGCTGCCATCGAAATCGCTGCCAAGAAAGTCGTCAAGTTCGTGCCAGCCAAAGTGCTGACCGACGCTGTAAACAAGTAATTGTAAACAGCACAAAAAAACCGCGCCGGGTGCGAACCCGACGCGGTTTTTTTACGCCTGCGAAAGGGCGTTACTTGCTGCTCCAGCGTTGTTGACGCCATTGCTGGCGCGCTGACGCGTCCTGGAAAGTCCAGGCCACCAGACGGCTCTGTTTCTGCCCCTGGCCCATCTCCAGCACTTTCTGCTCCAGCACGCCGGCCTTCTTCAGCGCCGCCTCGATGCCGGGCAGATTCGAGGCTTTCGACACCAGGCTGCTGAACCACAGCACCTGTTGGCCGAGCGCCTTGCTCTCGTTGACCAGTTGCGTCACGAAACGGATCTCGCCGCCCTCGCACCACAGCTCATTGTTCTGGCCGCCGAAGTTCAACACCGGCAGCTTGCGCTTGGGGTCGGCCTTGCCCAGGGCGCGCCATTTGCGTTGGCTGCCACGGGTGGCTTCCTCGCGGGAGGCGTGGAAGGGCGGGTTGCTCAGGCTGAGGTCGAAGCGTTCATCCGCCGCCAGCAGGCCGGTAAGGATGTGCTTGCGATTGCCCTGCTGGCGCAGGCTGATGAACTTGCCGAGGCCATTGGCCTGGACGATAGCGCCGGCTGCGGCCAGCGCCACCGGGTCGATGTCCGAGCCAACGAAGCGCCAGCGGTAATCCGCATTACCCAGCAGCGGGTAGATGCAGTTGGCGCCGACGCCGATATCCAGTGCCTGGACCTGCACGCCACGGGGAATCTCGCCGCCGTTGTCCTCGGCCAGCAGATCCGCGAGGGTATGCAGATAGTCGGCACGGCCCGGAATCGGCGGGCACAGGTAGTCGGCGGGAATATCCCAGAACTGAATGCCGTATTGCGCCTTGAGCAGCGCCCGGTTGAACACCCGCACCGCCTCGGGATCGGCGAAGTCGATGCTCGGCTTGCCGTAAGGGTTGGTGATGGTGAAGCGGGCGAGGTCCGGGTGCGCCTTGATCAGGGCGGGGAAGTCGTAGCGGCCTTGGTGGCGGTTACGTGGGTGCAGGGTGGGCTTGTTCATAGTCGGAAATACAAGAGCGGGCAAGCCCGCTCTTCCTGTAACACCACATAAGTGATTGATCGGGCGCGTACCCTGTGGGAGCTGGCTGGCCAGCGATTACGGTAGTGAACTCACCGACGTCATCGCTGGCAAGCCAGCTCCCACCAAGGTCTGCGTCGCTTTACAAGGCGGCAATCCGCGCGTGCTGCTCGGTGAAGTTGGCCAGGGCCTGTTCGGCTTCGGCCAGCTTGGCGCGCTCCTTGTCGATGACGGCAGGCGGAGCCTTGTCAACGAAGGCGGCGTTGGACAGCTTGCCGCCGACACGCTGGACTTCGCCTTGCAGACGCTGGATTTCCTTGTTCAGGCGCGCCAGCTCGGCGTCCTTGTCGATCAGGCCAGCCATCGGTACCAGCACTTGCAGGTCGCCCACCAGCGCGGTAGCGCTGAGCGGCGCTTCGTCCTGCTCGCCGAGCACGGTGAACGATTCGATCTTCGCCAGCTTCCTCAGCAGCGCTTCGTTTTCGCTCAGGCGGCGCTGGTCTTCAGCGCTGGCGTTTTTCAGGAACAGTTGCAGTGGCTTGCCAGGGCCGATGTTCATTTCGCCACGGATGTTACGCACACCCAGCATCAGCTCCTTGACCCACTCGATGTCGCTTTCGGCGGCGGCGTCGATGCGGCTTTCGTTCGCCTCAGGCCATGGCTGCAGCATGATGGTCTTGCCGTCGATGCCGGCCAGCGGCGCCAGGCGCTGCCAGATTTCTTCGGTGATGAACGGCATGAACGGATGGGCCAGGCGCAGCGCCACTTCCAGGACCCGCACCAGGGTGCGACGGGTGCCGCGGGCACGTTCGACCGGGGCGTTTTCGTCCCACAGGACCGGCTTGGACAGCTCCAGGTACCAGTCGCAATACTGGTTCCAGATGAACTCGTAGAGCGCCTGGGCCGCCAGGTCGAAGCGGAACTGCTCCAGTTGGCGGGTCACTTCGGCTTCGGTGCGCTGCAGTTGCGAGATGATCCAGCGGTCCGCCAGCGACAGCTCGTAGGCTTCGCCGTTCTGGCCGCAGTCCTCGCCCTTGTCCAGCACGTAGCGGGCGGCGTTCCAGATCTTGTTGCAGAAGTTGCGGTAGCCCTCGACGCGGCCCATGTCGAACTTGATGTCGCGACCGGTGGACGCCAGCGAGCAGAAGGTGAAGCGCAGGGCGTCGGTGCCGTAGCTGGCGATGCCTTCCGGGAACTCGGCCTTGGTCTGCTTGGCGATCTTCTCGGCCAGCTTGGGTTGCATCAGGCCGCTGGTGCGTTTCTCCAGCAGTTCGTCGAGGGTGATGCCGTCGACGATGTCCAGCGGGTCAAGGACGTTGCCCTTGGACTTGGACATCTTCTGGCCCTGGCCGTCGCGGACCAGGCCATGGACGTAGACCGTCTTGAACGGAACCTGCGGCGTGCCGTCCTCGTTCTTAACCAGGTGCATGGTCAGCATGATCATCCGGGCGACCCAGAAGAAAATGATGTCGAAGCCAGTGACCAGCACGTCGGTGGAGTGGAAGGTCTTGAGGAATTCGGTCTGCTGCGGCCAGCCCAGGGTGGAGAAGGTCCACAGGCCGGAACTGAACCAGGTGTCGAGGACGTCGTTGTCCTGGTTCAGGACCACGTCGGCACCGAGGTTGTTCTTGGCCCGCACTTCTTCTTCGCTGCGGCCGACGTAGACCTTGCCGGACTCGTCGTACCAGGCCGGAATGCGGTGGCCCCACCACAGTTGACGGCTGATGCACCAATCCTGGATGTCACGCATCCAGGAGAAGTACATGTTTTCGTACTGCTTGGGCACGAACTGGATGCGTCCGTCTTCCACGGCGGCGATGGCCGGTTCGGCCAGCGGCTTGGTGGAAACGTACCACTGGTCGGTCAGCCACGGCTCGATGATGGTGCCGGAGCGGTCGCCCTTCGGCACTTTCAGAGCGTGGTCGTCGACGCTGACCAGCAGGCCCAGGGCGTCGAAGTCGGCGACGATCTGCTTGCGCGCGACGAAGCGGTCGAGACCGGCGTACTGGGCAGGCAGGGTGGCGTCGACGGTTTCGTTGACGCTGCCGTCGAGGTTGAACACCTGGGCGGCTGCCAGGACGACGGCGTTCTTGTCGAAGATGTTCAGCAGCGGCAGGCTGTGGCGCTTGCCGACTTCATAGTCGTTGAAGTCGTGGGCCGGGGTGATCTTCACGCAGCCGGTACCGAACTCGGGGTCGCAGTAGTCGTCGGCGATGATCGGGATGCGGCGGCCGATCAGCGGCAGTTCGACGAACTTGCCGATCAGTGCCTGATAGCGCTCGTCGTTCGGGTTCACCGCCACGGCGGCGTCGCCGAGCATGGTTTCCGGACGCGTGGTGGCGACGATCAGGTAGTCATTGCCTTCGGCAGTCTTGGCGCCATCGGCCAGCGGGTAGCGCAGGTTCCACAGATGGCCTTTCTCGTCGTGGTTTTCCACTTCGAGGTCGGAGATCGCGGTGTGCAGCTTGGTGTCCCAGTTGACGAGGCGCTTGCCGCGGTAGATCAGGCCGTCTTCATGCAGGCGCACGAAGGCTTCCTTGACCGCATCGGACAGGCCGTCGTCCATGGTGAAGCGCTCGCGGCTCCAGTCCACGGAAGAACCCAGGCGGCGGATCTGCCGGCTGATATTGCCACCGGACTGTTCCTTCCATTCCCAGACCTTGTCGAGGAATTTTTCCCGGCCCAGGTCGTGGCGATTCTGGCCTTTGGCTTCAAGTTGACGCTCGACCAGCATCTGCGTGGCGATGCCGGCGTGGTCGGTCCCGGGCTGCCAGAGGGTGTTGCGGCCCTGCATGCGACGGAAACGGATCAGGGCGTCCATGATCGCGTTGTTGAAGCCATGACCCATGTGCAGGCTGCCGGTGACGTTCGGCGGCGGGATCATGATGGTGTACGACTCGCCTGCGCCTTGCGGGGCGAAGTAGTTCTCGGACTCCCAGGTGTTGTACCAGGAAGTTTCGATGGCGTGCGGCTGGTAGGTCTTATCCATGCGCGGGGGGACCCTATGGCATTTATTCGGGAAAGCCGGGAAGTATAACCAAGCTGCAGGCTTCAAGCGACAAGCTACAAGCAGGACGTGCGCGGTTGCGGACGGGTGTCGTCTCTGTCCGCAACTGCGCAGGGATCAGGAGGGTTGCTGGTTCAGCAGGCGTTCGAGGCGGGCGTCGAGGCGGCGCTTGATCTCGTTTTCAATGTGCGGGGCGAAGTCGTCGATCACGTCCTGCATGATCAACTGGGCGGCGGCGCGTAGCTCGGCATCCAGGTGCAGCAGGGTGTCCTGGCGGCGGGCCTGCGGGTCGGGCTCGTTCACCGGTGCAGCAGGTGCCGGCGGCGCGAGTTCTTCGGCCGGTTCGAGCAACAGCGGTATCTGTTCTTCCACGGTTTCGGTCAGCAGCGGCGGTTGCAGGGTGTCATCACCCAACAGTTGCCTGATCGATTCCAGGTCATCCAGCAGGTGGGCGGATTGGGGCAAGGGAGGGCGTTTGTCCATCGTCGTCAGAATCGCGGTAAGCGGTGGTCTTGCAGAGCATAGCCCTGTTCGCGGTAGAAACGGAAACTCTCTCGGGTCGCCTGGCGGATGGCCGGGTCCTCGACCACGATCTCGGCGATCCGGGCAAAGCGCGAGGCGAACGGCGGGACTTTCAGGTCAAGGTTGACCAGCAGGTCCTGGTGCTCACCGGGGTCGTCGCCGATTCCCAGCGCCACTGCGGCCGCGGCATCTTCCTCGGCGAGGCTGTGGGGCACGAAGGCTTCGCCCTTGAACGCCCACAGGCGGGCGTCGAGTTCGTCGCGCTGGGCGGCGTCGCTGCAATTCAGATAGACCCGGTGCCCCAGCCGCCAGGCTTTCTCGCAGAGTTTGCAGGCGAAATCCAGGCGCACGGCAGGCGAGGGACTGGGCAGGATGTAGAAATCGACTTGGCTCATGGCTGTGTTGCCAACCGGTCACGCCCGAAGGCGCGACCGGTCGGCTGCGCATCAGGCGTTGGCGCGGTCGAGCAGGTACTGGGTCAGCAGCGGGACCGGACGGCCAGTGGCGCCCTTGTCCTTGCCGCCGCTGATCCAGGCGGTGCCGGCGATGTCCAGGTGCGCCCAGTTGTAGGCCTTGGCGAAGCGCGACAGGAAGCAGCCTGCGGTGATGGTGCCGGCCTTTGGACCGCCAATGTTGGCGATGTCGGCGAACGGACTGTCCAGTTGCTCCTGGTACTCGTCGAACAGCGGCAGTTGCCATGCACGGTCATCGGCACGCTTGCCGGCGCTGAGCAGTTGCTCCACCAGTTCGTCGTTGTTGCCCATGAGACCGGAAGTGTGGCTGCCCAGGGCGACGATGCAGGCGCCGGTCAGGGTGGCGATGTCGATCACCGCCTGCGGCTTGAAGCGCTCGGCGTAGGTCAGGGTATCGCACAGCACCAGACGGCCTTCGGCGTCGGTGTTGAGGATTTCCACGGTCTGGCCGCTCATCGTGGTCACGATGTCGCCAGGACGGGTGGCACCGCCGCTCGGCATGTTCTCGGCGCAGGCCAGCAGGCACACCAGGTTGATCGGCAGTTGCAGTTCGAGGACGGCACGCAGGGTGCCGAAGACGCTGGCGGCACCGCACATGTCGTACTTCATTTCATCCATGCCGGCACCGGGCTTGAGGCTGATGCCACCGGTGTCGAAGGTGATGCCCTTGCCTACCAGCACGAACGGCTTCTCGCTTTTCTTCGCGCCCTGGTAGTTGAGGACGATCAGCCGTGGCGGCTGGTCGCTGCCCTGGCCGACGGCGTAGAACGCGCCCATGCCGAGGTCCTTGATCTTCTTCTCGTCGAGGACTTCGACCTTGAGGCTCTTGAAGGCCTTGCCGAGGTTCTTCGCTTCTTCGGCCAGGTAGCTTGGGTGGCACAGGTTCGGCGGCAGGTTGCCCAGGTCGCGGGTCAGGCGCATGCCGCTGGCGATGGCGGTGGCGTGCTTGACCGCGCGCTCGGTGTCGGCCAGACCGGCCTTGTCGATGAGCAGGGTGATTTTTTTCAGGGCGCGGGGTTCGGCTTTCTGGCTCTTGAAGCGGTCGAAGACGTATTCGCCATCGAGCAGGGTTTCCGCCAGCAGGCGGGCCTTGCCGTAGTGGGCGTCGCGGCCGTTGACGGCGACTTCGTCCAGCGCCAGCACCGCATCGCTGCCGCCCAGGCCCTTGAGAACGTTAAGCACGCTGTTGACCAGCTTGCGCCAGCTACGATCGCTCAGCGCGTCGTCCTTGCCGGTGCCGACCAGCAGAACGCGCTCGGCCTTCACGCCGGGCAGGCTTTGCAGGAGCAGGGTCTGGCCGACCTTGCCGGCCAGGTCGCCGCGCTTGAGCAGGGTGCTCAGGGCGCCATTGCTGGCTTCATCGACGGACTTTGCGTGGGCGCCCAGCTTGCGGCCTTCGCCTACACCCAGTACCAGGGTGGCGGTTTTCAAGGATGTTGCGGCTACGCTTTTTACAACCAATTCCATGTCAGGGTCCCCGGAATGAACGGTCAGTGCACGCAATTCTCTGCGAGCGCTCGAAGCAGCCTGGCGGCGCGGCGGCGGGCCAGACATAAAGCCGCCAGTTTGAGCCCGGCGCGGCGCCCGTGACAACCCCGTTTTCAAGCATCGCGCGGCGCGAAGTGACAGGCACGGTCAATCACAGGATAATGCGCCGACTTCACTGTCCGGGTCCGTCTTGCGGACCGGCAACTATCTTGGTTGCAACGTTTTCCTTGTTCGGCTGTCCGAGCCTGACAACCCAGGAGTGGCTGGTTTGATCGTCTTCCGTTATCTGTCCCGCGAGGTCCTTGTGACCTTGAGTGCCGTCAGCGCCGTGCTGTTGGTCATCATCATGAGCGGGCGCTTCATCAAATACCTGGCCCAGGCCGCGCAGGGCATGCTCGACCCGGGCGTGCTGTTCATGATCATGGGCTACCGGCTTCCCGGTTTCCTGCAGTTGATCCTGCCGCTGGGGCTGTTCCTTGGCATTCTGTTGGCCTACGGGCGGCTGTACCTGGAAAGCGAGATGACCGTGCTTTCCGCCACCGGCATGAGCCAGCAGCGTCTGCTGGCCATGACCATGGCACCGGCCGCGCTGATTGCGCTGCTGGTGGCCTGGCTGAGTCTGAGTCTCGCCCCTCAGGGCGTTACCCAGGTGGCGCAGATCATCAACCAGCAAGATGCCCTGACCGAGTTCGACACCCTGGTGCCGGGACGTTTCCAGACGCTGCGTGACGGGACGCGGGTGACCTATACCGAGCAACTCTCCGACGACCGCGTGAAACTGGGCGGTGTGTTCATTTCCGAGAAGCGCTTCTCCCAGGACAAGACCAAGGACCGTGGCATCAGCGTGCTGGTGGCCGAGAAGGGCCGTCAGGAAGTGCAGGCCGACGGCAATCGCTACCTGATCCTGGAAAACGGCTACCGCTACGACGGTAACCCGGGCCAGGCCGACTACCGCGCGATCAAGTACGACACCTATGGCGTGCTGCTGCCCAAGCCGGAAGTCAGCTCGGACATCACCGAGCGTGAGGCGATCCCGACCTCCGAGCTGTTCAAGAGCGATGCCCTGCGCGAGCGGGCAGAGTTGCAGTGGCGCCTGTCGCTGCCGCTGCTGGTGTTTATCGTGACCCTGATGGCGGTACCCCTTTCCCGGGCCAACCCGCGGCAGGGCCGTTTCCTCAAGCTGTTGCCGGCGATTCTTCTGTATATGGCTTACCTGACGATTCTGATTGCCGCCCGTGGAGCCCTGGAGAAAGGCAAGATGCCGATCGCCCTGGGCCTGTGGCCGGTGCACGGGCTGTTCCTGCTGATCGGCCTGGGGCTGATGTACTGGGAACCGCTGCGCCTGAAGATGCGCTCGCGTCGTGCGGAGGTGGCCCGTGCGTAAACTCGACGGCTACATCGGCAAAAGCGTGTTCATGGCGATCCTCGCCGTGCTCGGGATCATTCTCGGCCTGGCGTCGCTGTTCGCCTTCATCGACGAGATGGGCGACATCAGCGATACCTACACCCTTCTGGACGCCAGCAGCTTCGTGGTCCTGACCGCGCCGCGCCGCCTCTACGACATGCTGCCGATGGCGGGCCTGATCGGGTGCCTGATCGGCCTCGGCAGCCTGGCCAGCAACAGCGAACTGACCATCATGCGTGCGGCGGGCGTCTCCATCGGTCGTATCGTCTGGGCGGTGATGAAGCCGATGCTGGTGCTGATGCTGGCCGGCGTGCTGATCGGCGAGTACCTGGCGCCTGTTACCGAGAACAAGGCCCAGGCCGAGCGCTCGCTGGCACAAGGTGGCGGTGATGCGCAGAGTTCCAAGCGCGGGTTGTGGCACCGCCAGGGCGAGGAATTCGTTCACATCAACACCGTGCAGCCCAACGGCCTGCTGCTGGGTGTGACCCGCTATCACTTCGATAATGAGCGTCACCTGCTGTCCTCCAGCTTTGCCCGCAAGGCGCAGTACCAGGAAGACCACTGGCAGCTCACCGACGTGACCAGCACGATGTTCCGCGGCGACCACACCGAAGTGGTGAAGAGCGCCGAAGAGCGCTGGGATGTTGCCCTGACCCCGCAATTGCTGAGCACCGTGGTGCTGGCGCCGGAATCGCTGTCGATCACCGGGCTGTGGGACTACATCCACTACCTGTCGGACCAGGGCCTGAACAATGATCGCTACTGGCTGGCGTTCTGGACCAAGGTGCTGCAGCCGCTGGTGACCGCGGCGCTGGTGTTGATGGCGATTTCCTTCATCTTCGGCCCGCTGCGCTCGGTAACTCTGGGCCAGCGAGTGTTCACCGGCGTGCTGGTGGGCTTCGTGTTCCGCATTGCCCAAGACCTGCTGGGGCCGTCGAGCCAGGTGTTCGGCTTCCCGCCGCTGCTGGCAGTGCTGTTGCCGGCAGGGGTTTGCGCGCTGGCTGGCGTGTGGCTGTTACGCCGGGCTGGCTGACGAGCTTTCCCCGGACAAGAAAAAGCCGACCCCCACGGAGCAATGCCAGGCAGTTGAATCAGTTGAGGCCCATCGCGAGCTTGCTCGCGAAGAGGGTTAACTGACTGGCATCGCTCCCATGGGGTCGGCTTTTTTGTGCCTCACTTCTTGCGTTTCGGGACCCGTACCAGCTGGGTTTCCGAGTAGATGTCGTGCCAGCTTCGCTTGCGCTTGTCGATCAGTACCCAGAAGAAACCCAGGCCCAGGCACAACCAGGACGCGATCGACACCACGAAGCGCAGCAGCGCCTGCCAGAGCCCGATGGCAGAACCGTCGGTATTCTGCACCCGAACGCCCCAGACCTGCATGCCCAGGGTCTGGCCGCCGTGGGTCCAGAATTTGGCGAAGAAGCCGAACAGCACGAACAGCAACACGGTGGACAGCAGTGGATCGCCGTCCAGGGCGCCGGCTTCGGTCATCGTGCGCATTTGGGTTTCACCGATGATGAACATCTGGATCATCTTGTAGACGAGGGTGGTGACCATCAACAAGGCGGTACACAGCAGGAAGTCATAGAACATTGCAGCCAGCCGACGGCCCAGTCCGGCTACGGGAAACTCGCCCTGAGGTTGAAGCATTTGCTTGGGCATGCGGTAAGGCTCCTTGCGCAAAAACGCCCATTCTACGGAATTGCGGGCACAAAAAAGCCCCTGCTGTTGCCAGCAGGGGCTTTTATCGGGAATCAGGCTTCCGCGATAACTTCGTCAGCCTGCATGCCTTTTTGGCCCTGCACGGCGATGAAGGTGACTTTCTGGCCTTCTTTCAGGCTTTTGAAGCCGTTACCTTGAATAGCGCGGAAGTGTACGAACAGATCCGGACCGCTTTCAGGAGTGATGAAACCAAAACCTTTCTCGTCGTTAAACCACTTGACGGTACCGCTCTGACGTTGGGACATTGTCTTATTTCCTTTGAAACTTAGAATTAATAACAGCTTCTTTCAGAATGAAAGAGTACTGGGCTGGGTTGCAGGAAAGTAAGAGACGTCGAACGGGTTGTAGCGAATCTCAGGCTACTGTCCAGGTCACGAACTATGCGACCCACGCAAACACAGTGCAGTGACTCTACGCTAACTCTCTCGAAAAAAACAAGCCCCGCAGGCCCCTGCTTTTAGGGCTTCTGGGCAACTTTTGGCAGTTTTTTACGGCCTCTTTTCGGGGCGCTGCCGACCTCATGTTCGAAAGTTTGGCGGTGCGTTCGAAATCGAATATCCCGAACGCACGATGACACTTTTTGTCCTCGCCAATCAGCCGCGGTAATAACGCTGTGCAACGAACGGCATCTTGCTGACTTTCATCGCCACACGCTTGCCGCGCACGATTGCCCAGACGGGTGTATCCAGTGCGGTATGCGCGTTGTCCAGGTAGCCCATGGCGACAGGCGCGCCGAGGGTCGGACCGAAACCGCCGCTGCACACACGACCGATGACGTTGCCGGCTTCGTCGACGATTTCGGCGTCTTCACGTACTGGCGTGCGTTCCTGTGGCAGCAGGCCAACCCGCTTGCGTGCGACACCGGACTGCTGCTGGGCGAAGATCGATTCGGCACCCGGGAAACCACCAGCCCGCGCACCCTCGGCGCGACGGACCTTGGAAACGGCCCAGAGCAGGCTGGCTTCGACTGGCGTGGTTTCGCTGTTCATGTCGTGACCGTACAGGCACAGACCGGCTTCGAGGCGCAGCGAGTCGCGCGCGCCCAGACCGATGGCTGCCACTTCTGGCTCGCTCAGCAGACGGCGGGCCAGGGCTTCGGCCTTGTCCGCCGGTACGGAAATCTCGAAGCCGTCTTCACCGGTGTAGCCGGAGCGGCTGACGAAGCAGTCTTCGCCCAGCAGTTGCACGCGGGCGAACTGCATGAAAGTCATGCTTGCCACCTGCGGCGCCAGGCGCTCCAGCACCTTGACCGCGGCCGGACCTTGCAGGGCCAGCAGCGCGCGTTCTTCGAACAGCGGCTGGATCTCGCACTGCGCGCCGATGTGCTTGCGCAGGTGGGCCAGGTCCTGATCCTTGCAGGCGGCGTTGACCACCAGGAACAGCTCGTCGTTGCCGAGGTTGGCGACCATCAGGTCGTCGAGGATGCCGCCTTGTTCGTTGGTGAACATGGCGTAGCGCTGCATGCCCACCGGCAGGTCGATGATGTCCACCGGCACCAGGCTTTCCAGAGCCTTGGCGGCATTGGCGCCGAGCAGGCGGATCTGGCCCATGTGCGAGACGTCGAACAGGCCGGCCTGCTCGCGGGTGTGCAGGTGTTCCTTCATGACGCCCAACGGGTACTGAACCGGCATGTCATAGCCGGCGAACGGCACCATGCGCGCGCCCAGTTCCAGGTGCAGGGCGTGCAGCGGGGTTTTCAGCAGTGTTTCGGTGGACATGTATGACTCCTGGGTTTCAAAGGGATGTCAGCATTCGATGATGTTGACGGCCAGACCGCCGCGAGCGGTCTCCTTGTATTTGCTTTTCATGTCGGCGCCGGTCTGGCGCATGGTGCGGATGACCTTGTCGAGTGACACGAAGTGCTGCCCGTCACCGCGCAAGGCCATGCGCACCGCGTTGATCGCCTTCACCGAGCCCATGGCGTTGCGCTCGATGCAGGGCACCTGGACCAGACCGCCGATGGGGTCGCAGGTCAGGCCCAGGTTGTGTTCCATGCCGATTTCAGCCGCGTTCTCGACCTGCTGCACGCTGCCGCCCATGACCTCGCACAAGGCGCCGGCGGCCATCGAACAGGCCACGCCCACTTCGCCCTGGCAGCCGACTTCGGCGCCGGAGATCGAGGCGTTTTCTTTATAAAGGATGCCGATGGCGGCGGCGGTGAGGAGGAAGCGCACCACGCCGTCGTCGCTGGCGCCCGTGATGAAGCGCATGTAGTAATGCAGCACCGCCGGGACGATGCCGGCGGCGCCATTGGTCGGGGCGGTGACTACTCGCCCGCCGAAGGCGTTTTCTTCGTTTACCGCGAGGGCATAGAGGTTGACCCAGTCCAGTACCGACAGGGCATCACGCAGGCTCGCCTCGGGGTTGGCGCAGAGTTGCCGGTACAGCGCGGCGGCACGGCGCTTGACCTTCAGTCCACCGGGCAGGATGCCTTCGTTGCGGCAACCCGCAGTGACGCAGTCCTGCATCACCTGCCAGATTTTCAACAGCCCTTCGCGGGTTTCGCTTTCCGGGCGCCAGGCGGCCTCGTTGGCCAGCATCACCTGGCTGATCGAGAGCTGGTGCGCGGTGCAATGGGCGAGCAATTCCCGGGCGGTCTTGAACGGGTAGGGCAGCGGGGTCTGGTCCTCGACGATACGGTCGGCGCCGGCGGCATCCTCATCGACCACGAAGCCACCGCCCACCGAGTAGTACTCGCGGCTGCGGATCTGCAGGCCGGCGCCATCGAAGGCGCGGAAGATCATGCCGTTGGGATGGAAATCCAGCGGTTTGCGGATCATCGCCAGGTGCTGTTTTTCGTGGAAGTCGATGCGCTGCTCGCCGAGCAGGCTGAGTTGACCGCTGCTGCGGATGGCCTGCAGGCGGGCGGGGATACTTTCGGTGTCGACCGTGTCGGGGTGTTCGCCTTCCAGGCCGAGGAGCACAGCCTTGTCGCTGCCGTGGCCTTTGCCGGTGGCGCCGAGCGAGCCGTAGAGCTCGACCTTGACGCTGTGGGTGTCGGCCAGCAGGCCGTCACGCCGCAATCCTTCGGCGAAGCGCGCGGCGGCGCGCATCGGTCCGACGGTGTGAGAGCTGGAGGGGCCGATGCCGATCTTGAACAGGTCGAAGACGCTTAGGGACATCAGGCTTCCTCCGCAGTGAATGGATTGGCTCATCGCTGGCAAGCCAGCTCCCACAGGTATTGTGTGCACCACGGACCCTGCGGGAGCCGGCTTGCCGGCGATGAGGCCATTGAGCGAACTCAGACCTCTTGATAGCTCTCGATCGACGGACACGCGCAAACCAGATTGCGGTCACCGAAGACGTTGTCCACACGACCCACCGGCGGCCAGTACTTGCCTTCCACCAGCGACGGCAGCGGGTACACCGCCTGTTCGCGGCTGTAGCCGTGTGGCCATTCACCGGCCAGTTCGGCGGCGGTGTGCGGGGCGTTTTTCAGCGGGTTGTCGTCCTTGTCCAGGCTGCCGTTTTCCACCGCGCGGATTTCTTCGCGGATGCGGATCATCGCTTCACAGAAACGATCCAGTTCTTCTTTGGACTCGCTTTCGGTCGGTTCGATCATCAGCGTACCGGCGACCGGGAAGGACATGGTCGGGGCGTGGAAGCCGAAGTCGATCAGGCGCTTGGCCACGTCATCGACGCTGATGCCGCTGGTTTCCTTCAGCGGGCGCAGGTCGAGGATGCATTCGTGCGCTACCAGCCCGTTGCTGCCGGTGTACAACACAGGATAGTGCTCTTCCAGGCGGCGGGCGATGTAGTTGGCGTTGAGGATCGCCATCTGCGAAGCGCGCTTGAGGCCGGCGCCACCCATCATGCGGATGTACATCCAGGTGATCGGCAGGATGCTGGCGCTGCCGAACGGCGCCGCGCAGACCGCGCCCTGCTTGTTTTCCATGTGCGCGTGACCCGGCAGGAACGGTGCCAGGTGCGACTTGACGCCGATCGGGCCGACGCCCGGACCGCCACCACCGTGCGGAATGCAGAAGGTCTTGTGCAGGTTCAGGTGCGAGACGTCGCCGCCGAACTTGCCCGGTGCACAGAGGCCGACCATGGCGTTCATGTTGGCGCCGTCGATGTACACCTGGCCGCCGTTGTCATGAATGATCGCGCAGATTTCGCCGATGGCTTCTTCGAACACGCCGTGGGTCGACGGGTAGGTGATCATCAGCGCGGCGAGGTTTTCGCGGTGCTCCAGGGCCTTGGCGCGCAAGTCGTCGATATCGACGTTGCCGCGGGCGTCGCAGGCGGTCACGACCACGCGCATACCGGCCATGTGGGCGGTGGCCGGGTTGGTGCCGTGGGCCGAGGACGGGATCAGGCAGATGTCGCGGCGGTCATCGCCACGGCTCTGGTGGTAGGCGCGGATGGCCAGCAGGCCGGCGTATTCACCCTGGGAGCCGGCGTTCGGTTGCAGCGACACCGCGTCGTAGCCGGTGGCGGCGCAGAGCATCGCTTCCAGTTCCGAGGTCAGTTGCAGGTAGCCCTGGCTTTGCGCGGCGGGGGCGAACGGGTGCAGGTTGCCGAACTCGGCCCAGGTCACCGGGATCATTTCGCTGGCGGCGTTGAGCTTCATGGTGCAGGAGCCCAGCGGGATCATGGTGCGGTCCAGCGCCAGGTCCTTGTCGGCCAGTTTGCGCAGGTAGCGCATCAGCTCGGTTTCGCTGTGGTAGCGGTTGAACACCGGGTGTTCGAGGATCGCCGATTGGCGCAGCAGGCTGGCCGGCAGTTGCGCGGTGGTGCTGGCGGCGAGGGTGGCGAAGTCCGGGACGGCCTGGCCGTTGGCGAACAGTGCCCACAGGGCTTCGACGTCAGCCTGGCCGCTGGTTTCGTCCAGCGACAGGCCGAGGCGGGTGCTGTCGATCTGGCGCAGGTTGACGCCTTGCACGCTGGCCTGTTGGTGCAGGTCGGCGGTGGCGTTGCCGGTGGCCAGGGTCAGGGTGTCGAAGAAGCTGCCGGTCTCGACGGCGACGCCCAGGGCGGACAGGCCGGCCTTGAGGATCGCGGTCAGGTGGTGGGTGCGCGCGGCGATCTGCTTCAGGCCCTGCGGACCGTGGTAGACGGCGTACATGCTGGCGATATTGGCCAGCAGCACTTGTGCGGTGCAGATGTTGCTGGTGGCTTTCTCGCGGCGGATATGTTGCTCGCGGGTCTGCATGGCCAGACGCAGGGCAGTCTTGCCGAAGCGGTCGATGGACACGCCGACCAGACGGCCCGGCATGTCGCGCTTGAACGCATCGCGTGTGGAGAAGTAGGCGGCGTGCGGGCCACCGAAGCCCAGCGGAACACCGAAGCGCTGGGCGCTGCCGATGGCGACGTCGGCGCCGAATTCACCCGGCGGGGTCAGCAGGGTCAGGGCCAGCAGATCGGCGGCGACCGCGACCAGGGCGTTGGCGGCGTGGAAGCGTTCCACCAGTTCGCGGTAATCGAAGACTTCACCGTTACTCGCCGGGTATTGCAGCACGGCGCCGAAGAAGCGGCTGACGTCGGTCAGTTCGCGTTCATCGCCCACGACCACTTCGATACCCAATGGCTCGGCGCGGGTACGCAGGACGTCGAGGGTTTGCGGATGGCAGTGCACGGAGGCGAAGAAGGCGTGGCTGCTCTTGTTCTTGCTCAGGCGCTTGCAGAAGGTCATGGCTTCGGCGGCGGCGGTGGCTTCGTCGAGCAGCGAGGCGTTGGCGATCGGCAGGCCGGTGAGGTCGCTGATCAGGGTCTGGAAGTTCAGCAGCGCTTCCAGACGGCCTTGGGAAATTTCAGGCTGGTACGGGGTGTAGGCGGTGTACCAGGCCGGGTTTTCCAGCAGGTTGCGCAGGATCGGGGCCGGGGTGTGGCAGTTGTAGTAGCCCTGGCCGATGTAGCTCTTGAACAGTTGGTTCTGGCCGGCGATGGCTTTCAGTGCGGCGAGGGCGTCGGCCTCGCTTTGCCCTTCGCCCAGTTCCAGCACGCTGGTGCCCTTGATGCTGTCGGGGATGACTGCGGCGCTCATGGCGTCCAGCGAGTCGAAGCCGAGGGTGGCGAGCATGTGCTGCTCATCGGCCTGGCGCGGGCCGATGTGGCGGGCGATGAATTCGTTGGCGGTGCCGAGGTTGATGGTCATGGCGGATTTCCTCAGGCGTCGGCGTTGGCGTTGAGCAGGCGGTCGTAGGCGTCCTGGTCGAGCAGTTGCGCGATGGCGCCGGCGTCGGCCGGGATGAAGCGGAAGAACCAGCCTTCGCCCAGTGGGTCTTCGTTGACCAGTTCAGGGCTGGCGTCGAGTTGGTCATTGACCGCGACCACTTCACCGTCCAGTGGCATGTACACGCCGCTGGCGGCTTTCACCGATTCCACGGTGGAGGCTTCGGCGCCCTTGGCGTAATGCTGCAGTTCCGGCAGTTGCACATAGACCACGTCACCCAGCGCATTCTGGGCGAAGGCGGTGATGCCCACGGTGACGCTGCCGTCGGCTTCGGCACGCAGCCATTCGTGATCTTCGGTAAAACGCAACTCGCTCATGGAAACTCCTCGGAGGCCGCTGCCGCGGCCGGATGCGGTGATGGCCCGCTGCGCGGGCTCTGGCTGGAGTTTCCTTAGCAAGTTTGCGGCCATTATTAAAAAATCCAATAAAAACAACGATTTGAATGGATTTAATTGACCGTTTTCAAGGTGGTGTGTAACGAAATCGCTACGGTGCGGTTAGCGGACAAAAGCCGAACGGGATCAAACCCTTGCAGTGGCGTGGTTATTACCGGTTGTAGCGAATTCGTTCCGCTGTAGCGTTTTCGATACGGGCTCAGGCTTTCCCGGAAATTCCGTACTTGCGCAGGCGGTGGGCGATGGCGGTATGGGAGGTTTGCAGGCGGCTGGCCAGTTGGCGCGTCGAGGGGTAGCTGGCGTAGAGCTTTTCCAGCAGGTTGCGTTCGAAGTCTTCCACCGCCTGTTCCAGGCTGGCGACTTCGCCATCGTGCTCGCGGGCCACCGCGGTGCCGGCGATATCCAGGTCGCCGATGTCCACCAGGCTGTTTTCGCTAATGGCGGCGGCGCGGAAGATCACGTTCTGCAGCTGCCGCACGTTACCTGGCCAGCGGTTGCCCAGCAGCGCCGGGTAGGTGGTCGGGGCCAGCCGGCAAAGCGGGCGCTGGATCTGCGTGCAGGCCTGCTGCATGAAGTAGCGGGCCAGCAGCAGAATGTCCTGGCCGCGTTCGCGCAGCGGCGGGACTTCGAGGTTGAGCACGTTGAGGCGGTAGAACAGGTCTTCGCGGAAGGTGCCTTCGCCGACCATCTTTTCCAGGTTGCGGTGGGTGGCGCTGAGGATGCGCACGTTGACGCGGACCTCGCGGTCGCCACCGACCCGGCGAAAACTGCCGTCGCTGAGAAAGCGCAGCAGCTTGGCTTGCAGGTACGGCGACATCTCGCCGATTTCGTCGAGAAATACCGTGCCCTGGTTGGCCAGCTCCATCAGCCCCGGCTTGCCGCCGCGCTGGGCGCCGGTGAAGGCGCCGGGGGCGTAGCCGAACAGTTCGCTTTCGGCGAGGTTCTCCGGCAAGGCTGCGCAGTTCAGGGCGAGAAACGGCGCCGCATGACGGCTGCTGATGGCGTGACAGGCGCGCGCCACCAGCTCCTTGCCGGTGCCGGTTTCGCCGTGGATCAGCAACGGCGCATCGAGCGCCGCGACACGCAGGGCGCGGGTCTTGAGGGTGCGGATGGGCGGTGAGTCACCGAGCAGGGCATCGAAGCCTTCAGCGTGGTCGTGGTGCAGGGCCGACAGGCGTTCGCCGATGCGGTTGGGCGGGTACAGGGTGACCAGCGCGCCGGCATCGGTGATCGGTGTGGCGTCCAGCAGCAGGGTCTGGCCGTTGAGCGTCACTTCACGCATGGGCAGGTGGAAACCCTGTTCGATCAGGGTGTCGAGCAGCCCCGGCGCGTCGAACAGTTCGGCGATGGAGCGTCCGGCCGGCTCCTGGCCGCAGAGCGCGATCAGCGCCGGGTTGGCGAGCAGGATGTGGCCGGCGCTGTCCAGCGCCAGGACCGGATCACTCATGGCCGCCAGCAGCGCATCGAGCTGCAGGTGACGGCGCTGGCCCGGCAGGATGTCGACCACGCGCACGGTTTGCACGCCGTGGACGTTGAGCAGGGCATCGTGGAGTTCTTCGAGAACGGCGGGGCTCAGGGTCGGCGCGTCGATGTAGACGTTCGGCGGCACCATCTCGACGGCATCCAGGTTGAGATGGCGGGCACCGAGCAGGGCGAGGACTTCCTGGGTGATGCCGACGCGGTCGATGAAGCTGACATGGATGCGCATGAGGTGGGAGAGGTTCGGCTGGAAAGCGGCGATTATGCCCTGTTATTCGACGGGCTGGCACGGGCAGGGTGGGAACTGGCCAGCCAGCCCCACAGGGAGAATCAGGCGAGGGAATCAGGGTTGATCGGGTCGCCGGACCTTACGCCGAGCTTGTCGCGGATGTCTTCGAACATCGCGTCGTAATGGGTTTTGTGTACCGAGGTGACGATGCCTTTCACCGGAATGCCGTGTTTATGTGCGACGTCTTCGATGATGCCGGCGAAGTTGTACCAGTTGTTCTTGTTGACGGAGAAGGTCTCGTCCACCGTCTTGTCTTGGATGATGCCGTGCAGCCGAAAAGCGATGCTCTTGCCTTCCTTGGGGTCTTGAACCGCTTCGTAATCGACGCAGTAGTTGTAGCTGTAGTCATCCTTGGTCAGCGCTTTTCGTTCGATGTGCAGATGACCAGGTTCGAATTGTGCCATGACAGGCTCCTTGAACAGTTGAAACAGGCGGGCCCGCCAGCAGGCCCGCCCGGAGCTTCAACGATAGCTGATGCCTGGCGAGGCCGTACTGACCCGGGTACCGGCTTTGCCTTTGACGATATCTTCGATATCGCTCAGCGAGCCGATCACCGCGACTTTGCCTGTGTGACGGGCGAAATCGCAAGCGGCCTGGACTTTCGGGCCCATGGACCCGGCGGCGAAGCCCAGGCGTTCCAGTTCATCCGGATGGGCCTGGGCGATGGCTTTCTGCGTCGGCTTGTTGAAGTCGATGTAGGCAGCGTTGACGTCGGTGGCGATCACCAGCAGATCGGCTTCCAGTTGCTCGGCCAGCAGCGCCGAGCACAAGTCCTTGTCGATCACCGCTTCGATGCCCTGCAGCTTGCCGTCCGCACCATACATGGTCGGAATGCCGCCGCCACCGGCACAGATCACGATACTGCTCTTTTCCAGCAGCCATTTGATCGGGCGGATCTCGAAGATGCGCTTGGGTTTCGGGCTGGCGACCACGCGACGGTACTTGTCGCCATCGGGGGCGATGGCCCAGCCTTTTTCCTTGGCCAGGCGCTCGGCGTCTTCCTTGCTGTAGACCGGGCCGATGGGCTTGGTGGGGTTCTGGAAGGCGGGGTCCTTGGCGTCCACTTCGACCTGGGTGAGCAGGGTGGCGAAGGGCACTTCGAAGTCCAGCAGGTTGCCCAGTTCCTGTTCGATCATGTAGCCGATCATGCCTTCGGTTTCAGCGCCGAGGACGTCCAGCGGGTAGGGCGTGACCGAGGTGTAGGCCGCTGCCTGCAACGACAGCAGACCCACTTGCGGGCCGTTGCCGTGGGCGATGACCAGTTGGTTGCCGGGATGGATCTTGGCGATCTGTTCGGTGGCGATGCGGATATTGGCGCGCTGATTGTCGGCCGTCATGGGTTCGCCACGACGCAGCAGCGCGTTTCCGCCTAGTGCAACAACGATGCGCATGATGTGTGTCCTTTTTTTCTGGAGCCTTTCGCGAGCAAGCTCGCTCCTACCGGGGGCTGTGTGTGTCGGATCCCTGTAGGAGGGAGCTTGTCGGGGCGCCGAACTGTCGCGATTGCTGTTTACAGGTCAGCCAGCGTCGAAACCAGGATCGCCTTGATCGTGTGCATGCGGTTTTCCGCTTGCTCGAAGGCGATGCAGGCCGGCGATTCGAACACGTCGTCGGTCACCTCGATGCCGTTGGCCAGGTGCGGGTACTGCTCGGCAATCTGTTTGCCGACCTTGGTGTCGGAGTTGTGGAACGCCGGCAGGCAGTGCATGAACTTGGCGCGCGGGTTGCCGGTGGCTTTCATCAGCTCGGCGTTGACCTGATACGGCAGCAGTTGCTGGATGCGTTCACCCCAGGCTTCAACCGGCTCGCCCATCGACACCCAGACGTCGGTGTGCACGAAGTCCACACCCTTGACCGCAGCTTTCGGGTCTTCGGTGAGGGTGATGCGGGCACCGCTTTCTTCCGCGTATTTCTTGCAGCGCTCGACCAGATCGTCGTGGGGCCACAGGGCTTTCGGCGCAGAGATGCGCACGTCCATGCCGAGCTTGGCGCCGATCAGCAGCAGCGAGTTGCCCATGTTGTTACGCGCGTCGCCTAGGTAGGCGTAGCTGATCTCGTGGATCGGCTTGTCGGCGTGTTCACGCATGGTCAGCACGTCGGCGATCATCTGGGTCGGGTGGTATTCGTCGGTCAGGCCGTTGAACACCGGTACACCGGCGAACTTGGCCAGCTCTTCGACGATCTCCTGCTTGAAGCCACGGTACTCGATGGCGTCGTACATACGCCCGAGCACGCGGGCGGTGTCCTTCATGCTCTCCTTGTGGCCGATCTGCGAAGAGTTGGGGTCGATGTAGGTGACGTTGGCGCCCTGGTCATAGGCGGCCACTTCGAAGGCGCAACGGGTGCGGGTCGAGGTTTTCTCGAAGATCAGCGCAATGTTGTTGCCTTTCAGGTGTTGCTGCTCGGTGCCGGTGTACTTGGCGCGTTTGAGATCGCGGGACAGGTCGAGCAGGTAGCGCAACTCGCGAGGCGTGTGGTGTTCCAGGCTCAGCAGGTTGCGGTTGTGAATGTTGAACGCCATGGTGATTCTCCTTGGATTCGGTGATCGGCCCGGACCGCGCCGGGTAAGCGCGGCCGGGGGATGGACGTTTTAGTAATCGATAGGGTCGCGGATGATCGGGCAGGTCATGCAGTGACCGCCGCCGCGGCCACGGCCCAGTTCGCCGGCGCTGATGGTGATGACTTCGATGCCGGCCTTGCGCAGCAGGGTGTTGGTGTAGGTGTTGCGGTCGTAGCCGATGACCACGCCGGGCTCCAGCGCCACCACGTTGTTGCCGTCATCCCATTGCTCGCGTTCGGCGGCAAAGCTGTTGCCGCCGGTCTCGACGACGCGCAGCTCTTTCAGGTTGAGGGACTCGGCAACCACTTCGATGAACGTCTTGTGCTCGCGGCGCACGTCCAGGCCGTAAGGCTTGCTGGCGTCCTGGCGAATGACGAACGGCACGATTTCCTTGACCACTTCCGGGAAGACCGTGACCAGGTCGCGGTCGCAGAAGCTGAACACCGTGTCTAGGTGCATCGCCGCGCGGGATTTCGGCAGCCCGGCGACCACGACTTTCTCTACCGCGCCCTTGGCGAACAGGGATTGTGCGAGCTGGCCGATGGCCTGGCGCGAGGTGCGCTCGCCCATCCCGATCAACACCACGCCATTGCCGATCGGCATGACGTCGCCGCCTTCCAGGGTGGCCTGACCGTGGTCTTTATCCGGATCGCCGTACCAGATTTCGAAGTCGGCGTTGACGAACTCGGGGTGGAATTTGTAGATGGCGCTGGTCAGCAGGGTTTCCTGACGTCGCGCAGGCCAGTACATCGGGTTGAGCGTCACGCCGCCGTAAATCCAGCAAGTGGTGTCGCGAGTGAACTGGGTGTTGGGCAGCGGCGGCAGCAGGAAGCTGGAGTGGCCCAGGTAATCCCGGTACATCTTGATGACGCTGGCGCCTTCGCTTTCCGGCAGGTCTTCACCCGCGACGCCGCCGATCAGGAACTCGGCAAGACGGCGTGGTTCCAGGCCTTCCAGCCAGCTACGCACTTCGTTGGTCAGGCCGACACCGACGGTGTCCGGCGTGATCTTGCGGTCCAGAATCCACTTCAGCGCTTCGGGGTTCTGAATGGTTTCAGTCAGCAGGTTGTGCATTTCCAGCACTTCGACACCGCGCTCACGCATCTTGGTGACGAAATCGAAGTGGTCGCGCTTGGCCTGGTTGACCCAGATGACGTCGTCGAACAACAGGTCGTCGCAGTTGCTCGGCGTCAGGCGCTGATGCGCCAGGCCTGGGGAGCAAACCATCACTTTGCGTAGTTTGCCGGCTTCGGAATGGACACCGTACTTAACTTTTTCCGTGGACATGGTTTCTTTCCTCCAAATTGCGAATACGGGGGTTACAGAGTCAGGAAGCCGTCATAGAGACCGTAGGCCGCCACCAGGGCGCCAGCGATCACGGCGGCGAAGATCAATTTCTCCACGTTGGTAAAAATCGGTTGGCCGATCTCGCGCTTGGCCTTGGCGAACAGGATCACGCCAGGGGCATAAAGCAGGGCCGAGAGCAGCAGGTATTTGACGCCACCGGCGTACAGCAGCCAGATCGCGTAGATCAGTGCGATGCTGCCGATGATCAGGTCTTTCTTGCGTTCGGCCAGGGCTTTTTCGTAAGTCTCGCTACGCACCGCCAGCAGTACCGCATAAGCCGCCGACCACAGGTAAGGCACCAGGATCATCGAGGTGGCGAGGTAGATCAGCGACAGATAAGTACTGGCCGAGAACAGGGTGATGACCAGGAAGATCTGCACCATGGCGTTGGTCAGCCACAGGGCGTTGGCCGGCACGTGGTTGGCGTTCTCGCGGCGCAGGAACTCCGGCATGGTGTGGTCTTTGGCAGCGGCGAACATGATCTCCGCGCACAGCAGCACCCACGACAGCAGCGCCCCGAGCAGCGAGATGATCAGGCCGACGCTGATCAGCACCGCACCCCAGTGACCGACCACGTGCTCAAGCACGGCGGCCATCGACGGGTTCTGCAGTTTGGCCAGTTCGGGTTGAGTCATGATGCCCAGCGACAGCACGTTCACCAGCACCAGGAACAGCAGCACAGTGATGAAGCCGATGACGGTGGCCTTGCCCACGTCGGAGCGTTTTTCCGCCCGTGCCGAGAAGATGCTCGCGCCCTCGATGCCGATGAACACCCAGACGGTGACCAACATCATGTTGCGCACCTGATTCATCACGCTGCCCAGGTCCGGGTTCATGGTGCCCCAGATGTCAGCGGTGAAGATGTCCAGCTTGAAGGCGAACAGGGCGATGAGGATGAACAGCGCCAGCGGCACGACCTTGGCGATGGTGGTCACCAGGTTGATGAACGCCGCTTCCTTGATCCCGCGCAGCACCAGGAAGTGCACGGCCCAGAGCAGCACGGAGGCGCCGACGATGGCCGCCGGGGTGTTGCCCTCGCCAAAGATCGGGAAGAAGTAGCCCAGGGTGCTGAACAGCAGCACGAAGTAACCGACGTTACCCAGCCAGGCGCTGATCCAGTAACCCCAGGCTGACGAGAAGCCCATGTAGTCGCCGAAACCGGCTTTGGCGTAGGCGTACACCCCGCCGTCGAGGTCAGGTTTGCGGTTGGCCAGGGTCTGGAAGACGAAGGCGAGGGTCAACATGCCGATGGCAGTAATACCCCAGCCAATCAATACGGCGCCGACGTCGGCACTGGCGGCCATGTTTTGCGGTAATGAGAAGATCCCGCCACCAATCATGGAGCCGACTACAAGTGCGACCAGCGCACCAAGTCGAAGTTTTCCGGGAGTGTCTGACATGGTTTGCTCCATTTCAGAAGAGAGAGGCTCAACAATAAAACACTTGTTCGAATCGGAAGCTGATTCAGGTCAGTTCATTGGTACATTCCATTGTTGGTGAATGACTGAAAGAGCCACCGATAGATGCCATCATCTTTCCGGAAGCCTTGTGCTGCGCCGCTTCTGCGAATATAGAGTGATCGCTCGGTCGGCTCGCGAGAGTTGAAACTAGCCCCTTTCCATGAATTCGCAACCTTTTAGCGAGAAAAAATCTTATTTACTTGATGAAGCGGAATTAGTGCACAAAACTCTCCGATAAGTGTGCGTTCTTTAGAGGTAAGGGTTATTAAATTAGTTTGCTTATAACCACAAGTTAGTAAAAAAATCTGTACAGGCTTATTTGCTGGAAAACTACGAAAAAATAGGGGATTTAAATGTCCGAACCGGGACAAAAGTTGCGCTTGGGAGCACTTGTGGCCTTGGTGGTGGGGTCGATGATCGGTGGCGGGATCTTTTCCCTGCCGCAGAACATGGCCGCCCGCGCCGATGTTGGCGCGGTGCTGATCGGCTGGGGCATCACCGCGATCGGCATGTTGGCGCTGGCGTTCGTGTTCCAGAGCCTGGCCAACCGCAAGCCGGAACTCGACTCCGGGGTCTATGCCTATGCCAAGGCCGGCTTTGGCGACTACATGGGCTTCTCTTCTGCCTGGGGATACTGGATCAGCGCCTGGCTGGGCAACGTCGGTTACTTCGTGCTGCTGTTCAGTACCCTCGGCCTGTACTTCCCGGCCTTCGGCGAAGGCAACACGCCGTTGGCCATCGGCTGCGCCTCGCTGCTGCTGTGGTCGGTGCATTTCCTGGTGCTGCGCGGGATCAAGGAAGCGGCGTTCATCAACCAGGTCACCACGGTGGCCAAGGTCGTGCCGCTGGTCTTGTTCATCATCATTGCCGCCGTGGCGTTTCGCATGGACATCTTCACCCGCGACATCTGGGGCCTGAGCAATCCGAGCTTTGGCGGTGTGCTGGACCAGGTGCGCAACATGATGCTGGTGACGGTGTTCGTGTTCATCGGCATCGAGGGCGCGAGTATCTATTCAGGCCGGGCGCAGAAGCGCTCGGATGTCGGCAAGGCCACGGTGATCGGTTTTCTCGGCGTGCTGGCCTTGCTGGTGCTGGTCAACGTGCTGTCGCTGGGGGTGATGACCCAGCCGGAACTGGCGGCGCTGCACAACCCGTCTCTGGCCTCGGTGCTGGAACATATCGTCGGGCCCTGGGGCGCTTTGCTGATCAGCCTGGGGCTGGCGGTGTCGCTGTTGGGCGCGTTGCTGTCGTGGGCCTTGCTCTGTGCCGAGATTCTCTTTGCCACGGCGCGGGACAAGACCATGCCGCGTTTCCTCACCAAGGAGAACGCCAACCAGGTGCCGGCCAATGCACTGTGGCTGACCAACTGCATGATCCAGGTGTTCTTGCTGATCACCCTGTTCTCTGCCGGGACCTACACCAGCCTGATCTACCTCGCTTCGTCGATGATCCTGGTGCCGTACCTGTGGTCGGCGGCCTATGCGGTGCTGCTGGCGCTGCGGGGCGAGACGTACGAGGGATTCGCCGGCGCGCGGCGCAAGGATCTGGCGGTGGGGCTGGTGGCGCTGCTTTATGCGGTCTGGCTGCTGTACGCCGGTGGGCTGAAATACCTGCTGCTGTCGGCGCTGCTGTATGCGCCGGGGGTGATCCTGTTTGCCAGGGCCAAGAAAGAGCAGGGACAGCCGCTGTTTACTCGCTGGGAGAAGCTGATCTTCGCGGCGGTGCTGGCGGGGGCGGGGTTGGCGGCGTTTGGGTTGTATAGCGGGGTGTTGAGTCTGTAGGCATCGTTGTTGTTCTCTCAGGCCTCATCGCTGGCAAGCCAGCTCCCACAGGTTTTGCACAAATCTTGAGATATGTGCTGACCCTGTGGGAGCCGGCTTGCCGGCGATTGGATCTAGAGCCAGACAGCCGTCGCCGATCCCAACCCCGAAGCCGGCCAATCCCACTTCAGCGGCGTCCCCGTCACCCGCAGCGGCGGCTTGAGCCGCCGCGCCGGCCCCCAGGCGGTCTGCTCCGGCCATGCATCGAGGTCATCCACCGTCTCCGCCGCCAACGGCAAATCCGCCGACACGGTCCCCTGTTCCACCAGCCATTTCGCGGTCCGCGCCAGCGACAGCCGCGCCTGGCTGCCCGCTCCGCTGGCCAGGCGTTCGCTCAGGCCGCGGATCGCCGCGGCAGCCATCAGGTAGCCGGTAGCATGGTCCAGCGCCTGCACCGGTAGCGGCACCGGGCGGCTGGCCTGCTGCCAGCGCATGCCTTCGTGGGCGATGCCGGTGCTCATCTGCACCAGACTGTCGAAACCACGCCGTAACCGCCAGGGCCCGCTCCAGCCATAAGCGTTGAGGCTTACGTCGATCAGGCCAGGGTTCAACTGGCGCCGCTGTTCGTCGCCGTAGCCCAGGCGCTCCAGCGCATCGGCGCGATAACCGTGGACCAGGATGTCGGCTTCGCGCAGCAGCCGTTCGAACACCGCCCGGTCGGCAGTCGAGTGCAGGTCCAGCCGCGCGCAGCGCTTGCCCAGGGTGACTTCGGCGGCGACGCCGGGTTCGTCCCAGCCGGGTGGGTCAATGCGCAACACCTCCGCGCCGAAGCCGGCCAGCAGACGAGTGGCGGTGGGGCCGGCGAGGATGCGGGTCAGGTCCAGCACGCGCACCCCGGCCAGCGGCCGTCCGGGGTTGCCGGTCCAGAGGCGGCGGCTGTCGCTGGCGAAGGTCTGGCGATGGATCAGCGGCTCGGCGTTTACCGCCAGCCCCTGCGGATGGTTCGACCAGTCCTGGCAACCGCGCATCTGCGCCGCGCAGCCGCCAGACTCGACGATGGCGTCTTCCAGTTCGCCCGCCGACCAGCCCAGCACTTGCCGGGCCATGGTTTCGCGGTCGCTGGCGGGGCCCAGTACCCGTTCGGCCACAGCGCGATGGTGCGGGGCGTTGGTGTGCAGGCGGATCCAGCCGTCGCGGGTCTGGTAGTCGCCAGCGATCGGGTCCCACAACGGTGGCACCTGCCAGCCGCGCGGGCGCAGGCTGCTGGCAAACCAGAACGCGCTCAGGCGCCTGTCCACCTGGACGCTGTGGTGCTCGCCGGTCTGTTGTTCCAGGAGATCGGCGATAGCGATCCCGGCCGCGGCAATGCTCACGGCGGCTATTTCGGTCACGGCGAAGGCCGAGGGCAGGGCGCCCGCAGTGCTAAAGCGCACGGCGTCCTCCGTGGGAGGCGCGAGGGCGAGGTCGTGGGCGATGGTGCCGAGCATGTTCAGCATCGTTGTCCCTCCTTGAGTCGAAGGGACAAGTGCAGTACATCCCGGCGCGTCGGTCAAACCTTGAACTGATCCATCAGCTTCATCTGCTGCGACGACAGGTTGTTGAGCTGGCTGCTGACCTGCGCCGACTGGTCGGCCTGGTGGGTCAGGGTCTCGGTCACGCTGCGGATCGCCGAGACGTTGCGGTTGACCTCTTCGGCCACCGCGCTCTGTTCTTCGGCGGCGCTGGCGATCTGCAGGTTCATGTCGCTGATCACTGTCACCGCCTCGCTGATGCGGTCCAGCGCCTGCACCGCCTGGGTGATCTGGCCGGCGTTTTCCTGGGCCTTCTCGTGGCTGGCGTGCATGGTCGCGACGACGTCGCGGGTGTGGGTTTGCAGGCGTTCGATCACATGGCGGATTTCTTCCACTGAGTCTTGCGTGCGCTTGGCCAGGTTGCGCACCTCGTCGGCGACCACCGCAAAGCCGCGACCGCTTTCGCCGGCCCGCGCCGCTTCAATGGCGGCGTTGAGGGCCAGCAGGTTGGTCTGTTCGGCGATGCTGCGGATCACTTCCAGTACCGAGCCGATCTGCTCGCTGTTGCTGGCCAGGGTTTCCACTTCACCCACCGCCAGACTGACGGTGTCGGCCAGGTGAGCGATATCGCGGGTGCTGCGCTCGATGATCGCCATGCCTTCGCGGGCCGAACGGTCGGCGCCACGGGCGGCTTCGGCAGCGCTGGAGGCGCTGTTGGCAACGTCGTGGGCAGTGGCGCTCATCTCGTTGGACGCGGTGGCCACCTGATCGATTTCGCGGAATTGCACGTGCATGCCTTCGCTGGTGCGGCGGGCGATGTCCGAAGACTGGTCGGCGGTGGCGCGGGCCTGGGTGATGCTTTGCTTGATCTGCGCGATGGTCGGTTGCAGCTTGTCGAGGAAGCGGTTGAAGCCCTGGGTCAGACGGCCCAGTTCATCGCGGCGGCTGTAGTTCAGGCGCTGGGTCAGGTCGCCTTCGCCGCTGGCGATATCTTCGAGCATGTGCGCCACGCTATTGATCGGGCGGGTCACGCCGGTAGCGGTCAGCCACATCAGCAACAGCCCGCCGAGGCCGGCGAGGGTAGCGAACAGCAGCACCTTCAGGGTGCCGGCGGTGCGGGCGTCATCGAGGGTTTTCTGCAGGCTGATGGCGTCGGCCAGCAGCACGTTGCGCGGCAGGTCGATCACGATGCCCCAGGGCTTGCTGTCGCTGATCGGCTGCACCGGGAACAGGGCGCGCACATTCGCGTCGCGTTCGAACACCTGCGGCTGGCCGCTGGCGAACGCCTGCAACAGTTGCTTGCCGTGTTCGCCGAAGGCGTCTTCGATCTTCTTGCTGACCAGCGCGGCGTCGTTGCTGTTGGCCGCCAGCACACCGCTGGATGAGGCGATGGTCAGGTGCCCGGCGCCATTGAACAGCGATTGCTGGGCTTTCACCGCAGCGCTTTGCAGCGAGTCGAGAGCGATGTCGACGCCGGTGACGCCGATCACCTTGCCGCCTTCCACCAGCGGCAGGGTGATGCTGGTCATCAGTACCTGCTTGCCGCCGACGGTGTCGGCATAGGGTTCCAGCAAGCAGGGTTTGCCGCTGTTTTTCGAGCAGGTGTACCAGACGTTGAACGGTGTGCCGCTGAGGGTGATCTCGGTCTTGTTCAGGTCGTTGTCGCTGATGACGGTGTTGATGCCGTTGCCCTGGGCACGGCTCCAGTAGCTGCCGAAGCGGCCGCTGGCGTTGCTCTTGCGGGCATCGTCGTTGATGAATTCGCTATCGCGGCCGTCGAGGCCGTCGGGTTCGAAGGCCATCCACACGCCGAGCAGGTCCGGGTTGCGTTCGAAGGTGGTGCGCAGGCTCTGGTTGATCGCCTCGCGCAGATCGCCCGCTGCAATCGACTGACGCTGGGCCAGGCGCTTGAGATCCAGCACCTGATCGGCGAGGGCGGTGGACACGGTCTGACTATCGCTGAAGGTGCGTTGCAGCAGCTCGGCTTTCTCGCTGGCGCGGGCCAGCAGCAGGGCCTGGACATTGCGGGTGAGCATCGCGGTGCTGGCTTCGCCCACCAGCGCGTCGCTCTGACGGGCCTGGTAGAGGTTGATACCAACGATCAGGGCGACCACGCCCAACAGGCTTATTCCAGACAGCAGGATGATTTTCAAGCGGATGGAGAGCGTGTCGAACATGGACGTACTCGCTAAATGGGCAATTATTTTTTTAAGCCTGACGGTTCGATTCGCCAGGTCCCTCTTAGCGGTATCAGGCCATCGGCCCGGAAACTTTAGCCGTGAGCGCGAGCCGACGAGCGGTTTTTCAGGTCAACGGGTACCGATTCCGGGCGCGACCAGATCCACAGGTTGCCCAGGCTCATGCCGCCGATGGCGAGAAACACTGGCCAGTGGTGTTCGAGGAACACCAGCATCACGGTGGCGCAGAGCAGCATGCTGATGGTGGCGCTGACTTTGGCGCGGCGCTGGATCACCTTGCCGTTGCGCCAGTTGTGCAGGATTGGGCCGAACAGCCGGTGGTTTTCCAGCCAGGCGCTCAATCGTGGCGAGCTGCGGGTGGCAGCCCAGGCGGCAAGAAGAATGAATTCGGTGGTGGGCAGGCCGGGCACGACGATGGCGATCAGGCCGATGCCCAGGCTGACGTAGGCCAGCAGGCCATAGAGCAGACGGGACAGTTTGGAGCGGAGTGGCTGGGTCATGGGCTCGTCGACGGCACGGGTGGGTGATCCGGCCATCATGATGATGGCCGGCGCACACTTAGGCCAGTTCGGCTTTAGGCGCAGTTGCGTAAGCGTGTTTCAGCAACTGGGTGAAGCGCTCGAAGGCGGCGACCGCGCCCTGTTCGGCAGCGGTTTCTTCTTCCGGGCTCAGTTCCAGGCTGTCGAGGGTGCGAGTGAAGCTCTTCCAGCCTTCGGCACGACCGCCAGCGGGTTCGCCGAGGTGACGGGCGCCGAAGCTGTCGGACAGCTCCAGGGCGGCGGCGCGCTTGATCAGGAAGGCGGCGCCGAGCTTGGAGCCTTCGGAGACGAACAGCCAGGCCAGGGCGGCGCCCAGGCTCGGGTTCTGCAGCTCGCCGGGGAAGTCGGCGGGAACGGCGGTGTCGAGGTCGGCCAGGTCCAGGCGTGCGGCGTCGGCGCGGCAGCGTTCGGCCAGGTCAGGGAAAATGGCGATCAGTTTCGGATCGGTGTACAGCGCTTTCAGTTCGTTCTGGAACAGGTACTGAGCGACCACGAAGCGGGCGAAGTTCTCGCGGGTTTCGAACGGTGCGTGGGATTTGACCAGTGCGTCCAGTTCGGCGTGCGGTGCGTGGGTGACCTGGTTCAGGCGTTGCGAGCGCAGGGCGGCGCGTTCGGTGTTGGCTGTCATTGAGAATTCCTTGCGAATGGGGCGGGCCTTGTAACTAGACGTGCAAGGAGACGCGCGACAGTAAAAAAACCTCACCTTTGCGGGGTGAGGTTTTTGGCGGAGCCGGCTTGATGAGGCCAGTATGGCCTCGAATTACCTCAGATCAGATATCCCACACCAGATTGATCGCAAAGTTGCGACCCGGCATGGTCAGGCGGTCCATGTTGGCCGGCGCGGTAGCGGCAGCTTCGCCGAGGCCGTCGTAGCCGCGGACGTCATCCCACTGCCAGTATTTCTTGTCGGTCAGGTTGTACAGGCCGGCGTTGACGGTGACGTCGTCGGTGACCTTGTAGAACCCGGTCAGGTCGAGCACGCCGTAGCCCGGGCTGCGGAATTGCTTGCTGGTGCCGTCCGGGGCGAAGAAGCTTTGGTCGTCGACCCGGTTCTTGCGCTTGACCAGGGTCCAGCTGACCAGTGCACCGTACTGCTCCTGCTCGTAGCCCAGGCCGAACACGCCGGTCAGCGGGTTCACGCTGTTGATCGGCTGGCCGGTGTCTTCGTTCTTGCCCCAGGCGTACGCCAGCGAGGCCTGGGTGTACAGGCCGGCAGGTGCGCCGAAGTGATCGAGGTTCAGACGGCCCTTGAACTCGGCACCCTTGATGGTGGCGTTCTTGATGTTGTTGGCTTCGAAGTCTTTGTTGATGTCGGAGCCCTGTACCGCGTCTTCGTTGATGAAATCGCGGTACTTGTTATAGAACACCGCCACATCGAAGTTGCCCGCGTCGAAGTTGCCGCGCAGACCGGTTTCGTAGCTCTTGCTCTTCTCCGGTTCCAGGTTCGGGTTGCCCTGCACGCTGTAGCCCTGGCCCGGGTTTTCGAAGCGGCCATAGAGCGCCTTGGCGGTCGGGGTGCGGAAGCCCTCGGCGTACTGGCCGTACCAGGTGTAGTTGTCGTTGAAGGCATAGGTCACGCCGAACTTGGGCGAGACGCGGTGCCATTTCTTCTCTTCCAGGTTGACCGGCTCGTTGGTGGACGCGATGCCACGCAGGAACTCGTCGGTGGCGTGAGGCTTGAGGCGGGTCTGGTCGTAGCGCACGCCTGGCAGGAAGGTCCACTGGTTCCAGCGGATTTCATCCTGGGCGAAGGCGCTGTAGGTGTTGACGGTCGGGTCCGGGAAGTCGCTGACTTCGATCAGAGCGCTGGACGCCAGCGGACGCCCGGCGACGCAGCCGAAACCAGTGGTCAGGCAGGTGGCGGTGCCGCTGCGCGAGCCGGTGACCTTGTTCTGCTTGAAAGTCGCGCCATAGGTCAGCAGGTGCTCGGTTTCACCGACGCTGAAGGCCTTGTCCAACTGGGCGTCGAGGATCCACTGACGGTCCTTGTAGGTGGTCTTTCGATCACGCATCAGGGTGTAGACCATCGGCCGGTAGATCTCTTCGGTGCGCTGGTCGGTCTTGCCGATCTGGTAGTTCAGGCTCCACTTCACGTGGTCGGCCAGCAGGCTGTCGAGGCCGAATTCGTTGGCGATGCCGATGCGCTCGCGGGTGACTACGTCACTGCCGGTGCGGTTCTGGTAGAAGTTCAGCGGGCTTGGGGTGAACGGGCCGCCGACGGCGCTTTTCTGGTTGAGGTCGCGGTCGTCCTTGTAGTGCTCGTAGGTCAGCGCCAGACGTGCGTCGTCGGCGTAGTTCCAGCCCAGCTTGGCGAGCACGTTGGTGGTCTGCACATCCTCGGGGTTGGCGGCGGTGCGGTTCAGGCCGGTGCCGCCGTGATCGGCGTAGGACTCGGTCTCGTGACCGTCGCGACGGCTCAGGTGCAGCAGGCCGTCGAAGTCACCCTGGCGGGCGGCCACGGTGCCGGACTTGAGCCAACTGTTGTCGGCCGAGCTGTAGCCGGTTTTCAGGCGGGCGCCGACGTCCTGGCCGGGCTTGATGATGTCGTCCGGGTCGAGGGTGAAATAGCTCACTGCGCCGCCGATGGCGTTGCTGCCGTAGAGCACCGAGGCCGGGCCGCGGAGGATTTCCACGCGCTTGACGATTTCCGGGTCGACGTAATTGCGCTGGGTTTGCGCGTACGGGCCGAAGAAGTAGCTGTCAGGAATGGCCACGCCGTCGATCTGGGTAAGGATCCGCTCGCCGTCGATGCCGCGGATGTTGTAGCCGTTCAGGCCGCTGCGCTGGCCGGTGCCGCTGACCGAAACGCCCGGTTCGTAGCGCACCAGGTCCTTGATGCTGTTGACGTTCTGCCGGTCGAGCTGTTCGCGGGTCTGCACGGTGACGGTGCTGGGCACCTGGCTGACGTCCTGCGCGCTACGGGTGGCGCTGACGGTCACCTGTTGCAGGGCGATGGCCTGGGACCGGGTGCGTTCGATCACCACGTTGTTGTTGCTGAGCTTGCGGTAGTTCAGGCCGGTGCCGGTCAACAGGCGCTGCAGGGCTTGTTCGGGCGACAGGGAGCCTTGCACGCCCGGCGAGGCTACGCCTTCGGCCAGTTCGGCGGACAGGCCGATCTGCCAGCCGGTGACCGCGGTGAAGGCGTTCAGTGCCGAAACCAGTGGTTGCTGGGCGATGGCGAAGCGGTAGTCACCCATGCGCTGAGCCGGGGCTTGCGCCGGCTCGGCGGCCAGGGCCGGCAGGCTGCAGGCGCCGCTGGCGAGCATGGCCAGGGTCAACAGGGACAGCGTGCAACGCTGCAGGCCTGGTGTACGTGGGGTGACTCGACGGGTGGATCCGGTAGACATCGAAAAGCGCTCCCTGTCGCGCGTTGTTATAGGATGCGTCTGACTCAAAAATAAGAATCAATTGCATTGGCTATAACGAGACGTATGACGGGATGGGATCGCGTAAAAAAAGGTTGGTGGAGTTCCTGTGGGTCAGTGCTCACAAGGTCCGGGTGGTTGAAGGCACCTAAAAAGCCTGATGCCAGTCAGTTAGTGTTTCAGCGCCGTTGGGGCCGCTTTGCGGCCCTTCGCGAGCAAGCTCGCTCCCACAGGCCCCCGCAAAACCTTGGGTCAGTGTTTGTCTGTGCACACAACTGTGTGGGAGCGAGCTTGCTCGCGAAGGGCTGCAAAGCAGCCCCAACTGGTTTAACTGACTGGCATTACCTAAAAAGCCAACCCTAAAAAAACCGCAGACTCAGTTAAGAATCACGACCGCAGGAAACTCCCGCACCTGCGCCGAAGTGATATGCGCCAGCGACCGCAGCGCTTCCAGCGGCTGATCGAGCCGGTAATTGCCGGTCACCGCGACCTGGTCGAGATTACCGTTGGTGCTGATGATCCAGCCGGGGTAGTAGCGGCGCAGTTCGGCCAGCACCTGGCTCAGCGGGCAGTTCTCGAAGATCAGCCGGCCTTCGACCCAGGCCAGGTCTTTTTGCAGATCGGCGCGTTCGCGCTGGCTGAAGCCGTTGGGGCCGACGCGGATGCTGTCGCCGCTGCTCAGGCGAATGCGCTGGTCGCTGCTGGCGAGCAGGTCGACATCGCCACGCTGCACCCGCACCTGGGCTTCGCCGTTGAGGTAACGCACGGCGAAATCACTGTCGCGCACGCTGGCGCGCAACGGTCCGGCTTGCAGTTCAAGCGGCTGGGTACGCCCGCCGGCCACTTCGAAGAAGGCTTCGCCCTGATACAGGCGGGCGACGCGCTGGCGGGTGTCGATATCGCTGGAGAACGCCGAGTTGGTGTTGAGCAGCACCCGCGAACCGTCGTCCAGTTGCACGCGCTGGCGTTCGCCGACCACGGTGAGGTGATCGGCCTGCAAACGCACGGGCAGGTTGCCGACGGTAAACACGCCGACCAACAACACCGCCGCCGTCGCCAGCGGTTTCCAGTGCGGACGCAGGCGGGCGAGAGGCGAAGGTTTGCGTGTTTCCTGCAACTGTCCGGCAGCCTGGCGCAGGGTGCTGCCATTCCACAGGGCTTCGGCTTCGACATAGGCGGGAGCGTTGGCTGGGTCGGCTTCGAGCCAGGCTTCGAAGGCGTGGGTGTCTTCAGGGCTGGCGCATTGCAGGCGGATCAACCAGTCCAGGGCCTCGCCCATGGCTCTGTCGCAGGCAGCCGGGTCCGGCGGCGAAGGGCTATGAGAGGGGTGGTCTGTCACGGGTGATCCTTGCGGCGAGGCGGGCGTAGATGGACGTCATGATCGGGGCTAACGACGGATCAGGCAAGCGGCCATCAGTTTCCGTTGAGCCGATCGGCCACACCTATGCAGATCGCCATGATCAGTTTCAGTTCCTTCTGCACGGTGCTGGCCGAGACGTCCAGTTGCTCGGCGATCTCCAGGTAACTGGCGCCGTGCAGGCGGCTGAGGATGAAGATGCGTTGCTGGCGCGGGGTGAGTTGCGACAGCGAACTGCTCAGGCGCTTGAGCAGTTGCGCGGCATGGGCGGCGTCTTCGGCGCTGCCGACCGGGGCGGCGACGTTGTGCAGGATTTGTTCGGGCACGTCATCGACCACGGTGCGCGACTGCACCCGGCGCGCGCGCAGGTGATCGAGGGCGAGGTTGCGCGCAGTCTGGAACACGAAGGGCTCCAGGTGTTCGATAGGCCGCTCGCCAAGGGCGCGGGTGACCCGCAGGTAGGTTTCCTGAAGCAGGTCTTCGGCGGTGCTGGGGTTGTCCACCATGCGCTGCAAAGTGCGCAACAGAGTGACCCGCTGAGCGAGGAAAACGGAGTTGAAGTGGGACTGGCTCACGGCGATACCCGAGCGGAATTTGCTAATGATAATGCTTATCATCAACCCCGTTGGTCAAGCACGAAGTACGACAAGGGTGTCAGTCGCTGTGTGAAAGCTCCTAGGCTGACACCCGCAAAGCCCCGTCTACCGCGCGTTCCACAGCGCCAGGCAGTTATCCAGCATCCGGTTGGAAAAGCCCCACTCGTTGTCGTACCACGCCATCACTTTGAGCAGCTTGCCGCTGGCTTTGGTGTGGTTGGCGTCGAAGATCGACGACAGCGGGTTGTGGTTGAAGTCGCACGACACCAGCGGCAGGTCGTTGTAGCCCAGGATCGGTGAGTTACGGCTGGCTTCCTTGAACAGCGCGTTGACCTCCTCGGTGGTGGTCTCGCGGGCGAGGGTGACGGTCAGGTCCACCAGCGACACGTTGATCACCGGCACCCGCACTGCCATGCCGGTCAGTTTGCCGGCCAGTTCCGGCAGCACCAGGCCTACCGCTTCGGCGGCGCCGGTCTTGCTGGGGATCATCGACTGGGTCGCGGCGCGGGCGCGGTACGGGTCGCTGTGGTAGCCGTCGGTCAGGCTCTGGTCGTTGGTGTAGGCGTGGATGGTGGTCATCAGCCCTTGCTCGATGCCCAGTTCGCGGTGCAGCACCTGGGCCACCGGCGCCAGGCAGTTGGTGGTGCACGAGGCGTTGGAGATGATCTGGTGCGAGGCGCGCAGGATGTCGTGGTTGACGCCATAGACTACAGTGGCATCCGCGCCCTTGGCCGGCGCCGAGATGATCACCTTGCGCGCCCCGGCGACAAGATGGCCGGCCGCCTTGGCGCGGTCGGTGAACAGCCCGGTGCATTCGAACACCACATCGACGGCCTCGGCTTTCCACGGCAGCTCCGCCGGGTTGCGGATGGCGCTGACGGCGATCCGGTCGCCATTGACCGTGAGGCTCTCCTGATCGAATTCCACGGTGCCAGCAAAGTGGCCGTGGACGCTGTCGTACTTGAGCAGGTGGGCGTTGATGGCACTGTCGCCGAGGTCGTTGATGGCGACGACTTGCAGGCCCTGGCGGTAGCCTTGGGTATAGAGTGCGCGGAGCAGGTTGCGGCCGATACGGCCAAAGCCATTGATTGCGATCCGGATGGTCATGGGACACCTCATGCGTCGCGCTGATTTTTGTTGTTTGAATAACTAGATTATTCAGTAACAGCCAGAAAACAAGCTGCAGTGTTGGCAATATTTTGTTTTAAATACTACCTATGATCGGTGGATACCTTGATTGCCCCCTCTTTTGAGCCTAGGCCGCAATCGTTTGGAAGGGAAACCGCCGCAGTGTTTGCAACCACCGTTTAGCCTGGAGTCCAGTTCATGCATCCGCGCATCCTTGAGGTCACCGAACGGTTGATCGCCCGTAGTCGTCCCACCCGAGAACGCTACCTGCAACTGATTCGTGGCGCGGCCAGCGACGGCCCGATGCGCGCCCGCCTGCAATGCGCCAACTTCGCCCACGGCGTGGCGGGCTGCGGCACCGAGGACAAGCAGAGCCTGCGCCTGACCAACGCCGCCAACGTCGCCATCATTTCCGCCTACAACGACCTGTTGTCCGCGCACCAGCCCTACGAGCACTACCCCGAGCAGATCAAGCGCGCCCTGCGCGACGTCGGCTCGGTGGGTCAGTTCGCCGGCGGCGTGCCGGCCATGTGCGACGGCGTCACCCAGGGCGAGCCGGGTATGGAGCTGGGCATCGCCAGCCGCGAAGTGATCGCCATGTCCACCGCCATCGCGCTGTCGCACAACCTGTTCGATGCGGCGCTGCTGTTGGGCATCTGCGACAAGATCGTCCCTGGCCTGCTGATGGGCGCGCTGCGCTTCGGCCATCTGCCGATGCTGTTCGTCCCAGGTGGACCGATGCCGTCGGGGATTTCCAACAAGGAAAAAGCCGAGGTGCGCCAGCGCTATGCCGAAGGCAAGGCCACCCGCGAGCAGTTGCTCGAATCGGAGATGAAGTCCTATCACAGCCCCGGCACCTGCACCTTCTACGGCACCGCCAACACCAACCAGTTGCTGATGGAAGTCATGGGCCTGCACTTGCCGGGCGCGTCGTTCGTCAATCCGTACACACCGCTGCGCGACGCCCTGACCGTCGAGGCCGCGCAGCAAGTCACCCGCCTGACCAAGGCCAACGGTGCGTTCACGCCGCTGGGCGAGATTGTCGACGAGAAAGTGCTGGTCAACTCGGTGGTGGCGCTGCACGCCACCGGCGGCTCCACCAACCATACCCTGCACATCCCGGCCATCGCCCAGGCCGCCGGCATCCAGTTGACCTGGCAGGACATGGCCGAGCTGTCCGAAGTGGTGCCGACCCTGTGCCACGTCTATCCCAACGGCAAAGCCGACATCAATCACTTCCAGGCTGCGGGCGGCATGTCTTTCCTGATCCGCGAACTGCTCGACGCCGGGCTGCTTCACGAAGACGTCAATACCATCGCCGGCCACGGCCTGCGTCGTTACACCCAGGAGCCGTTTCTCGACGGCGAGCGCCTGGTCTGGCGTGAGGGACCGGCGCAGAGCCTCGACGAGTCGATTCTGCGCCCGGTCGCGCGGCCGTTTTCGCCGGAAGGCGGCTTGCGGGTGATGGAAGGCAATATCGGCCGTGGCGTGATGAAGGTTTCTGCAGTGGCCGCCGAGCACCAGGTGGTGGAAGCGCCGGCGCGGGTGTTCCACGATCAGCAGGAACTGGCCGACGCCTTCAAGGCCGGCGAGCTGGAGCGGGATTTCGTCGCCGTGGTGCGCTTCCAGGGCCCGCGCTGCAACGGCATGCCCGAGTTGCACAAGATGACGCCGTTCCTCGGCGTGCTGCAGGACCGTGGTTTCAAAGTCGCGCTGGTCACCGACGGGCGCATGTCCGGCGCCTCGGGCAAGATCCCCGCGGCCATTCACGTCTGCCCCGAAGCCTATGACGGCGGGCCGCTGGCGCGGGTGCGCGATGGCGATATCGTGCGCGTCGATGGCAACAGCGGCACGCTGCTGGTGCGAGTCTCGGAAGAAGAGCTGGCCAGCCGCGAACTGCCGGCGGCACCGCTGGGCAATGACCTGGGCTGCGGCCGGGAATTGTTCGGTTTCCTGCGTCAGGCACTGAGCCCGGCAGAGAAGGGTGCCAGCGCCTTCACTTCGGCACTGGAGGGTTGCAAATGAAGGTTGCGCTGGTCGGTGATATCGGCGGTACCAACGCCCGTTTCGCCCTGTGGCGCGACGATGCCCTGCACGCCGTGCGGGTCTTTGCGACGGCGGACTACACCAGCCCCGAACAGGCCATCGGCGTGTACCTGGCCGAACAGGGCATCGCCCGCGGCGAGCTGGATGCCGTGTGCCTGGCGGTGGCCGGGCCGGTGTCCGGCGACGAATTCCGCTTCACCAACAGCCACTGGCGCCTGAGCCGCGAGGCGTTTTGTGCGACGTTGCAGGTGGCGCATTTGCTGCTGATCAATGACTTCTCGGCCATGGCCCTGGGCATGACCCGGCTGCGCGACAACGAGCGCACCACGGTCTGCGAAGGCGAGGCCGACCTGACCCGCCCGGCGCTGATCATCGGTCCGGGCACCGGCCTTGGCGTTGGCAGCCTGCTGCGCCTCGAAGAGGGGCGCTGGCTGGCGATGCCGGGCGAGGGCGGGCATGTTGACCTGCCGGTGGGCAACGCGCGGGAGGCGGCGATCCGCGAAGTCATTGCCGAACAGACGGGCCACGTCAGCGCCGAAACCGTACTCAGCGGCGGCGGCCTGTTGCGGTTGTACCAGGCCATTTGCAGCCTCGACGGCCACACGCCGACGCTCACCTCGCCCGCCGCCATCACTGACGCCGCGCTGGCAGGCGAGCCGCTGGCGCTGGCGGTGATCGAACAGTTCAGCCGCTTCCTTGGGCGGGTCGCCGGTAACAACGTGCTGACCCTCGGCGGGCGTGGTGGCGTGTACATCGTCGGCGGCGTGATCCCGCGCTTCGCCGGGTTGTTCCTGCGTAGCGGTTTTGCCGAAAGCTTCGCCGACAAAGGCTGCATGAGCGGCTACTTCAAGGGCGTGCCGGTGTGGCTGGTGACCGCAGAGTTTGCCGGTCTGCTGGGCGCCGGGGTGGCTTTGCAGCAGGCGCTGGGCTAGGGTCATTGCCCATACCGACAAGGACCCGCCGTTGTGAGCAAGTCGATTCTGCTGGTCGACGACGACCAGGAAATCCGTGAGCTGTTGCAGACCTACCTGAGCCGCAGCGGCTTTCAGGTGCAGGCCGTTGCCGATGGCGCGGGCTTTCGCCAGGCGCTGGATGCCGGCACCTGCGACCTGGTGATCCTCGACGTGATGCTGCCCGACGAAGACGGTTTCAGCCTGTGCCGCTGGGTGCGCCAGCACCCGCGTCAGGCGCAGGTGCCGATCATCATGCTCACCGCCAGTTCCGACGAAGCCGACCGCATCATCGGCCTGGAACTGGGCGCCGACGATTACCTCGGCAAGCCATTCAGCCCACGCGAATTGCAGGCGCGGATCAAGGCGTTGCTGCGCCGCGCCGGCTTCCAGGCGCCGGGAGGCGAGGTGCTGGTCTTCGATGAGTGGCGCCTGGACACGGTCAGCCACCGCCTGTTCCACCGCGACGGCGAGGAGGTGATTCTGTCCGGTGCCGACTTCGCCCTGCTCAAGCTGTTTCTCGATCACCCGCAGCAGATCCTCGACCGCGACACCATCGGTAACGCCACTCGAGGCCGCGAGCCGATGCCGCTGGACCGGATCATCGACATGGCGGTCAGCCGCCTGCGTCAGCGTCTGCGCGACACCGACAAACCGCCGCGGCTGATCCGCACCGTGCGCGGCAGCGGCTACCTGCTGGCGGCCAGCGTTGCGCCTTCGCACTGAGCCACGCTGGCGCCTGCCGCTGCCGCGTTCGCTGCTGGGGCGGATGCTGCTGCTGACCTTGTTGGTGGTGCTGGTGGCGCAGGGGCTGTCGAGTTTCATCTGGCTTTCGCAACTGCGCGCCAGCCAGCGCGAAGGCCTGGTGGCCAGTGCCCGCAGCCTCGCCCATTCGATGAGCGCCAGCGTCAGCTACTTCCGCTCACTGCCGCTGGCGTACCGCCCGCTGGTGCTCGACCAGTTGCGCAGCATGGGCGGCACGCGCTTCTTCGTTTCCCTCAATGACCGGCCGCTGGACATGCGCGTGCTGCCCTCGACGCCGCGCAAGCAGGCGGTGGTGTCGGCGGTGGACGAGGTGCTGCGCCAGCGTTTGGGCGAGGCGATGCAGATCTCCGTCGAGTTCGTCAGTCCGCAGGACCTGCGCATCTTCAACAGCGGCCTGAAACTGGACGAACTGCCGCGCTCCTGGGCGCACTACGCGCTGACCCTGGAACCGGTCGATCCGCCGGTGCTGGTGACCCAGATCCGCCTGGCCGAGGGCGAATGGCTGTACATCGCCTCGCTGCTGCCCGAGCCCTACACCAGCCTCGAAGACGAAGGCCTGCCGCGCCAGCAGGTGTGGTTCATCGCCCTGACCAGCTTCTTCCTGCTGCTGTTCATCGGCCTGCTGGTGCACTGGCAGAGTCGCCCGCTCAAGCGCCTGGCGCTGGCCGCGCGGGAAATGTCACTGGGCGCCGAGGTCGAGCCGGTGGTGGAGGGCGGCGGCAGCGAAGTGGTGGAAGTGGCGCGGGCCTTCAACGCCATGCGCGAGCGCATCAGCCGCTACCTCACTGAGCGCAGCCAGTTGTTCAGCGCGATTTCCCATGACCTGCGCACCCCCATCACCCGCCTGCGCCTGCGCGTCGAGTTGCTGGAGGACGAGGCGGTACAGGCCAAGTTCGGGCGGGACCTCGATGAGCTGGAGATGCTGGTCAAGGGCGCCTTGCAATGTGTGAAGGACACCGATATCCACGAAAACATCGAGCCGATTGATCTCGACCTGATGCTGGAATGCCTGGTGGAACCGTACCTGGCCAGTGGGCGGGTCACGGTGCAGGGTCGGGTCGAGGCGCCGTATCCCGGCAAGCCGCTGGCGTTGCGGCGCTGTATCGGCAACTTGATCGACAACGCGCTGAAGTATGGCGAGCGCGCTCACCTGCGGATCATCGACAGCGCTCACAGCTTCGTGCTTCAGGTCGATGACGAAGGACCGGGGGTACCGGCGCAGCAGTTGGAGCAGGTGTTCGAACCGCATTTCCGCCTGGCCGGGCAGCAGCAGGGGTATGGGTTGGGATTGGGGATTGCGCGGAATATCGCCCATAGCCATGGGGGCGAGGTGAGTCTGCGTAATCTGCGGGAGGGTGGGTTGCGGGTGACGTTGAGCTTGCCTCGGTATTTGGGGTGAGCTTGGTGCCACACTCATCGCTGCATGGGTATCTACACATCTCGTGGCGGTATGAAAACCATGAGGCGCCAGTCAGGAAACCGGGTAATGGCCACCAGGCGCTAGCCGACAGTTTTCTAGCGCTCTCAAGATCGAGCGCCGCCCGCGCGGCGCATCGCGAGCTAGCTCGCTCCTACATAGGTTGCAACGTGCCTATGTCTGTCAGGCCATAGTTGACCGCCTTGTTTGTACGACGCGGTGTCGAGTCGACCCTAACAGCCTCCCCGCGATTCATGGCCAAACGCCAAGGGCGGGCAACACCTCTCCGTCAGGCCATGGCGCGTTGCAACCTATGTATGAGCGAGCTAGCTCGCGATGCGCCGCGCGGGCGGCGCTCGATCTTGAGAGCGCTGAAGAACTATCGGCTAGCACTTGGTGGCCATGACCAGATCCTCTGACAGGCAGCTCGTGGCCGTCACACAATTCCGAGATGTGTAGACACCCATGCAGCGATGAGGCCCTAAAAACCACCACAGAATCAGCGACTCGCCAGTCATTATTTCGCATGTTAAATAATAGCTTTGCACTCATCCCTCCCAGGCCCACCATGACCAAGTCCTCCCACGCAATCACCTGCTCCGACGGCCTTATCCTCCGCGCCACGCTGTTCGGTGATCCCAATACCGCCAGGGCGCTGGTGCTGCTCAACCCCGCCACCGGCGTGACCGAGCGCATGTACGCGGCCTTCGCCAGCTACCTCGCCGAGCAGGGTTTCCTGGCCCTGACCTACAACTACCGCGGCGTGCAGGTCGGCACACCGGCCAAGGCCGTCGATGCCGGGTTCAGCACCTGGGCCGACCTTGACGTCGAAGCCGTGACCCACTGGGCCGCGCGGGAATTTCCGGACCTGCCGTTACTGGCGGTCGGGCACAGTTTCGGCGGCCACGCGTTCGGCTTGTGCGAGAGCAGCCGGCTGCTCAGCGGCGCGGTGATGATCACCTCACAAGCCGGCTGCCTGCGCTTCATCCGGCCAACCGCCGAACGCCTGCGGGTAACCGCCTTGCTCAAGCTGATCGGTCCGTTCTGTGCGCGGGTCCTCGGTTATGTGCCGGGGCGCAAACTGGGCATCGGCGAAGACCTGCCGGCCAAGGTGATGCTGGAATGGAGCCGCTGGACCTCGTTGACCAATTATTTTTTCGATGACCCGACGATGAACGCCGTCGAGCGTTTCCGCAGGCCCAGGATGCCGGTGCTGTCGATTGGCTTCGAGGACGATCCGTGGGCGCCCGCCGAAGCCATCGATCTGATGAGCAGCCACCTCACCGACTGCACCGTCGAGCGGCGCCAGTACGGCCCGGCGGACAGCGACGGCCAGGCCATCGGGCACCTCGGGTTTTTCCGTGAGCGCCACGCCAGCACCTTGTGGCCGGTGGTCAGCCAATGGTTGGCGCAACGCATCGAGGCACAAGACTGATGACTTTTGACCGCCGCTACATGTACCTGCTCAACACCGCGCAGAAACGCTTGCGCCGACACCTTGAGCAGCGCGCGGAAAGCCGCGCCGGGATCAGCGTGGTGCAGGCCGGCGCGCTGTTCGCCCTGCTGCGCCAGGACGGCGCCTTGAGCACGGAACTGGCCAGCCAACTGGATATCGCGCCGTCGGCGATGACCGGGCTGGCCGATCGCATGCTGCGCGCGGGCCTGCTGGAGCGCCGGGTCGATGAGCAGGACAAACGCATCAACCGGCTCTGGCTGACGGCGCATGGTCGTGACGTGGCGCTGACCGCCCAAGGCGAGTTGGCGCCGCTGAACCACAATCTGACCGAGGGTTTCAGCGACGCGGAAATGCAGGTGGTGTCGCGCTGGCTGGCGGCAGTGAGCGAGCGTTTCGGCTGAATGTCACCGGCTGGTGACATTCGCGCGTCCCTTCGTTACGTCGCGGCGCGGCAGGCTGATTAGACTCGAATCAAACGCCCGCCACCGTGCCGGCCATAACAACAAGAAAAGGTCTTTGCCGATGAATGCGCTTACCCGCCTCGCCGCTGTCGTGTCCCTCGCCTCCCTGTTCCCGCTCAGCGCCCTGGCCGATGATCCCGGCACGGTGGAAGTGCTGCATTGGTGGACGTCGGGCGGCGAAGCCAAGGCGGTGGAAACCCTGAAGGAACAGGTGAAGAAAGACGGTTTCATCTGGAAGGACAACGCTGTTGCTGGCGGCGGCGGTGCTGCGGCCATGACCGTGCTCAAGACCCGCGCCATCTCCGGCAACCCACCGGCCGCCGCGCAGATCAAGGGCCCGGACATCCAGGAGTGGGGCGCGCTGGGTCTGCTCACCGAACTGGACGACGTGGCTGTGGCCAACAAATGGGACAGCCTGCTGCCACCGAAAGTCGCCGAGATCATGAAGTACGACGGTCACTACGTCGCGGTGCCGGTGAACATCCACCGGGTCAACTGGCTGTGGATCAATCCGCAGGTCTTCGACAAGGCTGGGGCCAAGGTGCCGACCACCCTCGACGAACTGTTCGCCGCCGCCGACAAACTCAAGGCTGCCGGTTTCATCCCCCTGGCCCACGGTGGCCAGCCTTGGCAGGACAGCACCGTGTTCGAGGATGTGGCGCTGAGCATCCTCGGTCCGAAGACCTACCACGCGGCCTTCGTTGATCTGGATGAGAAGACCCTGACCGGCGCGCAGATGGTCGAGGTCTTCGCCACCCTCAAGCGGCTCGGCACCTACATGGACCCGAACCGCGCCGGGCGCGACTGGAATATCGCCGCCGCCGAAGTGATCAGCGGCAAGGCCGGCATGCAGATCATGGGCGACTGGGCCAAGAGCGAATGGACTGCCGCCGGCAAGGTTGCGGGCAAGGATTACCAGTGCGTGCCGTTCCCCGGCACGCAGGGCAGCTTCGCCTACAACATCGATTCGCTGGCGATGTTCAAGCTCAAGAACGCCAACGACATCAAGGCCCAGAACGACCTGGCCAAGGTCGCCCTGGAGCCTGAATTCCAGACCGTGTTCAACCAGAACAAAGGCTCGCTGCCGGTGCGCCAGGACATGGACATCAGCCAGTTCGACGCCTGCACCCAGAAGTCTGCGGCAGACTTCAAGCAAGCGGCGCAGGGCGACGGGCTGCAACCGAGCATGGCCCATAACATGGCGACCAGCCTGGCGGTGCAGGGGGCGATCTTCGATGTCGTCACCAACTTCCTCAATGATCCTGGGGCCGAGCCGGCGACGGCGGTGAAGCAACTGAGCGCGGCGATCAAAGCGGCCCGTTAGGGGGGCCATCGCGAGCAAGCTCGCTCCTACAGGAGTGCAGCATTGCTCAGAACCCTGTAGGAGCGAGCTTGCTCGCGATGGGTCGCAACGCGACCCAGTCGATCGGGACTTAATCATGAACACTGTAATCGCCCTACGGCGAGCCTCCCCCCTGGACGCCCTCCAGCGCTGGCTGCCGAAACTGGTCCTGGCCCCCAGCATGCTGATCGTCCTGGTGGGCTTCTACGGCTACATCCTCTGGACCTTCGTCCTGTCCTTCACCAACTCCAGCTTCATGCCCAGCTACAAGTGGGTCGGCCTGGCCCAGTACGCCCGGCTGATGGACAACGACCGCTGGTGGGTGGCGAGTAAAAACCTGCTGCTGTTCGGCGGCCTGTTCATCAGCATCAGCCTGGTGGTCGGGGTGCTGCTGGCGGTGCTGCTGGACCAGCGTATCCGCCGCGAAGGCTTTATCCGCACGGTTTATCTGTACCCCATGGCCCTGTCGATGATCGTCACCGGCACCGCCTGGAAATGGCTGCTTAACCCCGGTCTTGGCCTGGACAAACTCCTGCGCGACTGGGGCTGGGAAGGTTTTCGCCTGGACTGGCTGGTGGACCCCGACCGGGTCGTCTACTGCCTGGTGATCGCGGCCGTCTGGCAGGCCTCGGGTTTTGTCATGGCGCTGTTTCTCGCCGGCCTGCGCGGCGTCGATCCGTCGATCATCCGCGCCGCCCAGGTCGACGGCGCGAGCCTGCCACGCATCTACCTGCGCATCGTCCTGCCGAGCCTGCGCCCTGTGTTCTTCAGTGCGCTGATGATCCTCTCGCACATCGCTATCAAGAGCTTCGACCTGGTCGCCGCGATGACGGCCGGAGGACCTGGCTATGCCTCGGACCTGCCGGCGATGTTCATGTACGCCTTCACCTTCAGTCGCGGGCAGATGGGTATGGGTTCGGCCAGCGCAATCCTGATGCTGGGCGCGATTCTCTCGATCCTGGTGCCGTACCTGTATTCGGAACTGCGGGGCAAACGCCATGACTAGCTCGCTGCGCCTGAGTCGCCTGGCCATCTACGCAACCCTGCTCCTGGCCTGCGCGGTGTACCTGATCCCGCTGCTGGTGATGCTGCTGACCAGCTTCAAGACTCCGGACGATATCCGTACCGGCAACCTGCTCAGTTGGCCCGAGGTGATCACCGGCATCGGCTGGATCAAGGCCTGGGACACGGTGGGCGGCTACTTCTGGAACTCGGTGAAGATCACCGTGCCGGCGGTGCTGATCTCGACCCTGGTCGGTGCGCTCAACGGCTATGTACTGTCGATGTGGCGCTTTCGCGGTTCGCAACTGTTCTTCGGCCTGCTGCTGTTCGGCTGCTTCCTGCCGTTCCAGACCGTGCTGCTGCCGGCCTCGTTCACTCTCGGCAAGCTGGGCCTGGCCAGCACCACCACCGGCCTGGTGCTGGTGCACATCGTCTACGGCCTGGCGTTCACCACGCTGTTTTTCCGCAACTACTACTGCAGCATTCCGGGCGCCCTGGTAAGCGCCGCACGGCTCGACGGCGCGGGCTTCTTCACGATTTTCGGGCGGATCCTGCTGCCGATGTCGGTGCCGATCATCATGGTCTGCCTGATCTGGCAGTTCACCCAGATCTGGAACGACTTTCTCTTCGGCGTGGTGTTCGCCAGCGGCGACGCCCAGCCCATCACCGTGGCCCTGAACAACCTGGTGAACACCAGCACCGGGGTCAAGGAATACAACGTCGACATGGCCGCGGCGATGATCGCCGGACTACCGACCCTGCTGGTCTATGTACTGGCGGGCAAATACTTTCTGCGCGGGCTCACCGCTGGCGCGGTCAAGGGGTGAAACATGGCAACGCTTGAACTGCGCAACGTCAACAAGACCTACGGCAGCGGTCTGCCGGATACCTTGAAAGACATCGAACTGAAGATCGACTCCGGTGAGTTCCTGATCCTCGTCGGCCCGTCCGGCTGCGGCAAATCGACCCTGATGAACTGCATCGCCGGGCTGGAACAGATCAGCGGCGGGGCGATCCTGGTGGACGACGCCGACATCAGCGGCATGAGCCCCAAGGACCGCGATATCGCCATGGTGTTTCAGTCCTACGCGCTGTACCCGACCATGAGCGTGCGCGACAACATCGCCTTCGGCTTGAAGATCCGCAAGATGCCGGCGGCGGCCATCGATGAAGAGGTGGCGCGGGTGTCGCGGCTGTTGCAGATCGAGCACCTGCTGGCGCGCAAGCCCGGCCAGTTGTCCGGCGGCCAGCAGCAGCGCGTGGCGATGGGCCGGGCGCTGGCGCGGCGGCCGCGGATCTACCTGTTCGATGAGCCGCTGTCCAACCTCGACGCCAAGCTGCGGGTGGAGATGCGCACCGAAATCAAGCTGATGCACCAGCGCCTGAAAACCACCACGGTCTACGTCACCCACGACCAGATCGAGGCCATGACCCTGGGCGACAAAGTGGCGGTGATGAAGGACGGGGTGATCCAGCAGTTCGGCACGCCGCAACAAATCTACAACGATCCGGCCAACCTGTTCGTCGCCAGCTTCATCGGCTCGCCGCCGATGAACTTCATTCCGTTGCGCCTGCAACGTCGGGAAGGTCGCCTGCTGGCGCTGCTCGACAGCGGCCAGGCCCGTTGCGAGCTGCCACTGGGCATCAGCGAGGCGGGGCTGGAAGAGCGCGATGTGATCCTCGGTATCCGCCCGGAACAGATCAGTCTCGCGCCGACCACGGCCAACGGCCTGCCGACCATTCGCGCCGAGGTGCGGATCACCGAGCCCACCGGGCCCGACCTGCTGGTGTTCGTCACCCTCAACCAGACCAAGGTCTGCTGCCGGCTGTCACCGGACATGCCGGCGCAGGTGGGCGACAGCCTGAACCTGCAATTCGATCCGGCCCGGGTGCTGCTGTTCGACGCGGTCAGCGGCGAGCGCCTCGGGGCGATCGGCAGTTCGCGCAATGCTACTGGCAACGTGGCGCAGTTCAAGGGTCGTTGAAGATTGGCAACAACGCGTGATCACCATCGATAACAAGAAACGAGGAAATAACGGATGGAGTACTTCAAGCGCAGTCTGTCTTTGAGTCCGCTGGCGTTGCTGGTGGCCCTCGCGAGTAGCGGGGCGCAGGCCGCCGCGGCCTTCGACCCGTCATCGAAATGGATGAGCGGTGACTGGGACGGCAGCCGCACCGCGTTGCTGGAAAAGGGCTATGACTTCAGCCTCGACTACGTCGGCGAGGTCGCGGGCAATCTGCATGGCGGCTACAACCACGACCGCACCGCCCGTTACAGCGACCAGTTCGCCCTCGGGGTGAAACTGGATTTGCAGAAGGTCCTTGGCTGGCACGATGCCGAATTCAAGCTGGCGATCACCGAGCGCAGTGGCCGCAACCTGTCCAACGACCGCATCAGCGACCCGCGCGCCGGACAGTACAGCTCGGTGCAGGAAGTCTGGGGCCGCGGCCAGACCTGGCGGCTGACGCAGATGTGGGTCAAACAGAAGTACTTCGACGGCGCGCTGGATGTGAAAGTCGGCCGCTTCGGCGAAGGCGAGGATTTCAACAGCTTTCCCTGCGACTTCCAGAACCTGGCGTTCTGCGGTTCGCAGGTGGGTAACTGGGTCGGTGGCATCTGGTACAACTGGCCAGTCAGCCAGTGGGCGCTGCGGATTAAGTACAACATCACCCCGGAGTTCTTCGCCCAGGTCGGGGTGTTCGAACAGAACCCCTCCAACCTTGATACCGGCAACGGTTTCAAGCTCAGCGGCAGCGGCACCAAGGGCATGATCCTGCCGGTAGAGCTGGTCTGGTCGCCGCAGGTGAGCGGGCTGCCGGGGGAATACCGGCTGGGTTACTACTACAGCACCGCCAAGGCCGATGATGTCTTCGAGGACATCAATGGCCAGCCCCAGGTGCTGACCCGCGCTGCCAGCCGGCAGCATTCCAGCAAGCATGGTGCGTGGGTCGTGGCGCAGCAGCAGGTCACCACGCACAACGGCGACGCCAGTCGCGGCCTGAGCCTGTTCGCCAACCTCACCGTGCACGATAAGGCCACCAATGTGGTGGACAACTACCAGCAAGTGGGCCTGGTCTACAAAGGTGCTTTCGATGCGCGGCCCAAGGACGATATCGGCTTTGGCGTGGCGCGGATCCACGTCAACGACGACGTGAAGAAGAGGGCGGAGTTGCTGAATGCGGCGAGCGGTATTCAAGACTACGACGATGCGGGGTTCGTGCCGCTGCAACGCACCGAGTACAACGCCGAGCTGTATTACGGCTTTCACGTCACCAACTGGCTGACCGTGCGGCCGAACCTGCAGTACATCAAGAGCCCGGGGGCGGTGGACGAGGCGGACAATGCGCTGGTGGCGGGGGTGAAGGTGCAGTCGTCGTTCTGAGGTCGGGTTGTAGTAATTCTACAAACCTTGAGGGCCTCATCGCCGGCAAGCCGGCTCCCACAGGGTCGGCGAACACCACGTACCCTGTGTGGCTTGTCGGGGCGCCGAACCGCAGCGATGAGCATAGGTATCTACACATCTCATGGGCTCCAGGCAGTCCCGAAATTTGTAGATACCCATGCAGCGATGAGCCCCCCCAGATCAACCCAGCTCATCATCCAGCGGATACCGGCTCGCGTTCAGGCTTTCCTTGATCTTGCGCAGGTGTGGCTGGAAATCCACGCCGCGGCGCAAGGTCATGCCGGTCGCCAGCACATCCAGCACCGTGAGCTGAATGATCCGCGAGGTCATCGGCATATAGATGTCGGTGTCTTCCGGCAGCGGGATGTTCAGGCTCAGGCTGCTGGCCGCGGCCAGCGGCGAATTGGCGGCGGTCAGGGCCAGCACCGAGGCGCCGTTGTCGCGGGCCAGACGGGCGACTTCCACCAGTTCGCGGGTGCGTCCGGTGTAGGAAATGATCACGAACACGTCGCCGGTATGCGCCACCGACGCCAGCATGCGCTGCATCAGCACGTCGGCGTGGGCCGAGACGGCGAGGTTGAAACGGAAAAATTTGTGCTGCGCATCCAGCGCCACCGGCGCCGAGGCGCCAAGGCCGAAGAAGTGAATCTGGCGGGCCTGGATCAGCATGTCGACGGCGCGGCTGATGATGTTTGGATCAAGTTGCTGGCAGGCCGTGTCCAACGAGGCAATCGCGCTGCCGAAGATCTTCTGGGTGTAGGACGCCGGGTCGTCGTTCGGCTCCACCGCACGGCTGACGTAGGCGGCGCCGCTGGCCAGGCTCTGTGCCAGTTGCAGCTTGAGTTCCGGGTAGCCACTGACACCGAACGAGCGGCAGAAACGATTGACCGTCGGCTCGCTGACCTTGGACGCCTGGGCCAGCGCCGCGATGCTGAAACGGGTGGCTTGCTGGGGGCTTTGCAGGATGACTTCGGCGACTTTACGCTCGGCCTTGTTCAAGTCGTCGAGACGGCCCTGGATCTGCTCCAGGAGGTTTCGCACGCGGTCCATGAGGGTTTCCTTGGGTCAGGGAGACAGCCATTGGTCGGAGCCAGGCTGTTGTAACGATGGCTTATCGTACTGATGGCACTCTTACTGCACCACTTCAATCTGTCTGCCAGGTCAAATGTTGTTGTTTTTACTACATTGATTCTTGATTCCTACGTCTGAAAACGGTATTTCTACGTCCACTTGGTAAAAGAACCGACATTATGTCTTCGATCAGCGTTGAGCCCTGCACCTTTGCCCTGTTCGGCGCCCTTGGCGACCTGGCGTTGCGCAAGCTGTTCCCGGCGCTCTATCAACTGGACCGGGCCGAGCTGCTGCATCCCCAGACCCGCGTGCTCGCCCTGGCCCGCGAAGCCGGCACTGCGCAGCAGCACCTGGCGGCCATCGAAGCGCACCTGCATGAATTCCTCGCACCTGCCGACCTCGACAGCGCCGCCTTGCAGCGTTTTCTGGGGCGGCTGCGCTACCTGCACATGGACTTTCTGCATGCCCAGGACTACCCGGCGCTGGTCGAGCAGGTTGATCCCGCCGCGCCGTTGATTGCTTACTTCGCCACGCCCGCAGCGGTCTACGGCGGCATTTGCGAAAACCTCGCCAAGGTCGGTCTCAGTGAGCGCACCCGGGTGGTGCTGGAAAAGCCCATCGGCCACGATCTGGAGTCGTCGCGGCGGGTCAACGATGCGGTGGCGCAGTTCTTCCCGGAAAACCGCGTCTACCGGATCGACCACTACCTGGGCAAGGAAACGGTGCAGAACCTGATCGCCTTGCGCTTCGCCAACAGCCTGTTCGAAACCCAGTGGAACCAGAATTCCATCTCCCATGTGGAGATCACCGTCGCCGAGAAGGTCGGCATCGAAGGCCGCTGGGGCTACTTCGACAAGGCCGGCCAGTTGCGCGACATGATCCAGAACCACCTGCTGCAACTGCTCTGCCTGATCGCCATGGACCCGCCCAGCGACCTGTCGGCCGACAGCATCCGCGACGAGAAGGTCAAGGTGCTCAAGGCACTGGCACCGATCGGCGGTCAGGGCCTCGGCACCTGTGTGGTGCGCGGCCAATACATTGCCGGCCACAGCGGCGACAAAGCGGTGCCTGGCTATCTGGAAGAAGACAACGCCAACACCCACAGCGACACCGAGACGTTTGTTGCCCTGCGCGCCGATATCCGCAACTGGCGCTGGGCCGGGGTGCCGTTCTACCTGCGCACCGGCAAGCGCATGCCGCAGAAGCTGTCGCAGATCGTCATCCACTTCAAGGAGCCGCAGCACTACATCTTCGCCGCGGAACAGCGTTTGCAGATCGGCAACAAGCTGATCATCCGCTTGCAGCCGGACGAAGGTATCTCGCTGCGGGTGATGACCAAGGAGCAGGGTCTGGACAAGGGCATGCAATTGCGCAGCGGCCCGCTGCAACTGAATTTCTCTGACACCTGGCGCACGGCACGCATCCCCGATGCCTACGAGCGCCTGTTGCTGGAGGTGATGCGCGGCAATCAGAACCTGTTTGTTCGCAAGGATGAAATCGAATATGCGTGGAAGTGGTGCGACCAGTTGATCGCCGGCTGGAAACAGTCCGGCGATGCGCCCAAGCCGTATGCGGCGGGCACCTGGGGGCCGATGGCGGCGGTCGCGCTGATAACACGTGATGGGAGGTCGTGGTATGGCGATATCTGAATTGCAGTGGCCGGCGTCGGTCACCGCGCGAGCGTTCAAGAGTCCGGCGCAGCTTGCGCAACGGTTGGCGGCGGATGTCGCCGAGCGCTTGCGCGCAGCCATCGCCGGGCAGGGCAGGGCGACCCTGGTGGTATCCGGTGGACGCAGCCCGGTGGCGTTTTTCGAGGCGCTGGGGCAGGAAAAACTGGACTGGTCGAAAGTGCTGATCAGCCTCGCCGACGAGCGCTGGGTGCCGGTGGAACATGCCGACAGCAACGCCGGACTGCTGCGCCGTCACCTGCTTCAAGGTGAGGTGGCCAAGGCGCGCTTCCTGGGGCTTTACCGCGCCGCCGCCAACCTCGACGCCGCTGCATTGGAAGCTGATCAGGCCCTGGCCGAGCTGCCGCCGATCGACGTGCTGGTGCTGGGCATGGGCGACGACGGCCACACGGCCTCGCTGTTCCCGGGCAGCCCAAACCTGGCCGAGGGTTTGCGTGCGGACGGTGAGCGTCGTGTGCTGCCGATGCTGGCGCCGAGCGTGCCGCATCAGCGCCTGAGCCTGACCCGGCGACTATTGGCCACAGCCGCTTTCACCGCCTTGTCCGTGCAAGGCGAGGGCAAACTCGCTACGCTGCGCGCCGCGCTGGCCGACGACGACCTGACGCAGATGCCGATTCGCGCCTTTCTTCACGACCCCCTGGACATCTACTGGTGCCCATGAGCCAAGGATCTCAGCCATGACCACGCTCGAACGCCCAAAGCCATTGCTCACCATGGCCGAAAAAATCGCCCGGATCGACGCGATCTGCGGCCAGGCGCGCATCCTGCCGGTGATCACCATCGCCCGTGAGGCAGACATCCTGCCCCTTGCCGACGCCTTGGCCGCCGGTGGCATCCGCACGCTGGAAGTGACCTTGCGCTCCGAGCATGGCCTCAAGGCCATCAAGCTGCTGCGCGAGCAGCGCCCGGAACTGTGCATCGGCGCCGGCACGGTGCTCGACCGCAACCTGTTCGCCGCGGTCGAAGAGGCGGGTGCGCAGTTCGTGGTCACCCCGGGCATCACCCCGGAAATTCTCCAGGCCGGTGTCGACAGCGATATCCCGCTGCTGCCGGGTATCAGCACGCCCTCGGAAATCATGATGGGCTACGCCCTCGGCTACCGCCGCTTCAAGCTGTTCCCGGCGGAAATCAGCGGCGGCATCGCGGCGATCAAGGCTTATGCCGGCCCCTTCGCCGACGTGCGCTTCTGCCCGACGGGCGGGGTCAAGCCGGACAACCTGAAAAGCTACATGAGCCTGTCCAACGTGATGTGCGTGGGCGGGACCTGGATGCTCGATAGCGGCTGGATCAAGAACGGCGACTGGGCCGCGGTGGAGAAGTGCAGCGCCGAGGCGATGGCGCTGCTGAACGAATAAATATTACGTTGTGTGTTTTACGGCTTTTCGGGGCGCTTGGTCGGCGCCCCTTTTTTTTGTGGCAAGAGCGCAACAATCGCCCTAGAAGAAAACCATCTTCATCGTGTAGTACACCCACATTATGAAAATGAGCACGGCTAGCCAGGCCAGGCTCTTGTGCAAGGTTGTGCTGGTGGTAACGAAGGCCAATTTCTTCTCGAACGCAGTCAGTGTTGGCGACTCGAAGGTCAGTCGTTGCTTGAAGTATTCCGACACGCCCTGCTCGATCAACTCGTCATTGCATTCGACGCTTTGGCTCTTGTAATACGTCCGAATCCGCTCCGCGACTTCCGCCTCGCGCTTGGCCAGGTCGAGGTGCTCCTCGATTTCCATGCGGCGGTGGCGCAGGTCATCGACGAGCGCCATGGCCCCCATCTGTTCGGCAAGACGCCCACCGCTCATTGTCCGGCCTTGGTCAGCAGCGCCCGCGTCGGCGCTTTCTGGACGGGCTTGGGCATGTTGAGGCCGATGGTGTGCAAGCCGGTGACGGCATGTTCAAGGCAGTGACTCATGGCGTATCCCTGCTGGAGTTGATGCGTGGGCATCGTCGAAAGGCTGGCTTCGATTCTTGAACAGATCGATCAGGTCATGCTGTTCCAGATTGCGTTTCATGTAGCTGGAGATCAGTTGCGGGATATCCAGCGACGGCGGGTAGTCCTCGAAGCGTTCGTCGCTATACAGGCAGGCGCAGGGACCTGCGATCGGGGTCATCGTGTGGCAGGCACAATCGCACCGGGCAGGACACTGGAAGTCGCGCATCCGCAGCCCATGCAGCGCATATTGCAGTTCGCGAGCACGGGCATATTGCTCGCCGGCCTTGTGTGTACTGCGCTTCAGGTCCTCCAGTGCGCTGCTCAGCGCCTGCAGTTCTTGTGCGTGCTTGTTGAAGAGTTGCGCTTCGGCCGGGGCCCGGGGCACCAGGCCCTGGATGAATGTCCCCAGGTCGGAGCTCCCGGCCTGGTCGACTATCAGGCTGGCGGCCTTGTGCAGGGCTTCGTCCTGCAGGTCGAGAAGTGGGCGCAAGGTTTGATGGACAATGTTCGCCTTCGCCTTGGCGGCGATGATCTGCTTGGCAAGCAGAGTGCGCTTGAACGCCGAAGGGTCGTCTGTCACCGGGCTCAATGCTTCTCTCCACCCCGCCTGCTTGCGTTGCTCAAGCGTGGCGATCCGTTGGGCTTGAGCATCGCGGTCGGCCTCGACGGTGCGCGGCATTTCCCTGAGCAACAGTTCATTGCGTTGGTTCTGGGTGAAGTTGATCTTTTTCATCAGCCATGCCACCAGCTTCTGGTGTAGCCAGCTGCCTTTGTACCGTTCGATATTGTGCGTGTACTCACGCAGGTAGCTGTAAAAACGGTCGGCCTCATACGCCGGCAGTTTGCTGTCGCGCTCCTCTATCAGGCGCGGAAGGGCTGCTTCCAGGCGCTTGTGGGTGGCGCGCGAATGTTCCAGCTCTTTGAACAGCTGTATGTAGTCAGGGCTGAAGCGATGCTCGCGCCACAGTGCGCGCAGCTTGATTTCCCGTTCGGCGACCACGCTCCGGTAGTCCGTGAGCAACGGCAGGATGTCTTTCTCGGCGCGCTCCAGGCGCAGCCACTCGCGGGCCAGCAATTGTTCGCGGTCGCGCAGTAATTGACGAACCTGTTGCTCGCTGGAATTGCTGTGGTAGAAGCGGGCCTGGGGCCGTCCGTTCAGCGCGCAGATGACGTCCTGCTTGAGCAGCAGGTCGTTCATGGTGAGCCTCGAAAGTGCTCGTCGCCGTTCGTTGAGAATCAGTTCGTGCTGGCGCGAATTGTCTTCGACCAGCGCAAGGAGGGTGCCGGGTGTCATGCGAGAGGAGTGCTCATCAGTGTCCTTTCTTGATGGGGTGCTGCCGGTTCAGTCCCGCTGGGTCCGCGCAACAAGCATCGAACGCAGAATACTGAGATATTCTTCCGGCTGCACCCATAAAAAAGTCGCCTGCAAGGCGCTGTTGGCGGGTGTTTACTGCTGAGTTGTCTGTGTTTGAGCTTCCTGATAAGCCTTGGAAAACCCGCGGCTGAAGCCGCTGCAGAACGACGTCCCAAACAGAATGGCGAACGCCAGCATGAAAATCAGCCACAGGCGGAACGCATTGCTGATGATGAGCCGGCCGAAAAACCTCTCCCTGACGTTCATAGGCTTTGCTTCGAACACCAACCGATGCTGGAAGAACTCCCGCACGCCCTCGTTCACCAGCTCGTCATCGCACTCGATGCCCTGGCTCTTGTAATAGGCCCGGATACGCTCCGCGACTTCCGCCTCGCGCTTGGCGAGATCAAGGTGTTCCTCGATCTCCATGCGGCGATGGCGCAGGTCGTCGACGAGGGCCATGGCCCCCATCTGTTCGGAAAGACGCCCGTTGCTCATTGCGCCGCCTTGGTCAGCAGTTCGGCGAAGGCGCGTTTGGCGTCTTCGACGGCGCTGGCGATGTCCTGCGCAGCCTTGGTGGATTCGGTGCGGTAGGTATCGGTCAGGGTTTTCATATCGTTCTGGAACGCCAGGGTGGCTTGGGCCAGGGCGCGCACGGAGTCGACGCGGATGGTCGAACCGTAACTGGCTTTCAGCGCATCGTTGAGTTGCTGCTGGGTGTTGCTGCCGAGGGCTTCCAGGCCTTTGCTGATGCCATCGGTGGTGGCGTTGAGGGTGTTGGTCGCTTCCGCCATGCCCTGGTTGGCCGAGAACGACACTGCCAGGCTGGTGAGGACGATCTCGTTGGTGGAGAAGAACGACACCATGCGCTGGTATTGGCGCTCTTTCACCACATGCACCTGGCTGATGCGGGCGAAGACCATTTCCGCCGTGTTATAGCCGACCCGCAGGTCGTCGGCGATGTCCTTGATGATCTGGTAGCGCTTGTCTTCGTTCTGCAGTTCACGCACGGCCAGGTCGCGTTTCAGTTCCAGCGCAGAACGTTCCGCACCGCCCAGCTCGCCGGCGTCGGTCACGCTGCTGTTCGCCTCGTCCAGTTCGCGGCTGCGTTGTGCCAGGGCCTCGGTGGCCACGGCCAGTACTTCCTGGGCGTTGACCTCGGCGGTCTTCATCGCCAGGCGGAAATCCATGTAGGACTCCAGAATCGCGTTTTCCCGCACGATCTGCTCATTGGCCAGTTTGCAGGCCTGCATGTAATGCTTGCGGATGTCTTCGAAGCGGCTGGGGATCGAGCCACGGCGCACGTTCATCCAGGTCAGCTTGAGGCGCTCGACGGTGTCGAGACGGCCGTCTTCCATCCACAAGGCCATGGCGGCGGCGTCTTCGCGGATCGAGGTGAAGCTGTTGGTAATGTTCATGAAGCGGGTGGACACGTCCATGCCCTGGATCTGGTCGCGGACCATGCTGTTGAAGCTGGTGGACTGCTGCAGCACCGCGGCGATGGCGGTGACTTTCTCATTGTCGTACTGCGCGACCTTGTCCAGCAACGCCAGCACCGGCGCTTCCTGAACAGGCTTGGGCATGTTGATACCGATGGTGCGCAGGCCGGTGACGGCACGTTCGAGGTATTGGCTCATGGGGGTGTCCTTACGAAGAAGAGAGTTCAGTGGCTGCGCCTGCATTGGCCGGCTCCGGCACCTGATCGTTGAATAACAACCGTTGGTCGTTGAACAGGCTCATCAGGTCGTCCAGCGCCAGGTTTCGTTTCATGTAGCCAGTGATCAGGCCGGTGCAGTCCAGCTCGGGCGGATAGGTGTAGTAGCGTTCGTCGTCGTACACGCAGGGGCACTGGCCCTGGAAGTTCTCATCGTGGTGGCAGGCACAGGTGCACTGCTCGTCGCACGCGGTTTCTTCCTCGCGCAAGCTGCGCAGGCCCCACTCCAGCTCCTTGGCGTGGTGGTAGTCCTCCAGGGCCTTGTCGACGTTTTCCTCCAGGCCCTCGACCCGGTTGCTCGAATCAGCAAGCTTGCTCCAGTACTGGTTGAGCGTGTCGCTGTGTTCGGGGCACTCGTTCACCAGCATTTCGAGGATGTCATCGATGCTGTGGTTGCCCAGTTGGGCGTCGATCCAGCGCTCGATGTCCTGGGTGTAGCTGTCTTCGCCATCGATGAAGAGCACAAGCTGGTCGTAGGCCGCATTGGCCCGTGTCTTGGCGGCGATGATCTGCTTGGCCAGCAGTGTCCTGCGCAGCGTCGTGGCATCGGCACGCAGCCCGCCGCCAGCCTTCGCCCAGTTCGCCACATTCTGCTCATCGAGCGTCAGCAGCCTGGCGTTGTGCGCTTCCACCAACGTTGCGACGCTGTCGGGCATGGAGCGCAGAATCAGTTCGTTGCGGCGGTTTTCGCGGTAATTGACCTTGCTCGCCAGCCAGTCATCACACTGGCGGAACAGCCGCCCGCGGGAATAGTCGTCCGTGCCATAGCGCCGGGTGCGCAGGTACACGTAGAACGGGTTGGTTTCGTAGGCCGGCATCTTCTTGTCGCGTTCTTCGACGAGCTGCGCCAGCGAGTCTTGCAAGCGTTGCCGCGCCTGGATGATGTCTTGCCCCTGGCGCATCAGCGAGGTGTAGTCCGGGTGCAGGATGTGGGCCTGCCACAACTGCGGAAGTCGCTGCTCCCGCTGGTTGACCAGCGCGCGGAACTCGCTGACCAGTTGGGTGATGTCGTTCTCCACCTCTGCCAGTTGCGCGCGGTATTTCGACTCCTGCTGCTGGCGTTCCTGCAGCGCGTGGCGCACCTGCTGATCAAGGGCCGGGTGCTCGATCGGCGCGGCTTCGATACGGCGCAGGCTGGCAATGGTGTCCTGGGTCAGCAGCATGTCCTGGGCGGTGGCTTTCGACAGTGTCGTCTGAAATTCGGTCAGGATGTTTTCGTAGTGGCGAACGTTGTCTTCGACAAGCGCCATGAGGGAGCCGGGAGTCATGGGCGTGGGTGTCCGGAGTCTTGAGGCGGCAGGTCGTGAGCAGGTTGGGAGGTGCTCGGAGGGAAGCTCATTTCGTCCGTGATCTCGATGCGGTGAGGGGTTAACGCGGTCGTCGCAGTATATCCAGCAGCACAAGCAAAATAATGGCATTTCCCCTGGTGTTCAAACAAAAAAAGCCCGCCTCCGGAGAGGCGGGCTTTTCAGTGTGACGACAGCGCGGTCTGGCTTACGCCGCCTTTGCTGCCTGCTGGCTCAGGGAGCGGTTCAGTGCGCTGAACAGGGCCTTGAAGCTGGCGGTGGTGATGTTTTCATCGATGCCTACGCCGTGCACCGGACGACCACCGGCAACGCGCAGTTCGATGTACGCCGCGGCCTTGGCGTTGGTGCCGGCGCCGATGGCGTGTTCGTTGTAGTCCATGATTTCCACGGCGACCGGCAGGCCGGCAACCAGGGCTTCCAGGGCACCGTTGCCCTTGCCGCGCCAGTGCAGGGTGGTCTCGCCTTCACCGGCGACTTCCACTTCCACGGCGCTGTGGCCGTTTTCTTCCTGCAGGCGATGGCTGACCAGCGCATACGGCGCGTTGGCCTGGAGGTATTCGCGGTGCAGCAGGTTGTAGATTTGCTGGGCAGTCATTTCCAGGCCCAGGCGGTCGGTTTCACCCTGGACAACCTGGCTGAACTCGATCTGCATGCGGCGTGGCAGGCTGATGCCGTATTCCTGTTCGAGCAGGTAGGTGATACCGCCTTTGCCGGACTGGCTGTTGACGCGAATGACCGCCTCGTAGCTGCGGCCGATGTCGGCCGGGTCGATCGGCAGGTATGGCACTTCCCACAGGGTGCCTTCTTTCTGCTGGGTGAAGCCCTTGCGGATGGCGTCCTGGTGCGAGCCGGAGAACGCGGTGTGAACCAGGTCGCCGACATACGGGTGACGTGGGTGCACCGGCAACTGGTTGCATTCCTCGACGACCTTGCGCACGCCGTCGATGTCGGAGAAGTCCAGCTCAGGGTCGATGCCCTGGGTGTAGAGGTTCAACGCCAGGGTCACCAGGTCGACGTTACCGGTACGCTCGCCGTTGCCGAACAGGCAGCCTTCGGCGCGGTCGGCGCCAGCCATCAGGCCCAGTTCGGTGGCGGCGATGCCGGTGCCACGGTCGTTGTGGGTGTGCAGGCTGATCAGCACGCTGTCGCGACGGTTGACGTTGCGGCAGAACCACTCGATCTGGTCGGCGTAGACGTTCGGCGTCGAGACTTCGACGGTGGCCGGCAGGTTGAGGATGATCTTGTGGTCCGGGGTCGGGTTCCAGACTTCGATGACCGCGTCGCAGACTTCCTTGGCGAACTCCAGTTCGGTGGCGCTGAAGGTTTCTGGCGAGTACTCGAAGGTCCAGTGGGTTTCAGGCTGCTGGGCTGCGTATTTGACGAACAGCTTGGCCGCGTTCACCGCGATGTCCTTCACGCCTTGCTTGTCCTGGTTGAAGACGATGCGGCGGAACGACGGGCTGGTGGCGTTGTACAGGTGGACAATGGCTTTTTTCGCGCCACGCAGGGACTCGAAGGTCCGCGCGATGAGGTCTTCGCGAGCCTGGGTCAGGACCTGGATGGTGGTGTCGTCAGGGATGTGGCCGTCTTCGATCAGGGTACGCACGAAGTCGAAGTCGGTTTGCGAGGCGGACGGGAACGACGCCTCGATCTCTTTCACGCCAACGCTGACCAGGGTCTTCCAGAAACGCAGCTTCTTCTCGGCATCCATCGGCTCGATCAGCGACTGGTTGCCGTCGCGCAGGTCGGAGCTGCACCAGATCGGCGCCTTGGTGATGGTCTTCGACGGCCAGGTACGGTCAGGCAAGTCGATGGTCGGGAAGGCGCGGTATTTCTTCGAAGGGTCTTTGAGCATGGACATCAGAGCAATCCTTTAAATGCGGCCTGGAACGGGCCTGCCGGATACGAATTTTTTTGGAATGGGCGAGGCGACGCGATTCAGCTTGGTAGTCGTGCACTGACCAGGCAAAGGCTGCGGTGTTGGCGGAGCAAGATGAGGGTTTTGGCGGTTTTCATACCCTCAACCCTAACCAGTGGGGTGAAAGATGGCAAGCACCTGGGAAAAATTGATAGAAATGTGCGGAAACAGCTTTTTATCGACATTTAATAGCGGTTTGTAACGAAAAAGACCGCGCCGGTTGCGCGGTCTTTTTGATTGGCGCAAGTACGCCGTTGCAGCGCTGGCTCAGGGCTGGAAAGCGCCGATGAAAATTGCCGGATCGACCCGCGCATCGTTGAGGCTGATGTTCCAGTGCATGTGCGGCCCGGTGGCGCGGCCGGTGGAGCCGACCTTGCCGACCACCGCGCCGCGGCTCAGGACCTGCCCGGTCTTCACGTCGATTTTCGACAGGTGGCAGAACATGCTGATGAAGCCCTGGCCGTGATCGACAAACACGGTGTTGCCGTTGAAGAAGTAGTTGCCGGTGAGGATCACCTTGCCGTTGGCCGGGGTCTTGATCGGCGTGCCGGCGGGGACGGCGAAGTCCAGGCCGGAATGCGGGTTGCGTTCTTCGCCATTGAAGAAACGGCGTACGCCGAAGCGGCTCGACAGCGGCCCGCTGACCGGTTTGTCCAGCAGCAGGTTGCTCGGCGTGCCCGGGCTGAAGCTGCGATAGGCCTTCAGTTGCTCGGCCAGTTCGGCGTCGATGCGCTTGAGGTCGGCCGGGTTCGGATTGACCTGGCGCTGGTTCTTCAGGGTGATGTGCTGTTCCTGATACTTCTTGCTGCCGACGTTGAAATTCAGCGTGCGGGTGCCCTGGGTGAGGCTGGCGGCGCCCGGCTTCTGGGTCAGCGGGATGCCGACGATAGCCAGCCAGTTGTCCTGTTCCTTGACCACCAGCACCGGCTTGCCGTCGAAACGGGCGGTCAGCGGCTGGGCGGACGGGCCGAGGTCGACCACGGCGACGCCGCCGGGCACCGGCTTGTTCAGTTGGCGGGTAATGTAGCTGGCCTGGGCACTGCTGGCGAAGGTCAGGCAGAGCAGGAGCAGCGAGGCGAACAGTCTTGGCATGGATTCAGTCCAGTAGAGAAAGCGTGACCGGTGTCTGGTGATTGTCTTCGACCCGCACCAGCAACTCGCCTTCGCCCAGGCGGGCTTTCAGGCGCTGGCCGTTGTGCGTCTGCGCGGCGCTGCGGATCGCCTGGCCGCGCTCGTCGAGCAGGATGCTGTAGCCGCGACCCAGCGTGGCCAGCGGGCTGACCACTTCGAGCATTTGCACCTGACTCTGGAGCTGTTGACGGCGGTCCTTGAGGGTGTCGCGCATGGCGCGTGGCAGGCGCTCGGCGAGGTTGTCGAGGCGTTCCTTGAGCAGCGCCAGGGTGCGGCCGGGATGTTGCGCGGCAAGACGCGTGTCGAGTCGTGCCAGACGCTCGCGGCGCTGGTTCAGGCGCTGCTCGAAGGCGCGGCGCAAACGCATGTCGAGGTCGTCCAGGCGCTGCGCCTGCTGACGCAGCCGTTCGCCAGGGTGACGCAGGCGCCGGGCCAGGCTGTCGAGGCGCAGGCGATCGTGGGCCAGGCGGCTTTGCATGCGCAACAGCAGGCGCCGTTGCAGGCTTTCCAGGCGGCGTTGCAGGTCGCTGCTGTCCGGGGCGAGCAACTCGGCGGCGGCCGACGGCGTCGGGGCGCGGACGTCGGCGACGAAGTCACTGATGGACACGTCGGTTTCATGGCCGACCGCGCTGACGATTGGCGTCACACAGGCGGCGATGGCGCGGGCCACGGCTTCTTCGTTGAAGCACCAGAGGTCTTCCAGCGAGCCACCGCCACGGGCCAGGATCAGCGCGTCGAAGCCCTGGGCATCGGCCTTTTGCAGGGCGCGAACGATTTGCCCGATGGCTTCGCGGCCCTGCACGGCGGTGGGGATCAGGTTCAGTTCGACCTGCGGTGCGCGGCGACGGAATACGCTGATGATGTCGCGGATCACCGCGCCGGTCGGCGAACTGACGATGCCGATGCGCTGCGGGTGAGCGGGCAGGGTGCGCTTGCGTTCGGCGGCGAACAGGCCTTCGGCGCTGAGCTTTTCCTTCAGGGCATCGAAGGCCAGACGCAGGGCGCCGTCGCCGGCGGGTTCGACGGTGTCGAGGATCAGTTGGTAGTCGCCACGGCCCTCGAACAGCGAGACTTTGCCGCGCACCTTGACCGCCAGGCCGTCGCGCAACGCCTGGCGAACCCGCGCGGCGTTATTGCGAAACAGCGCGCAACGCACCTGGGCGCCGCTGTCCTTGAGGGTGAAATAGACGTGGCCGGAAGCCGGGCGGGCGAGGTTGGATATCTCGCCTTCGACCCAGATATTGCTGAAAACATCTTCCAGCAGCACGCGGGCGCGGCCGTTGAGTTGGCTGACGGTGAGGACTTCACGGTCGAGGCCGAGGCGTTCGAAAGGGTCTCTGATCATGGGGCGGCACTATAAAGGATCGCGGGGTGGAGTGTCCTGTGTATCCGGCACATAGGACAACGCCCTGAGGCCCGGTAGAAATTACAGCGGTCTTTGTCAGTCACTGCTTGACTCTGAAGTCACTAGAGGGTTTATCGTCCCCTCCATCGAAGTATTCAATGGACCGCACAAACCGCCCTGGCTTGTGATCTTCAACAAGGATGTTGATGAAATGAACGATCCCTGATTCCCCTCCCTTACTGCGCGAAGCATAACTTCTTCGCGTGCCCTCACGTTCGTCCGTACAACCCGGCCTGATTGAAGGGTCGAAGTTGCGCTGTCGGCTGGGCGCTGAAAAAACATCAATAACAACATCGAACGTCACGCCTTCGGTCCGTGGTTACCTGCGCTTGTGTGTTTTTACAATAAACATCAATGGAAATGAGGAACTTCATGAACAGCAGCGATTTCTCCGCACGCCTGAAAGAGTTGGGTATCGACCCCATGAAAGCGGCGGCTGCATCGGTTTCGGAACTTTATCGGTTGCCGCAGAGCGCACTCGATGAAATCAAGACGTCGTTGATTGTCGACGCTTTCCGCTTTCACTATCGGAATAACGCCTATTATCGGCAGGCCTGTAACAGCAAGGGCATCACTGAAGACAGCATCGCGACCTTCGATGATCTGATCCGCATTCCGCTGGTGCCGATTGCCAAGTTCAAGTCCGCCAGCAGTCACGAATTACTGTCCAAGCCGCTTGCGCAGATCGAACACGAAATGCGCAGCACCGGCACCAGTGGTATTCCGAGTATTTCCCGGCGCTGCCATGAAACCGTCGATGTCGCGGTGGTAGCGATCTATGCGATGTACCGCGAGTTCCTCGGTATCTCCAAAGGCGCGGGCTTGTATATCTGCCCGTCCACCGAGGAAATCCCGGAGATGGGCATGATCAAGGCGTTGAACATGCTCGCCGGCATGCTGGACACCCATCGATTCATGGTCAAGCAGGAGCGCTTCGTTCCCGAGCAGGCCATCGAACAGCTCAAGGGCTGGGAAAACCAGTTCACCCGCCACATCATCGGTCCGCCCTTCCTGATCTATCGCCTGCTGCAGTTCCTCAAGCAGACCGGCCAGCGCCTGACCCTGGACCGCGGCAGTCGGGTGATCACCCTCGGCGGCTGGAAGCGCTTTACCGGGCAGATGATTTCCCGCCGCGAATTCAACCTGATGTGCCAGGAATATCTGGGCATCGATCCGGGTTCGGTGCGCGATATCTACGCGCTGGTGGAATCCAACGTCATGGCCATCGATGACGAACATCAGGTCAAGCATGTCTCGCCCTATGTGCATTTCACCGTGCGTGACATGAACGACCTGAGCCGCGAAGTCGCACCGGGGGAGAGGGGCGTGCTGGGCATTCTCGATCCGCTGGCACTGGCGACGCCGGGGATGATTCTCACCGAGGACATCGTTGTCCTGTTGCCTGGCGAAAGTCCGTCCGGACGCAGTGGCCAACGCATGGAATACATCATGCGCGCGCCTACTTCCCTGGAGTTCGGTTGCTGTGCGGTGAACCTGGAAAAAACCATGGACGGACAAACCTCGAACACCTGCCCGATCGCCAGTTGATAGTGTGGACCTCGCAAAAGGACATTGTATGTTCAACGATATTATCGTCAGAAACTTTTCCGATCCTGTATACGCCGCCGAAGTTGATGAGCAGGCCGCCACCATCGAACTGGGTAATCCGGTGTGCGGCGATCGGATTCGCGTGCAGTTCGAAGTGCTCGATCGCGCTATTCAGAATGTTCGTTATCAGGCCTGGGGCTGTGCAACTTCCCTGGCCACCGGAAATATATTCTGCGCGCAAATCGACGGTCAGTCCCTCGACACACTCGAGGACGTTACCAGTGCCGACATGCAACAGATGTTGGGCGAGATAGAACCCTCGCAACATCATTGCCTGGAAATGCTCAAGTCACTCTTTATCCAGCTACGGCAATACAACGCCGCCTGAGGAAGAACAGGATGTCGACCCACGGTTATTTCGATTACAACGCGACGACCCCGATGTACAAGGAAGCCTCTCACGCACTGAGCGAGGCCTTGAACCACTTCGGTAACCCGTCGAGCGTCTACACGCTGGCCAAACAGAACCGCAACGCCCTGGCCATCGCACGGCAACAGGTCGCCGGTTTGATGAACTGCGCACCGGCCGAGCTGACCTTTACTTCGGGCGGTACCGAGGCCAACAACTGGGCGATCAAGGGCTCCTTGCTTGCCTGCGGCGCCATCGGTCGTGTGGCCCAGCCCACCCACCTCATCATTTCGGCGATCGAGCACTCGTCGATCCTCGAGATTGCCGCTCACCTGGAGCGGGTCTTCGGCTTCGAGGTCACCCGCCTGGCGCCGGACCGTGACGGTCTGGTGAGCGCGGAGCGGGTGCGCCAGGCCCTGCGGGAAAACACCCGGCTGGTCTCGATCATGCTGATGAACAACGAAGTCGGCACCTTGCAGCCGGTGGGCGAGATCGCCCGGGTACTGCAGGGTCGCGGTATCCACTTTCATGTCGATGGCGTGCAGGCGGTAGGCAAGATCCCGGTGGATGTGCAGGCGCTGGGCATCGACACCCTGTCGTTCGCCGGGCACAAGTTCTGCGGGCCCAAGGGCGTCGGCGGCCTGTATATGCGCAACGGTGTGGTCCTCGAACCGCTGCTGCACGGCGGTGGCCAGGAGGGTGGTCTGCGCGGCGGTACCGAGGCGTCGGCGCTGGTCACTGCCATGGGCGTGGCCGCCGAGGTGGCGGCAGCGGCCATGCCCGACACCATCACCCGCATGGGCATTTACCGCGAGCACCTGATCGAGCAACTGCAAGCGCGGATCCCCGGCGTGACCATTCATGGCTCGGCGGACCCGGCGAAGCAGGCGCCCAATACCCTCAGCGTGTGCATCGCCGGTATTCGCGCCGAGTCGCTGGCGGCGCTGCTGGACCAGATGCACGGCATCCAGGTCTCGCTCGGCTCTGCCTGTTCCAGCAACAACGCCAAGTCGCTGTCCCATGTGCTGGTGGCCATGGGGCTTGGCGAGGCGACGATCCAGTCGACCATGCGCGTCAGCCTTGGCCCGCTGACCACCGCAGACAGCCTCGAACGCTTCGTCGGCGCGGTGGAGGCGGGGATCCGCATGCTGCGGCGGATCAGCGGAGAGGTGCCAGCATGAGCCGACTGATCCCGCTGGACCGCGCCGGCACCATTCTCGACTGCCTCGATCACTACGCGTCGTCCCAGCCCGACGCACCGGCCTACACCTTCGTCGGCCACAAGGAGGAGGACCGGCAGGTGCTCAGCTACGGCGAGCTGCACCAGCGCGCCACGGGCTATGCGACGGTTTTGCGCGACGCCGGGCTGGCGCACCGGAATGTCCTGCTGCTGTTTCCCACCGGGCTGGATTTCATCGTCGCGTTCTTTGCCTGTGCTTATGCGCGAGCAGTGTCGATCCCGGCCAACCTGGCGCGCAATAGCCATCACTACACCCGCCTCGGACAGATCGTGGAAAACGCTGGCGCCGCTGCAGTGTTGACCGTGCCCGAGCTGCAAACCTCGATCGCCGAAGGACTGGGCCGGCGTGAGGACCTGAAGTTTTACTGCGAGCCGCTTGCTGCAAACCAGGCCTGTGCGCAACTGACCCGCCCGGACCCTGAGCAACTGGCGTTCATCCAATACACCTCCGGCTCCACCGGTGTGCCCAAGGGTGTGATGGTCCGCCACTCGCAACTGATCGCCAACGAGCGCGCGATCCATTCCGTCCTGCAACTGGGCGAGGGCGTTGTCGGCGCTGGCTGGTTGCCGCAGTTTCACGATATGGGCCTGATCGGCGCGCTGCTGCAACCCATCTCCCTGGGCGGCCACTATGTGTTCATGTCGCCGCTGCATTTCCTGCAGCGGCCGCTGCGCTGGCTGACCTTGCTCAGCCAGTACGGCGCGGCGGCGACCGGAGCACCGAACTTTGCCCTGGCCTTGTGCGTGCAGGCCGAGGTGGACGAGCGCACGGCGGCGCAACTGGACCTGTCGGCACTGCGCGTGCTGTTCTGCGGTGCCGAGCCGATCAGCGCCACGGTGCTGGAGCGTTTCGAAGAAAAGTTCGCCCGCTACGGCCTGCGCACGGGAACGGTCACGCCGTGCTACGGCCTGGCGGAAGCGACCCTGATCGTGTCCGGCGGCGTGGCGGCGAATGAGCAACGGGTGTTGAACGTCGCGCGCAAGGACCTGGAAAACGGCATGGCCATCGTCTCCGGCAAGTTCGATCAGGACGCGCAGGCCCTGGTCAATTGCGGTCCGGTGGTGCGCGACCATCAGGTGGCGATTGTCGATCCCGACAGCCGTCGCCGCGTCGACGACGGCCAGACGGGCGAGGTCTGGTTCTCCGGTCCCAGCGTCGCCTCAGGTTACTGGGCCAACGCCCAGGCCAGCGCTGCCACCTTCGGCGCGGTCACCGCCTGCGGACAAGGCCCGTGGATGCGCACCGGCGACCTGGGTTTCATCCACGATGGAAGCCTGTATATCGCCGGCCGGATCAAGGAACTGATCATTCTGCGCGGGCGCAATGTTCACCCCCATGACCTGGAGACCAGCCTGCGCGATGTGCATCCAGCGCTCGGTGATGCCGCCATTGCGGCGTTCGCTGTCGAGGCCGGCCCGAGTCCGCAGGTGGTTGCCTGGATCGAGTTTCCCCGTCGCGACCGCAGCGCCGGCGAGCTGGATTTCCCGAGCCTCACTCGCCAGTTGCGCGCGGTGCTGATGGCCGCCCACGAGGTGCGTCTGGAAGACATCGTCTACCTGTACCAAGGCGCGATTCCGCGCACCTCAAGCGGCAAGGTGCAGCGTCATCTGTGCGCCAGCCGTCACCTCGACGGCAGCATCGAACAGCACCGCCTGCTGATCCACTCCACCCGCCAACCCACCCCGTCCTGCCTGGAGGCTATCGCGCCATGACCGCCGATCTGAACCTGACTGTCCCATTGCCCGATGCCTCCTGGTCCAGCAAGGAAGGTCTGGCCGCCGTCAAAGCGCTGATCAAGACGCGCCTGCGGGATTACCTGCGGGTGCACCAGCCGGACTTCGTCGAGGAGATTCACGACAACCTGTCGTTCGACTACATCGGTCTGGACTCGGTGGCCCGGGTCGAACTGGTGGCGGCACTGGAGCGGCACCTGGGTATCGCCCTCGACCCGACCGCCGCCTATGACTTCGTCACCGTCGGCGCCCTGGCCAGCTTTGTCTGGTCGGAGCTGTCCGGCGAATCCCTCGACCTGAAAGCCGCGCTGGGGGTTTGAATGCTCGACTGTCTCGTTATCGGCGGCGGGCAATCGGGCCTGCTGTGCGGGCATTTACTGGCGCGGGCCGGCATCGACTACCGGGTGCTCGATGCCGGCCCGCGCGCCGGCGAGGTCTGGCGGCAACGGCCTGCCAGCCTGCGGCTGTTCACCTCGCGGCAGTTCTGTCGTCTGGCGGATCTGCCGATGCCCGGCGATCCCGCGGGCTATGCCTCAGGCCATGAATTTGCCGATTACCTGGAAGCGTTCGCTCAGGCGAAGCAGGTGCGGGTGTCTTTCGCCACCCGCGTGGCACGCTTGAGCGCGGTGGAAAACGGCTTCGAGGCGCTGCTCGAAAATGGCGAAGTCATTTGCTGCCGCAGCGTGATCAATGCCACCGGCTCCAACCAGGCGCCGGTGGTGCCCGGTTTTGCACAGAAGCTCGATCCGCGGATCGTGCAACTGGCGGCCGGCGAGTTTCGCGATGCGGGCTTTATGCCCGCCGGTTCGCGCATCGCCGTGGTCGGCGACGGCGCCAGCGGGCGGCAGATTGCCCTGGAACTGGCCGCGCAACACCGGGTGCTGTTGGCCTGTGGGCGTCAGCGCAAGCTGGTGCCCAACCGTGTTCTGGGCAAGGACGTGTTCTGGTGGTTGAACAGCCTGGGAATCTTGTCGGCCCATCACGATTCCTGGGTCGCGGGAATCATCAGAAAGCGCGATCCAATTCCCGTGGCGAGTGCCAACAACAACGCACTGACGCAACGGGGTGTGGAGATCAGAGCACGCGCCATCGATGCCGATGAAACCGGTCTGATCTTCCAGGACCAGCGCCACGAACCGGTCCAGGCGGTGATCTGGTGCAACGGTTATCGGGAAGACACCGGCTGGATTCAACTGCCCGGCGCCGAAGCCTTCGGCGCCGGTATCGGCCACGAAGGCCGCACGCCGCAACCGGGGTTTTTCCTGATGGGGCGCAAGTGGCTGAGTTGTCGCGCTTCGGAACTTGTGGTCGGCGCCAATAACGATGCCGCCCGCGTCGTTCAATATGTCCGGGAGTCTCTGGGCAACTAACCGCAGTTCATCTGAAGGATGAGTTGAACATGATAAGAAATACAGTTGCCTGGATCGTCAGATCCAGGTTGTGGGTTCTTATTGCCCTGAGTTTGGCTACGGTGCTGTTCGCCACCCAGGTCAGAAACCTGCAGATCGTCATCAACCCCAACACCATGCTGCCCCAGGCGCACCCGAGCGTGATCGGCACCAACCTCGCCGAATCGCTATTCGGTTCCAAGCATGTGGTGGTCATCGGCATCAGTGCGGCGGATGGCGGTAGCGCGCTGACTCCGCGGATTCTCACCACCCTCGGCGAGCTTTCCGCGCAAGTCAGTACGCTGCCCGGGGTCAAGGGCCACACGCTGATGAGCGTCACGGCGAACAAGGCCAAGTCGATTGCCGGCGGCGCCGACGAGATGCGCGTCGAGCCGCTGCTGGACACGCCGATCGACGCCGGCGCCATCGCCCGCTTGCAGGAGCGTCTGGCCAATAACCCGGTGTATCGCGGCACGCTGGTGTCGGAGGATGGCAGCCTGGTTTCGCTGTCGTTTGCCATCCACGCCGACCAGGGCGGTTTCCGCAAGATCATGGACGGGGTGCAGAAGGTCATCGACGAACACCGCGCGCCTGATCTGAAGATCACCGCCAGCGGTTCGCCGGTGTTCTTCGCCGCGGTGGAACGCTTCGCCCAGCGCATGGGCATTCTGTTCCCCATCGCGTTGCTGATCATCGGCCTGATCCACCTGGAAGCCTTCCGCACTGTGCAGGGCCTGATCCTGCCGCTGCTCACCGCCGTGCTCGCGGTGATCTGGGGGCTGGGCATCATGGGCGCGGTCGGCGTGCCCATGGATGCGTTCAACGCGACCACGCCGATCCTGATTCTCGCGGTCGCCGCCGGGCATGCGGTGCAGATCCTCAAGCGCTATTACGAGGAGTACGACAAGCTCACCCTCGGCGGCGCGCCGGGCTCGCCGCAGCAGCTCAACGACCAGGCGATCATTCAGTCCCTCAGCCGCGCCGCGCCGGTGATGCTGACGGCGGGCGGCGTGGCGGTGCTGGGCTTCTTTTCTCTGGTCACCTTCGAGATCGCCACCATCCGTACCTTTGGCCTGTTCACCGGCCTTGGCATTCTCAGCGCACTGTTCATCGAACTGACCTTTATTCCGGCCCTGCGCAGTTACCTCCCGGCGCCTGCGGTCAAGGCCCCAGACGTCAAGGGACCGAGGGTCTGGGATCGCCTCGCCGATCACCTGACCGGTTTGATCCTCAAGCGCCGCGGGCTGATCGTGTCGCTGTTCATGGCGGTCGCGTTGCTGTCCTCCATCGGCCTGCTGTTCCTCAACAAGGAAAACTCGACCAAGAGTTATTTCGGCCGCGGCCTGGCGGTGTACCAGGACGATGAATTCCTCAATCACAAGCTGGCCGGGACCAACACCCTCTACGTGGTATTCCAGGGCCAGCAGACCGACAGCCTGAAAGACCCGCGCACCCTGCGCCTGATCGAAGATACCCAGCGCTTTGTCGAAACCCTGCCGGACGTGGGCAAGACCACTTCCATCGTCGACTTCATCAAACAGATGAGCCAGTCGATGAACGAAGGCGACCCGCGCTACTTCCGTGTGCCGGACGCCCAGGACATGGTTTCCCAGTACCTGCTGCTGTACTCCATGTCCGGTGATCCCACCGACTTTGACGCCTATATCGACTACGAGTACCGCAACGCCAGCCTGATCGTCTGGACCCGCAACGACAGCAGTACCTACGCCGCCGGCCTGGTGCAAGCGATTCGCGACTACGTTCAGGACCGCCTGCCGCCGGGGGTCAAGGTGCAGATCGGTGGCAGCGTGCCGCAGTCGTCGGCGCTGAGCGAAACCCTGGTGCACGGCAAGATCATGAACATCCTGCAGATGATGGGCGTGATCCTGCTGGCCGGTGCCCTGGTGTTCCGTTCGCTGATGGGCGGCGTGTATCTGGTCGTGCCGCTGGCGGTGACCGTGCTGGTCAACCTCGGCGTGATGGGCGCCACCGGCATTCCGCTCAACACCCCCAACTCGGTGGCGTCGGCCATGGCCATCGGCATCGGTGCCGACTACGCGATCTACATCCTCTACCGCATGCGCGAGGAACTGCGCCGGGTTGACGATTTCGACCTGGCCCTGCGGGAAACCATGCGCACTGCCGGCAAGGCAGTGGTCTATGTCGCCACGGCGATTGCCGGTGGTTACTCGGTGCTGATGCTGTCGTTCAACTTCTACATCCACATCTGGTTCGGCTTCCTCATCGTGCTGTCGATGATCGTCAGCGCGCTGTGCGCCCTGGTGCTGATCCCGGCACTGATGAAGGCCTTCCCGCCAACTTTCCTGCGAGCCCAAGCGATGAAAAAACCACTGCCCGGCGCGGTCCTGCCGCTGCTGTTTGTCCTTGCCGTCGGCCTGCTGTTGCGCCCGGACCGCGCGCTGGCCGCAGGCGCCAATGCCGACGACATCATGTCGCGCAGCTACCAGGCGACGCGCATGGACAGCTCCCTGTCGCAGTCGACCTTTACCCTGACCAACGCCTCCGGTCAGGAACGGGTGCGCAAGACCTTCGCCGCGACCCGCCTGCAGGATGACGCCACGCACAACCGCCGGGTCATACGCTTCCTGTCGCCCGGCGATGTGCGCAACACCACCACGCTGATCATCGAGAAAGCTGCGCAGGATGATGTCTGGGTGTACCTGCCGACCCTGAAAAAAGCCCGGCGCCTGGCCAGCAGCAACAACAACCGCAGCTTCGTCGGCACCGACCTGACCTACGGCGACCTGATCGGTCACAAGCCCCAGGACTGGACCCACCGCCTGCTGCGCGAGGAGACCTGGGAGGGCGTTCCCACCCAGGTCATCGAGTCGCTGCCGAAGTCTGCGGAAATCGCCAGCAATACCGGCTATTCGAAGCGCATCAGTTGGGTCGCCAACGACTCCTTCGTGGCGGTCAGGACGGAGCTGTACGACGCCAGCCAGGCACTACAGAAAACCGTGCTCAGCAGCGAATTGAAGGCGGTTGATACGGCGCGACAGAAGTACCAGCCGATGCTGGTCAAGGTCAGCAATCACCAGACTGGCCACTCGACCACCGTGCGGATGGACAGCTTCGAAGCCAACGTCGCGGTGAGCGACAACTACTTCACCAACGGCTACCTCGAACGGCAAGAGTGAACCATGCGCGCCCAACTGCTTATCCTGTTTGCCGCCGTCGGCGCCTTCAGCGAGTCCGCCCGCTCGCAGAGCTTGCCGTTCGGTGAGTGCCGCACCGGCTACTGGTCGTCCAACCGCAATCTGGACGACCACGGCGACATCGCCAAAGGCACTTGCCTGATCAACTGGAACCTCGATCTCGCCGAGCAGACGCGGCTGGTGCTCGCGGCACGCGCCGGGATCGACGACAGCGGGCAGGCGGACGGCTACAGCGGCCGCCTGCGCGATGGCTATATCGAAGCCGGCAACGATGCCTGGCGCTGGCGAGTGGGGCGGCAGGTCATCGCCTGGGGGCGTTCGGACCGGATCAATCCCACCGATTACCTGTCGCCGCGGGACTTCACCCTGCTGGTTCCCGAAGACGACGAGCAGCGCATGGGCCTCAATGCGTTGCAGGTTCGCCATGGCTTCAATGACAGCCTGTCGCTGACCGCGGTGCTGGCGGATTTCGACGCCAACCGCATGCCTCAGGGAACCCTGCCGAGCAACCTGGACAAGCGCGACGAACCCGATGCCCTCGAAACGGCGCTGAAACTCGACCACGCCGGCGACAGCCTGGACTGGTCGCTGTCGTGGTTCGATGGCTACGAGCGAGCGCCGCGTTATCAGGCGGTGATGACGCCGGCGCTGCGTTTTATCAGCGCCTATGAACGCAAGCGTGCCATCGGTGCGGACTTTGCCTGGGCAGCGGGGGAGTGGACGGTGCGTGGCGAGTTCGCTCACGAGCGACTGTCGCTGGACTGTTCGGGGTGCCGTGACGAGCGGCGCAACAGCACCCGGATCGTGGTGGGCGCCGACCGTAATTTCGGCGAATCGGCCAACATCAATCTGCAACTGTTCGGGGTCTTTCGCGACTACCGGGAGCCGGCTGACAGCGGGATTCTGCGGCTGATCGAAGAGGGCGAGGATCGCCTGAATTCCGAGTTCGGCCGCCGCGACTGGGGGCTGACTACGCGGATTTCCGACATGTTCTTCAATGAGCGGTTGAAGCTGGAAATGTCCGCCGTCGTCGATCTAACCGGCAGCAGTTATGTGGTCCGGCCACGGGCCAGCTATTCGCTCACTGACTCGGTGAAGTTGGGGGCGGGCGTGGATCACTTCCACGGCGCCCGGCAGAGTTATTTCGGGGTGAGGAAGAAGAACAGCGTGACGTTCATGGAGTTGAGTCTGGTGTTCTGAGGTGGCGGGGCTGGCTGGGTTGAGCAGCCGGCCTCAGGCCTTGAGGCGTGGGATTGTTTAGCGCTCACTTTGGGGTTTCAGGTTTGGCGCCGATGCAATCGCGGATGCTAGGGCCGACGTAGGTCATTCCGACCCACACACCTCCGCCACGGTCCCAGCTCAATCTGCCTCCGGAATATGCAAGGTCATAGATGACGGTTTCGCCGATCACTTGGTTGTTGTAGTTGTCATATAAGCGGTAGAAACCGGGTGATTCCCAAGTGGGAAACCATTGACCCTCGCCATCGTCGTTGGGTGCAAATTCACGGTGCAACATGTCGGGCAACAACCAGAAAGGCTTGAAGGTCTGAAGGCTGGAGCATCCGTTTGGGCTTGGTCTTGGTTCTCCTTTAGCGGAGGCAAGGCCCTTCTCCCACCATTCGGAGGCGAGCCAGAGTCCCAGCAGGCTAGCAACGAAAAATCCCCACGAGGCCGGCTGCGCTGAGCAGCCGGCCTCAGGCTTTAAGGTTCGGAGTTGCTTAGTGCTCACTTTAGGGGAACAGGTTTGGCGCCGATGCAATCCTGGATGCTAGGGCCGACGTAGGTCATTCCGACCCACACACCTCCGCCACGGTCCCAGCTCAATCTGCCTCCGGAATACGCAAGGTCATAGATGACGGTTTCACCGATCAGTTGGTTGTTGTAATTGTCATATAAGCGGTAGAAGCCAGGAACCTTCCAGAAGTGAAACCATCGAAGTTTTGCGCCGTCGTTGGGTGCCAACTCACGATGGAAAATATCGGGCAGCAACCAGAATGGTTTGAAGGTTTGGATACGGGAACACAAGTTTGGGCTGTTTTCAGCTTCATCCATTGGGGAGGCCAAGCCTTTTTCCCACCACTCGGATGCGAGCCAGAGAGCGGGGATGATCGCTGCGCAAATAGCCAAGTTTTTCCAGATCGATTTCAAGGGGCATCTCCCAAATCGATCAGCTTATCAACGTTCTTCCACAGAACATCGGAGTAGAGAACGTAGTCGCCGCCCATGCCGGTTTTTTCCCTGTATTTCCTGAAGTCGTTATTCCTGACAAGAGCAAACTCTTCAGACGACCATTTGTAGATGGACTGGCCGCTGGGGATGGCTGCCATCAACATTTCTTTTTTGCTTAGAACTCTGTCTCCGGTCCAGACTCCCAGGAACTGAAGGCCATTGAAATCATAGTTGTCGCGTATATAAAAACCCACCTGCTCGACCTGGAAGTAGTTTCTTGATCTATGTGTCACGGGGTCTTTTTGGTTGAAGGTTTTGCCGACAACGGCAATTTTCAGTGTCGCTATACCCAGTGCACCATACATGTCATCAAGAGGGTCTTCCGAGCTACCGAGAGGAACAAAGTTAACTTGGGATGCTTCGTCCAATTCTCGAGCGGAAAAACTAGAAGACCCCAGAGACACGGTGCCACTTTTCTGCCAGCCAGCCTTTTTTAACAATTCCTGCAAGCGAGTAATGGCCTTTGGGTTTGCAAGGTAGGACTCAACCTCTTTTACGGCAACCTTGCATCTATCAAAACCCATTGCCCAGCTCATTTTCACGAGGTTTTCATCGCACTGTGCTGATGGCAAATCCATAGATTGTGGCTGGCCACGATCTGTTTTCCACGCCTCCGGCATCTGCCACCCCGGACTATCGAACCACCTCTGCATCAACGCCGCCGAGGTGTGCCAGCCCATCTTGCGCATCGCCACCGGCAGTTTGCTCAGCGGCAGCGCATTGATCACGATCTGTTTGGGTCTTTCATGTCCATCCGGTGAAGTATCCAGCGTGGCGTTTTCCAGCAGGAACAGGGCATCCGGCCCCAGTGCGGTGGCTGGTTGGAAATCTTTAAGGGACATGGCAGTTACTCCAGGACAGGCGAGGGGGCAGTGGTGGCGATCTGCGTCCGCGTAGGGGCGGTGGCGTCGATGATCTGGCTGCGGCCTTCGTTGTCCAGGCGATGCGGGCTGAGGTAACGACCATCCCGGAGCAAGACACAACTGTGCGATGCACAGGGCTGGGCGTGTTGGTTGAGAAGCTGGAAGCAGCCACTGAAAGACTCGGGGTTCCGAGGCGTGGCGAACTGCAAGGGCGCTGTGTGATTCTCGCCGGCAGTCAGGTTGGTCGGTTGAGCGGTTGTGGAAGAGGGGCCTTGAACGCTCGTCGTCTTATAGTCGGCATGCTGATAGGAGTGGCACAGGCTGGCGTTGCATGGGCAGCTACTGAAACTATCCAGTGTTCCTGCTACCGGCAGCCCGTCGCTGAGTATCCATGGCACACCTCCGACGATCTGGAAGAAGCCGCCGGTGACGCCACAGGTGACGGTGTCACCCAGGCGCGATTGGGGCAGTCCTCCCATTATGGTTCCGCTGCTGCCTTCGATGACCTTGCCACCACAGCTTGTCTTGTCGCCGATGCGGATGAAGTAGCCTTGCATAGGGTTGGATTCCTCATGGCCGGGTACTCGATTCGTATTCGAATACGGGGTATGGCCTGCGAGAGCCTTCAGGTTTTCTGAAGGTCTGCAGGCCGACCGGCCAGAGGATGGGCACTATGGTTGGAAGGTTATGTAGGACCGTTCTTTGCGGTTTGTGGGAAATCACTTAATTCTCGCGGTGCTGTCCTGGTGACCGCAGGCCTGGCTGCCGGCACCCTCCAGCGCGCCTTCGCGGATGCGCCGCACGTTGTCGTTGAGCACCTTGTAGAAGAAGTTGTGGTACAGCCAGCCTTTCACGCCGTTCAGGTTGGTCTTGTGCTCGCGGTAGAAATCGTCCGGCGATGCGTACAGCCCGAGTTCCCGGGCGATGCCTTCGCGCTGGATGTAGGTGTCGCGTCCGGTCCATTGCACCGCAGGTTCGGCCAGGGACGGGGTGGCCACGGCATAGCCGAGGAACGCGTGCTGGCAGTTGCTGAACCTGTTCTGTACCGCGCGCAGGTATTGCTCATCGAGGATCACGCCTTCGAGCACCACCCACTGGCCATGCAGCTCGACCTCGACCCAGGTGTGGAGAATTTCCCGAGGCGCCATGAAGTAGACGAAGGCGGTCATGGCACCTTTTTGCAGGCGTTTGTCGATGGTGAAGGCGCGCAGCCGGCAGCGGATGCCGAGGGCGCGGAGCAAGGCCATCAACAGGTTCGACTTGGTGTTGCAGTGGCCCAACCCTTCCTTGAGGATCGCCGACGCCGGCAAGCTGTCGGCGCCGGCGTTGTAGCCGAACAGGATTTCGTCGCGGCAGAACTCGTAGACAGCCCGCGTCGCCTGTTCGGGTGGCAACTGGCGCCAGCCGCGGGTGTCGATGAGGTGAGCGATGGCCGAGGCGTCGAAATCGAGTATCCCGGTGCGCTCCAGATAGTTCTGATCCTGTTGTGTACTCATGGCAAACCCTCCGTGTTTTTGCCTAGGGTGGACCCTGTAGCTACTTCAGGGTCAAGGTCGCATCGTGAATATGACTGAGGAATTGCCTCACAAGTGGTCCGGCGTCTCGTCTGTAGGCGATGGCTACGGTGCTGACGCAGCCCGGGTCGGCCATCGGCAGAAAGCGTACCGACGTCGGAGCGATGTCCTGCATGCAGCGCGGCAACAAGGCGACGCCGAAGCCGGCCTGGATCAGTTGCAACTGGGTGGTCTTGCGCGATACCACCCGCGCTGGCCGAGGGAAAAATCCGGCGCTCATGCACAGTTCCGCCGACAGGTAACTCAGACCGCCGCGCTGACGATGGGGGATGGAGATGAAGGGTTCTTCCCGCAGGTCTTGCAGGTGCACGCTGTCGTGCGTCGCCAGCGGGTGGGTATCGGCCACCGCCAGCAGCAGCGGCTCTTCGAACAACGCTTCCACGCACAGGCCTTCATGCTGGCGCAGCACCGGCAGGCGCAGCAGGCCGATATCCAGACGACCATCGGCCAGTTCCTCCAGTTGGCCTTCGGACGAAAGCTGGGCTATTTCCATGGAGACCCCGGTGTTCTCGCGCAGATAGCCACCCAGCCGTTGCAGCAGCATGCCGGTGAGCGGCACCGTGCTCGAGTGGCTCAGGCGCAGACTGCCGCGCAAGCCCTGGCCGACCTCGCGGGCGAGGGTGCTGGCCTTGTCCAGATCCTGCAGCAGATGGCGGGCCCGTGGCAGGAAGGCCAGCCCGGCGGTGGTCAGGCGCGGCTGGCGGGCGGTGCGTTCGAACAGGGCGGTATCCAGTTGCTGCTCCAGTTCGCGGACCTGCCTGCTCAGAGCCGACTGGGCAATGAACAGGCGTTCAGCGGCGGCGCTGAAGCTGCCGCTTTCGGCGATTTCAACGAAGTAGCGCAGTTGGCGGGTAGAAATCATGAGCTATGCCGTTTTGAGATGGCTGATGGCGATATTGCATATTAGTCGGCATAGGTGCCGGCTGGTTAAGGTGTTCTGAAACTTCTGCAAGGTGCTTCCCGAATGCTGTCGGATCTGTTCGCCCAATTGCCGTTTTCTACCCTCGACTGGCTGCCGATCCTGCTCGGTGTGGCCGCCGCCTATGTGGTGTTCGGCATCGCCGGCTTCGGCACCGCGCTGGTGGCCGGGCCGGTGCTGATCAACTTCATGCCGCTGTCGCAGATCATTCCGTTGCTGGTCCTTCTGGATTTCGTCGCCGCGTTCGGCAACTGGCTGCCGGCGCGCAAGGCGGTGGTCAGGAGCGAACTGCTGCGCCTGCTGCCGTTCATGGCGCTGGGCTGCACCCTCGGGGTGATCTTTCTGCTCAAGCTCAAGGCCGATGTGCTGATGCTGCTGATGGGCCTGTTCGTCACTGCCTATTCGCTCTACAGCCTGGCGGTGAAGGTCAAACCGGCCAACCTGTCGCCCGCGTGGGCTGTGCCGACGGGGACGGTGGGCGGCCTGTTCGGCGCCTTGTTCGGCAGCGGCGGGTTTTTATATGCGCTGTACCTCAATGCCCGGCTGACCTCCACCGAGCAGGCGCGGGCGACCCAGAGCGCGCTGATCAGTTGCAGCACCGTGGTGCGCCTGAGCTTGTTCCTGATCGCCGGGGTCTACGCCGACTGGCCGTTGCTGCTGCTCGCGGTGTGCCTGCTGCCGATGATGTTCCTCGGCCTGCGCATCGGTCGCCGGCTGACCCTGAACATGTCCCGCGAAGCCTTCGTGCGGCTGGTGACCTGGCTGGTGCTGGGCAGCGGCATCGCGCTGATCGGTCGCTACCTGAGTGAGGTAAACTGGCAGCTTTGAGCACGTCCGGCCGCTGTCATGATTACCCAGAGCATCATCGTTCCCCGCATGTCCACCATCCCCGTGCACGAAGCCCGTGCGCGGGCCATCCTGCGCTGGCTGGTGCGCGAGAAGATCGTCGAAGAGGGCCTCAGCACCTGCGGCCTCACCGGCAGCCGCATGGGTCACGCCATCGGCGAAGGTGCGCGCAAGGTGGTGGAGCGGCCGGAATTGCTGCCGTATGGCAAGCGCATCAACGGTCTGGAAGTCATCACCAAGCGCTGCATCTATACGCCGCTGGATGATTTCCTCGAAGAAGCGGGCTGCCCGGAATGTCGCCGGGAGGTCGGCGAGGCGCTGTTCGACAGCCTGGAAGACTGGATGCCGGCGCAGACCGACAACTTCACCTGCCCTGAATGCGGCCATGAAGACGACATCAACGGCTTTTTGTTTCTGCAGCCGTGTGCCTTTTCCAACCTGGGCTTCATCTTCAACGGGTGGGCCGACGCCGGTTTCAAACAGACCTTCCTCGATGCCTTCGCCGACTGGCTGGATCAGCCGGTGGCGGTGGTGCGGGTGAAGCGGCCAGTCAACTGACCGAAGGCCCATCTTTGCATTGAGTGAACAGGCGCGCATGAGTATAATGGCGCGCTTCCATTTTTCCCGCCCGGGAGCCCCCGCGATGCTGCGTATCAGCCAAGAAGCCCTGACCTTCGACGACATTCTCCTTGTACCTGGCTACTCCGAGGTACTTCCTAACGAAGTCAGTCTCAAGACCCGTTTGACCCGTGGCATCGAGCTGAACATTCCATTGGTTTCCGCCGCCATGGATACCGTGACCGAAGCCCGCCTGGCCATCGCCATGGCGCAGGAAGGCGGCATCGGCATCATCCACAAGAACATGACCGTCGAGCAGCAGGCTGCCGAAGTCCGCAAGGTCAAGAAGTTCGAGGCCGGTGTAGTCACCGACCCGATCACCATTGACGCCGACGCCACCGTTCGCGACCTGTTCGAACTGACCCGCCTGAACAACATCTCCGGTGTACCGGTGCTGAACAACGGCGACCTGGTCGGCATCGTCACCTCCCGTGACGTGCGCTTCGAAACCCGCCTGGACATCGCCGTCCGCGACGTGATGACCCCGAAAGAGCGTCTGGTCACGGTCCGCGAAGGCGCCGACAAGAACGAAGTCCGCGACCTGCTGCACAAGCACCGTCTGGAAAAAGTCCTGATCGTCGATGGCGACTTCAGCCTGAAAGGCATGATGACCGTCAAGGACATCGAAAAAGCCAAGGCTTACCCGCTGGCCAGCAAGGACGACCAGGGTCGTCTGCGTGTCGGCGCCGCTGTCGGCACCGGCAAGGACACCGCCGAGCGCGTTGCCGCACTGGTTTCCGCCGGTGTTGACGTAGTGGTGGTGGACACCGCTCACGGCCACTCCAAAGGCGTGATCGACCGCGTTCGCTGGGTCAAGGAAACCTTCCCGCAAGTGCAGGTGATCGGCGGCAACATCGCCACCGGCGCTGCCGCCAAGGCCCTGGCTGAAGCCGGCGCTGACGCGGTCAAGGTCGGTATCGGCCCTGGCTCGATCTGCACCACCCGTATCGTTGCTGGTGTCGGCGTGCCGCAGATCAGCGCCATCGCCAACGTCGCCGCCGCCCTTGAAGGCACCGGCGTTCCACTGATCGCCGACGGCGGCATCCGCTTCTCCGGTGACCTGTCCAAGGCCATCGTCGCGGGCGCTTCGTGCGTGATGATGGGTTCGATGTTCGCCGGTACCGAAGAAGCACCGGGTGAAGTAGAGCTGTTCCAGGGCCGTTCCTACAAGGCTTACCGTGGCATGGGCTCGCTGGGCGCCATGGCTCAGGCGCAAGGTTCCTCGGACCGTTACTTCCAGGATTCCTCGGCCGGCGCCGAGAAGCTGGTTCCGGAAGGCATCGAAGGCCGCGTTCCTTACAAAGGCGCACTGGCCGCGATCATCCACCAGTTGATGGGCGGTCTGCGTTCCTCGATGGGCTACACCGGCAGCGCCGACATCGAAGAAATGCGCACCAAGCCTGAGTTTGTGCGCATCACCGGTGCCGGCATGGCCGAGTCCCATGTGCATGACGTACAGATCACCAAAGAAGCACCAAACTACCGCGTAGGTTGATGCTCCTGGCAACACCGTTAAGCGGGGCTGTTATCGAACAGCCCCGCGTCGTTTCCGATTACCACTGACGAGATTGAGTCATGGCCCTCGACATTCACGCTCACCGTATCCTGATTCTCGACTTCGGTTCCCAGTACACCCAGCTGATCGCCCGCCGCGTGCGCGAAATCGGCGTGTACTGCGAACTGCACCCGTTCGACATGGACGATGAAGCCATTCGTGCATTCAACCCGCGCGGCATCATTCTCGCCGGCGGTCCAGAGTCCGTCCACGAAGCCAACAGCCCGCGCGCGCCGCAGGCCGTTTTCGACCTGAACGTACCGGTACTGGGCATTTGCTACGGCATGCAGACCATGGCCGAGCAGATGGGCGGCAAGGTCGAAGGTTCGGACCTTCGCGAATTCGGTTATGCCCGCGTTGACGTGGTCGGCAAGAGCCGCCTGCTCGACGGCATCGAAGACCACGTCGATGACGACGGCGTCTTCGGCCTGGACGTGTGGATGAGCCACGGTGACAAGGTCACCCAGATGCCGAAGGACTTCCACGTCCTGGCCAGCACCCCGAGCTGCCCGATCGCCGGCATGTTCAACGATGACCGCGGCTACTACGGCGTGCAGTTCCACCCGGAAGTGACCCACACCAAGCAGGGCGGTCGCATCCTGTCCCGCTTCATCCTCGACATCTGTGGCTGCGAAGCCCTGTGGAACGCCTCGAACATTGTCGAGGACGCCATTGCCCAGGTTCGCGAGCAAGTCGGTTCGGCCAACGTCCTGCTGGGCCTGTCCGGCGGTGTCGACTCCTCCGTGGTTGCCGCGCTGCTGCACCGCGCCATCGGCGACCAACTGACCTGCGTCTTCGTCGACAACGGCCTGCTGCGTCTGCACGAAGGCGAGCAAGTGATGGCCATGTTCGCCGAGAACATGGGCGTCAAGGTGATCCGTGCCAACGCCGAAGAGCAGTTCCTTGGCAACCTGGCCGGTGAGTCCGACCCGGAGAAGAAGCGCAAGATCATCGGTCGTACGTTCATCGACGTGTTCGATGCGCAAGCCAGCAAGCTGGACAACATCCAGTTCCTGGCCCAGGGCACCATCTACCCGGACGTGATCGAGTCGGCTGGCGCCAAGAGCGGCAAGGCCCACGTGATCAAGTCGCACCACAACGTCGGTGGCCTGCCTGAGGAAATGAACCTCAAGCTGGTCGAGCCGCTGCGCGAACTGTTCAAGGACGAAGTCCGCAAGATCGGCCTGGAACTGGGCCTGCCGTACGACATGGTCTACCGTCACCCGTTCCCGGGCCCGGGCCTGGGCGTGCGTATCCTCGGCGAAGTGAAGAAGGAATACGCCGACCTGCTGCGTCGTGCCGACCACATCTTCATCGAAGAACTGCGCAAAGCCGACTGGTACCACAAGACCAGCCAGGCCTTCGTGGTGTTCCAGCCGGTGAAATCCGTTGGCGTCGTCGGCGATGGCCGTCGCTACGCCTGGGTCGTCGCACTGCGTGCCGTCGAGACCGTGGACTTCATGACCGCGCGTTGGGCACACCTGCCGTACGAGCTGCTGGAAACTGTCAGCGGCCGCATCATCAACGAGATCGAAGGGATTTCGCGGGTGACCTACGACGTGTCGAGCAAGCCGCCGGCGACGATTGAGTGGGAGTGATTGGACGTCCGGCACTGACCGGCACCAACTAGCAAGAAACACCCTGAAGCCCGCGTAATTGCGGGCTTTTGGCTTTTTTGGGCTGGCAAGTTCCCATTGCGTAGAGCTCTGATTCCCTGTTTCTTTTAGTGATGGATTACCGACGTCCGTCGCACACCGGTGATTCGCCAACGCGGCCTTGCTTGCACAGATCCATGTTGTCCTTACGCTTGAAGCCAGCATCTTTCATGCAATAGAAGTGCTTCAATTCCGCATCGATTGAGCCGTTGCCTATGCCCGCGACATTGGGGTACCCGCACGCGAGCATGGCACTCTTGACCCCCTCGACCGAGACGCCGCTCTTTTGCCAATTGGTGAAGTCCGGTGGCGGCGGTTGAAAGCCCCTTCCCGTACAGCCCACCAGTAACACCGCGCAAAAGCTCAACAGCAGGCTCCTGGTAAACATGGCGTTCTCCCTCACGGTATGACTCGGGCAACATGTGACACGCCGTTGTCTGAATCTTTCTAGAAAGGCCTGCGGTATTCCCACGCGGAGTGTGTGAACGATCATTACCGGCGGCCATCGCACACGGGTGATTCGCCGATGCGGCCTTGCTTGCACAAGTCGAGCTTATCCCGGCGCGAGAACCCAGCGTCTTTCATGCAGTAGAACCGGGTCAGCACAACATCAATCGGCGATTTGTCTCCCACGCCGTCAAGATTGGTGTACCCGCACGCACGCATGGCGTTGTCGACGCCGGATTGGGATTCCCCCTTTTTGTACCATTGCGTGTAGTCCCCTGGCGGCGGTTGGAAAGGGGTACAGCCCCCAACTACCAAAAGGCTCAGGCCCAGCAACTGATTGCGCGTCAGCAGCATCACATTCTCCATGTCCATAAGTGGCCCGGACTTCGCCCGATTATCTCCGTTCAGCACCCTCAGACACTCCCAGAGGCGCGTGTGTTCAAGCCTGTGAAGCACCGACAGCACCCCAAGAGCTTTCGTTCTATAGATGGCTCTACACAGGCCTTCCCCTGGACGGCTCAGGGATCGAACGAAAACTTGGTTGGCGTTTCCATTAACAATGACGGTCGCTCCAACGCGGATATTTGCTGTGCGTCAGTTGAGTTTCCTTCCCGCCTGACCTAAGTTCCTTTCGATTCGATATTCCCTTGTCCACTCTCGAGAGGATCGGTTACATGCTTTCCAGCGACCCGCATGGCCGTCGTTCGGCACCTGAAACCTGTATTCAGAGCACCGCTTTCCCTGTAGGTGAAGCGCGTTTCCTATCCTCTCCATGCTAGTCATTCGCCGCGAGCAGATGCGCTTCTTCGAAGAAGCGAGCTGGGACCGCTTTTTCGACAGCGTGATCGAGCATGCGCACATCGAGACCCCCGATGCCTGCCGCGACAGGACAACGGCTGATCTGCGTGCATTACTGCGCGACGTGGTCCATGAGGTCCAGGCCCATGGCGTCCTTCTCACCGACGACCTTCGCCGACTCTGTCTGCTCGCGATTCGTATCGGCATGGACCCCATAGATCACCAGATCCTCGGGCCGATACTCCGCGATCCTGATCTCCTTGGTGCGGGCAAGCTCGACGCACTCGAGCGCGCAGCGGGGTAACGCATGGCATTCCTTGAAGCGCGCTCGGGGCCGCCGCCGGGATTGGCGGGAAGTGCCATCGTGCCCTGTATCCTCCCGCGTGGGTTCCTCGTCATCCAGGTGCGCAATCGGCGTGCGAACGGCCAGCCCGTGCTCGCGAACACAGACATCAAAGTGCGAGTCGAAGGCTACCCTGGGCAGGATCTGACCACCGACGGCAACGGCCTGGTTACCTTGGTCTACGATGCGGCCGCAGACTTCGCGAACGCTGAGGTCGCTGTGTTCCTTCGCGCGCCCACCCGGCTGTGGGAAGGGCGGGGGAGCACCGCAGGCGTTGCCGCCAATCCAACGGGGGTGGCAAACCAGACGGCGGCGCAGATCAGCGTCCCGGTTGCGGGGACGTTCACCCTCAAGGTCCGTGTGACGACGCGAAGGCCAAGCGAGGCCGATGACATCCGCTGGGTACGGGCGTGGAATGCTCTCGCGGCGCAGGTCCGTCGGGTGACGACGCCCGATGGTGCTGGTGCCGATGCTGCGGTCGACACCGATCTGGCCGGCTCGGCCGACCCGGCTCCAGCAGTGGAACTCACTATCGATAACCTCGACTGTGTCTCCTCCCACGACGTCAGCATCCAGAGAATCCTCGGCGTCATCGACGCTTCGTGCCAGGTGCGACTCTCGGTCGATGGGGTCGCCAAGCCTGTCGCGAGCGCAGCGAACGCCAACCACGACCAGGTTCAGTACTCAAGTCAGGACAACCGCGTGCTTCGCCTGGCTGTCGAACGCCACGGCGCGGTCATCGACGTCGAGTATTTCGTCCAGTTCGAGCAATTCCTTATCGTTGGTGAAGGGACGTCGTACGAATACGCCGTCAACCTCGCGCAAAAGTTCGGCGATGCCAGCAGCGTGGCTCACGGATTCAAATGGATCGTCGTCACCCAGTACGACGTCGTTTTTCCCGGCGCAGTTTCCGACGACATGATGGTCCTCAACGGGGCCGATGGCGCGGAAATCCATAATCACAACCAGCGACAGAGCGTCCAGGCCGCGCTCGACAAGAACATGATTCGCCGCAACACGCAGTTCGACGCGACGATCCTGGCACACTGGCAGAATGTGCTCGCCACCTACGGTGCGTTCGACGCGTGCATCTTCAACAACCCTCATATCGGCTATGGCATGCACATGTGCGTTGTGATGGGGCTGACACAATGGCGAGCAGGGAACGACGCTCCGTCCAGGAGGGTGCAGAATTACGCGAACAAGAACGGCATGGCGGTCAGCGTCTACTCGCTTGGATATAACGGTGCACCGCTCTCCCGCCCTCAGCTCGATCCCCTCCTGGGTACGGTTGCTCTCAGGGCCCCGGCGGCGACCGTCAAGTCAATTGGCCGCCAGCGCGACTTCGTGCGAGGAAACGGCGGCGGTCGGCTGAACCATTTGAATGCTCCCGACACCGTTGTTTTCGGCCAGTACGACCCCGCAGACTGCTCAGCCAGGAACATCGATATCCAAACTGCGTTCGTCTACGAGTCCGACAGAAGCGCCATTGTCAATTACGGAGCGCTGAACGAATTCGCGAACAACAACGTGCAAACCCACTACTCGTCCGTGAGCGACACGCTGGGGCTTCAGGGGTATCTCCTGCGTTGCTATCGGCATTACGGACGGACGGTCGTCAGGGCTGGTGGATGGCTGTATATCCATGGGTCAGCGCACTGGAGCCGCGAACTTACCGCCGGGTTCACCTTCGACGTCACTAACGAAGTCGCGATGACCAACATCGCGCCGTGGAACGGGCGTGACACCTTCGTGCACTACAACACCAACTTCACGAGTAACGACCACCACCCCTCGTGGTATAGCCAGTGGAATTTCAATCCAGGCGAGCCCAACATTGAGAACGCGTTAGTCTTCGGGAGACAGTGCTGATGAGTTTTGCCACCGCCATTGCCTTTGAGCCGGCCGCGATCTGGATAGGTACGCGTGAAGGCATCCTTGTGCGGCTTGCGGATGAGTCGGCATGGGCAATGCGTGCGTACACCTCCGGGCCCATCAGTGCGCTTGCCGTATCCAGTGACGGAGCGTCGTTGCTCGTGGCCGGCCCCGCTGGAGCGGTCTCTATCTTCAAGACAGCCGACGGCTCGCTCATCGACAGCCTTGCGTGTGCGGGCCCTGTGCTTCAAGGCAGCATTGTGGCGCCGCGGACTTATGTCACGGTCGACAACGAGCGTCGTGGGCTGCTCTGGTCGGCGAATGGCGATGGCCCTATCGGTTCCACGCCAATCTGCGAGGACGGCACAACGGCGGTCCGGTTCGATCGCTTCGGCGGAGGGGAGACAGGTCTGACCCTGCTGACGGCAATCGACTGGATGATCTGGGACCGCGCAACCAACAGTGTCGTCTCCGAACACCATCCGATCGACGGCATGCGCCTCGCGTACCTCGACGGCCTTGTCGGCCTGAGTGCAAGCGGTGGGCACTACTTCATCCATTGGGACGATTACCTCGTCATCACCACCGGCACCGAAGATATCGCGTTCGAAGGACCAATCGTTCACCGTGCCCGGTGTGCCGCGCTCTGCGACGATGCGCGTCGGCTTGCGGTGGGTACTCGCGACGGGGAGCTCGTTGTCATCGAGGACGGGCAGACCCAAACCATGGCGTTGCAACCGAGCACCCACGCAATCAGAGCAGTGGTGTGGCAAGCCGATGGTGCCCGGATCGGCTGGATCGACGCGCAGGGCTGCTTCGGGGTCGTCGACGCGAAGACTGGTGCAGAAGTTGTGGATCGCGCCCGCGGCGTCGAGCTGCTCGGCTGAAGCATTTGGTCGCACGCTGCAGACTTTTCTGTGGCGGGCGAGTGGTGGCCAGATGCTATGCACACTGACTTTATCCTAGCTACAAGCACCCGCTGCGGTGCTAAGTTAGCCGGGCGATCGAGCACGGACCAGGACGGCCTCTCGACCTCTTCGCATTGCCGGACGCGAGGATAACCGGACTGAAATCGTGCCATGCGATGTTCATCGTCATTCCACAGACCATCTCTGAAACTGAAAGGAATCACTCATGTCGCAACAACCTCAATTCGGCTGTGCCTGCTGTACCCCCAACATGCTGCCGCGCTTCGAGCATGCAGCCGAAGCCTGGCAGGCCCTGCACGCCGAGGCCGAGACACTGGCTCCCCATGGCGGTCAGCAAGCCGTGATTTTCTTTGGCGGCAATATCTACCCTGATCCCGAGCGGGCGGGGCAGCAGGTCGAGGCCATCGGTATCGCCCAGGGCGAGGTGAAGGCGAGCGGCGCACTGGACGATGTCCGCAAGGCAATGCAGCAGTACAAGCCGGTCGATCGCCCGCTGAAGCCGGAAGAAACCTTGCTGCCCGGTTTGATCGATGCCCATGCGCACCTGATGTCTACCGCACTGATCACCGGATGGACCGATCTGTCGCCCATTCAGGGTCAGAGCCTGAACAGGGAATACAGCATCGCCCACGTCGAGGCCGAGATCGTGAAGGCCGCCAAGGCGGTGAAAGACAAGCCCAAGGATGAGCAGTGGGTGACCGGGTTTGGTGTCGACCCCTCGTTGATGACGGATTGGGAGGACATCCAGGCGTCCACGCTTGATAGCCTTTACCCCGAGCTGCCTGAGCTGAAGATCTTCCTGCTCAATGCGTCCGGTCATATCAGCTATGCGAACACCAAGGCCCTGAAGCTGGCCGGTCTCGACAAGGAATACAAAGATGGCGTCCTGACCGAAACCCAATCGGCCCTGATGATCCCGCATCTGCCTAAACCGGGACCGTTGCAGTTCTTCCGCAACCTGTTACAGGTCTTCAGTGACGCGAACAAGCGTGGAATCACCACGGTATTCGATGCGAGCGTCGGGTTGGTCGGCAAGCAGTATGAAATCGGCCTGATGAGGCTGCTGGCCAAGACTCATGTACTGACGCTACGGGTAGGCGGGGCCTTGTATGGCAGCGATGACGCCGATCTGAAAATGTGGCTGAAGTCCTACCATCCCGAGCTGGACAGCGAGGGCAACGAGCTGTTCACGCTGCGCGCGATGAAACTGATCGCCGACGGCTCGAACCAGGGGCTCACCGGGCTGCAGAGCGAGCCCTACAAGTGTTGCCATGAGCATCAGGTACCAGGCGTCGGCGCGTACGGCCTGTTCAACTACAACCCGGTGCGCGAACTGGCCAATGTCATGGCCGATGTCACCGCCAAGGGCTGGCCGATCCTGACCCATGCCAACGGCGACGAAGCGATCGACAACGTGCTGTCCGCCTACCAACTGGCCCTGTGCAATCCGCCGACCGACAAGGCCCAACTGCCCGAGCCGCCGTTCAACAGCGTGCCGGCCTGGGCCAACCAGCGCCACCGTATCGAACACTGCTCGCTGCTGCACGACGACGCCATTGCCCTGATGAAGCGCATGGCGATCTCACCGAGCTTCCTGATCGGTCATGTCGGCTACTGGGGCCAGGCATTCCAGCAAACCATCCTCGGCGAGGAACGCGCCGACATGCTCGACCGTTGTGCCTCGGCGTTGAAAGGTGGCCTGCGCATCAGCCTGCACAGCGACCGTTTCGTCACCCCGTTCGGTCCGCTGCGCTACATGGAACAGGCGATTGGCCGGGTGATGGAAGCCGTGGTGGATGAGCAGGATGACAACAAGCGGATTCTCAACAAGGAAGAGCGCCTCGATGTGCACCAGGCCCTGCGCGCGGTGACCATCGATGCTGCCTGGCAATGCCATCTCGACCATCAGGTCGGTTCGCTGCTGCCGGGCAAGCAGGCCGACCTGGTGATCCTGGCCAAGGATCCGCTGCAATGGAAGGCCGCCGATGCGGCCGGCATGCGCGATATCCCGGTGCAGGAAACCTGGGTGAGTGGGCGCAAGGTGCATTCGGCGTAATGAGCTGATGGGGCCCCGGACATTGGCCGGGGCTTGCCTGATTAATTGCTGGCAAGCGCCAGCCTGGAACCTGTGGGAGCCGGTCTTGCCGGCGAGAGAGCCATCAGCAACCAAAGACCCGTTACTGACGAACACCCCCAAACAGCGAATTCCCCCGCAACCGCTCCACCGCCATATCCACAAACGCCCGCACCTTCGCCGGCGCCTGTCGTCCTTGCGGATACACCAGGTGAATCGGCAGCGGTGGCTCCTCGAACTCCTCCAGCACCACCTGTAACGCCCCTTCCTGCAATGCCGGCCCGACCTGGTAATGCAGCACCCGGGTCAAGCCCCAGCCCGAACGCGCCGCATCGATCACCGCCTGGTTGGTATTGCACATCAGCACCGGGTCGATGCCGATTCGCTGTCCACCGGCGAAGCGCCATTCCGGCGAAGCCCATGAGCTGTTGGACGCGACGATGCGGTGATCTTTGAGGTCTGCCGGGGTGGTCGGGGTACCGCGCTTTTCAAGGTAGTCCGGCGCCGCGCAGATCACGTGACGTACCGCGCCGACCCGCACCGCAGTCAGGCCGGAGTCCGCCAGATGGCCGATGCGCACGGCAACATCGAGCCCTTCCTCGACGATATTCACCTGGCGATCGATGAACAGGGTCCGCGCATGCATGCCGGGGTAGGCGTCGAGGTAGTCGGTGACGATCGGCAGTACGTACAACTGGCCGAACAGGATCGGCGCGGTGATCGCCAATGTCCCGGACGGCTCGCTGTAGTGACCGGCCGCAGCGGCTTCGGCTTCGGCGATATCACCGAGAATACGCCGGCAGTCGGCGAGATAGTGTGCGCCGGCCTCGGTGGTCTTCACCGAGCGTGTTGTGCGCACCAGCAGGCGGGCGCCGACCAGGTCTTCCAGCGCGGCGACGATCCTCGTCACTGCCGGCGCGCTCATGTGCATCTGCCGTGCGGTCTTGGCGAAGCTCTCGGTTTGCGCAACGTTCACGAAGACGCGCATCGCCAGCCAACGGTCCATTGCGGTGGGTTTCCTTCGGGTCAGGGACGTGTCATGGGCATCTCCGGTGAGTCCCGGGACGCCGTCGGGGTGCCCGGGATTATGTGCCATTTTGCGCATCCTTCCAGTGTTGGCTTCAGAAGCCGAAGTGGCTGAGGCCCGGGTGATCGTCCGGGCGCCGGCCCAGCGGCCAGTGGAACTGGCGGTCTTCTTCGCGGATCGGCTGTTCGTTGATGCTGGCGTGGCGCGCGCGCATCAGGCCGTCTTCGGCGAACTCCCAGTTCTCGTTGCCGTAGGCGCGGAACCACTGGCCGCTGTCGTCGCGGTACTCGTAGGCGTAGCGCACGGCGATGCGGTTGCCGGTGAAGGCCCACAGTTCCTTGATCAGCCGGTAGTCCAGTTCGCGGTTCCATTTGCGGGTGAGGAAGGCTTCGGCTTCGGCGCGGTTGTGGACGAACTCGGCGCGGTTTCTCCAGCGGGTGTCCGTGGTGTAGGCCAGCGCGACTTTGGCAGGGTCGCGGCTGTTCCAGCCGTCTTCGGCCAGGCGGACTTTTTCGATGGCGCTCTGTTCGGTGAACGGTGGCAGCGGTGGACGGGACATGGTCAGTCTCCTGATTGATGAGTGAAGTCAAAGTGCGAGCTGGATCGGATCTTCACCGGCGGCGACCGCGCAGCAAATGAGCACTTCATCGTCGCCGACGCTGGCGCTGGGCTCCTTGATATAGGTGACCGCGCCCTTGAGCAGGCGGGTGCGACAGGTGCCGCAATGGCCTTCGCGGCAACTGTATTCCGGTGACAGGCCACGGGCTTCCGCCAGTTCCAGCAAGGTGCCGGACTCCGGTGTCCAGCGGGCTTCCTTCAGCGAGTCCATGAAGGTGACCGCCACCGGCGCAGTCGCGGGCGGCAGGCGCACGGGCGCGGCGATGGCGCCGGTGCGGGTCAGTGAGCCGGGTCCGAAAGCCTCGGCGTGAATGCGCTCGTCGGCGATGCCGTAGCTGCGCAAGCCGTCGTAGATCGCCTGGGTGAATGCGGGCGGGCCGCACAGGTAGAACGCGTAGTCGCCGAAGGGCAGATAACGCCCGAGCAGCGGCATGTCGATGCGCCCCGCGACGTCGTAGTCGACGCCTGGCGCAGCCGCGTGGGTGTCGCTCAGTACGCGGACCTGTTTGACCGCACCGCTGGCCATTCCGACCAACGCCTCCAACTCCTGATCGAAGGCGCGATCCGCTTTCGAACGTGCGGCGTAGAACAGCGTGGCCGGGCGGATTCGCTGGGTGCGCGCGCCTTCGAATACGAGGTGGCGCAGCATCGCCAGCATCGGCGTGATGCCGACGCCGCCGGCGATCAGTATCGCGGGGCGCGGGTCCGCGGCATCCAGGGTGAAGTCGCCCGCTGGCGCACGCGCCTCCAGCGTGTCGCCTTCGCGCAGTTCGTCGTGGAGATGGGCGGATACCCGGCCGTCGCGTTTCACGCTGATGCGGTAATGGCTATCGGACGGTGCGACAGACAGGGTGTAGGTGCGAATGATCGGTTTGTCCGCGCCGGGAAGTCGCACACGGATCGGCAGGTGCTGGCCCGCGAGATGCGGCAGCAGCCCCGCACCGTCGGTGGGCTCTAGATGAAAGGAACGGATCGAGGCGCTTTCCTGGACCACGCGGGAAACTCTCAATACCCGCCAGCGGGTGGCAAGTTCAGCCGCGCGTAGGCGCTCTTCTGTCTGCTGCCAGTCGCCGGTCATCAGCGAGCTGTCGGCCTCGCCGTCTTTCCGGGATATCCAGCGCAGGGCGAGGCCGCCGGGGCGACGGACAATCTTGCGCGGGCGGAAGGTCCAGAGCCGTTCGGCACCCTGGAACGCCGTAATTTCAGGCGAATCGAAGATCACCTCGGCGTCGCCGGTCATCTGCAGCAAGTCGCCGCTGGCGAAATCGACGAAGAGCAGTCCGGCCTTGCCGTTGAGGTGGATATTGCCCAGCGTCGAGAAAAACAGGTTGCCGTTGAAATCCGGAATGGTCAGCGTGCCGTCTTCGTCGACACGAACGAAGCCGGCCTTGCCGCCACGGTGGGAGACATCGACCTGACGGCAGCCCTGGCGATTGGCGTAGGAGGCGACAAAAAAGGCGTCGGCGCCTTCGATCAAGGCGCGGGCTTCCGGGTCGATGCTCGGGAGTTCCTCGATCTGCCCCGGAGAAGGTGCGTCCGGCTGGCGATCAAAGCGGAAGTCGCGCAACTGAATGTAGCGGGGGCAGTTGCCGAAGCTTTGATCCACCTGCACCCGCAAGCCTTGATCCATCTCGCGCAGCACACCGTTCATGCGGTTGCGCCGGCGGGTATGCATTTCGATACCCAGCAGACCGACCGGCGCGCCGTCGAGCATGCCCCGGACAGCGGGATCCAGCGGATCCGGCCGGGCGTGGAGATCGAGCGCCGTCGGTGTTGGCGAGGACATGAAGCCTGGCCGGCCTTCAATAAAGGTCGCCCAGGCATCGCCCTCGGCATCCACGCTGCCCAGCACAATAAAGGGCAGTTGCGCGTAGAACTGGCGATGCTGGTCGGGCATGAAATCCCGGATGACCCGCTGGCCGACACCTTCCATGCGCTCGGCAACCCCGACTTTTGCCTGGATGAACGTTTCGCCTTCATGCCAGATCGGTAGCGTTTTCAGGTGTTCGGCCATGTTCGTCTCTCCCGTGGGGTAGGGCAGCGTTGGTCAGGCGTTGGCAGTCAGGCCGGCCGGGGTTTTGGCAAAGGGGACGAAGCCGGGCAGTGCTTCCACCCGGGCGAGGAAGGCGTTGACGGCCGTGTAGGCGGACAGGTCGACATTGCCTTCCGGTGCGCTGGCGATATAGCTGTAGATCGCGACATCGGCGATGGTCGGGTGATCGGCCGCCAGCCAGTCGCGGTTGGCCAGATGCTGCTCCAGCCGGCCGAGCAGCACATGGGCCCGGGCAATGACTTCATCGGCATTGAAACTGGCGTTGAACACAGTGATCAGCCGGGCCGCTGCGGGACCGTAGGCCAGTTCGCCGGCCGCTACCGACAGCCAGCGCTGAACCTGTGCCGCGCCGAGTGCGTCTTCCGGCAGCCAGTCGCTGCGGCCGGCTTTCTTCGCGAGATAGACGAGGATCGCATTCGAATCGGCGATCACGATGTCGCCATCTTCCAGCACCGGAATCTGGCCGAAGGGATTGAGCGCCAGAAACGCGGGTGCCTTGTGTGCAGCGGCTGCCAGATCGACGAGCGCCAGCTCATGGGGTACGCCCAGCAGCGAGGCGAACAACACGGCGCGGTGGGCGTGGCCCGACAGGGGATGGTGATGAATTTTCATGGTTTGGCTCCTGACTGCGGGGCGGGTTGATTCCCGATCCGTGCGTCCAGTGTGGGAGCGAACGCTTTTCGGCGGAATACGTGTTGTGGTGAGTTCTTTATTTCACTGGGTGGAATAATCCAGCTTTCGATGCCTGACCAGAGGCATTGCCCGAACCAACCTCTCGATGGGATGATTCGCAATTGCAATCACTTCCCATCCAGAGCCACTGTCCGTGTCCCCCAGACTTCTCCTTACCGAAGACGACCTCAACCTGCGTCAGGACCTCGAGCACCATTTCCAGCGCCGTGGGTTTCAGGTCCATGCCTGCGAAAACGGCACTCAGGCCCTGGCGGCGATGGAGCAGGGCGGCTTCGACCTGATGTTGCTGGACATCATGCTGCCGGGGATCGATGGCCTGAGCCTGCTGGATACTCTGCGCCGGCATCAGTCGGTGCCGGTGATGCTGATGTCCGCCCTCGGTGCCGAGCAGGACCGCATCAGTGGTTTCACCCGCGGCGCTGATGATTACCTGCCCAAGCCGTTCAGCCTCGCCGAGCTGGACGCTCGGGTCGATGCGCTGTTGCGGCGAGTGGCGCTGGATCGGCGGCGCGACGAGCAGGGCAGCGACAGCGGTTCGCTGACCTTCGATCAGGAGCGTCAGGACGTCATTCATCAGGGCCGCAACGCCGGGCTCACCGGTTCCGAATTCCGCCTGCTGTCGACGCTGCGCGCCCATCCCGGCGAGGCGTTGAGCAAGGCGTTTCTCTATCAGACGGTGCTGCACCGCGCCTACACCCGGCTGGACCGTGGCCTCGATGTGCATGTCTGCAACCTGCGCCGCAAACTCACGGCGATCGGCGCGGGCCACGTGCAAATTCAGTCGGTGCGCAGTCAGGGCTACATTCTGGTGGAAGCGGAACTGTCCTGATGCGCCGTCATCCGCTGTTATGGAAGCTGGCGCTGATACTGGTGAGCTTCTGCCTGTTGCTGACGTGGCTGATCTGGACCTGGGGCCTGTCGGTGGAGCGCAGCACCTACTTTCTCAGCGCGGCCGATCAACGCTATCTGGCCCGTTATGCCGAGCAGGCTGAACAAGCCTGGCGCGACGGCGGAGCCGAAGGCGCCGAGGCTTACCGCAAGCAGCTCGCACAGCAGGAAGACACCTGGGTGGCGCTGGTCGGGCCCTATCTGCAAAGCCTCGGCACCACGCCGCTGACCGCTGAAGAGGCTAGTCACCTGACCTTCATGCGCAAGCTCGACTGGCCCATGAGCCGGCGGCTTCAAGATGAATTGCCGTATGTCAGCATCGAGTTTCCCGAGCATCCCGAGGACGGCCGGCTGGTCATTCAGTTGCCGGAGCGCCTGCTGCCCACCGGCCTGACGCCCTGGACCCATCTGGTTACCCACGGTATAGCGCCGGCGGTGTTTGCGTTGCTGCTCGGGCTGGCGCTCTATCGCCATCTGGTGGTGCCGCTCAATCGTCTGCGCGACCGCGCCGACGCCCTGCGCGCCGATGATCTGAACAGCCCCGGCCTGCCGTTGCAGGAGCGCCGCGATGAACTGGGCGAGCTGGCCCAGGCCTTCGAACACATGGCCGGGCGCTTGCGGCGCAGCCTTGATCAGCAACGGTTGTTGCTGCGTACTTTGTCCCACGAGTTGCGCACGCCGCTGGCGCGGTTGCGCATCGCCCATGACAGCGGCGTACCAGCGGAGCAACTGCGCGAGCGTCTGGACCGGGAAGTGGACGGCATGCAGCGGCTGCTGGAAGACACCCTCGACCTGGCCTGGATGGACACCGAACAACCGCAGTTGCCCACCGAGCCGGTGCAGATGCTTTCGGTGTGGGAAGCGCTGTGCGAAGACGTCTGTTTCGAAAGCGGCTGGGCGCGTTCACGCTTTCCTTCGACGCTGACCGCCGATTGCCGGATCCAGGGCCACCTGGACAGCGTCGCCCAGGCCCTGGAAAACCTGCTGCGCAACGCCATTCGTCATTCACCGGAAGGTGGCACGGTCAGCTTCGAGGGCGTGCGTGAAGGCGACTGTTGGCATTTTCAATTGACAGATCAGGGGCCGGGCGTCGCCGATACCGACCTTGAGCGCATCTTCGAGCCGTACCAGCGTCTGGCCGGCAGCGGCGCAGGTTTCGGCCTTGGGTTGGCGATCGCCCGTCGCGGTATCGCCCTGCAAGGTGGAACGCTTTGGGCCAGCAATGGCCATCCGGGCCTGGTGCTGCATCTGGTGCTACCCGTCGCCGAGGAATGTTTAGAAAGTTAATGAGCTTTACTCTCAATTAGCAGTCATTATCATTCGTGATCTCTTGCCCACAGCGCGACGTTCCGGAGATCGAAAGATGTTGCCCCGCCCAGTCACCCGCATTCCCTTCCTGCTGCTGTCCAGTTGCCTGTTGTCCACCGCCGTGCAGGCGGCTTCCGAGCCGCAGGTTGTCGAGCTGGAAAGCCAGAACGTCGTTGCCACCGCGCTGGAAGAGACCAAGCAGGCGCCGGGCGTGTCGATCATCACCGCCGAGGACATCAAGAAGCGCCCGCCTGCCACTGACCTGTCGCAGATCATCCGGACCATGCCCGGGGTCAACCTGACCGGCAACTCCACCAGCGGCCAGCGCGGCAACAACCGCCAGATCGATATCCGCGGCATGGGCCCGGAAAACACCCTGATCCTGGTCGACGGCAAGCCGGTCGGCAGCCGCAGCTCGGTGCGCTACGGCTGGCGCGGCGAGCGCGATTCCCGTGGCGACACCAACTGGGTGCCAGCCGATCAGGTCGAGCGCATCGAGGTCATTCGTGGCCCGGCGGCGGCCCGTTATGGCTCCGGCGCGATGGGCGGGGTGGTGAACATCATCACCAAACAGGCCGGTGCCGAAACCCACGGCAACATGACCGTCTACCAGAATTTCCCGCAGCATGATGAAGAAGGTGTCAGCAAGCGGGTCACCTTCGGGCTCAACGGCCCGCTGACCGACAGTCTCAGCTACCGGGTCTACGGCAATGTGGCGAAAACCGATTCGGATGACTGGGACATCAACGCCGGCCACGAATCCGCCCGCACCGGTAACCAGGTCGGCACGCTGCCGGCTGGCCGCGAAGGCGTGCGCAACAAGGACCTCAACGGCCAGTTGAGCTGGCACCTGAGCCCTGAGCAGACCCTGGAACTGGAAGCAGGCTTCAGCCGCCAGGGCAACATTTATACCGGCGACACCCAGAACACCAACTCCAACGCCAACGTGAAAAGCATGCTCGGTCACGAGACCAACATCCTTTACCGCGAGAACTACGCGCTCACCCATCGCGGCGACTGGGATTTCGGCAGCACCATGGCCTACCTGCAATACGAGAAGACCCGCAACCAGCGGATCAACGAAGGGTTGGCCGGCGGCACCGAAGGCATCTTCAGCAACACCGACTTCTACACCTCGACCCTGCGCGACCTGACCGCCCACGGCGAAGTGAACCTGCCGCTGCACGCCCTGCGTGACCAGACCCTGACCCTCGGCGCCGAGTGGAGCCAGCAAAAGCTCGATGACCCGAGCGCCAACACCCAGACCACCAGCGAAGGCGGCGCGGTCAGCGGTCTGACCAGCGGGGGCCGCGACACCAGCTCGCAAGCGCAGATCGTCTCGTTCTTCGCCGAAGACAACATCGAACTGCTGCCCGGCACCATGCTCACGCCGGCCCTGCGTTTCGACCACCACAGCATCGTCGGCGACAACTGGAGCCCATCGCTCAACCTGTCCCACGCGCTGACCGACACCCTCACCCTGAAAGCCGGTATCGCCCGTGCCTACAAGGCGCCGAACCTGTATCAGCTCAACCCTGACTACCTGCTCTACAGCCGCGGCCAGGGTTGCTATGGCCAGAGCACCAGTTGCTACCTGCAGGGCAACGACAAGCTCGAAGCCGAGACCAGCGTCAACAAGGAACTGGGTATCGAGTACCAGAACGACGGCTGGGTCGCTGGCCTGACGTACTTCCGCAACGACTACAAGAACAAGATCGAGTCCGGCATGAGCCCGGTGGGCCGCGCGACTGGCGGCACCGGCACCTACGTCAACTCTGCGATCTACCAGTGGGAAAACGTGCCGAAGGCACTGGTCGAAGGCCTCGAAGGCACCCTGACCATTCCGCTGACCGAACAGTTGAAGTGGAACAACAATTTCACCTACATGCTGCAATCGAAGAACAAGACCACCGGCGAGACCCTGTCGGTGACCCCGAAGTACACCCTCAACTCGATGCTCGACTGGCAGGCCACCGATGCGCTGTCGCTGCAGGCCAGCGTGGCCTGGTATGGCAAGCAGACGCCGAAGAAGTACGACTATCACGGTGATCGTGTGACCGGGAGTGGCAACAATCAGTTGTCGCCTTATGCACTGGTGGGTTTGAGCGGCACGTACGCCTTCACCAAGAACCTGAGCCTGACCACCGGCGTGGATAACCTCTTCGACAAGCGCCTGTTCCGGGAAGGCAACGCTCAGGGCGTGAACGGTATCGATGGTGCGGGCGCCGCGACCTATAACGAGCCGGGCCGCACGCTCTACACCAGCCTGACTGCCTCCTTCTAAAAGGACCACAGCCGCCGCTTGCCTGTGCAAGCGGCGGCTGGTCGCGCACATAACGAGAATGCCTGATGAACCTCACCCCGTTATTCCTGAGCCTGGCGCTGATGGCGTCGGGCTCTGTTGCGTTGGCGCAGCCGGAGCCCGAGCAGAAGATGGACGCTCCAGTGCTGCAAGAGAAGGATTCCGCTTACCGTTTCACCACCCTCACGCTGGATTCCGCTGACGGCAAGCGCCACTACCAGCTCTGGATCGGCAAACCGGATCGCCCGGCGCCGGCTGCCGGTTATCCGGTGTTGTGGATGCTCGACGGCAACGCCGCCCTCGGCGCCCTGCAAGCGCCGCAGTTGCGCGAACTGGCCGCCGGGCAAGCGCCGTTGCTGGTTGCCGTGGGTTACCAGACCGAGCAGCGCATCGAGCGCAACGCCCGCACTTATGACTACACACCGGCGGTGCCGGGCCTGGCGGAGCAGGTCGATCCGTTGACCGGGCAGCCCAGTGGCGGTGTAGATGGGTTTTTTGACCTGTTGAATCAGCGCATGCGGCCGATGGTCGCCGCCGTCGCGCCGATTGATGGCCGTCGCCAGACGCTGTGGGGCCACTCCTATGGCGGATTGGCGGTGCTGCACGCGTTGTTCCGCCGGCCTGGCGAGTTCAGTGATTACGCGGCGGCGAGTCCTTCGCTGTGGTGGCGGGACGGGGCGATCGTGCGTGAGGTCGAAGGTTTGTCGGCGCGTCTGGGCGGCAGCCATCCTCGTCTGTTGCTGATGCGCGGGAGTGCCGAGCCGTCCCAGCCTCGTGGGCCGAGCACGGGTGATGTGGAAGCGCCGGCGCGGGCGTTGGTTGCCGATCTGCAGAAGGTTCCAGGGTTGCAGGTCAGCTACCAGCGTTTCGAAGGGCTGAACCACGGGCCGATGTTGCCGGCGTCGTTGCGGCTGGTGATCGAGCGGATGTCTCGCTGATGGCCTAATCGCTGGCAAGACGCGGACCCTTTAGGAGCGGCCGTTAGCCGCGATGGGCCGCAAAGCGGCCCCAAAACCATCCAGCACGAGGTGGCTGTCTGCTCCTGGAATTCTTTGGAACTCGAGGATGCCTGAATGTGAGACCCAGCCCCGCCAGAGACCGGGTGCTGGATGGATTCAGGGCCGCTTTGCGGCCCATCGCGGCTAACGGCCGCTCCCACAGGATCGCCAGTGGCTGACGGTTTGCGATTGCCTGCTGGATGTGTAGGTAACCAGGCTCATCGTTGGCCCCCTGCGACAAGACTTCACTTAATCTTTAGTAAATGCGGGTGTATCGTATTCGCCCTTCACGCTGGCCAGATAATGGCTGACTGTTGTTTTTCGCGAGTACGAGGTGCCTGTTCCGATGTCCTTTTCCCGTCGACAAATGCTCAAGGGGCTGACCGGCCTGGTGGTGGTTGGCCTGGGCGCCGGTGGTGCGGCCCGTTACTGGCTGGGCAAGGTCGAGGACGAGAACGCGGGACACGACTACGAACTGATCGCCGCGCCGCTGGACGTTGAGCTGGTGCCGGGCTTCAAGACCGAGGCCTGGGCCTTCGGCCCATCGGCGCCGGGCACCGAGTTGCGGGTGCGTCAGGGCACCTGGCTGCGGGTGCGCTTCATCAACCACCTGCCGGTGGAAACCACCATTCACTGGCACGGCATCCGCCTGCCACTGGAAATGGACGGCGTGCCCTACGTGTCGCAGTTGCCGGTCAAGCCGGGCGAGTTTTTCGACTACAAGTTCCGCGTGCCGGATGCCGGCAGCTACTGGTATCACCCTCATGTCAGCAGCAGCGAGGAACTGGGCCGCGGCCTGGTCGGCCCGCTGATCGTCGAGGAGCGCGAGCCGACCGGCTTCAAACACGAGCGCACGCTGAGCCTGAAAACCTGGCATGTGGACGAGCAGGGCGCCTTCCTGCCCTTCAGCATCCCCCGCGAGGCAGCACGCAACGGCACCGCCGGGCGCCTGATCACCATCAATGGTCAGGCCAATGCGGTGAGCGAGCTGCCGGCCGGGCAGGTGGTGCGGGTGCGTTTGCTCAACCTCGACAACACCTGGACCTATCGCCTCAACCTCAAGGGCAACTGCGAGGCGATGATCTATGCCCTCGACGGCAACCCCATCACCCCGCGTCCGCTGGAAGACGAGTACTGGCTTGGCCCGGGCATGCGCATTTGTCTGGCGATCCGCATTCCCGAGGCGGGCGAGGAAGTGTCCCTGCGCGACGGCTTTGTGCGCCTCGGCACCCTGCGCTCGGTCACCAGCGCCGACACGCCGGGCGACTGGCCGCCGGCGCTGCCGCCGAACCCGGTCGCCGAGCCAGACCTGGAGAACGCCGAGAAACTCAACTTCAATTTCGAATGGGCCGGCAAGGTCTCGGTGGATACCGACAACGGCAGGCCGCCGAGCCTCTGGCAGATCAACGGCCAGGCCTGGGACATCACCGACAAGACCTGCGCCGACCGCCCGATCGCCACTCTGCAAAAGGGCAAGAGCTACATCTTCGAGTTGAAGAACATGACCCAGTACCAGCACCCGATCCACCTGCATGGCATGAGCTTCAAGGTCATCGGGTCCAATCGTCACAACATCGTCGAGCCGTGGTTCACCGACACCTACCTGCTGGGCAAGAACGAGCGCGCCCAGGTGGCGCTGGTGGCGGATAACCCAGGGACGTGGATGTTCCACTGCCACGTCATCGACCACATGGAAACCGGCCTGATGGCCGCGATCGCGGTGGTGTGATGCGACCGCAGATCATCGATCGCAGCCGCGATCAGGAATTCATGCGCCTGGCCCTGGAACTGGCCGCCCAAGGCGCGGCGCTCGGCGAAGTGCCGGTGGGCGCGGTGCTGGTGCAGCACGGCGAAGTGATCGGCCAGGGCTTCAACCGGCCGATCATCGACAGCGACCCCAGCGCCCACGCCGAAATGGTCGCCATCCGCGCCGCTGCCAAGGCCGCCAGCAACTACCGGCTGCCGGGCAGCACCCTGTATGTGACGCTGGAACCGTGCAGCATGTGCGCCGGATTGATCGTGCATTCGCGGGTCAACCGCGTGGTTTATGGCGCGCTGGAGCCCAAAGCCGGGATCGTGCAGAGCCAGGGACAGTTCTTCACCCAGGGCTTTCTCAATCACCGGGTGCTCTATGAGGGCGGGGTGCTGGCGGAGGAGTGCGGGACGGTGCTGAGCGAGTTCTTCAAGGCCCGCAGAGCCAAGGCTTAAAGCGGCGGGGTCTGTTCCGCCGGCTTGTCCTTGTTCACGCCGGGTACGTGCAGGTTGCCTTCGGCGACCTGGCTGCCCTCAAGCTGCGGCTGGGTCACCCAGGTGAGGATGTCGTAGTAGCGGCGGATGTTGGCGACGAAATGCACCGGCTCGCCGCCACGGGCGTAACCGTACTTGGTCTTGCTGTACCACTTCTTCTGCGACAGCCGCGGCAGCATCTTTTTCACGTCCAGCCACTTGTTCGGGTTCAGGCCCTCGCGCTCGGCCAGCTTGCGCGCGTCGTCCAGGTGACCGCCGCCGACGTTGTAGGCGGCCAGGGCGAACCAGGTGCGGTCCGGCTCCTTGATGGAATCGTCGAGCTGTTCCTTGACGTGCATGAAGTACTTGGCACCGCCGCGGATGCTCTGCACCGGGTCGAGGCGGTTGGACACGCCCATGGCCTGGGCGGTGCGCTGGGTCAGCATCATCAGGCCGCGCACGCCGGTCTTGGAGGTCACTTCCGGCTGCCACATGGATTCCTGGTAACCGATCGCCGCCAGCAGGCGCCAGTCCACCTGTTCTTGCTTGGCGTAGGTGCGGAAGTGCTTTTCGAAGCGCGGCAGGCGCTGCTGCAGGTGCTGGGCGAAGGTGTAGGCGCCGACGTAGCCGAGCACGTCGACGTGCCCGTAATAGCGGTCTTTCAGGCGTTGCAGGGTGCCGTTCTTCTGCACCTTGTCGAGGAATTCGTTGATTTCGTTGAGCAGGCTGTTGTCTTCGCCGGCGGCCACAGCCCAGCGCTGGTCACGGGCATCGCCGAGGTCGAAGGCCACCCGCACGTTGGAGAAATACACCTGGTTCATCGCCAATTCGTTGGAATCCACCAGGGTCAGGTCGATCTGACCTTCATCCACCATGCGCAGCAGGTCGACCACTTCCACTTGGTCGGACTCTTCATATTCCAGGCCCGGGTACTGTTTCTTCAGTTCGGCGAGCTGTTCGGCGTGGCTGCTGCCCTTGAGCACCAGGATGCGCTTGCCCACCAGCCCGGCGGCATTGGTGGGGCGGGTCTTGCCGTTGCGGTAGATGACTTGCGGGGTGACTTCAAGATAAGGGTGGGAAAAGCGCGCCTGGCCCTTGCGCTGTTCGCTGCTGACCAGGCCGGCGGCAGCCAGCACCGGGCCTGATGGCTTGCCGAGCTGGCTGAACAGGTCGTCGAGGTTGTCGGCGGTTTCGATCTGCAGTTCGACCCCAAGATCGTCGGCAAAGCGCTTCACCAGCTCGTATTCGAAGCCGGTTTCGCCGTTACGATCCTGGAAATAGGTGGCCGGGCTGTTGCGGGTCACCACGCGCAATACACCATCCTCCTTGATGCGTTCGAGGGTGCTGGGTTTTTCAACGCAGGCACCGAGCATCAGGAAGAGTCCGGTTGCGATGAGCCATTTGGCGCAACGCTGGCGCAAAGCAGTCTGGGCAAACATAACGTGCAGTATACGCAAAGGGCCTGCCGCGCCATATCTCGACAACTGATAGCTTGTCTGCTATCGCCGCCTGTGCTTGCGACTTTTTAGCGCAGTTGCGGCCCGCCGACGGACGGACGGCCGCCCTGGAACGCACTTGCCGACATTCGGATGGCCGCCAATGCAGCGTTTCGGGTGCCTGACGCAGAGGTTTAGGCTAGAATGCACGGCCTCTAAGCACACCCCCTTCCTGAGGCTGTCCCGACGATGTTGATCCTGCGCGGCGCTCCTGCCCTTTCTGCCTTTCGCCACGGTAAATTACTCGAGCAATTGAGCCAGAAAGTCCCCGCTGTTAGTGGTTTGTACGCTGAATTCGCTCATTTCGCCGAGGTTGACGGCGATCTGACCGCCGACCAACAGCAAGTGCTCGCGCGCCTGCTCAAGTACGGCCCGAGCGTACCGGTACAGGAACCTGCCGGTCGCCTGTTCCTGGTCATGCCGCGTTTCGGCACCATCTCGCCCTGGTCGAGCAAGGCCAGCGATATCGCCCACAACTGCGGCCTGGAAAACGTCCGTCGTCTGGAGCGGGGCATTGCCTTCTATGTCAGTGGTGAACTGAGCGAAGCCGACGCCGCTGGCGTTGCCGAGCTGCTGCACGACCGCATGACCCAGGTGGTACTGGCCCGGCTGGAAGAGGCCGCAGGCCTGTTCAGCCACGCCGAACCCAAGCCGCTGACCGCCGTCGACATCCTCGGCGGTGGCCGCGAGGCCCTGGCCAAGGCCAACGTCGAGCTGGGCCTGGCCCTGGCCGAAGACGAAATCGACTACCTGGTCAGCGCCTTCCAGGGCCTCAAGCGCAACCCGCACGACATCGAACTGATGATGTTCGCCCAGGCCAACTCCGAGCACTGCCGTCACAAGATCTTCAACGCCAGTTGGGATATCGACGGCGAAAGCCAGGAAAAAAGCCTGTTCGGCATGATCAAGAACACCTATCAGATGCACAGCGAAGGCGTTCTGTCCGCATACAAGGACAACGCCTCGGTGATCGTCGGTTCGGTCGCCGGCCGCTTCTTCCCGAATCCTGAAACCCGCCAGTACGGCGCGGTAAAGGAGCCGGTGCACATCCTGATGAAGGTCGAGACCCATAACCACCCGACCGCCATCGCTCCGTTCCCGGGCGCGTCCACCGGCTCCGGCGGCGAAATCCGCGACGAAGGCGCCACCGGTCGCGGCGCCAAGCCGAAAGCCGGCCTGACCGGTTTCACCGTTTCCAACCTGCGCATCCCGGGCTTCGAACAGCCGTGGGAACAGGCGTATGGCAAGCCTGAGCGCATCGTCAACGCGCTGGACATCATGATCGAAGGCCCGCTGGGCGGCGCCGCGTTCAACAACGAGTTCGGTCGTCCGGCCCTGACGGGCTACTTCCGTACTTTCGAACAGTCGATCAACACCCCGCACGGCGAAGAAGTGCGCGGTTACCACAAGCCGATCATGCTGGCCGGCGGTATGGGCAACATCCGTGAAGATCACGTGCAGAAGGGCGAAATCACCGTCGGCGCCAAGCTGATCGTGCTCGGTGGCCCGGCCATGCTGATCGGCCTGGGCGGCGGCGCTGCCTCGTCGATGGCCACCGGCGCCAGCTCTGCCGACCTCGACTTCGCGTCCGTTCAACGGGAAAACCCGGAAATGGAACGCCGCTGCCAGGAGGTCATCGACCGCTGCTGGCAACTGGGCGACAACAACCCGATCGCCTTCATCCATGACGTCGGCGCCGGCGGTATCTCCAACGCCTTCCCGGAACTGGTCAACGACGGCGGCCGCGGCGGCCGCTTCGAGCTGCGCAACGTGCCCAACGACGAGCCGGGCATGGCCCCGCACGAAATCTGGAGCAACGAATCCCAGGAACGTTACGTGCTGGCCGTCAGCGCGGTCGACTTCGAGCGCTTCCAGGCTATCTGCGAACGCGAGCGTTGCCCGTTCGCGGTGGTCGGCGAAGCCACCGAAGAAGCGCACCTGACCGTCACCGACAGCCACTTCGGCAACACCCCGGTGGACATGCCGCTGGAAGTCCTGCTGGGCAAGCCGCCGCGCATGCACCGTTCGGTGACCCGCGAAGCCGAACTGGGCGATGACTTCGACCCGGCCCAGCTGGAGCTGACCGACTCCATCGAGCGCGTCCTGCGTCACCCGGCCGTGGCCAGCAAAAGCTTCCTGATCACCATCGGCGACCGCACCATCACCGGTCTGGTTGCCCGCGATCAGATGGTCGGCCCGTGGCAGGTTCCGGTGGCCGACGTTGCCGTGACTGCCACCAGCTTCGACGTCTACAGCGGTGAAGCCATGGCGATGGGCGAGCGCACTCCGCTGGCGCTGCTCGATGCCCCGGCATCCGGCCGCATGGCGATCGGCGAGACGCTGACCAACATGGCCGCCTCGCGCATCGAAAAACTCTCCGACATCAAACTGTCGGCCAACTGGATGTCCGCCGCCGGCCATCCGGGTGAAGACGCCCGTCTGTACGACACCGTCAAGGCTGTGGGCATGGAACTGTGCCCTGAGCTGGGCATTACCATTCCAGTGGGCAAGGACTCCATGTCCATGAAAACCCGCTGGAGCGATGAGGGCACGGAGAAGAGCGTTACCTCGCCGATGTCGCTGATCGTCACCGGCTTCGCACCGGTCACCGACATCCGCAAGACCCTGACCCCAGAGCTGCGCATGGACAAGGGCGAAACCGACCTGATCCTGATCGACCTGGGCCGCGGGCAGAACCGCATGGGCGCCTCGATCCTGGCGCAGACCCACGGCAAGCTGGGCAGCCAGGCGCCGGACGTCGATGATGCCGAAGACCTCAAGGCCTTCTTCGCCGTGATCCAGGGTCTCAACGCCGACGGTCACCTGCTGGCCTACCACGACCGCTCCGACGGTGGCCTGCTGACCACCGCGCTGGAAATGGCCTTCGCCGGTCATTGCGGCCTGAGCCTGGAACTGGACACCCTGACCAGCAAGCGCGAGAAAGTTGCGGCCATCCTCTTCAACGAAGAGCTGGGCGCGGTGATCCAGGTTCGCCAGGACGCCACTCCAGACGTGCTGGCCCAGTTCAGCGCCGCCGGCCTGGGCGAAGACTGCGTTGCGGTGATCGGCAAGCCGGTCAACAGCAATGAAGTCTCCATCAGCCTCAATGGCGAAGTGCTGTTCGACGGCCAGCGCCGTCTGCTGCAACGCCAGTGGGCCGAGACCAGCTACCAGATCCAGCGCCTGCGCGACAACGCCCAGTGTGCCGATCAGGAATTCGACCTGCTGCTGGAAGAAGACAACCCGGGCCTGAGCGCCAAGCTGGGCTTCGACGTCAATCAGGACATCGCTGCGCCGTTCATCAAGAAAGGCGTGCGTCCACAGGTGGCGGTACTGCGTGAGCAGGGCGTCAACGGTCAGGTCGAGATGGCCGCAGCCTTCGACCGCGCCGGCTTCAACGCCATCGACGTGCACATGAGCGATATCCTCGCCGGTCGCGTCGACCTGGACGCGTTCAAAGGCCTGGTGGCATGTGGTGGCTTCTCTTACGGCGACGTTCTCGGCGCCGGTGAGGGCTGGGCCAAGTCGGCGCTGTTCAACAGCCGTGCCCGCGACGCCTTCCAGGGCTTCTTCGAGCGCACCGACAGCTTCACCCTCGGCGTGTGCAACGGTTGCCAGATGATGTCCAACCTGCACGAACTGGTGCCGGGCAGCGAGTTCTGGCCGCACTTCGTGCGTAACCGTTCCGAGCAGTTCGAAGCCCGTGTCGCCATGGTTGAAGTGCAGAAGTCCAACTCGATCTTCCTGCAGGGCATGGCCGGTTCGCGCATGCCGATCGCCATCGCCCACGGCGAAGGCCATGCCGAGTTCGCCAGCGAAGAAGCCCTGCTCGAAGCCGACCTGTCCGGCTGCGTGGCACTGCGCTTCGTCGATAACCACGGCAAGGTCACCGAAACCTACCCGGCCAACCCGAACGGCTCGCCGCGCGGGATCACCGGCCTGACCAGCCGCGACGGTCGCGTCACCATCATGATGCCGCACCCTGAGCGGGTCTTCCGTGCTGTGCAGAACTCCTGGCGTCCTGACGACTGGAACGAAGACGGCGCCTGGATGCGCATGTTCCGCAATGCGCGGGTGTGGGTGAACTAAAGGGTGTACAAACTCGCCTTCTTCGTTCCGCCGAGCCACGTCGACACGGTCAAACAGGCCGTGTTCGCCGCGGGTGGCGGGCGCATCGGCGACTACGACTGCTGCGCCTGGCAAGTGCTGGGCCAGGGTCAGTTCCGCCCGCTGGACGGCAGCCAGCCGTTTATCGGGCAGAGCGGGGTGGTCGAGCAGGTGGAAGAGTGGCGAGTGGAATTGGTGGTGGCCGACGACCTGATTCATCAGGTCGTCGGTGCGCTGAAGCAGAGTCATCCGTATGAAACGCCGGCGTATGAGGCGTGGAAATTGGCTGATATCTGAAGCTCTTTGTGACGGTTCGGTGCCCCATCGCGAGCAAGCTCGCTCCTACAGGGTTTTGAAGTCATCACGAACCCTGTAGGAGCGAGCTTGCTCGCGATGGGGCCCCAATTGGTTTAACTGACGGGCATCCCCTAAATCTCATTTCTTCTCGACAATCCTCGACTCCAGCCTCACCTCCCGATCATGCCCCCCGGTGCGCAACAGCCCCAGGTCCAGCGACGAATCCCCGTCCTCCAGATTCATCCCGCCATTCTTGTAGGTATTGACCAGATCGCTGCCCAGCTCCACAGGCGCATTCGACAGGTTGGTCCCTACCACCCGCCGCACATCACGACCGTTCAGGGTTTCCTGGCTGATCCGCTCGCTACCCAGTTCGACCTTGCCCTGGCTCGAGCGCACATCCGCCCCCGACAGTTTCACATCGCCGCCGACCTGCAAGACAACGCTTTCCTGCCCGCTCAGCCGGCTCTGACTGGCGACGCTGTCACGTCGTGCGTAATCCACTTTCAGGTCCAGTGTCGGTGAAATACCCGGGTCGGCGCTCTGTACCGCGCCGCCGACTTTCTTCTCGGCGCTGGCACCCAAGGGGCCACCGAAGGAACGAACAGCATTGAGGTAGCCCTGCGGGTTCTTCTCCCGGCTCAGTTGCGCGTCGACATTCACTTTCAAGGCGTTGACCCGGTCCTGGCGGCTGGCCAGTTGCAGGTCACCGCCGATAACGCCTTCGATGCGCCCGGCATTCACCCGCACGCCGTTGAGCTGCATGTCGTTCATGCTGTACAGGCCGACCTGCGCGGCGTCGAGCTGGCTGTTCTGGTGCAGAAGATTGTCGCGTTGGTCGAGGTTGAATTGCGCCCGGCCATACAGGCCCTTTTTCGTTTCGTCGCGGGTGGCCGCCGGAGTCACGGCGATGCCGGCACCCACGGTCAGGTCGAGGTTGTCGCGGCGCTCGCTGCTGGTGGCGGACTCGATCAGCACGCCACCGTTTTCCGCCGCGACCTTGATCCGCTCGGCCGATGCCTGCAAGCCCTCAAGGTGGATCGCGTCGTCCTGTCTCGCCTGGCTGGACAGGTTCACCTCCTGTTGCGCGGTGAAGACCGCGCCTTGGGCACGGCGGTCGGACTCTGAAATCCGCCCGTTGCTGAAATGCCCGCCCAAGCCGCCGCCCTTGCCGGCGTCGTTCATCTTGAAGACCACCTCACCGCCGCCGCCTATGTTGTCGCCACTGGCCTCATGACTGTCGCTGGCCGCCAGCACCCGCAGCGGGCCGCCGGCCTGCACGTCGATGTTGGTTGGCTTGGCGCCGCTATTGCCGATGCGGATGCCGGTCAGCGTCAGTTCACCGCCGGCCTTGAGGCGGACATCGCCCGTGCTGTCGATGCTGGCGACCCGCGCCTGGCTGTCCTGGCTGTCGCTGCGTTTGTGGTCCATATAACCGCGAGCTTCCAGCGCGCTGCCGGCAGGGTTGCTGCCGCCCTTGAGCCAGGCATTACCGTCGAGCTGGCGCAGGCTCTGCTCCTGGTGATCGTTGGCTTGGGGCAGGCTGAGATTGCCGGCTGTCTCAAGGGTCAGACCGCCCTTGCCGGCGTCGAAGGCGGTTCCCTCGTAAAGCCCGTCGCTACCCAGTTGAATCTGGATACCCTGTTGACCGTAGAGGCTCCCCGGACGGGCGGTGGTCGTGGTGTTGCTGCTGCTCAGCGATCCGCCCTTGCCCGAGAGTTTTCCGGTAATGTCCTTGCCCGTGCTGGTTTCCACCCGGGCAGTGCCGCCGACTTCCAGGCGCTCGACGGTCTCGACGCTGGTGTCTTGCGCAGCGACGAACTGATGAGTCCGTGCATCGATCTGCAGTCCGCCTTTTTCGGCGCGGTAACGGGTGCCGGTATCGCTCACCTCGTCGGCCTGGATCTTCACCGTGGCGCCGGACAGCTCGCTGACTCGCGCGGTTTCGCTGCGGCCGATCTGTTCGCGGTTGAGGTGCTCCAGCGCCAGGTCCGCGCCCAGGGTTGGCGGCGCCAGGGCGTCTTCTACCGCGGCTTGCTGGAAGCGCGCGGCCTCGTTGCCGGTGATCAGGTTTTCGATCGGGCGGGTAATGTCGCGGGTTTCCAGGCTCATGCCCAGGCTGCCCTGCCAGTTGCGTTCGCTGTCGCGGGTTTCACGGACGCTGGCGGTGGCGCGGTTTTCCACCCGGGTCGCGTCGACCAGCAGGTGCTCGTCGGCGCTCACCTGCGCCGCTTCATTGATCAGCGTGTCGGCCTTGATGCGTAACTGTCCCGCCGCCTTCAGCTCGCTCGGACGGCTGTCGACCAGGTTTTCCTCGTGTTCCCGCCGCTGGTAGGCACCCTCGTAGCCGCTGCCCTGGCGATCCATCCCCGCGGTCACCGCCAGGCCGCCCGCCGAGCGGCTGCTGGTGGTGAGTTGCTGTTCGCGGGTGTTTTGCGCGCCCAGGGTGACGGTCTTGCCGCTGATATCGATAGCGCCGCTGCTGTCGAGGTTGCTGCTGTTCAGCGACACGTCGGCCTTGCCGCCGACGGTGATCGCCGCGCCGCTGAGCTGGCTGGCAACCAGCGTGTCCTGGCTGGTGCTGCGCTCGCTCTTTTTCACCTCATAGCCCGCCGAGGCGACGTATTGCTTCGAAGCGGGCTTGCCGTCGAGCGCTTCCGCAGTCTGCCGTGCATCGGCGTAAAAGCCTCTGTCAGTCTGCTGACTGGTGCTGCTTTCAGCCTGTGTGGCAGCCTGCACGCTCAGGTCTTTCGCTGCCTCCAGTTGCAGTTGTCCACCGGCCTTCAGCCGGCTGCCGATGACCTGCAATTCGTCGGCGCTGGCCAGGCGCAGGTTGCTTTCCGAGGCCAGGTCGCTGACCAGCGCGGTGTCACGCTGCTGACGGGTGTCGGTGCTGCTGCCGAGCAGGCCGAACAGCTTGCTGTCTTTGCTGTTGGTACTGCGGGTCGAGCTTTCCCGCGCCGCTTCGACGCTGAGCAGGGCTTTTTCGCTGACCAGCAGGGCGTCGCCGGTGCTGCTGACCCGGCTGCCACTGACCCGCACCTCGTCGGCGACCACGGTCAATGCACCGCCCGCCACGACCTGGCTACCCCGGACGGTCTGCTGCTCGCCTTCTGCCCGATCGCGGTTGCCGAAAAATGCCCCGGAGGCAAGGTCGCCCCGATACTCCTTGCGGGAGTCACTGCCCTTGAGCGAGGTTCCGGCGATCTCGAGTTCGGGGGCTTTGATGCTGATATCCGCGCTGCTTCGCAGCTCACTTCCGACGATGCGCGTTGGCCCCGCCGCCTCCACGGTCAGGTTGCGGCCCGAAAGCTGGCTGGGGCGCGCGCTTTCGCGGTAGTCGTGGGTGTCCTGGTCGCCGCGCCACAGGTGCTTGCGGTGACGAATGCGTTCGTCGCGGGTCACGCTGTCGATGCCGGCGCTGACCTCCAGCGTATTGCCGCTGCGCAGCTTCAGATCTCCGCCCGCCTGCACGCCGGCGGCCAGCAGGCGGGCGTCGCCACCGGCGTCGAGGGTGATGTCGCTGACCGCCTGAAAATCGCTGCCGGTGCTCAGGCGTTCGACTTCGCTGCCAGTACGCTCAAAGGTTTCGGTAGTGACGAACCACCACTTCTTGTCCCATTTCTCGTTGTCGCGGCGGATGCTTTCGCGGGTCTTGGCGTCGAGGGTGAGGTTTTTGCCGGTGCGGATCTTGATCTGTTCGGCACGGCCTTCGATGGCGCTCAGCGTCATGTTGTCCTTTGCATCCAGCTCGAGGTTGCCTTTGCCAGCGTCCAGGCGACTGCGTTGCTGCGCGCTGCCGCTGATCTTCACGTCTCCGGCCGAGCGAATGCTGATGCCTTGGCGAGCGTCCATCGACGGCGCCTCGATCCGCACGCCCGCACCCTCGGCGGTGCTGATGATCCTGATGCGCCCAGCCTGCATTGCGCCGAACAGGCTGGCGTCGATGCTGCCCGGCGTGCCGGCCAGGTGTTCGACGATCTCGCCGCTGGCGCGGTTGATGCGGTTGCGGCCGACGGTCAGGTCCAGGTCGCCCGCTGCGCGGAGCGGGCCATGGCTTTCAATGCGCGGGGCGATCAGTTCCAGGGCGCCTTCGGCGTTGCTCAGCCCTTGCTTGCCGACGTGCAGCGCGCCGCTGGCGGTGAGGTTGTCGAGATGGCTGAGGCGGTTGTTCTCGATCTCCGGGCGCCCCACCAGGAATCCGGCGCGGGTGGTGTTGATGAAGCTGCCGCCGTTGATGGTGATGCCGTTGGGGTTGGCGAGGATGTAGTCGGCAGGCCGGCCGAAGATTTCCTGGGCGCCTTCGATGCTGGAGGCGTTGCGGCTGATGACCTCGTTGACGATGGTCGAGGCGGCCTGCCCGTGGAACTGCGGGTTGGCGCCGAGGGCGCCGGCCAGTTGCGAGTGACCGCCTTGCACTGCGTTGTTCAGGACCACGCCGGACTGGCCGACGTTGTAGTCGAGGAACTGGTTGTGGGACAGACCGCTGGGGCCGGGCGCGACAATGTCGATTACCGGTACGCCGTTGTGCTCGCCGATGGAGGGTGTGCCGGCCGGGCCAGTGGCGGGTTGCAGGCCGTTGTTGGCAATGGCGGTTGCGGGAGCCAGCAGGCTGACGCTGATCGCCCAGCGCAGCAGGTCGGGAGTGAATCGTGGATGCGGGTGATGCATGGGTGGTTTCTCTCTTGGTTGGGAGATCAGAACGTCAGGTTCAGTTCGGCTAGCCAGTAGCCCGGTTCGAGGTCTTGGCGGCGAAGGCCGCTGGCATGCAGGGCGCGGTGGTAGTCGATGCGCAAGCGTCCTCCGGTAACGCTCAGTTGCAGGCCCGCGTGGGCACCGAGCAGACCTTGCGAAGGGCTGCCGTGGTCGTAGCGACTCCAGCCGGCGTCGAAGCCGACACTGGGGCGGATTTCCAGCGGCAAGGGCAGTGAAGGGGTCAGTGGCAGGCTGAAGGTGTTGCGCCAGACGGCGCCGCTGGCGCCGGAAACGGTGGCGCTGCGGAAACCGCGGACGGCGCTTTCGTCACTGAGCGGCATCTGTTCGGTGGCGAACAGGGGGACCGGGCTGTACTGCAGGTTCAGCTCACTGTCCCAACGCCAGAGAAAGGCCGGGTTTGTACCTTGTCCCCTGCGCCAGAGATTTGCTTGGTACCTGTCGAACAGAGGGTCGGGCGAATGTGGACTTGCCGCACGGTCGTCAGACCCGAACCAGCCCAATCCACGGCTGTAAGCCAATGTGGCGCTCCATAGCGCCTCGTCGTGCCAGGTCAGATTGAGGCTGGTTTCCAGTCTGGTAAGCGTGGGGCTTTGCAGGCGAAGCTGCTGCTTGTGAATGGATAAACGGCTGTCCATGCGACTGTAATTCAGGCGAATGCTGGCGTTGAGGGCTGCCGAGGCGTTGTGCCACAACGCGCGATCCAGGCCGAGTCCATAGAGATCGCTTTCACCCTTGCTGCTTCTAAGGCCGCCGGGCTGGCGACTGCCGAATTCTCCTCGTGCCACATACAGGTTCAAATCCCAGGGGCCGTAGGGCGTCTGGTAGGTAAGAGAATGGATCGTCTGGTCGGCGAAACCGGAAGGCAGGCTTTGGTTGTTGCGAAGGACCAACCGGTCGTTGTGTCCCAGAGGGCTATCGATACTCAAGGTGAGTGAAAGCCGCTCGGAGATTGATTGTTCGTCTCCCAGGTTTTCGTAACGGGTATCCAGCCGCCAGCGCGACGCGGGCTTACGCTGCGACCTGATCACCACTCGCGTCCCGCCCTGCAACTCTCCAGGCTCCAGGTCCGCACTGAGGTCGAACGCTTGCAGCCTGTTCATCTGGTTCAACCCCTGCTCCAGTGCCGCCAGGGTCAAGGGCAGCCCCACCAGGTCAGGAAAGGCACGGGACAGCGACAGCGGCAGGTCCGGATCATCGAACTCCACCGATTCGGCGAAGCCCTCGACGATCACGATGTCGAGGCTGGCCCCGGCTGCCGGGGCATTGGCCAGATACGGCCGGGCAGCCAGATAGCCCTGTTCCAGGTAGGCGCGGGTAATGGCCTTGAGCACCGCGTTGATGCGTGCTTCGTCCATGCACGGCTGCAGCAGCGGCTCGAGCACCCGGTTCAAAGCCTTGGCAGAAATCAGCGTATTGCCCGCCAGACGCACAGCGGAGATCGGCCAGCATCGGTCGCTGGCAGACGTGCTCGCGGTCGCCTCGGCGGGGGCGTTGATCGCTGTGGGCGCGGTGAGTTGGCGTAAGCGCAGTTGCCGCTCCCGTTCATCGGCCTCGTGGCGTTGCTCCCGCAGCAGGGGCAGGAGTGAGGTAGCGTCGTCGGCATCAGCGCATGGTGCGGGTAGCAAACACAGGGCGATAAGGATCATCGAGGCCAGCGCACGGCAACGCGGGCCTCCGGTTCGTGATGAACAGGGCATGGGGCGTCCTTATTCTTTTGTTCGAGGACGGATTGTTGTTTTCAGGCGAGGTGAATCTAAGGGAGGTGCTACCCGGTTGAATGCTGGGGATCAGCGCGAAGTGGAGTAGGGAAAAAGCGCGAGAGGCCTCGGAAATTTCCGAGGCTTGTCAGGAGGGAGGAAATTGTCCGGCGCGGAGGGGGCGTCGGAGCAGGTCGATCAGGGGCGGATTTCGATCATGGTGCCGTCTTGCACCAGGCCCCAGACTTCGCGCATGTCGACGTTGCGCATGGCGATGCAGCCTTCGGTCCAGTCGAGGGTGTGAAACAGCTCTTCGGGGTTGTCTTCGGTGTCTGGCGTGCCGTGGATCATGATCATCCCGCCGGGCGGGACGTTGTCGCGGCGAGCCTTGGCGGAATCGCTCACGTTCGGGTAGGACACGTGGATCGCCAGGTTGTAACGGTCGGAAATCTTGCGCCAGTCCAGCCAGTAGAAGCCTTCCGGGGTGCGTTTGTCGCCTTCGCGCTCTTTGGCCCCCTTGGGTTGCTTGCCCAGGGAAATGCGGTAGGTCTTCAGCGGTGCGCCGTCGCTGATCAGTTGCAGGCGACGTTCGGACTTGAGCACCAGCACCTTGTCGATCCGTCCGCTTGAGCGGGGCTCAGGGGCGCGGGCGGGAGAGACTGAAGTGGGTGCATCCTTCAGCACCGGTTTGGTGACGATGGTTTCGGTGAATGCCGCCTGGGACACCGAAGCCACACTCAGGCAGAAAAGGGCAAGCAACCAGCGCATGAAACGGTATCCCTGAAAATCGCGGTTTTACGAATCGGTCTTGGGTGGCGGGGCGAACGACGCTGACAAGCTCTCGGTATGAACCGGGTAGTGCTGCCGTTCGCGGTCCCGATAGTAGCATTCTAGTGTGACGCGGATCGTCCTGAAAGCCAGCTCGTCCCAAGGGATCTCGTTTTCTTCGAACAGGCGCACTTCCAGGCTTTCTTCGCCGATGTCGAAGTCCAGGTCGGCCAGTTCGGCGCGGAAGAACACGTGCACCTGATTGATGTGCGGCAGGTCGTACAGGTGATACAGGCTCATCTCGCCCAGGCGCGCGCAGGCTTCCTCGACGGTTTCTCGGCGGGCGGCCTGTTCCATGGTTTCGCCGTTTTCCATGAATCCGGCGGGCAGGGTCCAGTAGCCGCGTCGCGGCTCGATGGCGCGGCGGCACAGCAGCACCTTGCTGCCGTGGTTCGGCAGCACGCCGGCGACGATGTTGGGATTCTGGTAATGGATGGTCTGGCAGTGATCGCAGACGTAACGCAAGCGCGAGTCGCCTTCGGGTATGCGCTGGGTGACCGCTTTGCCGCACGCGCTGCAGTATTTCATGCTTATCTTCCTGAGAGTTGCCGCTATCTTCGCGCCGCGGTCGCGCGGCCCGCAAGTGCGATCGTCGCCGGGGCTTGGGCGGGGCGCGGCTTTGGTGCATGATGCAGAACGCTTCTGGAACGAGAGAGACCATGCTGGACGAGCTACTTCGCCGAGTGAGCAGTCACACACCAGGCACCCTGGAAACCGATCGACGTTTTCCCGAGGCTGCGGTGCTGCTGCCGATCACCCGTAGTGAAGAGCCCGAGTTGGTATTGACCTTGCGCGCCAAGGGCCTCTCGACCCACGGCGGTGAAGTAGCTTTCCCTGGCGGGCGCCGCGACCCGGAAGATCCCGACCTGATCTACACCGCCCTGCGTGAAGCCGAGGAAGAGATCGGCCTGCCGCCCGGTCTGGTGGAGGTTATCGGTCCATTGACTCCGCTGGTGTCGTTGCACGGATTGAAAGTCACGCCTTTCGTCGGGCTGATTCCCGATTATGTCGAGTACCGCCCCAATGATGCCGAGATCGCCGCTGTCTTCAGTGTGCCGCTGGAGTTCTTCCGCCAGGACCCGCGCGATCACACCCACCGCATCGATTATCAGGGCCGCAGTTGGTACGTCCCCAGCTATCGCTTCGGCGAGTACAAGATCTGGGGCCTGTCGGCGATCATGATCGTCGAGTTGGTCAACCTGCTCTACGATGCGCGCATCAGCCTGCACCATCCGCCTGAACGCTTCACCCCACTCTGAGCGGGACCACCCGCCGCGAACCCCACCGTGAGGAACCACGCATGAAATACCGTCTGGGCGACTTTCGGGTCGAAACCCATCCACAAAGCTGGGTGGCGCCCAATGCCACGCTGATCGGCAAGGTACGCCTGCAGGCGGGCGCCAATGTCTGGTTCAATGCTGTTCTGCGCGGCGACAACGAACTGATCGACATCGGCGAGAACAGCAACGTCCAGGACGGCACGGTGATGCACACCGACATGGGCTCGCCACTGACCATCGGCAAGGGCGTGACCATCGGCCACAATGCCATGCTCCATGGCTGCTCGGTGGACGACTACAGCCTGATCGGCATCAATGCGGTGATCCTCAACGGCGCGCGGATCGGCAAGCACTGCATCATCGGCGCCAACGCGCTGATCCCCGAAGGCAAGGAAATCCCTGACGGCTCGCTGGTCATGGGCTCGCCGGGCAAGGTGGTGCGCGAACTGACCGAGGCGCAGAAGAAGATGCTGGAGGCCAGTGCCGCCCATTACGTGCACAACGCCCAGCGTTACGCCCGCGACCTGGCGCCGCAGGAGGATTGATGAGCACCGCTGAAAGGCCTGTGGCCTCACCCTGCGTCAGCATTTGCGCACTGGACGAACAAGACATCTGCACCGGCTGCCAGCGCACCGCCGCTGAAATCACCCGCTGGGGCCGGATGGACAACACCGAGCGCCGGCAGGTGCTGCGCTTCTGCCACGAGCGCGCGGTGGCCGCCGGTCTGGTCTTCGCCCAACCCCGCACGGCGAACTGATTCCCGGGGCTTGGCCGCACGCGGGCTGTGAAGTACCCTGTGCGGCTTGCTACCGGTGCCCCCAATGTTCTTTCTCATCGCCTATATCAGCAGCGTGGTGCTCATCAACTACGCCTTCTCCAGTGCGCCGCACCTGGACGTCATCTGGTCCGCCTGGGGCGGATTGGTGTTCGTCCTGCGCGACATGGTGCAGACCCGCTTCGGTCACGGCGCGCTGGTCGCCATGCTGGCGGCGCTGGTGCTGTCCTACGTCACCTCCGACCCGACCATCGCCCTGGCCAGCGCCACTGCGTTCGCGGTGTCCGAGTTGATCGACTGGGTGGTGTTCAGCATCACCAAGCGCCCGCTGCATGACCGCCTGTGGATCAGTTCCGCGCTGAGCATTCCGCTCGACACCTTCATTTTCTTCGGCATGATCGGCGCCCTGACGCCGGCCGTGGTCGGCACCGCGCTGGCCTCGAAGTTCGCCGGCGTCACCGCAGTCTGGCTGGCCATGGCCTGGCGGGTGCGGAAAAACGCCATCGCCGGCTGAGCCGCGACGGCGTTCAAGCATGTAAAATGTGCCCCTTTCGCTGGCCCGCACCGTGCTGGGGCGGCCATGGATTCCTTCCCTTTGAGGACCTGAGATGACCCGTATCGGAACCCCATTGTCGCCCACCGCGACCCGTGTACTGCTCTGTGGCTGTGGCGAGCTGGGCAAGGAAGTGGTGATCGAGCTGCAACGCCTGGGCGTCGAAGTGATCGCCGTGGACCGTTACGCCAATGCCCCGGCCATGCAGGTGGCGCATCGCAGCCACGTGATCAACATGCTCGACGGTGCCGCCCTGCGTGCGGTCATCGAGGCCGAGAAGCCGCACTACATCGTCCCGGAAATCGAAGCCATTGCCACCGCGACCCTGGTCGAGCTGGAAGCCGAAGGCTTCACCGTGGTGCCTACCGCCCGCGCCGCGCAACTGACCATGAACCGCGAAGGCATCCGTCGCCTGGCGGCTGAAGAGCTGGACCTGCCAACCTCGCCGTACCACTTCGCCGACACCTTCGAGGACTACAGCAAGGCCGCCCTGGACCTGGGCTTCCCGTGCGTGGTCAAGCCGGTGATGAGTTCGTCGGGCAAGGGCCAGAGCCTGCTGAAAAGCGCCGACGACCTGCAGAAAGCCTGGGACTACGCTCAGGAAGGCGGCCGTGCCGGCAAGGGGCGGGTGATCATCGAAGGCTTCATCGATTTCGACTACGAAATCACCCTGCTGACCGTTCGTCATGTTGGCGGTACCACCTTCCTGGCACCTGTCGGCCACCGTCAGGAGAAGGGCGACTACCAGGAATCCTGGCAGCCACAGGCCATGAGCCCGGTGGCGCTGGCCGAGTCCGAGCGTGTGGCCAAGGCGGTCACCGAGGCGCTGGGCGGCCGTGGCCTGTTCGGCGTCGAACTGTTCGTCAAGGGCGATCAGGTGTGGTTCAGCGAAGTCTCGCCGCGCCCGCATGACACCGGCCTGGTGACCCTGATTTCCCAGGACCTGTCGCAGTTCGCTCTGCACGCCCGGGCGATTCTCGGCCTGCCGATCCCGTCGGTCCGTCAGTTCGGCCCGTCGGCTTCCGCAGTGATTCTGGTGGAAGGTCAGTCGCAGCAGACCGCGTTCGACAACCTCGGCGCCGCCCTGGCCGAGCCTGATACCGCGCTGCGCCTGTTCGGCAAGCCGGAAGTCAACGGTCAGCGCCGCATGGGCGTGTGCCTGGCGCGCGACGAGTCGATCGAGGCCGCCCGGGCCAAGGCGACCCGCGCCTCGCAAGCAGTCAAGGTCGAACTCTAAGGCTGTAGATGCGGGGCGGGCCGTCTGGCTCGCCCCGCTTTGTGCCTACAACTCCGTGTGTTGTGTTTCCTTCAGGCACAGCACGGCGATCAGGCTCAGCAGAGCCGCCACCGACACATACCCGCCCACCCAGCTCAATCCCCCCATCGCCACCAGCTTTTGTGCGAAGAACGGTGCTGCCGAGGCGCCGACGATTCCGCCCAGGTTGTAAGCCGCCGACGCGCCGGTGTAGCGCACGTGGGTAGGGAACAGCTCGGGCAGCAGCGCGCCCATCGGGGCGAACGTCACCCCCATCAGGAACAGCTCGATCGCCAGGAACAACGCCACGCCGGCGGTGGACCCGGACGTCAGCAACGGTTCCATGGCAAAGCCCGAGGCGATCGCCAGGAGTGCGCCGGTCACCAGCACCGGCTTGCGTCCGTAACGGTCGCTGAGCCAGGCCGACAGCGGGGTAGCCAGGGCCATGAACAGCACCGCGAAGCACAGCAGGCCGAGGAAGGTTTCGCGAGTGTAGCCCAGCGTGGACACGCCGTAACTCAGCGAAAACACCGTCGAGATGTAGAACAGTGCGTAGCACACCACCATCGCCCCGGCGCCGAGCAGCACCGGCAGCCAGTATTGGGCGAACAACTCGACCACCGGCAGCTTCACGCGCTGGTGGCTGGCCATGGCTTTGGCGAACACCGGGGTTTCTTCCAGTTTCAGGCGCACGTACAGGCCGACGATCACCAGTGCCGCGCTGAGCAGGAACGGAATGCGCCAGCCCCAGGCGCGGAAATCTTCGTCGCTCAGCAGCATCGCCAAGGCCAGAAACAGACCGTTGGCAGCGAGGAAGCCGATGGACGGACCGAGTTGCGGGAACATGCCAAACCAGGCGCGCTTGCCCTTGGGTGCGTTCTCGGTGGCCAGCAACGCTGCGCCGCCCCACTCGCCGCCGAGGCCGAGGCCCTGACCGAAACGCAGGACGCAGAGCAAGATCGGCGCCCAGTTGCCAATGCTGTCATGACCCGGCAGCACGCCAATCAGCGTGGTACACACGCCCATCAGCAGCAGCGAGGCGACGAGGGTGGACTTGCGTCCGATGCGGTCGCCGAAGTGGCCGAACAGCGCCGAACCCAGTGGCCGCGCCAGGAAGGCGATGCCGAAGGTAAGGAATGCCGACAGCATCTGCGCGGTGCCGGAGGTCTGCGGGAAGAACACCGGTCCGATCACCAGCGCGGCCGCAGTGGCGTAAACGTAGAAATCGTAGAACTCGATGGCCGTGCCGATGAAGCTGGCCGTGGCGACGCGGGCCGGCGAATTGCCGGACGGCGCGGTGTCGGCCTCATTGTTGTAGGTGCTGCTGGTGGTCATGCAAGGTCCCCTGACAGTCGAAGGCTTCCTGGGCGGCCGCGCACGGGCGACGGCACTGCGTCGGAGCGTTTTTTTGGTATGGGTCGCGCGGCCGAGCATAGCCCTGGGGGGATTGGGGGCGGGCGCGGGCACTGTTCGGGGTGTGAAGCGGTGCCGGTAAAGCGCGCGATGCGGGCGGTGCGGACTGGCCGGAAAGCGCCGGGAGCGGGTAGCGGGCGCGACGGCAGGGCTGGGTAAGCGTGGGTCGAGTATAGCCAGATTCGATACGAAATGTGTCTACGTCAGGCGTTGCGGGCGTAACGAATCAGGCAGCGGGTTGGCGTGCGACGGTCCAGACCAGGATCCGGCTGGCGCAGTTGTCTTCGGTTTCGAGGATTTCCAGGCGATAGCGGCCAATCTTCAGGCACACCGCGCTGGCCGGGATGCTTTCCAGCGCCTCGGTGACCAACCCGTTGAGGGTCTTCGGTCCGTCGCTGGGCAGGTGCCAGCCGAGGCTGCGGTTGAGTTCGCGGATCGCCACGTTGCCTTCGATCACGTAACGGCCATCCCCTTGCGGGTGGATGTGCGGGTTGTCGAGGTCGTCCTGTTCTTCGAATTCGCCGACGATCTCTTCGAGAATGTCTTCCAGGGTGACAATCCCTTCTACTTCGCCGTACTCGTCGACAACGATGCCCATGCGCCGCTGTTGTTTGTGGAAATTGAGCAACTGCAGTTGTAGCGGGGTGCTTTCCGGGACGAAGTAGGGCTCGTAGCAGGCGGCCAGCAGGGTTTCGTGGGTCAGCTCGGCCTTGGGCAGCAGGTGGGCGATATGCCGCGTGTTGAGGACCGACTGGACCTGGTTGATGTCGTTGTGGAACACGGGCAGTCGCGTGTGTTTGCAGCTGTTCAGTTGCGCGATGATCTGTTCGATCGAATCGTCGAGGTTGATCCCGTCGACTTCGCTGCGCGGCACCAGGATGTGGTTGACGGTGACCTTCTCCAGCGCCTTCAGGCTGGTCGGGAGGTTGCTGGAGGAGGGGTTTTCCTCCGACGCGTCGCTATCGTCCGGCTCGCTGTCGGCGTTCTGTTCATGCTGGTTGACCATGCTCGGCCGCACGGAAAAGGGACGCAGGATCAGGCGCGCGACGCAGTCCAGCAACCAGGCCAGCGGCTGCAGCAGGCGCAGCGGCAGGCGCAGGACGATGCCCAGGCCGATAAAGGCTTCGGGGTTGCGTCGGGCCAGTTGTCGCGGCAGGTATTCGGCGCAGACCAGCAACAGGATGGCCGCTCCAAGGCAGCCCAGCCAGAAACCGGTCTCGCCCTGGCAGCGCAGGCCGGTCAGGCCGGCGAGGGCGAGTACCAGCAGCTTGCCGAGGGTGGCGCCGAAGATCAGCGCCTGGGGCGGGAGGTCAGAGGTGTCGCGGGCGCCGCCATTGCCTTTGCGCCGGTTGCCCGCCAGTTGCACGCGGGCGGCGTCGACCGCGGTGAACAGTGCCGACCACAGCAAGGCCAGGGCCAGAAGCCCGAGCAGCGGAGCCAACGGCAAGGTGTCCATAGTTCGCCCGTCAGATATGCAGGATGAATTCGCGTACCAGCTTGCTGCCGAAATACGCCAGCATCAGCAAGCAGAACCCGGCGAGGGTCCAGCGGATCGCCTTGTGTCCGCGCCAGCCGAGGCGGGTGCGGCCCCACAGCAGCACGCTGAACACGATCCAGGCGACGCAAGCCAGCAAGGTTTTGTGGACCAGATGCTGGGCGAACAGGTTGTCGAGGAACAACCAGCCGGAGATCAGCGACAGCGACAGCAGGCCCCAGCCAGCCCAGAGGAAGCCGAACAACAGGCTTTCCATGGTTTGCAGCGGCGGGAAATTACGGATCAGCCCGGACGGATGCTTGTGCTTGAGCTGGTGGTCCTGCATCAGCAGCAACAGCGACTGGAACACCGCGATGGTGAACAGGCCGTAGGCGAGGATCGACAGCAGGATATGGGCGAGGATGCCGGGCTCTTCGTTGATCAGCGGTACCGTGCCCGACGGCGCGAATTGCGCGATCAGGGCTGTCAGCAGACCCAGCGGGAACAGCAATAGCAGCAGGTTCTCCACCGGACTGCGCAGGCAGGCCAGCAGGGTAATGGCAATGACTGCGGTGGCGATCAGGCTGGCGGCGCTGAAGAAATCCAGGCTCAGTCCCAACGGCGTAAGCAGTTGCCAGTACAGCGCGGTGCCCTGGGCGACGACCGCCAGGCCTCCCAGCAGGCCGAGCAGCCGTTTGTCGGCCTTGACGCCCCGGGCCAGGCCGGTGCCTTGGAGGATGATCGCGGCGGCGTAGAGGCAGGCGGCGATCAAGTTGGGTAGCAAGCTGGGTGACAAGGGGAGCATAAGTCCTGTTAGGCAAGCCCGAAAGCCGATGAGTTTGGCATAGAACCCGGCCCCCTAGGAAGACTGTGCGCCGACGGTATGGTGTGCGCTGGCGCGAGTCTTCGTTATAATCGCCGCCCTGCCCCTGCCCAAGGCCGGCCGAATGTGCCTGGGGCGGCTGATAAACCTCGGTTCTACAAGAGCCCGAAAGGATCCCCATGTTTGAAAACCTGACCGATCGTCTGTCACAGACGCTGCGCCATGTCACCGGCAAGGCCAAGCTGAACGAAGACAACATCAAAGACACCCTGCGCGAAGTGCGCATGGCGTTGCTCGAAGCCGACGTCGCCTTGCCGGTGGTGAAGGACTTCGTCAACAAGGTCAAGGAACGTGCGGTCGGGACCGAGGTTTCGCGCAGCCTGACGCCGGGCCAGGCGTTCGTGAAGATCGTCCAGGCCGAACTCGAAGAATTGATGGGCGCGGCCAACGAAGACCTGAGTCTGAATGCTGCACCACCTGCCGTGGTACTGATGGCCGGCCTGCAGGGCGCGGGCAAGACCACCACCGCCGGCAAGCTCGCGCGCTTCCTCAAAGAACGCAAGAAGAAGACCGTCATGGTTGTTTCGGCCGACGTCTATCGTCCGGCGGCGATCAAGCAGTTGGAAACCCTGGCCAACGATATCGGCGTGACCTTCTTCCCGTCGGACATCAGCCAGAAGCCGGTAGCCATCGCCGAAGCGGCGATCCGTGAAGCCAAGCTGAAATTCATCGACGTGGTTATCGTCGATACCGCCGGTCGTCTGCACATCGATGCAGAGATGATGGCCGAGATCAAGGACCTGCACGCTGCGGTCAAGCCGATCGAAACGCTGTTCGTGGTCGACGCCATGACCGGCCAGGACGCCGCCAACACCGCCAAGGCGTTCGGCGATGCCCTGCCGCTGACCGGTGTGGTGCTGACCAAGGTCGACGGCGATGCCCGTGGCGGTGCCGCGCTGTCGGTGCGCGCCATTACCGGCAAGCCGATCAAGTTCATCGGTATGGGCGAGAAGACTGAAGCGCTCGAGCCGTTCCACCCCGACCGTATCGCCTCGCGGATCCTCGGCATGGGCGACGTGCTCAGCCTGATCGAGCAGGCCGAGCAGACGCTCGACAAGGAAAAGGCCGACAAACTCGCCAAGAAGCTGAAAAAGGGCAAGGGCTTCGACCTCGAAGACTTCCGCGACCAGCTCCTGCAAATGAAGAACATGGGCGGCCTCGGTGGCCTGATGGACAAACTGCCGAGCATCGGTGGGGTCAACCTGGCGCAGATGGGCAACGCCCAGGGCGCAGCCGAGAAGCAGTTCAAGCAGATGGAAGCGATCATCAATTCCATGACCCCGGCCGAGCGTCGTGACCCTGACCTGATCAGCGGTTCGCGCAAACGCCGTATCGCCATGGGCTCCGGCACCCAGGTGCAGGACATTGGCCGCCTGATCAAGCAGCACAAGCAGATGCAGAAGATGATGAAGAAGTTTTCTGCCAAGGGCGGCATGGCCAAAATGATGCGTGGCCTGGGCGGCATGATGCCTGGCGGCGGCATGCCCAAGCTGTAAACCCGATTCAGGTCGTTGGCTTGTAGATGTGCCAGCGACTGAAATCCCGCCCCGGCGGGACCACTGCTGCCTTTATATAGAAGGCAGCGTAAACCGCAGATCAGCAGGCAGGCCTTTTACCTTGCGTAAAAAGGCATTTGCAAATACCCGTGTATTCCTTGAGAATATGCGGCCTTTCGGGCACCCGTGTGCCCGCTGTGCATTATGATTTGCAGCACCGACTACAGGAACGATGTTCAATGCTAACCATCCGTCTTGCCCGTGGCGGCTCCAAAAAGCGCCCGTTTTACACCCTGACCGTGACCGACTCGCGTAACCCAGTTACCGGTTCGCACATCGAGCAGGTTGGTTTCTTCAACCCTATCGCTCGTGGCCAGGAAGTTCGTCTGTCCGTTAAGCAAGACCGCGTTGCTCACTGGCTGAGCGTCGGCGCACAGCCGTCTGAGCGCGTTGCCAAGCTGTTGAAGGACGCTGCCAAGGCTGCTGCCTGAGCAATATGAACGCGACGCCAAAAAACGCTGATGATTTGATCGTTGTCGGCAAGATTTTTTCGGTTCACGGCGTTCGCGGCGAGGTGAAGGTCTATTCCTTTACCGATCCGATCGAAAACCTGCTGGAGTTCCCCAACTGGACGCTTCGGCGCGAAGGCGTGGTCAAGCAGGTAGAGCTGGTCTCGGGCCGATCCACTCAAAAGGATCTGGTCGCCAAGCTCAAAGGGCTCGACGATCGTGATGAAGCTCGTCTTCTGAGCGGTTATGAGATTTGTATCTCTCGCAGCCTTTTGCCCAACCTGACCGACGGCGATTACTACTGGTATCAGCTTGTGGGTCTGAGTGTCATCAACCAGGACGGACATCTGTTCGGCAAGGTTGATCACCTGTTGGAGACCGGCGCGAACGATGTAATGGTGGTCAAGCCCTGCGCTGGCAGCCTGGATGATCGTGAACGGCTATTGCCCTATACAGAGCAATGCGTGTTGGCAATCGACCTGGCGGCAGGCGAAATGAGGGTGGAATGGGACGCGGACTTCTAAGCAATGGCCAGCCTGCGCGTAGACGTCATCACGCTGTTTCCCGAGATGTTCTCGGCCATCAGTGAGTACGGCATTACCAGCCGAGCGGTCAAACAGGGGTTGTTGCAACTGACCTGCTGGAACCCGCGGGACTACACCACGGATCGTCACCATACGGTAGATGATCGGCCTTTTGGCGGTGGTCCGGGCATGGTGATGAAGATCAAGCCTCTGGAAGATGCACTGGTCGAGGCCAGGCAGGCAACCGGAGGAACGGCGAAGGTGATCTACCTGTCGCCACAAGGCCGCAAGCTGACTCAGTCGGCGGTCAAGGACCTGGCGAAGCATGAATCGTTGATTCTGATAGCCGGTCGTTATGAAGGCATTGACGAGCGCTTTATTGAGGCTCATGTCGATGAAGAGTGGTCGATTGGTGACTACGTATTGTCTGGCGGTGAGCTGCCGGCAATGGTCCTGGTTGATGCGGTTACACGGCTGCTGCCCGGAGCTTTAGGGCATGCGGACTCGGCGGAGGAAGATTCCTTCACCGACGGTCTGCTTGATTGCCCGCACTACACCCGTCCGGAGGTGTATGCGGATCAGCGTGTTCCCGACGTGTTGCTCAGTGGCAACCATGCACACATCCGGCGTTGGCGTTTACAGCAGTCCCTTGGGCGGACCTATGAACGACGCGTCGATCTTCTGGAAAGTCGCTCACTTTCTGGAGAAGAGAAGAAGCTGCTCGAGGAGTACCTCCGCGAGCGGGACGATAGTTAACGTATCGATGGTAGATCCGACGATTTACCTTAGGAGCACAAGATGACCAACAAAATCATTCAGCAGATCGAAGCTGAACAGATGAGCAAAGAAATCCCGGCCTTCGCCCCGGGCGACACCATCGTCGTTCAGGTGAAAGTGAAGGAAGGTGACCGCTCCCGTCTGCAGGCTTTCGAAGGCGTTGTAATCGCCAAGCGCAACCGCGGTCTGAACAGCGCTTTCACCGTTCGCAAAATCTCCAACGGTGTTGGCGTTGAGCGTACTTTCCAGACCTACAGCCCGCAAATCGACAGCCTGGCCGTGAAACGTCGTGGTGACGTGCGTAAAGCCAAGCTGTACTACCTGCGTGACCTGTCCGGTAAAGCAGCTCGCATCAAGGAAAAACTGGCTTAAGTCCAGTCCGACCTTTGCGAAAAGAAAGGGCAGCCTCCGGGCTGCCCTTTTTGTTTTTCAGCGCTGTGAGTTTCAAGCCGCAAGATGTTTGTCGGGTAAAGCGGTTGGGGCCCTTCGCGAGCAAGCTCGCTCCTACAGTGCGCCCCAGCCTTGTGGCTTGCAGCGTGCAACTGCATTCTTCGTTCAAGTGATCCCATGACCCCCAGAGACCAGGAAATCGAACGCCGCACCGAGCTGTCGGTCACCCGCGTGACCAAGGCGGTATTCCCCTCCACGACCAACCACCACAACACCCTGTTCGGCGGCACCGCGCTGGCCTGGATGGACGAAGTGTCGTTCATCGCCGCGACGCGCTTCTGCCGTCTGCCACTGGTAACCGTGTCCACTGACCGCATCGACTTCAAGCACCCGATCGCCGCAGGCTCCATCGTCGAGCTGGTCGGGCGGGTCGTTAAAGTCGGCAATACCAGCCTCAAGGTGGAAGTCGAAGTGTTTGTCGAAAGCATGAGCTGCGACAGCCGCGAGAAAGCCATTCATGGCCTGTTCAGTTTCGTCGCCATCGACGAGGACAAGCGTCCGGTTCCGGTATTGCCCGGGTTCTGATCGCAGCGCTCAACGGCTTTCATCCTGACGAATCAGCGCCAGCACCGTCCACCCCGGCCCGGGCTTGAGCGGGCTGTCCGGGCCGAATACATGCACCCAGCCATTGGCGTCCCGGGCGAACAGCAAGGTGGCCCGCTCACCATGCAATGCCCGATAGGCGTCCCAGTCGAAGGCTTCGGTCAGGTGCGTGCTGTACAATTCGGCGCCGTGGTGCAGTTGGTTGGCCAGTTGCACGTACGTCAGTGACGGATTTCCCAGCACATGCCCGCGGTGTTCGTCACTGGCCCGATGCTTGTCGCTGCGACTGACCTCCAGACCGCTGGCCAGCGAAAACAGCCGGGTATGGCCGAAGTCGTGACGAAAGCGCATGCAGGCCAGGGCATTCAACTCTCCTGCGGGAGAAAGCCCGAGCAGGTGGCCCAGACCGACCAGATCCAGGTGCGCATCCGCATGCTGCGAGGCCGGATTGCCAAAGTAGGTCGCCAGCCCTTCCATGCGTGCCGCGCGGATGTTTTCCCAACTGGAGTCGGTCAGCAGCACTCGGCAATCCATCTGTTGCAAGGCCTTGCCAATCGCCCGTGCGGGCGGGTTGGCGCCGACGATAAGAAAGCCGCTGGGCGCGGGCTCCGCGACTTTCAGCAGGCGGGCCAGCGGCCGCGCTGTTGCGCTCTGCAAGACCACCGTGCCGATGATCACGGCGAAGGTCAGCGGCACCAGCAGCAAGGCGCCCTCGTGGCCGGCTTCGTCGAGGCGAATGGCAAAGATCGCCGAGACCGCTGCCGCAACAATCCCCCGCGGTGCGATCCAGGCCAGCAGCGCTCGCTCGCGCCAGTTCAGCGGCGAGCGCCAGGTTGAGAGGGCGACGTTCAGTGGCCGTGCGATCAACTGGATCACCAGCAGCAGCCCCAGCACCGACGGGCCGAGGCCGAGGAGGGCGGTCAGGTCCAGGCGCGCGGCGAGCAGAATGAACAGCCCGGAGATCAGCAGCACGCTGAGGTTTTCCTTGAAGTGCAGGATCTGCCGGACGTCGACGCCTTTCATGTTCGCCAGCCACATGCCCATCAGGGTGACCGCCAGCAGCCCCGATTCGTGCATCACCTGGTTGGCGGCGATGAAGATCCCCAGCACCGCCGCCAGCGACGCCAGGTTATGCAGGTACTCCGGTAACCATTGCTCACGCATCACCTGGCCCAGCAACCAGCCGCCGGCGGCACCGAACGCGCTGCCGCAGCAAATCACCCCGGCGAAGGTTTTCAGGCTTTGGCTCAGGCCTTCATCCGCAGCACTGGCGATGATGAAGCTGTAGACCACCACGGCCAGCAGCGCGCCGATCGGGTCGATGACGATGCCTTCCCAGCGCAGGATGTTGGCGATCGTCGCCTTGGGTCGTACCACCCGCAGCATCGGCACGATCACCGTGGGGCCGGTGACCAGCGTCAGGGTGCCGAACAGTACCGCCAGCGGCCAGTCGAAACCCAGCAGCCAGTGCGTTGCGACGGCAATCACCACCCAGGTGACCAGCGCGCCGAGGGTCACCATGCGCTGCACCACGCTGCCGATGTCGCGCCATTGCGACAGATGCAGGGTCAGGCTGCCTTCGAACAGGATCAGTGCCACCGCCAGCGACACCAGCGGCATCAGCAGCGGGCCGAACATTTCCTGCGGGTCAAGCCAGCCCAGTACGGGGCCTGCGAGTATGCCGCTGAGCAGCAGAAACAGGATGGCCGGAAGCTTCAGGCGCCAGGCCAGCCACTGACAGCCCAGTGCTGCCGCACCAATGCCGCCAAACGCGAGCAGAATCTGTTGTTCGTTCATTCGGACTCCCTATCCCGGCATGGTTATGGAAGACTAGCGGCACTTCGGCGTTTTCATCGCCCCGTCTCCGAGTTTTCATGCCTGCTATCGACCACCCCCTGATTGACCAGTTTCTTGATGCCCTGTGGCTGGAAAAAGGCCTGTCGGACAACACCCGAGCGTCCTATCGCAGCGACCTGGCGCTGTTCAACGGTTGGTTGCAGGAAAAGGGCATCGAATTGCCCAATGCCGGCCGCGAACTGATCCTCGATCACCTCGGCTGGCGCCTGGATCACGGCTACAAGCCGCGTTCCACGGCGCGTTTTCTTTCCGGGCTGCGCGGTTTCTACCGCTACCTGCTGCGAGAAAAACTGATTGCCGTGGACCCGACGCTGCAGATCGACATGCCGCAGCTCGGCCGGCCATTGCCCAAGTCGCTCTCCGAGGCTGACGTGGAAGCCCTGTTGTTGGCGCCGGACCTGAGCGAAGACATCGGCCAGCGTGACCGCGCCATGCTCGAAGTGCTGTACGCCTGCGGTTTGCGGGTTACCGAACTGGTCAGCCTGACCCTCGACCAGATCAACCTGCGTCAGGGCGTATTGCGGGTCATGGGCAAGGGCAGCAAGGAACGGCTGGTGCCGATGGGCGAGGAGGCGGTGGTCTGGCTGGAGCGCTACCTGCGTGACGGTCGCAATGGCCTGCTCAACGGCCGTCCCAGCGACGTGGTGTTTCCCAGTCAGCGTGGTGAGCAGATGACCCGCCAGACATTCTGGCACCGTATCAAGCACCACGCCCAGGTCGCCGGGATCGGCAAGGCGCTGTCGCCTCACACCCTGCGCCACGCCTTCGCCACTCATCTGCTCAACCATGGCGCTGACTTGCGTGTGGTGCAGATGTTGCTGGGCCACAGCGACCTGTCGACGACCCAGATCTATACTCATGTGGCCAGAGCGAGGCTGCAGGAGTTGCATGCTCGGCACCATCCCAGGGGTTAGAGAACGAATCGGCCGTGGCCGGTACGTTTGTCTGCGCATTCGAGCGGTCAAGGTGCCCGTCGCAGGGCGATGAATATGGTAGTCTTCCGGGGTTTACGTCTTGGGCCGGCCAATCCCCCGTGTTTTCCATCCGGGCGTCCCCATCCCGGCCCCTTGTACGCTTTCAGGAGCTCCAAATGCGCATGATCAAGATTGTTGCCGCCGCCGCGCTGGCGCTGGCCAGTTCGTTCGTCCTGGCTGACGAGCAGGCGATCCGCAAAACCCTGCAGTCGCTGGAGTCGGAAGTTCCGGTCGACAGCATCGCCGCCAGTCCGCTCAATGGCCTGTACGAAGTCAAGCTCAAGGGTGGACGTGTGCTGTACGCCAGCGCCGACGGCCAGTTCCTGGTCCAGGGCTACCTGTTTCAGGTGCAGGACGGCAAGCCGGTCAACCTGACTGAAAAGACCGAACGCCAGGCCATCGCCAAGACGATCAATGCCATTCCAGCCGCGGAAATGGTGGTTTATCCTGCCAAAGGCCCGGCCAAGTCGCACATTACGGTGTTCACCGACACCACTTGCCCGTACTGCCACAAACTGCACGCCGAAGTGCCTGAGCTGAACAAGCTTGGTATCGAAGTGCGCTACGTCGCCTTCCCGCGCCAGGGCCTCGGCTCGCCGGGTGACGAGCAGTTGCAGGCGGTCTGGTGCTCGAAGGACCGCCAGGGCGCGCTGGACAAGATGATCGACGGCAAGGAAATCAAGTCCGCCAAGTGCGAGAACCCGGTCAGCAAGCAGTTCACCATGGGCCAGTCCATCGGTGTCAACGGCACGCCAGCGATCGTGCTGGAAGATGGCCAGGTGATCCCGGGCTACCAGCCGGCCCCGCAAGTGGCCAAGCTGGCCCTGGCCGTCGCCAAGTAATTCAATCAGTGAGCCGCCACCATGGGGAGGCGGCTTTTTTCACGATCGGTTCCACACCGGTCGTTCAATGGGGAGTTTCACAGTGAAACCGGTCAAAGTAGGCATCTGTGGGTTAGGGACCGTCGGTGGCGGAACCTTCAACGTACTTCAGCGAAACGCCGAGGAGATTGCCCGCCGCGCCGGGCGTGGAATTGAAGTGGCACAGATTGCCATGCGTTCGCCCAACCCGAACTGCCAGATTACCGGTACCCCCATTACCGCTGATGTGTTCGACGTCGCGAGCAACCCCGAGATCGATATCGTCATTGAACTGATCGGTGGCTATACCGTGGCCCGCGAGCTGGTGCTCAAGGCCATCGACAACGGCAAGCACGTGGTCACCGCCAACAAGGCGCTGATCGCCGTGCACGGCAACGAGATCTTCGCCCGCGCCCGCGAAAAAGGCGTGATCGTCGCATTCGAAGCCGCTGTGGCTGGCGGCATCCCGGTGATCAAGGCGATCCGTGAAGGCCTCTCGGCCAACCGCATCAACTGGGTTGCCGGCATCATCAATGGCACCGGCAACTTCATCCTCACCGAAATGCGCGAGAAGGGTCGCACCTTCCCGGACGTGCTGGCCGAAGCCCAGGCGCTGGGCTATGCCGAAGCGGACCCGACGTTCGATGTCGAAGGCATCGATGCCGCGCACAAGCTGACCATTCTCGCTTCCATCGCCTTCGGCATTCCGTTGCAGTTCGACAAGGCCTACACCGAAGGCATCACTCAGCTCACCACTGCTGACGTGAACTACGCCGAGGCCCTGGGCTACCGCATCAAGCACCTGGGCGTGGCGCGCAGCACCGCTGCCGGTATCGAACTGCGCGTGCACCCGACGCTGATCCCGGCTGACCGCCTGATCGCCAACGTCAATGGCGTGATGAACGCCGTGATGGTCAATGGCGACGCCGCGGGTTCGACCCTGTTCTACGGCGCCGGCGCTGGCATGGAGCCCACCGCTTCCTCGGTCGTCGCCGACCTGGTGGACGTGGTTCGCGCCATGACCGCCGACCCGGAAAACCGCGTTCCGCACCTGGCCTTCCAGCCGGATTCGCTGTCGGCCCATCCGATCCTGCCGATCGAGGCCTGCGAAAGCGCCTACTACCTGCGTATCCAGGCCAAGGACCATCCGGGCGTACTGGCCCAGGTGGCAAGCATCCTTTCCGAGCGCGGGATCAACATCGAGTCGATCATGCAGAAGGAAGTCGAGGAACAGGACGGTCTGGTACCGATGATCCTGCTGGTCCACAAGGTCCAGGAGAAGCGTATGAACGATGCCATCGCGGCGCTGGAAGCCCTCCAGGACGTTATCGGCAAGGTCGTGCGGATTCGTGTCGAACAGCTCAACTAACGACTAGCTGCAAGTTACAAGCTGCAAGAAGGTGCACCGCCGCTCTCTTGCAGCTTCAAGCTTGAAGCTTGCAGCTCAAAGAAAGGTTTGCCCTCATGCGCTATATCAGTACCCGTGGCCAGGCTCCTGCCCTGAATTTCGAAGACGTGCTGCTGGCCGGTCTTGCCAGCGATGGCGGTCTTTATGTGCCGGAAAACCTGCCGCGCTTCACCCAGGAAGAGATCGCTTCCTGGGCCGGCCTGCCGTACCACGAGCTGGCGTTCCGGGTGATGCGCCCGTTCGTCACCGGCAGCATCGCCGACGCCGATTTCAAGAAGATTCTCGAAGAAACCTACGGTGAGTTCGCTCACGCTGCGGTCGCACCGCTGCGTCAACTGAACAGCAACGAATGGGTGCTGGAGCTGTTCCACGGCCCGACCCTGGCGTTCAAGGACTTCGCCCTGCAACTGCTCGGTCGTCTGCTGGACCACGTGCTGGTCAAGCGCGGCGAGCGCGTCGTGATCATCGGCGCCACCAGTGGTGACACCGGTTCCGCGGCCATCGAAGGCTGCCGCCGTTGCGACAACGTCGATATCTTCATCCTGCATCCGCACCAGCGCGTGTCGGAAGTGCAGCGTCGCCAGATGACCACCATCTTCGGCGAGAACATCCACAACATCGCCATCGAAGGCAACTTCGATGACTGCCAGGAAATGGTCAAGGCCAGCTTCGCCGACCAGGACTTCCTCAAGGGCACTCGCCTGGTAGCGGTCAACTCGATCAACTGGGCGCGGATCATGGCCCAGATCGTCTACTACTTCCACGCGGCCCTGCAGTTGGGCGGCCCGGCGCGTTCCGTGGCGTTCTCGGTGCCGACCGGCAACTTCGGCGACATCTTCGCCGGCTACCTGGCGCGCAACATGGGCCTGCCGATCAGCCAACTGATCGTCGCCACCAACCGCAACGACATCCTGCACCGCTTCATGAGCGGCAACCAGTACGTCAAGGAAACCCTGCACGCGACCCTGTCGCCGTCGATGGACATCATGGTGTCGTCGAACTTCGAGCGCCTGCTGTTCGACCTGCACGGTCGCAACGGCGCGGCAATCGCCGAGCTGATGGCCAACTTCAAGCAGGGTGGCGGCTTCAGCGTCGAAGAAGACCGCTGGACCGAAGCCCGCAAGCTGTTCGATTCCCTGGCCGTCGATGACGCGCAGACCTGCGAAACCATCGCCGAAGTCTTCGCCCAGACGGGCGAGATCCTCGATCCGCACACCGCGATCGGCGTCAAGGCCGGCCGCGAGTGCCGTCGCAGCCTGGACACGCCGATGGTGGTGCTGGGCACCGCGCACCCGGTCAAATTCCCGGAAGCGGTGGAAAAGGCCGGTATTGGCAAGGAACTGTCACTGCCAGCCCACCTGACCGACCTGTTCTCCCGTGAAGAGCGTTGCACGGTCCTGGCCAACGACCTGAGCCAGGTTCAGGCTTTCGTCAGCAAGCACGGTAACCGCGGTAAACCGCTCTGATCGATTGCCCGGAAAAGAAAAAGCCCGTCAAGTGACGGGCTTTTTCTTTTCTAGCTGAAAGCTACAAGTCGCAAGCTACAAGAAAGAGCGGCCATCGCGCAGGTCGGTTTGTTCTTGCAGCTTGCCACTTGAAGCTTGCAACTGCGTTTCAGACCGGTTCGTCGGCGGGGGTTGGAAATGGAGCGCTAACTTTGGGATTTTTCCTATAGGGCCGCCGGTCTGTTTTCCTTAGAGTTGCGTCTTTGTGCCGCCGCACGAGCCTGCAACCTGCGGAGAAACCTTCATGCACTCGCTCAAGGTCCTGATCCTCGAAGACCATCCCTTTCAACTCATGGCGTTGCACCAGATGCTCAACGCCAACGGCGTGTTCGACGTCCTGGCCGCCGAGTCGGTGGAGTGCGCGAGGCAGATGCTGGCGCGCCGTGGGCCGGTGGATATCGCCATCTGCGACCTGTACATGGAAGGTGCCGACGGTTTGGCGTTGATCCGGCACCTGGCGGAAAACGTTCTGGCTGACGCGTTGATCGTCCTCAGTGATGCCGAACCCGCGCTGCTCGACAATATTGGCGAACTGTCCCGGCAGCTTGGCCTGCAACTGCTGGGCTGCGTGCGCAAGCCGGCCAGTTGCGCCACGCTGCACCGCCTGCTGTCGGAGTACTGCGAAGACGCCCACGTGCCACAACAACTGGGTGTACCGCCGCATATCCTCGAATTGACTCGCCTGTCTCCCGAGCAACTGGCCTTGTCCCGCGCGCAGTGGCAGGTCCGTTACCAGCCGATGATCTGCGCCGCAGGTGCATTGGTTGGCGTCGAAGCGAGCGTGCGCTGGCAGCACCCGACCCTTGGCCTGTTGGCGCCAGGCCAGTTCTTCACCGTGCCCAACGGGGTGGGACTGCTCGATGTGCTGACCTGGCATGTGCTCGAACACGCATTGGCCTTCAGTTCGGTGACCTGCCTTGGCGGTGGTCAGCCGCTGCCGGTGACGGTGGAACTGCCACCCTCGCTGTTGCCGGATACCCGCTTCGTCGCACGGTTGGCGCAACTGCTGGTGACGCTGGAGCTACCCGCCAGCGTGCTCACGCTGACGTTGAAGGAGGGCCATTGTGACCTGCTCGACGGTGAGCAATGGGCGGTGTTGCGTCAGCTAGGTTGTCGCCTTGCACTCGAATGCTCAGGCAGCGCCGCCGGCAATCTGCCGCAACTGTTCGCCCTGCCCTTGAGCGAATTGAAGCTGCCTGCCGATCTGCTGCGCGGCCTGGCCGCTGACGGCAAGAAGTCCGGCGCGGTGGCGACGGCGTTGATCCTGGCGCGGCGCCTGGCGTTGGACGTGGTGGTGCAGGGCGTGGAAACCTTCAACGATTGGCGGGCCCTGAACCATGTGGGCAAACCGCGGGTGCAAGGTGGTTTTGTCGCAAGGCCGATGGGCGAGGGTGAATTGCTGAAGTGGATGAATGCCCACGAGCCGGCGGCGCTGGCACGAAACGGTGCAGCTTGAGTTGGGCGATGGCTTTCTGATATTAATCGGTTGTGCAGATTTAATCTGTCATGTTCTGTGGGCATTCTCGCTGAACGTGTAGCGAAGTGACCTGGCCGAACTTTCCCGCCGCTCACAGGGTCAGTTAAAGACCCTTTGTCCTAACGAGGTGAATAGTGAACAAGATGGAATCTGTCAGCTTGTTGCTCAACGAAGCATTCGCACCTTATCTGGTCACGCTGGCGCCCCAGGGGACTACCGATTTTGCCTTGTCGCTGAGCGACGAGTCCGGCCTGGAAGTGTTGCAGCGCACGGTCAGGGCCAGTCAGTTGCAGGATCAGCGCCTGCTGGTTGACCTGGTGGACGGTTTGCAGCGTGATCTGCGCATTGCCGAAGGACGTTTGCAGCCCTGTGTGATCGCGGCCTGGCAACACGCCCGACAGGGTCGGAATTTATCGGCTACCTTGTAGGAACCTTTCCTTGGCAACGTAATCAGACCTTATACAGGCAGCCAGATGGCATTTTGCTCCGATGCTTTCTGACTGTCATACGCGAGGCCCAAGGGCCTTCGTTTAACCCCGAGCGGCCTCCCCACCGTCCGGGGTTTCTTTTTGCCTTTTTACGGCGCGTCATCGTCGAAAAAGTGTTCGGCGTCCTTCATGTAGCTTTCGCGCATCTGCGGGTCGAGCCACTGGCCATAAAGCGGCGGCAGGGTTTCCTTGCGCAATTCCAGCAGCAACTGGTTGATGTGGGTAACGGCTTCGTGACCCAGCGGCGTATCGGAACAGCCGACGTGGATGAACTGGTACTGCGTCACGCCCTGGATCGGGTAGAACACCAGGTCGTCCAGGGACTGGCCCAGTTCAAGGCTCAGGTAGCGCACTTCCGGCCAGTAGGCCAGCAGCCATTTCAACCGCCCCAGATGCTGCATCTGCAGAAGGCTCCTGACTGCATCGGTGCCGTAGTGGGGCGTCAGGTTTTCCGCAGGCGTGGTCTTCAGCACGCTGTCGATCGGTGTGCTGTAGCTGCGTTCGGCGACCATACCGAGCCGGGCCGGCGGGTTGGCCAGCAGGGCCTTGAGATCGACGGCATGATTGACCAGGAACGGATCCACCAGCGCCCGGTCCTGCTCGCGCACTACCAGGCCGTTGCTCAGGGTGCCCATGCTCGGCACCGAGAAATGGATGAACCGCGCGCGTTCGGGGGTCCAGAGCAGCGTCGGGTCGCAATTGAAGCCGCGCTCCTGGAGCATCTGCAAGGCACGGGCACGGTTGACCCGCTGGATGCTGTGGTCGTACTCGGGCATGCGCTCGATCAGCATCGCCAGCATCTGGTCCACCGCGCCCTGGCTTTTGCGCGAGCCCTCGAAAATCGTCAGCGGCGGCAAATCACGCAGCAGCCAGATCAGCCGTTCCTTTGCCCACGCCGCCTCCGGCGCGGCCAGCAGCACGCCGAGCAGAGCGCCCAGGCCGAGTCGCCGCAGCACCCCGGTCAGATGGCACCCTGTTCGCGCAGGTTGGCGATGGTCGCGGCGGTGTAGCCCAGTTCACCCAGCACCTGTTCGGTGTGTTCGCCCAGTTTCGGCCCGACCCACTCGGTGGAGCCCGGCGTGTCGGAGAGCTTGGGCACTATGCCGGGCATCTTGAACGGCTTGCCGTCGGGCAGCTTGGCCTGGAGGAACATTTCGCGGGCGAGGTATTGCGGGTCGCTGAACATGTCTTCGGCGGAATAGATGCGGCTGGCCGGCACTTCGGCGGTGGTGAGTGTTTGCATCAAAGTGTCCAGCGGCACGCTGTTGGCCCAGCGGTCGATGACGCCATACAGCTCGTCGCGGCGCAGGTCGCGGCCGTCGTTGCTGGCCAGGGTCGGGTCGTCGGCGAGGTCGGCGCGACCGATCGCCAGCATGAAGCGCTTGAAGATCGCGTCGCCGTTGGCGCCGATCTGCACGTGCTTGCCGTCGGCGCTGGTGTGGATGGAGGAGGGCGTGATGCCGGGCATGATGTTGCCGGTGCGCTCGCGGATGAAACCGAACACGTCGAACTCTGGAACCATGCTTTCCATCATGGCGAAGATCGCTTCATACAGCGCCACGTCCACCACTTGGCCTTCGCCGCCGTTCACCTCGCGGTGGCGCAGCGCCATGAGCGCGCCGATCACGCCCCACAGGGCGGCAATGGAGTCACCGATGGAAATCCCGGTGCGCACCGGCGGGCGGTCTTCGAAACCGGTGATGTAGCGCAGCCCGCCCATGGATTCGCCCACCGCGCCGAAGCCCGGCTGGTCTTTCATCGGCCCGGTCTGGCCGAAGCCGGACAGGCGCACCATCACCAGTTTCGGGTTCAGGGCCTTGAGCACGTCCCAGCCCAGGCCGAGCTTTTCCAGCACGCCGGGACGGAAGTTCTCGATGAGGATGTCGGCGTCGGCCAGCAGGCGTTTGAGAATCGCCAGGCCTTCGGGATGCTTGAGGTTGAGGGTCAGCGACTGCTTGTTGCGCGCCTGGACGAACCACCACAGCGAGGTGCCCTCGTAGAGCTTGCGCCACTTGCGCAGCGGGTCGCCGCCGTCTGGCGACTCGACCTTGACCACCTGGGCGCCGAATTCGGCACAGATCCGCGAGGCGAACGGTCCGGCAATCAGGGTTCCGAGTTCGACGACCTTGAGGCCGGCAAGAGGTTTGCTGGGCAGCGACATAAGACATCCGTGGCGGTGGGCAAGGCGCTCGTTTTTATCACAGGGCGAAAGGCTCAGATACTGTTGTAGCTCATGATTGTGGGTTCGCTTAGTTGATAGGCGTCGCATCGGTTAGACTGGGCGACTTTCCCGTTATCAGAAGCCCGCCCCATGGCCCAGCCGTCCACCACCTACAAATTCGAACTGAACCTCACTGATCTCGACCGCGGCGTGTACGAAAGCGTCAAGCAGACCATCGCTCGCCACCCTTCGGAAACCGAAGAGCGCATGGCTGTGCGGCTGCTGGCCTACGCGTTCTGGTACAACGAGCAGTTGTCGTTCGGGCGTGGTCTGTCGGACGTCGATGAGCCTGCGCTGTGGGAAAAGAGCCTGGATGATCGCGTTCTGCATTGGATCGAAGTCGGCCAGCCGGACGCCGATCGCCTGACCTGGTGCTCGCGCCGCACCGAGCGCACCAGCCTGCTGGCCTACGGTAGCCTGCGGGTGTGGACGGGCAAGGTGGTGGATGCGGTCAAGGGGCTGAAGAACCTCAACATCGCTGCGGTGCCGCAAGAAGTGCTGGAAACCCTGTCCACCGACATGCCGCGTGCCATCAAGTGGGACGTGATGATCAGCGAAGGGACGATCTTCGTCACCGACGACCGTGGTCAGCATGAAGTCCAGTTGGAGTGGTTGCTGGGTGATCGCGGCTAAGCCGCCGTCCGTTTTTTGTTTTTCATGGAAGCCTAAGCCGTCCCATGCGTATCGAGCCGCGTTCACTGCCGTCCACCCTGCCGTTTCTTGGCGACCTGCCCCCCCTGCTGACCCGCCTGTACGCCGCCCGTGGCGTGCAGAGCGCGGAAGAGCTGGACAAGAGCCTGGGCCGGCTGCTGCCGTACCAGATGCTCAAAGGCATCGATGCCGCGGTGGACCTGCTGCTGGACGCCCTGGGCAAGCGCCAGCGCATCCTCATCGTCGGCGACTTCGATGCCGACGGCGCCACCGCCAGCACGGTTGGTGTGCTTGGTCTGCGCCTGCTGGGTGCGGCCCATGTCGATTATCTGGTGCCCAACCGCTTCGAATATGGCTACGGCCTGACGCCGGAAATCGTCGCGGTGGCGCTGCAGCGCTCGCCGGACCTGCTGGTCACCGTGGATAACGGCATTTCCAGCGTCGAGGGTGTGGCGGCGGCGCGGGCGGCGGGGCTGAAAGTGCTGGTCACCGACCACCACCTGCCCGGCAGCGAATTGCCCCAGGCCGACGCGATCGTCAACCCGAACCAGCCGGGGTGCGAGTTCCCGAGCAAGTCGCTGGCCGGCGTCGGGGTGATCTTCTATGTGCTGCTGGCGTTGCGCGCACAACTGCGCAGCCTTGGCCACTTCCAGGACAAACCGCAGCCCAACCTCGGCGAACTGCTGGATCTGGTGGCCCTCGGCAGTGTGGCCGACGTGGTACCGCTGGACGCCAACAACCGCATTCTGGTGCACCAGGGCCTTGAGCGCATTCGTGCCGGTCGCGCCCGGCCCGGGCTCAAGGCGATCCTGGAAGTGGCGCGCCGCGATCACCAGCGCATCACCTCCACCGACCTTGGCTTCATCATCGGCCCGCGTCTCAACGCCGCCGGGCGTCTGGATGACATGAGCCTGGGCATCGAATGCCTGCTCAGCGAAGACCCGCAACTGGCGCGGGACATGGCGGCGCAACTGGACGAACTGAACCAGGACCGCAAGTCCATCGAGCAGGGCATGCAGCGCGAAGCCCTGGCCCAGCTCAAGGACCTGCCAGTGGAATCCATGCCGTTCGGCCTGTGCCTGTTCGAAGCCGACTGGCACCAGGGCGTGATCGGTATCCTGGCCTCGCGGATGAAAGAGCGTTATCACCGTCCGACCATCGCCTTTGCCGACGCTGGCGAAGGCATGCTCAAGGGCTCGGCGCGGTCGGTGCCGGGCTTCCATATTCGCGATGCGCTGGACGCCGTGGCGGCGCGCCATCCGCAGCTCATCAGCAAGTTCGGCGGCCACGCCATGGCGGCGGGCCTGTCGTTGCCGGCGGAGAATTTCCCGGCGTTCGCCGAGGCCTTCGATGAAGAAGTCCGGCGCCAGTTGCGCGAGGAAGACCTGACGGGCCGCTTGCTGTCCGACGGCACCCTGGCGGTCGAGGAATTCCATCTCGAACTGGCCCGTGCTCTGCGTCATGCCGGGCCGTGGGGCCAGCATTTCCCCGAGCCGTTGTTCCATGGCGTGTTCCAGTTGGTGGAGCAGCGGGTAGTGGGTGAGCGGCACCTGAAGGTGGTGCTCAAGAGCGAATGCGGTGCGGTCCGGCTGGACGGCATTGCCTTCAGCGTCGACCGCGAAGTCTGGCCGAACCCCACGGTGCGCTGGGTGGAACTGGCCTACAAGCTCGACGTCAACGAATTCCGCGGCCAGGAAAGTGTGCAATTGATGATCGCGCACATGGAGCCGCGCTGATCGGCCCGGTGACCCGAGGGTAGGAAACTGGTCTAGGCTCTGTAGGACCGGCACTGAGCCGCAGGGAAGAATGAGCGCTCGGTTCGGCCTACCATTCGGAGTCATGGAGAGGTGCCCTCATGAGCCTGTTGCTTGAGCCATACACCCTGCGTCAGTTGACCCTGCCCAACCGCATTGCCGTTTCTCCCATGTGCCAGTATTCCAGTGTCGATGGCCTGGCCAACGACTGGCACCTGGTCCATCTCGGCAGTCGGGCGGTCGGTGGCGCCGGCCTGGTGATTACCGAGGCCGTGGCGGTTACCGCTGACGGCCGCATCACCGCCCAGGACCTGGGCCTGTGGGACGATGCGCAGATCCCGGCGTTACAACGAATCACCCGTTTCATCACCGCCCAGGGCGTCGTGCCGGGTATCCAGTTGGCGCATGCCGGGCGCAAGGCCAGCACCCATCGGCCGTGGCTGGGCAAGCACGGCAGCATCAAACCGGAAGACGGCGGCTGGATCCCTGTCGGGCCGTCGAAAATCGCCTTCGACCCACAACACACGCAGCCTACCGAACTCAATGAATCGCAGATCCATGACGTGATCGACGCCTTCGTCGCCGCCGCGAAAAGAGCACTGGTGGCGGGGTTCAAGGTGGTTGAGGTTCACGCGGCCCACGGCTATCTGCTGCACCAGTTCCTGTCGCCACTGAGCAACCAGCGGCGTGACAGCTATGGCAGTTGTTTCGAAAACCGTATCCGCCTGACCCTGCAGGTTACCGAGGCGGTGCGTGAGGTCTGGCCGGATTCGTTGCCGCTGTTCGTGCGGGTATCGGCGACCGACTGGGTCGAGGATGGCTGGAACCCCGACGAAACCGTGGACCTGGCCAAGCGCCTGAAGGCGCTGGGTGCGGACCTGATCGACGTCTCGTCCGGCGGCACTTCGGTGAATGCCGAGATCCCGACCGGCCCCGGCTACCAGACCCGCTTCGCCGAACGGGTGCGCAAGGAGTCGGGCATTGCCACCGGCACCGTGGGCATGATTACCGAACCGGCTCAGGCCGAGCACATCCTGCGCACCGGCCAGGCCGACCTGATCTTCCTTGCTCGCGAGCTGCTGCGTGATCCGTACTGGCCGCTGCATGCGGACGATGATCTGGGCGGCAACAAAGCGGTCTGGCCGGCGCAGTATCAGCGGGCGACCAGTCGGGAGCAGCCGATTCATGAGTCGGATTTGAGGGATTGATTTTGGGGCGGTGTCGATGCCGGTTTGTCGGAGCGTTGAACGTCAGCGATGAGCATGGGTATCTACGCATTTCGGAATCGTAGAAAGGCTACGTGTCGCCTGTCAGAGGATCCGGTTATGGCACTCCATGTGCTAGCCGACGGTTTTTCAGTGCCCTTGAGATCGAGCGCCGCCCGCGCGGCGCATCGCGACGGTTCGGCGCCCCGACAAGCTCGCTCCTACATTGGTTGCAACGTGCCTATGCCTGTCAGGCCATGGTTGACCGCCTTGGTAGTTCGGCTCAATTTCGAGGCTGGCGCCTCAGCCACCCCGCATTCTTCAGCCATGCACCAAGGCTGGTTACGCCAATCACACAGGCCATGGCACGTTGCAACCGATGTAGGAGCGAGCTTGTCGGGGCGCCGAACCGTCGCGATGCGCCGCGCGGGCGGCGCTCGATCTTGAGAGCACTGAAAAACTGTCGGCTAGCACATGGTCGCCTTCACCCGGTCTCCCGCCTGGCGCCTCAGCCCTGAGAGCTCAACCCAACTCCCCAACCGCCCGCCACGCCTCATCAATCGCCGCATGAGCGTAAGCACTCCACGCCGCGTCCGAGTTGGCGATGGTGACGTTGCCCAGCGGCTTCTTCGCCTGTTCCATCCACTTTTCAGTCTGTCCGGCGTCGTCGTACAGGCTGTTGGTGAAGCACGCATAGCCGTGGGACCAGCGGTTGACGGTGATCGCCAGAATATCTTTCTGGTGATCAAAGCCTCCCGGGCCAAGCATCCGCTGTAGCTGATCGCGCAACTGTGCTTCGAGCTGGTCGAAACTTTGTGCGTAAAGTTTTGCCCGCCCGGTCCGCGCCTGGTCGCGGGCGTTCATGCCGGCGTTCGGTGTGGTCGGTACGTAGACCATGTGCAAGCCGATCGGCTTGTTCGGATCCCGTGGGTGTTCGTAGCCGCCCATGCTCACCGGATAGTCCAGCTTGATCCGGCTGTAAGGCTGGGTCGCGGCGTAGATTTCGTGCACGCCAAGCTTCTGGAACGCCTGCCAGTTGCGCACCACGACCTTGGTGTACACCAGCGGGAACTTGACGTTCTGGCTCAGCGCGTTGGCCTGTTCGGCCGGCAGGTCGCGCAGCAGGTACGGAATCATCATGTTGTAGCAGGCCAGCACGCAGTGTTTGCCGCGCACTTGCGTCAGTTGCCCGCCACGGCTGTAGCCGATGTTCACGCCGCCATCGACGTTGCGCACGCTCACCGCCGTGCTGTTCAGGCGCAGGCGCACCGGGTGCGCGGCCTGGTCGAGCTGGCTGTAGTCGAATTTCGCCAGGACGATGTCTTCCATGTCCTTGCCCGGCGCCACCTGTGGAATCAGGCTGCGCACCAGCAACCGCGCGACCGAGGCGTTGCCGTCGGGGAAGTGATAGATGTACGGCTCTTCCATCTCCGCCCGGGCTTCTTCGCTGATGGGGTCGAGCTGCATGGCGGCGAAGCCCGGAAAACCGACGTTGTAGGCGTCGGCGGCGGCCACGGCATCGATGCTCAGGGCCATGAAGTCGTTGGTGCGACCCTGGAAGTAAGCCACCGCGGCCTGCGACAGGCCCACGTCCTTGAGCAGGAAGTCGCGGTAGCTGGTGCGTTCCAGGTGCGCGGTCTTTTCTTCCTTGGTCTTGCCGGCCAGGTAGTCCCGCGGCGCTTCGTGCAGGTCGATCAGCGCCTTGCGGTCGGCCTCCGGCAGCGGGAAGTCGTTGATGAAGTCGCGGACCGAGCGGGCATTGAGGCGCTCGGGGGCGATGTCGTCGGCCACCATCGGCGTCGGGTCGCCGGTCACCAGCTTGTCGCTGCCGAAGGTCTCCTTGTCGAAGAACACCCCGCGCGACAGGTTCAGGTCTGGATAGAAGTTGCGGTCGAAGGCGGTTTCGAAGCGCTTGATGTCCACGCCCAGCGCCTTGAGCAGGCCGTTCACTTCCTTGCTGTAGAGGTGGTTCGGCGACTGGAAGGCTTCGCTGCCGCCATAGCCGATGATCATCTGCCCGCCGGCGTTGAATTCGTTGCGCTTGGCGTGGCCGCCGAAGTCATCGTGGTTTTCCAGTACCAGAATTCGCGCCTGCGGATGGCGCTGGCGATAGAACCAGGCCGCCGACAGGCCGCTGAGGCCACCGCCGACCACCACCAGATCGTACTGTTCGGCGATGGGCAGGGCGTCGGTGTCGAAGGTCTTTTTTTCCCAACCCATCTGGTGCGCCACTTCGAAGGCACCCGGGTGGCTGCCGCGCAGGCCGGTCAGCGTCGGCGGATAGTAGCGTCCGTCCGGTGCGGCCTGGAGGATCTGCAGCGGGGTCATCCCCGCCGCGATACCAATGGCGACGCCGTTGAGAAAGTCGCGTCGTGTGATTTGCATGCAAGGTTCCTGTCGATCAGTGCTTGAACATCACGTGTCTGATGCACGTGTAGTCTTCCAGGCCATACATGGACATGTCCTTGCCGTAGCCGGAGAGTTTCTGGCCGCCGTGGGGCATTTCGCTGACCAGCATAAAGTGCGTGTTGACCCAGGTGCAGCCGTATTGCAGACGCGCCGAGACGCGGTGGGCGCGGCCGGTGTCGTTGGTCCACAGCGACGAGGCCAGGCCGTAGTCGGAGTCGTTGGCCCACGCCAGCACCTGCGCTTCGTCGTCGAAGCGGGTGACCGAGACCACCGGACCGAACACCTCGCGGCGCACGATCTCGTCGTCCTGCTGGGCATCGGCCAGCACCGTCGGCTCGAAGAAGAAACCGTCGCCAGGCACCGCTTTGCCCCCCGTGACCAGGCGGATATGGGGCTGGGCGATGGCGCGTTCGACAAAGCCCGCCACGCGGTCGCGGTGTTGCGCGGTGATCAGCGGGCCAAGCTCGGTGTCCGGGTCGTCCTGCAGGCCGTACTTGATGGTGGACACCGCCTTGCCGAGCTTTTCCACGAACTGCTCGTAGATGCCGCTCTGCGCATAGATACGGCAGGCCGCAGTGCAGTCTTGCCCGGCGTTATAGAAGCCGAAGGTGCGGATGCCTTCGACGGCTGCGTCGATATCGGCGTCGTCGAAGATGATCACCGGGGCCTTGCCGCCCAGTTCCATGTGCATGCGCTTCACGCTGTCGGCGGTGCTGGAAATGATGTTGGCGCCGGTGGCGATGGAGCCGGTCAGCGAGACCATGCGCACTTTCGGGTGGCTGACCAGCGGCGCGCCAACGCTCGGGCCCTTGCCGAAGACGATATTGAGCACGCCCGCCGGGAAGATCTCGGCGGCGATCTGCGCCAGGCGCAGGGCGGTCAGCGGGGTCTGCTCGGACGGCTTGAGCACAACGGTGTTGCCGGCGGCCAGAGCCGGTGCGATCTTCCAGGCGACCATCATCAGCGGGTAGTTCCACGGCGCGATGGAGGCGATCACGCCCACCGGGTCGCGGCGGATCATCGAGGTGTGACCCGGCAGGTACTCGCCTGCCGCTGAGCCGCTGAGGCAGCGGCTGGCGCCGGCAAAGAAGCGGAACACATCGGCGATGGCCGGGATCTCGTCGTTCAGCGCGGCGCTGTAGGGCTTGCCGCAGTTGTCCGACTCCAGTTTCGCCAGTTCTTCGCCGTTGGCTTCGATGGCGTCGGCCAGCTTCAGCAGCAGCAGGGAACGGTCCTTGGGCACGGTCTGTGACCAGGCGTCGAAGGCGTGGTCGGCGGCGCGCACGGCGGCATCGACCTGGGCCGCAGTGGCCTCGTTGATGCTCACCAGGGTGGTGCCCAGCGACGGGTTCAGCACGTCGTGGCCTGGTCCTTCGCCGGCCACCAGTTGGCCGTTGATCAGCAGCTTGGTTTGCATGATTCAGTCCTCGTCAGGCAGTCAGGGTTATTTGCCACTGCCGGCGACGCTTTCGCCGCCGCGGGTCAGGTAGTAGGCGCCAAGGATCGGCAGCATGGTCACCATCATCACCAGCATGGCGACCACGTTGGTGACGGGGACGTCGCGCGGCCGGCTGAGCTGGTTGAGCAGCCAGATCGGCAGGGTGCGTTCGTGCCCGGCGGTGAAGGTGGTGACGATGATTTCGTCGAACGACAAGGCGAACGCCAGCATGCCGCCGGCCAGCAGCGCCGAGCCGAGGTTCGGCAGGATGATGTAGCGGAAGGTCTGCCAGCCGTCGGCACCGAGGTCCATCGAAGCCTCGATCAGGCTTTGCGAGGTGCGGCGCAGGCGGGCGATGACGTTGTTGTAGACGATCACCACGCAGAAGGTCGCGTGGCCGACGACGATGGTGAAGATCCCGGGCTCGATGCCCAGGCTCTTGAACGCTGACAGCAGGGCGATACCGGTGATGATGCCGGGCAGGGCGATCGGCAGGATCAGCATCAGCGAGATGCCTTCCTTGCCGAAGAAGCTGCGCCGGTACAGCGCCGCCGAGGCCAGGGTGCCGAGCACCAGGGCGATCAGCGTGGCCAGGCACGCCACCTGCAGCGACAGCTTGATCGACTCCAGCACGTCTGGCCGCGAGAAGGCCACGCTGAACCACTTCAGGGTAAAACCTTGTGGCGGGAAGCTGAACGCCGAGTCCTCGGTGTTGAAGGCGTAGAGGAAGATGATCAGGATAGGGAAGTGCAGGAACACCAGCCCGCCCCAGGCCGCGATGCGCAGGCCCAACGAAGCTTTTTCAGAGTGCATCGAAGGCCCCCAGGCGTTTGACGATGGACAGGTAGATGGCGATCAGCACGATCGGCACCAGGGTGAACGCTGCGGCCATCGGCATGTTGCCGATCGCGCCCTGCTGGGCGTAGACCATGCTGCCGATGAAGTAGCCGGGCGGGCCCACCAGTTGCGGGACGATGAAGTCGCCGAGGGTCAGCGAGAAGGTGAAGATCGAGCCGGCAGCGATGCCCGGCACCGACAGCGGCAGGATCACCTGCATCAGGGTTTGCCGCGGTGTCGCGCCGAGATCCGCCGAGGCTTGCAGCAGCGATGGCGGCAGACGCTCCAGTGACGCCTGGATCGGCAGGATCATGAACGGCAGCCAAATGTAGACGAACACCATGAAGCGCCCCAGGTGCGAGGTCGACAGGGTACTGCCGCCCACGCCCGGGATGCCGAGGATGAATTGCAGCACCGGCTCCAGACTGAGCGCCTGCACGAACCACTGGGCTACGCCGCCTTTGGCCAGCAACAGGGTCCAGGCGTAGGCCTTGACGATGTAGCTGGCCCACATTGGCATCATCACCGCGATGTAAAAGAACGCCTTGGTCTTGCCCGTGGTGTAGCGCGCCATGTAGTACGCGATCGGGAAGGCCAGCGCCGCGCTGCCGATGGACACCGCGACGGCCATGCCCAGGGTGCGCAGGATGATGTCGAAGTTCGCCGGGTTGAACAGCGCGGCGAAGTTGGCCAGGGTCAGATCGGGCGTCACCGCCATGGTGAAGTCGTCGAAGGTGTAGAACCCCTGCCACAGCAAGCTCAACAGTGAACCGAGGTAAATCGCGCCGAACCAGATCAGCGGCGGGATCAGCAGCAACGCCAGGTACAGATTGGGCTTGCGGTACAGCAGGGTGGAGAAGCGCCGCATCGGCGATCCCGCCGCAGTCAGCGCCGGTTTTTCCAGGGCCAGGCTCATCTCAGCGACCCTCGCTCAGCACGGTTTCGGCCAGTGGCGTCATGGCTTCCCGCGCCCAGTGCGCGGCCAGGCGCTGGCCCGGTTGCAACTGCGCGGCTTCGGCCTGCCACTGGTTGTTGGCCTGGCTGACGTTGAGCAACTGGCCGTTGTCCAGCTTCAGCTCGTAACGGGTGGCGCTGCCCTGGTACTGGATGTCGTGCAGCACGCCGCTGATCTGCACCTGATCACTGGCGGCGGCATCACCGAGGCGGATGTGCTCGGGGCGGATCGAGAACGGCTGGGCGGCGCCGCTCAACTGGCTGGCCAGCTCGCCACGGACCACGTTGGAGGTACCGACGAATTCGGCGACGAAGGTGGTCGCGGGCTTCATGTACAGGTTGCGCGGAGTGTCCACCTGCTCGATGCGGCCACGGTTGAACACGGCGACGCGGTCGGACATCGACAGTGCTTCGGTCTGGTCATGGGTGACGAAGATGAAGGTGATGCCGAGTTGGCGCTGGAGCTTCTTCAGCTCGGTCTGCATCTGTTCGCGCAGCTTGAGGTCGAGGGCGCCCAGCGGCTCGTCGAGCAGCAGCACGCGAGGGCGGTTGACCAGCGCGCGAGCCAGGGCCACGCGCTGGCGCTGGCCGCCGGACAATTGCACCGGCTTGCGTCCACCGTAGCCGCCGAGGGCGACCATGCCCAGCGCTTCTTCGGCCCGGGCGTGCCGCTCCTGTTTGCCGATGCCCTTGACCTTGAGGCCGTAGGCGACGTTGTCCAGCACGCTCATGTGCGGGAACAGCGCGTAGTCCTGGAACACCGTGTTGACGTCGCGCTGGTAGGGCGGCAGGCCGGCGGCTTCGGCGCCGTGAATGCGGATCGAGCCGTGGCTGGGTTGTTCGAAGCCGGCGATCAGGCGCAGGCAGGTGGTCTTGCCCGAGCCCGAAGGGCCGAGCATGGAAAAGAACTCGCCGTCCTGGATATCGATGGACACCCGGTCGACGGCTTTCACATCGCCGAACAAACGGGAAACCTGGGTGAACTGGACTGCAAGGGTCATGGTGCGGTGCTCCGGATAGGCATGGGGGTGTGCAGCGGCCCAGGCCTGGACGACTGAATATAGGGGTGGAGATTGCTTTGGGGCTGCCTTTCGGGCGCCATCGCTGGCAAGCCAGCTCCCACAGGTCCGGTGTTCACAATCCGTGTGGGAGCTGGCTTGCCAGCGATGAGGCCCGAAAGGCAGGCCCAGGATTAAGGATTACCGCCCGCCCATGATCGCAATGTAATCCTGGGTCCAGCGGCTATACGGCACGAACTTGCCGCCTTCAGCCTGTGGGGTTTTCCAGAAGGCGATCTTGTCGAACTGGTCGAAGCCGTTGGTCTTGCAGCCTTCGGCCCCCAGCAGTTCGCTGCCGGTGCAGGCCGCTGGCACCGCTGGCGACGAACCGAACCAGGCGGCAACGTCACCCTGGACCTTCGGTTGCAGCGACCAGTCCATCCACTTGTAGGCGCAGTTCGGGTGCTTGGCCTCGGCGTGCAGCATGGTGGTGTCGGCCCAGCCGGTGGCGCCTTCTTTCGGGATGGTCGAGGCCACAGGCTGGTTGTCGGCTTTCAGACCGTTGACCATGTAGCCCCACGAGCTGGATGCGGCGACACCTTCGTTCTTCACGTCGCTCATCTGTACGGTCGCGTCATGCCAGTAGCGGTGGATCAGTGGCTGTTGCTGGCGCAGCAGATCGAGCACTGCCTTGTACTGGGTTTCAGTCAGTTCATACGGGTTCTGGATGCCCAGTTCCGGCTTGGTCGACTTCAGGTACAGCGCCGCGTCGGCGATGTAGATCGGGCCGTCGTAGGCCTGCACGCGGCCTTTGTTCGGCTTGCCGTCCGGCAGGTTCTGCGGCTCGAACACCACGCCCCAACTGGTCGGCGCCTGCGGGAACACCTTGGTGTTGTACAGCAGCACGTTCGGACCCCACTGGTAAGGCGTGCCGTACACCTGCTTGTTGACCACGTACCACGCACCATCCTGCAGGCGCGGATCGATGTTCTTCCAGTTCGGGATCAGCGCGGTATTGATCGGCTGCACGCGTTTGCCGACGATCAGCCGCAGCGAGGCGTCGCCCGACGCGGTGACGAGGTCGTAGCCACCCTTGGCCATCAGGCTGACCATTTCGTCGGAGGTCGCGGCGGTTTTCACGCTGACCTTGCAGCCGGTTTCTTTCTCGAAACCGGTAACCCAGTCGTAGTTCTTGTCGCTTTCACCGCGCTCGATATAGCCGGGCCAGGCGACGATATCCAGTTGGCCTTCGCCGGCACCTACAGCTTTCAGCGGTTCGGCGGCCTGCAGGCTGGCGCTGGCCAGCAGGGCGGTGCTCAGGGCGCTGAGCAATGCGGTCTTGTGCACGAACATGGTGTTCCCTCTTTTTCAAATTATGGTCGGGGCAGTCAGTGAAAGCGGTACAACGGTCTTGTTAGCGTAGTGCGTATCGTTATTCAGCTCAGGTGTTCGCCGTGGCGGGCCATGATGTGTCTGACCACGCTGTAGTCCTGCAGCGAATCACTGGACAGGTCCTTGCCATAGCCGGAGCGTTTCAGGCCGCCGTGGGGCATTTCGCTGACCAGCATGAAATGGCTGTTGATCCAGGTGCAGCCGTACTGCAGGCGCGCGGCGACCTGCATCGCCTTGTCCAGGTCACGGGTCCAGACCGAGGAGGCCAGGCCGTATTCGGAGTCGTTGGCCCAGTCCACCGCCTGTGACAGCTCGTCGAAGCGGGTCACGGTGACCACCGGGCCGAACACTTCGCGCTGGACGATTTCGTCGCTCTGCTTGCAGCCGGCCAGCAGGGTCGGCTGGTAATAGTAGCCAGGGCCCGAATGCACGGCGGCGCCGGTGACCCGTTCGATATGCGGTTGACTCAGGGCGCGCTCGACGAAGCTGGCCACGCGGTCGCGCTGGCGGATGCTGATCAGCGGGCCGATCTCGTTGTCGGCGTCACGCTTGCCGGCGAAGCGCAGGCTGCTGACCGCCGCGCCGAGTTCGGCCACCAGTTGGTCGTGGATGCCGGCCTGGGCGTAGATGCGGCAGGCGGCGGTGCAGTCCTGGCCGGCGTTGTAATAGCCGTAGCTGCGCACGCCCTCGACCACGGCCTTGAGGTCGGCGTCGTTGCAGACGATCACCGGGGCCTTGCCGCCCAGTTCCAGGTGAGTGCGTTTGAGGGTCTTGGCTGCGGCCTGAAGGATTTTCTGCCCGGTGACGATATCGCCGGTGAGCGAGACCATGCGCACTTTGGCGTGGCTGACCAGATGGCTGCCAACACCTTCGCCGCCGCCGCAGACGATATTCAGCACGCCGGGCGGCAGCAGCTCGGCGAGGGTCGGCGCCAGCGCCAGGATCGACAGCGGGGTGTGTTCGGACGGCTTGAACACCAGCGTGTTGCCGGCGGCGAGGGCCGGGGCGATTTTCCACGCGGCCATCATGATCGGGTAGTTCCACGGCGCGATGGACGCCACCACGCCCAGCGGATCGCGGCGGACCATGCTGGTGTAGCCGGGCAGGTACTCACCGGCCAGTTGCCCGGTCTGGCAGCGCACGGCGCCGGCGAAAAAGCGGAATACGTCTATGGCGGCCGGCAGGTCGTCCTGGCGTGCGAGGTGCAGCGGCTTGCCACAGTTGAGGGCTTCGAGGCGGGCCAGGTGATCGGCCTGCCGCTGCATGGCGTCGGCGATAGCCAGGAGAATGTTCGAGCGCTGTTGCGGGGTGGTCCGCGACCAGGTGGCGAAGGCGCGGTGGGCGGCCTGGATCGCCGCCTCGACCTGTTCGGTACTGGCCTCGGCGATCTGCGTCAGCACTTCACCGTTGGCCGGGTTGAAGATCGGCTCGGCCAGACCTGCGCCGGCAACCAGTTCGCCATCGATCAACAAGGCTGTGGACAGCGGGGTCGAGTGCGCACCGGACATTCTTCGAGTTCTCTGTTGTTTTAATTATTCGCCCGCCAGGGGTGGGCGATATTTCTTACAGAGCCTAGAGCGGTGTGCGCAGGTCGACAAATTCTAAATATTGAAGGGGGCGTTCGATTAAATAGATGGCTTGCGCGCGCTGCCCGGTTCACGGGCCACGGTCAGGAACGGGTCAACCAGCGCCGGCCGCGCCGTGCCACGGCGCCAGGCCAGGCCGATATCGAGGGTCTGGTTGAGGTCGGCCAGCGGCCGCGCCTCGATGATGTCGCCTTCCAGCGACCACGGGCGGTAAGTCATGTCCGGCTGGATCGACACGCCAAGGCCCGCCGCCACCAGGCTGCGCACTGCCTCGGTGGACGCCGTGCGCAGGCTGATCCGCGCCTGCAAGCCAGCGCCGGCCCACATGCGCCGAGCGTTTTGTTCCATTTCATCGACATTGAGCTGAATCAGCGGCTCGTTCGCCACATCGGCGAGGCTGATGCTGTCGCGTTCCAGCAGCGGGTGTTGGGCCGGTAGCCAGAGACGGTGCGGCGAGTGGGTGAGGACTTCGGTCTGCAAGGCCAGGCGGTCTTCGAGGTTGGAGAGAATCAGCACGCCGACATCGATTTCCCCGGCCACCAACAGATGCTCGATATAGGGTCGCTCGTCCTCGGTCACGCGGATTTCGACATTGGGGTAGGCGCGCTGGAAGCGGGTCAGCAGGTCGGCGAGGTAGTAACCGGCGACCAGGCTGGTCACGCCGATGGTCAACTGCCCTGCTACCTGGTCGGTGCTCTGTTGCAGGCTGCGCTTGGCGTTATCCACCGTGGCGAGGATCAGGTGCGCCTGACGCAGAAACTGATGGCCCTGATGGGTCAGGGTCATGCCCTTGGCGTGACGGCTGAACAGACTGACGCCGATTTCCTCCTCCAGTTGCTGGATGGCCAGGGTCAGCGTGGACTGGGAAATGAACACCGCCTGGGCGGCGGCGGAAATCGACCCGGTTTCGGCGACGGCGATGAAATGACGGATCTGGCGCAGGGTCATCATGGCGGGGAGGCTTTTATGAGTTTTGTTGGTGCCTCGGAGTGTATATCTTTTTTTTAGATGGCTTGGGTGGGCGTCGGCTTGGCGGGACGCCGAACCGCCGCGATAACGCCGGACAGGCCGAGCGCGGTCTCAGGGCTCCAGCCCGATCCCCCGCAACACCACCGCCGTCACGGTCTGCACGGCCCGCTCGAACTGTTCGTCGCTCAGCGGCTGGTGATCGTTGAGCGCCCTGACCTGGTAGTCGAAGTCGGCGTAGTGCTGGGTCGAGGCCCAGATCATGTAGAGCAGCGCGAACGGTTCAACGTCACGGATACGTTTTTCCTCAACCCACTGGCGAATCTTGTTCTCCTTGAACTTGGCGCCGGCGAACAGGTGTTCGTCGAGGATGTCACGGAACAGCGGGGCGCCGTGCATGATCTCGTTGGCCCAGAGTTTCGAGCCATGGGGGCGGATGCGCGAGTGGGTCATCTTTTCGCGCACGTAGCTGGTCAGCACTACCCGCGGGTCGTCGAAGTGCACGAAGCAGGCACCTTCGCGCTCCCACACCTTGAGCAGGTTGACCAGCACTTCGCGGTACAAGTCGTCCTTGGTGGTGAAGTAGTAATGCAGGTTCGAGCGGGGCAGGTCGGCGCGCTTGGCGATGTCGGACATGGAGGTGCCCGCGTGGCCCTGTTCGGCGAAGACCTGTTCGGCAGCCAAGAGGATTTTCTCGACGTTTTTGCGCCGGATGTTGATCTTGTGGTTTGTCATTCCGTTCCTTGGCGTTGCCACTTGTGGCAGCAACGCTACTACAAACACCGGGTGATTTCGTTGACGTGGGACGCTTGCCAGGGTCGCTGGAGCCACAGTCTTGTCGGACAATTCTGTCAGCGATGGATCTCCGCGTACATTGGCCAGTGATCAGAGACGCCCTCGGGGTATTTACCGCCCTCGAAGCGCGCCGGCGAGCCCCATTTATTCACTTGATAGCGGCTCTGATGAGGCAGGCGAATGCTGGCGGGATCGACCTTCCAGCCGTTGAAACCGGTGGTGGTCATTTGCTGCGGGAACAGCAGCATGTCGAAGAACGACCACTCGCGGTTGCGGTGGTAGTAATAGCTGCCCTTGCAGTCGTTGCAGCCGATCAGGTGCGACACGCTCCAGGTGCTGGCGAGGCGGTCGGCGATGTAGCGGTGCTGGCGCTCTTCGCCGGCGTTGATATTGAAGTCGCCACCGACGATCGGCAGTACATCTGCGGGCAACTGGCGCTTGAGTTCGGCCAGGTAGTCCACCGCCTGGCGCCGAAGATAGCCAGGGCCGCCGCCGGAGGGCAGGTGCACGGCGAACACCGAGGCTTTCTGTCCGTCCGGCAGGAGCAGACGTACTTCGAGAATGCCGCGGGTCTTGCCGGTTTTGTCGGAGCTGTCGCCGTTCTCGTTGCGGTAGGGGACCTTGTGCAGGATCGGTCGATCCCACTGCGGCAGGCGACTCAGCACTGCGGTGTCGATACCACGCTCGTCCCAGCCCTCCAGCAATACGCGGGTCTGGTAGTCGGACTTGCCGAGGCGGGCATTGAGCATGTCCACCACGTTCAGGTTTTCCACTTCCTCCAGCAGCAGGATATCGGGGCCGCGCCCGTTGCCGATCTGGCCAATGACTTCCGCCAGGCGGGTGAGTTTTTCGTCCAGCCGGGCATCGGTCCAGTCGTTGTTCTCGCACTCGTCGCGCCAGGCCGCAACGGTGATCCTGGCGCAGGTCGCCAGGTACTCGGGATGTGCCTGCTTCACGCTGCGTGGCAGGTAGGCGAAGTCTTCCTTGCCCTCGTCGTGAACGGTGTCGAACAGGTTTTCGACGTTCCAGGTCATCAGTGACACACGCTGTTCGCCCGTACCGGAGGGGGGCGTAGCGGTGCAACCAGCGAGGCCGAGGGCAAGCAGTAACGGCAAGAGACGCAGGCTTGGAGAGTTCATGGCTACTCACGTTAAGCGAAGAAAAAAATGGCCGGCAAGACCACCCCGGCCAAAAGGGGATTCAGGAAGCGGGACGACCGGCGACCAACGCGGCGTTGAGCAGTCGGGCAAGGCGGGCGGAGGCTAGCTGCACCTGTTTCTCGGCAACCGGCACGAAGGTGCTCATGTACGTACCGTCGATGCCATCGCCCGCGCCGTCACGCGGTTTTTCGTTCATCAGCTTGTCGCCACGGCTGTAGTCCTTGCCGGAGCGGTTGTATTCGATGTTCTTGGCGGCGTAGTCGATATCGCCGCTGTCGTCATCGCCTTGGGGACGATGGGTGGGCAACTTGCGTTTCTTCTCGGCTTTTTGCGGGTAGATGCCGCCGTCGCGAACGATCTGGCAGGCCTGTTGTGACCACTGCGCGGGGTTGTCCGAGTCGGCAGCGGGAAGGTCTTTCTGCAGCTTGTCGGCGTAGGCCTTCACGTCCAGCTTGGCCGAGCCGAGCAGGAAGTCATCCCACACCTGGCGCAGGTTGTAGGTCTTGCCGCCGGCCTTGACCGGGAAGTCGTAGCCGCCCTTGTCGTCCCTGAAGCTGTTGTTCAGCGGCGAGCTGGCATCGCTGGTGTGGTGGATCAGGAACAGCAGGGCCATCAGGCGCGTCTGGTTGGGCGCCTTGGGATCGGCCAGGGCGGCGCGATTCCGTTCGATGGCGGCGACGCTGCAGATGCCGTCCGAGCAATCGCGCGGGAACTGGAAGGTGCAATCGTCGGCCTTGTAGATCACCAGTCGCTGGTTTTTGGTTTGCTGCCACAGTTCTTTGGTCTGCGGGTTCTGGTCCAGGTTGCCGGCCCAGTTGGCTACCACGGAGAAATCGGTCTGCTTGATCAGGCCCAGCAGGCGCCCGGCCTCGGCCTTCGCCTCGGGGGTGAGCTGACGCTGGGTCAGTTCGCCGACCAGGGCAGTGCCCTGTTGGCCCCAGGCCAGGACCTGGCCGGCCCACAGGCCGGCGACCAGCATCAGGCCGTTACGCAGGGATTGGCGTGCATTCATTTGCAGGTACTCCGTGGCGCGGCGCACTGGCCGCGGGGTGAGGGTGAGGTGAAGTGCGTAGAGAGGAACGAGCGGCCGTGGGTGCCGGGCGGCATGCCGAAAAAGGCGGCCAGGGTCTGGCCGATATCGGCGAAGGTTTCCCGCTCGCCAAGGCTGCCGGCGCTGACGCCGTTGCCCCAGGCGAGTACCGGGATGTGTTCGCGGGTGTGGTCGCTGCCCGGCGCGCTGGGGTCGCAGCCGTGGTCGGCGGCAAGGATCAGCAGGTCCTCCGGACCCATCTGTGCCAGCAGTTCAGGCAGGCGCTGGTCGAAGGCTTCGAGGGCTGCGGCATAGCCGGCACTATCGCGGCGGTGGCCGTAGAGCATGTCGAAGTCGACGAAGTTGCTGAACACCAGGGTGTTGTCCGGCGCATCGGCCAGCGCCTGCAACGTGGCATCGAACAGCGCGGCATTGCCGTCGCCCTTGTACTGCCGGCTGATGCCCTGGTGGGCGAAGATGTCGCCGATCTTGCCAACGGCGAATACTTGGCCGCCACTGGCGCACAGGCGGTCGAGCAGGGTCGGCGCCGGCGGTGGCACCGCATAGTCGCGGCGGTTGCCGGTGCGCCGGTAATGCGCGGCGCTGTCGCCGAGGAACGGCCGGGCGATGACCCGGCCGATGCCGTAGGGGTTGCACAGTTCGCGGGCCAATTCGCACAGGGCGTAGAGCCGCTCCAGGCCGAAGTGGGTTTCGTGGGCGGCGATCTGCAACACGCTGTCGGCCGAGGTGTAGAGAATCGGCTGGCCACTGCGAACGTGCACGTCGCCCAGCCGTTCGATGATCGCGGTGCCCGAGGCGTGGCAGTTGCCGAGGGTGCCCGGCAGGTCGCCACGGGTAACCAGCGCGTTCAGCAGTTCTGGCGGAAAGCTGTGTTCCGGCGCGGGGAAATAGCCCCAGTCGAACAGTACCGGTACGCCGGCGATTTCCCAGTGGCCGGACGGTGTGTCCTTGCCGCTGGACAATTCCCTGGCGTAACCCCACGCGCCCTCAACCGCGCCGTCGGCACGCAGGCCCGGCGGAAAGACGCCGCCACTGAGGGCCGTGGCGTGACCCAGGCCGAGTCGCGCGAGGTTCGGCAGGTGCAGCGGCCCCTGGCGTCTGCGGTTATCGGCCTCGCCGCGGGCACAGGCCTCGGCGATATGCAGCAGGGTGTTGGCGCCAGCATCGCCGAAGCGCTCGGCGTCGGCGCTGGCGCCGATGCCCAGGGAGTCGAGGACCAGCAGCAGGGCGCGTTTCATTGCGGCTCCAGGCACAGGCGGGAAATCAGCGCGGGCGCCTCGAAGGGCACGCCGGCAATGCGGTAGGCCGCCTGCACCGCTGCGGCGGCCTGCTCGGCCTGGGCCAGGTTGCGGGCGTGCACCAGCGCCAGAGGCTGGTTGGGGCCGACCGCTTCGCCGGGGAAACACAGGCGGGTGAGACCCACGGCGGGGTCTATCGGGTCTTGTGGGTTGCGCCGACCGCCGCCGAGGTTGACCACCGCCAGACCGATGGCGCGGGTGTCGATGCTTTGTACGATGCCCGCTTGCGGTGCCGGCACCGGGATCACTACCGGTGCCGCCGGCAGGTGCGCTTCGGGGCGCTCGGTCAGGTCGGTGGGGCCGCCAAGGGCCTCGACCATGCGCTGGAAACGCTGCAGTGCCGCGCCGCTGTGCCAGGCGGCAAGCAGTTGCTCGCGGGCCAGTTCGAGGCTGCTGGCTAGCCCGGCACAGAGCAGGGTCTGTTCCGCCAGGGCCAGGGTCACCTCCCACAGGCGCTCGCTACGGACTTCACCGCGCAGCAGGGCAATGGCCTCCTCGACTTCCAGGGCATTGCCCGCCGAGCGGGCCAGGGGCTGGCTCATGTCGGTGATCAACGCCCGGGTGCGGACCCCGGCACCGTTGGCCACGGTGACGATGCTTTCGGCCAGTGCCGTGGCATCGCCGGGCAGGGCCATGAATGCACCATTGCCCATCTTCACGTCGATCAGCAGCACATCAAGGCCCGCCGCCAGTTTCTTGCTCAGGATCGAGGCGATGATCAGGTCGATCGACTCCACCGTGCCGGTGACATCGCGGATGGCGTACAGGCGCTTGTCCGCCGGCGCCAGGTCGTTGGTCTGGCCGATGATGGCGCAGCCGACCCCGGCCACCACCTCGCGCAGCCTGGCCATATCCGGCTGGCTGTCGTAGCCGGGGATGCTGTCGAGCTTGTCGAGGGTGCCTCCGGTGTGACCGAGGCCGCGCCCGGAGATCATCGGCACGTAGCAGCCGCACGCCGCCAGTAGCGGCGCGAGCGGCAGGCTGACCAGATCGCCGATGCCGCCGGTGGAGTGCTTGTCCACCACAGGGCCAGGCAGGTTCCAGCTCAGCACCCGGCCGGAGTCGCGCATCGACGAGGCCAGGGCAATGCGTTCCTCGACGTTGAGGCCCTTGAGCAACACTGCCATGGCAAAGGCGGCGGCCTGGCCTTCGCTGATGCTGAAATCGGTGATGCCGCTGACGAAGCGACGGATATCCGCATCATCGAGCACCTTGCCGTCGCGTTTGCGGCGGATCACTTCCTGTGGGAGCCAGGCCATCAGTACGCTCCTCGCGCCGGGCTGTCCGTGTCCGTGCCGAGGTGGCGCAGCAGGTCGTCGAGCAGGCTGGAAGCGCCCAGGCGCAGATGCCGTGGCGAGATCCAGTGCGGGCCATTGATCTGTTCGGCCAGTTGCAGATAGACCCGCGCATCGGCCAGCGTCCTGATGCCGCCTGCCGGTTTCAGGCCCACGTGGGTGCCGCTCGTGGCGATGCATTCGAGCATGATCCGCGCCGCCTCGACGGTGGCATTGACCTTCACTTTGCCGGTGCTGGTCTTGATGAAGTCGGCGCCGGCGTCGATGGCATCCAGGCTGGCCTGGCGGATCAGCGCCGGCGACGCCAGCTCACCGGTCTCCAGGATGACCTTGAGCACTGCGCGGTCTGCGCACAGCGCCTTGCAGGCGCGGACCAGGGCGAAGCCGCTGTCGGCATCGCCGGCCAGCAGCGCGCGCCAGGGGTAGACCATATCGATTTCATCGGCACCATCGGCCAGGGCCTGGCGGGTCTGTTCGAGCACTTCGTCAACGGGGGCGCTGCCGACGGGGAAGTTGACCACGGTGGCCACTGCCACGGTCTGCGCGCCGAGTTCATCGAGGGTCTTGCGTGCCAGGGCAACGAAGCGCGGGTACACGCAGACCGCAGCTACATGGCCTGCCGGGGTCATGGCTTTGTGGCACAACTCGACGATGTGCGCGTCGCTGTCATCGTCGTTCAAGGAAGTGAGGTCCATCAGCGCAATCAGCGTGCGCGAGTGCTTTGCATCGAGTTCGGTCATGTCAGTTCACACGCATTCATTGGGTTCGGTTCAGATGGCCAGGAAGAGCCCGGCCAGTGCCGCGCTCATCAGGTTAGACAGGGTGCCGGCCACGACCGCCTTGAGGCCCAGGCGGGCGATGTCCGGGCGTCGCTCGGGGGCCATCACTCCCAGGCTGCCCAGTTGGATGCCGATGGAGGCGAGGTTGGCGAAGCCGCACAGGGCGAAGGTGATGATCACCTGGGTCTGCGTGGACAGGACCGCCACGCCCTTGGCGGCAGCTTGCGCCGGGTCGAGGTGGGCGGCGAAGTCGACGTAGGCCACGAACTCGTTGAGCACCAGTTTTTCGCCGATCAGGCCGCCTGCGGTGATGGCTTCGCTCCAGGGCACGCCCAGGACGAAGGCCAGGGGCGCCAGCAGGTAGCCGAGGATCAGTTGCATGTTCAGTTGCGGGACGCCAAACCAACTGCCGCACCAGTTGAGGATGCCGTTGAACAGGGCGATCAGGGCGATGAAGGCGAGCAGCATGGCGCCGACGTTCAGCGCGAGCTGCAGGCCGGACGAGGCGCCGAGGGCGGCGGCGTCGATAACGTTGGCCGGTTTGTCGCTGTGGTCCTGGTGCACGTCGTCCGGGCGCAACTGCGGGGTTTCGGTTTCCGGTTCCATCAGCTTGGCCATCAGCAATCCACCCGGGGCGGCCATGAAGCTTGCGGCAATCAGGTATTTCAGTTCGACGCCGAGGCTGGCATAGCCGATCAGCATCGAGCCGGCCACCGAGGCCATGCCGCCGGCCATGACCGCGAACAGTTCGGAACGGGTCAGGCGCCGGATGAAGGGGCGGATCACCATGGGCGCTTCGGTCTGGCCGACGAAGATGTTCGCCGTAGCGGCCATCGACTCGGTGCGGCTGGTGCCCAGCACGCGGTGCAGGCCGCCGCCGATCACCCGGATCACCAGGTCCATCACGCCCAGGTAATACAGCACGGCGATGAAGCTGCTGAAGAACACAATCAGCGGCAGCACGCGAATGGCGAAGACGAAGCCGCCAGTGCCGAACACGTCGAACATCGTGCTACTGCTCAAGCCGCCGAAGATGAAACTGATGCCCTGATCGGCGTAGCCCTGCAGCGAGCTCACCGATTCGGAGATACCGCCCAGGGTGCTCTGGCCCCAGGGCACGTACAGGGCGAATGCGCCCAGCCCGGCCTGCACGCCGAACGCCGCGCCGACGGTGCGCAAACGGATGGCCTTGCGGTTACTGGACAGCGCCACCGCCAACAGCAACAACACCACGATACCGATGAAGCCCATCGATCATTTCCCCGGAGGATTCAAGTAAGCGCCGCCGACGTCTGCGGTCGGTCTGGCGGGTCTGGTCAAAACTCGATGAACGCGCCGGGCAGCAATTGCCCGGCAGTCCAGTGACGGGTTGCCGCGCGGTCGTGGCCGACGCAGAGCACCGGGCAGTCCTGCGCCAGCAGTTCCAGCATCACCTGACGACACGCGCCGCAGGGCGAGATCACCGGCACCTTGGGCGCGTACACCAGCAGCGCCTTGAAACTGCCGGGTGCCAGGCCCTGGCTGATGGCGCTGAACAGCGCGCTGCGCTCGGCGCAGTTGGTCAGCCCATAGGACACGTTCTCTACGTTGCAGCCGCGGATCACCTTGCCGTCGGCGGTCAGCAGCGCGGCGCCCACGGGGAATTTCGAGTGCGGGCACCAGGCGCTGTCGGCGGCGGCGATAGCGTCCGGCAACAGGCGGTCATGCAGCGCTTGCCAGTCTTCACTGCGCATTGCTGGCCACCTGCGCTGCGGCTTTCTGGATGCGCTGCTGCGCCTCGGCGAGGCCGGCGGGCTCGCCCGCGCGATCACGTTCTTGCAGGTAGCTGATCATCGCGGCGAGGTCGTTGATCCCGGTGTCGAGGCGGTCACTGGCCTGTTTGAGCACGTTGAAGTTGTCGCCGCCCTCGGCGAGGAAGCTGTTCATGACGATGCGGTAGGGCTGCTCCGGTTGCACCGGTTGGCCGTCCACCAGCAGGCTGTCGACGAGCACGCGCTGGCCTTTCGGCTGGCTGTCGTCCCAGCGGTAGGTCAGCGAGGCCGAAGGTTGCAGCGGGTAGAAGCCCATGCTGCCGTCCTGCCATTGCTGCTCCAGCAGTTGCCGCAGTTGCGCGCCGGTCAGGGTGAGCAGAATCAGGCTGTTGTTGAACGGCTGCACGGTGGCGACCTGGCCGTAGTTCACCTGCTCTTGGCCGTCCTCCAGGCTGATGTCCATGCGCATGCCGCCCTGGTTCATCAACGCTACCTGGGCACCGAGGGCGCGGGTAGCGGCCAGGTGCGAGTCGGCGATCAGGTCGCCCATGGCCGATTCGCCGGCCTCGTTGGTGGCACGCAGCACTTCGCGGGCGCCCAGGCGGGCCACCGGTTTGCTCAGTTGCGCCTGGCTGCGGGTTTCGATTTCCGCCAGCAGCGGAGCGATTTCGGGGCTGGCGTGGTAGCGCTGGGCGTCCACCACCAGGTTGTTGGCTTTGACGTCGAGCAACTGGTGCTTGTCGGTATCCACGGTCAGGGTCAGGTGGGTCAGCAGGCGGCCGAACGAGGCGCCCTGGGTCACCAGCTTGTCGCCGACACGGCACAGGTAGCCTTCGTGGGTGTGGGCGGTGAGCACCACTTTGATCGCCGGGTCGAGCCGCTTGGCCACGTCCACCACGTCGCCGCTCAACTGGCTGCACTCCTGCTGGTCAAAGCGCTCCGGGGTGGCGCCGCCCTGGTGGATCACCGCGACCACGGCGTCGACCTTTTGCGCGGTCAGTTCCGGCAGCAGGGCGTTGATCGCCTCGGCTTCATCGATCGTGTACAGACCTTTCATGCTGTTGGCGCTGACGTAGGCATCGACGTTTCTGAGGGTGGCGCCGACGAAGGCGATCTTCGCCCCGTGTGCCTGTTCGATGCGGTAGCCCGGGAACAGTGGCTTGCCGGTCTGGCGGTCCATCAGGTTGGCGGAAAGGTAGGGGAAGCCCGCGCCCTTGAAGTCCTTGTCGAACTGGCAGGCCTGGGCGGTGCGATCGGACTGGCAGCCGCCGTCGATCTGCCGCAGCAGCTCGGCCTTGCCGTGGTCCAGCTCGTGGTTGCCGACCACGGAGAATTTCAGGCCCAGCAGGTTCAGCGCTTTCAGGCTGGGCTCGTCGGCCCACATCGAGGAGATCGGCGGGCTGCCGCCGACCATGTCGCCCACGCCCACCAGCAGCAGTTGCGGATCCTGCTTGCGCAACTCGCTCAACGCACCGCTGAGCGGACCGATACCGCCGGCTTTGAGCTTGACCTCGCCGTTCTGGAACGTGCTCGGTTGCAGGTTGCCGTGGAAATCGTTGAGGGCGGCGATAGTGACGTTGACCGGCGGCTTCGCCGGTTGGCAGCCGCTGGCCAGCAGCATGGCCGCCAGCAGTAGCGGCAGGGGACGTAAGGCAAGACGTGGATGCGGCATGACGATCCTCGGCCGGTCAGGCAGGTTGCAGGCTGGAGGCAGCCGGCGCGGTAACAGGCCGGGTGCTGAAGGCGGTGCCCATGCCGGCGCGCAGCAGGAGCATCTTCAGGTTGTCGTTGATCAGTTCGAGGCGGTCTTGAAGGTGGCTGTTGAACACCAGGCCAACCAGGGCGATGGCGATCCCCAAAGCGGTGGCGTACAGCGCGGTACCGATGCCGCGAGAGACTTCGCCCGGGTCGGAAACACCGGCTTCGGCCAGCGCCTTGAAGGTGTCGATGATGCCGAGAATGGTGCCGAGCAGGCCCAGCAACGGTGCGCCGGCGACCACCGCTTCGAGGATCCACAGGCCATGGTTGAGCTTGCCGCGCATGGCGATGTAGATCGCCTGGCCGAGGTCTTCCAGCTCATTGTGCGAATGCAGGCCGACGCGGCCGTCGAAGAGCTGGCGCAGCAACTGCAACGGCAGGCTGTCGCGCTGGCGCAGTTCGGCGGGCAGCTCGTCGAAGTGGCGCACCTTCTGGTGCAGGGCCGCTTCCAGGGCGCGGGCGCGGCGCAGGTTGTGGGCGAAGAAAATGCCGCGTTCCACCACCACGAAGGCGGCGAGGGCGGCGGCGCCGTACATAATGTAGAAGGTGATGTCGTGGAGCAGGTCCATGTTCATGGCGGGTTACCTCTGGCGGTTCAGGCACGGGGCAGGACCGGCTCGCAGGCCGGTCCTGGCTCTGGGTTAGAAGACAGGGTTAGAAGTTGGCTTCCACGGAGAGCGCGACCGTCTGCTCTTCGCCGATGGTGTAGTAAGGCGTCTGGGCGCCGGCGAAGGCCGAGCCGCTGCCGTTGTAACGCACCGAGTTGAAGGCGGTGGTCTGTACGCCGGAGAGGTACTCGCGGTTGAACACGTTGTTCAGCGAGAGGCGCACGGTGGCGTCCTTGACGAACTTCTTGTTCACCGGCAAGCGGTAGCCGACGTTCATGTCGACGGTGGTGTAGTGCGGGATGCTTTGGTCGTTGGTCAGGTCGCCGAACTGGTTGTCGACGAACTTGCCGATGACGTTGCCGTAGAAGCGGCCGTCGTCGTAGCCCAGGCTCAGGTTGAACATGTTCTTCGGCACGCCGGCGATCTGCTTGCCCTTGGTCGGCACGTACACGCCGTAGTAGAGGGTGTCGTTCTGCTGCTCGGCCTCGGTGTAGGTGTAGGAGGCGTAGTAGTTGAAGTTGTGCGGCAGCAGGCCGCTGAACTCCAGCTCGACACCCCTGTTCTCGACCTTGCCGACGTTGAGCATCAGGTAGTCGCCGGTAACCTCGTCGCGGCTCGACACCTGGCGATCCTTGAACTTGAGGTAGAACAGCGTGGCCGACAACGCCATGTCGTCGGTGGCGTAGCGCCAGCCCAGCTCCTGGTTCCAGCTCAGCTCGGGTTTGAGGCTGATCGAGTCCCCGGCGTTGTAGAGCACGTAGTTGGGCGGTGTGCGCATGTTGCGGGTGACGTTGTAGAACGCCTGATTGTCCTCGTCGATCTGGTAGCGCGCGCTGAAGCTCGGGAGGAACTCGTGGTAGGTCTTGTCGCGCTTTTCAGGCGTGTCGTAGAGGCTGGCCTTCAGGTCGCCGTCACGGGTGGAGTGCTCGTAGGCCAGGCCCATGGTCAGGGTCAGGTCGGGGGTAGCGGTCCAGGTGTCCTGGACGAACAGTTTGTGCACCGGGGTGATGGTGAAGTAGTTGCGGCCCTGTACAACCTTGCCGTTGGCGTCCCTGACCTGGTTGGAACTCTCGTAGTTGCCCCAGATGTCGGTCGGGCTGCCATCGGCTTCAAGGTAGATGAACGGCTGGGTCTGGCGCTGGCGGGCGCGTTCGTACCAGTAGCCAAAGTCGATGTTGTGTTCGTCGTTGAACGCCCAGCTCAGCTTGGTGTTGACGCCCGGGCGCCAGGTTTCGGTCCAGGACGGACGGTAGTAACGGCCGCTGACCGGGTCGCCGTCGGCGTTGTATTGGGCGGTGCTCTTGAGGTTGCTCAGGTCATAGTTGCCGGAGCTGTTGGTGGCCCGGGTGAGGGTGGCTGGCGAACCGAAGGCACGGTAGCTGCCGCCGTTGGCCCAATAGTAGTAAGGCGCGACGGTCAGTTGCAGGTCATCGCGCAACTGCCAGCGGCTGGTGACCGATGCCGTCACGGTTTCGAACGGGTTGAGGCTGGTCTTGTAGCTGGCAGTGGTGAGCTTGCCGGTGTTCGGGTTGTAGGTCGGCACGTTGGGGAAATCGTAGTCGTGGTCCGACTTGTACTGCGCCAGGCTCGGGGAAACGTAGTTGTAGTTTTCCTGCTTGTGGTACTTGATGATGCCCTGGATCGAGTTGCCTTCGCCGAACTTGAACAGGCTGTTGAGTTCGAACTTCTCGGCGTCGAGGTCGCCTTTGCCTTTCCATTTGTCGCTGTTGGTTTTCGACGCGGAAATGTAGTTGCTCAGGCCGTTGTATTCACCGGTGTTCAGGCGAACGAAGGTCTTGGACAGATTGTTGCTGCCAACGGTCTGCTTGAAGAACACCCCGGCGTCCTTGCTCGGGGCCATGGAGACCAGACCAATGTTGCCGCCGCTGGAACCGATATGCGGTGCATCCAGTTCGGAGGAACCCTGTGTCACGAAGACTTCCTGGAGGTTTTCCGGGTCCCCCAGCAGGTTCGGGTAGACCTCATAGCTGCCCGAGTCGTTGATGGGCACGCCGTCCATGGTCATGCCGATCTGGTCGGATTTCATGCCACGCATGGTGAAGTTGAAACCGCTCAAACCGGTGCTGTCGTCGCTGGAGACGTTGACGCCGGGCGTGTATTTCAGCTTGTCGATACCGTTGCCCGTCGGACTCATCTTGTCCAGGGCTTCCTTGGTGACCGTGGAGCGCGCCTTGGCCGCTTCCTCCTGCACCATCAACCCGTTGCCCACGGTTTGACCGGTAACGTTGACGCTACCGATATCGACGGAATCTTCCGCCAGTGTCGAGGCGGTCCAACCGCCGCAACCAACGGTCAACATCATGACGAACAGCCGATTGAGTTTCACCAAGCTTCCCTCCCTTGTTAGTGATTGATCGTGTGTGAAGACAGGTGCCAGATTTCGCGCGTGCAGAGACCCGCCCGGCGATCTGAGGGATCGTCGGCTGGGCTCTTTCCGGGGAACCTAGTTTTCTATGTTGTAAACAAGCGTCGCGATGAAACGGTACTTATCCCTGCCCTCGAACACTGCCTCGGGAAAGGGCCTTACTTGCTCGATACGGCGCAAGCTGGTTTGCGCTGCCTTGTTCAGCAGCATGCTCACGGCTTTCTTCTCGATGCCCGAATCGAGCACCTTTCCTCCCCGGTCGATCAGCAGCCAGATCACGACACTGCCCTCCGGGCGTTGCAGCGATGCCTCGCGGCCTCGCGGGTATTGCTTGTACTTCTCCAACTCCGCGTGCAACGCGGCGATGTAGCTGTTTTCCAGGGCCGCGATGTTGACCTTGGGCGGCGCCGGCGGTGGTGGCGGCGCAGGTGTCGCGGCCGCTGCCGGTTTGCTTGCCACTGCCGGGGCCACTGCCGCTGGCGGGGCGGGCTGGGGTGGTGCCGGTTTGGCTACCTGGGGTTTCGGCTTGGGCGGCTGCGGCTTGGGCTCAGGCGGTTTTGGCTTGGGCTTGGGCGGCGGCTCCGGCAGCTCGACCACGGGTTCCGGGTCTGGCTCGGGCAACGGCTCGGGCACAGGTTCCGGCTCTGGCGGCGGTGGCGGAGGAGCCGGTTCCGGCTGCAGGTCCGCCGGATCGATCAGTGCCACTTCCACCGTGGTTTCGTCGTACTTCGGGGTGATCTTCAACTCCGCCTTGAGGGCGCTCTGAACAGCAATTACCAGCAGGCAGATGGCCGGCAGGCACGCGATGATTTTTCGCGATTTGAACAGGGCCGACATGGCTTACAGCTTTCGCGTAGCGATGGAGACAGACGAAAAGCCGTTGCTCTTGAGCAGGTCCATCACGGCCACGAGCCGACCGACTTCAACGTCTCGGTCGCTGTTGAGGATGATCACCAGTTTCTCGCTGGTGTTTTCCAGGGTCTTCAATTGCGCGACCAGTGCGTCTTCGCGGAGGTCCTGGCCGTCGAGTTGCAAACGGTCATTCAGGCCGAGGGTGATCACCGCCTTGTTCTGCGGTTTCAACTGCTGGGCGTGGGCGGCTCCGGGCAACTGGGTCTTGATACCCAGGGCCGGAATCACGTTCAGGCTGATCAGCACGAAAAACACCAGCAGGAACATCATCACGTCGATCATCGGGATGATTTCGATATGCACGCGTTTCTTTTTCGGTTCTTCCCAACTGCGCATTGCCTTGGCTCTCCACGTTTGTTCGTCAGCCGGCTGATGGCGGCGCGGCTACTTCGACTGTGTTGTGAGAGCCCTCGGTGCGAAACCTTTCAAAGCTGTCACTGATGTCAGGAACACCCTAGAAGGAGGACGTTACAGTTTGATTAAGTGGGTTATGGCGCGTGGCAAAAAGATATCAATCCCGGAAAAACAGTGCGTTTGAAGGGTGTGTGGCGGGCGGCAAAGGCTTAAACAGGCTGATTGTTGAACATTCCGGAACCGGTAATCGGGCGCGGGTCTCAGTCGGTGACGAAACCTGGTGCTTCGAAACGAAATTGACATGACTGTCAGCTATTCAGGTAGGCCCCTTGTCGGGCACCACGGGTGTTGCACCTGCGAGTGACAAGGTCCCCATCTTCGAAACGAGAGGTTTGTGTGCTTACTTTCCAACGGATGCTGGCAGTATTGCTGGCGCTAACCCTGACAGGATGTTCCGACCCGTCCCGACCTGCCGGTGTGCACTGGATTACCCTGCAGCAACTCACCAGCAGCCTCGGCGACCAGGCGCCGATGGCGGTAGGGTTCGATATCGACGACACCGTGTTGTTCTCCAGCCCCTGTTTCTACGAGGGCCAGCAGAAATATTCGCCGGGCAGCAACGACTACCTGAAGAACATGGCGTTCTGGACGGAAACCAACGCGGGTTGTGACCGCTACTCGATTCCCAAGGATGTGGCCCGTGCCCTGATCGACCTGCATCAGCGTCGCGGCGACAGGTTGTTTTTCGTTACCGCCCGACCACAGACCGAGGGTGAACAGGTCACCGCCATCCTCAAGCAGGCTTTCGCCATCAGGGACATGCAACCGGTGGTGTTCACCTCGGGCCCGGAGAAGGCGCGCTTTCTCAAGGACCGTGGTGTGCACCTCTACTACGGTGACTCCGACAGCGACATCAGTGCCGCCCAGGCCGTCGGTGCCCGTGCGATCAGGGTGATGCGCGCCGCCAACTCGACCAATCAGCCGCTACCCGCCAACGGGGCGTTGGGGGAAGAAGTGCTGGTGGACTCGACTCACTAGAAACGCGCGAGCCGATAGGCTGCGACGTTCGGCAACGCATTGGCGGGCGTCGCCGAGCCCGCCAATGCTGCCACCATCTCCGCCGTCACCGCTGCCTGGGTCAAACCAAGGTGCTGGTGCCCAAAGGCGAGCAGCACACGGCCCTCACACACCCGATCGATCACCGGCAACGAATCCGGTAGCGAAGGCCGAAAGCCCATCCACGGCGTCGCCGCCTCGGCATTCAGTTCGCGCTTGAACAGGCCCTGGCTCAGCCGCTGCAACTGCCAGGCCCGGGCCATGTTGGCCGGGCGTTCCAGGCCGGCGAATTCGACCGTGCCGGCCAGGCGCAGGCCGCCGGTCATGGGCGTCATGATGAACTTGCGCTCCAGCGAGGTGACGGCGAATGGCAGGCGGTCGTGTTCGTGGGGCAGCATCAGGTGATAGCCGCGTTCGGTGTCCAGCGGCACCCGTGTGCCGGTCAGTGCTTCGGTCAGGTGAGCCGAATGAGCGCCGCAGGCGATCAGCACCCGAGGCACCACCAGTTCGCCCTGTTCGGTGCGCAACGCGACGCCGTCGGCCTTGAGTTGCCCGCCTTGTACATCACGCTGGGCGAACTGCACGCCCGCAGCCTTGGCGGCGCCGAACAATGCCTCCACCGCCTGGTGCGGATCGAGGAAGTGCCCGGTCGCCGGGAAGAACAGGCCGCCCAACAGATGCTCGCTCAGTTGTGGCGCGGCGGCGCGCACGGCGTCGGCCTGCCACAGCTCCACCTCGACATTCTGCTGGCGCATGCGCGCTTGCAGGGCGTCGATGGCCGGGCGTGATTCGGGGCGCTCGAAGACCAGCAGCGAACCGTCCTGCCTGAGCATTTCGCTGCGGCCAATGGAATCCAGCAGACGCCGCCATGCCGCCAGGCTGCCTTCGTTGAGGGCGCGAATGCCGGCCACGCTGCGGCGAAACGGCGCCGGGCGCAGGTTCAGCAGCAGGCGGGTGAACCACGGCAAGGCCCGCGGCAGGTACTTCCAGTCCAGGCGCAGCGGGCCCATGGGGTCCATGAGCATGGCCGGCAGGCGCTTGAGGATCGACAGATCGGCGATAGGGAACACCTGCTCGGTCGCCAGGTGCCCGGCGTTGCCGAACGAGGCGCCCATGCCCGGCGCCTGCCTGTCCACCAGCAGCACCCGCTGGCCCTGACGGGCCAGTTGCAGGGCGCAGGCGACGCCGACGATGCCGGCGCCGATCACGGCGATATCCACGTTGGGGGTGAAGGTCGTGGCCATCGATCAGGCCTCTCTCTGGCCGTCGAGCAGGCGCCGCAAGTGCAGCGGATTACCGTGTTGCAGCGCAGCGGGCAGCAGGTTGTCGGGGAAGTCCTGGTAGCACACCGGCCGCAGGAACCGCAGGATCGCCGCCGTTCCTACCGAGGTGCTCCGGGTATCCGAGGTGGCCGGGAACGGGCCGCCATGGACCATCGCATCGCAGACTTCCACCCCGGTCGGCCAGCCGTTGACCAGCAGGCGTCCGGCCTTGCGCTCAAGCGTCGGCAGCAGGGCGCGGGCATCGTCCAGGTCGGCTTCGTCCAGGTGCAGGGTCGCGGTCAATTGACCTTCCAGGTGTTCGGCCACCTGGCGGACTTGCTCGTCATCGGCACAGGTCACCACCAGCGAGGCGGAACCGAACACTTCGGCTTGCAGGCTCGGATCAGCGAGGAAATCCTGCGCCTGGGTGACGAACAGGTGCGTCTGGCACTGGTTCGGACCTTCAGCGACGAGGCCGGCGGCAGCGGTGTCGGCGTTGGCGTTGCCCGCCAGTGCCTCGATGCCGTTGCGGTAGGCGCTGAAGATGCCCGGGGTAAGCATGGTCTGTGCCGGGCTCTGCCAGATGTGCTGGGCGGCGGTGGCGATAAAGCGGTCCAGGTCAGCACCCTGGCGGGCGATCACCAGGCCGGGGTTGGTGCAGAACTGTCCGGCGCCCTGGTTCAGCGAGGCGACGAAGCCTTGCGCCAGTGCTTCGGCGCGGGCCTGCAGGGCGGAAGGGAAGAGGAACACCGGGTTGATCGAGCTCATTTCCGCGTACACCGGAATTGGCTCGGCGCGTGCCGCAGCCGCCTGGCACAGAGCGATGCCGCCGCTGCGCGAACCGGTGAAACCCACGGCCTTGATGCGCGGGTCGCAGACCAGCGCGATGCCCACTTCACGGCCGGAGCCGTACAGCAGCGAGAACACCCCTGGCGGCAGCTCGCAATGTTTCACCGCGCGGGCCAGCGCCTGGCCGACCAGTTCGCTGGTGCCGGGGTGGGCGCCGTGGGCCTTGACGATCACCGGGCAGCCGGCGGCCAGGGCCGAGGCGGTGTCGCCGCCGGCGACGGAGAAGGCCAGCGGGAAGTTGCTGGCGCCGAACACGGCCACCGGGCCCACTGCTACCTGACGCTGACGCAGGTCGGCGCGGGGCAGCGGCTGGCGTTGCGGCTGCGCGTTGTCAACACGCACGTCGAGCCATTCACCGGCGCGTACGGTGCGGGCGAAGGTGCGCAGTTGCCCGCAGGTGCGACCGCGTTCGCCCTGGATCCGGGCGCGGGGCAGGCCGCTTTCGGCCACGGCGCGGTCGATCAGTTCGTCACCCAGCGCTTCGATCTCGCTGGCGATGCGTTCCAGAAACTGCGCGCGGACTTCCAGCGACGTTTCCCGGTAGCGGTCGAACGCCGACCAGGCCAGGGCGCAGGCTTGTTCCACGTGCTCGGTGGTGCCGCCCGGATAAGCGGGTTCGAGCACCAGGTTGGTGGCCGGGTCGATCGCGCGGATGGCTTCGCGGCTGCCGGTTACGGCGTGCTGACCGATGAGCATGTTGCCTGTCAGGGTCATAACGGCTCCTGAAATCAATTCGAGGGTGGCCGGCTGTGCACAGCCGGCAAAAAACGCAAGCGGCGCACAAGGCGCCGCGAGCAATCAGGCGATGTTGTTGCTTGCCGACCAGGTGGCGAACCACTGGCGGAACAGCGTGTACTGGGTCTCGGCGTAGTTGCGCTGGGCGTCGCTGAGCACGTCGGTTTCGTTGAAGTGCAGGCTGTACTCGGTGTCGCCGTTGAGCACCATCAGGTGCTTGTAGTACAGCACCAGATCGCAGCCTTCATCGAAGGACGACAGCACTTGCAGGGCGTCCGACAGCTCCAGCGCCTGGCGGCGGGCAACGGCGTCACCCTTGGCGGCTTTCTTGCTCAGGTCGACCAGCAACAGCACTTCACGCGGCAGGGCGTTGCCGATACCGGTGATGGCACCGGTGGCGCCGCAGTTGACGAAACCGTGCACGACCTGGGTGTCGACGCCGGCCATCAGGATCACGTCCTTGTCCTGCGAGGTGATGTGCTCAGCGGCGTAGCGCATGTCGGCGGCACCACCGAATTCCTTGAAACCGATCAGGTTCGGGTACTGGCGGCGCAGCTTGAAGAACAGGTCGGCGCGGGTGGCGAAGCCGTAGTAAGGGCTGTTGTAGATCACCGCCGGCAGTTTTGGCGCGGCTTCCAGAATTGCCGCGAAGTGCGCTTCCTGGGCAGCCGGCGAGGCGCCGCGAGACAGCACGCGTGGAATCACCATCAGGCCGTGGGCGCCGACTTTGGCCGCGTGGGCGGCGTGGGACACGGCTTCACGGGAGTTGACCGCGCCGGTGCCGACGATGGTCGGAATGCCGGCGGCCACCAGGCGCGCCACACCTTCCTGGCGCTCGGCTTCGGTCAGCAGCGGCCAGTCACCCATGGAGCCGCAATAGACCACGGCGCTCATGCCGGCTTCGATCAGTGCGTGGCCTTTTTTCACCAGCGCGTCGAAGTCCGGTTTGCGGTCCGGGGTGCAAGGGGTCATCAGGGCGGGGATGGTGCCGGTGAAGATGTTGGTGGTCATGAGTCTTGGTCCTTTGTGTTCAGTTTGAGTCGGGGGCGGTCATTCGCGAGCAAGCTCGCTCCTACAGCAGGGGGCTCAGATGCCCCAGGCGAAGGGGTCGTTTTCGTCGATGAGCAGGGTGGCGTCGGCGGTCATGTAGGCGCGGCCGGTGATGAACGGGCGGATTCGTTCGCCGTCCCATTCGTAGCGACCTTCGAAGCGGCTGGCGGTGATGCTCGCCTGCACCCAGGGCTCGCCGGCAGCGAGCTTGCCGTCGGCGGCCAGGCACGCGAGCTTGGCGCTGGTGCCAGTCCCACAGGGCGAGCGGTCGTAGGCTTTGCCCGGGCACATGACGAAGTTGCGGCTGTCGGCCTCGGCGTCGTCGGCGAACAGTTCGATATGGTCGATCAGCGCGCCGTCCTCGCCGTGGATGCCCTGGTCTTCCAGGGCGCGAAGCATCTTCCAGGTGAAGTCGGTGAGCAGGTCGACATTGCTCAGGTGCAGTTCCTGGCCGTGCTCGGACACCAGGAAGAACCAGTTGCCGCCCCAGGCGATATCGCCGAAGACGCGGCCGTAACCCGGCACGTCCACCGGCACCTGCTTGCGGTAACGGTAGGACGGCACGTTGGCCACGGTGATCGCGCCGTCGTCATGCAAGGTGGCGCTGACCTGGCCGACCGGGGTGTCGATCTTGTGTTCGCCGGGGGCGATCTTGCCCAGGTGGTGCAAGGATGCGACCAGGCCGATGGTGCCGTGGCCGCACATGCCCAGATAGCCGGCGTTGTTGAAGAAGATCACGCCGCAGGTGGCGTCTTCCGATACCGGTGGCGTGTACAGCGCGCCCACCAGGACGTCGTTGCCACGGGGTTCGAGCAGGCAGGCGCGGCGCCACTGGTCGTGCTGCTGGCGCAGTGCATCGCGCTTTTGCGCCATGGTCTCGCCGGCCGGTTGCGGGAAACCGTCCAGCACCAGACGGGTTGGTTCGCCTTCGGTGTGGGAGTCAATCACGCGGATCTGTTTCATCAGTCAGTCCCTCAAGAATGCGTTGTTGTCAGGTCAGGCCAACAGGCCTTCGATTTCCTGCAGCAGGCTGCGCTCGACCCACACGCCCTCGGCCTGCGAGCGTTGTCGCGCAGCAAAGCGCCGTTGCGAGGGCAGACGCGCGCCCTGGCCGGTAATGGCGCTGAACAACTGTTCGGCGCGTTGCTGGCCCCGCTCGAAATCGTCACCGCCGAAGCGCTGCGGATCGAACGCCAGGAGCAGCTCGCCATGGCACGGCGTGGCCCCGGCACCGGCGTCGAAGGCCAGGGAATCGGCGCTGGTGAGGTCGCCGATCAGCGCCCCGGCCAGCAACTCGATCATCGCCGCCAACGCTGAGCCCTTGTGTCCGCCGAAGGTCTGCATGGCACCGTCCAGCGCGGCGCGGGCGTCAGTGGTCGGCTGGCCTTCGGCATCCAGGCCCCAGCCCAGAGGAATGGCTTTTTCCTGGCGGGCGTGCAGTTCGATGTCGCCGCGGGCGATGGCGCTGGTGGCGAAGTCGAAGACGAACGGTTCCTGTCCCGCCCGTGGCCAGGCGAAGGCCAGCGGGTTGGTGCCGAATACGCCCTGGCTGCCACCTTCCGGCGCTACCCAGGCATGGCTCGGCGTCATCGCCATGCCCACCAGTCCGTGGGCGGCGACGGCTTCCACCTCCGGCCACAACGCCGAGAAGTGGAAACAGTTGCGGATCACCAGCGCCGCCACGCCCTGTTTGCGCGCCGCCTCGACCAACTGCGGCAAGCCGTGCTGGAAGGCCAGCAGCGAGTAGCCGAAGTGCGCATCCACCTTGATGATGGCCGGCGCCGGCTGACTCACGGTCGGTTGCGCCGCCGGATCGACCTTGCCCGAGCGCAGCGAGCGTACGCACACCAGCACCCGATAAAGGCCGTGGGAGTGGCATTCGTCGCGCTGGCCCTGGGTGATCACCTCGGCGATCGCCCGGGCATGGTCGTCGGCCATGCCGTTGTGGGTCAGGGCGCGGTGAGCCAGGTCGAACACCTGGTCAAGGCTGAGGTTGATGCGCTCGCTCATGTCAGGTCTCCGTTGGTTCAGGACAGTTGGGCGCGGGCGCCGACCGGAGCGGTCGGGGCGCTGTGCTCGATGTCGCTTTCAGCGTCGTCGGTCTCCAGTTGCACCAGGTGCGCCGGCACGCCGGTGGCAGCGCCCCAGTAGTAGATGCCGAGGGCGCAGGCGGCCACGACCAAGGTGTCGAACGGATGGGCGATGACCCCCATGCCGCCGAAGCTGCCGAGCCAGGAGAGCAGGATGGTTACCGCGTAGAAGCCGATCAGCCAGGCCGACGAGCGCACTTGCTGGGCCAGGCTCAGGTGCTGGGTCGGTACGAAGCGGCCGCACATCAGGTAGATCACGAACATCAGGATTTGCAGGCTGAGCAGCCAGGACACGGTCTTCCAGCCGGACCAGTAGACGATCAGCGCGGCGATGATGAACGACAGCGGACCGAGCAGGCCCATGCGGCGAACGCGGAACGGACGCGGCATGTCAGGGGCATTGCGGCGCAGCGCGGCGACCGACACCGGGGCGACGGCGTAGCTCAGGATCAGCGCAGCGGACACCACGTTGATCAGCGCTTCCCAGGACGGGAACGGCAGGGTCCAGAACACCGACAGACCGAAGGTCAGCCACAGCGCCGGGCGCGGGATGCCGGATTCTTCGTCGATGCGGGTGAAGACCTTGAAGAAGGTGCCGGTCTTGGCCCAGCCGTACACCACGCGCGGGGTGGCGTTCATGTAGATGTTGCCGCAGCCGCTTGGCGAGATCACCGCGTCAGCGACCACCAGATAGGCCAGCCAGCCCACGCCCAGCGCCAGTGCGATGTCGCGGTATGGCAGGGCCAGTTCCTTGGCGATGCCGGACCAGCCGTTGGCCAGCATTTCGGTCGGAATGCCGCCGAGGAAGGCGATCTGCAGCAAGGCGTAGATCGCGGTGGACAGCAGCACCGAGAGGATCAGCGCGATCGGGATGGTGCGTTGCGGATTCTTCACTTCCGAGGCCACCGAGATGATCGGGGTCAGGCCCAGGTAGGCGAAGATGATGCCGCCGGCGGAGACCGCCATTTCCACGCCGGAAAGCCCGAATGGCATGAAGCCTTGGGAGGTGAAGTTTTCCGGTTTGAAGAAGGTGAACAGCACGCCGATGACCAGCAGCGGCACGATGAACTTGAACACGCTGATCAGGTTGTTGGATTTGGCGAAGGTCTTCACGCTGTAGTAGTTGAGGGCGAAGAACAGGCAGAGCAGGCCGAATTGCACCAGCCAGCCGAGGACCGTCGGGTCACTGGAACCGACCTTGGTCAGTTCCGGGAACCAGGCTGCGGCGTACTGGCGTGCGGCAACCACTTCGATGGCCACCAGGCTGGAAAACGCGATCAGCGTGATGAAACCCATCAGGTAGCCCAGCAGCGGGCCGTGGGAATAGACCGGGTAACGCACCACGCCACCGGCGCGGGGCAGGGCGGCGCCCAGTTCGCAGTAGACGATGCCCAGCAGCAGAACGGCGAAACCGCCCAGCAACCAGGAAAAGATCCCGGCGGGACCTGCGATGGCCGACACGTGGCTGGCGGCGAACAGCCAGCCGGAACCGAAGATGGCACCCAGTCCGATAAAGGTGAGGTCTATCAATGAAAGTTGTTTTTTGAACTTGCCTTTGCCTGACATGGCGTCGCCTTCTTGTGGGTTATTGGTAGGCAGAAGTGATGTCACTTTGAGTGCACTGTTTCGGGGATCACCCAATACAGTGGTTGCGGTTTTGTTTAACCGTGTTCTTATAAAAACCATTGCGTTGCGGCAGCGAAGACACACTTCTTCGTTAACCCGGTGCACGCTCGCCAGCGCATTCAAGGGCGCGGGCGGTTGGTGTTGCCTGTACTTCGTCGCAACGTCTTCGACGACTCAGGCAATGCCAATACAGTGGACTGATCGGCGCTTCGGCGCTTGATGGTTTTCTTCAAGAGTGATGACGAAATCGGCATAGTTAGGAAATTTCCCTATGACTCTTCGGAAAATTTCTGAAGCCTTACAGGCCACGTCTGCTCTGGCGTCTGTCGAGGCTCGACAGTCCGCCAAGGGTGCGGCAAAGTGTCCGCCTGGCGAGAGACCGCTTGTGGATTTCTACCAGCCGGTCAAAAACGAGAGCCCGTCCCATGACCCCCAGTGCGTTTGCCATCCTCTGTCAGGGCAACGATGAGTGCCGTCCCGAAACCATCGAAGAGCTGTTGTCCGGCATGGCGTTCTTATTGCCGCTGTTCGATGCCATTCCCAATGTGGCGATATTCATCAAGGATGTTCAGGCGCGTTATCTGTTGGCCAACCTGGCGTTGGTAAAGCGCTGTGGTTTCAAACAGTTGAGACCCTTGTTGGGCAAAACCAGTGCCGAAGTCTTTCCGGCGCAACTGGGCCCTGGATATACCGAGCAGGATCGCCGGGTGCTGGAAGAAGGCCGGGTATTGGAGGATCAACTGGAGTTGCACTTGTATGGCTCGCGCGAACCGGGCTGGTGCTTGACCCACAAGCGCCCGTTGTACAACCGGCGCGGTGAAATCATCGGACTGGCCGGGGTGTCCGTGGACCTGCAGTCGGCCAGTGATTCGCATCCTGCCTATCAGCGGCTGGCGGCGGTGGATGAGTACATCCGGGCGAACTTTCACCAGCCGGTGACCATGCGCGAGTTGACGCGCGTGGCGGGGATTTCAGTGGCGCAACTGGAGCGCTACTGCAAGCGGGTGTTCCACCTGACGCCGCGGCAGATGATCCACAAAGTGCGGCTGGAACATGCACACCAGCTTTTGCATACCGAGTTGCCAATTACCGAGGTGGCGTTGCGCTGCGGGTATACCGATCACAGTGCGTTTACCCGGCAGTTCAAGGTACTGACCGGGTTTACGCCGAGGCAGTATCGGCAGGCGACGGGGGGGATGGTGGGTTAGCGCTTTGGGCTTTCAGCGCTCTCAAGATCGAGCGCCGCCCGCGCGGCGCATCGCGAGCAAGCTCGCTCCTACAGTGGTTGCAACGTACCTATGCCTGTCAGGCCATAGTTGAACGCCTTGTTTGTACGTCGCAGTATCGAGTCGGCTTCAACAGCTTCCCCGCGACTCATCGCCAAGCGCCAAGGGCAGGCAACACCTCTCTGTCAGGCCATGGCACGTTGCAACCAATGTAGGAGCGAGCTTGCTCGCGATGCGCCGCGCGGGCGGCGCTCGGTCTTGAGAGCGCTAGAAAACTTCTTGCATGCGCCTGGTCGCCACTACTCGGTCTTTTGACAAGCGCCTTTCAGTCACCACATTACCGAACGATGTGTAGATACCCATGCTCCCTGTGGGCCGGCTTGCCGGCGATGCGCCGCCAGAGCCGCCACAAGCCTCTGCATTGTCATCAGCGGAAATACATTTTCACCCAGTGGCCCGGAAACCCGCGGTTAGGATTCGGCTCTTATCCGTCAGTGTTTTTCCCACATTGGCCATTCAGGTTTTCCGCCCGCTGCGCTGAAATTTCAGCGAGTGCTGTCAGACAACCTCGCCTCAGGAGGCTCGCAATGAACACCCGTGGTTTGCTCGATCAACTGCTCAAGTCCGGCCAGGACTTGCTGCAAAAACAGACCGGCACATCCTCCAGCGCGAACAAGAGCGGTAGCGGCGGTCTCGGCAGTCTGCTCTCCGGTGCCGGCGGAGGTGCGTTGGCGGCAGGGGCGATGGGGTTGTTGCTCGGCAACAAGAAGGCCCGCAAATACGGTGGCAAGGCGCTGACCTACGGCGGCCTGGCCGCACTCGGCGTACTGGCCTACAAGGCATACGGCAACTGGCAGGCGCAACAGGCCGCCGCGCCCAAGGGCGAACCGCAAACCCTCGACCGCCTGCCCGCCGCGCAGGTCGAGCAGCACAGTCAGGCAATCCTCAAGGCACTGGTGGCTGCGGCCAAGTCCGACGGACATGTCGATGAGCGCGAGCGCGAGCTGATCGAAGGCGAATTCGTCAAACTCTCTGGAAACGACCGCGATCTGCAGCACTGGCTGCACGCCGAACTGAACAAACCGCTGGACCCGGCCGACGTCGCACGCGCCGCCGGCACGCCGGAAATGGCCGCGGAGATGTACCTGGCCAGCGTCATGCTGGTGGACGAAGAACACTTCATGGAGCGTGCCTACCTGGACGAATTGGCCCGTCAGTTGCGCCTTGATCCAGCGCTGAAGGTCGAGCTTGAGAGGCAGGTTCGGGCGATCTGAGTCAATGAAATGGGCAAATGGCCACAAATGAGGTCGTTTTGCCCATTCACTCCTGTAGGATCAGTCCCATGCTGGCGTAAGGCGTGGGCTATAATCAGCCCATTTTTCCTGACGCGTAGAACGCTCGAGGGCTGATTGTGAAGAACTGGACATTGCGCCAACGGATCCTGGCAAGCTTCGCCGTGATCATCGCCATCATGTCGCTGATGGTCATTGCCGCGTATTCGCGGTTGATGGCCATCGAAAGCAGCGAAGAAACCGTCCGCTCCGACAGCATTCCCGGCGTCTACTACAGCTCGATGATCCGCAGCGCGTGGGTCGACAGCTATATGCTCACCCAGCAAGTGGTGGGGCTGTCCAATCACCGTGAGCTCAACGACGCTGACCTTGCGTTGTACAAGAGCTACGAAGAACGCTTGCGCCAGCAGATGGCCAACTACCAGCAAACCATGAACGACGCCGAAGATATCGCCAACTTCCAGGCGTTCAAGGCGCAGGTGGACACGTACCACCAGGCGCTGAGCACGGTGCTGGCGGCCTATGGCAAGAAGGATTATCCCGAAGCGCAACGCGTGCTCATCGAGAACCTGACCCCGGCCTGGGCTGACGGTCGCAAGAACCTCAATGGGCTGATCGACTGGAATCGCCGCTCTGCCGATCACGCCACCGACAACATCGTCGCCGCGGTATCTGCTGCCAAGATCAGCATGATCGTCTCGCTGCTGCTGGCGGTCGTTGCCGCTGCCGTCTGCGGCCTGTTGCTGATGCGTGTGATCACCGAGCCGATGCAGCGCATCGTCCGCGCCCTGGAAGTGCTGCGCGGCGGTGACCTCAGCGTGCGCATGAACCTGGACCGCAACGACGAGTTTGGCGCGGTGGAAACCGGTTTCAATGAGATGGTCAGCGAACTCACCGGCCTGGTGTCCCAGGCCCAGCGCTCTTCGGTGCAGGTCACCACGTCGGTGACGGAGATCGCCGCCACCTCCAAGCAGCAGCAGGCCACTGCCACCGAAACCGCCGCCACCACCACCGAAATTGGTGCGACTTCGCGGGAAATCGCCGCGACCTCGCGGGATCTGGTGCGGACCATGACCGAAGTGACCTCCGCCGCCGACCAGGCCTCGGTGCTCGCCGGTTCCGGCCAGCAGGGCCTGGCGCGCATGGAAGAAACCATGCACCAGGTAATGGGCGCCGCCGACCTGGTCAACAACAAGCTGGCGACCCTCAACGAGAAGGCCGGAAACATCAATCAGGTGGTGGTGACCATCGTCAAGGTCGCCGACCAGACCAACCTGCTCTCGCTCAACGCCGCCATCGAGGCGGAAAAGGCCGGTGAATACGGTCGCGGTTTCGCCGTGGTCGCCACCGAAGTGCGCCGTCTGGCCGACCAGACCGCCGTGGCTACCTACGACATCGAACAGATGGTCCGGGAAATCCAGTCGGCGGTCTCCGCCGGGGTGATGGGCATGGACAAGTTCTCAGAGGAAGTGCGCCGCGGCATGTTCGAAGTGCAGCAAGTGGGCGAGCAGTTGAGCCAGATCATCCATCAGGTCCAGGCGCTGGCACCGCGGGTGCTGATGGTCAACGAAGGCATGCAGGCCCAGGCCACTGGTGCCGAGCAGATCAACCACGCCCTGGCCCAGCTCAGCGATGCCAGCAGCCAGACCGTCGAGTCGCTGCGTCAGGCCAGTTTCGCCATCGACGAATTGAGTCAGGTGGCGGTCGGCCTGCGTGGTGGCGTTTCACGGTTCAAAGTCTGACGTGGCGATGAACGAGCTCAAGCCCCGCCGCAGCGAGGACGCGGCCTGCCAGGGACGGTTGTTCCTGGTGTTCCGCATTGGTGGGCAGCGGTTTGCCCTCGATACCCGCGAAATCGCCGAGGTGTTGCCGCGCCTGCCGCTCAAACCCATCGCGCGCACGCCCGAGTGGGTGGCCGGGGTGTTGGCCCATCGCGGCGAACTGGTGCCGGTGATCGACATCAGCGCCCTCAGCTTCGGCCAGCCGGCGCTGCACCGCACCAGTACGCGCCTGGTGCTGGTGCATTACCGCGCCGACCCGGCGCGTCCGGAGCTGCTGCTCGGGCTGATCCTCGAACAGGCCAGCAACACGCTGCGCTGCAACCCGGCGGAATTCCGTCCCTACGGTGTCGATAACCACGAGGCGCCGTACCTCGGCCCGGTGCGCGAAGACGCCCAGGGCCTGTTGCAGTGGATCGGCGTTCAGGACCTGCTCAGCGACGATGTCCGCGCCTTGCTCTTTCCGCCCGCCGGGACCGCGCTCGAGGTGCAGGCATGACCATCGAGCGGCGGTTCTTCCGTTTTTTGCAGGAGCGCATCGGCCTTGATGTCGCCTCGGTTGGCGAGCCGATGGTCGAGCGCGCCTTGCGCCAGCGTTGCGCGGCGCTGGAGGCTCACGACCTGGACGATTACTGGCTGCGTTTGCAGCAGTCGCCCCAGGAACAACAGGCGTTGATCGAAGCAGTGATCGTCCCGGAGACCTGGTTTTTCCGTTACCCGGAATCCTTCACCGCACTGGTCGGCCTTGCCCGAAAGCGCCTGGCCGAACTCGGCGGCGTGCGGCCGTTGCGAATTCTCAGCCTGCCTTGTTCCACCGGCGAGGAACCGTATTCGATTGCCATGGCGCTGCTCGACGGCGGCCTCACACCTCAGGCTTTTCGTGTCGATGCCATGGACATCAGCCCCAACTCCATCGCCCGCGCCGAGCGCGGGCTGTACGGGCGCAACTCGTTTCGCGGCAGCCACCAGGATTTTCGCGAGCGGCACTTCAGCGAAACCGATGAAGGCCATCGCCTCGACGACCGCGTGCGCAAGCAGGTGCATTTCGAGGCGGGCAATGTCCTCGATCCCGCGCTACTGGCTCGGGAAGGCACCTACGATTTTGTGTTCTGCCGCAACCTGCTGATCTATTTCGACATCCCCACCCAGCAGCGAGTGTTCGAGGTGCTGAAGAACCTCACCCATGCCGGTGGCGTGCTGTTTATCGGCCCGGCCGAAGGCAGCCTGCTGGCGCGGTTGGGCATGCGGCCGCTGGGGATCGCCCAGTCGTTTGCCTATGTCCGTCATATGCCCGAAGCCGAGGTGGCACCGAGCAAACCGGTCAGCCTTGCGCCTCCGGTCCGTGCGCCGTGGCCTGCGCCGCCTGCGCCCACGCCGCGCCGTCCGTTGGTGCCGACCGTCCCAGCCCCCGCTGCGCGTACCCCGAACTCCGCCCGCGACGAGCAGGCCGGCGAGTTGCTGGCGCAGATTGCCGTGCTGGCCAACGGCGGCAACAGCGAACAGGCCCGTGCGCAGTGCCAGCGCTACCTCAAGGCCTTCGGGCCCTCGGCCCAGGTGTTTTACTGGCTGGGACTGCTCAGCGACACCGCGGGCGATGCCGCCGAAGCCATCAACCAGTACCGCAAGGCGCTCTATCTGGAGCCGCAACACCCCGAGGCCCTGGTGCACCTGGCGGCGCTGCTGCAATCCCGAGGCGACACTGTAGGCGCCCGACGCCTGCAGGAACGTGCGGCGCGGCGCGAGCGGGGAGGTGAGCGATGATCGACGCAATCAGCGTGTTGAGCGGCGACGTCGAACATATCGACGATTGCTGGAACCGCATCGGCGTGCACGGCGACAAGAGCTGCCCGTTGCTGGCCGAACATGTGCACTGCCGCAACTGCGCGGTGTACGCCGCCGCCGCGACGCGCCTGCTGGACCGCTACGCCCTGGCCCAGGACGCCCACGTGCGCGAGGACAGCGAAGAGCAGGTTCACGCCGGGCCGTCGTTGCTGTTGTTCCGCCTTGGCGAAGAATGGCTGGCCCTGGCCACCCGCTGCCTGGCCGAGGTGTCGCCGATGCAACCGGTGCACTCGCTGCCGCACCAGCGTTCGCGGGTGCTGCAAGGTGTGGCCAACGTGCGGGGAGCGCTGGTGCCGTGCCTGTCTCTGCCCGATCTGTTGGGCCTGGAAGTCGCACCGGCGCCGACCAGTTCGGCGCGGGTCATGCCACGCATGTTGATCGTCTCCGCCAGCGGCGGCGCAGTGGTGCTGCCGGTGGATGAAGTGGACGGCATCCATGCGCTCGATCAGGGGCTGAACGCTGAGGCCGTCAATGAAAACCGCTTCACCCGCCAGGTCCTGCAATGGCGCGGTCGGAGCGTGCGGATTCTGGATGAGGACCATTTGTTGTCTGCCGTAGACCGGAGCCTTTCATGACCCCAGAGCAAATGCGCGATGCTTCGTTGCTCGAACTGTTCAGCCTGGAGGCCGAGGCCCAGACCCAGGTGCTCAGTGCGGGACTGCTGGCGCTGGAACGCAACCCGACCCAGGCCGACCAGCTCGAAGCCTGCATGCGGGCGGCGCACTCGCTCAAGGGCGCGGCGCGGATTGTCGGGATCGATGCGGGCGTCAGCGTTGCTCACGTGATGGAAGATTGTCTGGTGGAGGCGCAGGAAGGCCGTCTGCGTTTGCGCCCGGAACATATCGACGCGCTGTTGCAGGGCACTGACCTGTTGCTGCGCGTTGCCAACCCTGCAGATCCATCCGTTAACGCCGCAGTACAGGCGTTTCTGGTGCAGATGGCTGGCCTGCTGCAGCCCGGTGCCGCGCCGCCGGTGCCGGCGGTGGCAGCGCCCGCACCTGTTCAGCTTGAACCCGCGCCCGCGTCCGTGCTCGCCGAGCCTGAAGTCGAGGCCGACGTCGAAGCCGAGCCGGAGCCACGCCCGGTCCGCCGCGGCAAGCCCACCGAGGGCGGCGAGCGGGTCTTGCGGGTTACCGCCGAGCGCTTGAACAGCTTGCTTGATCTGTCGAGCAAGGCGCTGGTGGAAACCCAGCGCTTCAAACCGTTTCTTGCCACCCTGCAACGCCTCAAGCGTGTGCACGGGCAGAGCCTGCGCGCCCTCGACGGGCTCAAGGCGCAGATCGATGCGGGAGAGCAGGGCGCCGAGATTCTCGAAAGCCTCGCCCTGACCCAGCAACTGATGGGTGAAACCCAACAGATGCTGTTGCAGCAGGCCGCCGACTTTGACGAGTTGGGCTGGCAAGCCGGCCAGCGCGCGCAGTTGCTCTACGACACCGCGCTGGCGTGCCGCATGCGGCCGTTCGCCGATGTGCTCACCGGGCAAAGCCGGATGGTCCGTGACCTCGGCCGCTCGCTGGGCAAGCAGGTGCGCCTGGAGATCGAGGGTGAGAAAACCCAGGTCGACCGTGACGTGCTGGAAAAGCTCGAAGCGCCGTTGACCCATCTGTTGCGCAACGCCGTCGATCACGGCATTGAAATGCCCGAGCAACGCCTGCTCGCCGGCAAGCCGATGGAAGGCACCATCCGCCTGCGCGCCTCGCACCAGGCGGGCTTGCTGATTCTGGAGCTGAGCGATGACGGCGGCGGCGTCGACCTGCGCGGCCTGAGCCGCAGCATTGTCGAGCGCCAGCTCTCGCCGGCCGAAACCGTCGCGCAGATGAGCGAGGCGGAACTGCTCACCTTCCTGTTCCTGCCGGGCTTCAGCCTGCGCGACAAGGTCACTGAGGTGTCCGGCCGCGGCGTTGGTCTGGACGCGGTGCAACACATGGTCCGGCAGTTGCGTGGGCAGATCGAGATGACCCAGAGCAGCGGCCACGGCAGCCGCTTCCACCTAGAAGTGCCGCTGACCCTGTCGGTGGTGCGTAGCTTGGTGGTGGAAGTCAGCGGCGAGGCTTACGCCTTCCCGCTGGCCCATATCGAGCGCACCCTGGAACTGCCGGCCGAAGCCATCGTGCAACTTGAGGGGCGCCAACAGTTCTGGCACGAAGGCCGGCATATCGGCCTGGTCTCGGCCAGCCAGTTGCTCAATCGCCCGGCGACCCCGGGTGACGGGAAGAGCATCAAGGTGGTGGTGATCCGCGAGCGCGACACGCTGTATGGCGTGGCGGTGGAGCGGCTGATTGGCGAACGGGTGCTGGTGGTGATGCCCCTCGACGCCCGCCTTGGCAAAATTCAGGACATCTCGGCCGGGGCGCTGCTGGACAACGGTTCGGTGGTGCTGATCGTCGACGTTGAGGACTTGCTGCGCTCGGTGGAAAAACTCCTCAGCACCGGCCGCCTGGAACGCATCGAGCGCGGCGGTGGCGGGGTGCGCGAAGTCGCGCGCAAGCGCGTGCTGGTGGTGGACGACTCGCTGACCGTGCGCGAGCTGCAGCGCAAGCTGTTGAGCAACCGCGGCTACGAAGTGGCGGTGGCGGTGGACGGAATGGATGGCTGGAACGCGCTGCGCAGCGAGGATTTCGACCTGCTGATCACCGACATCGACATGCCGCGCATGGACGGCATCGAGCTGGTCACCCTGCTGCGTCGCGACAGCCGCTTGCAATCGTTGCCGGTGATGGTGGTGTCCTATAAGGACCGCGAAGAAGACCGACGACGCGGGCTCGATGCGGGCGCCGACTATTATTTGGCCAAGGCGAGTTTCCACGATGACGCCTTGCTGGATGCCGTGGTTGAACTGATCGGGGGTGCGCAGGGATGAAAATTGCCATCGTCAACGATATGCCGCTGGCTGTGGAGGCCCTGCGCCGCGCCCTGGCATACGAGCCTGCGCACGAGGTTATCTGGGTCGCCAACGATGGCGAAGAAGCGGTGCGCCGCTGCGCCGAGCAGACTCCGGACCTGTTGCTGATGGACCTGATCATGCCGCGGATGGACGGCGTCGAGGCGACCCGGCGAATCATGGCCGAAACGCCCTGCGCGATCGTGATCGTCACCGTTGATCGCCGGCAGAACGTGCACCGGGTGTTCGAGGCCATGGGCCACGGCGCGCTGGACGTGGTCGACACGCCGGCCCTGGGCGGCGGCGACCCAAAGGAAGCGGCGGCGCCGCTGTTGCGCAAGATCTTCAATATTTCCTGGCTGATCGGCCAGCAGCGCGCCAGCAGTGTGCGCCCGGTGTCGGCGCCACTGCGCGAGGCCGCGCAACGCCAGGGACTGGTGGCCATCGGTTCGTCCGCAGGCGGGCCGGCCGCGCTGGAAGTGTTGCTCAAGGGGCTGCCCAAGGCGTTTCCGGCGTCCATCGTGCTGGTCCAGCATGTCGATCAGGTGTTTGCCGCGGGTATGGCTGAATGGCTCAGCAGTGCGTCTGGCCAGGCCGTTCGCCTAGCCCGCGAAGGCGAGCCGCCGCAGCCGGGCCAGGTGCTGCTGGCCGGCACCAACCACCATATTCGCCTGCTCGCCGATTGCACCCTGGCCTATACCGCCGAGCCGGTTAACGAAATCTACCGCCCCTCGATCGACGTGTTCTTCGAGAGTGTGGCGCGGTTCTGGCGTGGCGCCGCGGTGGGTGTGCTGCTCACCGGCATGGGCCGCGATGGCGCGCAGGGTCTCAAGCTCATGCGCCAGCAGGGTTACCTGACCATCGCCCAGGACCAACAGAGCAGTGCGGTGTACGGCATGCCCAAGGCAGCCGTCGCCATCGACGCGGCCGTGGAGGTGCGTCCGCTGGAGCGGATAGCCCCACGTCTAATGGAACTTTTCCCGAAATGACGATATGTATTCAGCCACGCCGGCTCGCCGGCAGTGCCCAGGTGACGACGCATGAATGATCTACCGATCGACGGCTTTTCAGCCTCTGACGAGAACTCGGCGATGGTCCTGCTGGTCGATGACCAGGCGATGATCGGCGAAGCCGTGCGCCGTGGCCTTGCCCAGCAAGAGAACATCGACTTCCATTTCTGTGCCGACCCGCACGAGGCGGTGGCCCAGGCCATCCGCATCAAGCCGACGGTGATTCTCCAGGACCTGATCATGCCGGGCCTGGACGGCCTGACGCTGGTGCGTGAATACCGCAGCAACCCGGCGACACAGGACATCCCGATCATTGTCCTGTCGACCAAGGAAGATCCGCTGGTCAAGAGCGCGGCGTTTGCTGCCGGGGCCAACGACTATCTGGTCAAGCTGCCGGACAACATCGAGCTGGTGGCGCGCATCCGCTACCACTCGCGTTCCTACCTGACCTTGTTGCAGCGCGACGAAGCCTACCGCGCGCTGCGGGTCAGCCAGCAACAACTGCTCGACACCAACCTGGTGTTGCAGCGTTTGATGAACTCCGACGGCCTGACCGGGCTGTCCAACCGCCGCCATTTCGACGAATACCTTGAGCTGGAATGGCGTCGGGCAATGCGCGAGCAGTCGCAACTGTCGTTGCTGATGGTCGATGTCGACTACTTCAAGTCGTTCAACGACACCTTCGGCCATCTGGCTGGTGACGAGGCTCTGCGCCAGGTCGCCGAAGCCATCCGTTCCTGCTGCTCCCGGCCCAGCGATCTTCCGGCGCGCTACGGCGGCGAAGAGTTCGCCCTGGTACTGCCCAACACCTCGCCGGGTGGTGCGCGGCTGGTGGCGGAAAAACTGCGCCAGACTGTCGAAGCCGCGCGCATCGCCCACATCATGCCCAAACCGGACTCCTGGCTGACCGTCAGCATCGGCCTGGCGACCCAGACCCCGGCCGTCGGCAGCCACTGCCGGCAATTGATCTCGGCGGCGGACAACGCCCTCTACCAGGCCAAGAACAACGGCCGCAATCAGGTTGGGGTCGCCTGATGGCGACCCCAACCTGCAAGCTGCAAGTTATAAGCTGCAAGCTGCAAGTTAAGGCAAGCGCGATCCCCCGTTTGTAGCTTGCCGCTTGCCGCTTGCCGCTTGCCACTTGTAGCTTGCTGCTTGTCGGTGGCAGGGGCTCCTGCGCTATACTCTCCGGCTTTTCACAGAATCCGCACGAGAGCCGCCCGCCCATGGAAATCAATCCGATCCTGAATACCATCAAGGACCTCACCGAGCGTTCCGAGTCTATTCGGGGGTATCTTTGACTACGATCACAAGCATGACCGCCTGATCGAAGTCAACCGCGAGCTCGAAGACCCGAACGTCTGGAACAAGCCCGAGTACGCCCAGGAACTTGGCCGCGAGCGCGCCACCCTGGCGCAGATCGTCGAGACCCTGGACGGTTTGTCCGGTGGCCTGGCTGATTGCCGCGACCTGCTGGACATGGCCGTCGAAGAAGACGATGAAGGCGCGGTCAACGACGTCGTCAGCGAACTCGACCGCCTGCGCGAGTCGCTGGAAGCGTTGGAATTCCGTCGGATGTTCAGCGGCGAGATGGACATGAACAACGCCTACCTGGACATCCAGGCCGGTTCCGGCGGCACCGAGGCCCAGGACTGGGCCAACATCCTGCTGCGCATGTACCTGCGCTGGGCGTCCAAGCGTGGCTTCGACGCCACCATCATGGAACTGTCCGAGGGTGAAGTCGCCGGTATCAAAGGCGCTACCGTGCACATCAAGGGCGAATACGCCTTTGGCTGGCTGCGGACCGAGATCGGCGTGCATCGTCTGGTGCGCAAGAGCCCGTTCGACTCCGGCGCCCGTCGCCACACCTCGTTCTCGGCGGTGTTCGTCTCGCCCGAGATCGACGACAAGGTCGAAATCGAGATCAACCCGTCCGACCTGCGTATCGACACCTACCGCTCCTCCGGTGCCGGTGGTCAGCACGTAAACACCACCGACTCGGCCGTACGTATCACCCACGTACCGACCAACACCGTGGTGAGCTGCCAGAACGAACGCTCCCAGCACGCCAACAAGGACACCGCCATGAAAATGCTGCGGGCCCGGTTGTACGAGCAGGAAATCCAGCGCCGCAACGCTGCCTCCCAAGCACTGGAAGACACCAAGTCGGACATCGGCTGGGGTCACCAGATCCGCTCCTACGTTCTGGATGCTTCGCGGATCAAAGACCTGCGCACCAACATCGAGCGCAGCGACTGCGACAAGGTGCTCGACGGCGATATCGACGAATACCTGGAAGCGAGCCTCAAACAGGGGCTGTAACCGCGACACCCATGCGCGAGGCAATGCCCGTAGCCAGCGGGCTTGCCCGCGATCCCCGGTCTGCGACCGGGGACAACGAACCCTGATGGAAAAAGTGACGACATGAGCGATCTACAACTCGACCCGCAAGCCCAGCAACAGGAAGAAAACGCCCTGATCGCCCTGCGCAAGGAAAAGCTTGCCGCAGAACGCGCCAAGGGCCAGGCCTTCCCCAACGACTTCCGCCGTGACAGCTACTGCAACGACCTGCAGAAACAGTATGTCGACAAGACCAAGGAAGAGCTGGAAGCTGCAGCGATCCCGGTCAAGGTTGCCGGTCGCATCATGCTCAACCGTGGTTCGTTCATGGTGATCCAGGACATGACCGGGCGTATCCAGGTCTACGTCAACCGCAAGACCCTGCCGGAAGAAACCCTGGCCGCGGTCAAGACCTGGGACCTGGGCGACATCATCGCCGCCGAAGGCACCCTGGCTCGCTCCGGCAAGGGCGACCTGTACGTTGAAATGACCAACGTGCGCCTGCTGACCAAGTCGCTGCGCCCGCTGCCGGACAAGCACCACGGCCTGACCGACACCGAGCAGCGCTATCGCCAGCGCTACGTCGACCTGATCGTCAACGAGGAAACCCGCGAGACCTTCCGCGTGCGTTCCCTGGTCATCTCCCACATCCGCAGCTTCCTGGCCAAGCGCGACTTCCTCGAAGTCGAGACGCCGATGCTGCAGACCATTCCTGGCGGTGCCGCGGCCAAGCCGTTCGAAACCCACCACAACGCGCTGGACATGCCGATGTTCCTGCGTATCGCCCCGGAGCTGTACCTCAAGCGTCTGGTGGTCGGTGGTTTCGAGAAAGTGTTCGAGATCAACCGCAACTTCCGCAACGAAGGCGTTTCGACCCGGCACAACCCTGAATTCACCATGCTTGAGTTCTACCAGGCCTACGCCGACTACAACGACAACATGGACCTCACCGAGGAACTGTTCCGCGAGCTGGCGCAGCTTGTTCTGGGCAGCACCGACGTGCCGTACGGCGAGAAAGTCTTCCACTTCGGCGAGCCGTTCGTGCGCCTGAGCGTGTTCGACTCGATCCTCAAGTACAACCCGGAACTCACCGAGGCTGACCTGCTGGACGTCGACAAGGCCCGTGCCATCGCCAAGAAAGCCGGCGCCAAGGTGCTCGGCCACGAAGGCCTGGGCAAGCTGCAGGTGATGATTTTCGAAGAACTGGTGGAGAGCAAGCTGGAGCAGCCGCACTTCATCACCGAATACCCGTTCGAAGTCTCGCCGCTGGCCCGTCGCAACGACAAGAACCCGAACGTCACCGACCGCTTCGAGCTGTTCATTGGTGGGCGCGAGATCGCCAACGCCTATTCCGAGCTCAACGATGCCGAAGACCAGGCCGAGCGCTTCATGGCCCAGGTGGCCGAGAAGGACGCCGGTGACGACGAAGCCATGCACTACGACGCCGACTTCGTCCGCGCTCTGGAGTACGGCATGCCGCCAACCGCAGGTGAAGGTATCGGTATCGACCGTCTGGTCATGCTGCTGACCAACTCGCCGTCGATCCGCGATGTGATCCTGTTCCCGCATATGCGTCCGCAGGCCTGATGGCCTGATCGCCGGCAAGCCGGCTCCCACAGTGATAGTCCGCCCCTGTGGGAGCCGGCTTGCCGGCGATGAGGTCCGAGAGCGCAACATGAATCAGCCGCCCTTGGCGGCTTTTTCATGCCTGTAAATCCCAGATTTCGAGGTAACCCGCCAGTGACTCTCCCCATGACACAACAAGGCGCTGCTGGCGTCGCCACCGCAGTGGCAGAAAGCGTGCAGTACCAAGGCCGCAAGGCCAGCCGGCAAGGCAGCGAACAGCGCCGCCAGCAGATTCTCGACGCGGCCATGCGCATCGTCGTGCGTGACGGCGTGCGTGGCGTGCGCCATCGTGCGGTGGCGACGGAGGCGGGCGTGCCGCTGTCGGCCACCACTTACTACTTCAACGATATCCAGGACCTGCTCAGCGACACCTTCGCCCAGTACGTCGAGCGCAGCGCCGCCTACATGGCCAAGCTGTGGGAGAACACCGAAGTGATCCTGCGTCAGTTGCTCGCCCAGGGTGATGGCAGCCCGGCCTCGCGAGCGCGGCTGGCCGACGAGGTGGCGAAGATGACCGCCGAGTACGTCCAGCGCCAATTGCACAACCGCCGCGACTTCCTCATGGCCGAGCAGGCATTCCGCCAGGAAGCCCTGTTGTGCCCGCGCCTGGCCGAGCTGGTGAAGCTGCACGAGCAGATTCTGCTGCGTGGCGCCTGCCAGCTTTTGCAGGTCGTGGGCTCGCGTCAGCCGCAGCAAGACGCCATTGTGTTGACGGCAATAATCGAGCAGATGGAATATCAGGGCCTGCTCGATGCCGCAAAACCGCAGGCTGAAGGGCAGATGCTCGCTATTCTTGTCCGTTACCTGCATCTGGTGCTGGCAGCGGAATAAGCCGCGAGCCCCTCAAGGAGAACCTGATGAAAGCCTGGCGTGTGCTGCTGGCCCTGTCTTTCCTGTTGTTGAACGGCTGTCTGGTGACATTCAACGAGCCGATCCCGGCCAACGAGCCGGCACCCAAGGCCCTGTTGGGCAAGTGGACCAGCAAGGATGCCTGGGGCGAACCCCTGACCCTGCTGATCAGCCGCTCCGGTGGCAACGCCTACAAGGCTGTGGCCACGGCCAAGGACAAGCCGCGTCAGGAATACGCGTTCACCGTGTCGCGTCATGGCAACCGCTGGTACCTCTCGGCGGGCGTGCCCAAGGCCATGGGCGGGAATTTCCTGATCGGCGGCTTCGAAGTGATCGATAGCAAGGAACTGGTGGTCTACAACCTCGATGTCGAGCAGGTCAACCAGGCCCTGGAAAAGAAAGAACTCAGCGGCCGCAGCATCGAAGTGCCGGAAGACAACGGCGACGGCGTGTTGATCGACAGTCCGGTGGAGCGTGTCCTGGCGTACCTGGATGACCCGGCCAACTCCGACCTGTTCGTCGAAGTGGCCCGTTTCCAGCGCGCCGGCAAATAACTGAAACGAGGAGTGGGGCGTGGACGAGTACCAGCAGACGATACGGACCCTGTCTGATCGCATTGTTCAGGCGCAGACGCCGATTCGCGTGCTCGATGCGGTGAAGTGGGACGACAGCATCCGCCAGGGCTTTCTCAAGGCCAAGGGCAAGGAACCACCGGCGGTGGACCGCGCCTATTACCAGAACCGGCCCTTGTCGTTCGACTCCGGCGCGCTGAAGCTGGAATTCCAGAACATCGAGCGCGATATCACCCGCCGCTTGGGCCAGTTCAATCCGGTCGGGCAGATCATGCGGCGCATGTGCAAGGAGTACCGCATGGTGGTGCGCATGCTCGAAGCACGCGGCACCGAAGATTTCGGGCTGATCTCCCAGGAACTCTACGGCGCCGCCTCCGACGCCTTCCACGCCGGTGACCCGACGCTCGCCGACCTCGGCCTGATGCTCTCGGACTACCTGAACAACATCGACGGCCGTGGCGACCTCAAGGACGAACCGAAGAACCTCTGCGCCAAGGAGGCGGTGCAAATCCTGCAGCAGCGCCTGAACAAGGTGTTCGGCGAGGCCGAGGGCACCATCCGGGTATTCGAGTCGGACGGCATCGTCGCCGACGCGGCGGCGGGGGCGGACTACATCAAGATCCGCGCCGACGCCATGTTCAACAGCCGCGACGTCCGCGCGCTGGAGGTCCACGAGGGCCTGGTGCACGTCGGCACCACCCTCAACGGCCTGAACCAGCCGATTTGTACCTTCCTCGCCAAGGGCCCGCCCTCGTCGACGGTGACCCAGGAAGGCCTGGCGATCCTCATGGAGGTCATCGCCTTCGCGTCCTACCCGAGTCGCCTGCGCAAGCTGACCAACCGCACCCGTGCCATCCACATGGTCGAGGAGGGCGCCGACTTCCTGCAGGTCTTCGAATTCTTCCGCGCCCAGGGCTTCGAGATGGCGGAAAGCTACGGCAACGCCAGTCGGGTGTTCCGTGGTTCGGTGCCCAATGGTCTGCCGTTCACCAAAGACTTGTCCTACCTCAAGGGCTTCATCATGGTTTACAACTACATTCAGTTGGCCGTGCGCAAGGGCAAGCTCGAACAGATACCGCTGCTGTTCTGCGGCAAGACCACCCTGGAAGACATGCGGACCCTGCGCCAACTGGTGGACGAAGGCCTGGTGGAACCGCCCAAGTACCTGCCGGAGCAGTTCCGCGACCTCAACGCGCTGTCGGCCTGGATGTGTTTCTCCAACTTCCTCAACCACTTGAGCCTGGACCGGATTGAAGCCGACTACTCGAACATTCTCTGAGCGCTGGCGCGGGCTGTTCGCCCTGGGCCTGATGCTGCTGGGCCTGTCCGGGTGCAGCTCGCTGCTGTTCTATCCCGAGCCGGGTCAGCCCTTCACCCCTGAAAAGGCCAAACTGGCCTGGCGCGACGTCAGCCTGACCGCCGCAGACGGCACCCGCCTGCACGGCTGGTGGCTGCCGGCCAAGGAGGGCGTGGAGGTCAAGGGCACCGTGCTGCACCTGCACGGCAACGGCGGCAATCTGGCCTGGCACCTGGGCGGCAGCTACTGGTTGCCGGAGCAGGGTTATCAGGTGCTGATGATCGATTACCGCGGTTATGGGCTGTCCGAAGGAAAACCCGGTTTGCCCGAGGTCTACCAGGACATCGGCGCCGCCCTCGACTGGTTGAAAAAAGCCCCGAAAGTCCAGGGCAAGCCGCTGGTGCTGCTGGGACAAAGCCTCGGTGGTGCCATGGCGATCCACTACCTGGCGCAACATCCGGAACAAGCGCAGCGCTTCAAGGCGCTGGTGTTCGACGGTGTTCCGGCCAGTTACCGCGCGGTGGGGCGCTTTGCCCTGAGCACCTCGTGGATGACCTGGCCGCTGCAGGTGCCGCTTTCGTGGATGGTGCCTGATGGCGACAGCGCCATCCATTCCATCGGCCTGCTGAAAAACCCGCCGAAACTGTTCTTCCACAGCATCGATGACGCCCTGGTGCCCGTTGAAAACGGCATCCGCCTGTATCAGGCCGCGCCGCCGCCACGGGTGCTGCAACTGGTGCGTGGCGCCCATGTACAGACCTTCGCCGACCCGACCTGGCGCCAGGTGATGGTGCGTTTCCTCGACGATCCCGAACATTTCAACGGCCTGCGTCGCCTGGCCGAAGTCCCCAATTATCCTGACGAGAAGTCGCAATGAGTGAAGAACGCAACGCCGTCCCCCTGATCATTACCGGAGTCTGCAGCATCGTCGGTACCGTGTGCGCCCTGTGGTACTACGGCTACCTGCATTTCGCCAAGCCGGAGGATGCCCTGCTGTTGTCGGAATTCACCATGCTCAAGACGGTGCCGGGCGAGGACTACAAAATCGCCCTGACCCCCGCGCCGCAAATGGCGCAGTGCATCGATGGTGTGCTGGTGCTGTTCGACATGCAGCAGAAAGGTCTGACCGGCGTGCTGGTGGACAACAAGAAGCAGGCGGTGCGCTGCATGGGGCAGGAGACGCCGCAGCAGACGGAGTGATTGCAAAAAAGCCATTGCGGGCTGCAGGCTCCACAAACGTTGTGGGAGCCGGCTTGCCGGCGATGGCTTTTATACCGTCAATGGGTGATGCGAGCTGCCGCAGCCCCGTAGACCTGGTTTCTCTCTCGCTTGCCAACGGCGATCACCAACACGACCAGCCGGTCTTCGATGACCTGATAGACCAACCGATACCTAGTGCCAGTCAGTTAAACCAATTGGGGCCGCTTTGCAGCCCTTCGCGAGCAAGCTCGCTCCTACACAGTTGTGCACAGACAAAGCACTGACTCAAGGTTTTGCGGGGGCCCTGTAGGAGCGAGCTTGCTCGCGAAGGGTTGTAAAGCAGCCCCAACATCGGCGCTGAAACGCTAACTGACTGGTGTTAACCGATAGCCGATGTCTTGCAGCTTGATCTTGTGGCAATCCCGTCGGCGTCCGCGATGAGCTCATCGATATCTACCCTGACGGCAGGCTCCCCACGCCGTTGCCTGACGAGCTCCGCCAGTTGCGCATCATCAATCAGTTCCATCATCGCTTCGTAGCGATCTGGCGGCACCGCATAGAACGCGGGCTCATTTCTGTTGAGGATGACAACGGTTTCGCCGTTGGCTTCGCGGAGGGTGCCCATGGGGTCTTTTTTAAGGTCGGTGACCGATGCGGCTACATCGGCCAAGACCGCGAATGTCATTGCCATGGCAACATTTCCTGATGGGGTGCGCTGTCGGGAGGTGCCTCGTTTCAGGTAGGCCATGGCTGATATCGAAGATCAGCGGCTTTGCCGGAAGCGAAGTAACGCGATGGTAGTTCTTTTTGTGGTGCTTTTAAAGGTGCTTTAAGTAGTGTTTTTTAATGTGACAGAGCAAAAAAATCCCGCCAATCTGGCGGGATTTTTCATTTCAGCCTGACGCTTATTGCGCGCTGCTCACGCTACGTGGTGCCACTGGCTGGTTGTCGTTGGAGATGGTCACTTCCACGCGACGGTTTTGCGCACGGCCCGAGTTGCTGGTGTTATCGGCAACCGGGTATTCCTTGCCATAGCCCTGGGCAACGATACGGGCCGGGTCGACACCGGCACGGACCAGCGCCATGCGCACGGAGTTGGCGCGACGCTCGGACAGGCCCTGGTTGTAGTTGGCGCTGCCGGTGCTGTCGGTGTAGCCCTCGACGATCACCTTGCGGTCAGGGTTTTCCTGGAGGAACTGCGCCAGCTTGGTGATGTTGGGGTAGGCGCTGGGTTTCAGCTCGGCCTTGTTGTAGTCGAACAGCACGTCGCCGAAGGTCACCAAGGTGCCGCGTTCGGTCTGCTTGGCGTTGAGGCTTTCCTGCAACTTCTTGATCTGCGCGTCACGGGCATCCAGGCGGGCCTGGGCGCGCTGGGCGGCGGCGTTTTTCAGGTTGGCCTCGGCAGTGCGCAGGGCGATGGTCTGCTTGGCCACTTCGACGCGCTGGTTGGTCAGGTAGGCGAGCTGGTCGACCTTCTTGTTGTCTTCCTTGTCCATGTAGGCCTTGTCGGCCTTGTTCAGCCAGTCCTGGGCGTCCTTGGTTTCAAGGGCCGCGACCTTGCTCGACTGCGGATCGCTCTGCAGCGCGGAGAAGTTGGTGCGGGCCGATTCCAGATTCGGGTTCGGCTGGTGGGCGCAGGCGACCAGGCCGATGCTCAGGGCCAGGAGGGCGGGGATCATCACGTGGTTACGCATAGTGTTCATCCTTTAATCAATTCGAAGTGCACGGGGCAATGGCGCGCTTACTGCGGCTGGGTGGGCTCGGCGGCGCGCATACCTTCTTCGCGCAGTTCCTGAACGCCCTGGCGGGAGTCCTGCAAGGCTTTCTGGGCTTTCATGGCCTGGGCCTTGCGCTCAGCGACGCGGGCATCCCACTCCGCCTGTTCGGCCAGCAGCTTCGCTTCGTCATACTTCTTGTCGTGCATGGCGATTTCGGCTTGCTTGAACTTGTCCTGAGCGGCTTTCATCTCCACGGCGGCGTACTCGGTACCACCGGCGCTGACGGCGGAATTGACCGCCGACTGGGTCACGGCGTACTGCTCGGTGGGTGGCTTGCCAGCACAGCCGGCCAATACCAGGCTACTGCCCAGGGCCAGCGCGGCCAGCTTGATCCCGCGCAGTTGGAACGGGGTTTTCTCGATGCGGGTCTTCATGGTGGTCAACTCCATTGGATCACTCCTGATGAACGACGAGTTCCGTAACAGTCCATCGACTTGGCTCCTTCACCCAGAGCTGACGGAGCTCGCAGTGAAGGGTTTTTTGCCGTAGTGGCTATGGGCTGTGACTCGACCGTTTTTTCAAAAGTTCAGAAAAAGTACCGCTTGTTAGGCGATTTTTTCTGACTAATCGGTCAGTGGAGTTTTGCTGGAACTTTGCCGGTGTGGCGGGGTATTGCGAGGCTCTGGAAGCCTTGTGCGCCGCTTCGCCAGCAGGTGGCAACGGTCAGGGTGAAGCGGCGCAAAGGCTCGGGAAGCAAGGCGAAGAATCAGTGTTTCGACGTGTCCTTGCTGCTGCTCAGCGCCCGCAAATGCTGGCGCGACAGGGCAAGAAAGCGCGGCGTGGCGCCGACGTCTTCATACAGCGGATCGCCTTCCTCATCAGTGGCAATCACCTGCTGCCCCTGAATGTAGGGGAAGCTTGCTTCCAGCTCTTCAAGGGCGGCACCGAGCAGTTCGCCGAGCAGTTCTTCGGGACGGCGCTTGGGGTACATCTCGGCCAGGGCGGCCAGCCGCGCCGCGGCCTCGACGTCCAGATAAAGCGTGTGGCCAGTGGGGCTCAGGCGTCCTTTTGCGTTCTGTTCCCAGTACTGGGCGAGTTCGCGAATTTTCATGATGTCCTCTGTGTAAGCCAATGGGCCTGGTTAAAGCGTAGCCACTTGGCCGAAGGCTGCGCCTTGAAAGCACGACCGGTACTGGGGCACTCTGCTGGCAACGCGGTTTTTCCAGGTGTGGAGAAGGTTGATGACCGATATCGATGTGCGCTTGCGTGAAGATGTTCATCTGTTGGGCGAATTGTTGGGGGACACCGTGCGCGAGCAGCACGGTGAGGCTTTCCTGCAGAAGATCGAGGCGATCCGCCACAGTGCCAAGGCCGATCGCAGTGGCGGCGAGGAGCAATTGAGCTCGACCCTTGCGGACCTGGCAGACGATGAGCTGTTGCCGGTCGCCCGGGCCTTCAACCAGTTCCTCAACCTGGCCAACATCGCCGAGCAGTACCAACTGATTCGCCGGCGCGACGAGGACCAGCCCGAGCCCTTCGAGGCCACGGTCCTGCCCGAACTGCTGGCCCGGCTCAAGGCCGCGGGTCACAGCGACGATGCCTTGGCCCGTCAACTCGGCAAGCTCAATATCGAGCTGGTGTTGACCGCCCACCCCACCGAAGTGGCCCGCCGTACCCTGATTCAGAAATACGACGCCATCGCCGCGCAACTGGCGGCCCAGGACCACCGCGACCTGACCGCCGCCGAGCGTGAGCAGGTGCGCGAACGCCTGCAACGGCTGATCGCCGAGGCCTGGCACACCGAGGAAATTCGCCGCACCCGGCCGACCCCGGTGGACGAAGCCAAGTGGGGCTTCGCGGTGATCGAGCACTCCCTTTGGCAGGCCATCCCCAGCCATATGCGCAAGGCCGACAAGGCCCTGCACGACGCCACCGGACTGCGTTTGCCACTGGAAGCGGCGCCGATTCGCTTCGCTTCGTGGATGGGCGGCGACCGTGATGGCAACCCCAATGTCACCGCCAGCGTGACCCGTGAAGTACTGTTGCTGGCGCGCTGGATGGCGGCGGACCTGTTCCTGCGTGACGTCCATTCGCTGGCCGCCGAGCTGTCGATGCAACAGGCCAGCCCGGCGTTGCGGGCCAAGGTCGGCGACTGCGCCGAGCCCTACCGCGCGGTGCTCAAGCCACTGCGCGAGCGCCTGCGGGAGACCCGCGCCTGGGCCCAGTCGGCACTGACCGCGCCGCAGGTTCCGGGGCCTCTGGTGTTGCAGGACAACCGCGAGCTGTTCGAGCCGCTGCACCTGTGTTTCGAGTCGCTGCACGAATGTGGCATGGGCGTGATCGCCGATGGTCCGTTGCTGGATTGCCTGCGCCGTGCGGTTACCTTCGGCCTGTTCCTGGTGCGCCTCGATGTGCGCCAGGACTCCAGCCGCCACGCCGCCGCCCTCAGCGAGATCACCGATTACCTGGGCCTGGGTCGCTACGCCGACTGGAATGAAGAAGCGCGCATCGACTTCCTCCAGCGCGAACTGAGCAGTCGCCGGCCGCTGTTGCCAGCGCACTTCAAACCGCAGGCGGACACCGCCGAGGTGCTCGCCACCTGCCGCGAGATCGCCAACGCTCCGGCGGCTTCGCTGGGTTCCTATGTCATTTCCATGGCCGGCGCCGCCTCCGATGTGCTGGCGGTGCAGTTGTTGCTCAAGGAAGCCGGGCTGCTGCGGCCGATGCGCGTGGTGCCGCTGTTCGAAACCCTGGCTGACCTCGATAACGCCGGTCCGGTTATGGAACGTCTGCTTGGCCTGCCGGGCTACCGCGCCGGGCTGCACGGCCCGCAGGAAGTGATGATCGGCTACTCCGATTCGGCCAAGGATGCCGGCACCACGGCGGCGGCCTGGGCGCAGTATCGGGCCCAGGAAACCCTGGTGCGAATATGCCGCGAGCAGGAAGTGGAATTGCTGTTGTTCCACGGCCGTGGTGGCACCGTTGGCCGTGGCGGCGGCCCGGCGCACGCGGCGATCCTGTCGCAGCCACCGGGGTCAGTGGCCGGGCGCTTCCGTACCACCGAGCAGGGCGAGATGATCCGCTTCAAGTTCGGCCTGCCGGACATTGCCGAACAAAACCTCAACCTCTATCTGGCTGCGGTGCTCGAAGCCACCTTGCTGCCACCGCCGCCGCCGCAACCGGCGTGGCGTGAGGTGATGGACCAACTGGCCGCCGACGGGGTCAAGACCTACCGCGGTGTTGTGCGAGAAAACCCCGATTTCGTCGAATACTTCCGCCAGTCCACCCCGGAGCAGGAACTCGGCCGCTTGCCGCTAGGCAGCCGTCCGGCCAAGCGCCGTGCCGGGGGAATCGAAAGCTTGCGGGCGATCCCGTGGATCTTCGGCTGGACCCAGACCCGGTTGATGCTCCCAGCCTGGCTCGGCTGGGAAGCGGCGCTGAACAATGCCCTGGCGCGTGGCCAAGGACCGTTGTTGCAGCAGATGCGTGAGGAGTGGCCATTCTTCCGCACGCGTATCGATATGCTGGAGATGGTCCTGGCCAAGGCGGACGCCGATATCGCCCGCTCCTACGACGAACGTCTGGTGCAACCGCAACTGCGACCTTTAGGTGCACATTTGCGCGACCTATTGTCGCAGGCGTGCCAGGTAGTACTGGGGCTGACCGGCCAGCCGGTGCTACTGGCGCACAGCCCGGCGACCCTGGAGTTCATCCGTCTGCGCAATACCTACCTCGATCCGCTGCACCTGCTCCAGGCCGAACTGCTGGCGCGCTCACGGGAGCGCGAAGCCGCTCTGGACAGCCCGTTGGAGCAGGCCCTGCTGGTGACAGTGGCGGGCATCGCGGCCGGTTTGCGCAACACCGGTTGAGTGTCGGACGAGCTATTGAGGGGTGTCAGATTACGCCCTTCAATAGGTAGGAATAAGGTGTAAGAAGCGTCGGTTGCGACGGGCGCAACCCGTGTAGACCGAGGCTTCTTGTCGCAGGTTTTTCCGACTTTCGACCGCTTGTATGGTCCGGGTGCGCTGTGTATCTTGGACAGCCTTTTGACCGATTTGCGGTCATCGCCCGATTTCCTGCGATTCGCCAGTCACGCGAATCCATTGATTTGCTTATAAAAAATGAGGAGCACGAGATGCGCGTAATTCTGCTGGGAGCTCCCGGAGCCGGTAAAGGTACTCAGGCAAAGTTCATCACCGAGAAGTTCGGTATTCCGCAGATTTCCACCGGCGACATGCTGCGTGCCGCGGTCAAGGCCGGCACCCCGCTGGGTCTGGAAGCCAAGGCGATCATGGACGCTGGCAAGCTGGTATCCGACGAACTGATCATCAACCTGGTCAAGGACCGCATCGCCCAGCCTGACTGCGTGAACGGTTTCCTGTTCGATGGTTTCCCGCGCACCATTCCTCAGGCAGAAGCCCTGGTGACTGCTGGCGTCGAGCTGGATGCCGTGATCGAGATCGCCGTCGAAGACGAAGAGATCGTCCAGCGCATCGCCGGTCGCCGTGTTCACGAAGGTTCCGGTCGCGTCTATCACATCGTCTACAACCCGCCGAAGGTTGAAGGCAAGGACGACGAAACCGGCGAGCCGCTGGTTCAGCGTAAAGACGACACCGAAGAAACCGTACGTCACCGTCTGTCCGTGTACCACGACCAGACCAAGCCTCTGGTGGACTTCTACCAGAAGCTGGCTGCCAGCAATGGCAAGCCGAAGTACAGCCACATCGAAGGCGTTGGCTCGGTAGAAGCCATCACCGCCAAGGTACTGGCAGCCCTGAGCTGATCCCGTCCCGATGTTTCGCCAACGGCCCGCTTGCGGGCCGTTGTTCGTTTCCGGCTGAAAGCTATAAGCTGCAAGCTGCAAGAAAGAGCGGGTATCGCGCAGGTCGGTTTGTTCTTGCAGCTTGCCACTTGAAGCTTGCAACTGCGTCTATAATGCGGCTCTTTTTTCTCTCGCCTGGAACCCCCAATGACCACCTTGCTGGCCCTGGATACCGCCACTGAAGCCTGCTCTGTCGCCTTGCTGCACGACGGCAAGATCACGAGCCACTACGAGGTGATTCCGCGCCTGCATGCGCAAAAGCTGCTGCCGATGATCCAGACCTTGCTGGCCGAAGCCGGGGTCGCCTTGTCGGCGGTGGATGCCATCGCCTTTGGCCGTGGCCCGGGCGCCTTCACCGGCGTGCGCATCGCCATCGGCGTGGTGCAGGGCCTGGCGTTCGCCCTGGAGCGTCCGGTGTTGCCGGTGTCGAACCTGGCGGTGCTGGCCCAGCGTGCGCTGCGCGAGCATGGCGTGACCCGCGTTGCCTCGGCCATCGATGCCCGAATGGACGAAGTCTATTGGGGCTGCTACGAGGAACAGGCAGGGGAAATGCGTTTGCAAGGACTCGAAGCAGTACTGCCGCCCGAGCAGGTCGCGTTGCCCCAAGGAGCGGGCGGTCAGTGGTTTGGCGCCGGTACGGGCTGGGGTTACAGTGAGCGTCTGGCGGTCAAGGTCGAGGCTCAGGATGCGAGCATGCTGCCCCACGCGCTGGACCTGCTGACCCTGGCGCAATTCGCCTGGCAGCGCGGCGAAAGCGTGCCTGCTGACCAAGCGCAGCCGGTGTACCTGCGGGACAAGGTCGCGACGCCTAAAGGCGCTTGATCGCCTCTGGTCGGTTATCGCCAAACGCCGTAAACCTTTTTAGTGATATGTGGTCCAGTTATCAGTCGGGCATTTGCGCAGGAGCTCTGGTGCCGCTAAATTGCCATCATTGTCCCTGAGTATATCGTCATGCGTATCGACGGCTTTTCCTCACAGTCTTATCCGCTCAAGCGCCCTCAGCGCAAAGGGCCGGTGCGTGTGGAAGAGTCGGAGGAAGAAGATCTTCCCGGCGAATTCGAAGTCCAGGCGCAGCCCGCCAGCACCGGCAATGCCAACCGCACTGCCGGCCTGCCGGCCCGTCCGCAGGACATGATCTTCCCCCGCGCCCGCAACCGCCGCACCAAGCACGCCCTGACCAGCTACATGACCACCGCTGGCTTCGTTGATTGGGAGATGGAAGTACTGGGGCTGGATCTGTACATTTGAGCGGATGAGCCTGTCATCCCTGCCTTATTTTCTCGGTTGTCCGTCCTGGAGCGAAAACGCCTGGCGCGACTACCTGTATCCCGCCGATGCCAAGAGCACTGATTTCCTCGCGTTGTACTGCCAGGTCTTCAATGCCGTCGAAGGCAACACCACCTTCTATGCCCGTCCCGCGCCCGCTACCATCCAGCGCTGGGCCCAGGTCATGCCCGAACACTTCCGGTTCACTGCCAAGTTTCCCGGCGACATCAGCCACAGCGGCGATCTGCACGGGCAACTCGACGCCGCGCGGGCCTTTGTCGAACTGCTCAGGCCGCTGGGCGCGCGGGTAGCGCCGTACTGGCTGCAACTGCCGGCGACCTTCAGCCCCGCACGGCTCGGCGAGCTGGTGCACTTCATCGACGAGATCGACGTGCCGATTGCTGTGGAAGTGCGCAACAGCGCCTTCTTCGCCAAGGGTGAGGACGAACGCCTGCTCAATCGCCTGCTGCTGGACCGTGGGGTCGAGCGCATCTGCCTGGATCCTCGTGCGCTGTTCAGTTGCACCTCGCAGGAGCCCAGCGTGCTGCACGCGCAATCGAAGAAGCCGCGGGTGCCGCCGCGACCGACCGCCTTCAGCCAGCACCCACAGGTGCGTTTCATTGGCCATCCTGAGCTGGAGGCCAACGAAAGCTTCCTTCTGCAATGGCTGGACAAGGTCGCCGCCTGGATCGAAGAGGGGCGCAGCCCCTACGTGTTTCTGCATACCGCTGACAACCGCCTGGCCGCAGCGCTGGCGCAACGTTTCCATCGCGGCCTGATGGAGCGCCTGCCCGGTCTGCCGGCTTTGCCTGAACCCGACCGGGGGCCGCAGGTCGAACAACTTGGCCTGCTGTGATTTCCTGTCGTCTGCCTGGGAGTTCCGACCATGGATGTGCAAACCCTGCGTGCCGAAGCGTTCAAAGCCCTGCATGAGCGCCCCGGCGCTTTCGTGATTCCCAATCCCTGGGATGCGGGCTCGGCGAAAATGCTCGCCAGCCTGGGCTTCGAGGCCCTGGCCACCACCAGTGCGGGACTGGCGTTTTCCCTGGGCCGGCCGGACGCCGAAGGCGCGCTCAGCCGTGAACAGACCCTCGACAACGCCTTGTCCATCGTCGATGCCACCGCCTTGCCGGTCGCGGCGGACCTGGAAAACGGTTTCAGCGACGAGCCTTCCGGCTGCGCCGAGACCATCCTGCAAGCGGCGCGTATCGGTCTGGTCGGCGGTTCCATCGAGGATGCAACCGGTCGTGAAGACGAGCCGATCTACAGCTTCCACCGCGCGGTGGAGCGGGTCGAGGCCGCCGTGGCCGCCGCCCGCAGCCTGGATTTCCCGTTCATGCTCTGCGCCCGTGCGGAAAACCTCCTGCACGGCCGTCATGATCTGGACGACACCATCGCCCGCCTGCAAGCCTTCGCCGAAGCCGGCGCGGACGTGCTCTATGCGCCCGGGCTGCGTAGCGCCGAGGATATCCGCCGGGTGGTGCAGGCAGTGGCGCCAAAGCCGGTAAACCTGCTGATGGGGCTGAGCGGGATGACCCTGAGCTTCGATGACGTGCAGGCGCTGGGCGTGAAGCGCATCAGTGTCGGCTCGTCGCTGGCCCGCGCCGCTTACGGTGCGTTCTTCGATGCGGCGAAGCGCATTCGCGGTGACGGGCGTTTCGACTACGCCGAGCAGGCGCTGCCGTTCGATCAGTTGAACCAGATGTTCCGGCGCTGACCGCCGTGCGCTACGGCGGGCTGGTGCTGCTGGCGGTACTGGGTGCTGCGGCGTTGTACGGCTGGAAGCAGGGCTGGCGCCTGCCGGACGAATGGAACCCGTGGGCGCCGCTGGATATGCGCTCGCCGCCGAACCTGCTGACCTCGTGGAAGCTCGGACGGTTGCGCGATGATCCCCAGCGCTGCGCCGAGACACTGGCCACCTCCGGCCTGGGCTACACCGTGCAGGCCGACAGCCCTGCGAGTGCGACCTGTCCGCTGAGCAATGTGGTGCGGGTCCAGGACGCGCCGGTGCGGCTGAGCAGCAGCTTTCTCGCCACCTGCCCGGTGGCGGTGGCCTTCGCCCTGTTCGAGCGCCACGGCCTGCAACCGGCGGCGCAACGGGTCTTCGGCCAGCCAGTGGTGCAGGTGGATCACCTGGGTAGCTACGCCTGCCGCAATATGTACAACCGCGCCGAAGGCCGGCGCAGCCAGCACGCCAGCGCCAACGCTCTGGATATCGCCGGCTTTCGCCTGAAAGACGGCCAGCGCATCGAGCTGCAAAAGGACTGGAACGGGGAGGGGCCCAAGGCGCAATTTCTGCGTCAGGTCCACGCGGGTGCCTGCGAGAGCTTCAATACGGTGTTGGGGCCAGACTACAACGCGGCCCATCACAACCACTTTCACTTGGATATGGGTGGCTGGCAGATCTGCCGTTAGGCGGCGATGCGCACGTTGTTCAGCACCACCGGACGCGCCCATTGCAGGTCGAATTCCAGATCGTGCTGCTGCTTGGCCAGGGTGATTTCGTCGAACGGTTCCGGGGCCGGATCCAGCAGATTGCGTTCCAGCTCGGCGATCGGCAGGTGCAGCGGGTACGACGACGGCGCCGGGCCTGGCTCCGGGTGTGGATGCCCCTGATGCATGACGACCGGGCGCACCCAACTGCTGGTGGTGTCCAGTTGGCGCTGTTGTTCGATCAGTTCGGCGGCGCTGAACGGTGGCGCGGGCTTGTCCAGCAGGTCCAGCTCGAACTCGGCGATCGGCAGGAACAGCGGCTCTGGCGGGGTGATTTCGGTGTCTTGCACGTTGCACAGGCGCTGGCTGTGGATCTGCGCCAGGGTCTGGCTGCCGGTGATGGGTTCGCCAGTTTCGACATTCACTTCCTCGACCGGCAGCGGCGCCTGCACCACACCTTCTTCCTGCTGCGCGGCCAGGGCGCGGGCGAAGAAGTCCGACCACAGGTGGCTGACGCCGCCGAGGGTCTGGGTGTTGTGCCGGGCATAGTCACCAACGGGTGAAATGTAGCCGGAAGGAAGTTGAACAATCTCTGACATGGTCGTCGAAGAGCTCTGGCAAAATAGCGCGTACTTTTTTTATCGGCAGTCGTCGCCGATCTTTAACTTTTTTTCAGCAGGAAGGTGAGCGTGGAGCAGCGGTTGGAAGGCGGGATCCGGGTCGAGGCTCTGGCCGCGGACTATCAGGCGCGGGCCGAGCAGTGGGCGGCGCGGCTGGGCTTGCCGCTGCAGGATGACGACGCCGCGTTCGCCGTGCAGGTCGGGCCTGACGGGCTGCAGATCCAGCAACTCGGTCCGCAAGCGCCGGGGCCGGTGCGGGTGGACTTCGTTGAGGGCGCCGCGGCGCATCGACGGGTTTATGGTGGCGGCAGTGGGCAGATGATCGCCAAGGCGGTGGGTATCGCCCAAGGCGTGCGGCCGCAGGTGCTGGATGCCACGGCGGGGCTGGGCAAGGATGCTTTCGTACTCGCCAGCCTCGGCTGCCAGATGCAGTTGATCGAGCGTCAGCCGCTGGTGGCGGCGCTGCTGGAAGATGGCCTGGCCCGCGCTGCGGGGAATGCTGAAGTGGGCGCGATCGTCGCCCGGATGAACCTGCTGCACGGCAACGCCATCGAGCGCATGCGTGACTGGCAGGGTGAGGCGCCGCAGGTGATCTACCTCGACCCGATGTTCCCGCATCGCGACAAGAGCGCCTTGGTGAAAAAGGAAATGCGCGTATTCCGCCCGCTGGTGGGCGACGACCTCGACGCACCCGCGCTGCTCGAAGCAGCTCTGGCGCTGGCCACTCACCGGGTGGTGGTCAAGCGCCCGCGCAAGGCGCCGATCATCGACGGACCGAAGCCGAGCCATAGCCTTGAGGGGAAATCCAGCCGGTATGACATTTATCCGAAGAAGGCGCTGAAGCCTTAGCGTTTCTCAGGGGCCGGTCGCTGGTGCGAGACGAACGTTGTGGGGGGAGGGCACTGTGTGCGGCTTGTCGGGCCCCGAACCGCAGCGATTGGGGCCGATCAGCTAGCTTTTCCATCAGTGCTGGCCTCATCGCCGGCAAGACCGGCTCCCACAGTGACAGCGTGCACATAACACTGTGGGAGCCGGCTTGCCGGCGATGAGGCCCTCGATTTTCACACCCGATAAGCCCGCAAAAACAGTTCCACCACCTCTCGCACATGGGCCTCGGCGTCTTCGGCCTCCAACGGCCCGCCGCACCCCAGCAGCAACCTGAAGTTCGCCCCACCCTTGAGCAGGCAGAAGAAATGCTCGGCTGCCGTAGAGGGATTGGCCACCCGCAGTATTCCCCGCTCATCCGCCAGGCGCAGCAACGCCTCGGTCTCGCGCAGCACCCGTAACGGTCCCGCCTCGAAGAAAATCTGCCCGAGTTTCGGATCCTGCGGGCCCTGGGCAATGATCAGGCGATGCAGCTTCACCGAGTGATCGCTATTGATCAGCACCTGAAACCCGCGCCCGATCTTCAGCAGCACCTGCTCCAGCGGTACGCCTTCGGGCAGTTCGAAGATCAAACCGGGCAATTGCGCCTGGCAGGTGGCGACGATCGCCTCGGTGAACAGCGTTTCCTTGTCGTTGAAGTGGCTGTAGACCGTGAGTTTCGACACACCCGCCGCTGCCGCGACCGCATCCATGCTGGTGCTGGCATAGCCATTGGTGAGGAACAGCGTCTTGGCGGCCTCGAGAATGGCCTGGCGCTTGGCCAGGTCCTTGGGCCGGCCGGGGCCGGTGGACACTGCGGAATCGTTGGGCATTGGCTCGTATTTACAGGCTTGAAAGAGCGCAATGGTACACCCGGACACAACGGCTACAAGGATCGGCGTTCAGTCGGCAGGCCATTGCCTGCCGGGAGACGCGGGATTCCGACGGTCGGTGACGGCTGTGCTGCAATCCCGGACCAAGCCAACTGCGAAACAGACGATCCAGGTCTAAATGCCAGCTTCCCGCACGCAATACGCTGATTTAATATACCCGCCAGTATAAATATTCGAAGCACCCTTCGCGAAAGGTCATTTCCCATGTTGCGCCATGCCTTGCCCGTCGCTTTGCCCGCTCTTCTTATCGCGCTGTTGTCCGCTTGCGGGCAGGAAAGCACGCCGCCCACCGTCATCCGTCCCGCCATGGTGGTGCAGCCGCAGCCGGCATCGGCGGCGGTGGACAGCTACCCCGGCGAGGTGCGCGCGCGCTTCGAGCCGGAGCTGGCTTTCCGCATTGGCGGCAAGGTGAGCAAGCGGCTGGTGGAGGAGGGGCAACGGGTCAAGGCCGATCAGCCGCTGGCCGAGCTGGACCCGCAGGACGTGCGCTTGCAACTGGAAGCGACCCGCGCGCAGATGGCCGCCGCCGAGGCCAACCTGAATCTGGTGCAGGCCGAGCGCGACCGCTACAAGACGCTGCTGGACCGGCAGATGGTCAGCCATTCGCAATACGACAACGCGGAAAACCTCTATCGCTCGGGCCTGGCCCGGGTCAAGCAGATGCGCGCCGAGTTCGACGTGGCGGGCAACCAGGCCGGGTATTCGGTGCTGCGCGCGACTCAGGACGGCGTGGTCGCCAAGCGTCAGGTGGAAGTCGGCCAGGTGGTCGCCGCCGGTCAGACTGTGTTCACCGTGGCTGCCGACGGTGAGCGCGAGGTGCTGATCAGTCTGCCGGAGCAGAACTTCGGTCGCTTCGCGGTGGGCCAGCCGGTCGCCGTGGAGCTGTGGTCGCAACCCGGCCAGCGCTTCGAGGGTCGTATCCGCGAGCTGTCGCCTGCCGCCGACCCGCGCTCGCGCACCTTCGCCGCGCGCATTGCCTTCAACACCGGCAAGGTGCCGGCCGAGCTGGGCCAGAGCGCCCGGGTCTTTATCCAGCACGCCGAGCAGATCCCGCTGGCGGTGCCGCTGTCGGCGCTGAGCGCGGAGAACGGTCAGACCTACGTCTGGCGTGTCGATGCCAACAACACCCTGAAACGCACCCCGGTACGGGTCGGCGCCTATGGTCAGGACAGCGTGCCGGTGCTGGAAGGCCTGAGCGCGTCCGACTGGGTGGTCGCCGCTGGCGGTCATGTGCTGCACGAGGGGCAGGAAGTACGGCCGGTGGACCGGTCCAATCGCGTGGTGAATCTGGCGGCCAAGGAGTAAGTCCCGATGGGTTTCAACCTCTCCGCCTGGGCCTTGCGCAACCGGCAGATCGTGCTGTTCCTGATGCTCCTGCTGGCTATCGTCGGGGCGTTGTCCTACACCAAATTGGGTCAGAGTGAAGACCCGCCGTTCACCTTCAAGGCCATGGTCATCCGCACCTTGTGGCCGGGCGCCAGCGCCGAGGAAGTCTCGCGCCAGGTCACCGAGCGCATTGAAAAGAAGCTGATGGAGACTGGCGAGTACGAAAAGATCGTGTCGTTCTCGCGGCCCGGAGAGTCGCAGGTCACCTTCATGGCCCGCGACTCAATGCATTCGGCGCAGATTCCCGAGCTGTGGTACCAGATCCGCAAGAAGATCGCGGACATCCGCCACACCCTGCCGCCGGGTATCCAGGGGCCGTTCTTCAACGACGAGTTCGGCACCACCTTCGGCAACATCTACGCCCTGACCGGCGATGGTTTCGACTACGGCGTGCTCAAGGACTACGCCGACCGTGTGCAGATTCAACTGCAGCGGGTCAAGGACGTCGGCAAGGTCGAACTGGTCGGCCTGCAGGACGAAAAAATCTGGATCGAGCTGTCAAACACCAAGCTGTCCACCCTCGGCCTGCCGCTGGAGGCGGTGCAGAAAGCGCTGGAAGAACAGAACGCGGTGAGCACTGCGGGCTTCTTCGAAACGCCGACCGAGCGCCTGCAATTGCGTGTGACCGGACGCTTCGACAGCGTCGAGCAAATCGAGCAGTTTCCGATTCGCGTGGGCGAGCGCACCTTCCGCATCGGCGACGTCGCCCAGGTGCACCGCGGCTTCAACGACCCGCCCGCACCGCGCATGCGTTTCATGGGCGAGGACGCCATCGGCCTGGCCGTTTCGATGAAGGCGGGCGGCGACATTCTGGTGCTCGGCAAGGCGCTGGAAGTCGAGTTCGCCCGCATCGCCAACAACCTGCCGGCGGGCATGGAACTGCGCAAGGTCTCCGACCAGCCTGCGGCGGTGAAGACCGGCGTCGGCGAGTTTGTCCGCGTGCTGGTGGAAGCATTGGCGATCGTGTTGCTGGTGAGCTTCTTCTCCCTCGGCATGCGCACCGGCCTGGTGGTGGCGCTGGCGATTCCGCTGGTGCTGGCGATGACCTTCGCTGCGATGTATTACCTCGGCATCGGCCTGCACAAGATTTCCCTCGGCGCGCTGGTGCTGGCGCTGGGGCTGCTGGTGGACGATGCGATCATTGCCGTGGAGATGATGGCGATCAAGATGGAACAGGGCTTCGACCGCTTCAAGGCGGCGAGCTATGCCTGGACCAGCACCGCCTTCCCGATGCTCACCGGTACGTTGATTACTGCGGCGGGCTTCCTGCCCATCGCTACCGCGCAATCCGGCACCGGCGAATACACCCGCTCGATCTTCCAGGTGGTGACCATCGCCCTGCTGGCTTCGTGGGTAGCGGCGGTGGTGTTCGTACCGTATCTGGGCGAGCGCCTGTTACCGGACCTGGCGAAACTGCACCGGGAAAAACACGGTACGGGCGAGGGCGAGACGGACCCTTATGGCACGCCGTTCTACCAGCGCGTGCGCCGCGTGGTGAGCTGGTGCGTGGCCCGGCGCAAGACGGTGATCGTGCTGACCATCGCCCTGTTCGTCGGCAGTGTGATGAGCTTCCGCTTCGTCGAGCAGCAGTTCTTCCCGGCCTCCGGTCGTCTGGAACTGATGGTGGACCTGAAGCTGGCGGAAGGTGCGTCGCTGGCCAACACCGCCGAGCAGGTCAAGCGCGTGGAGGCGTTGCTCAAGGCGCGGCCGGGCATCGATAACTACGTGGCGTACGTTGGCACCGGTTCGCCGCGCTTCTACCTGCCGCTCGACCAGCAGTTGCCGGCGGCCAGCTTTGCTCAGTTCGTGGTGCTCGCGAAAACCATCGAAGACCGCGAAGCGCTGCGCACCTGGCTGATCGAAACCCTCAATGAGCAATTCCCCGACCTGCGTTCGCGGGTGACCCGCCTGGAAAACGGCCCGCCTGTGGGCTATCCGGTGCAGTTCCGGGTGACCGGCGAGCATATCGAGCAGGTCCGCGCGCTGGCGCGCAAGGTAGCGGCCAAGGTGCGCGAGAACCCGCACGTGGCCAACGTCCACCTGGACTGGGAGGAGCCGAGTAAGGTGGTCTACCTCAACATCGATCAGGACCGCGCGCGTGCGCTTGGCGTGAGCACGGCGAACCTGTCGAGGTTCCTGCAAAGTTCGCTGACCGGTAGCAGCGTCAGCCAGTACCGCGAAGACAACGAGCTGATCGAAATCCTGCTGCGTGGCACCCAGGAAGAACGTACCCAGCTGGCTCATCTGTCGAGCCTGTCGGTGCCCACCGACAATGGCCGCAGCGTGGCCCTGGCGCAGGTGGCGACCCTGGAATACGGCTTCGAGGAAGGCATCATCTGGCACCGCAACCGCCTGCCGAGCGTGACTGTTCGTGCCGACATCTACGGCAAGGATCAGCCGGCGACCCTGGTCAAGCAGATCCTGCCGACCCTGGAGTCGGTGCGGGCCGAACTGCCGGATGGCTACTTGCTTGATGTCGGCGGCACGGTCGAGGACTCGGCGCGTGGGCAGAACTCGGTGAACGCCGGCGTGCCGCTGTTCGTGGTGGTGGTACTGACCCTGTTGATGCTGCAACTGCGCAGCTTCTCGCGGATGGCGATGGTGTTCCTCACCGCGCCGCTGGGGCTGATTGGTGTGGTGCTGTTCCTGATGGTGTTCCGCCAGCCGTTCGGCTTTGTCGCCATGCTCGGGACCATCGCCTTGTCGGGGATGATCATGCGCAACTCGGTGATCCTGGTGGATCAGATCGAGCAGGACATCGCGGCGGGGCTGGGTCGCTGGCAGGCAATCATCGAGGCGACGGTGCGCCGCTTCCGGCCGATCGTACTGACCGCCCTGGCGGCGGTGCTGGCGATGATTCCGCTGTCACGGAGTGTGTTCTTCGGACCGATGGCGGTGGCGATCATGGGCGGGCTGATCGTGGCGACGGCGTTGACCTTGTTGTTCCTGCCGGCGCTGTATGCGGCGTGGTTCAGGGTCAAGCGAGAGGAATAAACCCGAGGGTGCTGGCTGGCCGGTGACTCTGTGGGAGCTGGCTTGCCAGCGATAGGGACTGACCTGGCAAGGGCGGCCTCATCGCTGGCAAGCCAGCTCCCACAGGTTCGGTGCAGCGCAGGATCAGAGGGCGCCAAACACTTTCTTGGCCAGGCTGGTCGCCGCTGCCGCCGGGTTCTGGCGAATGGTTTCTTCCTGTTTGCCGATCATCTCGAACAGCCCATTGAGCGCCTGTTCGGTCACATAGCCCTCGATGTTCGCGCTCTTGGCATCCAGCACGCCAAGGGTCGCGGCCTGTCCGGCGAAGCTGTTGTATTGCTGGGCCAGGCCAACCTTGTCAGTCGCCTGCTTGACGATCGGCAGGAACTTGGCGCGGATCTGTTCCCGGCTGGTCTTGCTCAGGTACTGGGTCGCCGAGTCGTTGCCGCCGCTGAGAATGGTCTTGGCGTCATCCACGGTCATTTTCTTCACCGCGTCCACCAACAGCGCTTGGGCTTGTGGAACCGCCGCTTCGGCGGCCTTGTTCATGCTGGCTTCGAGCTCATCGACCTGTGCACCCATGCCGAACTGTTTCATTTTGCTCGCGACTTTGCCGAGTTTACCCGGCAGCTCGATACGGACGTCCTTGTTGTCGCTGAAACCACCAGGCGCACCCAGTTGTTTCACGGCAATCTGCGCGCCTTGAGTCAGGGCGTCTTTCAGGCCGCCGGCGGCGTCTTTCTGGCTCAGGTCGCCAAGCGACAGGGCCATGGCACTGGCCGACAGCAGCAGGCCTGCGCACAGGCCGGTAAAGGTGAGAGCGGGGCGGAACATGGCAGCATCCTTCATCGGGGAGCGATTGAACGGGGAAATCAGCGGACCTGATCAACCTTGATCCGCAGCGGTTGTGGGTCGTTGCCGTCGAGCTTGACGCTGTGCTGTTCGGTGCTGATGAACAGCAACTTGCCGTCCAGCTCGATCCGCGCGCTCACCGCGTAGCGGTGGCCGGGTTTGACCTGGGCGGGGTTGTATTGCAGGTGGAAAGGCAGCGGCACCTGGCCGGAAACCTTGCCGCTCTGGCGCGTCAGGGTCACCGCCGGGGCGTCGGCCAGCGAAACGTCGAGCAGGCTGACATCGAGCGTAGCGGCGGGCGGCAGGGCAATGCGTTGCAGGTAGAAAACCTCGCCATCCAGCGCGGCTTTCGAGTCGGGGGTGTGGCTGGAGCAGGCTGCAAGCAGCGAGGCGCAGCACAGCGTAAAGAGTTTTTTCATGGAGTCTCCTGTCCTTGATGCCGGCTTGTGGCCGGCATCGAGGACTTTAGCGGATTTTTCGGTAATCGACTTCCCGCAGAACTGTCGGATTATTCGTCGACTACAGGCGGATCAAGGCTGCTCGGGGCCCGCATGTTCTTCGCGATGCAAGGCGACCTGGCGGATCGACAGGCGCACCTCCGCCGACAGCACGCGCTTGGCCGCGCCCTCGGCCAGCTCGCCGAGCTTGTCGTGGAAGCCTAGCTTGCCAGCGTCGTCCGGCACCAGTACGCCTTGCTCCACCAGGGTCTGGATGAAGTGGCGGAACAGGCTCTTGTCGAAGAACTCCGGGGCATTGAGCCCGTGCAGGATCGACAGGCGCTGGGCCATCACCACGCAGAGGTCTTCCAGCTCTTCAGCGCTGAGGCTGTGCTGGCCGCTGTTGAGCAGCAACGAGGTGGCCATGTAGAAGCGCTGCAGGGTCTGGGTAATGGCCCGCGCCAGCAGGGTCAGCAGCACAAACTGTCGCGAACTTGGCGCCGGGCGCAGGTAGACGCCGTTCTCGTATCGCAGCAGTCCTTGCTCGACGAAGGCTTGCAGCCACTGGTCGATCACCCCGTCCAGTTCTTCCAGTTCCCAGCGCAGGAACAGCTCCGATTGCAGGTACGGGTACAGCGCGCGGGCGTATTGCAGGATCAGTTCGCGGCTCATCCGCGAGCTGCTCTGGAAGAAGCTCGCCAGCAGCGCCGGCAGGGCGAAGATGTGCAGAACGTTGTTGCGGTAGTAGGTCATCAGCACCGCGTTCTGCTCGTCCAGATACAGGATCCGGCCCAGGGCATCACGTTGTTCTGCCAGCAGGTCCATGCCCCGCACGTGGCTGATCAATGCCAAGCCGTCGCCTTCCGGCAGGGTGGTGTGCGGCGAGTAGGGCACCTGGCGCAGCAGCGCGAGGTACAGGTCGAGAATGCGCGTCAGGGCGCGTTCGTCCAGGGCCAGGCGGCTGGTGGACAGCAGCGCCACCGCCACCAGGTTGACCGGGTTGACCGCCGCCGCTTCGTTCAGGTGCTGGGCGACTTTCTCACCCAGGCGCGAGGTGGTTTCGTTCAGCCATGCCGGACGGAACTGCGGCCCGAGTTGCTGTTCGCGCCAGCCGGGTTGCTGCTGGTCGAGGAAATTGCCGAGGCGGATCGGCTCGCCGAAGTTCACCGACACCTGGCCGAAACGCTGCTTCAGCGCACCGAGCACCTTGAAGATGTCGAAGATCGATTCCTTCTTCTTGCTCGCCCCGCGCAGTTCGCCCAGGTAAGTGCGGCCTTCCAGTACCCGCTCGTAGCCGATGTACACCGGGACGAAGACGATTGGCGTGCGCGAGGAGCGCAGGAAGCTGCGCAGGGTGATCGCCAGCATGCCGGTCTTCGGTTGCAGCATGCGCCCGGTACGCGAGCGTCCGCCCTCGACGAAGTACTCCACCGGGAAGCCCTTGGTGAACAGGGTGTGCAGGTATTCGTTGAACACCGCGGTGTACAGCGGGTTGCCCTTGAAGGTGCGGCGCATGAAGAAGGCGCCGCCGCGCCGCAGCAGGCCGCCGATCACTGGCATGTTGAGGTTGATCCCGGCGGCGATGTGCGGCGGGGTCAGGCCGTTGCGGAACAGCAGGTAGGACAGCAGCAGGTAGTCGATATGGCTGCGGTGGCACGGCACATAGATCACTTCGTGACCCGGAGCGATGCCCTGGACCTGCTCGATATGGTTGACCTTGATGCCGTCGTAGATCTTGTTCCAGAACCAGCTCAGCACCACTTCGAGGAAGCGGATGGCGGTGTAGGTGTAGTCCGAGGCGATTTCGTTGCCGTAGCGCAGGGCGATGGCTTCGGCCTTGGCCACCGGGATTTTCTCCCGCTCGGCTTCATCGGTGATGGCCTGGCGCACCAGCGGGTCGTGGATCAGGCCCTTGACCAGGTTGCGCCGGTGCGAGATGTCGGGGCCGATGACCGCACTCTTCAGATTGCGGAAGTGCACCCGCAGCAGGCGCTGGGCCATGCGCACGGTACGTTCGTGGCCCTTGTTGTGGTCAACCAGTTCGCGCAGGTGGATCGGCGCGGAAAATTGCACGCGGGTCTTGCGACCGAGGATCAGGATGGTCAGCAACCGGCGCAGGCGCCCGGTGACCGCCCAGCTATCGGCGAACAACAGTTTCCACGGGCTCGACTCGCTGGCCGGCGACTGGCCCCAGAACACACTGACCGGAATGATCTGCGCATCCTGTTCTGGCTGCTGGTTCACCGCGCTGACCAGGCGACCGAGGGTCGGCGGCGCGCCACGCTTGTATTGGCGGCCGAGCCAGTCCGGTTCCGGGGTCAGGTAGAAGAAAGCGGCCGGCTCCATCAGGTCGCCGACGGCGACGGGCAGGACCGGGCGTGGTAGCCCTGCTTTGGTGCATTCACGGTCGATGACCGCGAGGTCGGTCAGCGAGGGTGATTGCAGGGCATAGAACACCGGACGGCTGCGGTCCAGGTTGAGCGTGAAGGAGGACTGATTGATGGTCTCGGAGCGAACCCATAGGTACAACAGTCGGCGCAGGGCACCGAAAATCAGGCGGCGCAGGGGAGAACGGGTCATACAGTGTCTGCTCTGAAAAATGGGACGCAAGTGCAGCTTGACGGGCAAGTGTGCCGTATCCGCGCAAGTTCAGCAAAAAGCGGTCAGGTCATAAAAAATATTTCATGTCTGTCTTATACTCGGTCCGCCGCTTGCAAGATTAATCAGCAAGCGGCGTAGTCCAGGTCTAAAAAACCTGGCCGACAAGGCGAGTCCAAAATAAAAATCCGGAGTGTTACAGATGTCGTCTCGTGAGACTGGAAGTGTGAAATGGTTCAACGACGCCAAAGGCTATGGCTTCATTCAGCGTGAGGGCGGGGCGGATGTCTTCGTTCACTACCGCGCGATTCGTGGCGAGGGTCACCGTACCCTGCTCGAAGGGCAACAGGTTGAGTACAACCTGACCCAAGGCCAGAAAGGGCTTCAGGCAGAAGACGTCGTAGGCCTCTGAAGGCCGGCAATGGCGTCAAGCCATAAGCTGCAAGTGGACCGTGCCTCTTGCAGCTTGTAGCTTGGGACCGAATCCCTCAGTGGGTTCTCCAGGTAATCTCTTCTTCACCATCGGCACTGATCCGGATCCAGCGATCGGCGTCGTCTTCACCCTCTTCCTCGACCCAGGTGCCCGGTGCGCAACGTACTTCGACGTTCAGCGCAGCAAAGGCGGCGCGGGCGCAGGCGATGTCGTCTTCCCACGGTGTCTTGTCACTTTCCAGGTAAAGACTGTTCCATTTTCCTACGGCCTTGGGCAGCCAGGTAACAGGAATGTCACCGGCGGTGCACTTGAAGGTCTGGCCTTTCTGCTTCCATTCGCTGCACGGACCCAGCGCGGCCTCCAGCCAGGCGGCGATCTGTTTGTGATCGACGTCGGCGTCCTTCAGGTAAATCTCGATATCGGGTTGGCGCATGGGGATCTCCGGGAGGGCTCAGTCTTGCAGCACAAAATAGTCGTAGCGCATTGAAACGGTGACTTCCAGCGGCTCGGCCTGCTCGATCACCGCGGTGCGGCGTTCGGCGCTGGCGCGCCAGCCGTGCGGGGTCATGGCCAGCAGGTTGGCGCGGTCGGCGGGTTGGGTCAGGCTCAGACGAAACTCCAGGGTTTCACCATGGGCGTGGGCCATGTCCGCCGGCACCAGGGCCAGATGCTTGTCGTCGGCGTAGTCACGCACTTCATCGTAGAGCTTCTGGCGCAGCTCCATCAGGTGGCCGCTGGTCGGTCCGACCCGCATCAGGCCGCCGCCAGGGCTGAGCAGGCGGCGGGCCTCCTGCCAGTCCAGCGGGCTGAAGACGCTGGCGATGAACTGGCAACTGGCGTCGGCCAGTGGTACACGGGCCATGCTCGCCACCAGCCAGGTCAGCGCCGGGCTGCGTTTGCAGGCGCGCTTGACCGCCTCGCGGGAGATGTCCAGGGCGTAACCGTCCGCTTCGGGCAAGGCGTCGGCGATCTGCGCGGTGTAGTAACCCTCGCCACAGCCGATGTCCAGCCAGCACCCGGGGGCGCGTTCGGCGGCCAATTCAGCCAGGCGCCGGGCGACCGGCGCGTAGTGGCCGGCGTTGAGGAAGTCGCGGCGGGCCTCGACCATGGCCTGGTTGTCGCCGGGATCACGGCTGTTCTTGTGCTGCACCGGCAACAGGTTCAGGTAGCCCTGGCGGGCCCGGTCGAAACGGTGGCCGGCCGGGCAGCCGACACCGTTGTCGAGGGCGCTCAGGGGCGCGGTGCAGAGGGGGCAGGTGAGCATCAGGCGAGCAACCGGATCAGGGTCTGGTAGTAGATTTCGGTCAGCACATCGAGATCGCTGGCGAGAACGCGCTCGTTGACCTGGTGGATGGTGGCGTTGACCGGGCCCAGCTCGACCACCTGGGTGCCGAGGGTGGCGATGAAGCGGCCATCGGAGGTGCCGCCGCTGGTGGACGCGTGGGTATCACGACCGGTGACCGCCTTGATGCTGGCCGACACGGCGTCCAGCAGGTCGCCCGGCTCGGTCAGGAACGGCAGGCCGGACAGCGCCCAGTCGATGTCCCACTCCAGTTGGTGCTTGTCGAGGATCGCCGCGACACGCTGTTGCAGGCCTTCGACGGTGGACTCGGTGGAAAAGCGGAAGTTGAACAGCGCGGTCAGTTCGCCTGGAACCACGTTGGTAGCGCCGGTGCCGGAGTTCAGGTTGGAAATCTGGAAGCTGGTCGGCGGGAAGAACGCGTTGCCTTCGTCCCAGTGCTCGGCGGCCAGTTCGGCCAGGGCCGGGGCGGCCAGGTGGATCGGGTTCTTCGCCAGGTGCGGATAGGCCACGTGGCCTTGCTTGCCGCGGACGGTGAGCTTGGCGCCGAGGGAGCCACGGCGACCGTTCTTGACCACATCGCCCACCAGTGTGGTGCTCGACGGTTCACCGACGATGCACCAGTCCAGACGCTCGCCGCGTTCGCGCAGGCGTTCCACCACCGCCTTGGTGCCGTGGTGGGCCGGGCCTTCTTCGTCACTGGTGATCAGGTAGGCGATTTTGCCGCGATGGTTCGGGTAGTCGGCGACGAAGCGCTCGGTGGCGACGATCATGGACGCCAGGCTGCCTTTCATGTCAGCGGCGCCGCGGCCGCAGAGCATGCCGTCGGCGTCGATCAGCGCGTCGAACGGGTCGTTCTGCCAGGCCTGCACCGGGCCGGTGGGCACCACGTCGGTGTGACCGGCGAAGCACAGCACGGGACCGTCCTGGGTGCCGTGGGTGGCCCAGAAATTGTCCACGTCCTCGAAGGGCATCGGTTCCAGCATGAAACCTGCGTCGCCCAGGCGCTGCATCATCTGTTTCTGGCAGTCGAAGTCGAGCGGGGTCACCGAGGGACGGCGAATCAGGTCGCAGGCCAGTTCGAGGGTGGGCGAGAGTTCGGCGCGGGCCGTCATGGGGGACTCCGGGAGCAAGGCAGGGGGTACGATTTTGGGGCGTTATCTTATAGCAAAAGCGAGGGCGAGGAAGCACCGCCTGCCCGTGGCAGACAGAAACCCCTGTGAGAAAACCACCGTGGGAGCTGGCTTGTCGGGGCGCCGAACCGCAGCGATAGCGTCCTTCACAACACCGCAGGGTGTCAGTCAGGGCGTCATCGCTGGCAAGCCAGCTCCCACAGGGCGGGGCAGGCTGCGGTCAGGCGGCCGGGGCAGGTTCCGTTGCGTCAACCGGTTTGGGCAGCGACGACAGCAGCGCCATGGTCAGCGCGGCCACATACGGCAGCGACTGCACCAGCAGCATGGCCACCCAGAAGCGCATGTCATTGCTCGGCAGGCCCTGGACCAGATAGATCCCGGCCGCCGCGCCCCACAACAGCAGCATGATGAACAGTTCTTCCCGCGCTTCCGACAGCGCCACCAGCACGCCGTGGCTGTCGGCGTTTTTCGGTGTGCGGAAGAACGGAATGCTGGTGGTGAAGAAGCCGTACAGCACCGCTTTGGCGATGGTGTGAGACAGCGCCAGCCCCGCCAGTGCGGCGGCGAAGGCGTCTTTCATGTTGACCCCGACCGCGCGGCGATACAGGAACACGATCTTGCCCACCTTGAAGAAGAACAGCGCCAGCGGCGGGATCGCGAAGATCAGCAGCGGCGGATCGACCCGCTGCGGCACGATGATCATCGCCGCCGACCAGAGCAGTGCACCCACGGTAAAGAAGATGTTCATGCCATCGGCGACCCACGGCAGCCAGCCCGCGAGGAAGTGGTAGCGCTGGCCACGGGTCAGTTCGGTGTCCTTGCCGCGCAGCAGGCTGGCGGTGTGGCGCTTGATGATCTGGATCGCGCCATAGGCCCAGCGGAATCGCTGCTTCTTGAAGTCGATGAAGGTGTCCGGCATCAGCCCCTTGCCGTAGCTGTTGTGGGAATAGGCGGCGGAATAGCCTTTTTCGAACACCCGCAGGCCCAGCTCGGCGTCTTCGCAGATACACCAGTCGGCCCAGCCCAGTTCTTCCAGGACCGAGCGCCGGGTCATGGTCATGGTGCCGTGCTGGATGATCGCGTCGCGGTCGTTGCGGGTGACCATGCCGATATGGAAGAAGCCTTTGTATTCGGAATAGCAGAGCTTCTTGAAGGTGCTTTCGTTCTGGTCGCGGTAGTCCTGCGGCGACTGCACCACGGCGATTTTCGGGTCGGCGAAGTGCGGCACCATGTGCTTGAGCCAGTTGCGGTCGACGCAGTAGTCCGAGTCGATCACCGCAATCACTTCGGCGTCCTTGGCGGTATGCGGGATCAGGTAGTTCAGCGCGCCGCCCTTGAAACCGGCCAGGGGCGAGACGTGGAAGAACTTGAAGCGTTCGCCGAGCAGTTCGCAGTGGGCCTTGATCGGCTCCCAGACCGCCGGGTCCTTGGTGTTGTTGTCGATGATCAGGACTTCGTAGTCCGGATAATCCAGCGCAGCCAGGGCATCGAGGGTCTGTTTGACCATCTCCGGCGGCTCGTTGTAGCAAGGTACATGCACCGAGACTTTTGGCCGGTAGGCTTCGTCCGAATGCACCGGCAGGAATTCCCGGCGCCGTTTGTTCCAGACGGTTTCTGCCAGTTCGTGGGCCTCGGTCAGCAGCACGATGAACACCCCGAGCGCACCGAGGGCCAGAAGGAAACCAACGGTCAGGCTGAACCAGGTGCTGTATTGCTGGCTGTAGTCATAGCCGATCCATACCAACACTGAACCACACAGGAACGCGGTGAAGGTGAGGAAGGTGCGACCGCGTTGGCGCAGGGCCGAACCGTCGATCAGCAGCAGGGTCAGCGACAGCAAGGCCAGCACCACCGAGCCCACCGCCAGCACCCGCCATTGCGGGATCGCCACGACCGGGCCGGTGAAGTTGAATTTCTGTTGGCGGGCGGCGTTGAATACGCCCCAGTAGGCGCCGACCGAGCCTTCGTCGCTGGCCTTCCAGGGCTGATCGTAGGCTTCGATCACGAAGTAGTTGTAGCCCTGGCGGTTGAGCTTGTTGACCAGGGTCCGCAGGTAGATGGCCTGGTCTGCCTGGGTGGCGTCGGCACCACCGCGCATGCGGCCGTTGCTCGGCCAGCCGACTTCCGACAGCAGCAGCGGTTTGCGCGGGAACAGGTGCTTGAGGTCGCGGGCTCGGTCGAGAACGAACTGGCCGGCGTCCTTCATCGGGATGAATTCCCAGTACGGCAGGATGTGCGCGGCCACCAGGTCGACGTGCTTGGCCAGTTCCGGGTGATCCTTCCAGATGTGCCACTGTTCACTGGTGGTGACCGGCACTTTGACCGCCGCACGCACCCGGTCGAGGTACTGGATCAGTGCCTCGGGGGTGATTTCTTCGCGGAACAACGCCTCGTTGCCCACCATGACCCGCACGACGCTGCGCGAGGTATTGGCCAGTTCGATGGCTTTCTGGATTTCCCGCTCGTTGCGTTCCTGGTCCGGGCTGATCCATACGCCGAGGGTCACCCGCAGGCCGAACTCCTCGGCCAGACGCGGGATTTCCGCCTGGGTGCCTTCGACGGTGTAGATACGGATGCTGTCGGTCAGCTTGCTGAGTTGCTCAAGGTCTTCACGCAGCTCGGCTTCGGTCGGGTACTGACCTTTCTGTGGGCTCTGTCCGAGCCGGAACGGTGAATAGGAGAAACCGGAGATTTGCTCCGGCCAGTCGGGGGCGGAAACCGGGCGGTTGATCAACGCCCAGAACCCGGTGAAAAGCGCGGCGATCGCCATGACAATCACCAGGTTGAGACCAAATTTACGCGATGACATAGATAGTTCGGGTTCCGGAGGGTGGAACGGGCCAGCGCGAGGTGCGCGGATCCAGGGCGACACTCAGTCAATTCTTATAGGAATCATGACCAGGCAGCCGTTGGATAGTCTTCATGAGATGAAGTTCTGAATCCCGTGGTTTGTCGTCCAAGACTTTTTGTAGCGTAGGACATTTTGCCGGGACCTTAGCAGCATTGGTGCCATCATTACCAATGTGCGGGCCGTCCGATGAGGTGGCAGGCGGGCTGTCATTGTTCCCCGAGGGGCCTATAATGCGCGCCGGTTTTTCAGGGTTGGGCCCATGACTACAAATGATCCACGCTTCGCCGGTGTCGCCCGGCTGTACGGCCAGAAGGGCCTGCAACGCCTGCGCGCCGCGCATGTCGCGGTGGTCGGTATCGGCGGTGTCGGCTCCTGGGCGGCGGAAGCCATGGCCCGCAGCGGCGTGGGCGAAATCTCGCTGTTCGACCTCGATGACGTCTGCGTGAGCAACACCAACCGGCAGTTGCACGCACTGGACGGCAATGTCGGCAAGCCCAAGGTCGAGGTCACCGCCGAGCGCCTGCGCGCCATCAACCCGGATTGCACGGTGCATGCGGTGGCGGATTTTGTCACCCGCGACACCATGGCCGAGTACATCACCGAGGAGATCGATTGCGTGATCGATTGCATCGACAGTGTGATGGCCAAGGCGGCGCTGATCGCCTGGTGCAAACGCCGCAAGATCACTGTTATCAGCACCGGCGGTGCCGGCGGGCAGCTTGATCCGACCAAGATCCAGGTCGCCGATCTCAACCGCACCGTCAACGACCCGCTGGCGTCGCGGGTGCGCTCGACGCTGCGCCGTGACTGGAACTTCTCGCGCAATGTCAGCCGCAACTACGGCGTGCCCTGCGTGTTTTCCACCGAGCAGTTGCGTTACCCGGACGTGGAGGGCGGTATCTGCCTGCAGAAGAGCTTTGCCGGTGAAGGGGTCAAGCTGGATTGCTCCGGCGGCTTAGGCGCGGTGATGATGGTCACGGCTACCTTCGGCATGGTGGCCGCAAGCAAGGCGGTGGAGAAACTGGTGGGCGGCGCGCGCCGCCCGGCCGAGCGCAAAAAGGCTCAGCCGCCCGAAGCGAGCTGAGCCATGCGTTGCAGCACGGCGTTCAGGCCGTTGCTGCGCGAAGGGGAGAGCTGCCGGCCGAGGCCGAGCTGATTGAACCAGTCGGGCAGGTCCAGCGCGCGCAGTTCGGCGCTGGACAAGCCTTCGACCCGCACCAGCAACAATGCCAGCAGACCGCGAATCAAGCGCGCATCGCTGCCCGCGGCGAAACGCCAGCGGCCGTCTGCTTCATGGGCCACCAGCCACACCTGGCTTTCACAGCCATGGACGCGATTGGCGTCGGACTTTTCCTCATCGCTCAGCGGCGTCAGCCGTTCGCCCCATTGCATCAGCAGGCGGGCGCGCTGTTCCCAGCCCGCAGCGGCGTTGAAGCTGTCGAGTGCCTCTTGTGCACCGCTGGCGAGGCTCATCGCAGCAACTCCAGGGCCTGGTCCAGCGCGTTGAAGAAGTGCAGCAGGTCGTCCGAATCGTTGTACAGCGCCAGCGACACGCGGATCGCACCGTCGAGCCCGAGGCGGTTGACCAGTGGCATGGCGCAGTGATGGCCGGCGCGCACGGCGACACCCTGCTCGGTCAGCAGGTGCGACAGGTCGGCGTTGTGCACGCCGTCCACCACGAAGCTGGCCAGGGCCGCCTGCGGAGCACCGAGCAAGCGAACGCCTTCGCGGTCCTGCAGGCCGCGCAGCAGATGGCGGTGCAGCGCGGCTTCATGCTCGGCCACCGCGTTCTGGTCGAGGCTGGCCAGGTAGTCCAGGGTTGCGCCGAGGCCGATAACGCTGGCGATCGGCGGCGTACCGGCTTCGAAGCCCAGCGGGGCGGGGCGGAAGCTCGACTCTTCATAGCCGGCCAGTTGCACCATTTCGCCGCCGAACTGCCAGTGGCGCAGCAGGGCCAAAGCCTCATGGCGACCGTAGAGCACGCCAAGGCCATCCGGGCCGTAGAGCTTGTGGCTGGAAAAGACGTAGAAATCGCAACCCAGTCGGGCGACGTCGTGCCGGCCATGGACCACGCCTTGTGCACCGTCGACCACGGTCAACGCGCCTTGGGCGCGGGCATGGTCGAGCAACGGCTGCAATGGCTGCCAGGTGCCAAGGACGTTGGAGAGCTGGCTGACCGCCAGCACGCGGGTGCGCGGACCGATCAGTTGCAGGGCCGCGTCGAGGTCGATCTGGCCGCGGCCGTCCAGCGGCAGGATCACCAGCTTCAGGCCGCGGCGTTTGGCCAGTTGCTGCCAGGGCAGCAGGTTGGCGTGGTGTTCGAGGGCGCTGACAGCTATTTCCTCACCGGCCTCGAAACGTCCTTCGAGGGCGTAGGCCAGCAGGTTCAATGCCGAGGTGGCGCCGTGGGTGAAGACGATTTGCCCGCTGGCACTGGCATTGAGCCAGAGCGCGACCTTTTCACGGCTGGCCTCGAAGGCCTGGGTCGCCAGGGCGCCCGGCAGGTGCTGGGCACGGTGCACATTGGCTGCGCCATGGGCGTAGTAATGGCTCAGCGCATCGAGCAGGGCTTGGGGTTTCTGGGTGGTTGCCGCGCTGTCCAGATAGGTCTGGTGCTGGCGTTGCAGGGCGGCGATGGCGGGAAAGTCCGCGCGCCAGGGAGAGGGTTGGAACATGATCGTAGGGCCTGGATATCGGGTCTGGCGAAAGGCCAGACCCGATCGTACCACTTAGTTGTGGGCGTGCAGTGCTTCGTTCAGCTCGATGGCCGACTTGTGCGTCTTGCACTCGACGGCGCCGGAAACCGAGTTGCGGCGGAACAGCAGGTCGGTCTGGCCGGCCAGGTCGCGGGCCTTGACCACTTTGACCAGTTGGTTCTGCTCGTCGAGCAGTTGCACCTTGGTGCCAGCGGTGATGTACAGGCCGGCTTCGACGGTATTGCGATCGCCCAGCGGGATGCCGATACCGGCGTTGGCGCCGATCAGGCAGCCTTCGCCCACCTTGATGATGATGTTGCCGCCACCGGACAGGGTGCCCATGGTCGAGCAACCACCGCCCAGGTCCGAGCCCTTGCCGACGAAGACGCCCGCGGAAACGCGGCCTTCGATCATGCCCGGGCCTTCGGTGCCGGCGTTAAAGTTGACGAAGCCTTCGTGCATGATGGTGGTGCCTTCGCCGATGTAGGCGCCAAGGCGGACACGGGCGCTGTCGGCGATACGCACGCCGGTCGGCACGACGTAGTCGGTCATCTTCGGGAACTTGTCCACCGAGAACACTTCCAGCAGCTCGCCTTTCAGGCGCGCTTCCAGTTGCTGCTCGGCCAGTTCGGCCAGGTCGATGGCGCCCTGGCTGGTCCAGGCGACGTTCGGCAGCAGCGGGAAGATGCCGGCCAGGCTCAGGCCGTGAGGCTTGACCAGGCGGTGGGAGAGCAGGTGCAGCTTGAGGTACGCCTCGGGCGTCGAGCTCAGGGTGGCGTCTTCGGCCAGCAGCGTGGCGACCAGCGGCTTGCTGCTTTCAGCGAGGCGGGTCAGCAGGGCGGACTGCAGCGGATCGACAGCCTTGATCGCTTCGGCCAGTTGCGCGGCCTGGGAGGTGGTGAAGGTGATGGCCTGGTTGCCGCCTTCATAACCCAGCAGCGGGGCGACGGCGGCGACCAGGTCGGCGGCCGGGTTGAGCAGTGGCTGAGCGTAGAAGACTTCCAGCCAGGCGCCTTGGCGGTTCTGGGTGCCGACACCGAAGGCCAGGCTGAACAGGGAAGTGGACATGCAGTTACCTCGTACTGAAATTGATGAAAAGCGTGCGGCTCACTTCAGCGCGGCCGCGTACAGGTCCGGTTTGAAGCCCACCAGGGTCTTGTCGCCCAGGTCGAGTACCGGGCGCTTGATCATCGACGGTTGAGCGAGCATCAGTTCGACGGCCTTGGCCTGGTCGATGTCGGCCTTCTGGGCGTCATCGAGCTTGCGGAAGGTAGTGCCGGCGCGGTTCAGGATCACGTTCCAGCCGTGCTCGTCGCACCAGCGGTCGAGGCTGTCCCGGTCGATGCCCTGGGTTTTGTAGTCGTGGAAGGCGTAGTCGATGGCTTGTTCTTCGAGCCAGCTACGTGCCTTTTTCATCGTGTCACAGGCTTTGATGCCGTAAAGAGTGTAAGCCATTGAACATTAAGGGTTGTCGGGCGTTCCCGAAGCAACCCCGCGACTCCTCGGAATTTTGGGTGGGCTGGATTATGCGGCAACAACGGGCACGGCGCCACGGCTGTGGCGCCGGCATCGGACATGCGTGTATCAGGGTGCGACGAGTAACTGCCGGGACTCGATGAAAATCACCCCGGCCTCCTGCATTTCCGCCATCGCCCGTTCCAGCGAGCCGTCGCTGTCTATGGCCCGGCAGGCGTCCAGCACCACATAAGTGACGAAACCCTTGCCCCGGGCATGCAGCGCCGTCCAGGCGACGCAGAAGTCCAGCGCCAGACCGACCACGTAGACGGTGGAAATACCTTTTTCCTGCAAGTAGCCGGCGAGACCCGTGGTGGTCTTCTGGTCGGCTTCGGTGAATGCCGAGTAGCTATCTACCGCCGGATTGCCGCCCTTGCGCACGATCAGTTGGGTATGGGGGATGTTCAGCAACGGGTGGAACAGCGCGCCCTCGCTGCCCTGGATGCAGTGGTCGGGCCACAGCACCTGCGGTCCATACGGCAATTCGATGACCTCGAACGGCTTGTGGCCCGGATGGCTGGAGGCAAACGAGGCGTGACCGGCGGGGTGCCAGTCCTGGGCCTGGACCACGTTGCGAAAACCGGCGGCGATGCGGTTGATCAGCGGCACGATCTGGTCGCCCCCGGCAACTGGCAGGGCACCGCCGGGAGTGAAGTCGTTCTGCACGTCAATGACGAGCAGGGCGCGATCGGGGCTATCGTTGTTCAGGTCTGGGGCCATCGGACGCTCTTCCTTGTAATCACGGTATGGGAGGGTAAAACCGATGCAGCGGGATAAAAGGCTTGTGTAGCATGGTGTTACATATTCTCCGCCGACCTGCGACTTATGTTCAGCGGTCGCTCGGTGGTCGAGGTCGTTACTATATGTGTCCAATGGCACTCGCCTGTCCAGCGTGCCAGGGAATGCTTTCGAATCGAACAGGAAACACGCCGTATGCAGTCAGCCTATACCGTCCTCATCCTGCTGATGCTGGTCAGTGTCTCCAAGCTGGTGGGACGAATGATCCCGCTGCCGTTGCCGCTGGTGCAGATTGCCGCCGGTGCCTTGTTGGCCTGGCCGACCCTGGGTTTGCACGTGGCTCTGGACCCTGAATTGTTTCTCTTCCTGTTCCTGCCACCGTTGCTGTTCTCCGATGGCTGGCGCATGCCCAAGCGCGAACTGTGGCGCCTGCGCGGGCCGATCCTGACACTCGCGGTGGGGCTGGTGCTGTTTACCGTGGTTGGCGCCGGTTACTTCATCCACTGGATCATTCCGTCCATTCCGCTGCCGGTAGCCTTCGCCCTTGCCGCGGTGCTGTCGCCGACCGATGCCGTGGCGGTGTCGGCCATCACCCAGGACCGCCTGCCGACGCCGTTGATGCACATGCTGCAAGGCGAAGCGTTGATGAACGATGCGTCGGGCCTGGTGACCTTCAAGTTCGCCCTGGCGGCGGCCATCACCGGGGTGTTCTCCCTGGCCGAGGCCAGCCTGACCTTCATCCTGGTCGCACTCGGCGGCCTGGCCATCGGCGTTGCCTTGAGCTGGCTGGTGGGCCGCCTGCGTACCTGGATGATCGCTCGCGGCTGGGATGATCCGGCCACCCACGTGGTGTTCATGTTGCTGCTGCCGTTCGCCGCTTATGTACTGGCCGAACGCCTGGGTGCTTCGGGCATTCTCTCGGCTGTGGCGGCGGGGATGATGCAGAGCTGGCTCGACTTGTTGCCGCGCCAAACCAGTACCCGATTGCTCAACCGCAGCGTCTGGTCGCTGCTGGAATTCGCCTTCAATGGCCTGATCTTCCTGCTGCTGGGCCTGCAATTGCCGGACATCATCAAGGCGGTGACCAGCCACGAAGCCTCGCTCTGGCCGACCCTGGCCTGGCGCTGTCTGGAGGTGGTGGCGATCTTCGGCGTGTTGCTGCTGCTGCGCTATGTCTGGGTGCAGAGCATCTGGCGACTGATCGGCATGGTGCGTCGCTGGCGGGGCAAGGGCGAGCTGGTGCTGGGCCCGAACGCGCGCTCCTGCTGGCTGCTGACGGTGGGTGGCGTGCGCGGGGCGGTGACCCTGGCGGGCGTGATGTCGGTGCCGCTGCTGATCAGTGCCGGCAAGGACTTCCCCGAGCGTGACCTGCTGATTTTCATCGCCGCCGGAGTGATCCTGCTGTCGCTGGTATCGGCCTGCATTGCCTTGCCGCTGTTGCTGCGCGGCGTCGAGAAAAGTGCGGACGACGCCCTGCAACAGGAAGCCGATGAAGCCTGGCGTCGTACCGCCGAGGCGGCTATTCACGCGCTGGAAGCAGAAGAAACTGCTGAGCCGGGCGCGCAACAGGATGCTTCGCAGGCGGCACTGGCGGCTGAACTGAAAGCGCGGCTGATGGCCGAATACCGCCAGCAACTCGACGCCTACAACGACAGCGCCGAGGCTCGCGCGCTGGCCGAGCAGATGGACCAACTGGAGCGTCGTTTGCGTTTGCGTGCGCTGCGGGCGCAGCGTTTGGAGCTGTACCGGCTGCACCGTCATCACGAGATCGGCGACGATGTGGTGCGCAGGGTGCTGGGGGAACTGGACTTGAGCGAGGCCAATCTGGGGCTGGTCAAGTAGGGGTCAAGAACGAGTAGCCCGGCGGATGCTCCGGTCATGGTTACCAGGGGCTAGCCGGCAGATCTTCAGCGCCCTTGAGATCGAGCGCCGCCCGCGCGGCGCTCGATCTCAAGGGCGCTGAAAAATGGTCGTCTAGCGCTTGGTCCCCATTCCTCGATCTTTTGACAGCGCACTCATAAAGGTTAGCGCCGCACAGCCATCAACCCTCGATAAACGCCCGAATACGCTTCGCCGCTTCCACACATTCCGCCAGCGGTGCCACCAGCGCCATGCGCACGCGCCCGGCGCCCGGATTCACGCCGTCAACGTCGCGGGACAGGTACGAGCCTGGCACCACGGTCACGTGCTGTTGCTCGAACAGGTCACGGCAGAATGCGGCGTCGTCGTTGCCCGGGACTTTCGCCCAGAGGTAGAAGCCGCCATCCGGTTTTTGTACGTCCAGCACCGGGCCAAGGATATCCAGCACGGCGTCGAACTTCTCGCGGTACAGGTCGCGGTTGTCGCGCACGTGGTCTTCGTCGTTCCAGGCGGCAATGCTCGCCAGTTGGGTCTGCACCGGCATCGCGCAGCCGTGGTAGGTGCGGTACAGCAGGAAGCCTTTGAGGATATCGGCGTCACCGGCAACGAAACCGGAACGCAGACCCGGCAGGTTGGAGCGCTTGGACAGGCTGTGGAACACCACGCAACGCTTGAAGTCGCTGCGGCCAAGTTCGGCGCAGGCGCTAAGCAGGCCCGGCGGCGGGGTTTGTTCGTCGAAGTACAGCTCGCTGTAACACTCGTCGGCGGCGATGACGAAATCGTACTGGTCAGCCAGGGCGATGAGTTTCTTCAGGGTTTCCAGCGGTACCAGGGCGCCGGTCGGGTTGCCGGGCGAGCACAGGAAGAGAATCTGGCAGCGCTGCCAGACGTCCGCCGGCACCGCATCGAAGTCCGGGTTGAAGCCGTTCTGGTCCAGGCACGGCAGGTAGTGCGGCTTGGCGCCGGCCAGCAGCGCCGCGCCTTCGTAGATCTGATAGAACGGGTTCGGGCTGACGATCAGGCCGTCATCGCTGCGATTGACCACGGCCTGGGTGAAGGAAAACAGCGCTTCACGGGTGCCGTTGACTGGCAGCACATGACGGGCAGCGTCGAGCCAGCCGGTCGGCACGCCGAAGCGGCGCTCACACCAGTGGGCAATGGATTCGCGCAGCGCCGGCAGGCCGAGGGTGGTCGGGTACACCGCCATCTGGTCGAGGTTGTCGGCCAGGGCCTTGGCCACGAAAGCCGGCGAGGTGTGCTTCGGCTCACCGATCGACAGGGCGATGGCGCGCTTGTCCGCCGCAGGGGTGACGCTGCCCAGCAGGGCGCGCAGTTTTTCGAACGGGTAGGGCTGAAGCTGGTTCAAAGCGGTGTTCATCGGCGCGGGTTCTCGTCAAAGCATTAAATGGTCAGGCGAAAGGGTTCATTGCCACTGGCCTGGTCGACGCGCAACTGTTCGACGATCACGTCCTGCAGGCGGTTGCACAGTTGTGGGTCGGAAAGCGGTTGGTTGTCGGCGTCGGTAATGAAGAACACGTCTTCCACGCGCTCGCCGAGGGTGGCGATCTTGGCGTTCTGCAGCGACAGGTCGAAATCCAGGAAGATCTTGCCGATCCGCGCCAATAGGCCCGGGCGGTCAGGCGCGATGATTTCGAGGATGGTCACCGGGCGCTGGGCGTCGTTGAGGATGGTCACCTGCGGCGCGAAGGAGAAGTGCTTGAGCTGGCGCGGCACCCGGCGATGGATGATGTTCGGGTAGTCGTCCGGGTTGCGCAGGGCATCGGTCAGGCCGTCGCGGATCTGCTTGATGCGCTGCGGGTTGTCGCCGATCGAGCCACCGTCGTTGTCGAGCACGATGTAGGTGTCGAGGGTGAACTGGCTGCTGGAGGTGATGATCCGTGCGTCATGGATGTTCAGGTTGAGCTGGTCCATGGCCGCCACGGTCACGGCGAAGAAGTCATGCTGGTCGGGCGCGTAGATGAAGATCTGCGTGCCGCCTTCGAATTCGCGCTGGGTGGTTTCCTTGATCAGTACCAGCGGGCCGCCGTCGGCGGGCTGCTGGAGGATCGCGTCGGAGTGCCAGGCAACATCCGCGGCGGTATGGCGCAGGAAATAGTCGTCGCCCAGTTGCGACCAGAGCTGCTCGACATCGTCCTGATCGGTGCCTTCGCGCACCAGAATGTCGAGGGCGGCGCTTTGCGTCTGGCGGATCTGCTCTTCGCGGTCCAGCGGGTTTTCCAGGCCGCGGCGCAAGGCGCGCTTGGTCTCGGTGTAGAGCTGGCGCAGCAGGCTGGCGCGCCACGAGTTCCACAGGCTGGGGTTGGTGGCGTTGATATCGGCCACGGTCAGCACGTAGAGGTAGTCCAGATGAACCTGGTCGCCGACCATCTGGGCGAAATCGTGGATCACCTGCGGGTCGGAAAGGTCCTTGCGCTGCGCGGTGGTGGACATCACCAGGTGGTTCTGCACCAGCCAGACGATCAGGCGGCTGTCCCAGGCCGGCAGTTGATGGCGCTCGCAGAAGGCTTGCGCGTCCACCGCGCCCAGTTCCGAGTGGTCGCCCTGACGGCCCTTGCCGATGTCGTGGTAGAGCCCGGCGAGGTACGCCAGCTCCGGCTTCGGCAGCCGACCCATGAGCTTGCTGGCCAGCGGAAACTTCTCCGACACCGGGGTGTACTGGAGTTTGCGCAGGTGCTTGATCAGATTGAGGGTGTGGGCATCCACGGTATAGATGTGGAATAGATCGTGTTGCATCTGCCCGACGATCAGGCCGAACTCCGGCAGATAGCGCCCGAGGATGCCATAGCGGTTCATCCGGCGCAGGTTGCGGTGGATGCCGATCTCGCACTTGAACAGCTCGATGAACAGGCTGGTGTTGCGGATATCGTTGCGGAAACTGTCGTCGATCAGGTGACGGTTTTCCCGCAGCAGCCGGATGGTGTCGGCGCGAACGCCCTTTATTTCCGGGTGCTGCGCCATCAGCACGAAGATTTCCAGCATGGCGAACGGTGTGCGTTTGAACACGTTCGGGCGCACGGCTTCAATATAGCCATCGTGCAACTGGAAGCGTGCGTTCAGCGGCTGGGTGGTGCTGCTGGAGTCGTCGGCGAGGATGACTTCCTCGAAGTGCTGGATGATCAGGTCGCTGAGCTCGGCAATGCTCATGACCACACGGTAATACTGCTGCATGAACTGCTCGATGGCGCGCTTCGGGTTTTCATCCTTGAAGCCGAGCAGGGCGGCAATGCTGCGCTGGTGGTCGAACAGCAGTCGGTCTTCGGAGCGCCCGGCGAGCATGTGCAGCGCGTAGCGCACTTTCCAGAGAAATTCCTGGGACGAGGCCAGCAGCTTGTTCTCGCTTTCCAGCAGGAAACCTTCGCCCGCGAGGGCGTGCAGGTTCAGGGTGCCGTACTGGCGACGGGCGACCCAGAGCACCGTCTGGATGTCGCGCAGGCCACCGGGCGAGCCCTTCACGTTGGGTTCGAGGTTGTATTCGGTGTCGTTGTATTTGTGGTGTCGGGCTTTCTGCTCGGCACGCTTGGCCAGGAAGAACTCCTTGCTCGGCCACATGTGCTCGGGGCTGGTGACCTCCAGCATGCGTAGGCGAAGGTGCTCGGGGCCGCTGATGGTCCGGCTTTCCATCAGGTTGGTGACTACCGTCAGGTCGGCACGGGCCTGCTCGGCGCATTCGTCGACGGAGCGCACACTCTGGCCGACTTCCAGGCCGATATCCCAGAGCAGCGTCAGAAAACGCTCGATCGAGTCGCGGAAAATCTCATGATCGGCGCTGTCCAGCAGGATCAGCAGGTCGATGTCCGAGTGCGGATGCAGCTCGCCGCGACCGTAGCCACCTACCGCGACCAGAGCAATATCGGCATCTTCGCTCCAGTCGAACTGACTCCACGCCTGTTGCAGGATGTTGTCGACGAACCAGGCGCGGTCCTCGATCAACCGACGGATATCACGGCCCTGGCGGAACCTTTCATCGAGCACTTCGCCGGCGCGACGAATGGCTTTCTTGAAGGCCGCGATCGGGCTTGACTTGAGGGCCAGTTCCGCCTGGAACTGGCCGCGGTCGAACAGCTCGGGATCCACCTGTGGCATCGAGTCGCGTCCTGTCTGGTCAGGCTGAAGTACGGGGAATGGTGTCGTCTTTGCGCAGGGTGAAGATTTCGTAGCCGGTCGCGGTGACCACCATGGTGTGCTCCCACTGGGCGGAAAGCTTGCGGTCCTTGGTAATGGCGGTCCAGCCGTCACCCAGCACCTTGGTGTCGGCCTTGCCCTGGTTGATCATCGGCTCGATGGTGAAGGTCATGCCTTCTTTCAGTTCCATGCCGGTGCCGGCGCGGCCGTAGTGCAGGATCTGCGGCTCTTCGTGGAACACCTTGCCGATGCCGTGGCCGCAGAACTCGCGGACGACCGAGAAGCCGTTCTTTTCTGCGTGCTTCTGGATCACTTCGCCGATATCGCCCAGGCGGCAGCCCGGTTTGACCAGCTCGATGGCTTTGTACAGGCACTCCTGGGTGACTTTCGACAGGCGCTCGGCCCAGACCGGCACTTCGCCGACATGGAACATGCGGCTGGTGTCGCCGTGGTAGCCGTCCTTGATGACGGTCACGTCGATGTTTAGCGTGTCGCCGGCCTTGAGCGGCTTCTCGTTGGGGATGCCGTGGCAGACCACGTGGTTGATCGAGGTGCAGATCGACTTGGGGAAGCCTTTATAGTTGAGCGGCGCCGGAATGGCCTGCTGCACGTTGACGATGTAGTCGTGGCAGAGGCGGTCCAGTTCTTCGGTGGTCACGCCGGGCTTGACGTGCTCTTCGATCATTTCCAGGACTTCGGCGGCAAGGCGGCCGGCGATGCGCATCTTTTCGATGTCTTCGGCGGTTTTGATGGTAACGGTCATTGCAGGCTCTCTACGGCGCGGAGGGGCGCGGGCAAACAGGAAAGGCGCGATTCTAGCAGAGCGCTGGCGGTTTCAGGGCCCCGCGCCACGGCTTGTGCCTCATGGATGCTGGCATTCTGGCGCGATTGCGTCCGGGGTGCAAAAGGCCGCCAAGGCGATGGTATTGCGGGTTTCGTTCATCGATCGAGTGTGGTATAAAATGCGCCGCTTTCCGGGGATAGCCCCGCCAAGCTCAAACCCACACACGTATCGACACGATGACCTGGGTGCTCCGATCGACAGATCGCGGGTTGGTCATTGGGATGCGTGGAGGCCCAACCCGACTTATCAAGGAACTATCATGTCCCAAGTCAACATGCGCGATATGCTGAAGGCCGGTGTGCACTTCGGCCACCAGACCCGTTACTGGAACCCGAAAATGGGCAAGTTCATTTTCGGCGCGCGCAACAAGATTCACATCATCAACCTGGAAAAAACCCTGCCAATGTTCAACGACGCTCTGAGCTTCGTAGAGCGCCTGGCCCAGGGCAAAAACAAGATCCTGTTCGTCGGCACCAAGCGTTCCGCTGGCAAGATCGTTGCTGAAGAAGCAGCACGTTGCGGCTCGCCGTACGTCGACCATCGCTGGTTGGGCGGCATGCTGACCAACTACAAAACCATCCGCGCTTCGATCAAGCGTCTGCGCGAGCTGGAAGTCCAGGCTGAAGACGGTACCTTCGCCAAGCTGACCAAGAAAGAAGCGCTGATGCGCTCCCGCGATCTGGAAAAACTGGATCGCAGCCTGGGCGGTATCAAGGACATGGGCGGCCTGCCTGATGCACTGTTCGTGATCGACGTTGACCACGAGCGCATCGCTATCACCGAAGCCAACAAGCTGGGCATCCCGGTCATCGGCGTTGTCGATACCAACAGCAGCCCTGAAGGTGTTGACTACATCATCCCAGGCAACGATGACGCCATTCGCGCCATCCAGCTGTACATGGGTTCGATGGCCGACGCCGTCATCCGTGGTCGCAACAACGTTGCCGGCGGCACCGAAGTCTACGCTGAAGAAGCGCCAGCTGCCGAGTAAGTGACGCTTAGCGTCGACTTGGCACGCAAAAAGGGGGCTAGGCCCCCTTTTTGCCACCTTGAAATCCTCCTGTCGCCAAGTGTCCGCATTATCGACGCGCCGCATACAGGTAGTGGATTTCCAGAATTGAGCGCCCGTGAGTATCGGGTGGAATGGTTGAAAACCTATCCAAGAGGATTTTGAAATGGCAGAAATTACTGCAGCGTTGGTCAAGGAACTGCGTGAGCGTACTGGCGAAGGCATGATGGACTGCAAGAAAGCCCTCACCAAAGCCGGCGGCGATATCGAAAAAGCCATTGACGACATGCGCGCCTCGGGTGCCATCAAGGCTGCCAAAAAGGCTGGCAACGTTGCCGCCGAAGGCGCCATCGCCATCAAGGACGACGGCAAAGCCGCCGTTCTGCTCGAAGTCAACTCGCAGACCGACTTCCTCGCTCTGCAAGACGACTTCAAGGCATTCGTTGCTGCCAGCGCCGAGAAAGCTTTCAATGACAAGCTGACCGACGTTGCTCCGCTGATCGAAGCTCAGGAAGAGGCCCGCCTTGCCCTGGTTTCCAAGGTTGGTGAAAACGTCAACATCCGTCGCTTGGTGCGCGTTGAGGGTGACGTTGTCGGTACCTACCTGCACGGTAACAAGATCGGTGTTGCGGTTGTCCTGAAAGGCGGTGACGTCGAGCTGGCCAAAGATGTTGCAATGCACGTTGCTGCCAGCAACCCTGAGTTCCTGCTGCCATCGGAAGTTTCCGCTGAAGCGATCGAGCGCGAGAAAGGCGTGTTCCTGACCCTCAACGAAGACAAGATGAAAGGCAAGCCAGCTGAAATCGTCGAGAAGATGATTGCTGGTCGTATCACCAAGTTCCTGGCCGAGGCCTCGCTGGTCGAGCAAGCTTTCGTCAAGAACCCGGAAGTGACCGTTGGTGCTCTGGTCAAGAAAGCTGGCGCTGAAATCGTTTCCTTCACTTACTTCAAAGTAGGCGAAGGCATCGAGAAGAAAGAAGACAACTTCGCTGAAGAAGTTGCTGCTCAACTGGCTGCTGCCCAGAAGCAATAAGACGGATTCACATCTGTCGCCCCAAAGAGGCTGCCCGCTCACGCGCGCAGCCTCTTTGTCAAAGCGCGAGCGGTTTACAAGATCTGCTTTCGCTCTGGCGCTATTCAAGCGCCACGCTACAGTTGGCGCAGGCTGAAAACAGCCCGCCCGGAATTTTACAAACGCCGCAGGAGAGATTCGCAATGGCTCAGCAGGTGAGTGGTCGTCAACCTCGCTATAAACGCATTTTGCTCAAACTTAGCGGCGAGGCCCTGATGGGCTCGGAAGACTTCGGGATCGACCCGAAGGTGCTGGATCGCATGGCGCTGGAAGTGGGTCAGCTCGTTGGTATCGGTGTCCAGGTCGGCCTGGTTATCGGTGGTGGCAACCTCTTCCGTGGTGCGGCCTTGAGCGCGGCTGGCATGGATCGCGTCACCGGTGACCATATGGGTATGCTGGCGACCGTGATGAACGCCCTGGCCATGCGCGACGCGCTGGAGCGCTCGAATATCCCCGCCATTGTCATGTCGGCCATTTCCATGGTCGGTGTCACTGACCACTACGACCGCCGCAAAGGTGTTCGCCACCTGAACTCTGGCGATGTAGTGATCTTCGCTGCCGGTACCGGTAACCCGTTCTTCACGACCGACTCCGCCGCATGCCTGCGTGCCATCGAAATCGATGCTGACGTCGTGTTGAAGGCGACGAAGGTCGACGGCGTGTACACTGCCGATCCATTCAAGGATCCGCATGCCGAGAAATTCGACCGTCTGACGTACGATGAAGTACTCGACCGCAAACTCGGCGTAATGGACCTGACCGCAATCTGCCTGTGCCGTGATCACAAGATGCCATTGCGGGTTTTCAACATGAACAAGCCTGGCGCCTTGCTGAACATCGTAGTGGGCGGCGCTGAAGGAACTCTGATCGAGGAAGGCGAACAATGATCAACGAAATCAAGAAAGACGCCCAGGAACGCATGGGTAAATCGCTGGAGTCGCTGCACCACGCTTTCGGTCGCATCCGGACCGGCGCGGCGAACCCGCAGATTCTGGCTGGCGTGATGGTGCCTTACTACGGCGCCGATACTCCGATCAACCAGGTCGCCAGTGTCACCGTCAAGGATTCGCGTACTCTGCAAGTCGTGCCTTTCGAGCGCAGCATGCTGGGTGCCGTGGATAAAGCCATCCTCAACTCGGGTCTGGGCTTCAACCCGACCAACCTGGGTGAGCTGCTGCTGATCTCCATGCCGGCCCTGACCGAGGAAACCCGCAAGGGCTTCACCAAGCAGGCGCGCGATGCCGCAGAAGACGCTCGGGTTGCCGTGCGCAATATCCGTCGTGATGCCCTGAGCCAACTCAAGGATCTGGTCAAAGAGAAGGAAATCAGCGAAGACGAAGAGCGTCGTGCCGCTGATGATGTCCAGAAGCTGACTGACAAGTTCGTTGCTGAAATCGAAGTTGCCGTGAAAGCAAAAGAAAAGGACCTGATGGCCGTTTAAGGTCGGGGCTTTTTTTAATGGAAAAGAGCAAGCAGGGTGTGCCTCCATCGGTGCCGCGTCATGTCGCGATCATCATGGATGGGAATAATCGCTGGGCGAAGAAGCGCCTGCTGCCCGGCGTTGCCGGGCACAAGGCTGGTGTGGACGCGGTGCGGGCCGTTATCGAGGTCTGCGCCGAGGCCAAGGTCGAGGTGCTGACCCTGTTCGCCTTCTCCAGCGAAAACTGGCAACGCCCGGCCGAAGAGGTCGGGGCGTTGATGGAGCTGTTCTTCTCGGCCTTGCGCCGGGAAGCCAAGCGGCTCAATGAGAACAACATCAGTCTGCGGATCATCGGTGATCGCTCGCGCTTTCACCCTGAGCTTCAGGCGGCCATGCGCGAGGCCGAGGCGCTGACCGCTGGCAGTAACCGTTTCATCCTGCAGATCGCCGCCAACTATGGTGGTCAGTGGGATATCGCGCAGGCCGCTCAACGCCTGGCGCGCGAAGTCCAGGCCGGGCATCTGCGCCCGGAAGACATCACTCCCGAACTTCTGCAAACTTGTCTGGCTACTGGCGACCTGCCGTTGCCGGACCTGTGTATTCGCACCGGGGGCGAGCACCGCATCAGCAACTTCCTGTTGTGGCAACTGGCCTACGCCGAGCTGTACTTCTCCGACCTGTTTTGGCCGGACTTCAAACACGAGGCCATGCGTACCGCGCTGGCCGATTTCGCTTCGCGCCAGCGCCGCTTCGGTAAAACCAGCGAGCAGGTCGAAGCTGGAGCCCGTGCTTAATGCTCAAACAACGCATTATTACCGCGCTGATTCTGCTGCCGATCGCCCTGGGCGGGTTCTTTCTGCTCGAAGGGGCTGGCTTTGCCCTGTTCATCGGGCTGGTGGTCACCCTTGGCGCCTGGGAATGGGCTCGCTTGGCCGGCCTGATGGCTCAGGTGTTGCGGGTGGCCTATGCCGCAGTCATCGCCGGTTTGCTGATGCTGCTGCACCTGATGCCGGATCTGGCACCCTGGGTGCTCGGTGCTTCGGTGTTGTGGTGGGGCGTGGCAACCTGGCTCGTCATGACCTATCCGCGCACCAGTGAGCTTTGGGCCAGTGCAGCCTGTCGGTTGCTGATCGGTGCGCTGATCCTCCTGCCTGCCTGGCAAGGGCTGGTGCTGCTCAAGCACTGGACTATGGGCAACTGGCTGATTCTCGCGGTCATGGTGCTGGTCTGGGGTGCCGACATTGGTGCTTACTTCTCTGGCCGGGCGTTCGGCAAGCGCAAGTTGGCGCCGCACGTCAGTCCTGGCAAGAGCTGGGAAGGTGTTTACGGCGGCCTGGCGCTGAGCCTGGTCATCACGCTGGGTGTCGGTCTGACCCGGCATTGGAGTGCTGGCGAACTGGTGCTCGGATTGTTCGGTGCTGCGCTGTTGGTAATGGGCTCGGTGGTCGGCGACCTGACTGAAAGCATGTTCAAGCGCCGTTCCGGAATCAAGGACAGCAGCAACCTGTTGCCGGGGCATGGCGGCGTACTGGACCGTATCGACAGCCTGACCGCGGCCATCCCGCTGTTCGCCGTGCTGTTGTGGGCGGCTGACTGGGGCGTCCTGTGAGTCGCGTGCAGCGCATTACCGTGCTCGGGGCCACTGGCTCCATAGGTCTGAGCACCCTGGATGTCATCGCTCGGCACCCGGATCGCTACGAAGTCTTCGCCCTGACTGGCTATTCACGCTTGAACGAGCTGTTGCAGCTGTGCCTGCGCCATGCGCCAGTGTTTGCCGTGGTGCCGGACGAGGCGGGGGCTTGTACCCTGCGCGAAGGGCTTGAGGCGGCGGGCTCGTGCACTGAAGTGTTGGTGGGCGAACAAGGCTTGTGCGCGGTTGCGGCTGATCCGCAGGTCGATGCGGTGATGGCTGCGATCGTCGGTGCTGCGGGTTTGCGTCCGACGCTGGCGGCAGTGGAGGCGGGCAAGAAGGTGTTGCTCGCCAATAAAGAAGCGTTGGTGATGTCCGGCGCCCTGTTCATGCAGGCGGTACGCCGCAGTAACGCAGTGCTGCTGCCGATCGACAGCGAGCACAACGCCATCTTCCAGTGTCTGCCGGGTGACTACGGTCGCGGGCTGGCTCAAGTGGGTGTTCGCCGGATTCTCCTGACCGCTTCGGGTGGGCCTTTCCGTCAGACCCCGGCCAGCGAGCTTGCTGCGGTGACCCCGGAGCAGGCCTGCGCGCATCCCAACTGGTCCATGGGGCGGAAGATTTCCGTCGATTCGGCCAGCATGATGAACAAGGGGCTGGAACTGATCGAGGCCTGCTGGCTGTTCGATGCTCGCCCTTCGCAGATCGAGGTCGTGGTGCATCCGCAGAGTGTGATTCACTCGCTGGTGGATTACGTCGACGGTTCGGTGCTTGCCCAGTTGGGCAATCCGGACATGCGTACCCCCATCGCCAGCGCGCTGGCCTGGCCGGAGCGAATCGATTCCGGTGTGGCGCCGCTGGACTTGTTTGCCATTGCTCGTCTGGATTTCCAGTCGCCCGATGAGCAGCGTTTTCCTTGCCTGCGCCTGGCGCGGGAAGCCGCGGAGGCCGGCAACAGCGCGCCGGCGGTACTTAATGCGGCCAATGAAATCGCGGTGGAGGCGTTTCTTCAGCGGCGCATCCGCTTCCCGGAAATCGCGAGTATGATCGGACAGGTGCTTGACCAGGAGCCAGTAGTGGCCGTGGATACGCTGGATGCGGTATTTGCCGCCGACCAGCGGGCCCGGGTGCTTGCCGGGCGGTGGTTGGCGCATCACGGGCGCTGAGGTGCGACTCCGCAAGGCGTCGTGTCGGGCCCTGTTGAACGTTATTCGGAGAAAGACATGAGTGCGCTCTACATGATTATCGGCACCCTGGTTGCACTGGGTGTTCTGGTTACCTTTCACGAATTCGGGCACTTCTGGGTGGCTCGGCGCTGCGGCGTCAAGGTGTTGCGTTTCTCCGTCGGCTTCGGCACGCCGTTGCTTCGCTGGCACGACCGTCAAGGTACGGAGTTCGTGATTGCCGCCATTCCACTGGGTGGCTACGTCAAGATGCTCGACGAGCGCGAGGGCGATGTGCCTCTTGCGCAAGCCGAGCAGAGTTTCAATCGAAAAACGGTTGGCCAGCGCATTGCGATCACTGCTGCAGGGCCGATCGCCAACTTCCTGCTCGCTATCGTGTTCTTCTGGGCGCTGGCGATGCTTGGCAGTCAGCAAGTACGTCCGGTCATCGGCGGGGTCGAGGCGGGTAGCCTGGCAGCCGTCGCCGGGTTGAGTTCCGGGCAGGAAATCGTTTCGATCGACGGCGAGCCGACCAACGGTTGGGCTGCGGTCAATCTTCAACTGGTTCGCCGTCTGGGCGAGAGCGGGTCGCTGCAGGTTGGTGTGCGCAGCGAAGGCGCCACCGTTGACAGCGCTCACACGATTACCCTCGATCATTGGCTCAAGGGTGCTGACGAGCCTGATCCGATTCGCTCCCTCGGCATCCGTCCATGGCGCCCGGCGCTCGCGCCGGTGCTGGCCGAACTGGATCCGAAGGGGCCGGCCCAGGCCGCCGGGTTGAAAACCGGTGATCGCCTGCTGGCGCTGGATGGTCAGGCGCTGAATGACTGGCAGCAGGTGGTCGACACCGTGCGGGGTCGTGCTGACAGCCGCATCGTGCTCACCGTCGAGCGCGATGGCGCTCGCATCGAGTTGCCGGTCACCCTGGCCAGCCGCGGCGAGGGCAAGTCCGCTGCCGGTTATCTCGGCGCTGGTGTCCAGGCGGTCGAATGGCCGGCGCAGATGCTGCGTGAGGTCAGTTACGGGCCGCTCGAAGCAGTGGGAGAAGGTCTTTCCCGTACCTGGAACATGAGTGTTCTGACCCTCGATTCGCTGAAGAAAATGCTCTTCGGCGAGCTCTCGGTAAAAAACTTGAGCGGACCGATAACCATTGCTAAAGTGGCGGGCGCTTCGGCCCAGTCCGGCCTTGGGGATTTCCTGAATTTCCTTGCCTATCTGAGCATTAGCCTAGGAGTTCTTAACTTGCTGCCCATTCCAGTTCTGGATGGGGGGCATTTGCTGTTTTACCTGATCGAGTGGGCGCGTGGCCGCCCACTGTCGGACCGGGTGCAAGGTTGGGGTATCCAGATCGGTATCAGTTTGGTAGTCGGGGTGATGTTGCTAGCCCTGATCAACGATTTGGGTCGACTGTAACGCTTCGCTCAATTGCGAACCTGCCGCCTTTCGCGGCGGGTCGTTTATTGCCAGTTGGAATAAGAAAGGACTTCATGAAACGTCTGCTGCTAACTGCGGCTCTCGCCGCACTGATGATCGCTGAAGTTCACGCCGAGTCCTTCACCATCTCCGATATTCGTGTCAATGGTCTGCAGCGGGTTTCCGCGGGCAGCGTATTTGGTGCATTGCCGCTGAACGTTGGCGATCATGCCGACGACGGCCGCCTGGTGGAATCTACCCGTTCGCTGTTCAAGACCGGTTTCTTCCAGGACATCCAACTGGGCCGTGATGGCAATGTCCTGATCATCAACGTCGTTGAGCGCCCGTCGGTGTCGAGCATCGAAATCGACGGCAACAAGGCGATCAGCACCGAAGACCTGATGAAAGGCCTGAAGCAATCCGGTCTGGCGGAGGGCGAAATCTTCCAGCGGGCGACCCTCGAGGGTGTGCGTAACGAGCTGCAGCGTCAGTATGTCGCTCAGGGTCGCTACTCCGCCGAGGTCGACGCCGAAGTGGTTCCTCAGCCGCGCAACCGTGTTGCCTTGAAGATCAAGATCAACGAAGGCACGGTCGCCGCCATCCAGCACATCAACGTCGTGGGCAACACTGTGTTCTCCGACGAGGACCTGGCAGGTCTGTTCGAACTCAAGACCACCAACTGGCTGTCGTTCTTCAAGAACGACGACAAGTACGCCCGTGAAAAGCTCTCCGGCGACCTTGAGCGCCTGCGTTCCTACTATCTGGATCGCGGCTACATCAACATGGACATCGCTTCCACCCAGGTGTCCATCACCCCGGACAAGAAGCACGTCTACATCACCGTCAACGTCAACGAAGGCGAGAAGTACACCGTACGCGACGTCAAGTTGTCCGGTGACCTGAAAGTCCCTGAAGACCAGGTCAAGGCGCTGCTGCTGGTGCAGCCGGGCCAGGTCTTCTCGCGCAAGGTGATGACCACCACTTCCGAGCTGATCACCCGCCGGCTGGGTAACGAAGGCTATACCTTCGCCAACGTCAACGGTGTGCCGCAGCCGCATGATGACGACCACACCGTCGACATCATGTTCGTCGTGGATCCGGGCAAGCGTGCCTACGTCAACCGCATCAACTTCCGTGGCAACACCAAGTCCGAAGACGAAGTGCTGCGTCGTGAAATGCGCCAGATGGAAGGCGGCTGGGCTTCGACCTACCTGATCGACCAGTCCAAGACCCGTCTGGAGCGCCTGGGCTTCTTCAAGGAAGCCAACGTCGAGACCCCGGCTGTTCCGGGTACCGATGACCAGGTCGACGTCAACTACACCGTTGAAGAGCAGGCTTCCGGTTCGATCACCGCCAGTGTCGGTTTCGCCCAGAGCGCCGGTCTAATCCTCGGTGGTTCGATCAGCCAGAACAACTTCCTGGGTACCGGTAACAAGGTCTCCATCGGCCTGACCCGTTCCGAATACCAGAGCCGATACAACTTCGGCTTCGTGGACCCCTACTGGACTGCCGATGGTGTGAGCCTGGGCTACAACGCCTTCTACCGCACGACCAACTACGATGACCTCGACGTCGACGTGGCAAGCTATGCCGTGGACAGCATGGGTGCCGGTGTCAACGTCGGTTACCCGATCAGCGAAACGTCGCGTCTGACCTTCGGCCTGACTGTTCAGCAGGACAAGATCAAAACCGGTACTTACACCGTTGATGAGATCTTCGACTTCCTGGACAAGGAAGGTGGCGACAGCTTCCTGAACTTCAAGGCCTCGGCCGGCTGGTCCGAGTCGACGTTGAACAAAGGCACACTGGCAACCCGCGGTCACTCGCAAAGCCTGGTGCTGGAAGCAACTACGCCTGGCAGCGATCTGTCGTTCTTCAAGCTCGACTACCGCGGCCAGCTGTTCAAGCCAATCACCAACGACTACACCCTGCGTCTGCATACCGAGCTGGGTTATGGCGACGGTTACGGTTCGACTTCCGGTCTGCCGTTCTATGAAAACTACTACGCGGGTGGTTTCAACTCGGTACGCGGTTTCAAAGACAGCAGCCTCGGTCCACGCAGTACGCCAAGCAACGGCACCCGACCAGGAACTGCAGCAGACCCGGATCAGGATCCACTGCCGTTCGGCGGCAACGTTCTTGTTCAGGGTGGTGTAGAACTGCTGTTCCCGCTTCCGTTCATCAAGGACCAGCGTTCGCTGCGTACCTCCGTGTTCTGGGACGTGGGTAACGTGTATGACACTAATTGCGGCTCCAAGCCTGATTGCGAGAAGCTCGGCCTTTCTGGCCTGGCCAGCTCCGTCGGCCTGGGTGTGACCTGGATTACCGCACTGGGTCCGTTGAGTTTCAGCCTGGCAATGCCGGTGAAGAAACCGGACGATGCTGATACCCAGGTGTTCCAATTCTCTCTGGGTCAGACCTTCTAAGGGTCTGGTCCACGTAAATGACAACGGATTCTGTAGGAGTGCATCGTGCGTAAGTTGACTCAACTGGCGGTACTGGCAGCGGCTCTGGTCGCGACCCCGGCGTTTGCCGAAATGAAGATTGCTGTCCTGAACTATCAAATGGCGCTGCTGGAATCGGACCCGGCCAAGCAGTACGCGGTTGATGCCGAGAAGAAATTCGGCCCGCAACTGACCAAGCTGAAGAACCTGGAAAGCAGTGCCAAGGGCATCCAGGATCGTCTGGTCAAGGGCGGCGACAAAATGGCCCAGGGCGAGCGTGAGCGTCTGGAACTCGAGTTCAAGCAAAAAGCCCGTGACTTCCAGTTCCAGTCCAAGGAACTGAACGAAGCCAAGGCCGTTGCTGACCGTGACATGCTCAAGCAGCTCAAGCCGAAACTGGATGGCGCTGTAGAAGAAGTCATCAAGAAAGGCGGCTTCGATCTGGTTCTCGAGCGTGGCGCGGTCATTGATGTCAAACCTCAGTACGACATCACCCGCCAGGTTATCGAGCGCATGAACCAGTCCCGTTGATATGACGGCGACCATGAAACTCGGCCAACTGGCCGAGTTCCTTGGAGCGACCCTTCAGGGTCCCGAGGAACTCGAGATCGTTGGTCTCGCGACCCTGCAGGAAGCTGGCCCCGGCCAACTGAGCTTCCTGGCTAATCCCCAGTACCGCAAATACCTGGTTGATACCCAGGCTGCCGCGGTGCTTCTGCGTGCCGCAGATGCCGAAGGTTTTGTCGGCAATGCCCTGATCGTGCCGGACCCCTACCTGGCCTACGCGCGCATCTCCCACCTGTTCGACCCCAAACCCAAGGCTGTGGCGGGAATCCATCCCAGCGCCGTGGTTGCGGCGGACGCTCAGGTCGATGCTGGCGCCAGTATCGGTCCCTTCGCCGTCATTGAAAGCGGCGCGGTCATTGCTTCCGGTGTCACCATTGGCGCGCACTGTTTCGTCGGTGCTCGTTGCGTGATTGGCGAGGGTGGCTGGCTGGCCCCGCGTGTGACCCTGTACCACGATGTTCGCATCGGCAAGCGGGTGGTGATCCAGTCCGGCGCCGTGCTCGGTGGTGAAGGTTTCGGTTTCGCCAATGAGAAAGGCGTCTGGCAGAAGATCGCCCAGATCGGCGGTGTAACTGTCGGCGACGACGTCGAAATCGGTGTCAACACTGCCATCGACCGCGGTGCTCTTGCCGATACCTGCATCGGCAATGGCGTCAAACTCGACAACCAGATTCAGATCGCCCATAACGTACAGATCGGTGACCACACCGCCATGGCGGCGTGCGTGGGCATCTCCGGTAGCACCCGGATCGGCAAGCATTGCACGATCGCCGGTGGTGTCGGAATGGTTGGACATATCGAAGTCTGCGACAACGTATTCGTCTCCGGCATGACCATGGTGACCCGGTCCATTACCGAGCCGGGCGGCTATTCGTCCGGGACGGCGATGCAGCCGTTGGGAGACTGGCGCAAGAGTGCGGCGCGAATTCGTCAACTGGACGAAATGGCCAAGCGCCTTCAACAGGTAGAAAAGCGTGTCGATGCCGTGACCTCAGGCAGCCAGCCTTCATCTGATGGCTGATACCCTTTCCTGATCAAGGCAGCTCGATAGCTGTACCGCTTTCTTGATTCGCAAAAGGTGCATGGCGCCCAGCGCATGCTCCCTATCTTTACTACAGGCTTCCCCCAGAAATGATGGACATCAACGAGATTCGCGAATACCTGCCTCACCGTTACCCGTTCCTGCTCGTGGATCGCGTGGTGGAACTGGACGTCGAGGCCCAGCGCATTCGTGCCTACAAGAATGTCAGCATCAACGAGCCCTTCTTCAATGGTCACTTCCCGGCGCATCCAATCATGCCGGGCGTGCTGATCATCGAGGCCATGGCCCAGGCAGCCGGCATCCTCGGTTTCAAAATGCTCGATGCCAAGCCGACGGACGGCACCCTCTATTACTTCGTCGGCTCCGACAAGCTGCGCTTCCGCCAGCCGGTGCTGCCAGGGGATCAACTGATCCTTGAAGCGAAATTCATCAGTTGCAAACGCCAGATCTGGAAGTTCGATTGCCAGGCATCGGTCGACGGCAAGCCAGTGTGCTCGGCCGAGATCATCTGCGCGGAACGCAAACTATGAGTTTGATTGACCCTCGGGCAATCATCGATCCTTCGGCCAAGCTGGCCGATGGTGTCGAGGTCGGCCCTTGGTCGATCATCGGCCCGGATGTCGAGATCGGGGAGGGGACCATCATTGGTCCGCACGTTGTGCTCAAGGGGCCGACCCGGATTGGGCGGCACAACCGCATCTATCAGTTTTCGTCAGTTGGCGAAGACACCCCTGACCTCAAGTACAAGGGCGAGGCGACTCGCCTGGTGATTGGTGACCATAACGTCATCCGCGAAGGTGTGACCATTCACCGCGGCACGGTACAGGACCGCTCGGAAACCACCCTGGGCGATCACAACCTGATCATGGCGTATGCCCATATCGGTCATGACAGCGTCATCGGCAACAATTGCATTCTGGTCAACAACACCGCGCTGGCTGGTCATGTGCATGTTGCCGACTGGGCAATCCTTTCCGGTTTTACCCTGGTTCATCAGTTCTGCCATATCGGCGCCCATAGTTTTTCCGGCATGGGCACTGCCATTGGCAAGGACGTTCCGGCGTTTGTCACCGTATTCGGCAACCCGGCCGAAGCGCGTAGCATGAACTTCGAAGGCATGCGTCGCCGTGGTTTCAGCGAAGATGCGATCCACGCGCTGCGTCGCGCCTACAAGGTTGTCTACCGTCAAGGCCTGACCGTCGAGCAGGCTATCGTCGAATTGGCCGAGCCGGCCAGCCAGTTCCCTGAGGTCGAGATGTTCCGCCAGTCGATCCAGAATTCTGCCCGCGGCATCACCCGCTGATATGTCCGAACTCTGCGTAGCGCTGGTGGCCGGTGAGGCCAGCGGCGACATTCTTGGTTCCGGTCTGATGCGGGCGCTCAAGGCGCGTCATCCGGATGTTCGCTTCATCGGCGTTGGCGGCCCCCTGATGGAAGCCGAGGGGCTCGTCTCCTACTTCCCCATGGAACGCCTGGCGGTCATGGGCCTGGTCGAGGTGCTGGGACGGCTGCCTGAACTGCTCAAGCGCCGAAAGCAGCTTGTTCAGACGCTTATCGATGAAAAGCCCGACGTGTTCATCGGCATCGACGCACCTGACTTCACGCTGAATATCGAATTGAAACTGCGCCGCGCCGGCATCAAGACCGTGCACTATGTCAGCCCGTCAGTCTGGGCCTGGCGTCAGAAGCGCGTGCTGAAGATCCGCGAAGGTTGCGATCTGATGCTCACCCTGTTCCCCTTCGAAGCGAAGTTCTACGAAGAACAAGGCGTGCCCGTGCGTTTCGTCGGACATCCGCTGGCTGACACCATTCCCCTGGATGCTGATCGACAGGCCGCCCGCGGGGCTTTGGGCCTGCCGGAAGGCCCGCTGGTCGCCTTGATGCCGGGCAGCCGGGGAGGCGAAGTTGGCCGGTTGGGTGCTCTTTTCCTCGATACCGCTCAGCGCCTGCGCGAACTGGTGCCTGGTGTACGTTTCGTTACACCGTGCGCGAATGCCGCGCGGCGTGCGCAGCTTGAACAGATGCTCGAAGGCCGTGACCTGCCGCTGACGCTGCTCGACGGTCAGTCCCACCAGGCCTTGGCGGCTTGCGATGCGGTGCTGATCGCTTCCGGTACTGCCACCCTTGAAGCGCTGCTGTTCAAGCGCCCCATGGTGGTGGCCTACCGCCTCGCGCCGCTGAGCTACTGGATTCTTAAACGCCTGGTCAAAAGTCCCTACGTCTCGCTGCCCAATCTCCTGGCCCAGCGCTTGCTGGTTCCAGAGCTGTTGCAGGAGGCTGCGACCACCGAGTCCCTGGCCCAGACCCTGGCGCCGTTGGTGACCGATGGTGTGCAGCAGACCGAAGGCTTCGACCAGATTCACCGCACACTGCGCCGCGATGCCTCGAACCAGGCCGCAGAAGCAGTGCTGGCCTTGCTGGAAACCCGATAAATGCAAATGGGACTGGACTTCAACCTGGTCGAAGACCTTGTCGCCGGTGTCGATGAGGTCGGTCGTGGGCCGCTGTGTGGTGCGGTAGTGACCGCCGCGGTGATCCTTGACCCGAATCGCCCGATTCTTGGCCTCAATGATTCGAAGAAACTGACCGAGGCTCGCCGCGAAAAGCTGTTCGACGAGATCTGCGAAAAGGCCCTGAGCTTCCACATCGCCCGGGCCGAAGTCGATGAAATCGACGAGTTGAACATTCTCCACGCCACCATGCTCGCAATGCAGCGCGCGGTGGAGGGCTTGCATATCACCCCCCGCTTGGCGCTGATCGACGGCAATCGCTGCCCCAAGTTGAACGTGCCGTCCGCTCCCGTGGTGAAAGGCGATAGTCAGGTACCGGCTATCGCGGCCGCGTCGATCCTGGCCAAGGTCACCCGTGACCGGGAAATGTCCGCGTTCGAACTGATCTATCCTGGGTACGGGATGGGTGGTCACAAGGGGTATCCGACCCCGGTGCACCTGGAGGCGCTGGCCCGCCTTGGTCCGACCCCGATTCACCGGCGCTCCTTCGCGCCTGTGCGGGCGGCCTTCGAGGCCCGGGCCCTGATGGGTGACCAGCCAATCCTGGGCTGAGCCATCGGCTCCACCTTCAGTCAGGATCAGAATCCCCCGGCTGTTGTTTTGATCGAGGCCCGGTACAATCCGGGCCTTGTCGTTTTGCGCTGCTATAGGACCATCATGTCGGTTTCATTCGTTCATCTTCGCCTGCACACCGAATTCTCGCTGGTCGACGGCCTGGTACGGATCAAGCCGCTGGCCAAGGCCCTGACCGCGATGAACATGCCGGCAGTGGCGGTGACTGACCAGAGCAACATGTGCTCTCTGGTCAAGTTCTACAAAACCGCGATGGGGGCCGGGATCAAGCCGATCTGCGGTGCCGACCTGTGGCTGGCCAACGACGACCCGGATGCGCCACTGTCGCGCATCTGCTTCCTGGCGATGAATGCCCAGGGCTATCGCAACCTCACCGAATTGATTTCCCGCGGTTGGGTCGAGGGTCAGCGCAATGGCCTGGTGATTATCCAGCGCGAGTGGATTGCCGACGCCTCCGAGGGGCTGATTGCTCTGTCCGCGGCCAAGGAAGGTGACATCGGCATGGCTTTGCTGTCCGGCAACGCGGTGGACGCCGAAGCACTGCTGCGGGACTGGATGACGATGTTCCCCGACCGCTTCTACGTCGAGGTGCAGCGCACCAATCGCGCCGGCGACGAAGAATACCTGCATGCCGCCGTAGAACTGGCTGATCGCCTGGGCGCACCGCTGGTGGCTACCAACGACGTCCGCTTCATCAAGCAGACCGACTACGACGCCCACGAAACCCGTGTGTGCATCGGCGAAGGCCGGGCGCTGGACGATCCACGTCGCTCGCGCAACTACAGCGATCAGCAGTACCTGAAAAGCGCCGAGGAAATGGCCGAGCTGTTCAGCGACCTGCCCGAGGCGCTGGAAAACACCGTCGAGATTGCCAAACGCTGCAATATCGAAGTGCAGTTGGGCAAATACTTCCTGCCGGACTTCCCGACGCCCAACGGCATGGGCATCGACGATTACCTGCGACACGTCTCCCACGAGGGCCTGGAAGAGCGCCTGGCGGTGCTCTGGCCGAAAGAAACCACACCGAATTACGAAGAGAAACGCCAGACCTACCTGGACCGGCTCAAGTTCGAGCTGGACATCATCATCCAGATGGGATTCCCGGGTTACTTCCTGATCGTTATGGACTTCATCAAGTGGGCCAAGAACAACGGCGTGCCGGTTGGCCCGGGCCGGGGGTCGGGTGCCGGCTCGCTGGTGGCTTACGTCCTGAAGATCACCGACCTCGACCCGCTGGCCTATGACCTGCTGTTCGAACGTTTCCTCAACCCGGAACGGGTTTCCATGCCCGACTTCGACGTCGACTTCTGCATGGACGGTCGCGACCGTGTGATCGAGTACGTTGCCGAAGCCTATGGCCGCAACGCGGTAAGCCAGATCATCACGTTCGGCACCATGGCGGCCAAGGCGGTGGTGCGCGATGTGGCGCGGGTGCAAGGCAAGTCCTACGGACTGGCCGACCGGCTGTCGAAGATGATTCCGTTCGAAGTCGGCATGACCCTGGAAAAGGCCTACGAGCAGGAAGAAATTCTTCGCGATTTCCTCAAGGTCGATGAAGACGCCAAGGAAATCTGGGACATGGCCCTCAAGCTGGAGGGGGTCACCCGGGGTACCGGCAAGCACGCCGGTGGTGTGGTGATCGCACCGACCAAACTGACCGACTTTTCGCCGATCGCCTGCGACGAAGAAGGCGGCGGCCTGATCACCCAGTTCGACAAGGATGACGTCGAAGCTGCGGGTCTGGTGAAGTTCGACTTCCTCGGCCTGCGTACGCTGACGATCATCAAGTGGGCGATGGAGACCATCAACCGCGAGCAAGCCAAGGAAGGTCTGCCAGACCTCAATATCGACTTCATCCCGCTCGACGACAAGCGCACCTACGACCTGCTGCAGAAAGCTGAAACCACCGCGGTGTTCCAGCTTGAATCGCGGGGCATGAAGGAACTGATCAAGAAGCTCAAGCCCGACTGCCTCGAAGACCTTATCGCACTGGTGGCACTGTTCCGTCCCGGTCCGCTGCAATCGGGCATGGTTGACGACTTCATCAACCGCAAGCACGGTCGCGCTGAACTGGCCTACCCGCACCCGGATTACCAGTACGAAGGTCTGAAGCCGGTTCTGGCACCGACCTACGGCATCATCCTGTATCAGGAACAGGTGATGCAGATTGCCCAGGTCATGGCCGGCTACACCCTCGGCGGTGCGGACATGCTGCGTCGCGCCATGGGTAAAAAGAAGCCTGAGGAAATGGCCAAGCAGCGCGGCGGTTTCATCGAGGGCTGCGCGGATAACGGCATCGACGGCAACCTGGCGGGTAACATCTTCGACCTCGTGGAGAAATTCGCGGGCTACGGCTTCAACAAATCCCACTCCGCCGCCTACGGTCTGGTTTCGTACCAGACCGCCTGGCTCAAGACACACCACCCGGCGGCCTTCATGGCGGCGGTACTGTCGGCGGATATGCACAACACCGACAAGGTCGTGACGCTGATCGAGGAAGTGCGCAGCATGAAGCTGCGCCTGGACGCGCCGGACGTGAACTCCTCGGACTTCAAGTTCACCGTCAACGACGACGGTCGTATCGTGTATGGCCTTGGCGCGATCAAGGGCGTCGGCGAGGGGCCTGTGGAGGCGATCGTCGAGGCGCGCGCCGAGGCGCCGTTCAAGGACCTGTTCGATTTCTGTCACCGCGTCGACCTCAAGCGGATCAACAAGCGGACCCTCGATGCGCTGGTGCGCAGCGGCGCGCTGGACCGCCTCGGTCCTTACTTCCACGACGAGATCAAGGCCTATCAGGCCAACGTCGACCTCAACCGCGCTGTGTTGCTCGCGTCCATGGAGGAAGCGATCAAGTCTGCCGAGCAGACTGCACGCACGCACGACAGTGGGCATGCCGACTTGTTTGGCGGGCTGTTCGATGAGGCGGATGTCGACGTCTATGCCAAGCACCGTGCAGTCCGGGAGCTGACGCTCAAGGAGCGCCTGCGCGGCGAGAAAGACACCCTCGGCTTGTACCTGACCGGCCACCCGATCGACGAATACGAAGGCGAAATCCGCCGCTTCGCCCGTCAGCGCATCATCGACCTGAAGCCGGCACGCGATACCCAGACCGTGGCGGGGATGATCATTGCCCTGCGGGTCATGAAGAACAAGAAGGGCGACAAGATGGGCTTCGTCACCCTCGACGACCGTTCGGGGCGTATCGAGGCTTCGCTGTTCGCCGATGCCTTCATGGCCGCGCAGTCGCTGTTGCAGACCGACGCTATGGTGGTGATCGAGGGCGAAGTCAGCAACGATGATTTCTCCGGCGGTCTGCGCCTGCGGGTCAAGCGGGTGATGAGCATGGAAGATGCGCGCACCAACCTGGCCGACAGTCTGCGTCTCAAGATCCACGCCGAGGCGCTCAAGGGCGACCGTCTGGCCTGGCTCGGCGACCTGTTCAAGCGTCATCGTGGGGCGTGTCCGATCAGCATGGAGTACACCGGTAGCGACGCGAAAGCCTTGCTGCAGTTCGGCGAGAACTGGCGTATCGACCCGGCTGATGGCTTGATTCAAGCCCTGCGTGACCAGTTCGGGCGTGAGAACGTCTTTTTGCACTATCGATGAATTTTTAATCTCGACCTGAATGCGCCTGATCCCTTAAGGTAGGGCGCCAAACGGATCAACCGGCCGGCCGCCTGGCCGTCGACCCTAGACGGATGCCTATGAACCCGAATTTTCTGGATTTCGAACAGCCGATTGCTGACCTGCAAGCCAAGATCGAAGAGCTGCGCCTGGTCGGCAATGACAACTCGCTGAACATCGGCGACGAGATTGGCCGCCTGCAAGACAAAAGCAGCACGCTGACCGAGAGCATCTTCGGCAACCTGACCAGCTGGCAGATCGCCCGTCTGGCGCGTCACCCGCGCCGGCCGTACACCCTCGATTACATCGAGCACATTTTCACCGAGTTCGACGAACTGCACGGCGACCGTCACTTCTCCGACGACGCCGCGATCGTGGGCGGCATTGCCCGCCTGGAAGACCGTCCGGTAATGGTCATCGGTCACCAGAAGGGCCGCGAAGTCCGCGAGAAGGTCCGCCGCAACTTCGGCATGCCGCGTCCGGAAGGCTACCGCAAGGCCTGCCGTCTGATGGAAATGGCCGAACGCTTCAAGATGCCGATCCTGACCTTCATCGACACCCCGGGTGCCTATCCGGGCATCGACGCCGAAGAGCGCAACCAGAGTGAGGCGATCGCCTGGAACCTGCGCGTCATGGCACGCCTGAAAACTCCGATCATCGCGACCGTTATCGGCGAAGGTGGTTCGGGTGGTGCACTGGCGATCGGCGTTTGCGACCAGCTGAACATGCTGCAGTACTCGACCTACGCGGTGATCTCGCCGGAAGGTTGCGCCTCGATTCTCTGGAAAACCGCCGAGAAAGCCTCTGATGCCGCTGAAGCCATGGGCATCACTGCCGAGCGCCTGAAAGGCCTGGGTATCGTCGACAAGGTCATTGGCGAGCCACTGGGTGGTGCGCACCGTGATCCGGCCGCCATGGCCGCGTCGATTCGTGGCGAACTGACCCAGCAGCTGGACATGCTGAAGAAGTTCGACAACGAAGCGCTGCTCAAGCGTCGTTACGATCGCCTGATGAGCTACGGGCTCTGATCTGACGCCATCGTGGCATCTGAACGCGGGGCGGGTACGTTTCCACCAGGTGGAGCGGGCCCGTCCCGCGTTTTCATTTGAGGGCTGGCCGCCATGACTGATCTCGCCTCCCAACTGCTTTCACGTCTTGCACCGTGGCGCAGCGCGAATTCCTGGTGGGTAGCCCTTTCCGGTGGCCTGGATTCCAGCGTCCTGCTGCAACTGTTGGCGGACCTCAAGCGCCGTCATGATCTTCCCCCTCTTCGAGCTCTTCATGTTCACCACGGTTTGCAGGTGGCGGCCGACGCTTGGCCGGCGCATTGCCAGCGGCTTTGTGATTCGCTGGGTATCGAGTTGCAGGTCTGTCATGTGCAGGTGGAGGAGGGCGCCAGCCTTGAGCAGTCGGCGCGAAATGCCCGCTATTCGGCCTTCGTTGAGGTCTTGGGCGCTGGCGACGTCTTGTTGACCGGGCAGCATCGTGACGATCAGGCGGAAACCTTGCTGCTGCGCTTGCTGCGCGGTGCCGGGGTGCGCGGCTTGTCAGCGATGCCGGTGCAACGACGGCTGGGGGCGGGGGAACTGGTCCGGCCTTTACTGGACATTTCCCGTGATCAGTTGCTGGCATACGCGACGGAGCAGGGCCTGCAATGGATCGAGGACCCGTCTAATCAAGATGCACGGTTTTCTCGCAACTATCTGCGTCACCAAGTCCTCCCCGCGTTGACGGCGCGCTGGCCGCAAGCCAATCGAAGCCTGGCGCGCACGGCCGCGCATCTGGCTGAGGCGCGGGAACTGCTCGATGAATTGGCGCAGCAGGATCTGGCCTCCGCTCTGGAGGGTGATGAATTTTCCTGGCTTGAATTGCCTTCGCTTAATCTGCGCAGTTTGGCGCGGCTGTCTCCGGCTCGTCAGCGCAATGCCCTGCAGTACTGGCTGGCGCCACTCACGCGGTTGCCGGACAGCGAACATTGGGCCGGCTGGGATGATCTGCGTGATGCCCGCGTCGATGCCTCGCCGGTGTGGCGGCTGACCGACGGCGAACTGCATCGCGCGAGCGAGCGTATTTACTGGCTGAGTGGTAACTGGCTTGAACCTTTGAGTGAGCCGGCACCCTGGACCGATCTTCTGGAGCCATTGCCGTTGCCCGGTAACGGCAGCGTCAGCCTGAGCGGTAGTGCGCCGTCACAAAACTTGCGTATTGGCTATCGCTGCGGCGGCGAAACCCTTGAATTGCCGGGGCGCGGCCGTCGCGATCTAAAGCGGTTGCTCAACGAGCGGCATGTCCCGTCCTTTGTCCGCGGGCGCTTGCCATTGCTGTTCGCGGGGGAGCGTCTGGTGGCTGTGGCGAATCTGCCAGGGCTGGCTGATGGCAATTTGCAACTGACGTGGCGTGCGCCGACGAGCGAGCAAGGTTTGAGATGAAAGGGACATTCCGGTAGACTACGCTCCCTTCTTGATACAGCTTCTGTGACATCGTTTCGAGTCACTGGAGTTGCCGATTACCAAGCAGTTTTTTGCTGGGCGATTCTCAAAATGTGTAGCGAGCTTAGCACCGGGCTTTTCAACCCCGGTCTGTACAGGCGCGGCAGTATTTTCGGATGCACTGTAATTGACGCAGGTGATCGGGGGCTTCGGCCTTCCTTCGCTTTCCCCGGCGGCGCAGACCGCTTTAACGCAGACTTCTAGGGTTTTTCATGACGCGCTACATATTCGTCACGGGCGGTGTTGTTTCTTCATTGGGGAAAGGCATTGCCTCGGCTTCATTGGCGGCCATCCTGGAGGCGCGGGGGCTCAAGGTCACCATGCTCAAGCTGGACCCGTACATCAACGTCGACCCGGGCACCATGAGCCCGTTCCAGCACGGTGAAGTGTTCGTCACCCACGACGGCGCCGAAACCGACCTGGACCTGGGCCACTACGAGCGGTTCATCCGCACGACCATGACCCAGAACAACAACTTCACCACCGGCCGCATCTACGAGCACGTGCTGCGCAAGGAGCGTCGTGGTGATTACCTGGGCGCCACCATCCAGGTCATTCCGCACATCACCGACGAGATCAAACGTCGCATCATCAAGGGCGCCGGCGATGCCGACGTGGCCCTGGTCGAGATCGGCGGCACCGTGGGTGACATCGAGTCGCAACCGTTCCTCGAAGCGATCCGCCAACTGCGGGTCGAAGTCGGCTCCAAGCGCGCGATGCTGATGCACCTGACTCTGGTTCCTTACATCGCCACCGCTGGCGAGACCAAGACCAAGCCAACCCAGCACTCGGTCAAGGAACTGCGCTCCATCGGCTTGCAGCCTGACGTGCTGATCTGCCGTTCCGACCATCCGGTCGATGTCTCTTCCCGTCGCAAGATCGCGCTGTTCACCAACGTTGAAGAGCGTGCGGTGATCTCCCTGGAAGACGTCGACACCATCTACAAGATTCCTGCCGTGCTGCATGCCCAGGGCCTGGACGATTTCGTCGTCGAGCGTTTCGGCCTGCAATGCAATGGCGCCGACCTATCCGAGTGGGAAAAGGTCGTCGATGCCAAGCTCAATCCAGAGCACGAAGTCACCATCGCCATGGTCGGCAAGTACATGGAACTGCTGGATGCGTACAAGTCGCTGATCGAAGCGATGAGCCACGCCGGTATCCAGAACCGTACCAAGGTCAACCTGCGTTATATCGACTCCGAAGACATCGAGAACCAGGGCACCGGTCTGCTGGAAGGCGTCGATGCCATCCTGGTCCCGGGCGGCTTCGGTCTGCGCGGTGTCGAAGGCAAGATCACCGCGGTGCAATACGCTCGCGAGAACAAGGTTCCGTACCTGGGTATCTGCCTGGGCATGCAAGTGGCGGTCATCGAGTTCGCTCGTAACGTCATGGGCTGGAAAGACGCCAACTCCACCGAGTTCGACCGCAACAGCGGTCACCCGGTCGTCGGTCTGATCACCGAGTGGGAAGATGCCACCGGCGCCGTGGAAACCCGTACCGAGACTTCCGACCTGGGTGGCACCATGCGTCTGGGTGCTCAGGAATGCCAACTGGAAAGCGGTTCCAAGGTTCACGATTGCTACGCCAAGGACGTGATCGTCGAACGTCACCGCCACCGTTACGAAGTGAACAACAACCTGCTGCCGAAGCTGGTTGAAGCCGGCCTGAAGGTTTCCGGTCGTTCCGGCGACGGCGCGCTGGTTGAAGTGGTCGAGTCCCAGGATCACCCATGGTTCGTCGCTTGCCAGTTCCACCCTGAGTTCACCTCGACCCCGCGTGACGGCCATCCGCTGTTCAGCGGCTTCGTCAAGGCGGCTCTGGCTCAGAAGAACAAGGCCTGATCCATGACCCAGAAGATCATTCGCGTCGGTAACATCGAGATCGCCAACGACAAGCCGTTCGTCCTGTTCGGCGGCATGAACGTACTGGAATCCCGTGATCTGGCCCTGAAGGTCTGCGAAGAGTACGTGCGGGTTACCGAGAAGCTCGGTATCCCCTACGTGTTCAAGGCCAGCTTCGACAAGGCCAACCGTTCGTCGATCAATTCCTATCGTGGTCCGGGCCTGGAAGAAGGCATGCGGATCTTCGAGGAAGTGAAGAAGACCTTCGGCGTGCCGGTCATCACCGACGTGCACGAGCCTCATCAGGCGCAGGCTGTCGCCGATGTCTGCGACATCATCCAGTTGCCGGCCTTCCTGTCGCGCCAGACCGACCTGGTTGTCGCGATGGCCAAGACCGGCGCGGTGATCAACATCAAGAAAGCCCAGTTCCTCGCACCCCAGGAGATGAAACACATCCTGACCAAGTGCGAAGAGGCCGGTAATGATCAGTTGATCCTCTGCGAGCGTGGTTCCAGCTTCGGTTACAACAACCTGGTTGTGGACATGCTCGGCTTCGGCATCATGAAGCAGTTCGAGTACCCGGTGTTCTTCGACGTGACCCATGCCCTGCAGATGCCGGGTGGTCGTGCCGACTCCGCTGGCGGTCGTCGCGCCCAGGTGACCGAGCTGGCCCGTGCCGGACTGAGTCAAGGCCTGGCGGGGCTGTTCCTGGAGGCTCACCCGGATCCGGACAACGCCAAGTGCGATGGTCCTTGCGCCCTGCGCCTCGACAAACTGGAGCCTTTCCTGGCCCAGCTCAAGCAACTGGATGACTTGGTCAAGAGTTTTCCGACAGTAGAAACCGCATAACGCTCGTTTCTCCGGTACAGTACCGCCCCCTGGTCCATGGCCAGGGGTTTTCTCCGCGGCAGGCCTGCCCGTGCCCCGTGCCTGCGAAAGAGCGGATTCTTCAAGCTGCGTTGTTTTCGTCAATTCTGGAGTGCTTACAACAATGGCAAAAATCGTCGACATCAAAGGTCGTGAAGTTCTCGATTCTCGGGGCAACCCTACCGTGGAAGCAGACGTACTGCTCGACAACGGCATCATTGGCAGCGCTTGCGCGCCGTCCGGTGCTTCCACCGGTTCCCGTGAGGCACTGGAACTGCGTGATGGCGACAAGAGCCGTTACCTGGGCAAGGGCGTGCTGAAAGCCGTCGCCAACATCAACGGCCCGATCCGCGACCTGTTGCTGGGCAAGGATCCTGTTGACCAGAAAGCTCTGGACCGCGCCATGATCGATCTGGACGGTACCGAGAACAAAGCCAAGCTGGGCGCCAACGCCATCCTGGCCGTCTCCCTGGCTGCCGCCAAAGCCGCCGCCCAGGATCAGGACCTGCCGCTGTACGCGCACATCGCCAACCTGAACGGCACCCCAGGTCAGTACTCCATGCCGGTTCCGATGATGAACATCATCAACGGTGGCGAGCACGCCGATAACAACGTCGACATCCAGGAGTTCATGGTCCAGCCAGTTGGCGCCAAGACCTTCTCCGATGGCCTGCGCATGGGCACCGAAATCTTCCACCACCTCAAAGCCGTGCTCAAGGCCCGTGGCCTGAACACTGCCGTAGGTGACGAAGGTGGTTTCGCGCCTAACCTGGCCTCCAACGAAGACGCCCTGGGCGCTATCGCTGAAGCCGTAGCCAACGCTGGCTACAAGCTGGGCACCGATGTGACCCTGGCGCTGGACTGCGCTGCCAGCGAATTCTACGAAGACGGTAAATACAACCTGTCCGGTGAAGGCAAGTCCTTCGACGCCGAAGGTTTCGCCGACTACCTGAAAGGTCTGACCGAACGCTTCCCGATCATCTCCATCGAAGACGGTCTGGACGAGTCCGACTGGGCTGGCTGGAAGATCCTCACCGACAAGATCGGCGAGAAAGTACAGCTGGTGGGCGACGACCTGTTCGTTACCAACACCAAGATCCTGAAGGAAGGTATCGACAAGAACATCGGTAACTCCATCCTGATCAAGTTCAACCAGATCGGCTCGCTGACCGAAACCCTGGAAGCCATCCAGATGGCCAAGGCTGCCGGTTACACCGCGGTGATCTCGCACCGTTCGGGCGAAACCGAAGACTCCACCATCGCCGACCTGGCCGTGGGTACCGCTGCTGGTCAGATCAAGACCGGTTCGCTGTGCCGTTCCGACCGCGTTTCCAAGTACAACCAACTGCTGCGTATCGAAGAGCAACTGGGCGCCAAGGCGGTGTACCGTGGTCGCGCCGAGTTTCGCGGCTAAGCGATAGATGGTAAAAAGACAGCACTGCGTTGCGCCACGGTCGTCCTGACGGGTGTTTCGCAGGTGCTGCGAGCGTTGAATCACAAAGCCTGGCTTCGGTCAGGCTTCGTGCCATCAGCCCTTCGCAGTTGCGGTCTTTAGCCACTGGATGTCCTGATGCGTAGTCCTTATTGGTTGTTCCTCGTCCTTCTCGCGCTGCTCGGTGGCTTGCAGTATCGCTTGTGGGTGGGCAATGGCAGCCTGGCCCAGGTGACTGAGCTGCAACAGCAGATCGCCGACCAGCACGCCGAAAACGAACGTCTGCTGGAGCGCAATCGCGTGCTCGACGCGGAAGTTCTGGAGTTGAAAAAAGGTATGGAAACCGTCGAAGAACGGGCTCGCCACGAGCTGGGCATGGTCAAGGAGGGCGAAACCCTCTACCAGTTAGCCCAATGAACTCTTCCTTGCCTGCCTTCTGGGCAGTGATCCCCGCCGCCGGCGTGGGTGCGCGAATGGCCGCCGACCGGCCGAAGCAGTACCTGCAATTGGGCGGACTTACGATTCTCGAACACAGCCTCAACTGTTTCCTCGACCATCCCTGTGTGAAAGGGGTGGTGGTCAGCCTTGCCGCTGACGATCCTTTCTGGCCCGACCTTCCGTGCGCCAGCGACCCGCGTATCCAGCGGGCCGCAGGTGGGCGCGAGCGCGCCGACTCGGTGCTCAATGCCTTGTTGTTACTGCATGCCCAGGGCGCGTCCGACAGCGATTGGGTGCTGGTGCATGATGCCGCGCGCCCGAACCTGGCTCGCTCCGACCTGGACCGGCTGCTGCTGGAACTGGCGGATGACCCGGTGGGCGGCCTGCTCGCGGTGCCGGCTCGTGACACCCTCAAGCGCGCCGACGCCGATGGCCGCGTCAGTGCGACGGTCGACCGCAGCACCATCTGGCAGGCCTACACACCACAGATGTTCCGCCTCGGCGCCCTGCATCGGGCGCTGGCCGACAGCCTGGTGGCGGATGTTGCGATCACCGACGAAGCGTCGGCCATCGAATGGTCCGGGCAGGCGCCGCGCTTGATCGAAGGGCGTAATGACAACATCAAGGTCACCCGTCCTGAAGATCTGGAGTGGTTGCGCCAGCGTTGGGCGATGCGCGGCTGACGGGTCAGGTTCGCTGATATTCCGGCCTGAGTGCCAGTCCTTCACGCAAGTGATCCACCAGCTTGCGCACTTTCGGTGACAGGTGCCGTTGCTGCGGGTAGAGCGCCCACACCGCCGTATTTGGTGGCTGATGGGCCTCCAGCAGTGAAACCAGGGCGCCGCTGCCCAAGTGTTCCAGCACGTAATAGTCCGGTAGCTGACACAGCCCCATGCCCTGCAGCGCGGCATCCAGTACCGCCTGGCCGCTGTTGCAGCGCCAGTTGCCCTGGACCCGTTGCGCGATTTCCCGACCCTCCTGCTGCACCGCCCAGATATCCGAACTGCCGATCAGGCAATTGTGCCGCGCCAGTTCCGACAGGCTGTGCGGTCGGCCATAGCGACTGAGGTAATCCGGCGAGGCGCACACGAACATGCGCCGCGGCGCGATTCGGGCGGCCACCAGCCTTGATTCCTGCAAACGTCCAAGCCGAATCGCCAGGTCCATGCCTTCGTGGAGCAGGTCGAGGGTGTTGTTGGTCAGCTCGATATCCACCCGCAGTTGCGGGTACTGGGTCATGAAGCGCGTTACCAGCGGCACGATAAAGCGTTCGCCATACGCCACCGCGCAGGTCATGCGCAACAGTCCCTTGGGTTCGCTGTTGAGGTCGCCCATGGCGCGCAAGGCTTCTTCGCGACCGTCCTGCAGCCGTTGGCAATGTTGCAGGAAGGTTTGTCCGGCTTCACTCAGAGTGACGCGCCGCGTGCTGCGGTATAGCAAACGCGTTTGCAAGCGTTCTTCAAGGCGTGCCACCTGGCGGCTGATATGCGAAGAAGAAACGCCAAGGCGCTCGGCGGCGGCGGTGAACTGCCCGGACTCGGCCACCGCAACGAACTCGTCGATGCCTTCCCAGCGGTTGCTCATTGATTATCCCTGTGTAGCAATAATGTTTTGTCTTTGGCCGGATTATTCATCAAAAGCGCTTGAATTACACTGCGTGCTTGAACTGTCCCTCAGTTGGAGAAGATTGATGATCAAGTCCCGTGCCGCCGTTGCCTTCGAGGCCAAGAAACCGCTGGAAATCGTCGAAGTCGACGTCGCCATGCCGAAGGCCGGCGAAGTGCTGTTGCGCGTGGTCGCCAGCGGCGTCTGTCATACCGACGCCTACACCCTGTCCGGCGCTGACCCGGAAGGTATCTTCCCGTCGATCCTTGGTCATGAAGGCGGCGCGATCGTCGAGGCCATTGGCGAAGGCGTGACCTCGGTAGCGGTGGGTGATCACGTGATCCCGCTGTACACCCCGGAATGCGGCCAGTGCAAATTCTGTCGTTCGGGCAAGACCAACCTGTGCCAGGCCATCCGCGCGACCCAGGGCAAGGGCCTGATGCCAGACGGGACTACCCGTTTCTCCTACAAAGGTCAGCAACTGTTCCACTACATGGGCACCTCGACCTTCTCCGAGTACACCGTGCTGCCGGAAATTTCCGTGGCCAAGATTCAAAAAGAGGCGCCGCTGGAAAAGGTCTGCCTGCTCGGCTGCGGCGTGACCACCGGTATCGGCGCTGTGCTCAACACCGCCAAGGTCAAGCCGGGTGACACCGTGGCAGTCTTCGGTCTCGGCGGCATCGGTCTGTCGGCAATCATCGGTGCGGTGAAAGCCAAGGCGTCGCGAATCATCGCGGTCGACATCAACCCAAGCAAATTCGAAATCGCCCGCCAGTTGGGTGCGACCGACTGTGTCAATCCGAAGGACTATGACCGCCCGATCCAGGAAGTGATCGTCGACCTCACCGACGGCGGTGTGGACTTCTCCTTCGAGTGCGTAGGCAACGTGCAACTGATGCGTGCGGCACTGGAATGCTGCCACAAGGGCTGGGGTGAGTCGGTCATCATCGGCGTCGCCGGTGCCGGGCAGGAAATCGCTACCCGTCCGTTCCAGTTGGTCACCGGCCGCGTCTGGCGTGGTTCGGCTTTTGGCGGTGTGCGTGGCCGCAGCGAACTGCCGAGCTACGTCGAGATGGCGGAAAAAGGCGAGATCCCGCTGGATACCTTCATCACCCACACCATGGGGCTGGAGGATATCAACAAGGCCTTCGACCTGATGCACGAAGGCAAGAGCATCCGCAGCGTCATCCATTTCTGAGGTGCTCATGAGCCTGGAAAACATTTCCTGTCAGAAGAGTTTCGGTGGCTGGCACAAGCGTTACCGCCACCGCTCCGAGGTGCTCGGTTGTGACATGGTTTTCGCCGTGTACCTGCCGCCGCAAGCCGAGCAGGGCGGCAAGTTGCCGGTGCTGTACTGGCTGAGCGGCCTGACCTGCACCGACGAGAACTTCATGCAGAAAGCTGGCGCGCACAAGCTCGCCGCCGAGCTGGGGATGATCATCGTCGCGCCGGACACCAGTCCGCGCGGCGCACAGGTGCCGGGCGATCCCGACGGTGCCTGGGACTTCGGCCTGGGCGCGGGTTTCTACGTGAACGCCACGCAACAGCCGTGGGCGGCCAACTACCGCATGTACGACTATGTGGTGGACGAACTGCCGGCACTGATCGAGGGGCATTTCCCGGCCTCGACCCAGCGCGCCATTAGCGGACACTCCATGGGTGGGCACGGTGCGCTGGTGTGCGCGTTGCGCAATCCGGGGCGCTATGTATCGGTGTCGGCCTTCGCGCCCATCAGCAATCCGATGGATTGCCCGTGGGGGCAGAAAGCGTTCAGCCGCTATCTGGGCGAAGACCGTTCGCGCTGGCGCGAGTGGGATGCCAGCGTCCTGATTGCCCAGGCCAGTGAGCGTTTGCCACTGCTCGTAGACCAGGGTGATCGCGACGACTTCCTGGAAAACCAGCTCAAGCCACAGGTTTTGCAGCAGGCTGCTCACGCTGCGGGCTACCCGCTGCAACTGCGCTTGCAGCCCGGCTACGACCACAGCTATTACTTCATTGCCAGCTTCATCGATGACCACCTGCGGCATCACGCCACAGCCTTGGGTATTGGCCAGGACTGAGTCCTACAATTCAAGCCCAAGGCCCGGCAAAGTAGGTAGAATCACGCCCTGACTCAATCAGGGCGTTTTTTTATGCGTATTGGCCACGGCTACGATGTGCACCGCTTCGCGGACGGCGACTTCATCACCTTGGGAGGCGTGCGGATCCCGCACAAGTTCGGGCTGCTCGCCCATTCCGATGGCGACGTGCTGTTGCATGCCCTGAGCGATGCGTTGCTTGGCGCCGCTGCGCTGGGTGATATCGGCCGCCACTTCCCTGATACCGACCCGCAGTTCAAGGGCGCCGACAGTCGCGTTCTGCTGCGTCATGTGGTTGGCATCGTCCAGGCCAAGGGCTGGAAGGTTGGCAACGTCGACGCAACCATCGTTGCCCAGGCACCGAAGATGGCGCCGCACATCGAACACATGCGTGAGCTGATCGCTGAAGACCTGCAAGTCGAACTCGACCAGGTCAACGTCAAGGCCACCACCACCGAAAAACTCGGCTTTACCGGGCGTGAAGAAGGCATTGCCGTGCATGCCGTCGCGTTGTTGCTGCCCGTATGACCGAACTCGATCTTCTCGGTCCGCGCGCCAGCGGGCCGGCATTGGGTAGCGCAGTGCTCAAGGCAGTTGCGGAAGACTTCCAGGTCGATGAAGTGCTCGACATCCCATTGTCCGGGGAGGGCGAGCACCTTTGGCTGTGGGTCGAGAAACGCGACCTCAACACCGAAGAGGCCGCCCGCCGTCTGGCCCGTGCCGCTGGCGTTCCGCTGAAGACCATCAGCTATGCCGGGCTGAAGGACCGTCAGGCCCTGACCCGTCAGTGGTTCAGCCTGCATCTGCCAGGCAAGGCCGATCCGGACCTGAGCGCCGCCGAAAACGAAACCTTGCGTATCCTCAAGCGCACTCGCCATTCGCGCAAGTTGCAGCGTGGTGCGCATTCGGCCAACGGCTTCACCCTGCGACTGACCCGGCTTCAGGCGGATCACGCGGCGCTGGATGCTCGTCTCGAACAACTGAAAGCCGAGGGTGTTCCCAACTACTTTGGCACCCAGCGTTTCGGGCATCTGGGTGGCAACGTCGAAGAGGCACGCCACTGGGCCGAACGCAAGGCACTGCCGGAGCAGCGCAACCTGCGTTCCCGGGTACTTTCCAGTGCTCGCAGCTATCTGTTCAACCGGGTGCTGGCCGAGCGTGTAAGCGACGGTAGCTGGCAGCGTGCCCAGGTTGGCGATCTCCTGGCATTCACTGATAGCCGTAGCTTCTTTCCGGCAGGCGAGCCGGAATGCAGCGATCCACGATTGGCAATTCTCGACCTGCATCCCACCGGGCCGTTGTGGGGTGAAGGGTTACCCGCGACGCAGGGCTTGGGCGGCGCCATCGAGCAGCGTATCGCCAGCCGGGAAGCAGCCCTTTGCGAATGGCTTGGCAATGCCGCGCTGAAGCAGGAACGACGCATTCTGCGACTGCCCATTGGGCGTCTGACGTGGCATTATCCAGAGCCTGATACCCTGCAACTGGAATTCATCCTGCCGGCCGGATGTTTCGCCACCGTCGTGGTGCGCGAACTCGTTGATCTGGTCCCGGTAGGGCAGACGGACAGCCCATGCGTATTCTGATTTCCAATGACGACGGGGTCATCGCACCCGGACTCGCTGCGCTCCACGATGCGCTGGCGGATTACGCCGAGTGTGTGGTGGTCGCCCCGGATCAAGACAAGAGTGGCGCCAGCAGCTCGCTGACCCTCGACCGTCCGCTGCACCCGCAAACCCTGCCCAACGGCTTTATCAGTATCAACGGCACACCGACCGATTGCGTTCACCTGGGCCTGAATGGCCTGCTCGATCGCGTGCCGGACATGGTCGTGTCGGGAATCAACCTCGGCGCCAACCTGGGTGATGATGTGCTGTATTCGGGCACTGTCGCTGCAGCGCTGGAAGGCCGGTTCCTGGGTGGCACCTCGTTCGCGTTCTCGCTGCTGTCGCGCCTGCCCGACAACCTCCCGACCGCTGCCTACATCGCGCGCAAGCTGGTCGAGGCGCAACAGCGCCTGGAGCTGCCGCCGCGGACTGTGCTCAACGTCAATATCCCGAACCTGCCGCTTGATCGCATTCGCGGCATCCAACTGACCCGACTGGGGCACCGCGCGCGGGCTGCGGCTCCGATCAAGGAGGTCAATCCACGTGGCAAGGAAGGTTACTGGATTGCGGTGGCCGGTGATGCCGAGGACGGTGGTCCGGGCACGGACTTCCATGCGGTCATGCAGGGCTATGTGTCGATCACGCCACTGCAACTGGACCGCACGTTCCATGATGCCTTCGAACGCATGGATGGATGGTTGGAGGGCGTGCTTTGATGCGTGATCAGGGCGACATGATGCGTCGTGGTATCGGCATGACTTCCCAGCGCACTCGCGAGCGGCTGATCCAGCGCCTGTGCGAGGAAGGTGTGTCCAATCCCCGGGTACTGGATGTACTGCGTCTCACGCCGCGGCATTTGTTCGTCGATGAAGCGCTGGCCCATCGCGCCTACGAAGACACCGCCTTGCCGATCGGACATAACCAGACCATTTCGCAGCCTTTCATGGTCGCTCACATGAGCGAGGTGCTGCTTGAGGCGGGCCCTTTGGACAAGGTGCTGGAAATCGGTACCGGCTCCGGCTACCAGACTGCCGTGCTGGCGCAGTTGGTGGAGCGGGTGTTCTCGGTGGAGCGCATCAAGGTGCTGCAGGATCGCGCCAAAGAGCGTCTGACCGAACTGAACCTGCGTAATGTGGTGTTTCGTTGGGGCGATGGCAGCGAAGGCTGGCCGGCGTTGGCTCCGTACAACGGGATCATCGTCACTGCGGTAGCACCGGAAGTGCCTCAAGCGCTGCTCGATCAATTGGCACCAGGCGGACGCATGGTGATCCCCGTAGGCGCCGTCGGCGAGGCCCAGCAGCTATTGCTGATCGTACGCGAGGAACATGGATTTTCCCGACGTGTGCTGGGCGCCGTGCGCTTCGTTCCGCTGCTCAATGGAACCCTGTCCTGACCGGTCTTTATTTTCAGAATCGGCGAATTCTCGGTTCGGCGCCGGGTCTATGAGGCGGACACTGTAAACCTGAGTCTGCAACGGTTCACGTTTTGCACCTGTTCAGAGCGCGCAAGACGCTCATGCCTGGTTATAATTGCAACGTTATTGCATTTTCAAACTCGACACCATTTAAGGGAGCGGCGGGTGAGTCAAACAGTCATTGGGCAGCGTATGGGTCTTTCAAGCATCAGGCTTCTGGTGGTTGCACTTGCCTTTGGCACGCTGGTGACAGGTTGCTCCAGCACCTCTTCTTCTTCCAGCAGCGCACGCGTGGTCGATCGCAACAGCGCAGCCGCCAAACGTCCTGTGGTCACTTCCGGGCAATATGTCGTACGTCCGGGGGACACGTTGTTCTCCATTGCCTTCCGCTACGGCTGGGACTACAAGGCCCTGGCCGCTCGCAACAGCATCGCGCAGCCCTACACCATCCGTCCTGGCCAAACGATCCGTTTCGACGAGCCCGGTTCCACATCTTCCCGGGTGGTTTCGTCCACGTCGCCGTCGAGCAAAACCACGGTGACACGGCGTCCCGCCGGCACCCCGCCGCCGGTGAAATCGACAGGTACGGCCGCGACGGCCCCAATCATCACACCTTCCACAGCGCCTACGCAGGTGCCCGCCGCAGAGCGTTCCAGTGGCGGTTGGGCGTGGCCGGCAAACGGCGTGTTGATTGGAAAATTTGCTTCAAACGGTAGTTTGAATAAAGGCATTGATATCGCCGGGGATTTGGGACAGCCTGTTTTTGCAGCGTCTGATGGTTCGGTGGTGTACGCCGGTAGTGGCTTGCGGGGCTACGGTGAACTCGTAATCATCAAGCACAATGAAACCTACGTTAGTGCCTACGGTCATAACCGCAGGCTTTTGGTTCGGGAGGGACAGCAGGTCAAGGTCGGGCAGACAATTGCCGAAATGGGGTCCACAGGCACAGATCGGGTGAAGCTTCACTTTGAGATTCGCCGTTTGGGCAAACCGGTAGACCCCTTGCAGTTCCTGCCAAACCGCTGATTGGTTGGTACCCGGCCTGTTCCTTAGCGTAATGGGGACAGGCTCTAGCGATGCCATGGATAAGGTGCGCTCGAGTCTGAGTTCGAACTCAGCAAAGGACTATAACAATGGCTCTCAGTAAAGAAGTGCCGGAGTTTGACATCGACGATGAGGTTCTTCTCATGGAGACCGGCATCGTTTTGGAAACGGACGTGGTGTCAGACGAACCTGCTGTATCTTCGGTTCGGACAAGGGCCAAACAAGGCTCTTCGCTCAAACAGCACAAGTACATCGATTACACCCGAGCACTTGATGCGACCCAGTTGTATCTGAATGAAATCGGTTTCTCTCCTCTGCTTACACCCGAAGAGGAAGTCCATTTTGCGCGCCTGTCGCAAAGCGGCGACCCAGCGGGACGCAAGCGGATGATCGAGAGCAACCTGCGGCTGGTGGTAAAGATCGCCCGGCGCTACGTCAACAGGGGGCTTTCCCTGCTCGACCTGATCGAAGAGGGCAACCTGGGGCTGATCCGTGCGGTCGAGAAGTTCGACCCTGAGCGCGGCTTCCGTTTCTCCACCTATGCCACGTGGTGGATCCGGCAGACCATCGAACGCGCTATCATGAACCAGACGCGGACCATTCGCCTGCCCATTCATGTGGTCAAGGAACTGAACGTCTATCTGCGCGCCGCGCGCGAGCTTACCCAAAAGCTCGACCACGAGCCTTCCCCGGAAGAGATCGCCAATCTGCTTGAGAAGCCGGTTGCCGAGGTCAAGCGGATGCTTGGGCTCAACGAGCGGGTTTCCTCGGTGGATGTATCGCTGGGCCCAGACTCGGACAAGACACTGCTCGACACCCTGACAGATGACCGCCCAACGGACCCTTGTGAGCTGTTGCAGGACGATGATCTGTCCCAGAGCATTGATCAGTGGCTAAGCGAACTGACTGACAAGCAACGTGAGGTGGTGATTCGCCGCTTCGGTCTGCGCGGTCATGAGAGCAGCACCCTGGAAGATGTAGGGCTGGAGATTGGCCTGACCCGGGAGCGGGTTCGTCAGATTCAGGTTGAAGGGCTCAAGCGCTTGCGTGAGATCCTGGAGAAGAATGGCCTGTCCAGCGAGTCGCTGTTTCAATAATTAAAACGATCCGCCTTGCCCACAGAACGCCCCGACTTGATCGGGGCGTTCTTGTTTATGCGGCTGACTGAAGGAGTTCCGTCAGAGCTGAGTGTTTTTGTGTAAGTCATCACTTACATAGCATGTAAGCGTTTGCAGTAAATAGGGGTAAATTTTACCTTCAATGCAGCGTGAATTTTTTATAAATCGTTGAAAAATAAGAATTTATAAGAATGGTTCGACAACCCACGTGTCTTTTTTTGAGAGCCATTGCCAGTTGCGGCGGCGGCGGCAAACGTTAATATTTGACCTGTGTCTACGGACTGACACAGGTTTTCAACGGATGAAGACCAAGGACATCGCAAGACGCGATTCATCAGGATGATGATAGGGAATACAGGGACTACGGAAAAAATGTGGGCGGGTCAAACCGCCCCTTTTTTTGCCTGCGAAAAATGAAAAAAGGCCCGTTAGGGCCTTTTTTGTTGATCGGGGTGCAAGTCGGGGACTCAGCGCTCCAGATCCTTGATCTTGCCTTTGACGCCGTCGAACTCTTCGGCTTCCGCCAGAGCGTCTTTCTTTTCGGTGATGTTCGGCCAGATTTCCGCCAGCTCGGCGTTCAGCTCAATGAACTCCTGCATGTCATCAGGAACTTCATCTTCCGAGAAGATGGCTTGGGCGGGGCACTCAGGCTCGCACAGTGCACAATCGATGCACTCATCCGGGTGAATGACCAGGAAGTTCGGGCCTTCGTAGAAGCAGTCCACCGGACAGACTTCTACGCAGTCGGTGTACTTGCACTTGATGCAGTTGTCGGTGACGACGAAGGTCATTTCTAATTCTCTCCTCAGGCGACGGCAGCGGTGCCCTTCCAGTCAGGGCCGCTCGGTTTGGTAGGTTGGCGGCGAGCCAGGCTAATAACTCGCCGCTCCGCCAAACCGCGCGGGATTCTAACAGCTTGTAAGGCCGCGCGTTATAACAGAGTCTTCAGTTCATAGAGCATTTCGATAGCTTGGCGCGGCGTCATGTTGTCCATGTCGAGTTTGCCGATCCTTTCAATCGCCGGGTGCGGCAGGCTGGCGAACATGTCGCTCTGGTGCGGGACTTGTGGCGTGCTTGGGCTGGAGACCGCCTTCGGTACGTCATGAGGCAGGCTGGAAGTCTCCAGGCGACCGAGGTGCTCGCGGGCCCGTTGAATCACCACGGACGGTACGCCCGCCAGTTGGGCTACCGCCAGGCCGTAGCTCTGGCTGGCAGGGCCCGGCAACACGTGATGCAGGAAGACAATACGTTCGTTGTGTTCGGTGGCGTTCAAGTGCACGTTGGCCACCAACGGCTCGCTTTCCGGCAAGACGGTCAGCTCGAAATAGTGCGTGGCGAACAGTGTGTAAGCGCGCAGTTGAGCCAGTCGCTCGGCAGCGGCCCATGCCAGTGACAGGCCGTCAAAGGTGCTGGTGCCACGACCTACTTCGTCCATCAGCACCAAGCTGCGTTCGGTGGCGTTGTGCAGGATGTTGGCGGTTTCGCTCATTTCCACCATGAAGGTGGAACGACCGCCGGCCAGGTCATCGCTGGAGCCGATCCGGGTGAAGATGCGGTCCACCAGCGACAGTTGGCAGCCGGCTGCGGGAACGTAGCTGCCAATATGGGCCAGCAGCACGATCAACGCGGTCTGACGCATGTAGGTCGACTTACCGCCCATGTTCGGGCCGGTGATGATCAGCATGCGGGTGCTGTCATCCAGAGACAGATCGTTGGCCACGAAGGGGCTGGTCAGCACCTGTTCGACCACCGGGTGGCGTCCCTGGTCGATCTTCATGCACGGCTCGTCCACGAAGGTCGGGCAATTCAGGTCCAGGGTCAGGGCGCGCTCGGCCATGTTGCTCAGCACGTCCAGCTCGGCCAACGCCGCGGCGGTGTCCTGCAGCGGCGCGAGATGGCTGATCAGCGTTTCCAGCAGCGCGTCATAGAGCATTTTCTCGCGGGCCAGGGCGCGGCTCTTCGCCGACAGCGCCTTGTCTTCGAAAACCTTCAGCTCAGGTGTGATAAAGCGCTCGGCGCCCTTGAGGGTCTGGCGACGGATATAGTCCGCCGGCGCTTGCTCGGCCTGTTTGCTGGGCAGTTCGATGAAGTAGCCGTGAACGCGGTTATAGCCGACCTTGAGGTTGGCAAGGCCGGTGCGGGCTTTTTCCCGGGCTTCCAGGTCGATCAGGAACTGGCCGGCGTTCTCGCTGATCGACAGCAGTTCGTCCAGTTCGCTGTCGTAGCCGGTCTTCAGCACGCCACCGTCGCGGATGACGGCCGGCGGGTTGTCGATGATGGCTTTTTCCAGCAGGTCGGCCAGTTCCGGATAAGTCCCGGCAATGGCTGCCAAGCGCGCCAGATGGGGCGCTTCCAGCTCGGCCATGGCGTTCTGCAGCTCAGGCAAGGCGCCGAGTGCATCACGCAGGCGCGCCAGGTCGCGCGGTCGAGCGTTGCGCAGGCCGATACGAGCGAGAATCCGCTCGATATCGCCGATGTCTTTCAACTGAGGTTGCAGCCGTTCGAAGCGATAGCTGTCGAGCAGGCAGCGAATCGAGCCTTGACGTGCTTGCAGGACTTTAAGGTCGCGCAGCGGCCGGTTCAGCCAACGGGTCAGCAGGCGGCTACCCATGGCGGTCTGGCAGCGATCGATCACCGATTGCAGGGTGTTGTCGCGTCCCCCGGCGAGGTTGACGTCCAGCTCCAGGTTGCGCCTGCTGGCGCCATCGAGGATCACGGTGTCATCCAGGCGCTCGTGCTTGAGGCTGCGCAGGTGGGGCAGGGCGGTGCGCTGGGTTTCCTTGGCGTAGCCCAGCAGACAGCCGGCGGCGCCGATCGCCAGGGTCAGCTTGTCGCAACCGAAGCCTTTGAGGTCCTGTGTCGAGAACTGCTGGCAAAGGCTTTTGCGGGCCGAATCGCGGTCGAAATCCCACGGTGCACGGCGGCGTGAGCCTCGGCGTTTCTCGGCCGGCAGACCTTGCGGCCAATCGTCCGGGATCAGCAGTTCCACCGGGTTGATCCGCTCCAGCTCGGCCAGCAGGTTTTCCCAGCCTTTGAGCTCTTGCACCGTGAAGTTACCGCTGGTGATATCCAGCACCGCCAGGCCAAACAGTCGCTCATCGCCGAGAACAGCTGCGATCAGGTTGTCGCGGCGCTCGTCCAGCAGGGCTTCATCACTGATCGTTCCGGGCGTGATGATCCGCACCACCTGGCGTTCCACCGGGCCCTTGCTGGTGGCCGGGTCGCCGATCTGCTCGCAGATCACCACCGACTCGCCCAGCTTCACCAGCTTGGCCAGATAGCCTTCGAGCGAGTGGAAGGGGATACCACACATGGGAATCGACTGCCCGGCCGACTGACCGCGGGCGGTCAGGGTGATATCCAGGAGTTTTGCGGCTTTCTTCGCGTCTTCGTAGAAGATCTCGTAGAAGTCGCCCATGCGGTAGAACATCAGCTGTTCGGGATGCTGATTTTTCAGCTTCCAGTATTGCTGCATCATCGGGGTATGCGCGGAGAGATCGGAAATTGCTTTATTCATCAATGGGTTATCGGGTTTTCTTGAAGGCGTTGGGGCAAAAATGGGGTAATTGATCGGTCCAAAACCGATTGTCTAGCCCTCTTGGCCGTATGTCGATCAGGGTACCACGAACGCTCGCTAGCCACTTCAGGTCGAGCGCCGCAGCATGCAATACTGGCCTTTTGATGCAATGGACGCTGAGTGATGAAAAAATCCTTCCCAGGACATTTTGCTAACGATCCGCTGGATCTAAAACGACTGTGGGAGAGCAGTCTGATAGTGATTGATGCGAATGTATTGCTCAGTTTGTATCGATATTCTGAAAGTACAAGGAATGAATTTATTCAGATGTTCGAGAAGCTGGAAGATCGGTTGTGGATGCCTCATCAATTTGCCAAGGAGTATCTAAGAGGTAGGCTTAAGGTAATTACTGATCAAACCAGATCCTACGATTCTGCTATTGAGGCTCTGTCCAAGCTTCGGAGAGAGTTCGAGCATCCCAAGCAGCATCCATTCTTAAGCTCTGGGGTTTTGGAGGATTGGAAACGTACTTTTGATATGGTTACTGAGGAGCTTAGATTAAATAAAGAGCGTCAGGAAACAAAAATTGTTGATGATGATGTCAAGGATTTTGTTGGGAGGGTGTTGGGTGGCCGAGTTGGTGAGGGTTATTCAGACTCCTATTTGGAGGAGATTGTTACAGCGGGTAGGCTTAGATATGCTAGTAAAATTCCACCGGGTTTCATGGACGCTCAGAATTCTGGGGGGGATTCGCTTGAAGGACGTTTGGCTCCCTATGGTGATTACGTAGGGTGGCTTCAGTTGCTCGATAAAGCTAAAGGTGATGCAACGGATATAATATTTGTCACCGGTGATAATAAGGATGATTGGTGGCTCCGGCAGAGTGGGAAAACTATTGGTCCGCTTCCACAGTTGATTGAAGAGTTCATTGTGGAAACGTCACAGTGTTTCTACATGTACCTGCCAGATCGCTTTCTAGAGCAGGCAGGAGTGTTTTTACATCAAAAAGTTTCAGATCAAGCCATGGACGAAGCGCGAGAGATGCGTTTGGTGACCTCAGAACCGCTCAGCCCTTCGGACGCAGCCCTCGCTTGGGGTGAATCATTATCATTGAAAATTAGCCAGAAAAAGAAAATTTCTGAACGGCTTCTAAATATCGGATTCTTTGATTCTGAGATGGTAAAGGCACCCGATTCAGTCGAGAACTCTGAATCATCACACGTCAGAAAACTTTATGGCGAGCATAGAAGTGTCGTCGCGATTATCAAGGCGCTAGATGCAGAGATAGATTCGCGTCTAATTTTTGGTTCAAGCGAGCGATTTGAGTTCGTAACTGATGTTGATTTGCAGAACTTAATAGATGACTTCAGAGTTAAGCGTGCTAATTTGGCAGCCTCTATTTATTGGGCTCAGAGTCGCGGGGATGATTTTACCGAGGATTAAGTCCTGGTGGTTCATTCATGCTCTGCCAGATTCTTGAAAGTTCGGATGGGGACTCATCATCCATCCACTTTGCATAGACCTGAACAAGCATGGTGTAGTCTTTGTGCCCCATTTGCTTTGCAATAAATGCAAGGTTGCCACGAGCCGTCAGACACCAGCATGCATATGTGTGTCGGGTCTGATATGGACGTCGTGGTCTTATTCCTGCGCGTCGCTGTATTGATGACCATTTAGTGTTCCATGCGGTAGAGACAAACCAAGCATTTATCCCCCGTTTCCTTGCTTGAGTGCTTGGGGAAAGGAGTGGGGTGACAGCGTCCTCCCGCCATTCATGCCGATTCATATACACGCGTATCTTCTGTTTTGCGTGACCACCAACCAACCCTATCAGCACCTTGCAAGCCCACAGTGCCGGCGGCATCAAGAAGACCGTCCGGGGCTTGCTGGTCTTCGTAACTTTGAAGCTCCCCTTCGCGGTGATGGCCCTAGTTACCTCGATCTTGCCTGCCATGATGTCTATGTCCTCAACCGCCAAAGCGCACAGCTCACCAGGACGTAGGCCGGTGTAAACCGCAAGCGTGATTGCCGCTTTATCCTGATCGTGCAGGCATCCTTGATTAACCAACTGTTCGAACTCCTCACGGGTCAGAGGATCCGGCTCCTTGTCACTCATGGCGAACCTGATGCATGACGAGGCCAGCCCGGCCCTGCAATAGCCGTTGCTCTCGCACCAGGTCAAGAATCCGGTGAACGTCGCGAGGTAGTGGTTAGCCGTAGACGGAGCGCGAGTCTCGATCAGTTGGGCGCGAAGCTTGTGAATGTCTTCCGGCAAGAGGACGCCGGCCAGTCGATCCTTGCCCACCAGCTCGACGCAGATGTCGATGGCATAGCCGTATTTCTCCTCTGTCATGGGAGTGATGTCGATGGCCTTGAGAGGCTTGTAACGTTCTGCCAAGGCCTCCAGGCGCTCGTCCTTTACGTTGCTGTAGTTCGCGCCGTGTTTCGAGTTGGGAAAGTGCCGGCCGTAATCAAACGTGCCGATCTTGATCTCATGAAGAATTGCCGCCCGGAGTTGGGCGGCATGTCTGATGTTGGCTTTGGTCACTGGCAGGCCCAGTGATTCTCGGCAGCGAATGCGGCGCCACATAAAGACGATCCGCAAGTTGCTGCCGTGAATCTCAATGCCTGAGTGCTTCGCCAGCTCGGCTTCTAAGCCGCTGCCTGGGGTGCGCTCTCGGCCCACTTGTCATACTCCGTCATGTTGATTGTGATGCGTCCATCGGGTGCCTTCCGCCAGATGCGGCCCTGCGCCCAGGTGCCGTTCTTGACCTTGTGTCGGATGGCGTCCTCGCTGTAGCCGGTCAGCTCGGCTGCGCGGTTAATGAGTACCCAGCGTGGGAGGCTCATGCGCGTTTCCCCTGTGCTCGTTTGGCGGCCTGGTTAGCCATGACGGACTCCCACTCGATACTCTTGCGCTGCTGCCGGATCCGGCTGCATTTGGCGTGGCGATATGCGGATCTCGCTTTGCCGCAGATATCGCAGATGGCGTTGAGGTCGAGGGCGTGAGTGGCGAGGCGTGGGCGTTCAGCCATTGAGCACCTCGGTGACAGTGCTGTGGTGAAATGTCCGGGATTTGCCAGTCTTGCGGTTTTTCCCGTGGATGTAGCCTGGTCTGGACCACCATGCACTATCGTGCCCCGTTACCTCGATCAGCAGGGTGTTCTGTCCAGCCTGAACGGATACTCGGCTGCCGACTGGATATGCCGTCTTCACGGCTACGAGCAAGCCGACCTGGGCGAGCTTCAATGCGTTGTCTGCGGCCTGGACGTCTGCGGATGCTGGATGGCGACCGCTTCGAAGAGCGGACAAGATGAAGTCGAAGTCGGGCTTGCAGCCCTCCGCTTGGTCGAGGCCGTGTTCCTCCTTCGCTGCTGTGGTGGGGCTGGTAGAGGGGCGTGCTTCGCCTCTTCTGCGCTCAATCTCTTCCAGCAGATCACGCGCTTTATCCACTGCGTCCCAAGCCATTTCAGAGTTTTGCTGGTTGTCACAGGTCAGCGCTGCCTCGTCCTCGGCATAGGGCAGAAGGCAGGCGATGGTATCGAGCAGACGATCAACATCTGTGTCTGTGACACCAATAGCCGGGCCGAGGCTGGGGGACGTGGTAGTCGTCCCTGACCGTTGCCGGAATACATTGGCAGCGATCAGGTCGGTGCTAATGTCTTGGAGACCGTGGGCTTGGTTGAGCGCGAACGCCAACGATTCCTCGGTGAAAGTCATGCGGTGCGTATTGGTCATGCTGCCTCCCGCTGAGCTACGCTCAGGCCAACCGCGACTGGGCGGACCCAAATCGGCATTGAGCTGAGCATGAAAGTTTCGCCCTGGGCGGCCAGCAATAGAGTGGTGCCCATGACATGGGCGATTGCCTCGGCCGCGGCCGGGGGCACCGCGTTACCAATGCGCTCGCGCCAGGCTTGGTCGCTCAGGCCGTCCAGTTCCAACTGTTCCTCTGGCTCGACCAGGCTCTGCAGCGCGGCCAGCTCCAGCGTGGTGAAGGGGCGGTGCCAGGTGCCGTCGAGCGATTCGATAACGCAGGTGAGACGGTCGTTTGCCTCGGGCAGGCGCGGGTCGGCAACGCTCCACCGGCCGTTGTCGTGCATAGCGCTGGCGGATACGGCTCCGGCCGGAGTGGCCCAGGGCACGACGCCGTAATGCCCGCCAGTCAGGTAGGCATCACCCTTGCCCCGGTTCAGGCCGGGCCGGGGATCGGCGATGGACAGGGCTCCGCTGGCAACCTGCTGGGAGCCGGTGACTGTGCCGGCGGTCTGGCCCATGCCGACGACGTTCAGCTTCCTGCTCGATGCGTTGGGGTGCCAGTTGTGATACCGAGGATCCTGCACAGCGAAGGCGCCCTGGCCCGTGGTGCTGCCGGCGATGACGGTACCAGCGGCGCTGTCGTACGGTGTGACCAGGTACTTGCCGAAGCCACCGCCCGAACGCCGTGGGTCCGCGACACTGAAGGTGCCTTGTCCGGGGCTTTTCACGCCGATGACGGCGCCGCTGGTGTCTTCCCAGCGGCGCACACCGTACTGCTGGTACTGCAGGGCGCCGGCCTTGGCGCGCGGGTCAGCAACGGAGAACTTTCCGTTCGTTGGTCGTGAGCTGCCCGCCACCGTACCGATCGATTCCGCCCACTCGTTCACGCCCAGATACCCGGCGAATGCCTCGGGGACGATCACGAAGTCGCGAAGGTGCCCGTCCTGGATCTGCAGGTCGTTGAGGCTGCGCCAGTCCTTCCCTGCCTCGACCAGGGCGAGTCGTACCCACGTCTTCCACTGCAGTGCTGGTACGCGGTGCATCGGTCCTGCAGCAGCGACGTCGCCGGCCAAGGGCATCCGGCCGAGGATGTCGCCGACGGCGCGCAGGGTCTTCTGCTCTGGCTCGTAGAGAAACGGCGGCACCTTCTCGACGTGGCGGGCGACCAGCAAGAAGCGCTTTCGACTCTGGGCCAGGTGCCCGATGCGGCCACAGTCGTGGGTCGTCTCGGCCACTGCGTAACCGAAGCTGGATAGCAGGCTGTTGATCTGGTCCAGCAGGTGCCGGCCGCGCGATGCAAGCCGAGGCACGTTCTCGAAGACGAGCAGGGGAACTGGATCGTCGGCCCACGCTTCGCCGAACAGCCAGATGCAGCGCAGTGTCAGCTCGTTCAGCGCCTGGTACTTGGGCGTCTGGCTCATCTTCTCGGACAGCAGCCCGCTCGCGCCCTTGCACGGAGAGCTGATGAACACCGCGTCTGGCCGCTGACCGCCGGCTGCCCGGCGGATGTCCTCAGGGGTGGCCTCGCGCCAACCTGGTGGCGGCTCCTTCCCGTGGAAGCGGATGTACTGGTCGCGTGTGAACAGGTCCAGCAGCGTGCCTTTCACGCCGCTGAGGCGCTCGAAGTCAGCCAGCCCGGCCGGGTCGACGTCGACGCCGCCGAGGCATTGCCACTCGCCCTGCAGATTGCCCACCACTGGCTTGGCGCGGTTGAAACCCTTGGCGCCGCCGCCCAGGCCACAGCACATGTGGAAGTGTCTGAGAACATGCTTGCGAAGGGTCATGCTGCGCTCCCTGCTTTTGCAGCGGCCGGTGAGCGACGCACTTGGGCGTGAATGAGTTCTGCCAGACGCAGCAGGCCGGTGGCCTCGGCTTCGGCGCGGGCTCCCCAGTTGCCGGTTCCTTTCACTGCGTTCCAAGTTCGCTGGGCGAGCTGCAGAGTATCGGCAGCCTGAGTGACCAGTCGATGGTCGTCTGCGGTGACAGCCAGGCCGGTGTAGGCAGCGATCCGGTTTTCCAGCTCGGTGATAGTTCCCAGCAGGGCGGCTTTCGTCTGCAGGTGCTGCCGCTGCTCTTTCTCCCGGTCCACTGCTCGTTCGGCCAAGGTGCTGTCGAGCGCCTGCAGGCGCTGCCAGTTCATCGCGTCCAGCTTATCGAGACCTTCTGCGTAGCCTTTTTCGTAGGCACGCTGGCGGGCCTTCGCGAACAGGAAGGGAAGGAATGCCATGGTGAAGATCCACGCGACTGCGGCGAGCAGGGTGTAGTGCTGTGCTTGCATGTGCTGTGCTCCAGATACAAAGCGGCCACCGAGGTTGAGTGAGAGTCGGTAGCGGATGTGGTGCCCCTGAAGGCCGGGGCCGCCTGTTGCTAAGCCGTCTGCGCTTCCAGCGTGTCGAGGTAGTTGGCGAGGTCTGTCAGGTAGACGACGTGCTGCGCTCGCGCTGAGTTGTGCAACTTGGTCAGCTTCAGCTTGATCGCCCCGTCCCTGACCAACTCCCGGAAGCGGCGATCCGTGCGGATGTGCGGGAAGTAGTGCTCCCGCACCGCGGCCATGGAAGGGCAGGGGGTGGTCCATTGCTGGCGGAGCTGGTCGAGGGTGCTGGTCATGCGCACTCCCCGTGCCCCTCCGCCGAAGGCCAGAGCTTGGCGCGGACCTGGGCTGCGAGGTTGTCCTTGTCTGCACCGCATGCGACTGCGCAGATCTCCCCGGTGTTATTGGTGATCACTGCGGCAAATGGCGTGTTCGGCCAAGGCGTGGGGCTGATGTAGACGAGATGGCCGCTGGGCAAGATGGCGCTCACATGATCGTGTGCATCCATCAGGGCAAGCGCCTTCTTGACGTACTCAGTGCGGCCGTTGGCAAGCTCCTGGATGAAGTCGCGAAGGTGCTGGTATTTGGCCGTGTCGCCGCGTTGGAGCGTCAGCTTGCCGGTGGTGTCGCCCACAGCGACTTCCAGGTGCACGGCGTCGGTTTCGAGCTTCGCCTGGATGGTTGCGATGGAAAGTGACTCGGGCCGGCGGACCTGGCAGGTGGCGGTGCCACCGTTCTCCAGCACTTGCTGCAGCCGCATGACGTTAGCGAGCGGAACGATGTGGTTGCTCATGCGACCACCCGCTTTGCAGGAATAGCCGTGGCGAAACCGTTCGGGGTGATGACGACCATCAAACCGGTGCGGTGTTGCAAGGCAATTACCGCTGACCGGCTGCTGCTCGCCGTGGGGTGCAAGAGGATCTTGCAGGGTGGAATGTGCTGTGCTCTGTTCATTATTCGTACTCGGTGAGAGGAGATACGAACGGAAAATTAGTATTAGTGGTTTATTCTGTCAATAGCTTTGCTGTTATTTGCTGTTTTTCTGACGATCAGCCACAAAAAAGCCCGCTCTCGGCGGGCTTCCTTCATAGATCCACGATTTTTCGCCTGGCTCTTCCGTAGATGCGCCAGGTCTCATCGATTTTGATCACTCGATCTGGCAATGCGGGATTGGTCGCGAAAAGGTAGACCGTTCCACCTTCAATGTTGATTTGGCGTAGGGTCGCCGCTGGCTCATTTGGTGCGCTGGCCAGCACGAAATCTCCCGACTTCCATGGCATTGACGGATCAATTACCACTTTGTCACCTGGTGCGAAGTCAGGCTCCATGCTCTTACCTTCCACCCGAACGATGAACGAGCCGGGGCCTGAAGCCCCTCCGGCCTCAACCCACTCCTGTACTTCCTCCTCTGAGAACCCGTCCTTTGCGTCGCAAAAGGCGCCCACTTGTACATATCCGATCACAGGCAGCAGCCTCCCCGCCGGTCCTATCTCCGTAGTGTTCAGATGTAAACCCTTTCCTAGGGCAGTACTTAACACCGAACTGTTAGCAGTCGTGTCCAGAGTCTCTGCTAACCGAGGGCTGATGCTCTCGGGAGCAACACGTAGAACGCGACTGAGGCTAAGAAGCGCGGGGAGATTGAGGGCGATTTTGCCAGTCATGTACTGGCTGACTGCACTTTGGCCGGCCCAGCCGCAAGCTTCAGCGACCTTCTCCTGGTTGAGGGAGCGGTCCTCTGCCTTGCGAGCTTTGTAGGCAGCCTGGAGGCGGGCTGCTTCTTCTGCGATGTAGGGGGCTTTGGTCTTCATGCGACGATGCTATAAGGGTTACTCATATGCCTCAAACAGCAATGGTGATTTTTTCTTGCGCGAATTTAATGAGTCGAACTAATATGTGGTCGCGGTCCATCCATGGGAGTCGACAATGTCTATTCAATTTGGGACCCCGTTACGTGAATACGTGAAGGGCAGAAGTCAGGTTGAGGTTGCTGAAGCGCTGGGCGTCACCCAGGGAGCAATCTCACAGATGCTGCTGAGCGGACGTGATGTCCGTGTGGTTATTGATGGCAACGGGAAGGCGGAAGGCTATGAATTACGTCGGGTGGGTAGCAGGCGAAAGCAGCTAGCCGCCTGAAACAGGTGCCGACCTGGGGACTCTCACCTCCCCAGGCCAGCGACGACAGAGCACAAGCACATGCACATCGGTCGTGGTCGTAGGATAGGGCGTGCCCGTTCCTCTGGCTACACCGTAAATAAGGATTTTACGGTTATGAGTCGCACAGATCTTCTGCCGGGCGCAGGCCCGGTGCTGACCTTGCGTCAGGCGCTCTATCGCGCCGGGCGTGACTTCACGGGCGGGTTCACTCGCCTAGCATTCGAAATGGTCCTGGATCAGGACACCCTTCAGAAGAAACTCAACCTCGATGAGGAACGCCGCTGGCTCAATCCCGATGAGCTGGAAGACGTTATCCGTTTGACGTCCGATCCGCGGTTGTTGGACGCCTTGGTGCGTCCTGCAGGAGCGGTGTGGTATCGACCTGAGCCAGTCCCGGCGACCAACGAAGCCCTTCGGGCCGTCGGCAAGCTCCTGGACGAGGCTGGTGAATTCGTCGGCACGATGCACGACGGCGCCGCTGACAACATCTGGGAACTGCACGAAGTCCAGTTGCTGGAGAAGCGCGGCATGGACGTCATGCGGCAGGTGCTAGCGATCATGGCCGGGGCACGCAAGGCGATGGAGGACGGTGCCCATGGCTGACAATGTTGATATTGCCAATGAGCTGGATGACTTCTTGTTGGGGCTGGCTCTGAAGCGCCAGGCGCTCAAGGTTCACAGCCACAGTTCGCAACTCTGCGAGGACTGCGACGCACCTATCCCGGTCGCTCGTCAACTGGCGGCGATTGGATGCGAAACCTGCATCGACTGCCAGGATCGGCGGGAGCGTCGGCGATGACCGGCCGCAAGAAGACTTCGACTGCAGAATGGGCCCGGCGCTACATCGATTCGTTTGGGTTGGCGCTGGTGCCCATAGAGCCTGGTCAGAAGGGCCCGAAAGGTGAGGGCTGGAACAAGCCCGGCGGATATTTCACCGACCCGGACGCGGCTGAACAGTTCTGGTCGCAGAACCCCAAGCACAACCTTGGCGTTGTACTTGGGCCGAGCCGGGTCTGCTCGCTCGACGTCGATGATGTCGAGCTGACCCGCCAGGTGTTTCAGCAGGTGCTGGATCTGGACCTGGATGCCTTGGCTGATGCCTACCCGACAGTGGTCGGCAATCCCATGCGCTTCCGGGTGCTGTTTCGGGTCCCGGATGGCGTCGAGCTGACCCGCCATTCTCTGGTTTGGCCCAGTCAGGCAGACCCTGACGGATCGATCCTGAAGGCGCTGATGCTTCAGGTTAGAGCCGCCGCGGACGCGGGGCAGACGGAGAGGGAGGCGGCTTTGCGCCTCGCGGCAGAGCCCTTCAAGAAAATCACGGTGTTCGAGCTGCGCGGTGGCCTGGTGCAGGACGTCATGCCGCCGTCCATTCATCCAGGCACCGGAAAACCCTACACCTGGCGAAAACCACCGTCGTCGGATGGTCTGCCTGATCTGCCCCAAGCTCTACTCGATATCTGGCAGGGATGGGACCAATTCAAGCCTGCCGGTGAGCAGGCTTGTCCGTGGTTGCCCAGGAGCGCTCCAGCACCTGCAGCCGCGCCGAAGCCCCGACCCACCGTTGAACGATCAGGCCCAGACCTGCCTCCAGTGATTCCTGAGTTCAACCGCTGCCATGACCTGGCGACGTTGATCGAGGCCCACGGGTACAAGCGCCTGGGGAACAAATGGCTATGTCCCCAGAGCAGTAGTGGGCTGCCAGGAGTAACGATCAGCGATGACAAGCTGTACTCGCACCACAGCTCTGACCCGCTGAACAACGGCCACAAGAATGATGCCTTCGACGTGTTCTGCATTCTGGAGCACAACGGGGACAGTCGCGAGGCGACGCGGGCGGCTGCGCGACTGCTGGGTCTGGATGCCAAGTCGCGGCCGCCTGAACCTCCCCCCTTGGGCGAGCTTCCCCGCACCCCATCGACTGTCGAGCAGGCCGATCAGGTCGACGAACGCGGTGCCCCAGATGCTGACCCGGATCCCCCTAGCCCGGCCGGCGGAGAGGTCTCCGCCTCGGCCGAAGGGGGGGCGGGGGAGGGCGGGTCGGCGCTCAAGAGCACTCTTCGCCGATTTGCTCTTGTCGAGGGCTCCACCAACGTGTGGGACATGGACAAGGGGCAGTCGATGAAGCGGTCAGGGTTTGAAGCCCTGATCGGCAAGGCCGCTGCGAAAGAGTGGATGGAAAGGACCGACAAGAAATTAGTGTCTGCACAGCAGGTCAAGGAGATTGAGCAGGCGCTGCGGATGTCCAACAAGAAAGGGGGTGCGCTGAAACTCGCCCCCCTTGAACGCTATGTGTACATCGACGGGACGAAAGAGGCTTGGGACCGCGAGAAAAAGCGCCGGCTGCCAGAAGGCAGCATCAAGATGGCGTTGGGGGATGCCTATCAGCTCTGGCTGAATAGTTCGAGTCGTCGGGTCGTCGATGTAGATCACATTGTGTTCGACCCGACCATGACGAAAGACCCTGCGATCTACATCAACACGTTCGAAGGTTTGCCGCTGGAGCCTGTTCGTGACGATGCGGCGTGCGAGCATCTGCGCTGGCTGATCTCGTTCCTTTGCAACCATGACGATGAGGCTCTGGGGTGGCTGATCCGGTGGCTGGCTTACCCGCTTCAGCATATGGGCGCCAAGATGGACACGGCGATCCTGTTTCACTCCACGATGGAAGGCTCCGGCAAGAGCCTTCTTTTCTCGGACGTCATGGGTGAGCTGTATGGCCGCTATGCGGCAACTGTCGGGCAGCAGCAATTGGAAGGCAATTTCAACGCCTGGCAGAGCGGTAAGCTTTGGGCCGTTTTCGAAGAGGTTGTGAGCCGCGATCAGCGGTACAACCAGGTGGGCAAGATCAAGCACATGGTGACCGGGAAGACGGTTCGCATGGAGTCGAAATTCATCAATGGCTGGGAGGAGTCCAACCATATGAACTCCGCGTTCCTGAGCAACGAAATCATGCCCTGGCCTATCAGCGAAGATGATCGGCGAATGCTCGTAATGTGGCCGCTGGAGACGTTGCCGCCTGCACGGCAGAAGGCAATCGCGAGAGAGCTGGCCAATGGCGGTGTTGCCGCCCTGTACGGTTGGTTGTTGAGCGTAGACCTTGGCGATTTTGATCAGCGAACCCGGCCCCCGAAAACCGGGGCACGCCAGCGGCTGGTGGAGTTGAGCCGCACTGCGTGGCAGACGTTCTACAGTCTTTGGCGTCTAGGGGAACTGGGAAAGGACCTGTGGGGCTCTGCATTGACGTCCGACGTGTACGGGATGTTCTTGGAATGGTGCTCGCTCAACAAAGAGCACGCGATGAGCCATACCAAGTTCTCGTTGATGCTGAGTGCGAAGGTGGAGAAGACGCGGGCTATCCCATGGACGGACGGCAACACCAGACGTTTTGCGGCGTTCTTCTTCCCTTCTGATGGCGATCCTTCCCTCCCCCCATCCATTAATCCGGCCGAGCTGGGCAGGAACGTCTCTGAATGGCGTGCTCGGGCGAAGCTGTCTGGATGGAACGTGGACGGTTGGGAGCACGTGAAAAGGACGCTTGCGGCATGAATACGACTGAAAGTGTGTTGGGTGTGTTGGGTTTGTGTTGGGTTCGATTTGGTAAGCCAACACGCATTGGGGCCACGGAAACTGTGGTGTGCGGGGGTGTTGTGTTGGGTGTGTTGGGTTTGTGCGCGCACGCGCGCGTACGTGATTTTTTCCGGGGTACTGTTCAGCGGGGAAAAAATCTCTATGCGAGGGCTGAAAAACCCAACACACCCAACACACTTAACACATACCTAATTAATCCATTGATTTCATTGATCTTTAACTGTGTTGGGTTTGTGTTGGGTAAGCCAAATATGTGTTGGGTTCAGGTTTTGGGAGGTTCGCGATGAACAAGGACGAAATGCAGTTCGTATTGACCTCCCGGCTTGCTGCCCACCGCATCGAAATGGCGGAACTGCTGGATCCGGCCGAGCGCCTGCGCTTGGTTGCTGGCCTGATGCAACACTGGGGCGAGCAGTGCGCTCGGTTGGGGCTTGGTTCCAGCATGGGCAGCCAGATGGGAACAATCATGGAATGGAAGGGGGCCGCGCCACGGGGGGGATCTTCCGGATCTCGAATTCTGGTAGCCGGTGCCGGGCTCGATCATTCGGCTGCGGAAGTGGACGCGGCCGTGGTCGAGCTGGAGCGGCGCGATGACCGCGGTGCGGTTCTCGCGAAGCTGGCTCGATTTCGCTACCTGCACTGCTCAACCGTTCGCGAGCAAATGCACCAGGTCGGGCTTGCGGAGGACGCTGACCGAACCTATCGCAACTGGGTCAAGGCGCTGCACCTGCAAGTGCTGGCCATCCTGTCGGCCCGTTGCGGGCGGGTTCGTATGACTACCGTTCGTCGGGTAAGAATGCGCCGAACCTGCGTCGAGGATGCGCCGAAGTAGCGTCGAAGCGACGAACCTAAAATTACCCCTTTTCGGTTTTTCCGGTCGGGAGTAAAAAGTCCCCACGATATGACAACTGCGCTTAGGCGCTTCCCCCAAGCACTGAGCTGCGATCACCGAGAACCCTGCCAACTGGCGGGGTTTTCTGTTTCTGGCTCCGTGCTTTTTGACATGCGAGGACCGTATGACCAACGAGCAACAAGCGTTAATCGAGATGCCCCTGTGGATGGTGATCGTGCTTTCCCTGGTCGGCGGGGTGTCGGGCGAGGCGTGGCGGGCAGACAAAGCGGGGGTGTATGGCTGGGCGCTTGTTCGCCGAATCGCATTGCGCTCCGGTGCCTGCGTTGTTACCGGCATGGCAACCATCATGTTGCTGCACTCGGCGGGCTTGTCTATCTGGGCGGCTGGCGCGTTCGGTTGCATCACGGCGGTGGCGGGTGCGGATGTGGCAATTGTTCTGTACGAGCGCTGGGCGGCGAAGCGGCTTGGGGTCTGCGAAGTGCCGCCCGGCGATATCAATCGGTGAATGGAGAGATATATCCATGCAAGTTCGGGTGATTGATGAGGCTCAAAATATTCTGTGGGTCAAAAGTGAGACCGGCGGTTTGACTAGCTTGTCATACCGCCGTGATGGGACGTTGGTGAAGATCATCGCTCATTTGGAGTCTGCATTGGAGCAGGCTCGGGGAGAGTTGATCTGCCAAGAAGGGAGCGAGGATGTGGCGGAGAAGAACTCAGCCGCCCTTGAGGAGATGTTAAATCGTCAGCTCCTTGTTGATGTTGGCCATCACCCATCCCCAGATATTCGGGGATCGGAAGAAGGAGTGCCATGCAGGCGGGGCGCGGAAGTACACACGATTACCTGACTTCCAGATAACAACGACATTTCCGGCAAGGTTAGCGCTCCAAGCTGCTTGCTGGAGCGAGTCCATGATTTCCTCTTGGTCGCTACTGGACTTGCTGCCAAACGACGAAGTTAGTGGGAAAACAATCATGTCCTGACCGCTGTGATGCACATGAGCGATTTTGTACGTTGCCATCTCAGTTCCTTTTAATTTGAGGGGATCCTTCCCGGCACGCCTTCTGCTGAGAAGGACCTTGGGATGGTAGCACCTTGATGTCGCTCTTGGAGGTATATCAATGAGTACGGGGCTGGGAACCCGCGCTGCCGACCTAGGGGGTGGGGGCGGGGCTCGGTGAAATCTGGGTCCTCCCCTGGCCCCGCCCCCTACACGGGTGCGCAGACTCGCGGATTCCCTGTAGCTGAGGTTTCGACAGGGATGTCCGTCTTTTCAAGGACTTAGTGATGGGCAAGACAGTCAGCAAGCTCGAACTGGGTGAGATCGTTGGTCGCGACGAACGCACCCTGAGCCGGTGGCAGAATGAAGGCATGCCGGTAATCGAGTTCGGTGTCGGTCGCGGCAATGAAAACCAGTACGACACCCAAGCGGTGATCGAGTGGCTTATGCGCCAGGCTGCGCTCAACGGCAAGAAGGAAACCACCCGCGACCGGCTCGACCGTATCCGCGGCGACCGCGAGGAGCTGGCGCTGGCCAAGGACCTGGGCGAGGTGGTGATCGAGGCGGAAATGGTCGAGCGCTTCGAAGCGGTCATCACCGGCGCCAAGATCGAATTGCTGAACACATTCCCTGATGAGCTGGCGGCAAGCCTGTCCGCCCGCTACGGCGTGCAAGTCGATGACCAACTGATCCGCGAGCCCATCGAATCAATACTGAGGAGGTTGTCCGCGTATGACGAGGACGACGATCTCGCTGGGGATCCTGACGAGCCGGACGACGAGGAGGGCTCTGAAGAAGACGGCGAGTAAAGCTATGGGGCGGGTGTGTCGCAAGTGGGCCCCGCCGCCACGCATGACCATCATCCAGTGGGCGGCCAAGTACCGCTGGCTCGCATCCGAAGAGTCGGCCACTCCGGGTAAATACCGCTTCGACATCACCCCGCATTTGATTTGGCCAGGTGGCCCGCTTGAGGCGTTGGACGACCCGAGTGTGGCCGAGATCGTGGGGCGCAAGTCCGCCCAGGTGGCCTGGACTTCGGGCGTGCTGGGCAACGCCATCGGCAAGTGGATTGACCTGGACCCGTCCCCGATCCTGATCCTGTTCCCCAAGGCAGAAGCCGCCAAGCAGTACGTGGCGGAAAAGCTGGAGCCGATGATCGAAGCGACCAGGCGCTTGCGCAAGAAGGTCGACCTGCGCAGTCGCAAGCTGCAGCAGCGCCAGGACTTCAAGCGCTTCCCTGGAGGCTTCCTGAAAATGGTCGGCTCCAACAGCCCGGCCAGTGTGAAGTCGACGCCGGTACCGCGGGTCGCCATCGAAGAGCCCGACGACTGCAACCTGAACCTGCGGGGGCAGGGGGACAGCATCAAGCTGGCGAAGGAGCGCCTCAAGACCTTCCGGCGTTCGAAGATCATCATCGGCGGCACCCCGACGATCAAGGGGCTGTCCGCCATCGACGCCGAGCTTGAGCTGTCGGACAAGCGCGTGGGGCTGGTTCCCTGTCACGGCTGTGGCCAGTCGCATGCGCTGAGCTTCGAGCACCTGCACTGCGATGAGGACCCGGGCTACTTCCATGAGGTGTACGGCAAGCGGCGCCCGGAAACGACGTTCTACGTCTGCCCTCACTGCAGTGAAATCTGGGATGACCACCAGAAAAACGCCAACCTCAAGCATGGGCGCTGGGTGGCCACGGCTGAGTTCCGTGGCATTGCTGGCTACATCCTCAACGAGCTTTATGCCACGTTCCACGGGTCGCGCTTCGAAGTGCTGATGGAGAAGAAACTGCAGGCCGAGCATGCCGCATCCATGGGCAACATCGGCCCGATGATCGCCTTTACCAACAGCTCGATGGGAGAGAGCTACGAGTACAAGAGCAACGCGCCCAAGACCGACGAGCTGGAAAAGCGCGCCGAACCTTACGCCGAGCTGACCGCGCCCAAGGGCGTGCTGCTCGTCACGGTTGGTGTGGACGTCCAGGGTGATCGTCTCGCCCTGGTAATCGTGGGCTGGGGCAGGGGCGAAGAGTCCTGGCGCTTGTACTGGGGCGAATTGCCGGGCAACCCCATCGATCCAAATGATCCGGTCTGGACTGAGCTGGACAAGATCGTCGCCACACCGATTGCAACGGAAGGCGGCGCGCAGATCGGCGTGTCAGCCGTCAGCATCGACAGCTCGGACGGCAACACCAACGATGCGGTGTACGCCTATGTCCGGGACCGCCAACGTTTCAACATCATGGCGATCAAGGGCGCTTCCATCGACAGCCGCGACCGGGAGATTTTCACCAAGCCGGCCCAGTCGACCGATACCACCCAGGACAACACGAAGGCCGCCAAATACGGACTTCGCGTGTTCATCGTTGGCACGCACAAAGCCAAGACACTGATCGATGGCCGTATGCGGCTGACCGGCAGTGGCCCAGGTCGAATGCACTGGTACAGCGAGATCCGTGCGGACTACTACGAGCAGGTCACCAACGAGGTGCTGGCCCCGCACCCGCGCATGCCCAGCAAGATGGTCTGGCAGAAAAAGGCAGGTCGCCGCAACGAGGCGCTGGACTGCGAGGTGTACGCCCTGCACGCGGCGCGCAGCCTCAAGACCCACCTGCTACGCGACCACGAATGGGACCAGTTGGAGCAGCAACAGCTCCAGCCGACCCTTTTCAACACTGAGCAGGCGGTGGCGCCGGTGCCTCGTCGCGTAGTTTCTCGCGGCAGGGGCACCCGGAGCCGCGTCGGCTAATCGAGGTTAACCATGACAGATGCACAACAACGCCTTGCGGAAGTACGGGCGGCGATCTCGGCCGTCCTGAAAAACGGCCAGCGTTTGCGCCGGGCAGATCGCGAGGTCCAGATGGCCGAACTCAATAGCCTGCGGTTGCTGGAAAAGCAGTATGCCGAGCAGGTCGCTGCGGAGCAGGCGGTGCTTCAAGGCCGTGGTCGCAACCGCATTTCCTACCTGGGGATTTGACCATGTGGCCGTTCCGTAAGCGTGAGCAGGCCGCTGAGCAACTGATGCAGGAGGCTATCCGGGTTGCCAGGGCATCGGTTGGAAACGGGCAGATCGTTGCCCAAGGCGGCGGTGGAGGTGTCGAAACCCGCTGGCGCGGTGCATCGCGGATTCTGCGCAGCGTGGCGAGCTGGATACCTGGCCTGGGCAGCCCGCGCCGAGACTTCAACCAGGGCGAGCGGCGAATGCTGGTGGCACGGTCCCGTGATGCCATGCGCAATCACCTGGTGGCCCGTGCGGCGATCACACGGTTGCGCACCAATGTTGTTGGGACGGGGCTGGTCTGTCGTGCTCAGGTCGATCATGAGGCGCTGGGCATCACACTAGAGGAGGCCGAGCAACTGAATAGCCAGTTGGATCGGCTTTGGTCGCTGTACGCAGATGACCCGAGGGAGTGCGACGCCGAAGCGACGCTCAACCATTACCAACTGCAGGCCCTGGTGCTGGTGTCATCCATGGTGGCTGGCGACGTGTTCGTGGCCAGCCCGGACAACGAACGCCCCGGCTGCATCTTCAGCACCCGCCTGCAGCTCATCGAGTCCGACCGGGTCTGCAACCCGAACGGTGGAATGGATCGCGTCGACCTGGTCGAGGGTGTGGAGTTTGACGGACTGGGGGCGCCTGTCGCGTACCACGTCTGCACGGGTTACCCCGGCGAACACTTGGCAGGCAAGACCTTGGGCTGGGAGCGCTTGACCGTGTTCGGTGCCGCAACCGGACGGCGCCGAGTGTTGCATGTGATGGCCGACAAGGAACGTCCTGGACAGAAGCGGGGAGCGCCCTATCTGTCACCGGTGCTGGAGCCGCTGCAGAAGCTGGAGCGCTACAGCAGCGCCGAACTCATGGCGGCTGTTATCTCGGCCATGTTTACCGTGTTCATCAAGAAGAGCGACAACTTCCAGCAGGGCAACCTGCCCATGTCCGCACTTACCGAAGAGCATGCCGGCGGGGATGACACCTCGGATGGCCAGTTGGCGTTGGGTGAGGGGGCCATCGTGGACCTCGGCGTTGGTGAGGAACCCATGATTGCCAACCCGAGCCGGCCTAACGCCCAGTTCGATCCGTTCTTCACCGCGGTGGTGAAAGAGATCGGTGCAGCCCTTGAGCTGCCTCTGGAAGAACTGCTGCTGCATTACAGCAGCAGTTACAGCGCTGCCCGTGCCGCGATGCTGCAAGCCTGGCGCTTCTACAGCCTGCGGCGTTGGTGGTTGGCCTGCGACTTCTGCCAGCCAAGCCGCGAGTTGGTCATTGATGAGGCGGTGGCCAGGGGGTTGATCCATCTACCTGGCTACAGCACGCCGGCCAAGCGCAAGGCTTACTGCCAGGCGATCTGGATCGGCCCGGCTCGCGGGGCCATCGACGAACTCAAGGAAGCCAACGCCGCCGGCAAGCGCATCGAAATCGGCGTCAGCAACGAGACGCTTGAAACGGCGGCGATGACCGGCGAGCCCTGGCAACAAGTGATTCGCCAGCGTACCCGCGAGGTCACCTACCGCCGCGAGCACAACATGCAGGCCCTGCCCAAAGGCGGGCTGGAAAACCCGCCTGAACCCAAATCCGAAGAGGAATAGACATGCCGCGAGCACTTGAGCTGGCTGCCTCGCAGCCCTGGCTGATGCTGCCCGACGCGCTGGACAACCTGCTGACCATCTCTGATCGCATGGGCGATCCAATGGCGCTGGCCACCAAGCGCGGCGAGCGGCTGGATGACACCCGCAAAGTCACGATGCGCAACGGCGTTGCCGTGGTGCCGGTCGTTGGGCCGATCTTCCGCTACGCCAACCTGTTCACCGAAATCAGCGGTGCGACCAGCACGCAGGTTCTGGCCACCGACATCCAGCGTGCGCTCGATGACCCGAAGGTTCGCGCCATCGTGTTGAACATCGACAGCCCCGGCGGGGTGGCCTCGGGCATCAACGAGCTGGCGGAAATGATCTACGCCGGACGTGATCGCAAGCGGATCGTCGCCTACATCGGCGGTATTGGCGCAAGCGCTGCGTACTGGATCGCGTCCGCGGCCAGCGAGATCGTCATCGATGAAGCCAGCCTCGCCGGCAGCATCGGCGTGGTGGTCGAGGCAGTAGTCGAGAACGAGAAGGCCACCGACCGCACCCGATACCAGATCGTCAGCCGCAACGCGCCGAACAAGCGCCTGGACCTTGGCAGCGAGGAAGGCCGGGCGAAGCTCGGCGAAACCATCGACGCCCTGGGTGAAGTCTTCGTGGGCAAGGTTGCCCGCAACCTCGGCGTTGCTGCCGAGAAAGTGCCCGAGATGGGCGATCACGGCGGAATTCGCGTCGGCGCCGACGCCGTCCAGCACGGCCTGGCCCATCGCGTGGGTTCGCTGGAATCCCTGATTACTGAACTGGCCAAGCCGGCCATCAACTCCCCAAGGATACACACCATGACCACCGTCAAGACCACGGCAGAACTGCGCACCGCACTGGCAGCCGGTACCGATCCCGGCACCATCGAAATCGCCCAGGCCGAACAGCCGGACCTCAACGCAGTGCGCGCAGAAGCCTCTACCGCTGAGCGCGAGCGCATCAAGGGCATCAACGCGCTGTCCAGCAAAGGCTTCGAGAAAGAGATTGAGGCGGCGATTGACGACGGCACCTCGGTCGAAGCCACCGCACTGGTCATGTTCAAGGCGGCGCAGGACCGCGGCATTTCGCTGGCCGGTATCAAGAGTGACGCTCAAGGCGTTACCGGCACTTCCCCATCCGCTGACGGCAAGCAAGGCGAACGCAAAGCTGCCGTCAGCGCCATCGTAGCCGGCGGCAAACGCCGCTGAAGGAGATCCACATGAGCAACCCCCAACGCCATACGTACCAGCCGAGCCAGCTCTCGGCCGGTGATTTCCCGGTTGTGATGGATACAGGTGTTATCGCTGCCGGGCAGAACTTGAAGCGTGGCGCTGTCCTCGGCCAGGTCACGGCTTCCAAAGAGTATCTGCTGTGCAAGGTGGCGGCCGAGGACGGTTCCGAGGTGCCGACCGCCATCCTCGATCAGGACGTGGACGCCACTGGTGGAGCCACGAACGCCCCGATTCGACTCACCGGCCAGGTGCTGGCCAGCCAACTCCACCTCGGCGAGGGCCTGAGCCTTGCCGTCGCGAAGGCCGCCCTGCGTCCTCTGTGCATTTTCATCCGCTGATCGGAGCCCCCATGACTGACATTTTTGACACCCTGACCATGCTGGAAGCCGTCGAGCAGATGGTGCTGCCGCGGCGCTTCCTCATGAATACCTTCTTCAATGGCGGCGCGCCTGTGACCTTCGGTACCGAGACGGTCACCATCGACATCATCAAGGGCCAGCGCAAGATGGCGCCGTTCGTACACCCGACCCTGCCAGGCAGCGTTTCGCAGCGCACCGGGTTCAGCTCCTCGACCTACAAGCCGCCCTACATCCAGCCCAAGCGAGAAACCCGTGCTGAGTTGATCCTCAAGCGTGGAGCCGGTGAAACCGCTTTCTCCACGCGCAGCGCGCTTGATCGTGCGGGCGAGCAACTGGGCCGTGACCTGACTGACCTCGACGGCGAGATCACTCGGCGGGAAGAGTGGATGTGTGCGCAAGCGTTGACCACAGGGCGCATCCGAGTTGTGGGTGATGGTGTTGATGACACCATCGATTTCCTCATGGAGGACACCCACAAAGTCACCCTGGCAAGCGGCCGCTGGAATACCAGTGGTTCCGATCCAATTGCCAACCTGCGCCAGTGGCGCCGGCAGGTTGCCAAGGATTCCGGCCGGAGTGCCAACGTTGCGGTGTTGAGTGCCGAAGCGCAGGACGCTTTCCAGAGTAACGAAACCGTCCTGAAGCAACTGAATAGCCGGCGAGTCGACATGGGCATGATCAAGCCCGAAGAGTTGCCGGACGGCGTCACCTACCTCGGCTATCTCAACGATCCGGGCGTGGACCTCTATGCGTACGACGAGTGGTACCTGGACGACGATGACGAGGAGCAGCCGGTGATCCCCGCTGGTGGTTTGATTCTGGGTTCCACCAACACCCGCAATGCCATGCTTTACGGTGCCATTCAGGATTTGGAAGCCATTGAGAGCGGCCTGGTCGAAGCGGCTCGTTTTCCCAAAAGTTGGGTCACCAAGGAGCCGAGCGCGCGCTGGCTGAAAATTCAAGCTGCTGCGCTGGCCGGCATGCTGGAGCCAAACGCATTCCTCTACGCGAAGGTGGTGTGACATGGCCGCGAAGATCGAGTACGTGGTGGTGGACGGTTGTATTCAGGACGGCAAGAAGGTCATCCGACAGGGTGAGGTCTACACGCCATCCAACAAGGAACTGACTGATCTGCTCATCGAGGAAGGCAAGATCGCCAAGCGTGGTCAGCTTCCCAAGGATGACCAAGACGACGGTGAGTAATCATGGCCTTCCATGATCAAGTCGCGAACATGGACGAGCAGCTACTGGCGGTTCTCGGTGACGAGGCCGTTATCGAGGGTCGGGATAAGCCAGTGCCCGGATTCATTTCGGTGCCGTGGCTGCAGCCGAAGTTCGGTCAGCTCAAAACCCCAGTCAGAGAACCTGTGTTTTCTATTCGGGGTCTTGATGCTGTTGGGGTGACCAGCCAGCAAAAGCTGGTGCTGGACCTTCCGCCGGATGAAGGTGGTGGCACCTACATCATCGTCAAGATCGAACCGGATGGCACAGGTTGGATCAACCTGGTCTTGAGGGAGGTGGTGCGATGAGCGTAGGCAGCTACTTCAAGCAGACGGCCGACAGCGGCATGCTCACGCTGCAGGTATCCAGCGCCGACAAGCAGCGGCTCAGCCGCTTCACGGTGCTGGCGCCGAAAGCGTTCGCGGCAGCCGAGCGTCGGACCATCAACAAGACCCTGCGCTGGATGCGCACCCACATTGCCCGGTCTGTCAGCCAGCAAGAGCGAATCGCCCAGGCCGCTGTACGGCAGCGGTTGCGAGCGTACCCCGTGAAGGGCTCGGATCCAGGCAAGCTGTGGTTCGGTGTCAACGCCATTGAGGCCAGCCGCGCCGGTCGTGCTCGGCAGAACCGGTCGGGCGTTTCGGTGGCGGGGCGGCGTTACCAGGGCGCGTTCTACAAGAAGGTCTACGGTGGCACACCGGACATCTGGATCCGCACAGCCAGCAAGCACTTCAAGGCGAGCGACTACCCGGAGAGCACGTTCGGCGGTCGGAGCAGTGGCTGGGTTCAGGAAAACGGTGACCGTTTCCCCGTGGCCAAGGCGATGCTCTCGCTCGACAGCGTTCGGCCGCACTTCGATGAGTGGTCACGGAAGGCCCACCAGCGGCTGCTGGAGATCCTAGAACAAGAACTGAACTACGAAGTGCAGAAGCTGCTGCGAGGATCCGCCCGTGTCTGATCAAACCTTCAGCCTCGACGCGCTGTACACGGCGATTGAGGATCATATCCGCGGTGCGATCCCCGGCCTTGAAGCGGTCTGCTTTCCGCCGGGCCTCGTCACCAGCATTCCGGTACCGATGGTGCTGCTGGAGCTGGCCGAGCTGGAGCCCGGCCTGGACCAGGGCACGGGCGAAGCTGCTGTTGTCGCCCACTTCGAAGCGCGGGCTATCGTCGGCGCTGAGCAAGTGGACTGCTACCACCAGGCGGCTTTCATCGCGTCCCGGCTTGCCGTCCTGTTGCGGGTGCAGCACTGGGGGCAGGAAGTTGGCCCGGCTGAGTTCGTCCGCGCCGCGCAGGACTTCACCCGGCCAGAGCTGGACGGATACGTTGTCTGGGTTGTGGAGTGGACGCAGGAACTCTACCTCGGCGACGAGGCATGGCCATGGCCCAACCAGCCGCCCGGTAGCCTGCTGCTCGGTTTCAGCCCGAACATCGGTAACGGCCAGCAAGGCCAGTACATCGCGCCAGAGGAAATCTCATGAGCCAAGTCAGCGCAGCACATGACCGCATGATCGCCGGCCTGATCATTCCGTGCCGGGTTGTGGCGGTGGATCTGGCCGCGGCGATGGTGCGCGTATCCGATGGCGCCGGCTGGACCAGCGCCTGGGTACGCTGGCACAGCCAAGCTGCGGGCAAAGCCCGGCACTGGCGGGCGCCGAGCCTGAACGAGCAGGGCGCCTTGATCAGTCCGTCCGGCGAACCCGCGCAGGGTACGTTCGTGCCGGGGCTGTACGGCAACGCTGGAGCGCAGCCGGACAATCGCGACCACGTCGAGGTTTGGCGTTTCGATGACGGCGGGTCGCTGGTCTACGACTGGCAGGCCAAGACCTACACCATCAACGTGCCCTCGGGCACGGTGACGGTGCAGGTCGGCGGCAGTTCGGCGGTCGTCACGGATGACGCGATCACCGCCACCGCTGCGAGCATCACGCTGACCGGAGCCGTCCAGGTCAACGGCACGCTGCAGGTGACCGGGGACATCCTCGGCGGCGCCAAGATTATCGATACCGCCGGCAACACCCCGAACCACAAACACTGATTCGTCAGTCCCTCAACAGGCCCGCCGCGTGCGGGCTTTGTCATTTCTGGAGAAACCATGGCGAACAAAGAAACTCCCGCGTCGGCGCCGACCAAGCCCGGCCCGGCCCAGCATTACCGCGACACCCGCTACACCTCCCGCGTGCTGATCCTGCCGGACGGCCGACAGCTCTCTGTTGCTCAGGGACTGGTGTCCGCGGCTGCCGATGACCTCGTGGCCCTGGACTACCTGAGCAAGCACCCGGACCTACAGCCACGGGAGTAACCCCATGCTCGGAATGGATCGCCACACAGGGCAGCCGCTGTCGGGCCTTGCCCACTTGCGGCAGTCCATCGAGGACATCTTGACGACTCCGGTCGGCAGCCGGCGCATGCGTCCGGAGTACGGCAGCAAGCTGCGTCGGTTTGTAGACCTGCCGATCAACGAGGGCTGGAAAAGCGCCGTGCAGGCCGAAGTGGCTCGCTCGCTGAGCCGCTGGGAACCGCGGCTGAAACTGGAGCGGGTCCGGGTGCTGTCGGTGGTCGGTGGACAGATCACCCTGCAACTGACCGGGCAATACCTGGGCGATAGCCAGATTCTGGAGGTGAGCGCGTGAGCACTATTGAACTGTCGGCGTTGCCTGCGCCGCAAGTGCTGGAAGACCTGGACTATGAGGCGACCTACCAGCAGGAACTGGCGGGCTTTCGCTCATTCATGGGCGACAACTGGGACGCCTTGCTGGAAAGCGATCCGGTCACCAAGCTGCTGGAGCTGGGCGCGTACCGGCGCATGCAGAACCGGGCTCGGGTGAACGATGCCGCCAAGGCGTTGCTGTTGGCCTTCGCGCAGGGCAGCGACCTCGATCACCTGGCAGCCAACGTGCGCCTGACTCGCCTTGTTGTGCAGGCTGAGAACCTGAGCGCATCGCCGCCCACTACAGAAGTGCTCGAGGCAGACGACGCTCTGCGCGAGCGCATCCAGCTTGTTTACGAGGGACTGACCACGGCCGGGCCGCGCAACAGCTACATCCTGCATGCGCGCAACGCCTCGGGTCTGGTGGCCGATGCCACTGCCGAAAGCCCCTCCCCAGCGGTGGTGGCGGTCACCGTTTTGAGCCTCAATGATGCCGGTGAAGCCGACGCTGAGCTGCTGGAAACGGTACGGATCCGGCTCAGTGATGACGACGTCCGCCCCGTTGCGGACCGGCTGCAGGTGCAGTCCGCCGAAATCCTGCGCTACCGCATCGATGCGGTGGTGCACATGGCTGGTGGCGGGCCTGAAACCGAGGCCACGCTGGCCGAATGTCGGCGCCGGCTGTCGGCCTGGATCAACCCTCGCCGCCGCCTTGGCGTTGAAGTGGCCCGCTCTGGCATCGACGCACAGTTGCACATTGCCGGCGTGGCGCGGGTGGATCTGGCGAACTGGTCGGATATCCGACCGACCAAGGCCCAGGCGGCTTGGTGCGTTGATTTCAGTGTCGAGCGGGGTAGCTGATATGAGCAGCCTGCTGCCCCTCAACAGCACCCTGCTGGAACGCGCAATTGAAGCCGCGAACGACGAAGTCACCGCCGTGCCGCTGCGCACGCTGTACAACCCCGATACCTGCCCGGCACACCTGCTGCACCAATTGGCCTGGGCTTGGTCGGTGGATCGCTGGGACGAAAAGTGGCCGGAAACGGTCAAGCGCTCAGTGATCCGCTCGGCGTTCTATGTCCACTCCCGCAAAGGAACGATTGGCGCTCTGCGCCGTGTGGTCGAGCCGCTGGGCTACCTGATCGAAGTCCTGGAGTGGTGGCAGACCGTGCCAGAGGGCGTGCCGGGCACCTTTGCGTTGCAAGTCGGCGTGCTCGATCAGGGCATCACCGAGGAAATGTATCAAGAGCTGACCCGCTTGATTGATGACGCCAAGCCGGTCAGCCGCCACCTGACGGGCCTTGCGATTGTGCTTTCCAGCAGCGGTTACCTGCGTCTCGGCATCGGCCTGGTCGAAGGCGAAGAAATCGACGTTTACCCGCCGACGTCGCGAGACATCGAGGTCAGCGGCACCTATGGCCATGTCGGCCGTGAACATCAAATCGAAACCCTGGACGTTTACTCATGACTGACCAGAACAGCCAGTTCTTTGCCATCCTCACCGCCGTGGGGGAGGCCAAGCAGGCTAATGCAAACGCGCTCGGCGTGCCGTGGACCTTCGCCCAAATGGGCGTAGGTGACGCGAACCTGACGGACCCGATCCCATCACGAACCCAGACCCGACTGATAAACGAACGCCGCCGTGCGCCGCTCAATCAGGTCAAGGTCGACCCGAACAATGCCAGCATCATCATTGCCGAACAGGTGATCCCGCCAGATGTCGGTGGTTGGTGGATTCGCGAAATCGGACTCTACGATGCTGAGGGAGATCTGGTGGCGGTCGCCAACTGCGCACCGAGCTTCAAGCCCTTGCTTTCCCAGGGCACGGGCAAGACCCAGGTGGTACGGCTGAACATCATCGTCACCAGCACCGCCAATGTGCAGCTCAAGATTGACCCGGCGGTGGTGCTGGCAACCCGCGAGTATGTCGACAGCGTCATTCTGAGTGTCTTGCCGCGCGACAAGGTGCCCGGGGTATATACCCAGGTGCGGATCAATGAACGGGGCCTTGTGACTCAAGGTTGGAACCCTACCACGCTTGATGAATACGGCATCACTGACGCACTGAGCAAGAAGGGCGGGACGGTGAGCGGTAATTTCTGGCTCGACGGTTACAACATGTTCCTCAAGCAGAGCGGTGCCCAGGCTTGGAATATCGGCGTGCTGGGCACGAACGACCAAGGGGCGATTCAGGCGGGCGTCGGGTTTGTTGGTGGCGCTGGTGCGATCAAGAGTGTGTTTTTGGCGCTCGGTGACAATCCATGGTCGGGCGGTAACGGCATTCGCATCACATCAGCAGGTGTGGCAGTTGAAGGGCGGTTGTCGGGAGCTGGGTCGGGCTTGAGCGATGTGCCCTGGTCCGGCCTGGCTGGCGTTCCGTCGGCGGTCAAAGCAGTCGGCAATGTTGCAGGCATGGGCTTCTATGTACACCTCGGCGGTGGCGCCGTTGCAGCTAGATCGATGGCGGTGAGTGGGGCCGGACTCGCGATTGCCAACGCTGACGGTACTGGCGGAAACCCGACACTCAGTCTGGCCATGGCGACTCAGCCACAAGCCGAGGCCGGCACTGACAACGAACGGCCGATGAGCGCCCTTCGGGTGTTCCAGTCGATTGCCGCCGTTGTGAAGCAATCGACTGAGGCCGCGTTCGGCTGGGCGAAGGTCGCTACCCAGGCGCAGGTTGAAGCGGGCACGAATGACGCTGTGATCGTGACGCCGAAGAAACTCCGAGCAGGGTTCTCTGCGTTGCTTGAAGACAACGGCTACATCGCGCTACCGAGTTGGCTGGGAGGGTTGATCGTGCAATGGGGGCGTGCGGTTGGTGTGCCACAGGCGATCGATGCGCCTGATGTTGTCGGCCCGACGATGGACATTCCGTTGCCGCTGACATTTCCGACAGCGGCTTGGCGTGTGCTTGCGACGATGAACTTTACGACGATGTCGACTAAGTCGTCATACGCGCCGGGGTCAACAATCGTTTCGAACTCCGTCATCCGGGTGCAGAACAACTACACGAACTCGGGCGGCCAGATCTGCTACCTCGTGATCGGCAAGTAAGGGGATCAGATGACTACTTTCTACAGCCCGGGCGAGACCGGGTTTTTCGAATCCGTGATTCATGCCCCCGGGCAGATTCCGGCAGATGCAATCAAGGTGTCACCCGCTCGCCGGGTTGAGCTGCTACATGGCCTGTCTCATGGGCAAGTGATCCGCGTTGATGGCGCTGGTGAGCTTGAGCTGGTCGACCCGCCGCAAGACCCGGAGTACGTACTGGCCAAAGAGCGGGCCTGGCGCGACGCGGCGATCACGCAAGTGAGTTGGCTTCGCGAGCGTCATCGGGACGAGCTGGAGTTGCAACTGTCCACCACATTGACTGCCGAGCAGTTCACCGAGCTGCTGGCTTACTTGCAACTGCTGCGCGAGTGGCCGGCATCGGAAGCCTTCCCAAACATCGAGCAGCGCCCGTTAGCGCCGCTCTGGCTGAGCTAGCGCCCGCACCGTCTGGGCGTTTTCTGTTCCACCCGAGGCCCCGCACTGCGGGGCTTTTTCATATCTGGAGAAATACCAATGAGTGGATTCTTCCACGGCGTTACCGTAACGAACGTCGACACCGGGGCGCGCAACATCGCGTTGCCGTCGTCCTCGATCATCGGCCTGGTCGACACGTTCACCCCGGGCGCCGACGCCACGGCCAAGGCCAACGATCTGGTGCTGATCACCAGCGAGCGTGAAGCCGTCGCGGCCTTCGGCCCGGCCTCGGCCATCACCAAGGCGTGCCAGGCGATCTACACCCGCGCCAAGGCGGTGATCGTCGCGTGCGGCGTGGCCAAGCTGGTCGACCCGGCCGAGCAGACCTCAGCGATCATTGGCGGCGTGCTGGCCGACGGCAAACGTACCGGCCTGCAAGCGCTGCTGGACGGCAAGAGCCGGTTCAACGCCCAGCCCCGTCTGCTGGTGACCCCGAAGCACAGCGCCACGCAGGCGGTGGGCACGTCGCTTGTGGCCCTGGCTGACAAGTTGCGCGGCATCGCCATCATCGACGGCCCCAACACCACCGACGAAGCCGCCCTGGACTACGCCGAAAACTTCGGTGCCAAGCGCGCGTTTCTGGTCGACCCGGGAGTGCAGTACTGGGACACCACGGCCGACGCCACGATCAACGCGCCGGCCTCGGCGTGGGTCGCCGGCCTGTTTGCCTGGACCGACAACGAGTACGGCTTCTGGGCCTCGCCGTCGAACAAGGAGTTCGTCGGCATCACTGGCGTGACCCGGCCGGTGGAGTTCCTGGACGGCGACGAAACCTGCCGGGCCAACCTGCTCAACAACGCGAACATCACCACCATCATCCGCGACGACGGCTACCGCCTGTGGGGCAACCGCACGCTGAGCAGCGACGCGAAGTGGGCGTTCGTCACCCGCGTTCGCACCATGGATATCGTCATGGACGCGATCCTGTACGGGCACAAATGGGCTGTCGACCGCTCGATCACCGCGACCTACGTCAAGGACGTGACCGAGGGCCTGGAGAACTTCATGCGCGACCTGAAAGCCCAGGGCGCAATCATCAACTTTGAGGTGTTCGCTGACCCTGAGCTGAACACGGCCAGCCAACTGGAGCAGGGCAAGGTGTACTGGAACATCCGTTTCACCGACGTGCCCCCGGCCGAAAACCCGAACTTCCGTGTCGAGGTCACCAACCAGTGGCTGACCGAAGTCCTCGATCAGAACGCATAAGGAGCCCAACGCATGGCAATGATTCCGCAAACCCTCGCCAACCTGAACCTGTTCGTGGACGGCGTCAGTTTCCAGGGTGATGTCACCAGCCTGACCCTGCCCAAGCTCGCGATCAAGACCGAAGAGCACCGCGTCGGTGGTATGGACGCGCCGGTCGAGCTGGACCAAGGCATGGAGAAGATGGAGGCCGGTTTCTCGATTACCGGCGTGCGCAAAGAGTCGCTGAAGTTCTTCGGCCTGGCCGATGGCACCGCCTTCAACGGCACGTTTCGGGGCGCCTTCAAGGGCCTCAAGGGCGCGATCACCCCGGTTGTCGTCACCCTTCGCGGCTTGCTGAAAGAGGTCGACATGGGCGACTGGAAGGCGGCCGACAAAGCCGAGTTCAAGCACAACATCGCGGTCACTTACTACAAGTTCGAAATCGACGGCCGGGTCATGTACGAGATTGATCCGCTCGGTATGAAACGCGTCGTCAACGGCGTTGACCAGCTCGCCGCCCAACGTTCGGCCCTCGGCCTCTAATCCCCTCGCACGAAAGGAATTCACACATGATCAAGAAAACCCCGAGCTGGCTGGCCATTGCCGGTGACCGCGTTACCGTAACGTTGACTCGCCCATCCGAGGCCAATGGCGTGCAGGTCGACAAGCTGAACCTGCGCGCCCCGACCGTGCGCGATATGCGCACTGCCCATCAGACTGGCGGCGCTGATGACGAGCAGCGCGAAATGAACCTGTTCGCCTCGCTTGCCGAAGTCAGTACCAAGGATCTGGAGGGGCTGACGTTGAAGGACTACACCCGCCTGCAGACCGGATATTTTCGCTTGGTGCAAGAGGACGAGCTTTAACCCGGCGCTGCAAAAACTGGCGGCAAAGCGGCTCGCGACGGAGCTGGGCTTTTCCGCCGCCGAAATCATGACCATGTCCTACGCCGACATGGTCTGGTGGCTCACGGACTGAGCCCGATGGGGGTGAACGATGGCAAGCAAATTGGCGCTATCGGTAGTGATCGGCGGCGCGGTTGCGTCGTCGCTCGGCTCGGCTTTCAAGACCGCTGAAAGCGGCATCGCGAAGCTTGAGCAGAAAGGCAACAAGGCCAAAGTGCTGAAAGGCATGATCGGCGAAACGATCAAGTTGCGGGATGAGTGGAAGAAAGCGCACGACAGCGGTTCGGCCTCGGCCGCTGGGCTGTTGCGCAAGCTGGATAAAAACCTGGATAGCCTGCGCAAACAAGGCATCCAGGTGGGCAGGTTGAACCAGGAGTATCAACGCCTTGGCCGGACTGCTAAGGCGACTGACCTGCAGATCAAAGGTCGGCAGCAGATGACCGCTGGCAAGGAAGGGCTCAAGTCTACCGCGGCCCAAGCGACTGCAGCAGTGGCCGCGGTGGCGATCCCGACAGTCATCAGCGCGAACTATCAAGACAAGGTCCGCGATATTGCGATCAAGGCTGGTGTAGCGAACCAGCCTAAAGAGCAGGCGATGTCAAAGCAGATCATTCAGGTTGCCCAGGACAACGGCATGAGCCGCGATGGTGTCGCCGATCTGGTGAACCAGCTAGTCGGTGCCGGCATGGATCTGAACAAGGCGCTGTCTTACTCGACCGTCGCTGCAAAGTTCTCGGTCGGGCAGGGCGCGGGCGGTGAAGACACGGCTCGAATGATCATGGCTCTGGAGCAGAACGCCAAGATCACTGATCCCGAGCAGATGACAAAGGCCCTTGAGGGCATCGCCCTGCAGGGGCAGGCGGGTAGCTTTGAAGCGTCCGATATGGCGCGCTGGTTTCCGGTACTGCTGGCCGGAATGGAAAAGACCGGCAGTGTCGGACCGGAAGCGGTTGCCCAGTTGGGCGCAATGCTGCAGGTGCAAATGAAGACTGCAGGTGGCTCCGATGAGGCGGCGAACAACCTCAAGAACTGGATCGAGAAGATTGGCTCCGGCGAAGTTGTAGATGCCTACAAGAAAGCCGGCATCGACTATCAGGCATCGCTCAACACCGGCATCCAGAAAGGCATGTCGGTCATGGAATCCAGCATGGCCCTGGCGATGCAGTACGTCGAGAAAACCGACCCGGCCAAGGCCAAGAAAATGGCCGAGGCCAAGGCGAAAATTGACAAGGAAGTTGATCCCGAAAAGGCGATCAAGATGCTGGATGCGCTGGAGCAGTCTCTGCGCACGGGCGACATCTTTGCAGACATGCAGGTCAAGGCCGCGCTCACCGCCTATGGGCAGAATCGCGGGTTCTACGACAAGCTCAAGACAGATGCCACGCAGGCGACCGGCATTCTCGAGAAGAACCTCGCCGAGCGCCGCGAGACGTCGAAACAGCGATGGGCTGAGACAGTCAACGCCATGGACGATGCGATGCGTAGCATCGGTGACGCAATTCGCCCGATGACCGACTGGGTTGCGACCATTGTCACCGCTATGGCTCAGGGTTTCACCAAGCTCTCTGACGGCTCGCAGAGCGTGGTGGGTGGTGTCGTGGCGGTTGGCGGTGCTTTTCTGGCCCTGAGAGGGCTGTTCAACGGATTCAAGATCGCCAAGGGCATTTTCAACATTGGTCGGGGTTCTCTGATGGGCGACCCGAACAAGGTGCAGAAAGTGTTCGTGACCAACTCCGGTGACGGGGATGGGGAGGGAGGCGACGACGAGAAGGGCGGTCGGCGCGGAAAGGTAATCGATCTGCTGTCGTCGGGCCTCAAGATGTTCGGCGGCAAGGGCGAATCCGAAGGTGGCGAGGGAGAGGAAGGCGCCGGCGGGGAAGAGAAGAAAGGGTTTCAGCCGGTCGAAATGGGGCTGAAAGTCCTGGATATATTCCGTGAAGCCCGCGGCGAGGACGAGGGCGGCGCCGAGGGTGGCGGATCGGAGCCGCAGAAGGTCTTTGTCGTCAATGCTGATGCCTTCGGCGGGGGGGCAGGGCCGGGTGCTGGTGATGGTCCGGGTCGGCGTCGCCGGCCGCGCCCTCGACGTCCTCGGCGTACTCGCAACCCTGGGCCCGGTCCTCGGCCGGGGCCTTCACCGAATCCACGGCCACGGCCGCCGGTGCCTCGACCGCCACCAGTTCCCCCTGTTCCGCCTGCGCCTCCGTCAAGGGTGGCCAACTCGCTGGGGGCGATGGTCCGGGGCGCGAGGACTGCGACAGAGATAGGTAAGCGTCTTCCGGGCGGGAACCTTCTTAGCGCTGGTCTCGGGGCCGTTGACGTCGCGATGAACGCAGAAACCCAGGATGAAAAAGCCGAGGGGTACGGGAGCGTTGCCGGCGGTCTTGCGGGCGCTGCTGCTGGTGCTGCTGCCGGTGCGGCTATCGGTTCGGTGGTGCCGATCATCGGCACCGCTATTGGCGGCCTGGTGGGCGCCTACCTCGGCAGTATGGGCGGCGAGGCTGGCGGGGGCTGGCTGGGCAAAAAGCTGTTCGGGGAAAAAGAACCGGAGCAGGTTGCCGAGTCAGACGTCGTGACCAAACCGCCGACATCTGTTGTGCCGTATGACCCGCGCAACCCCGGCACGGTGCAGTTGCCTGGCGGGGGAGTTGTGGCCCCGCAGGGGGCGAGTATGGGCGCCGTTGTGCGTGACTTGGATAAGACAGCTTCAGCAGCCCCCAGCGCGCAGGAGCTGGCCAAGGCGGCCGCGCCGAAGCCTGAGCGGGGCAAGGTGGATCAGTCCTTTGCGTTCGCGCCCAGCATGTCGGTCACGGTTCAGGGGGACGCGAAAGACCCGGGGCGGATGGCGCAAGAACTCTGGCCGCATCTACAGCGGCAAATGGAAGACTTCGCCCGGCAGGCTCAGGCCCGCCAGTTGAGCGACGAACCCCACGTTTAAGGAGGGCCCATGGCCTATATGGAGCAACTGCAATCGGGGTTTAAATCCCTGGTTGCAGCGGGAGAGGCTGGCCGGCGCAGCGCCGACGAGATGCTGGGCCCTATGAACGGCGCGATCAGCAACATCACGGGTGCCGCGTCCGAGCTGGAAAACATACCGTTCGTGGGCCCGGCACTGGGAGAAAAGCTACAGCGCACAATGCGCGGTATCACCGCTGCACAGGAGACCGTCGGCCGGGTGGCCTCGATCTACAGCCAGGCCACCACGGCCGCTGGGCAAGTTCAGGAGCGTATCGGCACCCTCAAGGAACAAGCCGCCAAGGCCGGCGCTGCGATCAACCGGGTGGCCGGCAAGGTCAGTCCGTCCCTGGGCAACATCGTGCCGTCGTCCTCGTTCTCACCAGAGCAGACGCCGGCAGCCGAGGCGGTGAAGCCATTCCCGCACCTGCTGATCATTCAGTCCCAGGCCCCGAACACGCAGCCTTACTACTTCAACCTGGACACGGCTGCCTTCGAGGAGCTGCGACGACAGACGGCGTTTCGCTGGGCAGGGCAGGAGCGGCTGTCGCGCTCCATTGCGCAGCAGGCTGTGGGGCAGGGTGAAGACAAGATCACCATCAAGGGCGTGATCTACCCCGGTCACAAGGGCGGGCTCAAGCAACTGGATACGCTGCGCAGTATCGGCCGCAACTTGCAGGCGCTGAGCCTGGTCACGGGCTATGGCGAGGTGCTGGGCAACTGGTGCTTGCTCAGTGTCGAGGAAGAGCAAAGCAGCCTGCTGGCCGGTGGCATTCCGCGTAAACAATCATTCTCGCTGGAGTTCGTGAGCTATGGCGACGACCTGCAGAACGTCTGACGGGGATCTGCTGGACACGTTGTGCCAGCACTATTACGGCCATCTCAACGGCAGCGTCGAGGCGGTGCTGGCGGCCAATCAGGGACTGGCCGACATTCCCCAGCCGTACCGGGCGGGGGTGCTGATCAAGTTGCCGGACCTGCCGGTGTCGACCGACGCAACGGTGCGCCTCTGGGACTGACCCTACCGCGTAACAACCCAACCCCGCCGAGTGCGGGGTTTTTCATTCAAGGGGGATGATCAATGCAACCTGTCTTCCGTGTTGTCGCGGACAGCCGCGACATCACCGCGCTTATCAACGACCGGCTGCTGATGCTGCGCACGTCCGATAAACCGGGGCTTGAGTCGGATGAGTTCGAACTGCGCATCGATGACCGCGACCAGGCGGTGTCGCTGCCCAGCCGCGGTGCCAGTGTCGAGGTCTTTATGGGCTACGCCGGCCAGGCACTAACCCGGCTCGGGCGCTACACAGTGGACGAGGTCGAACTGAGCGGCCCGCCCGACACACTGACGATCCGCGGCAAAGCCAGCGACATGCGCGGCACCGGCAAGACAACGCGCAGCGGCAGTTGGGAAGGCGTCCCGCTGCAGCAGATCGTCAGCGACATCGCCGGCCGCAATGGCTGGGAGCCGGTCTGCCCGGTGCAGACCAAGGTGCCCCGCGTCGACCAGCTCAGCGAGTCGGACTTCAACTTCATCACCCGCCTGGCAAAGCAATACGACTGCACGGCCAAGGTCGCCGAAGGCAAGCTCCTGGTTATGCCCCGGCAGGGTGGCCAGACCGCAAGCGGCAAGGCATTGCCCGCCATCACGATTACCCGCAAGGACGTCAGCCGCTGGCAACTCAGGCTCGGCGACAAGACGACCCACAAGGCCGTCAAGACCAAGCACCAGGACAAGAAAACCGGCGAGCTGAAGGTCATCGACCTGGCCAACGAAGACGCACCGACAACGCTGCCTCCGGTCCACACCGACCGCCACGTCTACCCCAACAAGTCCGCTGCAGAACAGGCTGCCAAGGCCCGGCTCGCGGCATTCAATCGCAGCACTGCAGGCGTACGCCTGGACATGGCCGGCCGCACCGACTTGTTTGCTGAACGGATGATCAACGTCCAAGGCTTCAAGACCGGTCTCGACGGCGAGTACCTGGTGGACAGCGTTGAGCAGACCTTCACCGCCTCGGGTTGGACGACCTCGGTCGAATGCAACGGTGGCAAGAAGGGCAAGGCCAAGGCCAGCGGCAAGAAGAAAAAAGAAACCAAACCACTGAAGACAATCGATCTATCCCCCTCGGCCTGACGGCCAGCCACAGGAGAACACGTATGCCCATCACAGAGCAGCAACTGCTGCGCATCCTCCCCAACGCCGGCAAACAAGCCGGCGTTTTTGTTCCTGCACTGAACGCGGCTATGGCCAAGTACGGGATCATCACCCGGCTGCGCATCGCGGCCTTCATCGCGCAGACCGGTCATGAGTCTGTCCAGCTTCGCAGCATGAAGGAAAACCTGAACTACCGAGCCGACCGGATTCGGGAGATCGGGCTTGCTTCGCCAGCCACCAGCCGCTGGCGGTCGCTTGTCCCGCGGGCCGCCGAGTTGAGTGGAAACCCGGAGAAGCTGGCCAATGCCGTATACGGCGGGCGAATGGGGAACGGCCCAGAGTCGTCAGGGGATGGCTGGCGCTTCCCGGGGCGAGGGCTCATTCAGGTCACTGGCCGGTTGAACTACAACGCTTGCAGTGAAGCGCTGTTCAGTGATGCACGCCTGCTGAACACCCCGGAGCTTTTGGAGCACCCGCTTTATGCGTCGATGTCTGCGGCCTGGTATTGGCAGATCAACGGGCTCAACGGGATGGCAGACCGGGAAGACTTCCTGCAGATCACGAAAAATATTAACGGTGGCACCAATGGCCTGGCGGACCGCCAAGCCTTGTACGAGCGTGCCCTGAAGGTGTTGCAGTGAGCGTGCTGGACTGGCGTGTCGCGCTGCTGCTCGGGCTCGGCCTGGGTGGAGCCGCCGCGTGGCATTGGCAGGCCAACAGCTATGGCGCCCAGCTCGCCGACCAGGCCAGTGCATATGGCCGCGAACGTGAGGCGGCAGCACTGTCCGTGATCGAGCGACAACAGACCGAACAGACCCGGCGCCGGGTCGTGGAAGCGCGCCTGCAGGCGAGTGACGAAACCCACCAAAAAGAGATGACCAATGTCCAACAAGCTCAAGCTCGCTTGCGTGACCGCCTTGCTACTGCAGATCTACGGCTGTCAGTCCTACTCGCCGCCCCGACCAGTGGCGGTGGACTGCCAGCCACCACCAGCTCCAGCGGCGTGGTTCATGGAGCCACGCGAGCCCAACTTGACCCAGCGCATGCTCAACGAGTTGTCGGAATCGTCGGTGACGGTGACCAGGGATTGATCGCCCTGCAGGCGTGCCAAGCCTATGTAAGGGCGGTCGCACAATGACGCGGCCCTTTTAGATGGGCGACTTCATTCTATGGCTGACCGCTTCCAGGATATCTGGCAACGAACTGCGTGGTGCCCCTTGAGGGTCGCTGATGAACGATGCCAGTTGGTCCCGTTTGAAGATGCCTGCTTCAGGATCGATGGCTTGAATGTGCATCTCGCCGGTGAGGTCGAAGTACATCAGGAAGCGGCTGCGCAATAGCTTCTGGCTAAGTGCCTGTTCGGTTTGGACCGGAAGGTTGTGTAGCGAATCCTTTTCCCCAGCCCACCCTTGGGCCGATTCACTACCAGTCCGTTCGGCCAGGAGCCGCTGAAGCCACTGCCGATAATCACCCGCCACCTCGGGCTTGCAGTAATCGGCGGCGCGCTGTGCGCCAATGACATCGACCATCCACAGGTCGCGCCTGCCGTGTTGCAGCTTGCGCTTGTGTTGGGCCACCAGGCTGCGGACGACCCGGTCGGAGGTGCCCAGGTTGAGCGCTGTGCAGAGGTTTCCCGCACTGAACCATAGCTTGCCTTCCAGCTCGGCGATCAGGATCGGGTGACCGTTGAGCGCGCGTTGTTCAAATGCTGCCCCTTGTGCGACGGGAAGGGTGTTCCTCTCGGCAGCAGCGTGCTCCAGTCGATTGAAGGCATCGATATATGCCTCCTTCCACTTGGCCGCTTCCTTACCGGTGAAGCCCATGCAAAGGAAGGTGAAGCCATCGCGTGTCATGCGGTACTGCGTGTACTTACGGCCTACCGTGTCGGTGTATTCAATCGGCGCAAAATTGTGCTGATTGAATTCGGGCGAGCACTCCAGGTTCGCGATGGCGCGCAGCACGGTCTTGTGTTGCTTACTGAAGTGCGCTGCAACATCGAGACTGGTGGTAGTGGGCTGGCCGTCAGTCAGTTCAACAAGTACCGGGGTGGTAACAGGTGCGATGGCTTTCATGATGAGTATCCCGTTTAAGTCTGCTTGCCGCGCCCATACGCCAATATGGGTGAGCGGAACCGTGCGGGTTGGCGTACCGGAAACGGGTACCGGCGAGCCCGAAGGCTCCCACACACGGCCCGCCCATAACGGGTGAAGCCATGCTGCGGACACAAAAAAACCGCTCAAGCGGCGGTTATGCATCCGCCCGTTTGCCAGGACGCCAATCCTGCATCGCTGAGTTTGCAGCGACCAGCGGAAGGTAGCCCGACAAAGGCAACGTGTCAAAAACCTTTTTCTTTGGCAGGCCGGAGGGCTCAGGTTTTGGCCCATGGCATGACATCTTGTACGATGGGGATCGCTCAGGTAATTCCTGAGAATTTTATGGACAATCCAAAGATAATAAGTAGGGAATATGAATAAGACTCAAAGGACGACGTTAATTGCACTGGCTATCGCTCTCGCTGCGTCGGGCCTAACAGGATGTAACGACCCCGGCTATAAAATAACGGGAGACAATAAAAAAGAGATTGAGCAGTACTCGGCAAATCGTGAGCATGCTATTGCATACTTGCTCAAGACTACTGTTTATGTCGGCGAGATCAAGGAAATGAAGTCGCTTCCTGTCGGTGCGGATCTGCCTGCACAGCATAAGAAGATGCTGGCTTTACGTTCCGAGGGCGACGCATTGGGTACCATGTTTTCACCGCTTTCCCATTGCCGTGGTGCAGGCTACAAGGCACAGGAATATTGGTCTGTGGTAGCCGGGAATATCCCAACCGAAACGCCAGAAAAGGCATTGACCACCTATGTCGAAGCGGCAAAAAACTGCCAAGAGCAAATTGACAATGGACCAAAATCTATAACGTATCTTGAAACAGCCATTGATAAGAAACCACCCGCTGACGGGTGCTTGAAAGTCGTATCGCTGGGGTCGAAAGAGAAGACGCAAAGCTGGTCCTGCCCGACGGAGTTGCTCTCCAGTAAATAATTTTGTTTAAGCGTATTCACTGCACGCATATAGAAAAGCGCCCAAGTCCTGTACTTTAGGGATTGATCGTTTGTTTTTTTGCCGCAACTCAGTGGGCATTAGCGGGCAAGGTGTGCGTTGCTGTTCACTCGGGCGGCGGCTGAGGTGCTGGAACACCTATCAGGTAGAACATCGCACATTCAGCTTGATAGGTGTGAGCCAAGAAGAGTTTATGGACGATCTGTTCGCTGTCTCGCAACTGACGACGCCGGGCCGGCGAAAGTCTGTTCTGGTTGAGATCAATAGCGAAACGGGGAGGGCTGGCAGCGCCCCCTGCTCTCCGCTTAGGAGCTGCGTCAGGAACGTAGAGCGTAACAGTGGCTTGTGAGCACGCTTTGATTATTTATCTGGCTAATAAACGCTATCTAATTTATCGCATACCCTACGTATGTTGCTCCGGAAGTCAGAAAGCTGGCGGCTAGCTGTGCTAAGAAATGGGTCAGTTGTGGCTAACGCGGGGCGAGAAACGACCTCAAATTGACCGCCGGTGATATGCCGGCGAATCAAAGAAAATTCTTCTCCGGCTCTATCCCATAGAAAAGTCCGATATTCGGTGCATCGACTTGAAAAATCTCGAACCTTAATCTTCATAAATAAAGCCGACGTCGCTCCATCGCGGCCTGAGCATGTCCAATATTGGAGGGTGATCGCAAGAAGCTCATCAAGATCTTGGATCATCTTCTCTAAACGCAGCTTGCGATTGCTATTTGTAAGCTTCTCGGTAGCTGACCTTTGAATGTCTTCACGTTCTTGTGCATCTTGAGCATTTCGCTCAGCTTGGCGTCGATCAGAATTTTTTTGGTGGGAATGCTGAATGAAAAATGTTGAGGCTGAAACAACTAGCGCCAACCAAGCGGGGATATCTCCGTAATCCATGGAAGGACTCCTATCACGCCTTGACAGTGGCGCTGTCAATGTAGTGCCAAATTTCATGTATGAGGAATGGGTCTTCGGAGTATTTTAGCTTTAGTTTTTGGTGGAGAGATTCTTTTGTGAACTTTTTCAGTCGTACCAATCCGCCAAATGCTTCTTCTAAAAAAGAAGATCCATAGCCCATAGAACCGTCGAAGTTGACTTCCACTATATCGCTACTCATAAGTTCTGGTATGAGTAGATCTTCTCTGAACACCTCGCCAGAAAAATCCCCGTCGGCCCGGTACCTGCCAGCGGGGTACTCGCTAAAGTCTTGAGAAATTTTAATCTTGGACATCTTCATCTTCCTGTACCTGCTCGTCTGTGATCGGTACCGACCACTGAATGACTGTGCCTAGTATAGAGCGGGAGTGGCCGTATTTGGTATAGGTTGGGTTTCCGTCGGAGAAGTCAACCCCAACGACGCCACGGTTGCTGTAGACGTGCAGACGTCCGCGCAGTTCCTCTGCGGCTTTCATAACATTTTGAGCTAAGCCTTTCCCTCGATGGTCCTCCTCCGTACGGGTCCGTCCGAGCGCGAGGGCTCGCTGGATCATCCTCATGTCTCTCTTGCCACGGGAGAGAGTCGTTAGACGGACAATGTCACCAATGTACTCAGACCATTTCTCCGGAAGCGTCACAGGAATGCCTAGACCTAGGTCACAAAATATGACAGAAAGCCTCCCCTCGTTGACCTGGGCAAATACCCACCACCTCCTGTCATTCGCCTTGTCGAGACCGCTCGTGCTAATTCGATCCTCCCGTGGTCTTATGTAGGCATGATGTACGGCATTATCCATTGCCTCGCTTACACCAGGAACCAGCCTTAGGTACCCTTTAGGTATTTTGTCTTTGATTGCCTTTAATAATATATCTGCGTCCTTGGGGTTCACGCTTACACCGGATGCGTATCGCCAATTCTTGACGTTTAAATCGGTTTCATCGACTTTAAGGCGGTGGGGCTTGTCGAGGATATTAAAGAAGCCAACTTGTTGAAAAACTTTTTCAACGGTTTGGTTTTTTGGGTAGTTGCAGGTGATTTTGCATTTGTCGCCAAGGGTGATTCTTAGCCTGTCTATTTCGGCAAGCATTAATAGCATTCCGGTGCTAATAATGTGCTTTGTTTTGCTAAAGTCTATTTTTACATGCGCTCGGCGAAGGCATTCTTTTCTAATTGTTGATAAGAATCTGACAAGGTTGGTGTGCAGGGTAGCTGAGTGAAGCGCGATTTCCTCCGGAGCCTCAATTGTGACGCTGTCGTTGGATGTGTATTCACAAATTGATTTAACTCGTTTTGCTGGTGCAAAACGCTGCCGGTTTCGTTGGCTGGCAATTCGTTTATGGCGAAGATAATAATCATCAGCTAGATGCTTCACATCGTATCCATCCAATGTGTTTGGCGGGTCGACCCATGTTGAGTGCGGTCGTTTTGGTCGCTGGCAATGTGCCTGTGTTCGTTTGGTGAGTCAACGAATGGACTGGCCGGTGAATCAGGGGGCGGGCGGATTAGAGCAAACAACGCTGGTCAGGCTGTCTGGTTCAAATCTCTTTTCGCCACCAGTCAGTCCTCTTGCGCTAAACGAACATGGGGGAGCTTGGCGTGGTTGACCAAGCGCCGGTGGGCTTCGGTAACAACAGAGTGCAGCCGCTGCTTGATTAGCTCGGCCAGGTGGTTAGCGGTAACTTGCGACAGGTTCTTCACCGTGCCAGCCTCAGCGCTGATGCACGAAATGTTTTGCCGGGGAATGTCCAGGGCGTCGATGGCGCCGAGGATGTACCCCTTCAGGAAAGCCTGGTGCTCGAACAGGGCATCGCTCTCTGGGGCGTGCTGGTAATCCCAGTCTACCTTGAAGTGCTTCCCTTCCTGGACGACTTCGACTGTCGGTAGAGCAGGGGATTTGCTTGGGGTTGTCATGCTGAGTCCCTTACGTTGGGGCAAAAATGGGGCAATCCAAGCGCCAAACTATGCCATCCAGCGCCTTGTTGCACGCATATGCACCCACATGCATAACCTTTGAATCCCTTATGTACCAAGGGCTGTAGCCAATATCTGCCCGATACCCCAGCACAATCGGGGTGTGTGCGGAAAGATCAGACATTCAAGGCCTTACAGCGGGTGTCTTTTTGAAGGTTGTGAAGGGGGCTAATACTACAGGGATTTCTCCGGCGGCGCTGAGACGGGGCTATGTCAAATTCTCGCAGGCGCAAGGGGGTGCATATCTTCGCAAGTCAAACGTTCAATGCATATTCGCATTGCATTTCCTGTTGACCCTCGGCAGTATGCGTTCCATGCAAAAGCGCAATGTAGCCACCGTCTTGAAATCACTGCTGGATCGCCACGGGATCTCCGCCACGGAGTTGCACCGGCGAACCGGCGTGCCCCAATCCACCCTGTCGCGGATTCTCGGCGAGAAGATCGTCGATCCTTCTGATAAGCATGTGTCGAAAATCGCCGAGTATTTCGGCGTGAGCACTGACCAGCTACGCGGTCGTGTCGACCTGGGCGACAGCCGCGAGCCGGGCCTGTCTGTCGATCATGCCGAATTGCGCGATATCAGTCTGTGGGATGATGAAACCCCCGTCGAGGACGACGAGGTTTCCGTTCCTTTTCTTCGTGAGGTCGAGTTGGCAGCAGGATCAGGAAGATTCGTCATCGAAGAAAGCGAGCGCGCGCGTTTGCGTTTCGGTAAGCGCAGCCTGCGACACAACGGCGTGCAGTTCGATCATGCCAAGTGCGTGACGGTGCGCGGCAACAGCATGTTGCCGGTATTGCGTGATGGCGCCACGGTGGGGGTCAACACCGGCAAGAGCTCCATCGGCGATATCGTCGACGGCGACCTTTATGCGATCAATCACAACGGCCAGTTGCGGGTGAAGCAGCTCTACCGCTTGCCCACCGGTATCCGCCTGCGCAGCTTCAACCGCGACGAGCATCCTGACGAGGACTACAGCTTCCAGCAGATGCAGGAAGAGCAGATCGCCATTCTCGGTCATGTGTTCTGGTGGGGCATGTACGCCCGCTGAATCCTCTCCAGGATCATCCAAAACCCGCTTCGGCGGGTTTTTTTTCGCCTGTCGAAAACCCTTCGCGACCAATACGGGCGGGGTTTTGATGCGCTAGTGCAAATCCGTTAATGCAAATATTTCCAAAAATGCATTGACTGTATATGCATCCATGCATAAAGTTTGTCTCAAGCCGGTCAGACACCGGTGGTGAGACAGGCAGCGATGAACAGGCCTCAACTGTTCAGAGGGTTGGCAACTGACCCGGGTGTGCAGCGTAAAGCACCGTAAGCAGTTATCCGGCGGGCAGGTGGCCGCGGTCGGAGGAACAATCTGAAGCGGAGACGCCCTGCACACCAGTCGTGGCAGACGTTTCAACAACGCATTACTGAAAAGCCTGGATGCCCGGGCTTTTTGGAATGCCGAGTGACAACTCGGTCCCATCCCCGTCCGGCCCCGTCGCTGTGCGGGAAGAACAAAGGAGGCAGGACCGTGACAAGCGAGCAACAGACGTTGCTGGAAATGCCGATCTGGCTGGTGATCGTCCTGGCGTTGCTGGGTGGGGTATCCGGTGAGATGTGGCGAGCAGACAGGGCGGGTGCCCGTGGCGGAGCGCTGTTCAGACGACTGGCGCTGCGCTCGGGAGCCTGCATGGTCTGCGGTGTATCGACGGTGATGCTGCTGTATGCCAGCGGGCTTTCGATCTGGGCGGCCAGTGCTTTTGGTTGCCTGACTGCGGTCGGTGGTGCGGACGTGGCCATCGGTCTTTACGAGCGCTGGGCCGCGAAGCGATTGGGTCTGGAGCAGCCGAACGGGCAAGCAGGCAACGACAGCAAGGAGAGACCGTGAGCGAACTGAGCAGACTACATGAGGCCATTACCGCGACCATCAAGGCAGCCATGCCGCAGCTCGAGACGGTCGGCGGTTACACCACGGTGCTGCAGGACACGACCCTGCCCGCGCTGTGCCACACCATCATCGGCCTGAAGCCGAGCACCGATCCGGGTGATGGCCACTCGTGCATTCTCGCGACCTTCGAGGCGCGCATTGCCGTCGATGGCCACCGCCCGCAGGCGGCGCTGGAAAGCGCCGAGTTGGCAGCCCAATTGATGGTGGTGCTGCGCAAACAGTACTGGGGCATCGACTTCGTCGAAGAGGCGCATACCCTTCAGGCCTTGCCGCAGGTGACAGATCTGCCGACGGTAGCCTGGGTGCTGCAATGGCAGCAGGTGCTGCACCTGGGTGAAGCCCAATGGCACTGGCCGAACCAACCGCCAGGATCGCTGGTGTTCGCCTTCGATCCGGACAGTGGTCCGGGCAAGGAAGGGGATTACAAGACGCCGGAGGATTTCGCATGAGCTACGCAAGCTCCATGCATGACCGGATGATTTCTGCATTGTTGATTCCGTGCCGGGTAGTGGCGGTGGACCTGGCCGCAGCCCGGGTACGGGTTTCCGATGGCGCCGGCTGGACCAGCGCCTGGGTTCGCTGGCATAGCCAGGCCGCCGGCAAGGCGCGCCACTGGCGTGCCCCGAGTATCAACGAACAGGGCGTGCTCATCAGCCCCAGCGGCGAGCCGGCGCAGGGCACCTTCGTTCCGGGCCTTTATGGCAACGCCGGCGACCAACCGGACAACCGCGAACACGTCGAAGTCTGGCGCTTCGACGACGGCGGCTCACTGATTTATGACTGGCAGGCGAGTAGCTACAGCATCGACCTGCCGCGTGGAACCCTCACCCTCAAGGTCGGCGGCAGCACGCTGGTGGCCACGCCTGATGCAATCGAACTGACCGCCACCAACATGACCTTGAATGGCCCGGTGCGGATCAACGGAGCGCTGCAGGTTTCGGGGGATATCCACGGCGGCGGCGCGATCATCGACACCGCCGGCAACACGCCGAACCACAAGCACTGAAACCTGCCCGCCGACGCGGGCTTTTTTATGCCAAGGAGAACGCCATGGCGAACCTGAATCACAACATCGCAGTCGACACCGGCCTTCCGTATGTCTGCTGCCTGTCGAGTGCCGACTTACGGGAGTGACGCGATGATCGGAATGGATCGCCGGACCGGTCAGCCGTTATCCGGCATTGCACATTTGCGGCAGTCCATCGAAGACATCCTCGGCACGCCGCTGGGTAGCCGGCGCATGCGTCCGGACTACGGCAGCAAGCTGCGGCGCTTCGTCGACCTGCCGGTCAACGAGGGCTGGAAAAGCGCGGTACAGGCCGAAGTAGCCCGTGCCCTGGTGCGCTGGGAACCACGCCTGAAACTGGAGCGGGTCCGGGTGCTGTCGGTGGTGGACGGGCAAGTGAGCCTGCAACTCACCGGACAATACCTGGGCGATAGCCAGATCCTGGAGGTGACGGCATGAGTGGTATCGAACTCTCGGCGCTACCCGCGCCGCAGGTGTTGGAAGACCTAGATTTCGAGGACATCTTCCAGGGCGACCTGGCGGCCTTCAAGGCGCACATGGGCGAGGCCTGGAACGCGCAGTTGGAAAGCGACCCGGTGACCAAGCTGTTGGAAGTCGGTGCCTATCGGACCCTGCTCAACCGGGCTCGGGTCAATGATGCGGCCAAGGCCTTGCTGTTGGCCTATGCCATTGGCAGCGATCTCGACCAATTGGCGGCCAACGTTCGTCTGCAGCGTCTGGTAGTGCAGGAGGCGGATCCCAACAGCGTCCCGCCGACCGAACGCATTCTTGAAGAAGACGATGCGCTACGTGAGCGCATTCAACTTGTCTACGAAGGGCTGACCACTGCGGGTCCGCGCAACAGCTACATCCTCCATGCTCGTAATGCTGCGGGAATGGTGGCCGATGCTACGGCGGAGAGTTCTTCGCCGGCGGTCGTGGATGTCACGGTTCTGAGTCTGGACGGCAAAGGCGCCGCCAGTGCTGAACTGTTGGCACAGGTGACGGCGCATTTGAATGCGGACGATGTCCGGCCGGTGGCCGATCGCCTGAATGTCCGCAGCGCCGAGATCCTGCCGTACCGGATCGACGCCGTGCTGCATATGGTTGGCAACGGTCCGGAAAACGAGGCGACTCTGGCCGAGTGCCGGCGCCGATTGCAGGCCTGGGTCAATCCGCGACGGCGTCTGGGTGTTGAAGTGCCGCGTTCGGCCATCGACGCGCAACTGCACATCAGCGGCGTCGCCCGGGTCGAGCTGACGGGTTGGACCGATATCCGCCCGAGCAAGGCGCAGGCGGCATGGTGCGACGGCTTCGATCTCAAGCTGGGAGGCTGAAATGACTAGCCTCCTGCCTATCAACAGCACGTTGCTGGAGCGGGCCATCGAGGCTGCATCGACCGACGCTCCCGAGATCCCGTTGCGTGTGCTGTACAACCCCGATACCTGCCCGGCGCACCTGCTGCACCAACTGGCGTGGGCCTGGTCGGTGGATCGCTGGAATGACAGTTGGTCCGATCCGGTCAAGCGCGCGGTGATCCGTTCTTCATTCGACGTGCATGCCCGCAAGGGCACCCTCAGCGCGTTGCGCCGGGTGGTCGAGCCTTTCGGTTACCTGATTGAAGTAGCCGAATGGTTCAACACCGTGCCGCAAGGCGTGCCGGGGACGTTCGCGCTGAAGATCGGCGTGTCCGAAAGCGGCATCAGTGAGGAGACCTACGAGGAACTCACCGCCCTGATCGACGATGCCCGGCCTGTCAGCCGGCACCTCATCGGGTTGGCCATTGCCCTCGACACCAAGGGCTACCTGCGCGTTGCCCTGGGCCTGAGCGAAGGCGACGACATCGACATTTACCCGCCCATCCTTCGAGACATCGAGGTGCGCGGCAACCACGGCTTCATCGGCCGTGACCATCAAATCGAAACCCTGGACGTTTACTCATGACTGACCAGAACAGCCAGTTCTTCGCGATCCTCACCGCGGTGGGGGAGGCCAAACAGGCCAACGCGAATGCTTTGGGCGTGCCCTGGACCTTCGCCCAGATGGGCGTGGGCGACGCCAACAATACCGAACCGGTGCCGTCGCGCACTCAGACCAAGCTGATCAACGAGCGGCGTCGTGCGCCGCTGAATCAGCTTTCGGTCGATCCGAAAAACGCCAGCATCATCATTGCCGAGCAGGTGATTCCGCCGGATGAGGGTGGCTGGTGGATTCGCGAAATTGGTCTCTACGATGCCGCCGGCGACCTGGTGGCGGTGGCCAACTGTGCGCCGAGTTTCAAACCGCTGCTGAGTCAGGGGACGGGCAAGACGCAGGTGGTGCGGTTGAACCTGGTCGTGACCAGTACGGCCAATGTGCAGTTGAAGATTGATCCTGCGGTGGTGCTGGCGACGCGGGAGTATGTTGATAGCTCGATCCTCAATGTGCTGCCTAAAAACAAGGTGGCCGGGACCTATACCAAGGTCCGGATCAATGACCGAGGGGTCGTGCAGGAAGGGGCAAATCCGACGACGCTGGAAGAATATGGAATTGTCAACGCGCTCAAGGTCGGCGTCACCAGCTATCAGCGTCCGATCCTGTCGGGGCTGGGCTACGGTAGCGCGGCCGAGTCAGGCGGTGCCATCGAGATACGCGAAGCGCAGGAAGTGGGGGCATCGAACAAGAGCATCGCCTACGCGCCGCGGATCATGATGCACTGGACGGGCGTCATCTCCGGTGACATTGCCATGGACTCACAAGGGCAACTGCAATGGAAGGCGCAGCGCCTTTACCATGAGGGCAACTTCAATCCCGCAACCAAGGTGGACAAGGCCACCACGCTCGGTGGCTACGGTATCACCGATGCAATGCCCAAGGGTGCGGGTGGATTGCTCACCCAGGCTTCAACTGTAGAAGGCCGTCTGAGTGCCATTCCAGAGACACGCTTTGTCGCGACATCGCCTGCTACCGAAGACCGACCCGCAGGGGTGAATTACGCTGCGGGCGTACATGTAACTTGGGGTGGTGGTGAGCAGTGCATCGATTTCCTGGGGGCGCTCAACGGGCAAGAGGACTTCTTCGTTCGTAGTTGCTATCTAGGTGCAGGCACCTTCCGCAAACTCTGGACGGAGGCGAACTTCACCCCGACGCTCAAGGCGAACCTCGCGAGTCCGACGTTTACCGGTCTCCCTCGAGTACCGACCGCTGCTGCCGGGACTACGACCGACCAGGTGGCCAGTACCGAATTCGTGCAGAAGGCCCTGGGCAACCTGAAGGGCGAGCCGACGGTACTGGAGGCAAATACCGTACTCACGGCTGCGCAAGCGGGCGGGCTGTTCATTGTCGGCGGCGCCTACCAGACCACGCTGCCGGCATTGTCAAGCGTGCCAGCCGGTTCGGCCTTCCATTTCCTGTTCACCGGCTCTGGAGCAACGCTCAAGGGCAGCGGTGCGGAGGGCATTCAGGGGATCACGGGGGGCAACCAGTATTTGCCGTTTATTGGGGAGAAAGTCACCCTTGTTAAGCGCAGTAACGCTTGGTATCTGGCCGGCGGCGGCCTCGGTGCCGAGGCGTTTTTCTGCAGCATGGGGTTCAGTGGCTACCAAAAATTTCCCAGCGGCATGATTCTGCAGTGGGGGGAAACCGCGCCGGCGACCGGTGCCGATCAGGTGCATACCTTGCCCATCGCGTTCCCAAACAGTTTTCGCCGGATTTTCATTAGCCAGGGCTACACCGCCGGCAGTGGTTCGCTGGGCTATGCGGGTGCGGGAGTTTCCACGTTGGGCGCATTCACCTGGCGTGGTAGCACCACCTACAACGGTTTTCAATTCTTTGCCCTCGGCTCTTAGCTGGGCGGCTCGCCGAGGAGGCATGTGTGACCATCTATTCCAGCAGGTCGACCTGCAGCTTTTACGATGACGCCATCAACCCTGTGTTGCCGGGTGATGCTGTCGAGATCAGTTTTGAACTGCATGTCGCGCTTCGAGCAGGGCAGGAGCAGGGCAAGCTGATCGACTTTGACGAAGAGCCCCCGGTGCTACGGGATCCGCCGCCGCTGAGTTCCGAGCAGCAGGCGGTCATCGAGCGCGCGTGGCGCGACGGCCAGTTGGCCGCCACTGACCCCATCATTACCCGGCACCGCGACGAGCGGGACATGACCCGGCCGACGAGCCTGGCCGATGCTCAGTTTGTCGAGCTGCAGGGCTACCGCCAGGAGCTGCGCGACTGGCCGGCCGAAGGCATGTTTCCTCTGCCTGAACAGCGTCCGGCGCCGCCGGTCTGGCTAGCCGAACATTTGCAATAGAGTCCTGTACCTGTCGAGGCTTTTTCTGCCCGGCATTCACCCCGAACGGCCCCGCACTGACGGGGCCTTCTCATATCTGGAGAAATACCAATGAGTGGATTCTTCCACGGCGTTACCGTCACCAACGTTGACACCGGGTCGCGCAGCATCGCGCTGCCTTCCTCTTCCATCATCGGCCTGGTGGACACCTTCACCGAAGGCCCGACTGCCACTGCCAAGGCCAACGACCTGGTGCTGATCACCAGCGAGCGTGAAGCCATTGCGGCGTTCGGCGCCGATGCGGCCATCACCAAGGCATGCCAGGCGATCTATGCCCGAGCCAAGGCGGTCATCGTCGCTTGCGGCGTGGCCAAGCTGACCGACGCCGCCGAGCAGACTTCGGCGATCATCGGTGGCGTGCTTGCCGACGGCAAACGTACCGGCCTGCAAGCGCTGCTTGACGGCAAGAGCCGTTTCAACGCCCAGCCACGCCTGCTGGTGACCCCGAAACACAGCGCCACCCAAGCCGTGGGCACCGCCCTGGTTGCCCTGGCCGACAAGCTGCGCGGTCTGGCCATCATCGACGGTCCGAACACCACCGACGAGGCCGCCCTGGCCTACGCCGAGAACTTCGGTGCCAAGCGTGCCTTCCTGGTCGATCCGGGTGTGAAGTACTGGGACACCGGTGCTGACGCCACTGTCGATGCCCCCGCGTCGGCTTGGGTTGCCGGCCTGTTCGCCTGGACCGACAGCGAGTACGGCTTCTGGGCCTCGCCGTCGAACAAGGAATTCGTCGGCATCACTGGCACCACCCGTCCTGTGGAGTTCCTCGACGGCGACGAGACCTGCCGCGCCAACCTGCTGAACAACGCCAACATCACCACCATCATCCGTGATGACGGCTTCCGCCTGTGGGGCAACCGCACCCTGTCCAGCGATCCGAAGTGGGCCTTCGTCACCCGCGTGCGGACCATGGACATCGTCATGGACGCGATCCTCTACGGCCACAAATGGGCGGTTGACCGCTCGATCACCGCGACTTACGTCAAGGACGTGACCGAAGGCCTGGAGAACTTCATGCGCGACCTGAAAGCCCAGGGCGCGATCATCAACTTCGAGGTCTACGCCGACCCTGAACTCAACACCGCCAGCCAGCTGGAGCAGGGCAAGGTGTACTGGAACATCCGCTTCACCGACGTCCCACCTGCTGAAAACCCCAATTTCCGTGTCGAGGTCACCAACCAGTGGTTGACCGAAGTCCTCGACCAGGCCGCTTAAGGAGAACTACCCATGGCAATGATTCCGCAAACCCTCGCTAACCTGAACCTGTTCGTCGACGGCGTAAGCTTCCAGGGCGACGTCACCAGCCTGACCCTGCCCAAGCTCGCCATCAAGGTCGAAACCCACCGCGTCGGTGGCATGGACGCCGCCATCGAGATCGATCAAGGCATGGAGGCACTGAGTGCCACCTTCAAAACCACCGGTATCCGCCGCGAAGCGCTGAAGTTCTTTGGCCTGGCCGACAGCACCGCTTTCAATGGCACTTTCCGCGGCGCCTTCAAAGGCCTGAAGGGCGCCATCACCCCTGTGGTGGTCACCCTGCGCGGCATGCTCAAGGAAGTGGAAATGGGCGACTGGAAAGCGTCCGAGAAACCCGAGACCTCCCACGTCGTTTCCCTGACCTACTACAAGCTCGAAATCGATGGCCGAGCGATGTACGAAATCGACCCGCTGGGCATGAAGCGCGTCATCAACGGCGTCGATCAACTCGCCGCCCAACGTTCGGCCCTGGGCCTCTGAGATAAGGACAAGCTCGTATGACGCAAGCATCGAAAATTCCTGCCTGGCTGACCGTGAGTGCTGACCGTGTCGTGGTCAAACTCAGCCGTCCAACCGAAGCCAATGGCGTGCAGGTCGACAGCCTGTCGCTGCGCGCTCCCACCGTGCGTGACCTGCGTGCTGCGCAGTCGGGTGGCGCCGACGACGAAACCCGGGAGCTGAACTTGTTCGCCTCCCTTGCAGAAGTTGGCACCAAGGACCTGGAGGGGCTGACGCTGAAGGACTACAGCCGTTTGCAGGCCGGCTATTTTCGCTTGGTGCAAGACGACGAGCTTTGATCCCTCAAGGCACAAGGCGGCAGCGAAGCGGCTCGCGAAAGAGCTGAACTTCTCTGCCGCCGAGATCATGACCATGTCGTACAGCGACATGGTCTGGTGGCTCACAGAGTGAGTCGGGTTTGCGCGCAGGGAGGAACTTATGGCGGGCGAACTGATAGTTGAGGTGAGGATCGGAGGAGCCGTTGATCCTGCCTTGGGGCAGGTTTTCAGCCAGATCGAGCAGCAGATAGGTCAGCTCGAATCGTTTGCTGTTCGAATTGGCGAGGCGTTGAGGTTGACCACCCAGAGTGCCTTGCCTTTGGCGACGGCATTCAAGACGGCCAACGACACTGCTGCGGAGTCAGCCGGGAAATGGGAGGCGGCGCTGCTGGGCATTGACAAAAAGCTGTCTTCCCAGCTGGACACAACACTACCTAAGTTGACCAAGGCTTATCAGGAGCTTGGCAAGGCAATGGAGTCTGCCCGTTTACCTAACGCTGGCCAGACGTTGCAGAAACCATCGCCTGGCGCAACGATTTCCAATGCTTCTCGAGAAGTACAGAAATCGGCAACAAGCTCGGTTGATAAATTCGCGAGTTATGACGCGATAGTCAGCAATCTGGTCATCCAAGGAGAGAAAGATCCGAGCAAACGGGAGGATCAGAAGCAAAAGATCAACGCAGAAGTGGCTAGGATGTCCTATGGGACAAGCCTGAGCAGGACCGAATCTGCCAACCAGCTCATGAGCCTGTTTGATGAAGGAATGACGCTAGGGGACTCTATACAGGAAGGGCGCCTTGCAGCGAGTTTCACAGACAGTCAGCAGGTACCAGAGCGAGTTACCGCAGGTCTTATCCGCACCACGCACAACAATGGTATAGAAAGTAAAGACCGCCGGCTCTTTCTGAACACGATGATAGGTCAGGTAGGCGAGGGCAGTTTTGGTATCGCCAACACCGCTCAGGCGGTGACCCGACTTCTTCCACAGGTAGGTGCAGGGCAGAAGGACGCTATCCGCCTGGTCGCGATTCTCCAGATGGAGTCGGTGAAAACCAGCAACTTCAATGAGGTGATCAGTGCTGCAAAAGCACGTTTCCTTGAATACAAGAGCGAGGGCGGGGAGGAGGCTAACGACCTTGATCGGTATGGGCAGAAGTTCATGCCCAAGAATCCTGGTAGCCCTCCGGATTACATCAAAGCTGACTTGGCTACCCGCGCTGAAACGCTGGATTCGCAACAGCGCGAGCGGAAAAGCGCCGATGAACGCTTGTCACTTGCGATAGGTGAAGGGCTGGCGCCGATTTACGCTCACTGGACTGCCCTCGCGGCCGAAGCCACCAATATCCTCAGTGCAGTCGTCGAAGGCCTCGGCGTGGTGGTAACGGGAGTGGGTGGCCTGGTTCTGGGGGCTACTGGTCTGGTGAAGGTGTTCGGTATGGTCAACCAAGGGACGGCTCTGGCAGGGGCCGCCTCCGCCCTTTTCAGTCCACAAGGCAGCGGTCAAGCTTCGACTGGCGGTGCACTGTCTCGGTGGATGCCAGGGATAGCCAGTGCTACGTCGGTTGTAGCAGGTGCGGGCAAGGCATACGACACCTACCAGAACGCCACAACCTTCAAGGAGAAGGCGGAAGGCTATGGTCAGGCCGCCGGGATGGTAATCGGTGGCGTGGGGGGGGCACTGGTGGGCGCGCGCTTTGGCGGCTGGGTTGGCTCGGCTGCCTTAAGTGCGGTCGGAGGCTACTTGCTTGGTGCCGTCGGAAAATACGTCGGAGGTGTGATCGGCGACATCTGGGGGGACGATAGCACGGGCAGCGCACTGCAAACGGCTCAAAACTCTCCGGAAATGTCAGGCAAGTTGGGTGCTACAAGCAAGGAGGTAGCCCCATGGGCCCCGTCGCTGAAACAGAGTAGCCCCGAAATCCGACCTGGGTCGCTGTTGCTGAAGCAACCGGGTAATTCTGAAGTCGGACCTGGGACGCTGTTGCTGAAGCAACCGAGTAATTCTGAAGTCGGACCTGGGTCGCTGTTGCTGAAGCAACCGAGTAATTCTGAAGTCGGACCTGGGTCGCTGTTGCTGAAGCAACCGAGCGATTCTAAAGCCGGACCCGGGACGCTGTTGCTGAAACAACAGAGTAATTCCGAAAGCGGGCCAACGTCTCTATTGCTGAAGCCACAAAGTAAACCCGACGACATTCCGCTCGACTCGAATCGCGGAAATCCGGCCCCGGCAGTTTCAATTTCAAATGCTGCAAACGATGCCGGTCACGGGGCTCTGGGGCAATACGCGAGGGGGCACGTACCTCAGTTTCAACGGTTCGAAAACGGTGATGTTGTTCGCTCCCTGGCGGGAGACACTCCCACAGCGGTTGCCCTGCCAGTGTCTGGTCAGCCCGCACTGTCGTCGAGCACGACAACCACGCCACAGCACTTCGCTGTCTCGCCCAATATCGCCATCAATGTCCAGGGTAGCGTTACCGATCCTGCCGAGCTCGTCCGCGCGTTGCAGCCGGAAATCCAGCGGATGTTCAATGGATTTGCAGCCCAGGCGAACGCAGGCGGCCAGATGTATGACCGTACTGACGATCTCTATGGCTATTCCTGAGGAAAACCCATGGCCTACATGGAATCAATGCAATCCAGCCTGCGCTCGCTGGTAGCCGCGGGTGAGGCCGGACGGCGTAGCGCCGATGAAATGCTGGGGCCCTTGAATGGCGCCGTCAGCGATATAACCGGTGCAGCCACCGAGCTGGAAAATCTGCCCTTCGTGGGTGAAATCATTGGCAAGAAACTTCAACGCACCATGCGCGCCATCGAGGTGGCGCATTCGGCAGTCGGTGAGGTCGCCGCCAAGTACAGTCAGGCGGTGACAGTCATCAGCGAGGTGCAAGGGCGCCTGGAAACCTTTTCGGACCAGGCCTCAAAGGCCGCCACCGCAATTAACCGGGTAGCCGGGAAAATCAGCCCGTCCCTGGGCGCGATCCTGCCTACGGGCGGTTTTGCGCCACAGACGACACCACCCGAGGAAGCGGTCAAACCCTATCCTCATCTCCTGATTCTGCAACCGTTGCAGGCAGAGTCCGAAGCCTTCTACTTCAACCTCGATACCGCTGCGTTTCATCAATTGAAACGGACCAAGGTCTTCACCTGGGCGGGACAAGAGCGCCTTTCGCGCAGTAAGGCGCAGCAGGCGGTCGGCCAAGGGGATGACAAGATCACGATTGACGGGGTGGTGTACCCGACCTTGAAAGGGGGGATCGGTCAGATAGAGCGGTTACGCAGCATCGGTCAGCAGTTGAAACCGCTGAGCCTGAGTACCGGCTATGGGGAAATTCTCGGGACATGGTGCCTGACCAGCGTGGCTGAAACTCAGAACAACCTGTTGGCGGGTGGCATTCCGGGAAAACAGGCTTTCACATTGGAGCTCGTGAGTTATGGCGACGATATGCAGAACGTCTGAAGGGGATCAGCTCGATACCCTCTGTCATCACTATTACGGTCATTTGAATGGCAGCCTCGAAGCGGTGCTGGATGCCAATCCGGGACTTTCCGGCGAGGTGCAGCCGCTTCGTGCCGGTGTGCTGATCAGGCTGCCCGAGTTGCTCACGGCCACCTCCACGACGGTGTTGCTGTGGGACTGAACCCTCGTTTGCACCATCAGGCCCCGCCATGTGCGGGGCTTGTCTTTTCTGGAGCCTGAATCATGCAACCTGTGTTTCGTATCGTTGCCGATGGCAAGGACATCACCGCGTTGATCAACGATCGCCTGTTGCTGATGCGCACGACCGACAAAGCAGGCATGGAATCCGATGACTTCGAATTGAAACTCGACGACCGCGACAGCGCCCTGGCCTTGCCTGCGCGCGGCGCGGAACTGGAAGTCTATCTGGGTTACGCCGGTCAGGAGCTGACACGGTTGGGGCGGTACATCATCGATGAAATAGACCTGAACGGTCCGCCTGCCGTTATGGAGCTTCGCGGTAAAGCCTGTGATATGCGCGGAACGGGCAAGAGTATCCGCAGTGGTAGTTGGGAAAATGTGCCCTTGCAGCGAATTGTCAGGGATATCGCCGCGCGCAACGGCTGGCAACCTCAATGTCCGGTGACCACTATCGTTCCGCGGGTCGATCAGTTCAATGAGTCGGATATCAATTTCATCACTCGTCTGGCGCGGCAATACGACTGCACCGCGAAAATTGGTGATGGCGGCTTATTGGTTCTGCCCCGTCAGGGCGGAGTGAGTGGCAGTGGCAAGGCGTTGGGGGTGGTCACTGTTATGCCGCGGGACGTTCGGCGCTGGAAGTTTCACCTTAAGGATCGCGGTTCCCACGGAACGGTGCAGACCCGGCACCAGGACAGCAAGACGGGGGAACAGAAGGTGGTTGAACAGAAGAACGACGACAAGTCCGTGGACAACAACGCGGTCTTTGTCGACAGGCATGTTTATCCGAACAAATCTGCCGCCGAGCAGGCCGCCAAGGCAAGGTTGGCTGAGTTCAACCGTAGTACGGCGACCGTGAATCTGGAGATGAGCGGGCGTACCGATGTGTTCGCGGAAAGAACGATTCGGGTGGAGGGTTTCAAGGACGGGCTCGATGGCGAGTACCTGATCGACACCGTGACCCAGCTCTTCACTGCCACTGGCTGGGATACCTCCGTGCAATGCAACGGTGGCAAACAAGGCAAGGCCAAGGCGAAGAGCCAGAAGTCCAGTCAAACCAAACCGCTCAAGGTCGAGCAGCGCGAGGGCCAGAAATGAATCTGAATGAAACCGAACTCTTCCGCATTTACCCAAACGCCCGCCCGACAGCGGGCGTTTTCGTTCCTGCCCTGAACGCCGCGATGGCGCACTGGGGCATCGACACCCCACGCCGCATCGCCGCCTTTCTCGCCCAGATCGGCCATGAGTCCGGCCAACTGCGCTACGTGAAGGAACTGGGCAGCGACCAGTATCTTGCCCGCTATGACACCGGCAGCCTGGCGCTGCGCCTGGGCAACACCCCCGAGCCGGACGGCGATGGCCAGCGTTATTGTGGCCGCGGCCTGATCCAGATCACCGGGCGCAACAACTACCGCGCGTGCAGCATGGCGCTGTTCGAGGACGATCGCTTGTTGGCGAAGCCGCAGATGCTCGAAGAACCACAGTGGGCCGCTGAGTCGGCGGCCTGGTTCTGGCATTCGCGGGGGCTCAATCAACTGGCGGACCGTGGCGAGTTCAATCGCATTACCCGGCATATCAACGGTGGCCTCAATGGCCTTGAGGACCGTCTGAAACTCTGGGCGCGTGCGCGTGAGGTGCTGTGTTGAGCGCGGGGCGTTCCATCGGTTTGTGGCTGTTGCTTCTGACGGTCGCGGCGCTGACCTGGCAGGTTCAGGCGTGGCGCTACGGTCAACGGCTGGCGGTGCAGGAGGGCGACTATGCCCGTGAACGCCAGCAACTGGCGGAGACCGCCAACGCGCGTTTGCAGGACGAGCGCCAACAGCGGCTGGCGCTGGAGCAGCGTTTGCGGTCCCTCGACCAGACCCATTCCAAGGAGCTTACCGATGCCCAACAGGCTCAGGCACGCCTGCGTGACCGGCTGGCTACTGCTGATCTGCGGTTGTCAGTCCTCATCGCCAGTGACGCAGTTCCCTCTTTGCCAGCCGCCTCCGGCGCCGGCGGCGTGGTTCATGACCCCCCGCGAGCCCGACTTGACCCGGCGCATGCTCAACGAATTGTCGCCATCGTCGCCGACGGTGACGAAGGACTGATCGCCCTGCGCGCCTGTCAGGCGTACGTGCGGGCGCTGGCGTTCTGAGTGGTGTAGGGTAGGCGCCAGTTTTTCCAAGGAGCCTGCCATGGACCCGATCACCGCTCTTTCCGCCCGGCTGGGGGAACATCTGCGTCGTTTCAATGCCCAAGTGACCACCGCCGAATCCTGTACCGGAGGCGGCATCGCCGAGGCCATCACCCGCATCCCCGGCAGTTCGGCCTGGTTCGAGGCCGGTTACGTGACCTATTCCAACGCCCAGAAGACCCGGCAGTTGCAAGTGCCGGAGGTACTGTTCGGTCAGGTCGGTGCGGTGAGCCAGGAAGTGGTCGAGGCGATGGTCCGCGGCGCCCAGACGGCGAGCGGGGCGCGTTTTGCCGTGGCGGTGAGTGGCGTGGCCGGGCCTGATGGCGGTTCGGCGGCCAAACCGGTGGGCACCGTTTGGCTGGCCTGGGGAGACGCGGGGCGCGTTTTCAGCGAGCGCCGGCACTTCGACGGAGACCGCGAACAGGTACGCCGACAAACGGTAATCGCCGCGCTAGAGGGCTTGTTACATCTTGGCGCCGAGTAAATCGCGAGTCGGGGGTAGGCGGAAATAAATCCCTGTGGAATAATACTGGCTACTTATACAGTTGTTTCTGGCCGTCAGGCCCTATCGATTACGTGAGGACTTCAATGGACGACAACAAGAAGCGTGCCTTGGCTGCGGCCCTGGGTCAGATCGAACGTCAATTCGGTAAAGGCGCGGTCATGCGCATGGGCGATCACGAGCGCCAGGCGATCCCAGCCATCTCCACTGGCTCGCTGGGCCTGGACATTGCCCTTGGCATCGGCGGCCTGCCACGAGGCCGTATCGTTGAAATCTATGGTCCGGAATCGTCCGGTAAAACCACGCTGACCCTGTCGGTGATCGCCCAGGCGCAAAAAATGGGCGCCACCTGCGCCTTCGTCGACGCCGAGCACGCGCTGGACCCTGAATACGCTGGCAAGCTGGGCGTCAATGTCGACGACCTGCTGGTCTCGCAGCCGGACACCGGTGAGCAGGCCCTGGAAATCACCGACATGCTGGTGCGCTCCAATGCCGTTGACGTCATCATCGTCGACTCCGTGGCAGCCCTGGTGCCCAAGGCCGAGATCGAAGGCGAAATGGGCGACATGCACGTCGGCCTGCAAGCTCGCCTGATGTCCCAGGCGCTGCGCAAGATCACCGGTAACATCAAGAACGCCAACTGCCTGGTCATCTTCATCAACCAGATCCGCATGAAGATCGGCGTGATGTTCGGCAGCCCGGAAACCACCACCGGTGGTAATGCCCTGAAGTTCTATGCCTCGGTCCGTCTCGACATCCGCCGTACCGGCGCGGTGAAAGAAGGCGACGAAGTGGTCGGTAGCGAAACCCGCGTCAAGATCGTCAAGAACAAGGTTGCCCCTCCGTTCCGTCAGGCTGAATTCCAGATCCTCTACGGCAAAGGTATCTACCTTAACGGCGAAATCATCGACCTGGGTGTGCTGCATGGCTTCCTGGAGAAATCCGGTGCCTGGTACAGCTACCAAGGCAGCAAGATCGGTCAGGGCAAGGCCAACTCCGCCAAGTTCCTGCAGGACAACCCGGAAATCGGTGCGGCCCTCGAGAAGCAGATTCGCGACAAGCTGCTGAACACCGGTGCTGTTGACGCCGCAGGTAAAACTGCTGCGGCGCAAGCTTCCGCTGAAGACCTGGCCGACGCTGACGCCGACTTCTGATCCCGCGCCTATGTCCGTCGTACTCGATACCCCCGTCGCCGTAAGGCGGACTGCTATGGACCTGCTCGCACGCCGCGAGCACGGTCGTGCCGAGCTGGCGCGCAAGCTGCGCCAGCGCGGTGCTTCTCCTGAAATGATCGAGCACGAACTCAACCGCCTGGCGGATGAGGGGCTGCTAAGCGAATCCCGTTATCTGGAAAGTTTCATCAGTTCCCGTGGTCGTTCGGGTTATGGCCCGGCGCGTATCCGCGAAGAACTGACCCAGCGTGGCCTGCCACGAGCTGATGTGGAGCAGGCGCTACGTGAAGCGGGTATCGACTGGCAGTCGCAGTTGAGCGATGTCTGGCGGCGCAAGTTTGCCGGGCAATTGCCAGCCGACCCGCGGGAGCGCGCGAAGCAAACCCGTTTTCTGGTCTATCGCGGTTTTTCGATGGAGATGGTCGGCCGCTTGTTGAGCGGCCGAAGCCTGGACGATTGATCTGTTTCAGGTGACCTTGAGCGGTTCCCGCGCGCGTTGAGTCACTTGTGGGGACGGTTGGGCGTTGGCCCAGTTTTCCGGCAGGTTGATGAAGTCCACCAGCTCTCTTAGCCGACCCTGGTCGCGGCCATTGAATGCAAATACAAGCCGGTGCAGGTGGCTGAACTGGACATCGTCCTGATCCTCGCCGGTATAGGCGTGCTGGACGAAGTTACCGCTCAGTCGCAGATCGGCAAAACCGTTCTCGATATCCTCTACAGCGGCCTCACTCAACGGATGCTGCATGCGCAGGACGAACTGGTTTTTCAGCCAACGGCTGGAGTGGTAGTTGCGGTAGAACTGGTTGATTTCCTCGACCGCCTGATCGGCGCTGTGCACCAGGCGCAGCAGTTTCAGGTCGCTTGGCAGGATATAGCGGTTCTCTTCCAGTTGGCGGGTGATGAAGTTCAGCGCGTCTTGCCAGAAGCTGCCTCCCGGCGCATCCAGCAACACCACCGGAACCAGCGGGCTCTTGCCGGTCTGGATCAGCGTCAGGACTTCCAGCGCTTCGTCCAGCGTGCCGAAGCCTCCAGGGCAGAGCACCAGAGCATCGGCCTCCTTGACGAAAAACAGCTTGCGAATGAAGAAAAAGTGGAACGGCAGCAGTTTGTCGGTGCCGTCGACCGTCGCGTTGGCATGTTGCTCGAAGGGCAGGGTGATGTTGAAGCCGAGGCTGTGCTCCACGCCGGCGCCCTCATGCGCCGCTGCCATGATGCCGCCACCGGCACCGGTAATGACCATCAGATCGGAGCGGGCCAGGGTCGCGCCCAGTTCTCGGGCCAGTGCATAGATTGGATGTTCGACCGGCGTTCGTGCCGAGCCGAACACCGTTACTTTACGTCGCCCTTTGTACTGTTCCAGCACGCGGAAGGCGTGGTCGAGTTCGCGAAGGGCCTGGAGGGTGATCTTGGCGTTCCAGCGGTTGCTATCGTCGTGGGCCATGCGCAACACGGTGAGCATCATGTCCCGGTACAGCGGCAAGTTCGGGCTGTTGGCAGCGACCAGGTTCAATTGCTGGTCGATATGTTCGAGGTCGATTCCCTCATTCTTGAAGTGGCTGGCGAGCAGCTCGTTAGGTTTGTAAGGCATTCAAACGTCTCCTTTCTGCAGCAAAACCTCAGACCAGATCAGGATCGGGACCTGGCCGCGACACTACTTGAGTCGCTGGCTGCGCAGGCCGGGGCTGGATGGCCCCGGCATTGCAGTGGACCTTGAAAGGTCTCGTCGCAGTGATGATTTCGATCCCTTTGCTTGTCATCCTGGCAAGTGCAACGCAACCGTCTCGGACGACCCTTTACTTGTCTACCTGTCCGAAAGATGAAAGGTATTTGTAATCAATCTAGACCGTGCGGTGTGTTTGCGCTTGGTTCAACATGTGCGCATAAGGTCATGACAGATAATCGTTTTATTCGATTTCGCAATCAGTACGGGACCGCTCGTCAGATGGGATCCAATCTTCCGGCTTGTCTGGTTAACTGATCAATAGCGACGAGTGCATCGCAGGGAGGCTGCTAATGCAAAGAGTCCAACGCGTCATTCTTGAAATCGACAGCCAGTTGTTTCGACTTCTGCAAGGGGCGGCCCAGGCAAACAACCTGAGCCTTGAAGAGGAATGCCTGCGCAGGCTTTCAGGAGGAGAGCGGCGCTCTCGCTACCTGCAAGCGCTGGTAGCGGAGTTGCGCGCCGACGAGGAACAACGGCGCGAAAGCAGTCAACTGATGTAGTACGGCACCATCACTTTTTCTTCTTGCCATTGAGCCCGCAGCTCTGCGCATTGAAGTTTTCGGTCGCTACCGGGCGATTGGTCTTGTACTCGGTGAACTGATAAGTCAGCACTGCGCCGCGTGCCAGCAATTGGCGATAGCCGGTATTGCTGCAAACACTCGAGCCCAATTGATCACGCACCTTGTCAGGGTTGGCGCGCATCTGCTGCGCGTGGCTTGCCCGCACACTGAGGTGGTTGATCAGTTGCGGCCCGTGGACGGTGTAGCCCTGGTCAAGAATGTCTTCGTTAATGGCCCGCGGAGTACCCACGCTGCTGTCCTGGGCGACCTTCTCCAGCATTTGGGTCAATTCATATTCCTGCTTGGATGCGGCATTGGCGGCAAGAGGCAGGACCAGCAGCAAGCCCAGGGTAGGGGCGATAAAACGCAGCATTCATTTCTCCAGATTCGGTAACTGGCGCTTTGACCTGCATCCGCACGCCGTGTTCCCTCACCGGGTGCAGGCAGTGGCAGCCATCAATAGGTGCGGGATTATAGTGGAGTAGGACAATTCCCTGCACGGCAAAGCCGTTGTGCCGTAAACTTCGCGCCTTTCGCCCCGCCGAGTCTGCGCTGTGCTTTCCCTCATCTGTTCTCGCCGTATTCCGTCATGAGCCACGCCGTATCGCGCCTGCGTACTGAGCGCCTGTCCCGCAGTATCAAACCCTTCGTTGCCCGTGGTGCCCGGGCGCCGCGCTGTGCGGATTGCCGGGTAATCGCCGATTACTGCCTGTGCGCCTGGCGTCCTCGGACCGCTGCCGAGTCGGCCGTGTGCCTGCTGATGCACGACACCGAGCCCCTCAAGCCGACCAACACCGGTTGGCTGATCGCTGATGTGATCGCCGATACCACGGCATTCGGCTGGCAACGCACTGTCGTCGAACAGGACCTGCTGGCGCTGCTTGACCACCCGCAATGGCAACCCTACATCGTCTTTCCGGGAGAGTTCGTCGAATCGCAACGAGTGGTGACCGGAGTCGATCCGGGTGAGGGCAAGCGTCCTCTGTTCATCCTGCTGGATGCGACGTGGACCGAAGCACGCAAGATGTTCCGCAAGAGCCCGTATCTGGACCGCTTCCCGGTGCTGAGCCTGCAACCGGACCAGATTTCTCGCTATCGGCTACGCCGTTCCAAGCGTGACGACCACTTCTGCACCGCCGAAGTGGCGGCGATGTGCCTTGAGCTGGCGGGCGATCAGGTCGCGGCGCAAGCGCTGGATGCCTACCTGGACGTTTTCAGCACCCACTACCTGGGGGCCAAGTTCCAATTGCCACTGGACCTGGACGACGCCGTCCATCAGCGTCTCAAGCCCTTCCTATAGTCCAAGGGGCAAGTGTTACGCTTTGCTTCATAATGATGAAGTCGGCACCAGAATGACCCGGGGGCGAACTTGACCACCCCGTCCCGTCTCGTCATCCTTGGCGCCGATTCGGGCACGTCGAGGGCTTGAATGCTGTATTCACTGGCCCCGCTGTGCCTTTTTGGCGTACGGCATTGCCGTTGTCGCCTTGAGTTGCTCCGACAGGTTCCGGCCCCTCCCGGCACCTGCACAGAACAGGATCATTAGATCGATGGCCACATACGAAATCCTGATTGCCGATGACCACCCTCTTTTTCGCAGCGCCTTGCGCCAGGCCGTGACCCTGGGGCTAGGGTCCGATATCCGTCTGGTGGAAGCCGCCAGCATCGCCGAACTGGAAACTCGCCTCACTGAAAAATCCGACTGGGACCTGGTGCTGCTCGACCTGAACATGCCCGGTGCTTATGGCTTCTCGGGCCTTGTGCTGCTGCGAGGGCAGTACCCGCAGATCCCGGTTGTCATGGTCTCGGCCCAGGAGGAAGCCTCCGTCGTGGTCAAGTCGCGCGAGTTCGGTGCCAGCGGCTTCATTCCCAAGTCCAGCCCGCTGGAGTCCATCCAGGACGCGGTGCGCAAGGTGCTCGACGGCGAGGTCTGGTGGCCGCCGCAGGCGTTCGAGAAGGTCGATGTTTCCGCTGAGGCCAAGGCCGCCAGCGAAGGTCTGGCCAGCCTCACGCCACAGCAGTTCCGGGTGCTGACCATGGTCTGTGAAGGGCTGCTGAACAAGCAGATCGCGTACGAACTGAGCGTGTCGGAGGCGACCATCAAGGCGCATGTCACCGCTATTTTCCGCAAGCTCGGCGTCCGTACGCGGACCCAGGCAGCGTTGCTGCTGCAACAACTTGAATCTGTTTCCACCGGATGAGGCCATTGGCCTTCACGGTTTTTTTACCCGCGGTGTACTAGCCTGCACCGCTTCCCACCAGTTCGAACGGCACTCTATGTCACCTTTCAAGGGCCAGACCGGCCTCAAACGTATCTTCAATGCTGCGGGTTATTCCCTGGATGGGTTGCGTGCGGCATTTTCCGGCGAAGCGGCGTTTCGTCAGTTGGTGCTGCTGAACGTGATCCTCGTGCCGCTGGCGTTCTGGCTGGATGTCAGTCGCGCCGAGCGAGCGATCCTGATCGCGGTCTGCTTGTTGGGGCTGATTGTCGAGCTGCTCAATTCGGCGGTCGAGGCTGCAATCGACCGTATTTCCCTCGATCGCCACCCGCTGTCGAAAAACGCCAAGGACATGGGCAGCGCCGCGCAACTGGTAGCGCTGACCATGGTCGCAGTGACCTGGGGCGTCATTCTTCTCTAGGCAATACTTGGCAGCACGATCTCGTCGCTGCGTTTTACCCCGGCGGTAAAGGTCCGGCACAGTTCGAGGAACTCTCGCATCGCTGAAGTCTGATACTTCTGCTTGTGCCAGATGAAGTAGAACTGTCGCGCGAGGTCCAGATCCGGTGTTTCGACCGCCACCAGGCTGCCGCGGCGGAAGGCATCACGCAGGGCCAGGCGGGAAATGCAGCCGATGCCCAGCCCGGACTCCACCGCGCGCTTGATGGCTTCGGTGTGCTCCAGCTCCAGGCGGATATTGAGAATCGAGCGGTGATGACGCATCGCCTGGTCGAAGGTCAGGCGCGTGCCGGAGCCTTCCTCGCGGAGAATCCAGGCTTCTCGGGTCAGTTCCTCGAGGCTGGCCTGGCCGCGCTGTGCCAGCGGATGCTGCGGGGCGCAGAACACCACCAGTTCGTCCGCAACCCACGGCTGGACTTCCAGGTCCGGGTGGTTGCAGTCGCCCTCGATTAGACCCAGATCAATTTCGTAATGAGCGACCTGATGCACGATATGTGCAGTGTTCTGCACATGCAGTTTGACCTGGCTTTCCGGGTGGACCTGCATGAAGCTGCCGATCAGCAGCGTCGCCAGGTAGTTGCCGATGGTCAACGTTGCGCCCACTGCCAGCGAGCCGAAACCGGACTTGCCGTTGAGCAGGTCTTCGATTTCCTTGGCCTGGTCGAGCAGCGCCACCGCCTGGGGCAACAACTGATGGCCCAAGGCGTTGAGGCTCAGGCGCTTGCCGGCGCGGTCGAACAACTGGCAACTGGATTGCCGCTCGAGTTCGGTAATGGATGTACTGGCGGCCGACTGCGAAAGGGCCAGGATATTGGCCGCGCGAGACACGCTTTGATGCTGTGCAACGGCCACGAAGACCTGAAGCTGACGAAGTGTAAATCGCATATCTATATAACCGATAAGACATATCTTGATAATTCAGTTAACAGATATTGTCCTCCGCACTAAACTATCGCGCAATCGCGCTCACGGTTTAGCGCTGCGTTTTTTTCAGGAGCCCCCTACATGAGCAACATGAACCACGAACGTGTCCTCAGTGTGCACCACTGGAACGACACCCTGTTCAGCTTCAAGTGCACCCGCGACCCGGGCCTGCGCTTCGAGAACGGTCAGTTCGTGATGATCGGCCTGCAGCAGCCCAATGGCCGCCCGCTCATGCGCGCTTACTCCATCGCCAGCCCGAACTGGGAAGAGCATCTGGAGTTCTTCAGCATCAAGGTGCCGGATGGTCCGCTGACTTCGCAGTTGCAGCACTTGAAGGAAGGCGATGAAGTCATCATCAGCAAAAAACCTACCGGTACGCTGGTGCTCGACGACCTGAATCCTGGCAAGCACCTGTACCTGCTCAGCACCGGTACTGGCCTGGCGCCCTTCATGAGCGTTATCCAGGACCCTGAAACCTACGAGCGCTTCGAGAAAGTGATCCTGGTTCACGGCGTGCGTTATGTGAACGAAGTCGCCTACCGCGAATTCATCACCGAGCACCTGCCACAGAACGAGTTCTTCGGCGAGGCGCTGCGCGAAAAACTGATCTACTACCCAACCGTTACCCGCGAGCCGTTTGAGAACCAGGGCCGTCTGACCGACCTGATGCGCAGCGGCAAGCTGTTCAGCGACATCGGTCTGCCACCGATCAACCCGCAGGACGACCGCGCAATGATCTGCGGTAGCCCGAGCATGCTCGACGAAACCAGCGAAGTGCTGGACAGCTTCGGCCTGAAGATCTCCGCGCGTATGCGTGAGCCGGGCGACTACCTGATCGAGCGCGCCTTCGTCGAGAAGTAAGCGTTACGCACCATGAAAAACGCAGGCCTTGGCCTGCGTTTTTTTTTGCCTGTCGAAAAGAAGGGGCTAGTCGGCCACCACTTCCAGCACCCGGATCCGCTCCGGCTGCGGGTAGTGCCAGCGCACTTGCACATCCCAGAACTTCACGCCATACACCCGCTCTGGCGGTGGCACCTGATAGGCCGGGCGCGGATCTTGGGCCAGGCACTGTTCGATCAGTTCCACCAGTGGCTCGCCGAGGCGCTGCGCATGGCTGTGAGCCTGGGGCAGGGCGCTCTCGCTCCATTCCACGTCGATCGCAGCAGGCGCGGCGCTGGCCATGGTGTTGCTGGCCTCGGCGACGCTGTCGGCGTACGGCACGTAGGGCTTGATATCCAGCACTGGCGTGCCGTCCAGCAGGTCGATGCCTGAAAGCAGAAGACGGCCCGCCTCGACTTTCTCCAGCCTGACCACCGACTGGCCAATCCCATTGGGCCGGTGAGTGGCCCGGGTGGCAAAGACGCCCATCGAGGTGTTGCCGCCCAGCCGCGGTGGACGCACCTTCAGCCGCGGTTTGTCTTCCAGCGCCTGGTGGAACAGGAACAGTAGCCACACATGGCTGGTCTGTTCCAGACCCGCCACGGCGTCACCGGTATCGAACGGCGGCACCAGTTCCAGCACGCCCCGCGCCGCAGGCGCCAGTTGAGGCTGACGCGGGATGGCGAACTTCTCCTTGAAACAGGAGCGGACGAAGCCGACGGGCGAGACGTTGTAGTGCATGGGCTCAGCCACGGATCCGCAGGGTCAGGCCCTTGAGGAAGTTGCGCAGCAACTGGTCGCCGCAAGGGCGGTAGTTGTTGTGTCCGACCTTGCGGAACAGGGCGCTCAGCTCCGGCTTGGACACCGGGAAGTCAGCGGCCTTGAGGATGGCGTGCATATCGTCTTCCTTGAGTTCGAACGCCACCCGCAGTTTTTTCAGGATGACGTTGTTGCTCACCGGCAGCTCGATCGGCAGCGGCGGACGGCTTTCATCGCGACCGCGGCGGAAGACCACCAGGCCGTCGAGAAAATGCGCCATCGCCTCGTCCGGGCAGTGGACGAAGCCTTCGTCCTCGTCCTTTTTCAGGTAGCTGGAAATCTCTGCGTCACTGACCTTGAAGCCGTTGCTGCGAGTGATCTGGGCCACTTTCGTGTCGGAAATGTCCAGCAGGTAGCGCAGGCTGCGCAGTACATCGTTGTGAATCATGTGAAGTGTCCTGATCGGGAGCTTCGCCAGCGTGGCGAGGCTTAGAATTTTTCTTTGCTGTCCAGATAGCGCCACTGCCCGGCCGGCAGCTTGCTCATGGATACGCCGCCCACACGGATGCGGCGCATGCTGACCACCTGCAGGCCGACACTGCGGCAGAGCAGGTCGATCAGGCCGGAGGCGGGGTTCTTCAACACCATGCGCAGACGGGTTTCGTTCTGCCAGCTCGCCTTGATCTTCGGCAGTTCGTGGCCTTTCCAGTTGAAGCCGCGGTTCAGTCGCTCGAGGCCGTGCTGGATGATCTGGCCGCTGACTTCCACCACGTATTCCTGTTCCAGACGATTGAGGTCCACCGTGACCTTGCGTACGGTCCGCCAGTCCTGGCTGTAGACCTGGAGTCCGCTGGCGCCTGGTTGCAGCTCGGCGAGGCAGGTCAGGCGGGCGAAATGCCCGCGCAGTGCGCGGCGGCCTGCGGCGTGGGCTTCGGAAAGGGTCTCGGCGGTCATGCTCAGGCAGCCACTCTGCGAATCCTGTCCGGCCTCCTGATGCAGCAGCAGGGTGACGGCTTCCAGTGGTTCGGTGGTGGCGCCGGGGAGCAGAGCGACGGTCTGTCCGTCGACCTGGAATTGGGGTTCATCGATGACCTGGCCATCCACTGTGACCCAGCCTCCGCCGATATAAAGCTCGGCCTCGCGGCGGGAACAGCCGATGAGGGCGATGAGGCATTTGGAAAGACGAGTGGTTTCAGACATGAGGAGAGGCCGTGGTGCGAGGGAATGGCGGTCATTGTAACCGCCCGTGAAGAGATGCGACCGGTCCGAAAAAAACAAAGCCCCGTGGAGGGGCTTTGGGTTCCTGTGAGGACGCTGATCGTCGCGGGGTGCCTTAGATCGGCTCGGCCCACAGGTCGTATTCGTCGGCATCGACCACGCGGCAACGGACCTTGTCGCCCGGCTTGAAGCCGTGGTCACCATCGATGAACACGTTACCGTCGATTTCCGGTGCGTCGAAGAAGCTGCGACCGACCGAACCTTGCTCTTCGACTTCGTCGATCAGCACTTCGATTTCCCGGCCGATGCGCAGTTGCAGGCGCGCGGTACTGATCGCCTGCTGGTGCTCCATGAAGCGGTCCCAGCGTGCCTGTTTGATCTCGTCCGGGACTTCGTCCAGGCCCAGGTCATTGGCGGGCGCGCCTTCCACCGGGGAGTACTGGAAGCAGCCGACGCGGTCGAGCTGTGCTTCGGTGAGCCAGTCCAGCAGGTACTGGAAGTCTTCTTCGGTCTCGCCGGGGAAGCCGACGATGAAGGTGGAGCGAATGATCAGTTCCGGGCACTGCTCGCGCCATTTCTTGATCCGCGCCAGGGTCTTGTCTTCGAACGCCGGGCGTTTCATCGACTTCAGCACTTTCGGGCTGGCGTGCTGGAACGGGATGTCGAGGTACGGCAGGATCTTGCCGGCGGCCATCAGAGGAATCACGTCATCGACGTTCGGGTACGGGTAGACATAGTGCAGACGGACCCAGGCGCCCAGGCTGCTAAGGGCTTCACAGAGCTCCAGCATGCGGGTCTTGACCGGGCGGCCGTTCCAGAAGTCGGTCTTGTACTTGACGTCGACGCCGTAGGCGCTGGTGTCCTGGGAAATCACCAGGATCTCCTTGACGCCGGCCTTGACCAGGCGCTCGGCTTCGCTCAGAACTTCGCCGACCGGACGGCTGACCAGCTTGCCGCGCATCGACGGAATGATGCAGAAGCTGCAACTGTGGTTGCAGCCCTCGGAAATCTTCAGGTAGGCGTAGTGACGCGGGGTCAGCTTGACGCCTTGCGGCGGCACCAGGTCGATCAGCGGGTTGTGATCCTGGCGGGGCGGCACGACTTCGTGCACGGCGTTGACCACCTGCTCGTACTGCTGCGGGCCGGTGACGGCCAGCACGCTCGGGTGCACGTCGCGGATATTGCCTTCCTCGACGCCCATGCAGCCGGTGACGATGACCTTGCCGTTTTCCTTGATGGCTTCGCCGATCACTTCCAGGGATTCGGCCTTGGCCGAGTCGATGAAGCCACAGGTGTTGACCACCACCACATCAGCATCCTGATAGGTGGGCACGACTTCGTAACCTTCCATGCGCAATTGGGTCAGGATGCGCTCGGAATCAACGAGAGCCTTCGGGCACCCGAGTGAGACAAATCCTACCTTTGGCACGGAAGGAGTAGCGGTCGTGGACATGGTTAACCTCGGTGTAGAGGGGTTGCCGCGGGGATAGGGTGGGCAACCCTGCTGGGCGCTCTGGGGCGCCTCTGGTCAAAAAGTGCGCAATTCTAGCGAGCGACAACGCGCTTGACCAGCAGAAAAGCGACGAACGCTGCGCTATGCTTCGCGGCATTGCGCCAGTGTCAATGTCAGACACCGACGCCAAGGTTCAGCCAGCAGCAAAAATAATAGCGTCTGGCGCGAAATTTACCGGTCTCCGGTTCTTGCATGCGGGAGTGGTTGATGGTTCAGGCTAACAGTGAAGCCGGGGCGGGGCATGGTGCAACAAAATCGCTGGGCCTGCTGGTGGCTGCTGTCGGGGTGGTCTACGGCGATATCGGTACCAGCCCGCTCTATACCCTCAAGGAAGTCTTTACCGGCGGTTATGGGGTGCCGGTCAACCATGATGGTGTGCTGGGGATTCTCTCGCTGATCGCCTGGTCGCTGATCTGGGTGGTTTCGATCAAGTACGTGACGTTCATCCTGCGCGCCGACAACCAGGGCGAGGGCGGCATCATGGCGCTTACGGCGCTGGCCGCCAGGGCGTCGGCACCGTATCCGAAGTTGCGGGCAATGATGGTGGTCTGTGGCCTGATCGGCGCCGCCTTGTTTTACGGCGACAGCATGATCACCCCGGCGGTCTCGGTACTGTCGGCGGTGGAAGGGATGGAACTAGCCTTTGATGGCATCGATCACTGGGTGGTGCCGATTTCGCTGGTCGTACTGGTGGCGCTGTTTCTGGTGCAGAAACACGGCACAGCGAAGATCGGCATCCTCTTCGGGCCGGTCATGGTGGCCTGGTTTCTGGTGCTCGCGGCCCTTGGCCTGCATGGCATCTCGCAAAGCCCGGAAGTGCTCAAGGCGTTCAATCCGGTCTGGGCCGTGCGCTTCTTCATTGTTCATCCGGGCATGGGCGTAGCGATTCTCGGAGCAGTGGTGCTGGCGCTGACGGGCGCCGAGGCGCTGTATGCGGACATGGGCCACTTCGGCCGTAAACCCATTGCCCGCGCCTGGTTTGCCCTGGTGCTGCCGGCGTTGGTGCTCAACTACTTCGGTCAGGGCGGGTTGTTGCTGCAGAACCCCGAGGCGGCGCGCAACCCGTTCTATCTGCTGGCGCCGAGCTGGGCGTTGCTGCCGTTGATCGCGCTGGCCACCCTGGCCACGGTGATCGCCTCCCAGGCGGTCATTTCCGGGGCCTTCTCCCTGACCCGCCAGGCCATCCAGCTCGGCTATATCCCGCGAATGCAGATTCAGCACACCTCCAGCGACGAGCAGGGCCAGATCTACATCGGAGCGGTGAACTGGACGCTGATGGTTGCCGTGGTGTTGCTGGTGATCGGTTTCGAATCCTCCGGTGCGCTGGCCGCGGCCTACGGCGTGGCGGTGACCGGCACCATGCTGATGACCACACTGCTGGTTTCGACGGTCATGCTGCTGCTATGGAAATGGCCGCCTTTGCTGGCAGTGCCGATCCTGCTGGGTTTCCTGTTCGTGGACGGGCTGTTTTTCGCCGCCAACCTGCCCAAGGTTCTACAGGGCGGTGCCTTTCCGGTATTGGCGGGGAGCGTGTTGCTGCTGTTGATGAGCACCTGGAAGCGCGGCAAGCAGATTCTTGTCGAGCGCATCGACGAAGGCGGGCTGCCGCTGCCGATCTTCATCAGCAGTATTCGCGTGCAGCCGCCGCATCGGGTCGAAGGTACCGCGGTGTTCCTCACTGCGCGGGCGGATGCCGTGCCCCACGCGCTGTTGCACAACCTGCTGCACAACCAGGTGCTGCATAGCCAGGTGGTGTTGTTGACGGTAGTCAGTGAGGATCGGCCGCGGGTGCCGGAGCAGGAGCGCTTTGAAGTCGAGGCTTACGGCGACGGGTTCTTCCGTGTGCTGTTGCACTTCGGCTTCATGGACGAGCCTGACGTGCCGGCGGCCTTGAGGCTGTGCCATCTTGAAGAGCTGGATTTCAGTCCGATGCGCACCACCTACTTCCTCAGTCGGGAGACGGTGATCGCCTCGCGCCTGGAAGGCATGGCGCGTTGGCGCGGGAACCTGTTCGCGTTCCTGCTGAAGAATGCCAACGGTAACCTGCGATTCTTCAACTTGCCGCTGAACCGGGTGATCGAGTTGGGGACACAGGTCGAGATTTGATCCAGGCGGGGCCGTCAGCCGGCCCCGCCAGCGTTTATCTCAGTTCTGCTCCGCCACGCTGGTCTTCCCCTGGCGGCTCTCGATCTCACCAATCAGCTTGCGTGCCAGTGCTGGGTAGTTCTCATCGAAGTGATGGCCGCCCGGAAGCTTGAGTTTCTCGCCTACGGCGGTGGTGTCGGTGCAACCGCTTTCGTCGGTCTCTTCCACACCGTAAACGCAGAGCACTTTCCCGGCAGGCATCTTCGCCATTTCCGGCCCGGTCGGGGCCTCTTTCCCGGCGTTGCCGAGCCAGCCTTCCACTTCGATCTCGAAACTGCCGCTGCGGGCAAATGCCAGCAGAATAACGGCGTCGATACGTTTCTGGTCCTCGACCGGCAGGCGGTTGTAGATCGCCGGCAGGACGTCGGCGCCGAACGAGTAACCGGTCAATACGAAGCGTTTGGTGCCCCATTTCTGACGGTAGTGCTGCATCAGTTCCGACAGGTCGACCGCGCTTTGCTCGGGCGTCTTGTGCTGCCAGTAGTAACGCAGGGTGTCGATGCCGACCACCGGATAGCCCAGCTTGGCCATCTCGCCGGCGACATCGCGGTCCAGGTCACGCCAGCCGCCGTCACCGGACAGGAACAGGGTCACGGTGTCGGTGGTTTGGCCGGCCGGGACTTCAACCACCGGAATGCTCATGGCATTGCCGTCTCCGCCCACCAGCGCCTGGGTCAACTCTGCCTTGAGCACCTGGGGCAGATGGATGTCGTAGTCGCTGATGCTGGTTTCGGCGTTGGCCTGGTTGCGCACGAAGGCGGCACTGGCATCATCCGGGTTGTCGTTCCACGCCACGTTCCAGTGGCCATGCGCTGCTGAAGTGGCTGATTGAAGCTTGCAGCCCGCGCGTTCCAGGGTGAAGTCCACGGAAATGGCCTGGGCCTTGTCATCCTTTTGTCCGGCCAGCCAGTCCCAGGCGAGATTCGCCCCCGGGCCGATACCGGCGACCAGGGTCGGTGCGCCGTTGAGTTGTTGCTGGGCTAGTTGCAGCGCCTGCTGTTGAAGGTTGCAGTCGGCGGGCGGCAGGGTGACTTGCACCAGTTGGGCTTCGCCACTCTGGCTCAGGTCCAGCAGTTGCTTGTCGCTCAACAGTTGGTCTTGCGGCGAAGCGATGACCACGCGGGCCTTGGCCTGGGCGCCGGGGGTGGCGCGAACCAGGCTGCTGCCATCGCTGAGGGTCAGGTGTTCCACATGAGCTTCTGGAGCCGGGCGGGTCCACAACCAGAAGCCAACAGCGGCTGCGAGCAGCGCCACCATCAGGGCACCGAGCAGGTAAAACCAGTAGCGTCGAATCATCAGCGTTTCACCAATCCAGTAAGACCGCCCGCGATCAGGGCGGCGGTGTCGGCCAGTGCCACCAGCGGATCGAGTCCGGCGGGGACGGCCATGTAACGGGGTTCCCAGTCGGGCTGGAATTTGTCTTTGAAGCGGCGCAGGCCCTGGAAGTTGTAGAGCTGCTCGCCGCGATGGAACACCATCGAGCCCAGGCGCTGGGTCAATGGTGCGCCGCGTCGTGGCTGCAGGCCCGACAAGGGCACCATGCCGAGGCTGAAGCGCGCATATCCATGCTGTTTATAGTGTTGGATCAGACCGACCATCATGAATTCCATGGTCAGTTTCGGCGCGTCGGGATGGGCGCGCATAAGGTCGAGGCTGGCCAGTTCGCGGCTGTGGGTCTCCAGCAGGTTGGCGAATGCCACCGGCTTGCCTTCGAAGCGGATCAGGGCGATGCGGAAGTGTTGCAGATAGTCTTCGCTGAAGCGACCGAGGGAGAAACCTTTTTCTCGAACGTTCTTGCCGGTCAGCCAGGCGTCGGAAATGAGCTTCAGTTCTTCCAGCGGTGCCTGACCGGGTTCATGGATTTCCAGGCTCAGGCCGTCCCGACCGCCGCGGTTCCAGGTGTAGCGCAGGTCCTTCATTTCCTTGCCCTTGGCGTCCAGGTCGAAGCGCATCAGGTTGACCCTGGCTTCCTCGCCCAGCTTGATCGCGCTCAGACCGATGTCCATGTAGAAGGGCAGGTTCTCGGCGCGGACCTGATAGAACACCGGGCGGGCATGGTGAATATCGCAGAGGTCGCGGAACTGCCAGATCATTTCGGCACGGCGCTGGGCCGGCCCGATCGGATCGTACAGGGCAACCAGGCTGCGGCCGCGGCGGGCGTACATCAGGAAGGCGTCATCGTCAGGGTGGAACAGCAGCGCCTTGTCGCCGGTCAGGGCCAGGCCGCCGTCGGGCTGATCCGATGCCAGCAGGATGCGGTTGGCACGTTGCAGCTCTTCCTCGTTGGGTAGATGGATCACCGGCCGGGCGGTGCGCAGCAGCCAGGTCAGGGCGACCACCACGAGCAATACCGCGCTGCCCAGCGCCGAGCGCAGGCCGCGCGGGGCGTCCGCATCGAGGGTGAATTGCCACCAGAGTTGATTGCTGTAAGGCACATCCTGGTAGGCGAACAGCAGCAGCCAGATCGAAGCACCGACCACGCAGGCGCTGGCAACCAGGTAAACCGGCGAGAACGGCAGCTCCAGCAAGCGGCTGGGGCGGTAGAACGAGCGACGGAACACCGCCAGCAGGCAGGCGGTGAGGGTCAGCAGGCTGGCCTCTTCCCAGTCGAAGCCTTTGAGCAGGGACAGCAGGGCGCCCACCAGCAACAGAACGGTGGTCAGGATCCAGGCCGCAGACAGGCGCCGGCGCAGACCTTGAGCGAGCAGCAGGCAGAGCACGCCGACCAGGCTGGCGATGAAGTGGGACGCGTCGATCAAACGATGAGGAATCAGGAAGCCGAGGTGTTCCAGGCGGGTGTCGATCTCCGGCGTGGCGCCGGAAAACAGCAGCACGACGCCGGACAGGAATACCAGCACTGCGAGCACCGGAGCCGCCAGCCCCGAGGCGACCTTGATGGCCTGCTGGGCAAAGATGAACCGGCGGGCCTCGCTGACAAGCAGCACGACGCAAGCCACCAGCATTGGCAGCAACACGTAGATCAGGCGGTACAGGAGCAAGGCGGCGGCAAGGGGCGCGGCACCCAGTTGATTGGCAAAGGCTGCCAGCAGAATCGCTTCGAATACCCCGACACCGCCAGGGACGTGGCTCAGCACGCCGGCGGCCAGCGCCAGCAGGTAAACCAGCAGGAATGCACCAAAGGGCGGCGCTTCTGGCAACAGCAGGTAAAGCACGGTAGCGGCCGCAGCGACGTCCAGTGCGGTGATGAACAGTTGCAGCAGAGTCAGGCGGGCGCCGGGCAGGCGCAGAGTGCGGCGACCGATGCGAGTGAGCAGGACGTCGGTGTAGGGCTGTTCTGGCAGGCGGCGTCGATACAGGCCGTAGGCCAAGGCCGCGCTCAGGACGAGGACGGCAATGGCGATACCGCCCAGCAGGGCTTGCGGCAAGCGCAGGGCAGATGAGGCGGAGGCCAGGTCGCTCAGGGTTGCCAGCGCGGCCAAAGGTGGCAGCGCGCAACCCAGCGACAGGCTGGCGAACAGGGTCATGCGCGCCACTTCGGCGGCACCGACACCCTGGCGAGCGTACAAGCGATAGCGTACCGAGCCACCGGACAGCAGCGACAGCCCGATGGCATTTCCAATGGCGAACGCGCAGAAGCCGCCCATGGCCAGGCTCGATGCGGGCAGCTTGACGCCGGCAAAGCGGCTGGCGGACCACTCGTAGCCGAGCAAAATCACGAAGCCCGCGACGGTGGCCAGGAAGGCCCCGCCCAGTGCGGGTGCGGGAATGCTCAGCAGCGAATCGTGCAGCGCGTAGATATCCAGTTCACTGAGCAGATGCCGACAGGCGATCAGCGCAACGCCGAATAACAGCAGCGTTACCCCGAGGCCGATGGGCTGGCGATACTTGCTCAACAGCTCCAGCCAGCGCAGCCGATGGGGTGCGATGGGTTGGGCGGCAGTCACGTGGGGTTCAGCTTCAGCGGTTGGGCGCATCAATCACCTCGGGGATTGTGCGCGACAGGATGGGAGTATCCGGTCAAGTTACCAATCCCTATGGAAAAATAGTGCCTGAATATTACTAGCGTTCAGGCGAATCCGTGCGGGTCATGATAGTTAAAGAAGTTTCACATTGCCGCTGGGCAGGGAAGGAGGGCGGGCGAGTTTTTTCCACGCATACAAAAAAGGCCACTCTTTCAAGTGGCCTTTCTATGTTTGGTTGCGGGAGCCGGATTTGAACCGACGACCTTCGGGTTATGAGCCCGACGAGCTACCAGACTGCTCCATCCCGCGTCTGTGGGGCGGATTCTACAGGGATACGATTTCCTGTCAATCAATAATTTGAAGAAATCCTTTTTTCTTCAAATGGTTAGCATTCCTGGCAAGTGACTTGACGGTCATTTGCAGCGAGCAGACCGCGCTATTCAGCGGCTGTGCGGAGGTTTAGATGCGCAGGGCAAGGTCGAGTGAGATACTGCGCGTACGAATTTTCCTTACCAACGGTCGTCCATGCTTCAGCGCAAGATCATCCATATCGACTGCGATTGCTTCTACGCGGCTATCGAGATGCGTGACGACCCGCGTCTGGCCGGGCGGCCGCTGGCGGTGGGCGGATCGGCGGACCGCCGTGGCGTCATTGCGACCTGCAACTATGAGGCGCGTGCTTTCGGGGTTCGCTCGGCGATGTCGTCGCGACATGCCTTGAGCCTTTGTCCCGACCTGCTGATCGTCAAGCCGCGGATGGATGCTTATAAAGAAGCATCGCGGGAAATCCATAACGTCTTTCGCGAATACACCGACCTGATCGAGCCCTTGTCGCTGGACGAGGCTTACCTCGATGTCACTGAAAGCCAGCGCTGTTCCGGTTCGGGCACGCTGATCGCCCAGGACATCCGCCGCAAGATTTCGCAGCGCCTGCATATCACAGTCTCGGCGGGAGTCGCGCCGAACAAGTTCCTCGCCAAGATTGCCAGCGACTGGCGCAAGCCCAACGGGCTGTTCGTCATTACGCCGGCAGAGGTGGAGGATTTCGTTTCCGTGCTGCCGGTGAGCAAGCTGCATGGCGTCGGCAAGGTGACCGCTGACAAGCTGCACCGTCTGGGCATCGTCACCTGCGAGGAACTTCGACAGTGGGAGCGCCTGGCGCTGGTGCGGGAGTTCGGTGGTTTTGGCGAGCGACTTTATAACCTCGCGCGTGGGCTCGATGAGCGGCCGGTGCAGAATGACAGCCGGCGTCAGTCTGTCAGTGTGGAAAACACCTACGACCATGATTTGCCTGATCTGGCCAGTTGCCTTGAGAAGTTGCCGGAATTGCTCGAGTCGCTAAACGGCCGTATGGCGCGCATCGATAGCAGCTATCGGCCTGGCAAGCCGTTCGTGAAGGTCAAATTCCATGATTTCAGCCAGACCACGCTTGAACAGGCCGGGGCAGGGCGGGACCTGGAAAGTTACCAGCAGTTGCTCAGTCAGGCGTTTGCCCGGGGCGGGCGGCCTGTCAGGTTGCTGGGCATTGGCGTGCGGTTGCAGGATTTGCGCGGTGCGCACGAGCAGTTGGAGTTGTTTCCGGCGCCCTGAATGAAAAAAAGCACTGACTTGCGGCAAGGCCATTCAGTTAACCCTATTGGGGCTGCTTTGCAGCCCTTCGCGAGCAAGCTCGCTCCTGCACTGTAGGAGCGAGCTTGCTCGCGAAGGGTCTCAGCAGGTTCAACTGACTGGCATTATCAACGAGCGTTGCTTTTTTGCAGGTGGCGAGCTGATCAATGTGCGCCAGGATCCGCAACCAGGCGGCCGGCGTTCTTGGTCAGCGCTTGCAGGAACTCCTGTTGCAGTTCCGGATCGTTGCGGGTCAACTCAATCAGGCTCTGCTCCAGTTCGCTGGCTTCTTCTTCCAGCCCCAGTTCGGAGAGTCGCTTGACGCGGTGTACCCACTGATTGACGTCGTCATCTTCAAGGTCATCGAAGATCAGGTCATGGGCTTCAGTCAGTTTGCTGCGCAGCGTACTGCTGACCAGCAGGCTGGCGTCGGCGCGAACCGGATTGTCTTCATCGGACACCGACAGATGCAGCGTGCCGATATGGGTGAGGTTCTGCTCGCTGAACGGGCTGTCCAGCAGGTTCAGGCGCAGAACACCGTTACGGTCGGTGGTCAGCTCATGAACCATCTTGCCGGCCTTGACCTCCACAGGGCGTTCGCCCCACGGCAGGCTGGTGTATTCCTGACGCTTGTCTTTCTGCACTTCGTCGATACCGGCCAGGTTTTGCTGGGCGCGGCCGTTGGACTGCGTGTTCATGAACGGGTTGAGCCCGGCAAAACCGTAGCTGAGCCAGTCATGGGTGACGCTGTCGGGCAGGCTGCCGAAGGTAAAGACGTTCACCACGTTGGCGCCGATACCGGCGACCACCGCTACCGCGCCCAGCGGAATCTCGTAGATTTCGCGCCAGGGTTGGTACGGCGTGTAGCGATCGTAACGACGGGTCACTTCGAATTCGGTGACTTCGAAGTTCTTCTGTTCGTGGATGCGTACACGGCGTTGCGGCAGCTCGAGTACCTCGGGTTCCCCCACATCGATCTGCAGGCTGTGCTCGAGCAACTTGCGCTCGATGCGTTCCTCGTGCTCGCTGCGCTGGGACATCTGGTTGGCGCAGCCGCTCAGGAGCACTGCGCCGCACAAGGCGGCGCCCCCGAGGGTTAAGGTACTTCGTCTGAACATGGCTACTCTTGCGTTGGCTATCAGCGACGAATGCGGGCTTGCAGGAACGATACGACCTCAGCTACCGGCAGGGATTGAGCTTCGCTTTCAGTGCGATGCTTGTACTCCAGCTTGCCTTCAGCCAGGCCGCGATCGCTGACGACGATGCGGTGCGGGATGCCGATCAATTCCATATCGGCGAACTTGATGCCGGGGCTGGTCTTCTTGTCGCGATCATCCAGCAGTACTTCGAAACCGGCGGCGGTCAGTTCGGCATAGAGTTTGTCAGTAGCCGAACGGACTTCCTCGGTCTCATAGCGCAGCGGTACCAGGGCGATCTGGAACGGCGCCAGAGCGTCGCTCCAGATGATGCCTTTGTCGTCATAGTTCTGCTCGATCGCCGCGGCGACCACGCGGGAAACGCCGATGCCGTAGCAACCCATGGTCAGGGTGACCGGCTTGCCGTTCTCGCCCAGGACCTGGCACTTCAGCGCTTCGCTGTATTTGGTGCCGAGCTGGAAGATATGGCCGACTTCGATGCCGCGCTTGATCTGCAGGGTGCCATGACCGTCCGGGCTCGGGTCGCCTTCGACCACGTTGCGCAGGTCTGCCACTTCAGGAACCGGCAGGTCGCGTTCCCAGTTGACGCCGAAGTAGTGCTTGTCGTCGATGTTGGCGCCGATGGCGAAGTCGCTCATCAGGGCGACCGAACGGTCGATGACGCAAGGCAGCGGCAGGTTCAGTGGGCCGAGCGAGCCGGCGCCAGCGCCGATGGCGTCGCGCAGTTCGGCTTCGTTGGCCATGACCAGGGGATCGGCTACCTGAGGCAGTTTGGTTGCCTTGATTTCGTTGAGTTCGTGGTCACCACGGACGACCAGCGCGATCAGTTTGCCTTCTTCCGCCGCGTGGACGATCAAGGTCTTGATGGTCCGCTCGATCGGAACGCCAAAGCCTTCAACCAGTGCGGCGATGGTCTTGGTGTCAGGGGTGTCGGCCAGGCGCAGCGCTTCGGTCGGCGCCGGGCGCACGGTTTCCCGTGGGACAGCCTCGGCTTTCTCGATGTTGGCGGCGTAGTCGGAGCTGTCGCTGAAGATCACATCGTCTTCACCGGACTCGGCCAGCACGTGGAATTCGTGGGAGTAGCTGCCACCGATCGAGCCGGTGTCGGCCTGTACTGGGCGGAAGTTCAGGCCCAGGCGGGTGAACACGTTGCAGTACGCCTGGTGCATGCGGTCGTAGGTTTCCTGCAGGGAAGCCTGGTCGGCATGGAAGGAGTAGGCATCCTTCATGATGAATTCGCGGCCGCGCATCAGGCCGAAACGTGGGCGGATTTCATCGCGGAATTTGGTCTGGATCTGGTACATGTTCAGCGGCAACTGTTTATAGCTGCTCAGCTCGTTACGGGCCAGATCGGTAATGACTTCTTCGTGGGTCGGGCCCACGCAGAACTCACGGTTGTGACGGTCTTTCAGGCGCAGCAGCTCAGGGCCGTACTGCTCCCAGCGACCGGATTCCTGCCACAGCTCGGCTGGCTGGATGGCGGGCATCAGCACTTCCAGGGCGCCAGCGGCATTCATTTCCTCGCGAACCACCGCTTCGACCTTGCGCATGACTCGCAGGCCCATCGGCAGCCAGGTGTACAGGCCGGAGGCGAGCTTGCGGATCATCCCGGCACGCAGCATGAGCTGGTGGCTGATGACGACCGCGTCGGAAGGGGTTTCTTTTTGTGTGGCGAGCAAATATTGACTGGTGCGCATGATAGGCCGTTGTCGGTTGCTTAACTGAAATGACCCCGCATTGTACGGGGGGGAATCCGAGACGTATAGGACGCAGGAAACTGAAACTGCTGTAAGTGGATCACCGGAAAGGAAAAAGCCCGGCGAGGCCGGGCTTTTTCAGAGGTGTGGGTAACCTCGGGGTGTTACAGGATTGACAGCGGGTAGTCGATGATCAGGCGAGTGTCGTTGAAGTCGGCGTAGTTGGCGCCGTTTTCAACGTCGTTGGCGCGGTTGATCGAGTGGCGAACGCGGAACGACAGGTCTTTAGCCGGGCCTTCCTGGATCACGTACTTGGTCTCGAAGTTCCACTCGTGTTCCTTGCCTTCGACGTTGGTGGTGCCGTCAGTCAGCTGGATGTTGTCACCGGTGATGTAGCGAGTCATGAAGCTCAGACCTGGAACACCGTACGAAGCCATGTTCAGGTCGTAGCGGGCCTGCCAGGAGCGTTCGTTCGGGCCTACGAAGTCCGAGATTTGCACGGAGTTGGCGAGGAAAACAGTACCGCCGCCATCGACGCCGTAGTTGTAGCCTGTGGGTCCGCTGGAGCGCTGGTGGGCCACGGTGAAGGTGTGAGCGCCGATGCTGTAGGCTCCGGACAAGCTCCAGACCTTGTTGTCGAGGTCGCCTGCCAGTTTCCGGCCATCGTCTTTGCTGCGGTAGGCGTTGAAGTCCGTCGTGAACGACTGGTCATCCGACACTGGTATTACCAGGTTCAGGTTGACGTACTGTTTCTTCCAGAAGTCTTCAACGTCAGACGCGTGAATCGCGCCGCTGAAGTTTTCGGTGAACTTGTAGCTGGCGCCTACAATGTTGGCAGAGCGCAGGGTGGCGCCGTTTTGTTTCACGCTGTCATGGCCGGTTTGAACCTGGCTGTTTAGCCCAGTGAAGCGACCAGCAGTCAGCTCAAGCCCCTTGATCTCATTGCTGGTGATCAGCGTACCGGTGGCGACTTCTGGCAACTGGCGGCTGTCATCGGTGGCGAACACCGGGCTGGTGGTAATCATGTTGCCATATTTCAGTACGGTGTCGGACAACCGCAGTTTAACGGCTGCGCCAAGTTCGGACTGGGTGTCTTTCGGGCGGCCTTCACTGTCGGTGGCGAACGAGTCAGCGCCGCGGGTACGGCCTGGGCCGCTATCAAGCTTGACGACGCTCAGGGCGTGAGCGTCGATACCGAAGCCGATGGTGCCTTGAGTGAAGCCCGAGTTGAGGAATACCCGCGTGCCGAGGGAAGACTCTTCAAAGTAAGAGTTGAAAAGGCCAGCTTTTTTGTTCTCGATCCTGCTATCACGTGCGTCACGATTCATATAAAAACCACGAGCCAGCACATTCAGCTTGCTGTCTTCAACGAAACCCTTGGACTCGTCCTGCGAGGACGCTACAGCCATTTGCGAGGTCCCGGCGGCTACGGCCAGGGCGATCATGCTCCACTTCATCACGCGCATCGTGATTTGCTCCTTTGGTTTTTAGGAAGATTACTGCTGCCCCACCTGGTTTTTTTATTGGGGCGGCTCTTTCTTGTTTGAGTCGGCGGAATGTATATCACGCTGACTGACGTTGGCGATACTTGCGAAACGAACCTTTCGGGAACTTTATGGTCGTGTCGCAAATAGTTATATCCGTGTCGCAAATTACTTCCCGAGTCAGACGGGTCGTACAACTCCAGCGCTGTTTCGGATTAACCAGGGACTGCGCCTCAAGCGCTAAGTCCTTGATGCCCAAACTCCTTGGTCGCCCGTGCAGCTGTTGTTATTTGTCGCAGTCCACTTGCCTATGCAGGCGGCGTGCCGACCATGCTCAAGGTGAATGCAACAAGCGTGCTCAGATTAGCCGGGCTTTGACGAAATTTTCACTTTTTTCTCGTGAAGGCTGCGAAACGTCCGAAAAACCGGGGCCGAAAGATCCCTTGGCTCTTGGTCAGATAGTTTTTCGATATAAATGAAAAACCGACCTCGAGGTCAGGACGTTACCGGCGCGGGGCTCTGAGTGGGTAGTTTGGGGATAAGTAGCGCTCTGATAAGGTTCGGACGGCGCCATTTTGGTGCGAAAAGTAGCGCTCTGTTACCGGCCCTTGGAAACAGGGGGCTTCCGTGCACTCCCAAACGTAGATATCCCGTGCTTTTTCGGTGCTTTGCTGGCCGGTTCGTGCCCGTCACCGCCATCAGGAGTATCCTGCTCTCATTGTCCGCCTGGGCGGATCGCGATGATCGATGAGGAGATTGCCCCTGTGTTTGCTTTGGACCCACGCCTTGAACAAGACACTTTTGCGCTGGGAGATTTTCCTCTTTGCCGTCTTTTACTTAGTAAGGATGCTAACTATCCGTGGTTCATTCTGGTTCCGCGTCGAGCCGGCATCAGCGAAGTATTTCAATTGGATGACAGTGAGCGCGAGCAACTCTGGAAGGAAACCAATTTCCTGAGTGAAACCCTCAAGCATTGTTTTGCTGCCGACAAGATGAACGTTGCTGCGTTGGGAAATGTTGTCAGCCAGTTGCATATGCATGTGATTGTTCGTCGGCGTGACGATGTGGCGTGGCCGGCGCCGGTCTGGGGGAATAAGCCTGCAATTGAATATTCGTCTGATCAACTGAGTGAGGTGCGCCAGCGTCTCGGCGCAGTATTGGGCGATGATTTCCGTTTTGTGGAGGTATGATTCATGAGCCTTGAAGCGCGGGTAATGGAGCTGGAAAGTCGCCTGGCCTTTCAGGACGATACCTTGTTGGCCCTGAATGACGTGCTGGTCGACCAGCAGCGGGTGGTCGAGCGGTTGCAACTGCAAATGGCCGCGTTGCTCAAGCGTTATGAAGATGTCATGGGGCAGTACGAAGTCAGCGAAGAGGAAGCGCCTCCGCCGCACTACTGAAGCACCGGACACAAAAAAGCCGCGACAGCCCTTGGCGGGTTGTCGCGGCTTTTTTGTGCGCCGTCAGCGGCGAGGTGCTGCGATTACATCTTCAGCCTGCAGGCCTTTGTCGCGATTCATCACGGAGAACTCGACGCGCTGGCCTTCGACCAGGACTCGGTGGCCTTCACCGCGGATTGCCCGGAAATGCACGAAGATATCGTCGCCCGAGTCACGGGAGATGAAGCCGAAGCCTTTGGAGGTGTTGAACCACTTCACGGTGCCCGTATCGCGGTTGCTCATGTCGTAGTTGGCAGGAGCGGCGCTGCTGCGTGCCCTGGCCTGTTTCATGAGGCCGGCGGTCAGGTGCAGGACCACCGCGAGCAGGGCGCTGGCGAGGCCGGCGAGGTTGCCCAGCTCCGGAAGCGCCAGAAGTGCCACGGCTTGCAGGGCCACGGCCAGTACCAACAGAAGGCTGGCAGCGATCTGCAGATAATGGCGTGCACCTGTGTAGTACTGCGGCACGACCGGGGCGAGGATCAGGTTGAGCAGGCCGAACAGGCCCAGGTAGATGGCATCGGGTTGTTGCAGGTAGGGCGTGATGTCGGCCCTGAGGCTTGGAATGAAGGACAGCAGCAAAGCAGCTGCGCCCGTCAAGAGGTGGACGATCTTGAACATGGTGGTTTGGCTCGCATCTTATTAGGCGGATCACAGGAAGAGCTGGGCCCACGGTGTGTGGTGCATGAATAGGCGCAAAAGCGTGGGGGAACCAGCCTATGCGCCATGGCGTTCACAGTCAGCCATGGCGGCACGCCGCCTATTTAACAGCAAAGCCCCGGGCTTCTCAAATCAGCGGGATGCCCGGGCATCGCAGGCTGCAGCACTGTGTCGCGGGCGGGAGGCTGCGCGCTGGGAAAACTCTTGATACAGTGGGGTGGTTGCTTGTTGAATCGATAATCAGAGGAAGGAATTTTTTATATGGCAATCGATATCGGAATCAGTCAGGAAGATCGCAAGTCTATTGTCGACGGCCTGTCGCACCTGCTCTCGGACACTTATGTGCTTTATCTCAAGACGCACAACTTCCACTGGAACGTCACCGGTCCGAGCTTCCGTACATTGCACCTGATGTTCGAAGAGCAATATAACGAACTGGCCCTGGCGGTGGATTCCATTGCCGAACGTATTCGTGCACTGGGTTTCCCTGCGCCGGGTACCTATTCGACTTACGCTCGACTTTCTTCGATCAAGGAGCCGGAAGGTGTTCCTTCGGCGGACGATATGATCAAGCAGTTGGTCGAAGGTCAGGAAGCCGTGGTGCGTACTGCTCGCGGCCTGTTCCCGCTGCTCGACAAAGTCAGTGACGAGCCGACTGCCGACCTGCTGACCCAGCGCATGCAGGTTCACGAGAAAACCGCGTGGATGCTGCGTTCGCTGCTGGAAAACCAGTAATACTTACCCTGTCGCCGGCCTTGCCCGGCGGCGCACTGAGCCCGGCCTCTTGCTGAAAGAGGCCGGGCTTTTTCATGGTGTTGAACTTCAACTTTCCGGGGTAGGGAAGTATTTTCTCTGGTTATTCAAGTGGCGTGTTATTGCCGAGTAATCCTACGGCAATAGTGCGGACGTCTGCTGGTGCTGGATAATTCATCGGCGCTTCATGTCGGGGGCATGCAGAACTGTAGTGCATGTATTCATTTCCCTGCCTTGAAGCGTGGTATTGCAATGTCTCGACGCTTGAATCATGGAGTGCGCCAGGTGGGCGAACTCCAGCGTATCGGTATCGACCCTTTCGAGTCGGACTTCAATATGAAACTTGCTCAACCATTATCGCGCTCGGTGCGCTTGAACGGCTTTGCCACCTGTTTGCGTCTCGAGACGATTTACTGGTTAGTACTTGAGCGTATTGCCCAGGCCAATCACTGCACCGTCAACTCCGTGTTGTCCCATGTCGATCGGGAGGTGCACCTGCGTCACGGTGGTGTGAAAAATTTCAGCGGCCTTGTGCGGGTTATCTGTGTGGTGTTTCTGCTCGACGGTGAAGGCGTTCCGCAAGAGGAGGGCGTGCCCGCGAGGTTGTAGATGAACGGTCGGGGCCGCGGCGCGGACTTCTGACCGTTGGTGAAAGCAGGGCTTGCGTCGGGCTGCACAGCCCCGGCTAACCATATATAATCTCGCCTTTTACTGTGCGGCGCGGCCCGCGCAGGGATCAACGAGAAATGCCTCATGCCTCTTTACGACTATCAATGTGCGTCCTGCAGCCACCAGATGGAAGTTCTCCAGAAGATCAGCGCCGCGCCGCTGACCGACTGCCCGGCCTGCCAGAAATCTGAACTCAAGAAGGTGTTGTCCGCTCCCGGCTTTCGCCTTGGCGGCAACGGCTGGTACGAAACCGATTTCAAGACCGGCGCAAAAAAGAACCTTGCTGGCAGTGGCGACTGAGTTGAACTGAACTGCCCGGGTCTTGCACTATTGGCCCTTTCGGGTCGTCAAGGCCTTTACGAATTCACGAATGACGAGAAGCGAAACCACCATCATGATGCGCAGCCACTATTGCGGCCAACTGAACGAGAGCCTGGAAGGTCAGGAAATTACCCTTTGCGGCTGGGTCCATCGTCGTCGCGACCACGGCGGGGTGATTTTCCTCGATATCCGTGACCGCGAAGGCCTGGCTCAGGTTGTTTTCGATCCGGATCGCGCGGACAGCTTCGCCGCCGCCGACCGTGTGCGCAGCGAATATGTGGTGAAAATCACCGGCAAGGTGCGCCTGCGTCCGGCCGGTGCGGTCAACCCGAACATGGCCTCTGGCCAGATCGAAGTGCTCGGCTACGAGCTGGAAGTCCTGAACGAAGCCGAAACCCCGCCGTTCCCGTTGAACGAATTCTCCGACGTTGGCGAAGAAACTCGCCTGCGCTACCGCTTCATCGACCTGCGTCGCCCGGAAATGGCCGACAAGCTGCGTCTGCGTTCGCGCATCACCTCCAGCATCCGTCGTTTCCTCGACGAGAACGGCTTCCTCGACGTCGAAACCCCGATTCTGACTCGCGCAACGCCTGAAGGCGCGCGTGACTACCTGGTGCCGAGCCGTACCCACGCCGGCAGCTTCTTCGCGCTGCCGCAATCGCCGCAATTGTTCAAGCAACTGCTGATGGTTGCCGGCTTCGACCGTTACTACCAGATCGCCAAGTGCTTCCGCGACGAAGACCTGCGTGCCGATCGTCAGCCTGAATTCACCCAGATCGACATCGAGACCAGCTTCCTCGACGAGTCCGAGATCATCGGCCTGACCGAAAGCATGATCCGCAAGCTGTTCAAGGAAGTCCTGGACCTGGAGTTCGGCGAGTTCCCGCACATGACTTACGAAGAAGCCATGCGCCGCTACGGTTCCGATAAGCCGGACCTGCGTATCCCGCTGGAACTGGTGGACGTTGCCGACCAGCTCAAGGACGTCGATTTCAAGGTCTTCGCCGGCCCTGCAAACGATCCGAAATGCCGCGTTACCGCCCTGCGCCTGCCGGGCGGCGCCAGCATGCCGCGCAGCAAGATCGACGAGTACACCAAGTTCGTCGGCATCTACGGTGCCCGTGGCCTGGCGTACATCAAGGTCAACGAGCGCGCCAAGGGCGTTGAAGGTCTGCAGTCGCCGATCGTCAAGAACATCCCTGAAGCCAACCTGAACGTGATCCTCGATCGCGTGGGCGCAGTCGACGGCGATATCGTCTTCTTCGGTGCCGACAAGGCCAAGGTCGTCAGCGAAGCGCTGGGCGCACTGCGTATCAAACTGGGTGGCGACTTCAACCTGTACACCACTCAGTGGGCGCCAATGTGGGTCGTCGACTTCCCGATGTTCGACGAGAACGACGACGGCAGCTTCACTGCGCTGCACCACCCGTTCACCGCGCCGAAGTGCACTCCAGAAGAGCTGGAGGCCAACCCGGCTGGCGCTCTGTCCCGCGCTTACGACATGGTCCTCAACGGTACCGAGTTGGGCGGCGGTTCGATCCGTATCCACCGCAAGGAAATGCAGCAGGCGGTCTTCCGTCTGTTGGGTATCGAGGCGGCAGAACAGGAAGAGAAATTCGGCTTCCTGCTCGACGCTCTGAAGTTCGGTGCTCCGCCTCACGGTGGCCTGGCCTTCGGCCTTGATCGCCTGGTGATGCTGATGACCGGCGCCCAGTCGATCCGTGAAGTGATCGCCTTCCCGAAAACCCAGAGCGCCGCGTGCGTCATGACCCAGGCGCCTGGCCTGGTCGATGCCAAGGCCCTGCGCGAGTTGCATATCCGTCTGCGCGAACAGCCGAAGGCTGAGTAAGCGGACACCGAGGCGCATCCGATTGGATGCGCCTTTGCGTTACGGCACATGATTTAGTGGTTTCTTTCTGCCTTCGTGTGGAAAGAAGTGATGGTGTTTCAAGGATTTCTGGAGTCAGTTATGGCGGGTCATTCCAAGTGGGCGAATATCAAGCACCGCAAAGAGCGCCAGGATGCCAAGAGAGGCAAGATTTTCACCAAGTGGATTCGTGAACTGACCGTTGCCGCCAAACAAGGCGGTGGCGATCCGTCCTCCAACCCGCGTCTGCGCCTGGCCCTGGACAAGGCGCTGAGTGCGAACATGAGTCGCGACATCATCGACCGGGCAGTTGCCCGCGGCGCAGGCACTGCCGAGGCCGACAACGTCGAAGAACTCAGCTATGAAGGTTATGGTCCGGGTGGCGTGGCAGTCATGGTTGAAGCCATGACCGACAACCGCAACCGTACCGCCGCTGCCGTGCGTCATGCGTTCAGCAAATGCGGTGGCAACCTCGGTACCGATGGCTCCGTGGCCTATCTGTTCGAGCGCAAGGGGCAGATCAGCTTTGCTCCTGGCGTCGATGAAGATGCGTTGATGGAAGCGGCGATGGAAGCGGATGCCGATGACGTGGTCAGCAATGACGATGGCTCGTTCGACGTGTTTACCTCGTTCGCCAGCTTCTATGCCGTGCGCAGTGCGCTGGAGGCTGCGGGCTTCAAGGCGGATGACGCGGAAATCGTCATGCAGCCGACCACCAGTGCCGAACTGGACCTGGATGGTGCGCAGAAGGTGCTGAAGCTGATCGATATGCTGGAAGACCTGGATGACGTGCAAAACGTCTACTCCAATGCTGAGATTCCTGACGAGGTCATGGAAAAGCTCGGCTGAGGTTTGCGCCTGGCTTTATTGGAGGCCGGCCCCGTTATCAGGCGCGTAGCGCTTGTGAGGGGGCCGGCTTCTGTTTTTTGACTCGGCGCGCTGATGCGCCATTTATCACGCAGGCGTTATGACTCTGATTCTTGGTATCGACCCCGGATCGCGCATTACCGGCTATGGAGTGATTCGTCATTCCGGGCGCGGTTGCGAATACGTGGCGTCGGGCTGCATCCGCACCGGCAGCGGCGAGTTGCCTGAGCGCTTGCAGGTGGTTTTCCGCGGCGTGCGCGAAATCATTCGCCAGCATGGCCCGGTAACCATGGGTATCGAGCGGGTGTTCATGGCCCGCAACGCCGACTCCGCGCTCAAGCTGGGTCAGGCGCGCGGCGCGGCCATCGTGGCTGCGGTGGAGGAGGGGCTGGAAATCGCTGAATACAGTGCCAGCCAGGTCAAGCAGGCCGTTGCCGGCACCGGCGGGGCCAACAAGGAGCAGGTGCAGATGATGGTCATGCACCTGCTCAAACTGACGCAGAAGCCGCAAATCGACGCCTCCGATGCCTTGGCGATCGCCTTGTGTCACGCCCATACGCGCTCCAGCCTGATTCCTCATGGGCTGGGTGTCGCGCGCAGCCGCAACGGACGCCTGCGTCTCTGATAGCATCCACGCTTTTAAAGTGATCCGTCCGCCGTCGGCCGCCTGATGGCGAGCTGGCTGGCGGATTCGCCGCAAGGCCGGACCGGCCCTGCCGGCACCCATGAGAAAGGACCTGAACGTGATTGGACGTTTACGCGGCACCCTCGCTGAAAAGCAGCCGCCGCACCTGATTATCGACATCAACGGCCTTGGCTATGAGCTGGAAGTGCCGATGACAACGCTCTACCGGCTGCCCAAGGTCGGTGAAACGGTTACCTTGCACACCCATCTGATAGTGCGCGAGGATGCCCACCTGCTTTATGGCTTTCATGAAAAGCGTGAACGCGAGCTGTTCCGTGAGCTGATTCGCCTTAATGGCGTAGGGCCCAAACTGGCGCTCGCCTTGATGTCGGGTCTTGAGGTGGATGACCTGATTCGATGCGTTCAGGCTCAGGACACTTCGGCGTTGGTCAAGGTGCCAGGGGTTGGCAAGAAGACCGCTGAGCGTCTGCTGGTCGAACTCAAGGACCGTTTCAAGGCCTGGGAAACCGTGCCGAGCATGTTCCAACTGGTGCCGAACGGGCCTGCGCCTGTTCCTGTGGCGTCCACCGCCGAGGCCGACGCGGTCAGCGCCCTGATTTCCTTGGGCTATAAACCTCAAGAGGCCAGCCGTGCAGTGGCGGCTGTGGATGCCAAAGGCCTGAGCAGTGAAGAACTGATCCGGCGCAGTCTCAAGGGGATGATTTAAGTGATCGAAGCCGACCGTTTGATAACTGCTAGCGGCCGCGACCGCGAAGAGGTCCAGGATCGGGCGATTCGTCCGTTGCGGCTGGCCGAGTACATTGGTCAGCCGGTAGTTCGCGAGCAGATGGCCCTGTTCATCCAGGCCGCCCGTGGCCGTAGCGAGTCCCTGGACCACACCTTGATCTTTGGTCCTCCGGGGCTGGGCAAGACCACGCTTGCCAATATCATTGCCCAGGAAATGGGCGTCTCGATCAAAAGTACCTCTGGCCCCATTCTTGAACGCCCCGGCGATCTGGCGGCGTTGCTCACCAACCTTGAACCCCATGATGTGTTGTTTATCGACGAGATCCACCGGCTATCGCCGATCGTCGAAGAAGTCCTGTACCCGGCGATGGAGGATTTCCAACTGGACATCATGATCGGCGAGGGGCCGGCGGCGCGGTCGATCAAGCTGGACCTGCCGCCGTTCACCCTGGTTGGCGCTACCACCCGGGCCGGCATGCTGACCAACCCGCTCCGTGACCGCTTTGGTATCGTCCAGCGTCTGGAGTTCTACAACAACGCGGACCTGGCAACCATCGTCAGTCGCTCGGGCGGGATTCTCGGCCTGGAGATCGAAGACGAAGGTGCTTTCGAGATCGCGCGGCGGGCTCGTGGCACGCCGCGTATTGCCAACCGCTTGTTACGCCGGGTGCGTGACTATGCCGAGGTGCGTGGCAAGGGCGATATCACCAAGCCCATCGCGGACATGGCGTTGAACCTGTTGGATGTCGATGAACGTGGCTTCGATCATCAGGACCGGCGTCTGTTACTGACCATGATCGAGAAGTTCGACGGTGGTCCGGTCGGTGTGGACAGCCTGGCGGCAGCGATCAGCGAGGAGCGACACACTATCGAGGACGTGCTTGAACCTTATCTGATCCAGCAGGGTTACATCATGCGCACCCCTCGGGGCAGGGTGGTTACCCGACATGCATACCTGCACTTTGGGCTGAATATTCCTACGCGAATGACAGAATCATCCGGTAGCACTGATTTTTCTGATCCGAGCGATGAATGACAGATTTATCGGCTGCTTTTGTGGTCCTATCCGCGGACAGGGTCCGGGCGCGCTGGCAATACGACATAATCCGTCAAAAACAGTTGGTAGGGCGGATTGGCAAGCTGAGGAGTTAGCACTAGAGTATGCGCGCGCAAAATGGGGTTGAGCCGTTCGCACATCGTTATCGCGTCTATTACGAAGACACCGATGCGGGTGGCGTGGTGTATTACGTCAATTATCTGAAATTCATGGAACGGGCCCGCACCGAACGGCTGCGCGATCTGGGTTTTGCCCAATCGTCGCTGGCGCAGCAGAACACGCTGTTCGTGGTCCATTCCGCCGAGGCTCGCTATCACGCGCCGGCCCGTCTGGACGACGAGTTGCGGGTCACCGCGCAAGTGCTTGAATTGAACCGTGCCAGCCTGCGCTTCGTGCAGCAGGTCTGGCGCGAAAGTGACGCAACGCTGCTCTGCGAAGGGCAGTTCCTGGTGGCCTGTGTGCGCGCCGATACTTTCAAACCTCGAGCCATTCCCTCCGAGCTGCGCGCAGCTTTCATCGAGGCGGGTGCCCCGGGTATACATTCAAATGCAGGAGATTAAGCGTGGAAGCTAACGTCGTCGACCATACCTCCATGTGGAGCCTGGTCAGCAATGCCAGCATTGTGGTGCAGCTGGTCATGCTGGTACTGGTTGCCGCATCGGTGACTTCATGGATCATGATTTTTCAGCGCAGCACCATGCTGCGCGCCGGTCGTCGTGCCCTGGAAAGCTTCGAAGAGCGCTTCTGGTCGGGTATCGACCTGTCCAAACTGTATCGTCAAGCGGGCAGTAACCCTGACCCGGATTCGGGCGTCGAGCAGGTGTTCCGTGCCGGCTTCAAGGAGTTTTCCCGTCTGCGCCAGCAGCCAGGTGTCGATCCTGATGCGGTAATGGAAGGTGTCGGTCGTGCCATGCGCGTCGCCATCTCCCGTGAGGAAGAGAAGCTCGAGCAAAGCTTGCCATTCCTTGCAACTGTCGGTTCGACCAGCCCCTACATCGGTCTGTTCGGTACCGTTTGGGGGATCATGAACTCCTTCCGCGGTCTGGCTACCGCGCAACAGGCCACCCTGGCCACGGTTGCACCGGGTATCGCCGAAGCGCTGATCGCCACCGCCATCGGCCTGTTCGCGGCAATTCCTGCGGTTATCGCCTACAACCGTTTCGCTGCTCGCAGTGAAGTGCTGATCGGCCGCTACTACACGTTCGCCGACGAGTTCCAGGCCATCCTGCACCGTAAAGTGCACACCAGCGAAGAGTGATCAGGTAAAACCCCATGGCTCGAGTTCGTCAAAAACGCAAGCCGGTCGCCGAGATGAACGTGGTGCCCTACATCGATGTGATGTTGGTACTGCTGGTCATCTTCATGGTGACCGCACCGATGCTTAACCAGGGCGTGAAGGTCGACCTGCCCAAGGTTTCCAGCGAAGCCTTGCCGCAGGACAACAACGTTCAGGTTCTGACCATTTCGATCAAGGCTGACAAGACCTACTTCTGGAACCTTGGCAGCGAAGTCGACACCGAAAAGCAAATGGACAAGGCCATGACCTTGCCGCAAATGACCGACGCGGTGACCAAGATCATCGCTGCCGGGCGCGACCAGGGCAAACAGACCCAGGTCTTCATCCGTGGCGACAAGTCCGTCGACTACGGCGCGGTCATGGGCGCCATGGGCGGGTTGCAGAAGGCCGGTGTCGGTAACGTTGGCCTGATTACCGAGGCGCCCTGATGCAACAGCGAGAGCCATCCGCCTCGGAAAGTTACTTCTGGCCCAGCGTCTGGGCCGTCGCGCTGCACGTTCTGGTGTTCGGTATGCTGTTCGTCAGTTTTGCCTTCACGCCTGAGTTGCCGCCGTCCAAGCCTATCGTCCAGGCAACCCTGTACCAGCTGAAATCCAAGAGTCAGGCGACCACCCAGACCAATCAGAAGATTGCTGGTGAGGCCAAGAAAACGGCTTCGCGTCAGACCGAAGAAGAGCAGATGGAGCAGAAGAAGGTCGAGCAACTGAAGCAGGACGCTGTGAAAGCTGCGGAACAAAAGAAAGAAGAGGCGGCTCAAAAAGCCGAAGAGGCGCGCGAGGCCGCAGAAGCCAAGAAAGCCGACGAGGCCAAGAAGGCTGACGAGGCGAAGAAAGCCGAGTCTGCGAAAAAGGCCGAAGAAGCGAAGAAGGCTGAAGAGAAGCAACTTGCTGATATCGCCAAGAAGAAAGCCGAAGACGAAGCCAAGAAAAAGGCTGAAGAAGAGGCCAAGAAGGCGGCGGCAGAAGAAGCCAAGAAACAAGCGGCCGAGGATGCCAAGAAGAAGGCTGCCGAAGACGCGAAGAAGAAAGCCGCTGTTGCTGAGGAAGCGAAGAAAAAAGCAGCGGAGGATGCCAAGAAGAAAGCAGCAGCCGATGCAGCCAAGAAAAAGGCTACAGAAGCAGCGCGCAAGGCGGCGGAAGACAAGAAGGCACAGGCACTGGCCGAGCTGTTGTCCGACACTACCGAGCGTCAGCAGGCTCTGGCGGATGAGCAGGGTGACCAGGTGGCCGGCGACTTCGACGACCTGATTCGCGCCCGTGCAGCTGAAGGCTGGGCTCGCCCTCCGTCGGCGCGCAAGAACATGACGGTAGTCCTGCAGATTGGCATGTTGCCTGACGGCACTGTTACTTCGGTCACCGTTGCCCGCTCCAGTGGCGATGGACCGTTCGACGCTTCCGCGGTTGCGGCAGTCAAGAACATTGGCCGTTTGACCGAGATGCAGGGTTTGAAACCGAGCGAATTCAATCCTTATCGTTCATTCAAGATGACATTCACACCTGAGGACCTAGCCTTGTGATTAACCTTCTTAGAGGACTGCTGGTCGTTCTCTGCTGCGCAGCAGGGATGGCCAATGCAGAAGAAAAGAACATCCTGGTAACCAGTGGCAGCGATCGAGCCACGCCGATTGCCGTGGTGCCTTTCGGTCTGCAGGGCGGTAGCGTGTTGCCTGAAGACATGGCTGACATCATCAGTAACGACCTGCGCAACTCAGGTTATTACTCGCCGATCCCACGCCAGAACATGATCAGCCAGCCGAGCCAGGCCAGCGAAGTGATCTTCCGTGACTGGAAAGCGCTGGGTGCCCAGTACGTGATGGTCGGCAGCATCGTGCCGTCGGGCGGTCGCCTGCAGGTGCAATATGCGCTGTTCAACGTCGCCACCGAGCAACAGGTGTTGACCGGCAGCGTTTCCGGCAGCGTCGACCAACTGCGCGATATGTCCCACTACATCGCCGACCAGTCGTTCGAAAAGCTCACCGGCATCAAGGGTGCATTCTCTACCCGCATGCTCTATGTGACGGCCGAGCGCTTCTCTACCAACAGCACTCGTTACACTTTGCAACGATCTGACTATGACGGCGCGCGCGCCGTGACTTTGCTGCAATCGCGCGAGCCGATCCTGTCGCCGCGTTTTGCACCGGATGGCAAGCGCATCGCGTATGTGTCCTTCGAGCAGCGTCGTCCACGTATCTTCGTCCAGCACATCGATACGGGCCGTCGTGAGCAGATCACCAACTTCGAAGGCCTCAACGGCGCGCCAGCCTGGTCGCCGGATGGCAACCGCCTGGCCTTCGTGCTGTCGCGCGACGGCAACCCCGAGATCTATGTGATGGACATGGGTTCGCGTCAGATGACCCGCGTCACCAACAGTCCGGCCATCGATACCGAGCCGTTCTTCGGCAAGGATGGCTCGACGCTGTACTTCACGTCGGACCGTGGCGGCAAGCCACAGATCTACAAAACCACCATTGGCAGCGGCAGTGCCGAGCGTGTGACGTTCGTGGGCAACTACAACGCCAACCCGAAACTTTCCGCCGATGAAAAGACCCTGGTCATGATTCATCGTCAGGACGGTTTCACCAACTTCAAAGTGGCGGCGCAGGATTTGCAGCGTGGCAGTGTAAAAATTCTCACAGAGACCAGTCTTGATGAGTCACCCACTGTTGCGCCCAACGGCACCATGCTAATCTACGCCACCCGCCAGCAGGGCCGGGGAGTCTTGATGCTCGTCTCTCTCAACGGACGCGTGAGGCTCCCGCTTCCTACCGCTCAAGGCGAAGTCAGAGAACCGTCCTGGTCCCCTTACCTGAACTGATGCGGCGCTACACGTTTTACTTAACACACTGGGGTTCATTAGGAGTTTCACGATGGAAATGCTGAAGTTTGGTAAGTTTGCTGCGCTGGCTCTGGCCATGGCCGTAGCTGTAGGTTGCTCCTCGAAAGGCGGCGACAACGCTGGCGAAGGCGCTGTTGATCCAAACGCTGGTTACGGCGCTAACACTGGTGCCGTTGACGGCAGCCTGAGCGAAGAAGCTGCTCTGCGCGCAATCACCACCTTCTACTTCGAATACGACAGCTCGGACCTGAAGCCAGAAGCCATGCGCGCTCTGGACGTTCATGCCAAGGACCTGAAAGGCAACGGCGCTCGCGTCGTTCTGGAAGGTAACACCGACGAGCGTGGTACTCGCGAATACAACATGGCTCTGGGCGAGCGTCGTGCCAAGGCCGTTCAGCGCTACCTGGTGCTGCAAGGCGTTTCCCCAGCTCAGCTGGAACTGGTTTCCTACGGCGAAGAGCGTCCAGTTGCCACCGGCAACGACGAGCAGTCCTGGGCTCAGAACCGTCGCGTCGAACTGCGTAAGTAATTCGATATGCGAGCGTGCCGTCGTGCTGTAACCGTCCTGGCTCTCACGCTGCCTCTCATGGCAGCGGCTGAGGTTCCTGTTGTTGATGACAACGCTGGCTATAACGGCGCAAGCAGTTATCCGCCTGCGGGTTACGGTACGAACGGCGCCTATGCCGGGGGAGGGGTTTCGGCCCCTGCCTCTGCACAGGGCCAGCTTTTCATGCAGTTGCAACAAATGCAGGAACAGATAGAGCGTCAACAGAACACTATCGAGATTCTGCAAAACGAAGTTGCACGTCTGAAACAGGAAGGCCTGGAGCGTTACCAGGACCTGGATCGACGTATCTCCAGCGGCGCTGCCCCGGCACCGACCGCGACTCCCGAGAATTCCGCTGACGGTGGTGCTTCTGCGCCGGCCGCCGGCAATACCGCACCGGCAGCCAACCAGCCCGCCGCGAGCAGCGAACCTGGCGATCCAGCGAAGGAAAAGCTCTATTACGACGCTGCCTTCGATCTGATCAAGGCCAAGGATTTCGACAAGGCCAGCCAGGCGTTCAATGCCTTCCTGCGCAAGTACCCCAACAGCCAGTACGCGGGCAATGCCCAGTACTGGTTGGGTGAAGTGAACCTGGCCAAAGGCGACCTGCAAGGCGCCGGCCAGGCATTCGCCAAAGTCAGCCAGTTGTACCCGAAGCACAACAAGGTGCCTGATTCGCTGTACAAGCTGGCCGATGTGGAGCGTCGCCTGGGTCATACCGACCGGGTCAAAGGTATTCTTCAGCAGGTGGTGACCCAATATCCGGGCACCTCGGCTGCACAGTTGGCTCAGCGCGACCTGCAGAAGCTCTGATCCGCACGTTTTAAAAGAAACCCGCGCTTGTCGCGGGTTTTTTCGTTAGAATTTGCGCCCTTTTATGAAACACGCTGCTGCGAATAACGCTATGCCGGGTTCGCAGCGGTGCCTGACGGAGGCGGACAGCCTGTTTAGCTGTTACGCCCGTGGCGACTATGCAAGACACATTACGCATCACCGAAGTTTTTTACTCTTTGCAGGGTGAAACGCGCACCGCTGGCTTGCCCACGGTATTTGTGCGCCTCACCGGCTGCCCCTTGCGCTGCCAATATTGCGACAGCGCCTATGCCTTCAGCGGCGGCACCGTACGCACGCTCGACTCGATCCTCGAACAGGTTGCCAGCTTCCGTCCGCGCTACATTTGCGTGACGGGCGGTGAGCCGCTGGCCCAGCCCAATGCCATCCCATTGCTGAAAAGGCTCTGTGACGCCGGTTACGAGGTTTCCGTGGAAACCAGCGGCTCGATGGACATTGCGCCCGTCGACCTGCGCGTCAGTCGCGTTGTGGACCTGAAAACCCCTGGCTCCGCGGAAGTCCACCGCAACCGCTACGAGAATATCGAGCTGCTGACCCCGAACGATCAGGTCAAATTCGTCCTCTGCTCGCGCGAGGACTATGACTGGGCGGTATCGAAGCTGATCCAGTACGGTCTCGACAAACGAGTTGGCGAAGTTCTGTTTTCGCCTAGCCATCATCAACTGAGCGCAACCGATCTGGCTGACTGGATCGTGGCCGACAACCTGCCGGTTCGTCTGCAGATGCAGTTACACAAACTGCTCTGGAACGACGAGCCGGGACGCTGACAGGAGTTTTTGCAATGAGTGAGAAACGCGCGGTAATTCTATTGTCGGGTGGTCTGGATTCGGCCACCGTGGTCGCCATGGCCAAGGCCGAAGGCTATGACTGCTACACCATGAGCTTCGATTACGGCCAGCGCCATCGCGCCGAGCTGGATGCGGCAGCCCGAGTGGCGCGGGATCTGGGTGCGGTCGAGCACAAGGTCATTGGCCTGAACCTCAACGGCATAGGGGGCTCGGCCTTGACCGATAGCAGCATCGACGTCCCGGAGGCTCCCAGCGAGGGCATTCCGGTGACCTACGTGCCGGCGCGCAACACGGTGTTCCTGTCGCTGGCGCTGGGCTGGGCTGAAGTGCTGAATGCGCGCGACATCTTCATTGGCGTCAATGCCGTGGACTATTCCGGCTACCCGGATTGCCGTCCGGAGTTCGTCGAGGCGTTCGAGCATATGGCCAACCTCGCGACCAAGGCCGGTGTAGAAGGCAATGGGTTCCGGATCCAGGCGCCGTTGCAGAACCTGAGCAAGGCGCAGATCGTCCAGGCGGGTATGGCCCGTGGCGTCGATTACAGCCTCACTGTTTCCTGCTATCAGGCGGATGATGAAGGTCGTGCGTGTGGCAAATGCGATAGCTGCCGCCTGCGTGCGGATGGCTTTACTGCGGCCGGCGTACAGGACCCGACTCGATATTTTTGAATTATTTTGCGATGGGGTGTTGATTTCCTGTTAGAAATCAGTATTATACGCGCCATCCAGCGGGTCGTTAGCTCAGTTGGTAGAGCAGTTGGCTTTTAACCAATTGGTCGTAGGTTCGAATCCTACACGACCCACCACATTCACAGCGGTTCGTGAGTACTAGAGAGGGGGGCTTGCCACAGCCATTGTCTAGTCTTGCAGCCGTCTGGAGCGAACCTTAGGCTCGCTTCAACGTGATGTCAATATGGAATAGCCCGCCGTTCATGGCGGGCTTTTTCATGTCTGGGCCAAAAAACTCAATGACTTAGCGGATTTGCGGGCTGCTCAGCTCTGCGAAGCCTCCATTCGAGTTGCCTCTAAAACCCGCGCAGCCAAAGGCATGGCGCCAGTTTCCTAGCACCAGAGACCTGGGACAGCTTCTCCTAATTGGCCTTCTTCAGCTGTCGATGTAGTGGCTGATTGCCATTCGTCGATTTATCGCTTCGGGGAGGCGCGTGCGTTGTAGACGGTGCCTGGATCAGCGGAATGAGATCGAGCAAAGGGTGTGGACCCTGTCGTCGATGCCATCAGGCTGAATAGAAGGCTAGGTTGAAAGAGATCTTCGGGCGGTAGCAAAGCGCTGGCACAGACCTGCTTGAACTCAATCAGCAGATGTCCTGGTGCTGGCGCACCACCTCCGTAATGATCTTGTTGGTTTGTTCGTCGCTGACTAGATTCTTTACGTGCCTGGTTTTCTGTTGTTCGTGGATTTGGTGCCCCACTGTCATCCACCCGCCGGACAAAACGTAACGCGCCCTGCTGCATGCTCCGCTCGTGCAACACGTCTCGCATGTGGTCATAGTCGGCTTCGATGTAGCTCATCGTGGTAGCGATGTTCGAATGGTTCAGCAGGTTCTTGGTCAGGTGGATGTTTCTTTCCGGTTGCTTCATCAGATCGGTCGCAAGCGTGTGCCTGAACCGGTGCGGAGTCATCCGAACTCCGAGTTTGATGATCAGCTTCTTGTACATCGCCTCGACCTGGTCGGAATTCATTTCGCGACGCTTGTAGTGCCGAGAGAAACGATTGACGTTGAAGAGTTGGTCTTCGGCGGCAAAGCCAGCCTGAGCAGCTTCATCCAGGAGCCGGCGCATATGTGGCGCAAGCCCATCCATGATCGGGATCCGGAACTCCCGGTGGGTCTTTTCTGTTTCACCTCGTACCAGGATGAGCTGTCGATCCCAGTCGACGTCCTTCAACCGAATGCACAGCAGCGCGTTCAGTCGAATGCCGGTGTAGTAGAAAATTTCGAATGTGACGAGCCAGAACCACCCTGGCGTGATTTTCGCGCGGTCGCCAGTTGACTCTTCCTGGTCGGCCAGACTTCTTAGCCATCGCCGCGCACGGACGATCGCCTCGCCGGCAATGATTTTGCTCGGTCGTTTCGGGGCAATTACCGTTGTCTTCTTGAATGGGTTCACATCGATGTTGGGCAGAATCCCGTATTCTATGCCGTAGCCCCAGATGGTTCGGAGGTGATTGGAGTAGGTATTCCAGCTGCGCTTTGATAGGCCACCCTCAATCAGCTTGTTCCTCAAGGCGAGGATGTCCCGTCGATCAATTGACTCGACGTCCATATCCTTGCCGAAGTTCTTCTCCAGCTTCTTCATTGCCGCGCCATAGATTTTCGCGCTGGCAGGGCGGAGCTCGTGATCGACCAGGTATTCCCGTAGCAATTTCTCGGGCGTCATTCAGCGCCCCCTTCCGTCACCCGTCTCAAGCTTGGGTTATTCATGGGCTGCTCAGGGAATAACAGCTTCGGGTCCACAAGCAGGTAACCCCTCAATTGGGTGGTCTTTCTTGGGCCTATTACATCGTAGGTCCAGATGTTCAACTGCTTGCTGGTCTTCTGGTGCCTCTTCTCTTTCTCAAATGCGCGTTGGACTTGTTGCCAGGCCGCTGTCCCCGGTTTACCGGCAGTTCTCTCCAGCTCCGGATGCTCCAGCACGTATCGCTTGAAGATCCCAGGCGTAACGAGCATTGCGGTGTCGTCGACGGTATGAATCAGGGCCTTGGTGTCGTTGATGATCAATTTGTGGGAGGCGACGCCTGCTTTTATCCAAGCGATGAAAGCCACTCCCAGCGAACTACTCGTAGGCATTTTGGTGACATCTTTTTGTGCAGCATTCCTTGCTATGGCTGCTAGAGAATCGTCAGCCGGCTCTACCTCCTCGAGTCCTTGCTGGGGAGGGGAGGCGGCTGCTGAGCCTTGGCTAGCACTTAGCTCTTCTGATGGCGCAGTGATATTACTATACAGCGACAGTAGTTCTTCACGCTCAGAGGATTGGATTCCTTGGCTTGGAGCTGGCTGTACCAGCGCTCGGGGCCGTGCCGGCGGTTGAGGTGTGTCGTCACTGGTGTCGATGGACTGTTCCGGTACCGCGCAAACTGTTTCTTCACTGGTACTCGGCTGCGTGACTGCTTCCGGTTCCTGCTCCAGGGTGAGGGTGCCGGCATACTGGGGAGGGCGATCGTCTGGATTGGGCCATACGAGTGCTGGCGAGATCTTCAAGAAGGTGAAGCTATTCTTCCAGCCGCGGCCATTATCAATGGTGGCTTTCCAGATCGCTTTATCCTGCGCGTTGGTCTGGATGATTGCCTGATCCTGCAGCATGTTGAAGAACGGGGCATTGGAGGTTGGCACTCCCTCAATACCCTGGGTAAGCATGTATGCCCGGAGTTGATCTGCTGCAGGCTTACTCACCAGCCAAAGCGCATCCTGAGTCAGCCAGCCATCTGCAGGTCCGTCCTGGTGATTGAGCTTGAGTTTCTCCCGCACCAGGAATCGCAGGCCGTCGGCGAGTTGCCGCTGCAGTGATTGTTTGGGGGCAGTAAGCGCGCGCTCTGGATTTCCTCCCAGTTGCTGGGCAACGGAAGCTTTGTCTGCCTGGACCACAATTTCGCTGAGTATGCCGGCGTGCTCGTATTGACCTGCGAGGAGGTAGATCAGCTGCCTCCATAGTTCAGGAAAACCACTGAGCCAGTCGAGAATCCCGCTGTCCAGAACCTGCATATACACCAGGGCTGAAGCAGCACCGTGTAGCTGGTACTCCCTGCCTTTGACGTACTTGAACCGGTAGGGACGGCTGATCGGTCCATGCCACGGGTGCCACGTTCGGCCATCCTCGAGCTCCACGCGGAGGTCAACAGCGATCTTTCCCAAGTCGTGCAACAACGCACCGTACGCTGCAGCTGCGGTCCATGCCTCAGCTTGGGCCGACTGCGACTCCGGTGGCGCTCCGATCGGCAGAAGGTGTGTCTGACGGATCTTGAGGGCGTAAGCCATGATCTCCAGGCCATGGTCCAGGAGGCCCCCAAGGTGGGCATGGTGATGGTTTTCAGAAGCAGGGAGCAACTGCACCAGCTCTGCGTAGCGCTCGAGCGGCTTGAGGTAGAGGGTGTTGAACTGAGCTCGTGAGAGCGAAGCCCGCCGCCAGATATTCTCCAGGAGCTGCTGGCGGAGGGGGCTCTGCAGCAGAGCAGAAGCCTTCGCGGGCAGGTGGAAGCCCTGCGGTGAGGCTTCTGGTGTTGGTTTAGCCGGTTTGCGGCTCAACCAGGAGAGGAGTTGCATAGGGTGCTCCATGGGGTGTGCATGGAGCGGGCTTTTCTCTTAATGCCAAGATGGCATCAACGGTAAAGCGAATTCCGAGGGGAGTGGATTTCTTGGCAGATGGCCATCATTCGGGTGGGTAAAGCGTCACATTGTCCCCCTCTACGACGATGGTGTGCCCGGAGCTACCAAGCCCAAATTCGTTTCTTGAACCATTAAACGTTCCAGATGGTGTGTTAAAAGTGAAATTTTCAAATATTACGTATTGATAGACGTTGAAGCCAGAACCGTACAGACCATCCTTTCCTCTTGGATACTCTTTGAACTGAACATTGTTGTACTCTGGTTTCAGTAGGCTAACAAATGCTTTCTCGGCATCTGCTATAGTGCGCGAGCTATTAATATCCAAAACCATGTCATCCATTTCGTCCTCAGGCGCCCATGTCTGAATCACAAGTGGGTCAATGTCGAAGAAAAATAATACGATTTCGTCTGAAACTCGATTCGATGGGGTCGGGTAGCGAATCTGTTCTTCTGTAAGGATCTCTACCCGACCTTGATGAGCTTTATTTAACAGTCGTTCGAAACTATCCTGCTTGTTTGCTATTCCAACATAAAGTAAGTCGTAGTTACAAACAATGCCGTGATTGTTAAATCCTTGTAAGTTTGGGTTGCCTCTAGATTTTTCCCAGTACACTGAATCGGGGGTATACCAGGTGTGTGAGTGCATCTTCTCACCAGAAGCTGGACGGCTGTGTCCGATCTGAATTATTTGGTCGTCCCAGGCCGCATGTACCGCTCCCCCAAGTGGTACATTTGCTTGCAGGTTAATATAGCCCCAGTCAACTGTCTTTCCTGCTACCTTAATTTCTACCCGAGCAATGTCATTTGCTGTGTCGACGATTCGTACATCGCCAAACTCTGTCCGGGGCCTAGCCCCGATCATGTATAACTTGCTACGTTTAAGCTGTGCGGCGAAAGCTGCATTTGCTTCGTCTCTAAAGTCCTTGCTCATGCTGTTTATGAACGGGGGATGTACCGTAGCAAGGCGGACCATTTTCCCTAAGAAACTCATTGGTTAACTCCTTGACGCCCTTTCAGTTTTTCAGCCCTTTCAGGTAAGGCTTTTACCCTTCTGATCCATTCCCTTATCCATTCAAGCCCATTTGCTGTTGAGCCATTTACCCTTTACTGCTGATGCAGGTGTTTCAAATTCTGCGCGACCTCCATAGCATCGTGGAGGACTCGTAGTATCTCAACGATTTGAGCTGTCCCAGCTCGGTAGAACACGATATGTCGAGGTCTAATCACACGGCCGTCAGTCATCTGCAGCACGTTGAATGACAGATGCAGGCTGCGAAGGCCCGGAGAAAGCTCATCACGCATTTTGCTATCTACCGGCGTCGGCTGTTCAGCTAGGGCGAGGAACGTCTCCTGCAGCAAGTCTTGATACCGATTCCTGACGGACTGACCGAGCCTCACCTCAGTGAAGCGAAGCGTATCGGCAATGTCGATGCATGCCTGGGGTGACATGCGAACCATGACCCTACTCATGCTTTGTCGCCCGCTCGTCTTCCAAGATTGTCCAGGTAGGCTGCCAGATTGGACGGATCGATTTCATCGTACTGGCCTGCTTCGACCTGCATGATGCCTACTGATGTTGCGTTCCGCAGAGCTTCGAGCCTGGCTGCCTCAGCTGCTTCATGCTCAAGCAGCATCCGGATGCCTGCACGCACGACTTCGCTGAAGTTCTGGTACCGACCAGTGTTGACTAGATCATCAATAGACTGCTCCATCGGCTTGGGAACGACGACATTGTGGGTGGCCATGGATGTGAACCTGATCAGTGGTGATGGCGTTTTATGCCATACCTCTTGCGGAAATGCCAAAGGTGTCGTATATCTGATGGCAAGGTGCTCTCGCAGAGCAAGGAGATGGAACATGACCACAGCCGCCAAACGATCGATTGCCTTTCGCTTGGGCCGGGCTCTGGGGAGCGTGGCGCGTTTCTTCATGCATGACATCAATCCGACAGTCCGTTGGGTTAAACGGTTATTCCTAGCCACGGTTATTGCGCTCATTTTAGCCAACTCCATCAGCTGGGTTATGTCGGTGCTACTGACAGTCTTTTCTCTGACTCTCGGCCTGTACGCACTTTCCAAAATTGACCTCGGAAAGGTTGAGCTGTTTTCTGAGGATGAAGAGGCACCATACGGTCGGGATGTTTTTGAAAGGCCGCTTGATTCTTATGGTAGGTCAGTTAAATAGATACTGGCTCAATGCTTGCTATATTAAGCCAGTATCACCCTGATGCGCTCAGCTCTTTGACGCCCCTCCAGCAACTGACTTTACTCCGCCCTCAACTAGATTTCCTGCTTTTTGACCTGCCCTTTGCACTGCTCCAGTTCCTTCTGACAGTCCGCTAAGAATTGTCCCTGTTTGCACTCCTGCCCAGCCAAGAGCTAGAACCCAAAAGGTTGGGAGAATGATAAACATCGAACCCATGACGAAGTTCAGAATCGCGTCTTGAGTCGTGGTGTTCAAGCCCATCACTGGATCAAAGGATAAGTGCGGCGAGCCCGAACCATACAAAACGTCGATGATTGTGCTGTCGACCCATCTCGCCAGTTGAAACCAGAAATCTACAAATATTAAGGCGAACATTGTTACTGACATGGTCATGGCAACCTTCAGTTGATACGCTCCGATTATCAGTACCAGGGGAATGCAGATAACCATGGCCATCTTGAGGAAAGCCACTACCATCGGTAATGCTTGGCGCACCATGTCCATAGCCGGGAAGAAGGCCAGCGAGCCTACGGCGACCCCCAGTGTTCCCCCTGCACGAGCAAGGCCATTCCAGACGGTTCCGTCGATCTGTCCGCCATAGTCGGTGTAGACGTCGCCGTTAACCTGGCTGGATGGCGAGACGAGCTGGCGAATCATCGAGTCGGTTACTTCCTCCTGGGACAGCCACTTTGCCCATCCGAGGAACTGGTTAAGCAGACTTGGGTCGACCTGGGCTTTCAGTCGGTCCCGTAGGCCGATGTTCCCATCTGACCACCACTGCTTGCAGGTGGGGTACCCACCACCCCCAGTCACCTGAGGCATGCCATCATCTCGTTTCGTGTCATACGGCCAGGATGTACGTGGTGTTCTGGAGTAGTCCGTGTCGTAGTAACCAGCGGTATTCAGCAAGTAGTGGGACCCGATCCAGTTCAGGTCCTGCAGGGCCTTCTGGTCTTTGGCGATCGACCCAATGTCGGGCTGACGCATGAACAGGCGCGCGCGGGAAGGACCGAAGCAATCGTGGGTGAAGTCTGCCACCTCTTGCGCGAGCAGGGGATTGCCGATCCTCATCGCGTCGACCTCCATGCGCATTTGCCTGAGATCCGTACCGCAAGGGATGGCTGCAACAGCACCGCTATTCAAACCCTTGGACAGCGCGTGTACGAGCGCCCACCACACCGGCACCTTCGCGCTCTTGCCGGCCAACGAGCTGAAGGTGGTGTTCCAGCCTGTCTCCGAGGGCGCCGGCGTCAGCACTTGGCACTGCTTCCCTCGCGCCTGGTCGAACTGCAGAGTGTCAAACCCCACGGAGATGGCTGGCACAGCACACAGTGAAACGACCACGTATCCGACGTACAGCTGGGTTTCAATGCGAGCCAGGGACAGCACACCTTTGTTGCCTTCGTCGGCACCTTCTCCTCGTACCTTGATCCACTCACGGGCGACGATGATGATGAAGGGCAGGGCAAACAGCCCCGTGTCGGAGATCATGTCCCAGATCCCGTTGTTGATGATCCACCCTACCAGGGTGAGGTAATACTCCAGGTAGTCGTTTGTATAGAGCGTCATAGCACCTCCGACCAGGTGATTGGCGCCTTCGAGATTTCGATTATCACGAACAGCAGGAGCACCAAGAACTCGACCCGCTGAGCGCCTTTAGATGGTTGGCCATCCCCCGTTCCGCGCAGGCGCGCCTTGAGCTTCAACCAGGCGAAGACGATGCTGCCGTAGAGGGCAAGTCGCCATAGCAGCAGTGGCAGGTAATTGCCCTCACGCCACTTCAGCCAAGTGTCGAAAACACCCAGGTGATTGACCGCGATGATGCCGAGCAACACGCTCAGCAGCAGCATCACTACGCTCAAAGCTACGCCCCCGAGCAGGACTTTCAGGGGGTGGACTTTTTTCTCGACATCTTCGGACATGATCACTCCTTGCCGGCAGGTTTCTGCAGCTGAATCATGCGATCCTGTTCAGGCGCCGCGTTGTAAATCGAGCGAGAGCTTTCGGAGCGTGCCTTGCCGCGCTCGATGATTTTCATCGGAGAGTTGTTCGCGAGCTGCTGCCGCATGTCGAGCTCGGTCTTGAGGTTGGTGATGAGTTGCTGAAGCGTGTCGACCTGGCCGAGTGTGGCTTCAACGGCCAGCTTGTTCGCATTCACGTTGGGTTCCTTGCTGCCTGTAATCAGCATGCGCTGCAGCTGCAGCCCTTTCTCCAGGACATCTGCCAGAGCGACCTCGGATGCCAGGCGGGAGGCCAGTACCGCCTGATCCCGCTCGTCACGAAGGGCAGTAACGACCCCGCGGGTAATGGGGAGGGAATCGCTGCTCGCCTCACGCAACTTCTCTGAGGTGATCTGTGTTCCCGGCTTCAAGAGCTCCTGCAGCGCCGCGAGCTTCTTGTCGTATGTTTCCTGGATAAGCGGCGTCAGGCCTACTCCCGGGGTCGAGGTGGTGGTGCAGCCTTCACAGGTTTGGATCTGCTGCTCCCCCAGGACCCGGTTTGCGAACTGGGCGGCTTCGGCCGGAGATTCCCAACTGCCGCACACCAGTCCATTGGAGCAGCTGGCCTGCGGAATGCTCGAGGTGTCCTGAGCTGCGCGGTTATTGAGAAGGTTATAGCCTGCCTTCGCGACGTCCCCGACCACTTTGATAGGCTGCTGACCGTTGCCGCCGGCCTGCTTTCCGCCTACCCAGGTCACGCCGTTGGTTCCAGGCGCTTCCTCGACCTTGTCGACCACTGCTACGGCGTCGTTGTTGGATGCCAGGGCTTGCCCCATCTTTTGCCCCTCTGCAACCTTGCCCCACCCCATATGACCACCCGCGATGTCGGCCATTCGTTCGGCCATCGCCCTGCAGGTTCCCTTCGATCGGTCGTAGTCGAGGCGCGCCTGCAGGATTCCGTTCGTCAGCAGGTTATAAAGGGCGGGATTGGCCCGCTGCAGGATCAGCGCCGGCAGTGACGTGACTGCGCCGGTCGCGTTCTGGATGACGCTGCCCATGATCTGTTGGAAACCCTGCGTTGCGCCGTTCAGCTGGTTCTGCAGCGTGTTGCTGAGGTCCATGTTTCCGCAGACCAGGTTGTTCTGCCAGCCGGCACCGACGGTGATGCTCTCCATCTGGCCAGCGCTGCCCATCTGGACAGCACTGCCACCACCGATGCTGTAGAGCACGTCGTCTCCGATCACGCTGCCCTGGGATTCGACCTTGATCGGGTCGGCGGCCTCGGCCATGCACCAGGTGCTGGTCATGCCAGCTGCGAGAATGATCGCGATGGATAATTTATTCATTGAGCTCTCCAGTCATATCTCATTGGAAGTCAGTGCTTCCCAGGAAGGTTTGGCCCTTGCGCTGGCAGCATGAGTAGGGCCGCCACAGGGCCCACGCATAGGCTTCGTCGACAGCGTCGGCATTAGGGCCGGGGGAGGGGAATACGGCGCAGGTGGGGCTCATGGTTGGCGTGAGTTGCTGCCACTTTCCTGTGCTGGCATCGCCTTCTTTCAGCTCACCGGCAGGCCAGTAGCCTGGTTCTGCAAGACCGCGCATTGGCATGTACACGTGGGGTTGACCGACACGGGTGGTGACGTCGCCGGCGCGCTGGGCGATGACAGCACCGGCTTTAAAATCGTCGACTTGGTGGATAAAGCCGCTGCGTGGGTAAACGCTTCCCCACATGTCTGCCGATAGAAGGCCGCCGACTTCACGCATGCCCGGAATCAGGGCCTCCGGGTAAACGGACTCGGGTACTCCGTACCGCCATGCAAGGGTGTCCAGCGTGCTGAGCATGTATGGAACGTAGGGCGTGGTCGCGCCGTGGCAGGAATAGCCAAAGGAACTGGCGAACCGGCTGAACACCGCAGCTCCAGGATGGCCAACAACGTCTGCCTCCTTGAACTTGGCGATGTTGTTCTCGGCGTTGTGGTTGGTTGTTCCATCATTACCGGCTTGCGCTGCCGCATTCGGCGCCCCCATGGGGCTCACCTCTGTCCAAGGGTTTTCCCCGGTATTGGCGTAGGCAGATACCACCGCGTCCGGGATGTAATGCCGGACTTTGGTGGAGGTTTTGACCGTGCAGCCAACAGGGGTGCAGAGCAGCCAGTAGCAGATACCGACCACTTTGTACTCAAGGCAGGTAGGCGAACTGGTGGAGGCGATAATCGCCGCCGAACTGATGGCCGCTGATGCTGAGAACGGGAGTGATGCTGTAAGAAGACCGGTCAGGGTGAGTCTGGAGATTCGTCCCATCATTGCCCCCTTGCACGGTTGATGGTCTGCATGGCTGCTGCCACGTCGGGTTGGCCGTACACCACATACCGGCGATCGACGACCACCGCCGGCACCTTCGAAACACCGGCACTCCAGGCATCAGCATTTCCCTGCTGGGCGGTGGCCAGCTGTTGCATCAGTGCGGCACCTGCCGGAGTGCTCATCAGCCGTCGTGCGGCGAGAGCGGCCTGGTGAGGGTTAGGTGGCAGCTCTCGGGACAACTGCTCTTCGATGCGCTGTTGGTCATCGAGCTTGATGACACGCACATCTGCTGGTACGTAGGTCAGTGGGTGCGCTGAGTCTGTTATGGCCCAGATCTCGGCATGGGCGGTGCCGGTGGCCAACGCGACAACGAGCAAGGGGACTGCTCGCCATGAGGGCGGGGGGGGATTGAACATGGGACTGCACCTGAATTGGGGACCGATACAGGAAAACGGATCGGCCCACCAGGCGCAGTAGGAAATAGATATCCGAGGGTGCTTGGATTTATCGGGGAGTTAGGTCGGGTGGAACAGACGGAGCGCTTTTGCCGTGGCAGGGTTGTGGATATGGCTCATACTGCCTGGATTGTCACTTACCCTGGGACGGGACATGCGCAACAGAGGTCAAATTTTCTGGGAGTGGGCAGATCCAGATCTGCACTTCAGAAACTTCGATGAGAGGATGGCGGATGGCTCCCTCATTAACATCCAGGTACGGGTCTCAAAGGCGAACCAGATTCAGCTGTTTCTCGGGATTTATGCCCAAGATGGTGAGTTGCTGCTCGAGGAGGGCTATTTGGACTGCAAAGATCAGACGATGACTACGGCAATGTCATGGGCGCTTCAGCGCGCTTATTCCTGGATGACAACGGGCAAGCTGTCCGACCGATAGACGGTTGGTGTCAGTTCAATGCATACCCACCAACCCAGAAGTAGCGACCATTCTCGGCATAGATGAACCATCGGTTGAAGAGTTTCGCCAGGAAACCCATCGGCTGAAGGATGGCGCGTGGCTAGTCCAGTTTGCCTACTGGATGCCCCAGGAGTTGCGACAAGGCCTCACCGGGAGTTTCACCCTGACCGTCACACCTCCTCGAGGTCCTCTTGATCGCCGAGAGCTTGAGTGAGTTGTTGTCGATCGCTCGGTGAGGACCTGTCGCGCTGCAGGTTTAGCTCGAGCACTGTCCCCGGCGCCGGCGCATACCAGTCGACGATCACGAAGCGTCCTTTGCCTGTAGCAGCGTCGTACTCCATGAGTACGCAGTCGTCATTCCACTCCTGGAGAGCCCAGCTTAGCTCAGAGTGTGAGGGTGACTCTTCCCCAGCCCCAGCCGGCTCAAGCTGAAAACATCCATGGCCAGAGCCTGCGCTGGGAAAGAACCTGCTTGGCAGGTTGCTTTCTTCTTCATTGTTGTCGTTGCGCAATACCGTGAGTTTGAACATTACCTGGACTAGTCTTTGCGCAGTGGGGCCTGGGCGGCGAGGGCATCGATGACCGACAACAGCGCGGCGCTGTCCACAGGGCCCTCCAGACGCATGCTGTGCCCCGTCAAACTGTCGGTGACCTCGATCGTAGGGGTAGCGCCAATGCCGCGGCTCTTGGCCACAGCAATCTGTTCCTCAACAACTCCACGGATGTCCATGCTTGCTCTAGCGCAACTGGAAAGGGCCTCGGTGGACACGCCGGGCACCTCCAGTTCCTCAGCGAGTCCTTGTCCATCACCCCGTGTGCGCAGCAGAACCAGTTCGATCGCCTGCCAGAATACCGCCGCCCCGCCTAAGTAGCCTGCGCATTGAACGAGTCGCGCCTCCGATTGTGCGGCAACTCCATGGATATCGAGGGGGAAATGGTGCCACGCGAGCTTGACATTCTCTTGCCCGCTCACCCAGTGCTTCAGTTGCGGGGTGTATGCCCTGCAATAAGGGCATTCGAGGTCTGCATACTCAGTGATCACCCACCTGGCATTCGCGGGGCCGAAATACCACGTTTCATCAGGGCTTCGGGCATTTGGAGTCGCTGCAAATTTCCATATGACGCCTGCGCCCGCGATCGCCATGATGATGAACACGGAAAAAATCCTGAGATCAAACATTCGCACCCTCCGACTTACCAGGATGAGCTTCAGGTTGGCCGATTTTCTGCAGGGCGATTTGGAGATCCTGGATTGCCCCGTCCGGTTGAGGATGCTGCTTCAGCCACTCATCCAACACGCACTGAACCAGGGGAATGATGTCGCGACGATCGAGGGCGTTATTTTTGATCTGTTGCAGCTCGTCAATGAGCACTGGTGCGCAAACCGACAGCGACTGGAGTGTGTCGTGCCCGGGGTCTTTGAGCAGCTGGGTCAGGTTATCAATGATGTTCTGGGTCAGGGTATTCATGACTCTCATGCCACGCGCTCCACGGCCTTCTTTTGTTCGGGAAAGGTGATGGGGAAGGGGGTGATACCGCGTTTACGGTCCAGGTCTGCGGCCACCTGCAGCGCGGCATGTAATTCATCGCAGCCGAGCGCTTGCATGGTTTCATAACGTTGCCGCTTTTCTTCTGGCTCGGTCATGGCCAAGGCGAGGCATAAGCTGGGCGGCACTACCCGGAACAGCATCTCGATCCGCTTGGCTAGGACGATGCCCTCGGTGAACTTGCCGTTCTCCTTCCTTGCCGAGAGCATCATCGTCTTCTGTGCCGGCGTGAGCTCACGGAAGCGCGCGATCTTCTCCACCTCGTCGGGCGGCATGTTCAAGCAGATCCACCACTCGATCATGTTGAGCAGCGCGGATGCTTCTGGGGGGATGTCGTCGACGTTCTGGGTTGCCATCCAGTACCAGGCACCCAATTTTCGCCACATCTTGGTGATCTTCACCGAGTACGGGGAGAGCAATGGAACTTTCAATGGGATGTGGCCTTCGTCGGTGAAGGCAATAAGTGGTCGACCTTTGAACTGGTCCCGCTCCGCAATGTTGTTGATGGTGTTCAGCAGTGAGATGTAGGCGATGGCCATCTGGGCCTGATAACCCTCACGCGCGTAGGTAGCCAGGTCAACGATCGTGATGTCAGCTTCCGGCCAGGCGGTACCAGGACGGTTGAACATCTCGGCTTCTGTACCCATGGTGAACATCCCCATGGCCTCGGCCATCTCCATGAATCGGTTGCGCCGGCTTTCAGGGAGTTTGTCGTCGCTGGCCATCGCTTGCAGCGCTGCGCTGATGTCTTCAGTGAGCACTGGACGGCTCTCGCTGACACACAGTTCAGCCGCGTTGAGGATGCACTGGCGGATGGCGCTGCGGTCAGCCCGAGTGAGGCGAGCATCTTCCTTGGACTCGCCGCCTGTGATCATCAATCGGGCAGTGATCTCCAGCTCGCCCAAGATATCCCGCTGCTCGTCCTCCATCCCCGCCAGGGCATCGGCCAAGTGTTGGTCCGAAGCATCCACGTCCGCCGCATTCAGAACCTTGACCTGGTCCTTGTTTTTGACGAGTTGCACCGCGTCGACGAACGGGGCGAGGCTAACGCCGCTGCCGGGCGCGAGCCGCACTCGGTTTACGGTCAGGCCGAGCCGCTTGGCGAAATCACCTAGCAGACCGAAGCTATTGCCAGCCTCGATGATGAAGAACCTTGGGCGATAAAGTGCAATGGCTTGCATGATCAGGTAGTTGGCTGTCGCAGACTTACCCGCACCGGTGGGCCCAAACAAGAACAAGTGGGCGTTCATCTGGCGATCAAGCTTGTTCAATGGGTCGAAGGTCAGCGTTGCCCCACCCCTGTTGGATAGCGTGAAGCCGGGGTTACCTGTTCCAGTGGAGCGCCCCCATACTGGGGCCAGGTTCGCGATGTGCTGGGTAAACATCAGCTGGGTGTACCAATCCAAGGCACGGTTTTCATTCGGATCGAAATTGCACGGTAACCACCGCAGGTAGCTGTTCAGAGGAGCTACCTCGTCCTGTGGCTGGACTGGCTGCATGCCGGCGCCGAGGAGGACGTTGCACAAGCTGGTCGTGCGCTCCTCGAGCACAGCTTTATTCTGACCTCGGAGGAAGAAAGCAACACTGCCCCTGTAGAGCTTGTGCTTGCGGCCGAGGATGGAGCGTGCCGTTTGAACGTCATCCCGGGTGTGGCTGGACGCCTGGGTGTCGCCGATGGCCTTCCTGGAGAGTTGTTCAAGATGTCCTTCCAGCAAATCCTGTGGCGTCGGGACCATGGTGATGCACAGCACGGTATCCTCAGGCAGACGGTCGAATAGCGAGTTCAAGGAATCTGCCTGCTTGGTCTCACCGGTCAGGTGCCCGGTGAGGGGAGCATTTTTCAGGCGATCGAGTATCACAACTCGGTGCGGCATGCCGTCGAACGACCAAAGGCCGCTGTCGACATCCGAACGCGGCTCTCGGTAGAACAAGTTCTCCGAAAAGTCGGTACCGCTTGCCACTGGAAGCTCACCCTCATCGAGCTCGCGGGGTGGTTGGCAAACTGTGTCGTAAAATCGACGGATATCGCGATCAGTCGAGCCCAGGTGATCAGGGTGTGGGTTGAACCAGCCCACGAGCCAGCGCTTGATTGCGTGGCCATCCATACGTTTGGTTGTAACGCCGGCGTTGGCCAGGGATCCTTTAAGACGATCGCAGATTGACTTGAGGTAGGCGGCTGGATCCTGTCCGCGAACCACGAGGTCCTGTTTCTTTACCCGGCGGTACACCACCAGGCGGACTTTCCGGGTCTGTCCACGCCACGGGAGATTGCTGACTGCGGTGTCGACGAACAACCCACCCGGCTTGGAGATGGATTCGAGGTGGTGGCGGAACAGCGCGAGGTACAACTTAGTGAAATCCGTGTTCTCTGCCCGCGGCTGGACGTAGGCCTGGAGTCTTTGCAGGTAGTCCCCCCAGTCCGTTTCATCCTGGGCATAGAGCTGGACTACCCAGTGGGAGCTTTCCAGCTCGTCGAAGCTGTCCTGCAGGACACCCTGCAACGCATCTCGGGCTTGTTGAAGCCAGTTGTCGGAACGCCCCTCGGTGCCGATCGGGACCAGCTCGAAGAACGCGGCCCTGGAGATGCCATCCTCGAGGAGCATGGTTTCCTCCTCGGGCAGGTATTCTGCCCATGGCAGCATGTCCACGAACGACGGGTTGACCTCGTACATCCTCGACACGTCTGCTTTTGTCGCCGGGCGACGTTTGGGGTTCTGCCAGTCGATGGGGGACGGGATGCCCATGGATTCCAAGCGGGTGATGTACCGGTCAGTCGCAGCCTGGCGGACCTCCTCGCTGAAGGTCGTACTGGCCGCTGTGGGAAAGTCATCGACTGACTCGTGCCCGGCAGTTGTCTGGCCAAGCACGGGCTCGATCGGCGCTACAGGGGCTTTGCCCAGCCATTTGCGGATCATCTGCATCAGTACTCCTCCGTCCGCTCGCCTGGCATGGCGTACTGCACCCGTTGATACATTGGGAACACCGTGGTGTAGCCCGGGACCGGTACCGGGTCCGTTCCAGCCAGGTGCGGGAACACGTACATCACCAGGTCAGGATTCGGCAGGCGCTTGAACTGGCTGTAAATCTCGTTCTGGGGCGTGCGAGTGAAGGCGTCAGCACCTGCCTGTTGGCGAACCACCTGCGCCTCATCGAGCGGCCGACGAAGCTCTTGGCGAGCATCCAGCAGCATTCTGCTGTTGGAGCTGCCAGAGCTCCCGCCAGACGTGCCGTGTTGCCAGACGTCCATCATGTTGCCTTCCCCGTGGGGCAGCAGTTCGTCTTTGTCAGTCGTGCATCCGCCGAGAATGAGGGCGAGCACGAGCCAGGCCCCGGCCTGCAGGTGGGGCTTAGTCCAGGTTTGCGGATACATGGTTGGCTCCGGCGTTGTAATCGACCTTGCGGCCTTTGATCTCGTAGTCGATGGCGAGTTGCTGGTCCAGATGCACGGCGACCTTTGCCCCGGGCTGGACGTACACGGCGGCGAATGCTTCGCCGTAGAGTTTGTTCATCCAGGAGCGGATGTCGCTGACCCCGCCGGTGAGGATGGCGCCCATGGCGGAGTTCCCCGAGGAGCCCGTGGTCCCGAAGGATGTTCCGCCACTGCTGAAGGTCGTCGAGCTATTTTGCTCATCAGCCTTCAACAGTTTGGCGATGCCGGCGCCTGCGGCCGTCACCAGGGATTGGTTGGTCAAGTACTCCTTGGCGTTGGATCGGCGCTCGCCGGAGATGCAAGGGATTCCGTAGGAGTCGCTGATCCAGCCGAGTCCGCCCTGGATCGCAGGTTGCCCGTTCCCGTTACTGCTGTTCTGGTTGTTGTTCTGGCTGCCGTTGGCCTCCTCTGCTGGGGCAGGGAACGAACGGACCGTGCCGTCGGCGAACACGAAGGTCAGGCTCCGGACTTGCCCGCGCACGCAAGACAACGTCCAGTCGCCCGAGGCGGTACCGCTGGCGACTGCGCCGACGACGTCAGGAAGCTCGATGCCGTTTGCGGTTAGGTTGTCCGGGCCGATCAAGACCTTGAAGGGGAAGGGATCATTGACCGTCCCATCGATCGGTACGCGACCAATGAGCGCCGACATGGCCACCGACCCCATCAAGGTCGAGTTCTGAGGCAAGGTATAGGCTTTGCGCACTTGCTTGCGGGTATCCTGGCGAGATATCTCCGAACCGACGTTTTGCGCCGTCGCGCTGAGAACGGTCTGACCTTTGTCCAGGGTGTTGCCAAAGCTGGTGGGAAAATTGAAACCGCTAGCCGCCTGGGCGGAGCCGGGCTGAAGTGGTTTACCGCTAGCGTCCACGGCAGTGGCATCGGTCGGCTCCACCCACACGAGGCCATCGGACTTCGCCCCCTTGTCGAAACCTGCGCCGTCACCAGGTTGCACGCCAAGCCCGATAGGCAGGTCTTGCCCAGCGGAATTGGGGTTCTGCGACAGGTTATCCAACTGACGCTGGACTTGGTCAAGTAGGCCCAGGCTCTGGTTTTTTACCTGCTCCTGCAGCTCGCCCTTCGCATCATTGAGCTTGCTGTCGACATTCTGATCTATGCGCGAGAGCCGGAGCTGGAGCTCTGCGTTCTGGTCCTTGAGTTCTTTGTTGTCGGTCAGCACCTTCGCGATCTGGTCTTTCACCTCTCGACTTTCAGCGACCACTGTGCGGAGAGTGTCGGCCGGGGTATCACCGTCCACCCCTAGCTTGCGCGCGGTGTCGCCGCCAATGATGATCGGCTCATCTTCAGGAGCCTTCACCTCTTCTTTTTTACTCCCGCCCTTGAACAGGATGATGAGCACGACGATCAGCACCGGAATGAGCAGGTACTTGAGGAGTGGATTACTTTTCAGACTGCCCACGGCGCCCTCCTGCTTTCGGATCAATTTGGCTGACCGAGGACGGCAGCAGAGCCTCTTTCAGCCCTTTGCCTTGGGTGACCAGGTAAAGCGTGGTGGTATCGCTGGCGTTTCCGCGAGCCCCAAGGTATGGGTGCTGGAATGTCGCTGTGGTGAAGTTACCCATCAGCTCTGTGGCATTCATCGTCAGCTGCTGGGCGCTCAGGTTCCTCAGCTTGACCGCAGTGACGTAACTGTTGTGCAGGCGCCAAGCCCCCAGGATTGATGCCTCCACCGGCAACACCGGCAACAAAGTGCTCAGATCCAGGGCCCGGTCAACACGCACCTGGCTGATGCCGGCGACAGGCTCAACGGTCCGAAGTGGGGCGTACAGCATTTGTGCCGCATAGCGGGTCAGGACCACCGGCGCTGGAGTCTCATGGCGGGGTGCCGGCGGAACATCCTCTTCGTCCTCCGACGTCGCGGATCGCTTCGTCGAAGTTCGTGCGGAGGTGGTATCGCCGTAGTAGGTGGCAGGGGCCGCACCGGCGACGATCTTGGCTGGCTCGAGCTTGGCTTGGCCCTCTGCCGCCGTTGTCGCGGCAATATCCACCAGCATGATCTCGCCGGTGGCCACGTTCTGCAGCTGGAGCCGGGTCGGTGGAATTTCTTGGCTGGCCAAGAGGTAGACCGCGCCACCGGTGCTCTGGATACGCAGCATGCCGACAAGCTGGGGAGGCATCCCTACGCGCACGTTTTGGTCGACGAACACAATGCGCTCTTGCCCGACAATCAGCGGGATTGCCATGGGAATACGGTCCCATCGCAGTAGCTCTACCGCTTTCACATCGGAAACTGCGAAGAGGCCCAGAGCAAGGAGCCAGGCACGCAGATTCATGGCTTCACCCCGGCGGCTTGCAGATCAACCTCGATTCGTTGCGGGTTGGAGGCGTAGCAGTTCCACATCAACCCGAACGGATTTTTCTCTGGGTTGACGTCGGCACGGACAATGGACAGTGGGTAGCGGGTCATGGCGCGCTTGACCCGCTCTCCGTTCACCGACTCGTCAGCGAGCAGATCCAGGTTGACTGTCCAATCGTTGATCCCGATTTCTTCTACACGCAGCACTCCTGGGTCGGTCAGCCCATGGCCCGGGATTTCCGAGACGTTCCGCTCACGGCGACGCAACTCACCGGCGTTACGGCGCATCTCGTAGTCTTTCTTCAAGTATTCCTTGCAACCAGGGGTAACGTAGGAGGCCAGGCGTTCGATGTTGTCCTGGTAGTCGTCGTCCCCATTCTTTTCCCAGCGCTGCATCTGCTGGAAGATATAGAACCCGAAGGCGTACACGTTCTCTGGCGGCACTTCCCACCATTTGCGAGTGCTGCCGGAGCGGAGGTCCGGCGGCACATGCACGGTCAGGTCTTCGGGGGCTTTATGCCAGCCGTAGAACGCAAAAAGACTGACTGCGCCCAGCACAATGACCGCGATTCGCAAGCTAAGGATGTGTGCCTGCTGAGCATCCACTCGTTTTCGAAAACTCATGAAGATCCCTACTTTCCTGTACGACGGCATGTCCACGCACCCTTCCGGGTGACCAACTGTGGGCCACCGAGGAAGGGGAGGTGTTGAGCCTTGTAGAACTGGAGCTGGCGGTAAAACCATGTGTCCGGTCGGCCGCGCTTCATCTTCCTGAGGATTCGGCTTGCCACGGTCAAACCCAGAGCTCCACCTACAAGAGCGCAAGCGATGAAAAGAGCTGGGTTGCCGAACAAGAACGACACAGGGATGCCCAGAATCACTCCGCCCCCCCCACAAACACCGACCGTTCCCCACATTTCATCAGCAGTGAGGCCGCCCATGACGATGGGCTGCCTATTCAGGTTGTGGGGGAGAAAGTCGAGCGTTCCATCCTTCAGGTAAGTCGTCTCAGCCATGTTGCATCACCAGTTAGAGGACGCCGGTAGCTTTGGTGACCATGAAGATGCCAACGCCGATCAGACAGATCCCGACAACGGCGGTGAGCCCCAGGTCTCGCCACTTTTTCTTGCCCTCATGGATATCGTGGTAAACGCCGTAGGCATGGGAGGCGACCCCCACCATCATGCCTCCGAGCAGAAACAGCCCGATAAGCATGAAACCGTCATAACCGTAGTTCTGGATGGTTTGCAGCCAGCTCGTTCCCTCGCCGCGCGTGGGGGCTTGTGCTCCTGGTAAGGCGGCAGCGGCAATGACTGGGTGCAGACCCATGATCAATGCGGCGGCGCCGGTGAGTGACTTGGTGATGGTGCGAATAGACATCGGTTAGCTCCTTGGCTAGCTGAGAACGAGTGTGGAGAGGATCAGCAGCAGGACGATGACCTTGACGGTCGACGCGGCTGCAATGTTTCTGTCAATGTTCTGGGTCGCCCAGCCCCGGTACATGCTGTACAGCGCCCAGGCCCCCCAGAGGGTCGACAGTGCGATGACGGCGCCTACGAACAGCACGTTGCTGGCCTGGGGGGTGATGCCGCTGGCAGCGTTGAAAGCTGCGACTTGAGTGCCGCTCATGCTCATGGCATCCGCCCGCCGGTGAGGGTGTATTTTCCCGCCAGTTCTGCCGGATCTCGTGGCTGTGCGCGACTTGGAGTCAGATACTCTTGTAGGCCCTGGCGAACGCGCTGGATATCGCCGGCCAGACGTTCATAGTCGAAGTAGTAGCGCTGGCCAGGTTCGCTGGCGATCGTGGCGCTGCGGCGGGCTGAGTCCTCCAGCGCGTTCAGCTGGCGGATCATCACCTCGATGTTGGCCTGTTCTGATGCACCGGCCGCCTGAGCGCTGGGTATTAGTGAAAAGCCGCCGCTGACGCTGATCAGCGCGCCAAGCAGGATTCGGCGAGGAGATACAAGGAGGAGGAATGGCTTGTTCACGGCTGTGCTCTGGGACGACTGACTGTGGGTGTCAGAATGCCGAGACCAGGTGGGGGGCCGCCTCAAGAAATACTTATCTGGGGGCCGTAGAATTTTTTCTCGAGGCCAATCAGGCTTTGAAACCGTACAATTGACCTGTCTCGATAAGGCAGCTGCTCAGCCCAGTTGAGCCTGAGCCCACTGCATCGATCACGATGAGCCGGAGTCAAGCCAGGGAGTTGGTGTACTGGAATATTGATCTGTGGGGAGTCGTATGCCGCAGCAAAAACTTATTCGCCGGCGTTTGATGCTTGGGTCTCTGACTTTCTCGGTGTCCGTTTCCGAGATGAGGGTTGCTACGATAAAGCGGTCCTGGCCGCTGAGCTGTTGCAGCACCGTCGGGCAGTTAGCTCGTCGGAGTTGATCGAGATGGTCAGAAGAGCCAATGCCATGCTGGCCCTTCTCCCTGGATTCGATCATGAAGGCTAGGCAGCGAATGGGTCAGGCTGGTGACTCGCCGTTCCTGGCCTCGCGCTTGAAGAAGAGCAGATATCCGACCGGCATGGGAAAACCGTAGGACCAAGCCTGCGCATTTTGGTTGCCCACCTTGATCTCCCCTCGGCACACTGGCTCCGTGCTGACGAGTTCCCAGCCATCGGCGCCGAGCTCGAGCATCTTCGTCTGCAGCGGTTCGTCTTCGGACAGGAGAGTCCCAACATCGGGTTCCAACGTCTGCTCCGTGCTCTTGAAGATCCATGCGCCGCTAGTCGTGTTCTTGAATGGGATAGCGACAAACTCAGCGCGGTGTTCGAATTTCTTGCTCATGGTTCCTCCTTTATTTAATCAGCCGCGCGCTTGACGTGCCCCGGGGGCGAGCGCGTCGACGTAGCGTTCCATAATGGACAGCACCAGACTGTTGATCGCCAAGATCTTCATCGCTCGGGTGACGGCCACATATAGAAGGTTCAGCTCATCATCTCGTCGGCCTGGATCGATATCGGGTGAGAGCGGGTCTGACGTGAAGTCGTCGAAGAGACCGACAAAATCCCACTCCAGGCCTTTCGACTTGTGGGCAGAGGTCAGCGTGATAGTTGCGTCAAGCTCCTTATCCACCGTGCATGAGCGTAGAGCCAAGATTCGCTGGGGCAGATCCGGATACATGTTGATGATCTTGATCGAGCGGATCATCTCGCTGTCCTGGCTCACCTCGGCGATTTCTACGTACTGGGCATAGTCCCGGTAGTCACGGAGCAGTTTTTTGTTCTGGACCAGGTCGCACTGCTGTCGACTGAAATAGAACAGGTCCTCGAGGTCGCGCACGGAGTAGCTGTCGATGCCGCCAACCCAGTAGATCTTGGGTTTCTCGGTGACCAGGCACAGAGCGTTTTCAATCACCCCTATGACGGTCCGATGAATGTACGTCCTGTGCGGCAGTCCGGCCGGCAGCGCTTTCTTCACCAATGTCTTCTCGCCCAGTCCCAGCAGCTTCCTGGTTTCTCCCTTGTAGGACAGGATGATGTTGGCGACATGGGCGACTGCCGGCCCAAACCTGAAGCTCTGGGTCAGGTAGTGCTTCTCAGCCCCAGCCATCCAGCTGGCATTGAGAGCATCTTCCGCCCCTCGAAAGCGATAGATCTGCTGATGACGATCACCCACTGCCACCTTGCGAATGCTCTGAATGCGCACAATGTCTGCGATCACGGGGTTTACGTCCTGCCCCTCATCGAGCAGAACACAGTCGAAGCGCTGGCTCAGATCGGGTTTGCTCAGCTGGTACAGCTTCAGGTAACCGTCATGCGTGATCTGTACCGCAGTGTCCTGCAGGTCAGTCATTCGCTTCCAAATGCCCATCGCTGCTGCGAGCGCTTGCTTCAGGTAGCGCTCCTGGGCGGAGGTTAGCATCGGTCGATCACGGAACCGCGGAAAGTGGCAGCGTTCGATAAGATCGTCGGCGCTGGCCATGTAGTTGTTGAGGGTGGTCAGCACGTCCCTGACCAACTCCCAGTCCTGCGTATCAATCGCACGGGCGATGTCGGTCAGCCGCAGGTTGTTGGTCTGCTTATTGCTGAACTGTGTGCCATAGACGGCGTAGGCCAGGCCGTGTGCGGTTTTGTTCACTACGTTGCTCGGGAAGCGTCCCCGTGCGGCGATCTCCACCGACTTGTTGTAGCAGAGATAGAGAATTCGCAGTCGGGAGTGATGTTGAGCGTATCCCACCAGTGTGGTGGTCTTTCCACTGCCGGCGCCGGCCTGGATGAGGAGTTTCGGAGCCTCCGACTGGATGATGGGCGACTGTTCGTGGGTCCATTGCATTGTGCTCTTCCTCACAAATACTTCTTGAAGCTCGCGGCCGTGATGCTCACGGACACACCGAGCAGGGCGGCGCAGGGGAGCAGCACCAGCATGGGACTGATGCTAATCGGGAGTGCCAAGTAGAAGGTCCAGGGGAAAATAGCCAACGGCATAATCGTTGCGCGGGCCTTGTGATAGAGGTAGCTGGATTCGCGACCTGCGCCGAATTTGCGCAGATCTCGGCGCACCAGTCCGTCGACCAGACCCGTCAGTGCGGCCATGGCGAACAGCGGTATGGTCATCAGCAGCACGACCAAGCGGACGCAAAACACCAGAACGGTGAAGAGTGCCGCCAGCACATAGTTCTGGACCGTTGTGACGCTTTGCGCGGCCCAGTAACGCATGTCCAGCTCGTTGCGGGGCCCAGCGTGGGCGATCGACTCCATCCCCTGGACCCAGCTGAGCATCCCGGTCTTCACGATCAGCCAGTCATAAGCTTCGGTGACCAGCCATGTCGCAGTGCGCCCCGGTTCTTGGACGATGGCACTGTGGACCAGGCCTTTGGATAACCAGCTGACCTCGCTGACCAGCATTTGCTGACCGTGTCGCCATCCGGCTTCTGGCCAGAAGAGGTACAGGCATACCCAGTCGATCAAGATGGCGACGAGCAGCGAGCCGAACATCACTCCGAGAAAGTTGAGCGGGAACCAGAAGATCTTGCTGAACAGCGATTCCTGTCGCTCCTGCTGCTGTTCGGCCTTCTTTGATACGTCGTCTGCCATGGCCTACACCTCAAGCTGCGTCATCGGTGGCCACCTGACGGAAATCTTCAACCAGGTCTTCGGGCAACGCAGATTTCAGTTCCTGATAGCCCGGAGCTTCCCACCAGTCGCTTGAGGACGCCGCCGAACGTCGCATGCCTGCGGCCAGGCCCTGCAGATTGCCGGGCATGACCTCGTCGGGGTCGTTCGCGGGAAGCGGCATGCGGACCTTCCAGAGGTTCCCACCCTCAATGAGCGCGAAGGCCTGCCCCTTGGGAAGCCCGACCACGTGGGCGGGCTCAATCATCGGCACGCTCGCCAGCTGCACTTGGTCATGTGAGCTCGAGGTGAATGCTGTTTTCCCGTTGACCGAGTCGTTCGCACTGCTCGCCGGGGTGCTGTTGTAAATCTGCACATTGGGCAGCTGGTTGGTCAGCAGCTCGGCGGTTGCAGTTTCACGGACGCGCAACATGAACAGGTTGTTGAAGTTACCGATCACCTGGCCGGCCTTGGCTTTAGAGCCAATCTTCGCCTCGATGTCGCTCATGGTCTGGGTGTAGGCAGTGACCTGCATGCCCGCGCCGCCGGCTTTGTTCACCATGGGGATGAACTCGTCCCCGATCAGTTCGTTGAACTCGTCAGCGTGGAGGTTGATGCGAACCTTGCCACCGGCCATATGGCCCGGCAGACCATCATCGATGCCATGCTTGTAAATGTGGCCGGCGACGGAGACCAGGTCGCTGAACATCGAGTTGCCCACCGCCGCAGCGACCTCAGTGTCGGACAGCGCATCGAGGCCGATGTATACGACCGCGCGTTTCCGAATCACTTGCATCCAGTCGAAAATCGGTCGCTGGTCAGCGAGATCCAGGTAGTCGGGCGCGAGTAGCTCAGCGATACGACCAGTGGTGAGTTTCTCCAGGAGCGGCAGCAGGGATGCGACGATCTTGTCGAAGTAGGTCTTGTCGTAGCGCACGGCACTTCGCAGGCCATCCATGACGGAGTCGTTGATGCGTTTCTGGGTCAAGTACATGTCGATCGCCACGACGCGCAGCGGACGGTCCTTCATGGCGAATGACAGGTTCTTCCGATCGATCTTGCCTTCAACTTCAACGATGGCTTGCCAGGCCTTCGGATCATGTTCTGCGAAGTACTTCTGGGCGTATTCGATGAATAGCTCGTCGATGTTGATGACGTGCCGGCGGATCTGTTCGTAGTCAGGACGGCGGCCGAGGGCGACCAACGACTGCGCGATGATGTTGACGAATCGCCAGGCGAACTCCCGGAACGCAGCAGAGTTGCCTTCGCCGGAGAGCTGGCCAGCGATACGGGTGGCGACCTCGCTGATCCGACCAAAGCGGCCGATGGCGTTGTAGCGCGCGGAAATGTCCGGCCAGCCCAGGTGGAACACATAAAACTCGTCGAGGCGTCCGGCGCGCTTGCATTCGATGTACATGCGCTTGAGCAGATCCGCATCACCTTTCGGGTCGAAGACGATCACAACCTCGTGGTCAGCCTGTGCCTCTGCACGCCGGCGCCGGCTCCAGCGATGGGAAGTTTGGCTCCGGCGCCCCATACGGACTCGCGGCCCGCGTCGATGCGTTCGGCGAATGTCCTGCGTGATGAAGACCTCAGCCAGACGAGTCTTGCCTACCCGTGTGGTTCCCAGCACCAATGTGTGGCCCACGCGCTCACCGAGAGGCAGGCTAACGTTCTGCTCATCAGGCTCGATTCCATGCAGCCTGGGCAGGCCACCCACGGGTGGCAGCGGCCTGGCGGGGTTCCAGTTGGAGTCCCAGCCAGTGACTTTGGTGATTAGCTTCAGTGGAAAGGGGGCGAACTCCAAACGTTCTTCCAGCCAGCGCGCACGCATATAGAGGTTCGTCGGCTCGACGTAGGCCGCGAACTGGGGAAGGTAGGTGTCGGCCAGGCGTTGCGTGTGCTTCTGTGTCCACCGGAATCCACGACCGATGAACAGGCGCTCGTTGCTGATCGGCATTTCAGCGCTGGTCATAGTGTAGTGGGGAAGCCGCCGTAAATTCGCCTGGTAGCGTAGGACCCTCCGCGCCTGCAGGAGCCGAATGGTGCCCAGGTAGATAAAGCCCAGGGCGGCGACAATCCCGAACAGCGGTGTCAGGGCAAAAGCCCAGGGTGCGCCAATGCAGAGTGCAGCCGCTACATAGCAGACGGCAGTGGTGAATAGTTCTACCGGGGGGCGGAGCAGAGATTCAAGGGTATATGTCGCCATCTCACGTCCTCGAGGTGTAGGTCAGGGCGTCGGCTTCAGCGCGTGCTGCCTCGACCTGGTCCGGAGTCAGCCGTTCGGCCAGGCGCTGGGCGAATGCGTGTTCGTTGAACTCGGAGATCCCGGTTAAGCGCGCACCGTAGAGCTCGCTCACGTGGCGGACCTGCTCGATCATTTGCTCGCGGCCGGGTCGGTGCAGGGGATGGCTGATGATCAGCGTGAACACCGGCGAAACAGGTCGTGTTGGGCGCATACCGGGTCTCACTGCTGAAGGGTTGTGGCTGTGATCAGCACCGGGTAGTGCTGCAGCCCCAAGCGACCAGCAATATCGCTGGCAGGAACGGGCATCACTTGCAACCCGGGAGCCCAGCGGCGGATCTCTTGCAGTCGTGCTGCGTTGCCGACATTCACGGCGAGCCCCACTGCCTGCAGGCCTTGAAGTGCCGGCAATTTCTGCTTGAGCCAGGCCTGCGACATTTGATCATCCCCGACGATGAACATCGGCTGCAGACCAGCTGCATTGATGACCCGTCCCTGTACTGGGCCCGGACTCAGTTCTGGAGTCAACACCGGGAACGCCCCACCAGCCCGGACACCAGTCACAACCGGGGGAGCGTGCGCAGGCTCGGGGTCAATGTCCTGGTAGTAGGGCAATGCGGATGCTCCGCCGCGGTCCTCCACTACTGTGAGCACAGCTTGCTGGTCAGCACTGGTGGGTAGGGCCAGGCTGCTCACTATCGCGAACGCCAGGGCTTGCAAGACGTGTGACCGCCAAGCGTGGGGATATGTCATGGGGTCCGTACCTCGAAATTGATGCCGGTGACCCGGCTGAGATGTTTCGCGAAGTAGCCACGGTACTTTGCCGCCGGCGCGCCGCCGGCCGGGCGGTGATACCGCCCGGCAGCATCGATCCAGGTTCCCCCCTTGGCCTTTTGCTCAGCCAGGATCTGGGCGGTCACCGCCAAGTTCTTGTAGGGGTCCAGGCCTTCGCAGGGAAAGCTGTAGCGATGCCCGTTCGAGCGAATATTGGTTTGCCCCAGTCCCACGTCGACTCGAGCGGGCCCAGCGATCGCAATTGCGACCAACAGCGCTCGGCAAGCATCTGCGCGGGTGGCGAAGCGATAGCCGGTGCCCGCGACATTCAACGTCCACGGCCAGGGCACAAGCTGACCCCGAAGGCGGGTGCCGCTCTCCTGCAGCGCCACGGAATAGAGCACGACCGGTGGAACCCCGTGCCTGATGGCGATCGCCTTGTAAGCTGGTGGCGGATCTTCCACGCCCCACGCATTGCCGGCGAACAGTAGCACCGGCAGCAGGCAGAGCTGCCACCAACTCATTGACGGCGCCATGATCCGTTCACCTGCGTCACGGCCGCTGGCAGCGAGCCGCCGAGACCGAGGCGAATCCAACGACCCTGGTCATGATTGAGTGTGATCAGTCGGCTTTTAACGCTGGACGGGTCAACACCCGCGAGGATTGCCCAGCGGCGAATACGTTCATCGTCGTTCTGGCTGCCGACGAAATAGAGGTCAAACGGCGTCTGGGACGCCTGCAGGCGTTTGACCTGGTCGATGCAGGGCAGGCAGTCGTCTTTGACGAAGAGTGCCATTCGCCCGTTACCTTCCAGAGCTGGGCCGCTCCCGGACCCGGACCGGGCCGAAGGGGAGGCCGAAATCTCAATGGCATTGATGCCCGGGAACAGACGCTGGTACGCCTCATCGTAGGCTCGCTGGTAGGCGAGCTCCCTGTCGACTCGTTGACGCTCTGCCTGAACCTGGAGCTCGGCAAACCGGCGCCGCTCACTATCCGATCGAGCTTCGATTCCGAGTGCAGTTAGCGGGTCAAGCCCCGGCGAATACACCCCCCGAGGCCCTTGCATCACCTCTTGATATCGCTCGTATTCCTTGGAGGTCAGGCCCCACTCCTGCGCTGCTTTATCATGAAGCTTGTCCTGCGACAGGATGCTTTCGCTGGTGAGCTGTTGAACACTGGGGGCGCCTCCTCCTACAGCGGAAGGAAGCGGCGCGGCCTCAATGCCCGCAGCAGTAAATGCGCAGGCGCAGGCGACGGCTCGAACGATCGGTAGATTCATGATGCTTTTCTCATGGCTGGATGCTCAGGGTTCGGGTTGTGCCGCCGGCGTCGAAGGTTGCAGTTCGTTCATCTACAGCCTTGAGTCGCCAGGTGCTGCCACTGACCACTTCGCCTGGCCGAAGCAGGTAGATCTGGCTCAGTCGCGTGCTACCGGTGGGGGCAACAGATAGAAAGCGCTCGCCGCCCCGGTATTCGAGACCGACCATCTGAAATGGCGGAGGCTCTTGCGGCATGGGCGTGGCTTTAACCGGTGCGGGCTTCGCCTTCGGTTTGGAAGTGGAGGCTTTAGGAGCTGGTGCAGTTGCCTGGGCCTGTGGCCTGCTCATTTTCTGCAGTTTGCCGTCAAGTGACTCAAGGTCGGCTTTCAGTACCAGGAGATCCCCCGCAGTCGCGGATGAGCGAGTGGCTTCAACTGCAGCTTCGTGGGCCTGCTTTGCCGTGGCTTGCACTGCATCGATCCGGCTCGAGAGTGTTTGCTGGCTAACACGGAAGTCTTCCATCGTGACCAGGGGTTTGCCTGACACAGTGTCGAGACGATCGTCGATCGTGCTCACCCTGCTCTGGAGTGCGTCGATGGAAATTTTCTCTGCTGCTCCGTTCACAGCGCGAGACAGGGTCGACAGCTGGTATTGCTGGAACGCGATGATGCCGCCCAGGATGAGCAATCCTGCGGCGATGGGCAGATATTTTCGGATCGGCAGTTTCATGGGTGTCCTCTCGAAGCCGAGTACACCCTCGCGCAACCATGGTCCTGTTTCAGCAGAAAATACTTAGTCCGCCGGCGTGGAATTTCTTGATTGATGCCGAAGGGGTAACCCTTTGCTGGCGAGCGCCGGGACTGAAAAGCCACTCTTGCAGTCCAACTCGCTCTTCGACCTTCATACGTTCAGAACGAGCGTGCTGGACAAACAGCTTCTTGGGCTGACCGCCATTGAGTGAACGCCTCGAATGTTTAGCACCAGCCATCTGTGGGGCACACTGGATTCCCTTTCCAGCAGGCAAGAAAAAAGGTTCTTCACTGAATCCCAGGAAAACAGAAACATAAACGCCGATTTTTTGGATGATGTTCGTACAAGCAACCATATCTACAAGCCGGCGTTCTTGTGCACGTTCTTAATACGTTTCTGCCCTTTTGGGAGAGGACTATTTCCGTCATTGCGATCTTAGATCTGACGGCGATGATGATCGACCTGATCCATCAGCTCACCAAATTTTCACCTGCAGCGCCTTCCACAAGCCCAGCACTATCATTCACGAGCACTGTCAGCGCTCAATCCGTGACCTACCTATCCAGGGTCACTCGGTGAGGCAGCATTGCCAACGCCGGCGCGTTGAGTGCAAGGAGTGCGGCAAGCGAACGGAGTCTGTCCATTGACTTGAGCTCAATTAACGAATGACCAAACGCTTGGCGTAGGCTGTGTTCAGGCTTGCCAATGATTGCCTTGAGCGTCGCCGAGCTGTTCGGGTTACATTGAGATAGCTTGCGCTACAAGCTGCGATGAACGGTAACCAATCGTTCATCGAGAAGCTCGGTGACGATCCATGGATTTACCAAATCTCAGATTTTAAACATACGTTCCGAGGTGAGGCGGGGCGATAGCGCACCCATATTTCTGCCACCAAGCAAACCCACTGGGCGCGTAATCAAAGGTGCCTATCTGCTCTCTGGCATAAAATTCATTGCGAGCGCTTGTCGAGCAAGTGGGAAATAAGCTTTGCAACAGGCGTGTGGTGATAGGAGCACGGTCACGTGATCAGCCTTCTCAACAAAGCCATCCTACCCTTGAATACTGATATTGCAGCAAAAATGCGTTAAATGTAAGTGGCGCTCGGTAGTTTTTTAAAAAGCGGTTGCGAGTTAAAACGCTCGATCGAATAATGGGCGTATTTGGCTTCCGTTTTCTACGATGGGAATTTGACGGGTGGCAAAACTTAGCTTGACTATTTGTAAGGCGATAATTCTAGATCAAGGCAAAAACTAAATCACTCATCGGTAATTCGTATGTTTAAAGGCCCTCAGAACCGCACTAGGCAAGTCACACTGGTGGAGCAAACCTTTCCGGATTCGCAACGGTTGATCTCGGCCACTGACCCCTCGGGAAAGATACTCTATTGCAATGACGAATTTGTCAGTATAAGCGGCTATTCTCGTGAGGAGCTCGTGGGCAGCCCACATAATTTGGTACGTCACCCAGATATGCCGGCTGCTGTTTTTGAGCTTATGTGGTATTACCTGAAAGCTGGTAAAAGCTGGATGGGTGTAGTGAAAAACCGTTGCAAAAACGGAGATTTTTATTGGGTCAGCGCTTACGTAACTCCAATTATGGAAGATGGCAGGTTGACAGGGTACGAGTCTGTCCGGGTCAAACCTACCCGTAAACAAGTAGAGCGCGCTGAACTGTTGTATGTTCGTTTACTAGCTGGGAAGTCGGCAATTCCGGCGTTGCGTGACTTAACTGTAAAACTGCGCAAGCAGATGGTGCCCGCCACAGCTGGGATGGTCGCCTGCGGTGTGATTCTACTGTTGCCGAGCCTAGCAGCCCTGCCGCTGACATTTCTGTTATTTCTCTCCTCTGGCTGGTGGGTATATACCAGGCAGGAGAAAATTTTAAAGGCAATTATTGAAAGTGTCCCTCACGCTTTCAAAGACTCGTTGAGTTCTCTGACTTATAGCGACAGGCCAGGCAGCCTTGGTCAGTTGGAGTTGATCTTGATCAGTGAGGATGCGCGCCTAAAAACCGCGCTCACTCGCCTGGATGATCTGGCTGGCCAAGTGGCCGAGGCGGCATCGCATGCCTCCTTGCTTTCAACCCAAATCGAACATGCGCTTGTAGAGCAGCGCGCCGAAACAGACATGACTGCTGCCGCTATGACAGAAATGGCCGCCTCCATTAACGAGGTTTCCGGGCATGTCCACCAAACTGCTACTGAAGCCGAAACAGCACATGTACTGGCTGTACAAGGTGATAAAGTTGCCGGGACTTCGCGTGAAGCAATTCAGCTTCTGGCAACTACGGTAACGAACATCAGCGATGCAGTAGACAATCTCGCGCGAGAGACCCAACAAATCATGTCCGCCGCAGAGGTCATTCAGTCTATTGCGGATCAAACCAATCTACTCGCCCTCAACGCTGCGATAGAGGCCGCGCGTGCTGGCGAGCAGGGGCGCGGTTTTGCTGTAGTCGCTGATGAGGTGCGCGCCTTGGCAAGCAAAACTCGGGTATCCACACAAGAAATTCAGAGAGTGATTGAAACTCTGAAGAAAGGAACCGATCAGGCAGTCGATATCGCGAGGATCGGCACTCTGGAAGCTGACCATGGTGTGCAGCAGGTCATACAGGTTCAGGAGGCGCTGGAAGGTATTCGCGAAGCGGTTGGGCGCATTAGTGGCATGAGCCAACAGATGGCGGCGGCCTCAGAGGAGCAGGCTCATGTCGCAGAGGATATTGCACAACAGATCAACAATGTTGCCGGCACCGTGGAGCAGACCGCGAAAAATTCTCATGCAGCAGTGATTCGGGCGAGCGAGCTTGAAACCACCTCGCGCGGTTTGCATGCATTGGTTGAGCGCTTCAATAGGTAATGTCGTGAAAAATTATGGAATTTGCAGATGAGTGAAGGATACCGTGCTGCTGTAGATGCGGCGGCTATTTTTTCAGAAACCGACATGGAGGGAAATATTACATATGTCAATGATCATTTCTGCGCTATTTCCGGTTATAACGCGCATGAGCTCCTCGGGCAAAATCACCGGATTCTAAATTCTGGCATCCATCCGCCGGCGTTCTTTGCTGAGTTGTGGAGCACCATTTCACAAGGACAAGTCTGGAAAGGGGAGATTTGTAATATCCGTAAGGATGGTAGCCTCTATTGGGTCGACAGTACAATCGTCCCAACATTCGACAGTGTCGCCAAAGTTAAGAAGTATGTGTCCATTCGCTTTGACATTACCGAAAAGCGTAAGCTGATGGACGTACTGCAGTGGCGGGCCGATCATGATGTGTTGACGGGCCTGCCCAATAGATCCTTGCTGGATAAACGTTTCAAACAAGCTATCCGCACGGCGAATAAACGCGGGATTTTCCTTGCGGTGTGCGTGCTTGACCTTGATGGATTCAAGATTATCAACGATCGATATGGTCACGCTACAGGTGACCGGTTGCTAATAGAAGTAAGTAAACGGCTAAAGAAAGGTATTTTGGGTGACGACACTGTAGCGCGTTTGGGGGGGGATGAATTTGTACTCCTTTTGCACCTGTCGAGTACCTGTGAGTTAGAGTCGGTGATGCACAAGATTCTGCAGGATATTTCCTCGGTCTATACTATTGACGGTGTCGAACTGGAGATTTCCGCCAGTATTGGTGTTACCCTCTACCCCAAAGACGATGTCGGCAGCGATTTGCTTCTCCTTCATGCAGATCAAGCGATGTACAGGGCTAAATTGAGGGGAAGGAACTGTTTTCATATATTTAATTTGTTGCTGGACAGTGAGCGCCGCACTGCCTTTGAAACGGTGGTCGAAGTTGGCAAGGCACTCCGCAATAACGAATTCCGGCTGTATTATCAACCCAAAATCGACTTCAATACCGGAAAGACTATTGGATTCGAGGCGTTGCTGCGATGGTTGCATCCCCAAGATGGAGTTATCTCCCCTCAGAACTTTATCCCGTTTATTGAAAATACTAATCTGATCGTGGATGTCGGCAATTGGGTTATGGAAGAAGCCCTGAGGCAAATCACGCAATGGCGCAAATCAGGCAAAGACTGGTCGATTTCAGTAAATATTGGAGCTTTGCATTTCCAGCAAAAAGGTTTCGCTAAGAGATTAGAATGCTTGCTTGCCCAATACCCCGAGGCGCGGCCGGAACAGCTGGATATTGAGATTGTTGAATCTGTCTTGCTAGGCGATATGTCCTGTGCCGTCAGAAATATCAACGATTGCCAAGCCCTGGGTGTGACTTTCTCGTTGGACGATTTCGGTACAGGCTATTCATCACTTAGTTATCTCGAAAAGCTAGACACGCAGTCCATAAAAATTGATCAATCGTTTATACGTGGTATATTGAATGATAAGAAGAGTTTATTGCTGACCATCGCCATAATTGGTCTGGCGAAATCATTTAATCGCCAGGTTATAGCTGAAGGGGTCGAGACTATTGAGCAGGCAGATCTGTTAATGCGCCTAGGCTGTGATATTGCTCAAGGGTATGTTATCGCCAAGCCTATGCCAGCGGAACATGTCCTGCAGTGGGTTGATCAATTCGTAACAATCGGAGGCGAGCGGCACTGACGCCAGGTTGGCTCAGTGACTGCTGCGGTTCGGGTCAGATCAGCTCTCCGCCTGAGCATCAAAACATCGGATAAGCTTTTATCTCGGATCCGTCGGTTCCACCAGCAGCCCCAAGTATGAACGAGCACCCCAATCTAGTCTGTGCTGTAGTGCCACTAGGCCTTCTCAGGGGCCTAGATCTGGCCTCAGACAGACTCCGCGAATTCAACTGGAAGGATTTGCGCCACGATTACCAGACCAGCTCACATGATTTTCTCGTACGACCTCGAGGGCGCTTGCTTTTGACCAGGAAACGGCTGACCTAATCGGGCAAGATGCAATCTCGAAATTAATCACAGTGAGTTACCACGTGGACAAGGTCACATGCCCGGTCGCGAAGACGGTCCAATCGACTAAAGCGGATTTCAGAGCGAGCGGGCGCGAATGGAGCGCTTTGTTTGAAAGCCGCATCGTCATAGGTGGTGGCTTGCCAATCTGTCCGTTTCGGGATACTCGCACCTAGGGGGCTGCGTCGGTTTACTCGTTGCCCAATCCAACCAACCCGCAATTGGGACGCTTCTCTTGCGGCCCGGATTGATACTTAACGTTCGGCTCAGAGCCATGTCGGTCTATAAAATCTAGCTCACCGGAAAGGGGGCTGATCCAGGAAGTCAGCGCCGCTCAGCAGCATGGCGTTTCCTTCACAAATCGCGGGCGCTGGAGATGTCATCCGTTCTGCCGCCAGCCAGGCTCTGGTCCGTTCTACATCGAATATCTGTTCACCATCAGCCATGGACGCTACGAGCTCAGCGGATATTTTATAATGGCCACAATTTGGACAGACACGCTCTTCCCACCGCTCACACGTGGCAAACTGCTCAGCTGTTTCCAAGCAAATCAGACACATCGTGGTTATCTCCATTCCTCTAAGTCCTCCTCCTTTTTTGCCATTGCACAAGATGCATCAGTGTCGGTCGTTAGACGCGTCATGAATAACCTAGCCCAACGTGAAGATTTAGTTATCTTTATGTGAAAATCTACTAAGAGAGTACGGCACTATTCCATCGATGATTATTTGTGCATTTTTTGAACTAAAGCTATGAACAGGTGAGTATCTCGCGCGTTAAATAATGGAATGGGAGGGCGCGCGTGCGTGGGGAGAGCTGTCGTTCGCATGGATCTTCCCGTCTACAGCGTAGCCTGACGTACTACACCTTCTAAGGGGCATCCAGCTCCTAAACCGAAGACTGGTCTGTCGCCAAAGAGTAAGGGCTCCGTCCTCCTATGAATGCCACTGGAATGCCTCGGCCCGTGTTAGAGGCTGCATCGAACTCCGTTGCGCGGCATAGCCGTTTCTGGTCGGGTATCTGGACAAAACTAGGAGAAAGCGTCCATCGCGAAAATTGCTGTCGAGTTAGCGGAGGCAGCGCCCCAAAAGGTAATGAGGTAGACGCTCAAGAGCGTCTAGTGGCATGCCGTCTGTTTTGAGAGAGGAGTTCTTCCAACAGGACGGCGATTTCCAGTAGCGAACGGGCATGTACGTACTTTTGTCCGAACTGCATAGTCAGTTTTCTCGCTGGGGCTTCTGCAAACCATGCGGCAATTGCCAACCATGCCGTTGGCCGCATCGCCTGCGATACAGTCAGAAAATACTGAGCATAACTGAGATGTGATGGGTGTTTCCCTTGTAGCATGGCGACGCCAGGGTCATTGACGGATGTCTCCTCTAGCAGCCCATAGCAAGGGCAGAGGCAATTGTTATGGTCGTCATGAAAAATGAATAATATTCCAGTAATGGGGCTCATGCGCCAACTCCAATTCGTTTTGATATTTATAAAAATGTCAGCTAGAGAGCAGTTGTTTGAGATCCTCAAAAGGCAATTGAGGATGAAGAAAGCCGCCTTGAGCATACTTAAAACCATGCTTTTTCAAAAGACGGACCTGTTGTTGTGAGTCTATGCCTTTAGCCGTAATGGGGCACTCCAAGCTGTTGGCTATGATTTTTTTAAAGTTATCCACATCTATATGAAATAGTGTGAGGGTCGTGTCCCTTTGTGCGCGGTGATTGCTGAATGATTCCAAGGTTGGGAGTAGTTGGTTGCAATTTAAGCAGTTGGTAAGACTGTCGTGGGTTGCCAGATAATTAAGCTCAGAAATGTTCTCGCTGAAGCGAAATAATAAAATTGTGTATTGTTCGCCGTCGAGCGCACTCACCCAGTAATCTCGGACGTGATATTTTAATTTTTGAACGGGCTCCGCACGTATCGGGATTTCAATTGTTCCACTAACGGTGATGATATCCTCGAGAGTTTTTGGACTGGCCAGGAGCGCTTGCCCTCCAGAACTGTTCAATAATGTCGTGACCTTAGCTCCCACAAGGCTGCTATTCGGCTGGTTAAACAATGCGGATGCTGACGAATTTGAAAAGCATATATTAAAATCTTTGTTTATAATCAATACCGAGTCCGTGATTTCCTCTAACATTTCAATGAAATTTGGTAGCTCATTAGCTAGTGGGTTGAATGTCTCAGCGTTGTTCATCAGGAGGTCTGCCTTTTATATTTGAGCAGCTGGCAAGAGCTTAAGGCTGGCTATATGCATTTCTAAATCTGTGTTTAGATTGCTATTTGCTGTTTTTCGTCGTATGAGCGGTCTTGAATTTTCGAAGTTGGCGTGCGCCTAACATACCATCTCCGGATATAGGGGGTAACGAACCACAGCTTTGTGTGCGGGCAGGGTTATAATCGATCTAGTCAATTTATTTAACGTGCCGCTCTACTAACTAGCTTGATGTGAATTGTGTGAATGTTATTCATTGCCGCCATAAGCTCTCAAGGTCATGAATGCCCCACGCGGATGGCTCCTCGCGTTTCACAATTTTGTCTGCCCGATTATTTTTCGTCAGGTCAACCACCACCGGCGTAAGATAAGTGCCTGTGCGTATGTCATAGAAAAATTTAACTATCGGATTGGTCAAGGCGCTGGGCGTATTCTTTATAACCACAGCCAGATGGCCTGACTCCATGCTCACTAAGCTGCCAACGGGGTAAATTCCAACCACTTTCACAAAGGCTTGGAAAATTGCAGGGTCAAAATGGCCGGTCCACGTGGCCATTTGAGACAACGATCCTGCGGCATCCCAAGCTTCTTTATAGGCTCGACGTGAGGTGATCGCATCATAGACATCGCAGATCGCTGCCATCCGGGCATACAAACTGATGCATCCGCCCTTTAGTCCGTGCGGGTATCCTCTGCCATCCACTCGCTCATGATGGTGAAGGCATACATCCAACACAACTTCTGGTATTCCTATTGTATTAGACAGTATCTCGTAGCCAGCTTGGGGGTGGGTCTGCATTGTGGCGAATTCCGTTTCGCTTAAGGCTCCTGGTTTGTTCAGGATCTCATCAGGCATATTCACTTTACCTATATCATGTAGCATACCAGCCAAGCCCGCTTCCCGCTGCTCGCTCTCGTTAAGCCCCAACTGTCTGGCGAGCGCAACCATCAGGGCGCAGACGGTTACAGAGTGTAGGTAGGTATATTCATCTTTACTTTTCAAACGCGCGAGGCTAATGAGCGCTTCTTGATCTCTAGAAAGAGAACAACATATACCACTGACCATCTCCATGCAGTTCTTGATTCGGATAGCATTGCCCAGTCGAGCTTCACGAAATGTGTCAATGACGGTGGTTTTTGATGTATTAAGTGTCTGCGCGGCAAGTGAATATTCTTCTGAACGCTGTGTTAACAAAGAATTTGAGGGCCGCTCTTCCATAGAAGCTAGTTGTGGGCTGGACGTATAACTGGCAGGCGATGAATTTTGGTCCGTAGAATAGTTCGTATCTAAGCCGCGACTAGTATTAATCCATAAATAATCAATATGGCTTTCAGTTAAAGACTTGAGCGTTTGCAGGCTGTCTATTTTAAAGCGTGTTCTCCAGAAAGGATGTGATAACCAGTTGCCCTCCAGAGATTCAACGAACATACCGATACGACTTTGGTCTTTATGGATACGTTTAAGCATGGGGCCACCGAATCACAGTGCAAGATATACAGGCCTGGGCTGTCATAGGTGATAAGGCGCTGGCTACTTGGCGCCAATAACCTGGCATCGCTAGACAACGCTTTGTCGTGTTCTTCATTTGCCGTTTTCTTTGGTTATACTATAAGGCCATCACGGTCTAGACTATTTTGCTTGAGGGCAAAAAGTTTTGATCGAGGGGGAAAATTCTCAGTCAGCCGCAGGGAAGGCTAGGCTTACTGAATGTCGCTGTAGGAACAGAAAATAAATGAAAAGCGTGCAGCTAGAGAAATTGGTGGGTCGGCGTATTCTGGTGGTCGATGATGTGGATGCGGAGCGCCAGCTTTTGGCTGAGTACTTACAGCATCTGGGGTGTCGTGTATATTTGGCCACCAACGGACAAGATGCTTTCAGAAAAGTGCATCTGGTCAACCCCGATTTGATTTTAATGGACGTGTTCATGCCTGTCTGTGATGGGTTGAAGTGCTGCCGGATGCTACAGGCAAACAAAGATCTTAGGCATATACCCGTTATTTTTTTAACTGGCGCAGGAATGCCAGAACAGCGTGTGCAAGGGTTGCTAGCGGGGGCCGTTGACTATATTTCAAAGCCATATAACTTGGATGAGGTTCGCCTTCGGCTGTCCATTCATTTGAAAACTTTTTCACCAACTTTAACGCCGGCCCTGGCTGACCCAAACAAAGCGCTGGGGAACCTAGATAAAATTCTTTTCGAGTCAACTAAAAACTTGATGCTTAAATCGCTTTCACAGACTCCGGAGTTGGCGGAGTTGGCCGCTGCGGTGGGGACCAACACCAAGCGATTGAATGAAGCATTTCGAAACTGTGTTGGTATAACCGTTTTTGAATATCTTCGCGAGGAGCGCATGAAAGAGGCCTGTATGCTTCTGACTAAAACGGCTATCTCGATCCAGGACATTGCTATTGAGATCGGTTTTACTGGTGGGGCTAATTTCTCAACCGCATTCAAAGATCGTTATGGCGTTTCACCGAGGGATTTCCGCTCTCATCGACAGGCGCTGGACGACTGATATGAGACCGACGCCGAGCTTCCTGACGTACACCGTCCTTATCGCAGTTATAGCGTCTCTACTGTCAATTGTCAGTTACTATTTAATTATTAATGACAAGCCAGCGCCTCATGTAGACTTACGAAGTGATACGGTTTTTATTAAGGATCGAGTCGACTCGAACTTGACGCCGGATGAGGTGCTTCGCCGCGCTGATTGGATGCCCCTGACTAGGGCTGGCATAGCTTCACCACGAAAGCACTCAGTGGCATGGTTGAAGGTCAAGCTTCGTAATGATACTGCAGATGCGCAAGATCGTTGGTTGGAAATTGCTCCCTGGCGCATCGGTGATATTGATGTCTATAAGTATTCTCTTGGCAGAGTCGACCTGATGTCTAAAAGCCATGTGGGGATGTCGGTTCCCTTTGAGTCGCGACCGCTTAGCAGTCGAAGGAACCTGGTGCGTGTGCAGCTACCACCAAACTCTGAGTTTGACGTTCTTGTTCGCGTTGAAACTGAGAGCTTACCCACCCTAGATGTTCGTTTGTGGGATATCAAGGCCGTACTTGATGAAGACAGTATCGAGCAGTTGCTTCATGCCGCGCTTTTCGGCAGTGTTTTAGTCCTCTCTGTCATTCTGCTGCTGCGCTTCGATCTCAGCTTCGGCATGCTGGCGGTGTGGTTGTTTTCAAGCTATGCAGTGGAGGCTGAGAAGGGAGGCTACATGGCCTTCTACTTGTTCAATGGTGAGCGAATCCAAACTGTGAGCTTCGGTTTAGCTTTTTGGCTGCTGTCAATAGCAAGCTTTTTATGCGCATTTGCATGGTTGTTGAAACCATTTGATCGGAAGCGTGAGCAGCATTTCTATTGTTTCATGATTTTTTTATGCGTAGTTATGATGTTGGTGGTCCTGTTTGTCGACAAAAACACGGCGCGGAACTCGTGCGCGATGTTCAATATGCTTGTATTACTCCTGTGGCCCCTATCATTAATTCGATTCAAGGCCCAGGGCAATACTTTCAGGGTCGCTTTAGTGTTGTTGTTTTTTATGAGTTGGTCTGAAAGCTGCTGGCTGGTTATTGACTACCTCTTCAATCTTGGATTCGTTGAGAATTTCAGGGCTGGTCCTGTTCTGATTAAGTTGATTACCATATTGGGTGTAGTCGGGGTGTTTTCGTTCCAACACGAGCTCAAGCGCCGTAGCACCGAGCTAGAGCTTTTGAACAACGAAAGAACCCAGAAAGTCTTTCTGGAAGAGCAGGTTGCGATACGCACGCTCGAACTTAAGCGAGCGCTGGCAGCTGCGGAGAGCGCAATTCTTGCCAAGGCGGAGTTTCTCGGACGGGTTAGTTATGATTTGCGTTCGCCGCTCACATCAATTATCGGGTATGGTCAGCTATTGCTATCTGAAAATTCAAGGGGAAGCCGAAAAATTGGTGTGATCTTGAAAAGCGCGGGGCATATGTTGACCCTGGTAAACGATTTGATTGAGCATGCCCGCGGCGTTTCCAGCGACACGGTCGAGCCGAAGGCTACCTATATTTATGGGCTTCTGGATACGATTGTCATGGAAGCTAAGATACTGGCAGGTAGAAACAATAACACCTTCCAGCTTGATATTTCACCATGCCTCCCCAGTTTGATTGTGGTGGATGACAAGCGACTTAGGCAGGTCATTATAAATTTGGTTGATAATGCTGCCAAGTACACCGAAAGCGGTAAGATTGGTTTTAGGGTTTTGTGTGAGCCGCTGGACGGTAGCCTCAATGAAGTATTGTTGATGATAACCATCAGTGATTCCGGCTGTGGTATACCAAAAGACGATTTACCGAAACTTTTTACGCCGTTTTACCGAGTAGCCAACAGTCGAACAGAAGGCGCAGGATTAGGACTGGCGATAGTTGATCATTGGGTCACTTTGATGGGCGGAAAGCTGGTAATTGACAGCATTGTCGGCATCGGGACCACGGCCCAATTATTCTTGCCGGTGAAAGTGGCGCGTGAAGTTGATATTACAAAGCGGCAAATAGTCGATTTCGATGGGCCTGTGCCGGCGTATGATGGTCGTGGACGTGTGGTGTGGATTGTAGAAGATAACCTTTATATTCGAGAGCTATTGGCGCAACATTTGACAAGTAATAATTTCGACGTACATTGCGCGGTGGATGGGCGTGATTGTATCAACCGGCTAGTTAGTAAGGGGGAGGCGCCTCCGAGTTTGGTGCTTACGGACTATTTGATGCCAAATTGTAGCGGGGCGGAATTGGTGGAGACGCTGCGAGAACATTGGCCTGCCCTTCCGGTTATTTTGATTTCTGCTACCCATCAAGCGATGCAGCCAGATTCAGATTCTACTAAGGCTAGGTTCTCCGGTTATCTAACAAAGCCCATAAATTTGGCTGATTTACGCGAACTGATCATTAAGCTAGCGAATATTGTTGATGTCCCTCATGATAATTACCCTGCTTCCTCTGATCAGCCCTTGTTAGAGTTTAATATTCTTAACAGTGAGGAAAAATTAAATTTTAATCTGTTGGTCGATCTTGGCGCAGTCAGTGATTTGGTTGAATGGGCCGCGCAACTCCCGCCTGATTATGGCGCGCTGGCTGCCTACGTTCAAAAAGCGAGTAAAGCGGGAGATCTCGCTGCATTGCGTATATTTAACATCAAGAGTTAGCTTGGGAGGGCGGTAAATCAAACGTGTGACGACCTGAGCCACATAAGCTGTAACTCATTTCAGAAATTGAGGTGGATGCATTGTTGAGTGTGTTTCTCATTTGCGTGACCACCCATACCGGTAGTCCTGATCCAAATCGGCAGCAGCCGGGCTAAAAACATATAACCCTACAGCAAAGATATTTTCCCTCGCGCCAAAGGCTCACTAATCTTCCACATGCTAGGATTAGAAAAAATAAGTCCTGGGGGGAGAAATGTTTTTTCGGCGTTCCATGAAAGTTGAGGAAGAGCTTCAGAATGTTCAGTTGGAGATGCGTTCGCTACAACAATATATCTCCGCTATCGACAAATCCACTGCTTCAATTATCTTCGATCCTTCAGGCATCATTACTTCGGTAAACTCAAATTTTCTTGCCTTATTCGGCTATGAGCGCTCTGACCTGTTAGGGCAGCATCATCGAATATTCTGTGAGCCAAGTTATGTCAAGTCACCGGAGTACTCCAGCTTCTGGTTGCAACTCACCAAAGGCCATTACCTTAAAGGACGATATGCGCGGATCACCAAGGCCGGCAAAGGTGTTTGGCTTGAGGCCACGTACACTCCCGTGTTGAACGACGCAGGTCAAGTTGATCGTATTTTGAAACTCGCGGTTGACGTAACTGCTCAAGTGGAAAGAGAGCAGGAACAGAGCGAATTTGTTAAGGCTGTTAACAAATCGATGGCCATCATTGAGTTTTCTCCCGAGGGTAGAATTCTCGATGTTAATGAAAATTTCCTCAATTCATTTGGTTACGGTCGAGAAATAATCGGAAAGCACCACAGTATTTTTTGTGTGCCTGAATATGTGGGTTCGCCTGAATATAATTTCTTCTGGAAAGATTTGAATGCCGGAAATTTTCGATCAGGGTTGTTCAAGCGGATTGATAAATTTGGTCAGGTAGTATGGTTGAGCGCTACTTATAACCCGGTGCTCGATAGTAAAGGACGATTGCGAAAAATTGTCAAAGTCGCAAGAGATATTACGCAAAGCCAGAGTGCAGCTATTGAGTCCTATCAGCAAGCCTGTAATGTATCAGATGAGACCAACAAGATCACAGAGAGCGGAGTTATGGCTGTTCAGGACACGATTGATCTGGTTAAAAGCATTTCCAGTGATATTACCTGTGCGGCGGAAGAAATTTCTATGATCGGGCAGCAGTCGGATAGAATAACAACTATCGCCAAAACTATAAGCAGTATAGCAGAACAAACTAATCTTCTCGCGCTGAATGCCGCGATTGAAGCAGCGAGAGCTGGAGAGCAGGGTAGAGGTTTTGCCGTGGTGGCGGACGAAGTTCGAAGTCTGGCGGCCAGGACATCGAAAGCGACAATTGAAATCGAACAAGTGGTGAGCCGTAATCATTATCTGTCACAAGAGGCGGCCTCTTCGATGAAAAAAAGCGAAGATAAAATTATACGTGGAGTAGATCTCGCGAATATTGCGGGAAAAGCCATACATGAAATCAGTCAGGGCTCACATTTGGTATTGCAAGCCATTCAACGCCTGAACAGTGTTACTCAAGAATAAGACTGTTACTTATAGGTTCAAAAATTTGGCATGGGTCCGTATTGTGGGGCAGAATTCTTCTGGTTTTTCCCGGTCCTCCTTTACAATTCGCCGTTCTCGGTTTGGTCGCTTAAGTGTGAAATTTACTGGAGGCCCGGTTTATCCCCATATGGTGGATTTATTTCAGCAAGTTATTTTTTCGGTACGGCTATCTCGTTAGCCGCGGAGAGATCGTTAGTGCTGTTGAATGGCTAAACCGTATCCACAGAGTGGGCGCGTTAACTCCGTCAGAGTATTTGTCGGTGGTTACGTTAATGGAAATTGTTTTTTGGCAGCACCGTCATTACCAGGGCTGGCCACTCGAAAAACCCTAGTATCTCAAGCCCTACCTAATAACTGTTGCGGTTTACACGAGAGGCGCCTGCCAGCCTGGTATGGGCCAGCAGGCCAATGCTGAATCAGGCAGCTCGTTGCTCGCCCTTGAGCAACTTCTTCTGCGCCTCCATGGCTCGGCCCAGCTCCTCAAGAGCGTCTTTACCCAGCAGCTTCTTCGCGGTAGGGAAGAGCTCGCTCTCTTCCTCCTCGATATGGTGCTCCAGCAGCTCTTTCATGACTTTTACCCGTCCTGTGAACTCGACGGTTCCGGTCTCGGTGTGTAGCAGATCAGGGAGCACCAGGGAGTCGACTGTGCGATGCTCTTCCTTGGCCTCGTAGTACATTTTCGCTTCTTCCTTGCCACCTGCTTGCTTGATCGCCGGGTAGAGAATCTTTTCTTCCAGCGATGTATGGATCTGCAGTTCGTGCTCGATCCGATGCAGTAACTCGACGCGCTTTTTCACTGCGCGCTCTGTGGTGCTGGAAAGCTCTTGCAGCAGCTTCTTCACCAGCTTGTGGTCTTGAATCAGTAAGTCGATAGCATTCATGACATTCCCTCATCAGGGGTCAATTGGAGGAACTTGCCTAGGGTTGAGTTGAGTGGAAACAGCAGGGTTCCCTCTTCGCGATGGTTGGTATCGCTGAGCAAGAGCCGGTCTCTATGAGGAGTGATCTATGGTCTCTGGTGAGCTCTGAGAGGGTGATTCTTGCCGCTAGGTCCCAGAACAAACATGTTTAAGCACCTTTTCGCTACCAGGCACCTCTGTCAGTGGAACTAGCAAGCAACCACGCACGGTGCACGATTTGGTAGTAATCCAACTGCTCGATATGTGTGAGCGCAGCTATCACTGGTGTGCAACATGAGTGGATCAGCTTGGGTTTCCCCTTCTGCATGGACGACAGCCCGCTCCATTGGCCCAAAGGTTTTTTCGCCGATCATCCTCATAGCCAACCCGTAGGTTGAACTTACCTGATCCTCTGAATTCATCTAGTTAGAAGGGCGCTAGCGATGTCAATCAGGCGGCCATTTCAAACACATTGGAGAAACGGTCATGAGTGAGCCTGTGACGTACTTTTGGATTGTGTTAGCAGGAATTATCGTGCTGGCTGATTTGTGGGCGATCGTGAGTGTTTTCCGCAGTGACAAAACTGATGCCACCAAGATCATGTGGTCATTGATTCTGGTGGTTCTTCCTATTCTTGGACTCGCGATTTGGGGTGTAGCAGGGCCCCGTGGAATCAAGCGCGGAACGGGGCCGACCTCCGACGAGCATAGTAAAGGGTAGGGTACGAACCACGCGTTGCGAGTTCGGCTCGCGCTCAGAGGCCTCTTATAGGCGGTGGCGGGTAGTATCAGTGTCTGGTGGATTGGCGTGCTCCAAACACGCCGGCCTGATACTCAGCTATCGCTTGGAACAAGCTCTCGGCCTCTAAGCGCAGGCGCTCGACCGTCTCGGCTGAGCAATGAGTAGATCTGGCCTCTTGGTAGCGGCGTAAGGCTTCAGTCGCTTCCTTGGTCAGAGGTTCGAGAGAAATCATAGCCTCGGTTAGTGATTGCTTCATAAATGCTAGATCCCTGCGGTGGCCGTCCAGAATGATACGTCTCCCTCAATCTACGGGGGCTATCTTTAAATTATGGCTCAAATATGAGTGCCGCACTGCAGATATCAGTCTTCTGCAGCGCGATACCCGCCGAGGCTCAAGAATGGGACGATGGGAGCTGCGGGGAGGCCGGGACGTGAGTCATCTTCTTGGCGGAGAGGCCGCGCCCGACCTCTCCGAAAAGGCCCAGCGGTCTAAGCGGCGGGTTTGAGAACAACCTTCGTCCATCCATCATCGCGCGCATCGAAATGCTTGTAGGCATCAGGCCCTTCCGCGAGCTTCAGGCGGTGGGAAATGATCTGCGACGGCGTTGCACGACCATGATGGATCAATTCGGCTAGCCGGCGGTTGTAGGCTTTGACGTTGGCCTGACCGGTGCGGATCTGCTGCCCCTTGAACCAGAACGCGCCGAAGTCGAAGGCCATCTTGCCTTCCTTGGCCAGTTCGTTCTTCGCACCTGGATCCTGCGGGACAAAAACGCCAACCACGCCGATGCCGCCGGTCGCTTTCGTCGAGGCCACCAGGTTGTTCATGGTGAGGTAATTGGCCTCGTGGCCATGGCGATCGCAGCACTGATAGCCCACACACTCGCAGCCTCGGTCCGTGCCCTTGCCATGAGTGAGGTTGAGGATCTGCTCCACTGCCTGCTGCTCGACGGAATTGATTGGCGTGGCGCCCATCTGCGCTGCCAGCTTCAGCCGGTCCGGCTGGTTGTCGATGACGAACACCTGGGAGGCGCCCTTGATCATGGCGGAATGGGCAGCCATCAGGCCAACGGGCCCAGCCCCGTAGATGGCGATGCTTTCCCCCGGTAGGAGGCCGGCCAGTTCGGTGGCGTGCCAGCCGGTCGGGAAGATGTCCGAAAGCATGACGTAGTCATCCTCGCGCTCCTGGGCATCCTCTGGCAGGACCAGGCAGTTGAAGTCCGCATAGGGCACCCGAAGCAGCTCCGCTTGGCCACCTTGGTACGGCCCCATCTCGGCGAACCCATATGCGGCACCAGCCGAGCCGGGATTGGCGGTCAGGCAGAAGCCCGTCAGGCCTTTTTCGCAGTTCTCGCAGAAGCCGCAGCCGATGTTGAACGGCAGGCAGACCCGATCGCCCACCTTCACCCGATCGACTCCAAGCCCCACCTCGATGACCTCGCCCAGGTTCTCGTGCCCGAAGACCCGACCGGCCTCGAATGAGGTACGACCTTCATACATGTGGAGGTCCGAACCACAGATGTTGGTGGTGGTAATGCGGACCAGGACATCGGTGGGCTTCTCGATTCTGGCGTCTGGTACGTCTTTCACTGCGACGTCACGCGGACCGTTGTACACGATTGCTTTCATCTTGGACTCCCGATTGAAAGGGCGAACGAATCACACCCTGTTCAGATCAGGTACCGGGAAAAGCAGCTGCGTTCCCCCGCGTCACGAAGAGGAAGGACCAAAGGTGCTAACCAATGACGGCACATAATCTTGTCCGCCAACGGTCTATCGTCGGTAGCGAGCCAGAATGGGCTGTGTCGTCACGCCGTGCAGCAGGATGCTCAATGCCACCACCGAGACGGTTAGATTGATGATCAGCTCACCAGTACTTGGCGATAGGTCATGACTGAGGCAATAGAACAGGTAGTACAGGCTGCCGATGCCGCGAATGCCGAACCAGCCGATCAGCACTCGCTGCTGATAGTCCAGCAGCTTGTCCCAAGGCATGAGTACAACACTCAGGGGCCGGATCAGCAGGAACAGAGCGCCGGCCACAATCAGGGCCCGCCAGTCCCAGTGCTCGATCAGGACCACGCCTAGCAACGTCACCAGAAAAACCTCCATGGCCCGCTCCACGAGACTGCCAAAGGCCAGCATGTCGCCGAGCATAATGCCGGCGGCCACCTGTGCCTCCTCCAGCGACTCCACATTACCTTTCACTGCGTGCTCAGGCGCTAGGTGCTGGTGACCGACCACCGGCTGCACCAGGTGCTCGGCCGGCTCGGCCTGGTCGGTGCTGGTGCGGGCCTCCGCCTGGCGCAGGCCGAGGCCCGCCGCGAAAACGGCGAGGAAGCCATAGGCATGGATGAGTTCGGCAAAAAAATACGCCAGCGCGATCAAAGCCAGGGTCAAGTAGTCATTCGGCGAGATCGTGCTGTCTTCGTTGCGGATGCGCAGATACAGCGTGAGTTGGCCAAGGCCTCGGCCCATCCAGTAACCACTGAGCAGGCCCGCCGGGACCGCCCATAGCACGCTGCCCGTCAGCCAGCCGCCAAGACTCTGGCCGATGCCTGTGGTGTGCTGCATCAGCAGCAGGCCGAGCAGCACGAACGGAAACGCCACGCCATCGTTAAGGCCGGCCTCGCCGGACAAGCCGAAACGCACGCCATCGTAGTCCTGTGCATCGCTGACCTGGACCAAGGTGGCGAGCACCGGGTCGGTGGGAGCCAGGATTGCACCGATCAGCACGGAAACACCCCAGCCCAGATTCATACCGTAGTGCAAGAGCAGGGTCACGCCGCCGATGCACAGAAGCATCACCGGGCCAGCCAGGAGGAACGCAATCTTCCAGCGCTGGTGGTGGAGCGGCAGGCGCAGCTTGAGGCCGCTGACGAACAACGAGAACAGCACTGCCGCTTCGGTCAGGTGTTCCATCCAGCCCCTGGACGACGAAATCGGCAACTGCAACAGACCGAGCCCGGCAGGGCCTAGGCCGATTCCGAGACCCAGGCATACGACGGCTGTGGTGACCGGTGTCCAGCGCAGATAGGAAGATGTCAGGGCCAATACCAGCAGCACCATTCCCAAGGTGGCGACCCAGATGATGAAACTCATGGAAGTGGTGGCCTCTATTGCTGCGGGTCTTCAATGTCAGACGCGGCAGCGTTTCGGCCGTTCCACCGGCATGCGACGGCCCGGCGGAAACAAATCGCTGGTCTATATTCTTTGGGGCCTGAGCGGGTCAGGCGTCAACGAGGACAAGGGAATATGGCTGACGATCTTACCAACCGGGGGCCGCAAGACCGGTCTCGCATCAACCTGTCGGAATCGTGGGAGGTCCAGTACTGGACCAAGAAGTTCGGCGTCACCGAGCAGCAGCTTCGCGACGCGGTCAAGGCGGTGGGTTCCAGCGCCGACGCCGTCCAGAAGAAGCTCGGCAAGTAGATGGCGGGCTGAGGGTCACATGCCTTCATCCCGCCACCGCCCGGCGGGATGGGGCACACCTCACATGCCGCGTTGCTTCGCTACCGATACAGAGGCGGCCCGACCAAGTTGTCGGGCGTGCGCAACACCCCAATGTAGTGCGCGGGTCATTGTCTCACCGGGACGCTTGTCGAAGCCCTCTTCAGAGAGCGGCCTACCGAGCTCATCGTAGATCCCGACGAAGAGTTGAGTTTCTCCCGTCCGCGCCAAGCGTACCTGCACATCGATCGTACATCCGTTATCCAGTTTTTCATCATGGGTACGGTGATGTAGATCGGGATCTGCCCATTCCCAGAATGTCTGTCCCCGCTGTTTCATTGAGCCAGCCCTATGCCAGTTTGGTCTGTCGTTTCGTCAAAGTAGCGTAACTGATCCGACTGTCCAGCTTGTCGATAAACCGATTTGACATGAGGCAGGCCTGAGTAAGCGATTGCGGCTGGTACGCTCCTCAATCCTGCGCTGAACCAATCGTTTCGGAAAACCGTCAACCCAGAAACAACGAGGCGGGCTAGAGCGATGCGTGAGGATCCGGTTGCGGACGTACTGGCGTACTGCAAACAGCATGACCTGCTGCTGACCACCGCCGAGTCCTGCACGGCGGGCTACATGATCTCGCTGCTGGCCACGGTGCCTGGCACTGGTGAGGTGGTGGAAAGCGGGTACGTGGTTTATTCCCCCCAAGCCAAACAACGACTGCTTGGTGTGACTCCCGAGACGATCGAACGATACGGCCTGACCAGTGAGGCCGTTGCCTGGGAAATGGCAATTGGCGCGCTAAATGACAGCAAGGCAGATATTGCCATCGCCACTACTGGCGTCGCTGGCCCTGAGCCTGAAGATGGTATTGCTCCTGGCACACTGTGCTTTGCCTGGGCCTTTGCCGGGGAACCCCCAGCGGTCTTTACCCGCTGTCAGCGCTTTTTTGGGGAGCGCAGCGAGGTGATGCGGGAAGCGGCGCTCTATGGCCTGACTCAGCTTCCTCATTACCACCGGCGCTGGTTGCGGGGTGAACGGGCCTGAGGGCATTGATGATGAAGGAAGAAGAGCTGCACTCGCGGCGGTTTCCGGTCCACGAAGACATGCGGATGCAGCAGCGTGTCTGGAACTTCGAACGCATCGGCTGGTACACCTTGGTCCTTATCGTGCTCCTGGCGCTCGCCGGCGTATTCGGCAACGGGCCGCTGAGCAATGCCGAAGCGGTCAGCGCCGACGGCAACCTTCGCGTGCAGTACCAGCGCTTGAGCCGCAGCGGCACGGTGGACGATCTGCGGATCTCGGTGCGAGGCGCAGCGGGAAAACCTGTGACATTGGTGCTGGACGGCACACTGCTGCGTGAGGCCAGCATCGAGACGATGCAGCCCGAACCTCAAACCTCGATGTCGCGAGGCCAGGCTCTGCTTCTCCAGTTGGGCACGAGTGCAGACGGCGTCGCCACCCTATACCTCACCGTTCGTTCGGAGTACGTCGGCACGCTGCAGGGGCTGGTAGAGGCAGGTCCCGGCACCTCCGTCAGTTTTTCAACCTTCCTGTTTCCCTAGGAGCGTTTCATGGACTCGATCCTCCGAGCCGCGGGCATGTATATCGCCCTGATGATCCTGTTCCGGATCGCCGGCAGACGCTCATTGGCAGACCTGACCACGTTCGACTTTGTGTTGCTGCTGATCATTGGCGAGGCGACCCAACAGGCCCTGTTGGGAGAGGACTTCTCCTTTACCAACGCTATGCTGGTGATCGCCACGCTGATCGTCCTGGACGTAGGCCTGTCTCTGGCGAAGCTGAGCTCCCGGCCTCTTGCCCGCTTTCTCGATGGCCACGCCACCCTCGTGGTGGAACGGGGGCGTTTTCTTCATGAGCGGATGCGGCGAGCACGGCTTACCGAGGACGATATTCTGGAGTCGGCCCGTAACAGCCAAGGCGTGGAGAAGGTTGAACAGATCAAATTCGCGATCGTGGAGCGCAACGGGAAAATATCGATCATTCCCGAGGAATGACCGTTTTCTACGGAGTCAGGCCCGAGCTTGGTTGGCCGCGTCCAGCCCATTCAGTCAGCAGTTGCGCAAGGGCGACATCAAGCTCCTCGATCGACCAGGGCTTGAAGAGGAAACTCATCGGCGCGGGCAAATGCTCCGTATCCAGGGGGTAGCCCGACGTCAGAAGCACAGGCAGGGTCGCCCACTTCTGCTTGATCATTTCCGCTAGCTCCAGGCCCTTTATGGTGCCTGGTACGCCATGGTCGGCGATAACCAGATCGCATTGGCCTTGCTGCTCCAGCAAGTAGACGAGCGCGTCTTCGGCATTGTTGAAGGCCACAGAGGCGGCGCCGCGTCCATCAATGATGCTGACGAGGAGATCCCGCAAGACCAGATCGTCCTCAATCACGACGATGCGGCAACCGGATAATTCCATACCTGAGCGCTCAACGTTCACGCGGCTTTCCTTCCTGATCCGTTGTGCAGACTTTATCGGTCGATGGATGTATCAAATATTCGACCAGTGTAGCAGCACAGGCCGAAATACCTTCTGACAGAACCATTTCAAAGCCATGAGTGTTTTCTGTTGGGATGGCAATACACCCCGCCAGGGCGTCAACACCCGTACTCAGCACGGCGCTGGCGTCAGAGGCGAAATCCACCAGCAGTGCTGACTGTGGCTCATAACCTGCGCGAATGGTAGCGGCCATTAAGGCCTGAACGACCGAACGGCTGTAATAGTCTTTCTGGTCGCCGGTATTGATGATCGGATGGGCAGAAAGCGAAGTGTCGTATTCCTCCAGAACCGGCCCGACCTCCACGGCGATGGTGGTATCGCCAGGGAGTCTGGATGCGGCGTACAGGGCGCCGGCATTGGACTCTTCCTCCAGGGTGGTACAAACGAACCAGACGTCCTGCTTCAGTCGCTCGCGGTTTTGCTGCAGCAGCCTTGCCGCCTCTATCACCGCGACCAGCGGAGCCCGATCGTTCAGAAAATGGGCGGCGATGCAATCTTGCACCCTGAACGGCCTGCGCCAGTGCTGGCTGAGCACCACCCGGCTACCGGGACGGACACCGACCCGTTCCAGTTCCTGCTTCGACTTCCGGGTAACGACGTAGACATCTTTCCATTGCACGTCACCGGAAAGCACATCCCGACCACTGGGCGTGCTACCACTGTTATGCATAGAGCCATACGACAGAACGCCGGGGAGGACCTCCTGATCCCCCAGGATATCGACTGGACAAACGCCGAAGGAAACGGGCTGGGCGCCACCCAGCGCCACCACCTCAAGGTGGCCGTCGGCGCGGACCCTCTTCACGATCATCGCGATTTCATCGAGGTGAGCCATGACCCGGATCGCCGACTGCGGCTCGACGTTCCCCGGCGCCCGGACCACCCCGAGCACATTGCCCGCCCTGTCGGTCTCCACGGTGTCGCCCCAGCGCCCCAGCTCTCGCAGGCAAACCGTGCGAACCTCATCCTCCTGGCCGCCAGGCCCCCTAGCGATCAGCAGTTCTTCAAGCAGGCATTCGAAATTCATGATTGCTCCGTTCCGGTACACCCAGGTCGATAGACCGTCTGCCTCGGGGGCTGTTCAGAAGCGTTCAAACATTGATGACCCAAATACCCATGCTGGAAACCGCCGGGAAACAAGGCGTTTGTGCGCGACAGGCTAACCCTCTCATCCTTTAACGCACCTCGTCCGACACGGAGCGATTCGAGTGAATGATCGAAGCCATTCCAGGCGTCCTAGAGGAACACAGACTTTCCTGTGTGAAACCAGAACATGAGGTGAAAGATCATGGCAAACAACCAGAGCAATCGCGGCCATCAGGGCGGGAGCGCAAACAGCAATCCGGGCAACTTCGCAAACGATCGGGAGAAAGTGGCGGAAGCCGGACGCAAGGGCGGGAAGTCATCTGGTGGCAATTTCGCCAATGACCACGAACGAGCCTCCGAGGCCGGACGTACCGGTGGTCAGCAGAGCCATGGCGGCGGTCGTCCAAGCGGCAACAGTCGCTGATCCGATCAGTGCTGTACCAAGGCGGCTCACGCCCTGGTACTCCTTTCTCACGTCGTAGAAAACTTTCCAACATCTACCGGCTGGGGCACGAAAGCTGGCCCTTGGCCTGATACCCGCCATTTGACGTTTGTGATCCCATGACGCTCGGCCATTGGCCTGCTCACTTTCTTGAGCGAGTGCTGGCCGAACCTCGGAATCAGTCCCACACCCGCGTCGCAACTCGCCCAATGCCAGGCTTCGGCGTTGTCCATCTTCTCCAGGCGGATAATGAAAGTTCGATAGCTGCCGTGCAGCTCGTATTCGATGACGTATAGCGGTGATCCTGCCATGGGGGTTCTCTCCACTTGTTAACCAAGCCTATGGAGCGGAGGAGAGATGACGAAATTCAGTCGGATTTAATCAGCGGCGAAGACCACCACGGCAGCGGCTCGCATCACTACGCGAGAAAATGTAAAAAAGATTTCAGGCGCTTGTTGCGGTCCCATGGATATAGGGACCAAAAAGGAAGGAAATCATGAAATTCGCGATGTTTTGCCAGTGGCTGTCGAACCGAGCAGGCAGCCCTCGGACGTTTCTGGTGGCCATGCTTCTGATCTTGCTCTGGGCTGTCACGGGGCCTTGGTTTCACTACAACGACACCTGGCAGCTCATCATCAACACCTCTACGACGATCATCACTTTCCTGATGGTGTTTCTGATCCAAAACACGCAGAACAGGGATAACGACATCATCCACGTGAAGCTGGACGAGCTGATCCGCGCCACCAAGTCGGCTCAACGTTCTGTCTTGGACTTGGAGGATATGGACAGCAAAGAGCTTCCAGCACTGCGCAGGGAATACCGCGCGATGGCTGAAAATTGCGGTCAAGTGGATCTGCAAGAGCCTAGCGCTTCCGACGACGGAAAGGAGCACGGAAGAATCGAGCAGCAACGCTAGCTTGGAGCGCTTGATTGATTAGGGGAGTCAGAATGAATTTTTCTGGTACTAGCGATGTCGTAATGATATCGCGCACCAAGCCGCCTTGAGGACGGCGACAGGATGTCAGCTTCGACCGGGTGCGCATTACGCGAGCCAGACGACGATGAAACAAACGATTTCCCTTCCCCCGCTTCCCCCCGTGATGCTTGTAGAAGACGAACCTGCGTTAAGAGAAATCCTCACCTTTATGCTCCAGGATCTCGGAGCGGTGGTGAACAGCTTTGCAACGGCCGTTGAAGGCCTCGCCGCTCTAGGTACTCAGGACTGGGCGTTGGTTCTGACGGACGTTAGAACCCCAGGACCTGTCGACGGGCTTGCTCTTGCAGCCACAGCCCGGGCAAGACTTCCGGCCGCTGGGGTCATAGTAATGAGCGGGTTCTATGAAGAGATGGGAAGAGCACTGCCCATGGGAGTGTCTTTTCTGCCCAAACCGTGGCCTTCAGAGTCTTTTGACCAACTGGTAATGCCCGTTCTCGAACAGTTCAGCAAGAGGAAGTACCCAGAGTAGAGGGGGTTACCGGCTCAGGGCTTGTCCGATGGCGTCAATGAGTTGTTCAAGAGCCCAAGGTATGAAAAGGAAGATGGTCCGAGGATCGAGCCCAGCTGTGTCTAGGTTGAAGCCGGACGTGAAGATACAGGGCAAATCGGGTCACTTCTGTTGGATCATGGAAAGGAACTCCATACCTTTGATGCTACCAGGTAGCCCATGGTCGGCGATGGCCAGAGAGAGGCTACCGTGCTGCTCCAATAACTCGATGAGCGCGTCATCGGCGTTATCGAATGTGGTGCAGCCACCTCCCAATTCCCGAATGATATCGGACATCAATGTCCTCAACGTCTGATCGTCTTCCAGAACAAGTACCTTCATTATCCGGCACATGAACCCGGCCACACATCCCACATTCTTAGCAGCCGTAGTGCTCTTCAGTAGGAGCCTTAAACTCGGATCCCGCCACGGCCTCCAAGTAGCTTTTATCAGCAAGCACCCGTAGATCGCGCCACTGCCGCCAGTCGATAAGTCTCTGCCGATCCATCTCGTCAGCACGCCTAAGGAGTTCATCGTGATAAGCGTTCGGGTAGTCCCGCCGCAGTCGATGATTGTCATAGATGGAGAACCAGTCATCCACATGGTGGGACACACTATCTATACGCCGCACCGATCCACTGATCGCATTCATCGCTATACCCTCGCTCTATGCAATGGAGAGTCAGCACGCAATCAGGGTTCAGAGAGATGAGGTCAGCGGTCATGATTCAACCAGATGACCTATTCAATCATTTCTATCAGAATGGGCAGACCTCTTTCGTCCCGATGGGACGAAATTTGAAGCGAGCTCCAATCAAATCATCAAAGCACCCAAGTGCCTGCCTCCAACGAAGGCTGCTCACTGGTGGTTGTGGCATCTGCGTGAGAAAAAACAGTCGACTCAGATGTCGTTTGATCAGTTGCATCTATTTCGCATGAGTCGTTTATTGGGAAATGTCACAGCTTGATCACCATTTCGTGCTGAGCGACTGGTTGAAGCGCGAGTGCCCTAAAGACGTCGAGCTGATCGGTATGGTTGAGGCCCATGCACAAGAGGCTTTGCATGAGACCTGCCAAGCATAGAAGGCTGAAAGGGACGGCTATTATGGGCAGGAGAACGAAAGTCCGGGGATAAGCACTGAGCAGCGAGATCTGGCCACCTTTCGGTGGCCGCAGCCAGATTAAGGCATCCATAGCTCGAGTTGTCCTTTCATCGGTAATTCCATTAGTGCTCAAACCAGTCAGGGTGTCATATTCGCAGGTGAAAAAAGGCCACCCTAGGGTGGCCGTATGCTATGCAGCGATCAGTTGTCTTGCTAGCGCCATTTCAACCGACTCACCATTCTGGTTCAGGGAATCGAGCCCAGACTCCGGTACATCCCCCGACGTGCTTTGTGCCACTGCGATCTTCTTGGCCATCAGCTCCAGGCAGGTGATCTGCGAACTGCCGGCGTAGCCGAAGAACACCACGCGGACCGGGTGTTTCTGCCCGATCCTCCAAGATCGCCGCGCGGCCTGCTGTAGGGTGTACACGTTGTACCCCGTCTGTAAGAACGCGATGGTTGGGAAGTCCAGCAGGTCCAGCCCGGTCTTGACCAGCTCCGGGTTGGTTAGCAGCACGTCGACACCGCGGTCGACCTGGTCGAGGATCCAGTCCTCGCGTCGAGCTGTGTCAACCGTGGCCCGCAGTACTGAAGCGCGGAGGCCTGCCTGCTCGAGGACCTTCTTCAGCCTGGACGTAGTGTCGCGCGTCCCACTGTAGACGGTATATGCAAGGATCTTGCGGCCTTTAGCTTTCTCCTCGAGGCACAGGTTCAGCAGCGCCTGCTCCTTGGGCATCAGTTCATCGTCGCCGAAGAGTGCCGGTACAAAGGCCAGCGTGTCTCGTGTGCGCGGATGTTTGACCATCTCCGATCGGAAGCAGCAGTCCGGCCAGGCCAGTAGCACATTGAGCACCACTCCCAATAAGGTGGTGTCTCTCCGGGCCAGGGCCTGGCGGAGCTCAGCGGTCAACGTGGCCGCCAAGCGCTGGTAGGCCGAGGCCTGCTCCGGCGCCATGGGCACGTCGATGAACTCCTCCTGGTAGCTGGGCAGCACGTTGCCACCGATATCCTTGAGTTTCAGGAACACGGTGAATGGCAGCACGAACCGGTGGATGCCTTTAGGGCCGAAGCCTGGGGCCTTCACGGTGCGTACCGACAGTTTCTTGCCCTTGGCAGTCTTGTGCGAATCGCCATCGCGCTCGGTGTAGATGTCCTTGAGGACTCCGTGATCGCGCATGAACGACATGGCTGCAGGAGCCAAACTGCCGCGTGCGTTGGGTCGGTAGCCGTCCTCGATCATGCGCTGGGTGAGAATGCGGAACAGGAGGTAGAACAGGTCGTCGGCGTAGCCGCCCATCAAGGTCCCGGTGAGAAGGACGGTTTTACGCGCCTTCGCGGCCAACACCCCCATGGCCTGGCCCTGAGCCGAACCGCTGTTCTTGTACTCATGCCCCTCGTCGACAACTAACAGATCGAAGAAGCCATCGGGTAGGTAGCGCTTGATGAACTCTGTCGGCTGGTAGCCACCCTCGCCGAATCCGAACTCGATGTTGGCCATCGCCCGCTCCATGCGCTTGGCCTGGCCGTCGCTGAAGACGAAGTCGCCTTTCGAGTCCATCAAGTTGATGAACTCTGAGACGTTGTCGACCAGCATCGAGGCCAGGAAGTCCTCGCCGAAGTCGTTGAGCAGCCGTTCCGCCCGGACCGGGCCGATCGTTGGTATCCGGCACATCGACTTCAGGATTGTCGAGCGTCGGTCCCCACCATCGGCTTTGCCTGGGCGCATAAGCGTCCAGAGGGCAGCGTTGCAGGCACTGCAGTTGCGACGGCGATCACCGCGCTCGAACTCATCCACGGTGACCAGGTTGCCTTCCAGGTCCTCGAGGACCTGGCCACAATCTGGACATGCCGCCAGCGGCTGGCCACCTGCAGTGCGCCGTTTCCAGCAGGCGAGTCGCCAGTGGAAGCCCATCCGCATCCTGACTCGGCCGAGGATGAAGAACTCCGGCCTGCCGTCATAGATTTGCCCCGACTGGTCACGCAACTTAAGCAGCTTGACCAACGTGTCCGGGCCGTTGAGCACCCAGACGCGGGCGCCTGGCGTGGTCTCCAGGATCTCGCGCCGCCACTTGTAGACCAAGTGAGGTGGCGAGATGACGAGGGTTCGACGGTAGCCTGCCGCGTGGAGCACGGCAGCGACTGCGATGGCCATCATCGTCTTCCCGGTACCCATCTCTGCGTTGATGATCGCAGCTTGCTCGTTGCGATCGAGCAGAAGCGCGGTGATGGCTTGAACAACCTCAGCTTGCGCCACGAATGGCGTGCGCTTGAGACTTGCCATCACGGCCTGGCGCTGTTCGTTAATGCTGCCGGTATAAACCGGAGGGTTGGAGCGGTTGAGCGACTCCAGGAGCTCGTCGCCGAACTCGTCGATGAAATCGGTCAGGTTGATGTTCAGGGGGGAGGTGGCCGATTGGGTCAGTGCGTTCATGTGCATCTCCTGCAGGTAACGCAGGGCATGCACAAACCCCGGCGGGTATGGGCATACCCTGCGGGTCTATGTGGTGTGTTAGCCGTTGCGGCTTGGGTCAGTAGTCGCTGGGAAGTAGCAGGGTGGTTGAGCTACGGTCGGCTTCGGTGATGATCCAGAGCCTGGACTCGTCGCCGGCGTCGATGTCGTAGCTTGAGAACAAGCGGTCTCCGTGGGTAAGTGCGAGCTGGTTGGAGGCTCTGTCGTCATCGCATAGCTCGCCCCAGTCACCTGCCAGATGGCGTTTCAGCGAAGAGGTGGGATTGAGCTGCCCGGTTTCCACTAGATGACTGATAGCGGCGGTCATCACGATCTGTCCTGGGTTAAACAGTGACGTTGCAACTGGCTCATCAGTTGCAACCGCTTCGTCGATGCTCGCCGGCGAAGAACTGATGATCAGCACCTGGCCGTGGTTTATCGAGGAGGGGGTCATTTCCCAAGCTCGGATGATCGGAATAAACCGGTCGGTGAGGATCCTGACTTCTGAGACGTTGCCTTTCTCATCCTCGGTGAATTCGGTCTTGCGCACCTTGTCCTTGTAGGTGTCACCCTTCACGACCAAGGTCCGGCCCGACTTCGAGCGGACAACACCCGAGATTGCGCCGGCGGCTAGGGCCAGTGCGAGATGCCAGCAGGAAAGCTCGCGAACAGGGGCTCGCGGTTGAAGGCCAGCTTGCCCAAAGTGCAGGTTGAAGTCGGGCCAGAGCCCACGCAGCCGCAGAGTCTCGGAGGCGAATTGCTCCGGCTCCAGAGTAATGCGGTAGAAATGCTCCAGCTCGCTGGCAACTGACGGAACGAGGTACGGCTCCCATGGCCACGTCGCAGGGATCTCCTCGGCCAGTTCCTGCCCAGCACCGATCGCCTGCAGGTGGGACCTCACCTGGTTAGTGATGGACCGAGCCAAGTCTTGCCGGCGTACGCGAATGCCGAAGATCACCACCTGTTTGAAGGTGGGGTCTGCAGCACCGTATACGCGCAGTTCGGCGAAGTGGTTGCTCAGCCATCCTGTCACCTCGTCGTCCAGCACGTAGTGAGGAACGATGAGCACCAGGACACCGCCATACTGCAGAAGCGGGAGGCAGCGTTGATAAAAGGCTTTCTCCAAGCGCCGGCGGCCGCTGCCTTGGTACTGTGATGCACCGGAGTGATCCGCGACCAGGTCACCGTAGGGGGGGTTGAGCCAGAGCAAGCCGAACGACTGACGGCTGATCAAGGTGTCGAAGAGGTCACTGTGTAGCACCCGGTCGAGCAGACCTCGCGCGTGAACCGCGCGTTCGCGATCGTACTCGACCGCGAACGCTTGGACCTGGTCGCGGCCCAGGAAGTGAGCTGCTTCAGCAAGGGCAACACCCTCACCGGCACAAGGGTCGCAGATCCTCATCCTGCCCGAAGTGGCGGGAGTGAGTGCCTGCAGCGTGCGTTCAAGAGTGATTTCATCGGTGGGGTAGTAGCCGTTGCGGGCAAAGTTGCGCGCCAGGCGCGGAAACATGAGGGCCATAGGGCATCCTTTGAATTGGTGAATGAGCTCAGGCAGGCGCCTGAGCTTCAGTGGTGAGTACGCCCTGGCGAATCAGCTCTCCGAGAGCAGGCTCAAGTACCTCGAGCTTCATGGCGAGTCGCCAGGCGCAGACATCGCCGAACGCTCCAGGGAGGGCGATCAGCATCTGGTGCTGGGTGAGGACTTCCATCACAGGCTCGCGCCAGTGGGAGAGAAGGGGAAGCGGGCAGGTCTCGATCACCAGCGGCCAGAGCCGATGGTGTGGGGCTTCATTACGCTTCAGTAGGGCGAAGGCGAAGTGATTGGCTTGGTCGGGCACCGAGGCGCGTCGATCGAACAGCCAGAGGTGCAACATGCTGCCGAACAAAGTCCCGCGGAATTGCCGTGTTGTGCGCTTTTCCAGCTGGTCCTGGTTGGGGAAAACGGGGATGCTCCGCCCGTCGACGAGAATGTGAAACTGCTCGAGGCCGTTATCTTCCCGGCCAAGCGTGAGCCTGGCCAGAAACTCCTGCAGGGCAGTGTCACGACCCCAGGCCGACATGAACACCAGGTTGCGCTGCTCGTCGCACACGCAGGCGTCGACGTACAGGTCTGGGCATTCCTCGATCTGGAACAGGGGGGATGGGTGCATGATGGCCTCCATTGTGGAGGCGTCCGTCCCAGAGGGCGGAAACGCCCCCCGGGATGGTCTGGTGGTTAATTGAAGGTCCTGGTGAGCGGATCGAAAGCCACACTGTGTTGGTGCAGCGGGCCGTGACCCTCTAGGAATATTTGGATCCGGTACTGGTCGCGGAGACGTATAGCAGCCTCAGCCTGGTCTAGGGTGAGGTCCAACTCTTCGATGAAGAAGTCGACGAGCTTCTCGTCAGTCGACACCTCGTTGTTGGACAGCTGGTCCTCAATGTTGGCGAGGATTTGTTTGCTCAAGTTGCTGAACATAGCGTTCATGATGGTGCTCCAGGTAGATAAATGGAGCCCCTGAGGAGGCCCCTCAGGGTGTGTGGTTCAGGTTGACTGCGGCAGTGGTCTGACAGGCCGCTTTAAGGGGAAGCCCTGGTCCAGGTTTGAGTTTTGAAGTCCATGGTAAAACCGAGCTGGTCCAGCCGCGTGCACTGGGCGCGCAGCCGTTGTCGGTCTACGGTGGTGTCGAGCCTCACGGTTTCGCTCAATGGCCACACCGTGCCAAATAGCTCGGCATCGATGTCGTTCGTGATCGGAGACACCGGTGGGGTCATCCCGAAGGGCTCATCCGAGGCGAGGGCATCAGTTTGGGGCTGTCGCGCCGGCGCACTTGGAGCCCGACGTGACGGTATCGGTGTGGGTGGTGGCCCGTCCTCTTCAAGAGGGTCAGGGACGTTGGTTGGCAGGTGTTCTTCGTCCTCGCGACTGAGACCTGTGACATCCTCCAGGGTCATGCCCTCGAGTTCAGCCCTGATCTCAACAACGAGTCGACCGCCGTGTGAGTAATACGATGGGCGAATCTGCTTGATCGCGAAGTCACCTCGGTATTTACCCTCTTGGTATTGATCCAGAAGAGCATCCTTGATGGTGAACTCACCGATCGAGGTACTGAGGCGGCCGACGTTGAAGAGCCCGAGTCGGCCGGAGATGGTGCGGATGGCCAACTGGCCGGTGATTGAGATCATGTGTGCTCCCCGTAAAGCATGGGGAACTCCCTGCGGGCGTTCCCCGCGAGGGTGGAAGGTGTTCAGCAGTCGAACAGCGGCAGACCGTCGAGAACGTTACCGTTGGGGTCGATGACCAGGAACCTCACTTCAGCCTCAGCGGCAAGAGTGAGCACTCGGATGGTCTGCTCGCTGAAGCCCTCGGCGGCTTGCAGCGCTTGAAGTGTCGATAGGTCGTACCCCCAGTACTGTCCCAGATGTTGGTCGGTCCAGGGCGTACTGAGAAGTTTGAAGCCGATGGCATCACTGTCGGGCAGTACAAAGCACTCGAACTGAAGGAGAGCTGTATCAGCAGTTTCAACGAATGCCTGCAGCTCCTCCCAGTCCTCCTCGGGCAAGTGCGCAGATGCGATCTCGAACGCGTGGCTGCAGCAGGGATGAGTTACAGGGTGATCACCAGCAGAGATGTGGAAGGGGTTGGGTGATTGTGCCATGTGGCGTGCTCCTGGTTGAGAGGAAGCCACCCCAGAGGGTGACCCCTCTGGGTGAGTAAAAAATGGCTGTGTCAGGCAGGGGCTGCAGCGGGCTGCAGCTTGATCTGGATGTAGGATGGCTCGTCCTCGGGGGCCACGATTTGCAACATGAGGGTGACCCAGTCACGGTCACAGCCGGTGTGGCGCTTCGTGTACACACCGAAGGACAGAGCATTCGCCTGAGGCTGCTGCTTGAGCTCTTGCCACGCAGTTTGGACGACAGTGGCGAGGCGTTTGCTCATTTCGGCTACCCGGTCCGGGTTTTCGAGATAGACCGCACGCATCCACGCAGCGTTGTCCAGGACAACCGGAAGGGTGAGGTATGGCTCGGACGATGCGGATGGTATGGACATCAGAGGTCTCCAGAATGAGCGAGGCCTCGGTCCGCGAGGGATGAGATCCCCGCGGGTAGGTAAAGTAGAAGGCACTCCATCACTGAGTGATGTGATCGCGCTACCGAGTGCTCGGCGATCTTGGGTGGGTTGGCGCAATGCGCTGGAGCCTTAAACCCTGGCTCCGGGAGGCACTGTCAACGACAGTGAGCTAAATCTGTCCCCGTCTAGACGGGGAACTTACGGTTATATTGGAAGCCCGGAAGAAAAGTCTCTCCGTGCGATTTTCAATGAGGCATGAAGTCATCATCTACATAGCTCAATTCGAGCTCATTCATTAAGCTCTTGTACTTCCTGAGAAGCCCAAGTTCTTCAAGCATCGGTTGATGCTTCGGGCGGTAGTTGTGAAGGTGATCCGAGCCTGCAAGCTCCCATAAGGCTATCTCCCACTCACTGTCCCTATCAAAGAGATTGAGCGGTGTTTCTGCAGAGCCAGTATAGGGGGGTATTGCTGTTGAAAAATCGAGTTCAATCTTATCGAGAACCCGCTCATGCGCGTAGAGAACACCAATCTTGATGATTAGAGATAGTCTTTCAGGATAAGTATTAGTGTGCATTTTTTAGCTCCAAGGGAGGTGAGGAATACGCCTCCCCTAGGAGATCGGCGTCCCCTAGTGGGTTGGAATCAGGTGGTGTGATCAGTTGATCGGCACGATCGTGGGCAGAAAGTAAAGGCGCTGAAATCAGCGCCTTGATAGGGGTTACGCGGCCTCGTTGACCTCTTGGGAACGATCACTGCCGAAGACTGGGGGAAGCTGTTCACCGAGCTGCTCGGCGCCTGGCTGACCTTGGTCTACGGGTTGGTCCTGGTCGCCCGGACGGTCCGTATCATCAGAGTGGTCTTCATTGCCAACGGGCGGGTTGGTGAATTTTGGCTTCGCTTCGTAAACCAGCTTGCCGTCAACTTTGATCCAGCCGATGAAGAGCAAACGGCCTTTGAGGCTTGCGCCGGCCTGACCCTTCTTGTCGCCTTTATCGTAGGTGAAAGCATCAGCCCAGATGTCGCCGATTCGGAAGGAGACGAGCACCTTCTTTTTGGCTTCAACGGCCTGCTGGCAGCGTTTGATCAGCGATTCTGCCTCGGCACCGACAACATTGCAGTCGATGTAGGAGTACTCGGCTTTATCAGCCGAGCCGTGCAAGGCTGCAACGGTGACACAGGTGAAGGGCTTGCCCTTGCGGGGACTGACTTCACGGATACGGTTGAGGTAGCCGATGCCAGTGGTGTGCAGGTCGAAGAATTTGGCTTCGTTGGATTGGTTGCTCATGGTGATTCTCCAGTTTCAATAGCGAAAGCGGAGAAACACTTTGCCCATGGGGGAAGTATTCCCCGCATGGGTTGGGATGTAGCAAGTTGGGTGGGCTTCCATCAATCGAGAGATTGATCAATCGCGCTTCCGGAAGCTTGGCGATTTTGGGGAGATCAACACCGTAGTGGGTGTAGCGGTCTTTCAGATCATAACCGCTCGGGCTTGGGTTACTGACGACGTCAGCAGCTCACAGTCACAAGGATGGAAACGGAGAAACACATTGTCAAGCCCTGAAAGAAAAAAACCTCCTGGTGGAGGGTTAAGTTGGGAAAATAGATGATCAATGTGCTCGAAGAATCTTCTGGCACCGGCGTTTGATGTTAGGCCAATCGGCCCAAACTGCCATGCCGACGCAGATGACGAGCAGGGCGGTGAACATGAGGATGCCGAATGTGGTTTGGCTCATGTCATTCCTCCGGGGTGAGGTAGATGCCTGTTATCCAGATTACAACACCTACCACGAGGGCGAAAGCGGTTAGGAGACGGCTAGTGCTGAGGAAGATACCTACGAGGGCGGCGGCAACGGCCGTCGTTCCGATCTTGCGAAGGTCGTCTGCCACTGCCGCACGTTTTTTTGAAACCATGGCGTTCCTTTGATCGCCAGGCCCTCACCTTGCCAGGTAGGGAGCCTGGCACTGGTTGAGGTTGGAGGGGAGTTAGATCGCAACTGGAGCTATGAGATCGTTCAACGGGCCCATACGCAGCTCTGATGCGTTGGATTTGCTCGGCTTGCGCTGACGGGGCCGGCGCTTGGTCGGTGGTACCGCTTTGGTGTTGATTTCGTACCACTGGTTCAGATCAACGCCGCGGCGTGAAAGGGTTGGAATGCGGCAAAGCTCATCCCAGTCGTTGCGGGTGGGCGTTATGCTCGCGAATTGAACGACAGGCCGGGCGTGGGCTGGGACGACTGGGGCTGGACGTTTCATGGCGCGCAGGAACTCACGGGTGAGAGTGCCGAGCGCGTAGCCAAAACGGAAGCCGATCGAGGGTGCGGACATTGCGGTCATGGTGTTTCTCCTGCGGTTTAAAAATGCGGAGAAAACACTGACCCTGACGGGGAAATGTATTCCCCGCTGGGTTTGCGGAATGAGCTTCTATCGACGGAGGTCGACCGGTCGTGCTACCAGAAGCTAAACGACCTTGGGCTGTTGGACCACACAGACTTCGTGCTGCAGCATTACGGATCCGAGCTGCATGGGGCATGTTGCTGACGACGTCAGCAGATCACCGCTTAATAATCGGAGCGGGGATGGATTGTGTCAAGCGGAGGGGGCGGAAAGGGGGGAGAGAGAGGGAGAAGGCCGGCTGGATCAGCCCTTGGAGGTGATCCAGCCGTATTTGAAAAAAAGTTGAAGAAGCCACCTGTGTCGAAATCGTCGATCCCTGGGCATTGATCGTCTCGATTCTCATCACCTGGCCATTCTCGTGGCTTTGGCCAGCAAACATGAGGCACGCATCCGCGCACAAAAGGAGCCCGGCTTATCGCCGGCGGGCCACCGGCAAAGGAGAGAGTACCCATTGGGTAGCCTCATGAACCTTTCACAAGTCCATCAGGCTACCCAAGGGGAGGAAAAGAGGAGGGGCCACATTACCAATGTGGCCCTTGGATCAAAGAAGCACCGAACCTCTTGAAACTCTATGTGCCTTTGAACCCGATCATCACGAGTTAGACGGCTGCGCGACTAGAGAGAGCAGGGAGACACAGGGAGAGCTTTCAACCAGATCCGCACGCCCTTCCCGGAGCTATAGCGTGCTTACGGTTTGGTGTTGAGGCGAACCACGACACCTGGGCGCTACTGATGACCGACAGTAGCCAGCGGGGTTAAACCAGAACTGATGTCATTATGGGTTGTACAACGGCCGGGACGCAAGGCTCGTAGGCATTTTCGCACGGCGTCAACGGTCAATAGACCGCAACGACTGCCCCTTCCGGGACTGGCGCTGGAACAGCGATGGCCATGCTCCCCCCCTTCGGCGAGAACAACTGGCCCGACCGCTTAATACCTACCGTCATGGACTCAGTGCGCTCGCTCAGTGCGGAAGGCAGGCCGGCAGGAACCATTCCGCTGACGTAGGTGTATGAGACCCCTCCGACGATGTATGTGGCGATCCCGTTTTGCTTGATGTACCAGCTCGGAAGGTTCAGCGATGCGTCCGCCGGCGCTCCAGTGAATCCAGGATTGGTCTGGGCATACTCTGCTGCGGCAGAGCGGTAGATCAGCATGCTCCGGCTGAGAGCATCGATCGTTGCCTGCTCAGAAACGACCTCATCTGTGTGCTGCACCTGGGTGAAGATGCCTCCTGCCACGATTAGCAGGGTCATAGCGATCCAGTAGATGTACATGAAGAAATCCTGAGGATTAAGCGTTGTGGACTATAGTCCGCTGACGATTATAGTCAACAACCCGAAAATTCTGACCTTTGATCTCGTGATCTCGGGTTGGACTTTTGGAATTACAACCAGACTCTTCGAAAAAGCACAATCATGCTTTCGGCATGGTGTTGGCCGAGTTGCGCATTGCTCGGGGCATCTCGCAAGAAAAGCTGAGCTTCGAAGCTGGTGTAGATAGGTCGTACATCAGTCTGCTTGAGCGTGGCCACAAATCTCCAACCCTGGATACCGTTTTCAACCTTTGCCGCGCATTGGAAATCCGATTCGACCAGCTGGCCAGGCTGCTGCAGGCCAAATTGGAAGATTTGAATGACCCAGGACATGACGCTTGCTGAGGGATTGACCCTTTATCGACAGAAAGTCTCCGTACTGAAGAAAGGCTTTGTACAAGAAAGTTACCGTATCTCTAGTCTGCTCAAGTCCAAGTACGCCGACAAGAGCATGCGTGAGTTTCGAAGTCCAGATATCGCTAGTCTCCGCGACGAACGTCTGTCGCAGACCAACCCAAAAACGGGTTCACCGATTTCACCATCGACGGTGCGCCTGGAGATGTCGTTGCTGTCGAACGTGTTCGACATCGGCCGGATCGAGTGGGGGGTATGCGAGTCGAACCCAGTCTCGAACGTGCGTAAGCCGAAAGCAGCACCTGGCCGTGATCGACGCTTAACCGCCCGTGAGGAGCGCCAGATCATGCGTTATTGTCACACGCATCCCACGCCAGACCTCTATGTCCTTGTCGTCCTGGCAATCGAGACGGCTATGCGCCAGGGGGAACTGTTGAAGCTTGAGTGGGAGCACATCAGCCTACAACGGCGAATTGCGCACCTCCCGGATACCAAAAACGGATCGAAGCGGGACGTGCCCCTGAGCCTCAAGGCTCGTGATGCGTTAATCCAGCTCGGTGCACGATCGAAGGGCAAGGTGTTCGGCTATACCGCCAATGGGTTGAAGTCGGCCTGGCGCATCATGCTCCAGCGCCTGGATATCAAGGATCTTCATTTCCACGACCTCAGACATGAGGCCTGCTCGCGCCTGTTTGAGCTTGGCACGCTCGACATCATGGAAATTGCTGCCATCAGCGGGCACAAGAGCCTCGCAATGTTGAAGAGGTACACCCACTTAAAAGCCTCTAGGTTGGTCAAGAAGCTTGAGGGGAATAAGCATCGTGGTCAGCAGGTGATCATCAATCATCTAGTTCCGTATCCTGCTGTAGTTTCGGAAACCCCTAACGGTGTCATCGTGCGAGTGCTCGACTTTGATGGTGTACAAGGGGCAGGGCGGACTGCGGAGCTGGCAAAGCGCGTGGCGCAAGATGCGCTGCTACGACATCTGATGGTGTCGTTGCGAGACAAGGAGCCTATTCCAGCGCCTGACCAGTATTTAGAGCCGGTCAACGAGGGCGACATAATCATGTTGGACCCGTTGAGTCAGAATTGTCCCTTAGAAGGGAATCACACCTTTTTACGGTGATTAGGTGATGCCTACAGATTGCCCTGGCCAGGTAGGCTGGGCATCTCAGTGAGATCCTATTGCCAATCCGGTGTGTGGAAAGGTAGTGAGCCGAAATTTGTTATTGCTGGGGAATTTTCTGCAGGTCCTGGTGAAGTAATCAGGATGATCTCTGCGTCAGAGGGAACCTGCTTTCAATCCGGATTTTATACAGCTTCTCTGAATAACTACGATTCGTTCAATGGTCGAGTATATGTAGGGCCTGATGGGTATTGGTATGTTTCAACTGTTGGTAGCGCCTATGCACGTGGACAAACACTATTCGCGACTTGCATCAGAAGCTAACCGACTATCGTGACTCGATTAAGTTTGCCAATCCGGTGTCTGGGTTGGCGGAATGGATCGTAACCTTGAGTACACAGTTAAACCCGCGAGTTCATGGTTCTCAGCAAACCAAACATGTGGGTCCATGGGAGAGAGATGGCATTTAGCCGGACTGTCTGAAATGTACATTCTCAGAGCGATGGGGCTCAATTCGCGCGTCTATTATTGGACTAGTGCGTGGGGGGACGGCAGAAGCGTTTATTTTCCGCCTTAGTGATGCAGCTCTAGCTACTGCTGCGGGTGGAGCGGCCGTCCCTTTTTATTGCGTGCAATAGGATTGCTAAGATGGTCACCTTTGGGGAAGTTCTCTACCAGCCTGGCATCTTAATGACATTGTATACAGGCATTGCAGCGAGCCCCACCTTACCGGAATTGTTACCATACTGCCCGCTACTATTAATGCAGGAAGCGGAGTTTCCGCAATAATTGTATCCAGTTGTGCCGCAGTAAATGTTCACGGAACACCAAGCATCCCCCCAGAATAGACCGCCCTTAACTTTCCCAAGGCCGTAATATCCAAATCCTACGCCAGGCATACTAAATTGATAATACGCCACGTCTGCTGAGACACCTCCCCACACACCGGATTGGCAAGATGGCAATGCGTCACGTCGAAATAGTTGTGTGTACTTTCGCTTTTAGCAGGTAATTTAAATGCTGCCCTAGCGAAGAAATTTGGTCGGTGTCAGTCAGGGCTTTATAAATCAATCGCAAGGTTTCCAACGCTTTGGCGGACTCTGCAAGCTCTGTGGAGAACTCTTTAGTCGCCAATCGCTCAAGAAGAGCATGCTGTGAACTAAGAGTGGATATGGTCGCTTCGATTAAAACAAGAAAATCCAAACTATTCATATCACCACTCCCTCACTGAGGATGTTATGGGCAGGTCTTTAACACCAACCGTGTATCCATAGAAGTTGTAATGAGTTAGTACCCCTGCATTCGCGATCGCACAACTCACGCTACTGCCACAAAACACGTAGCCGAATCCACCACATACATCAGACCGGCATTTAATGTTTCCAGAAAACAGGCTGCCCGTTACAGTACCGGTCCCGCTGTACCCTGTATTACCGTTTATGCCGAGTTGCCATCCGCCAAGCTCGCCCGAACCGGCTGCTGTCCACACACCGGATTGGCAAGAAGATGTGAGGCACTGGCAGGTCAGCGGCGCGCCCAGATTGTTTTTCGACTGGATACCTATCTTCGGGCAGGCCTGTCCTTCGACAGCGGTGCTCTCGATGTCCAGGTATTCCCCAACTGTCACACGTCCATCCGCCTGGAGCGTGCCGCCGCGGATCTCCCCGCCGGTCAACAGGCCCTTGTCGTTCAAGACCCTGACCCAGTCAGTATCGGACTGATAGATGCCGCCTCCCCACTTTTCGTTCACCCACCCAGTGTCGTTCTGGCTTCTGAACCAGCCGTCCTTACTGGTGATATCGTTCGTCGTGGTGACAGCGCGGGCATTGTTAATGTCGTTGCCACCCATATCGATCGCCGTGTTCATCCGGTTGTACTCAGGGTGACCTGGAACAGCGTTGCGATAGAGGTAGTCGTTGGCAAGGTCTCCATCCATGAGGAACAGAGCACTCGCGGTATGACCCTGTCCTGGATTGATGCCGTAGTTGCTCAAGGCGAGCTCCCAGCCTCCACGGACTCCCTGGATGACCCCGGGCTTCAGCGCCGAAATGAAGCCGCCCGGCCCGCCCAGGTGCTCCGCGATCGTACGAATGCCCAACTCAGGGATCGCCTGGCCACCGGTGGTCACCACAATGGCCTCCAGCTGATTGGCATTCAGGCGCCTGGCCAGACCAACGATGGTCTGGCCGAAGCTATTGGTCGAGCTGAAGCTCCCCGGCAGATATTTGGTGTTCTGCATCATGTCCACGGTAATCTGGACGGGCGTTGTCGGGCCGGCGTTGGAGAGCACCACGGCATAGTTGTCCTTCAGGTACTTGGCAAAGGCGTCTGCCACGGTCCGCTGCTGTTCGGCGGCGATCCTGTAGTCCTGGTGATTCCCCAAGCTGAACATCCACCAGGCTGCGAGGGAGAGCATTATGCTCAGCACGATCAGGCCGAACAGCGCATCGATGGTAAAGAAGCCAGCCTGCCCGCGTTTACTGGCCATGCCAGAGACTCCTGTTCGATTGTGTGACGATGTCTTGCTCGATCATCTGGAGATGCCCGCTGCGGATCTTTTCGCGGATGGACGGTGCGTCATCCAGTGTGAGCAACAGGGTTTGGAGTGTCAGCCGCGGCTGTCCGTGTTCTGGGCGCAGCAGGGTTTGATGAATCACCGCCGTCAACCCTTGGGAGAGCACCTCCATGGCATTGGGCATCACTGGCTCGGCGAGCACAGACAGACGCTTGATGGCCCCCCCTATGCTGCCCGCGTGCCCCGTAGAAAAAATGAGGTGGCCGTTGATGGATGCCTTGATGACCTCAACTGCCGTAGCTGTGTCCCTCACTTCTCCGACTAGAATGAGGTCCGCGCGCGTGCGAAGGGCACGGATCAGCGTTTCTGAGTAACCTCCCTGGATGCGGGAGACTGGCAACTGGATGCAACGGCCTGGGCCATGTTCCCCTTGCAGGAGAGTTTCTGGCGGATCCTCGACCGTCAGGCCAAGGCCTCCGAGGGACATCAGCCGAGCCTTGACCGCCGAGGCTGCACTGCTAGTCTTCCCAGTCCCCATCTCTCCGGCGAAATACACAAGGCCTCTGGTTTCCTCTGCGAGCAGGCACTCGTAGATATGATCCGGCAGCCCAAGATCTTCGAGGGGGATGATGGTTGCTCTTGAGCGGTTCAGTACAAAAAATGCCTTGGTGAAGACATCCAGGTTGTACGTCACCCGCAGGAGCACTCGCTCTTCGAGCACAAGGGAAAACTCAGGCTCACGTGTCGTCTCGTACTGACGCAGACACTGTGCCCGAAGCTCCTGGATCTCGGTCAACCATTCCGCAGGAACGGGGGCTCGGCGGGGCTGGCCGGCGAGCCCCTTCACATCGGAAAAGTCGTGGCCAAGGTAGAGGTCCACGAAATCAGCATCTGCGATCAAGCTCACGCCGGCAGCCTTCAGTAGGTGGTCCAGGAGATCGAGTTCATATCGTTGGAGCAGCTTGTTGCTGCAGTCGCGGGAAGCACCTCGCCGCTGGTTGACGAACCACCGTTGATGGCAGTGGTGGTCTGCTTGTCCTTGGCGATCTTTGTGGTCAGCATGATGCAGGCCGCCTTGGGCACGTTGCTCTCGGAAAGAGTGAAGGTCATGCCATTGCTCACAAGTGTGACGGCGCCATTCCACTGATTCGTCAGGTTGGTACCTGAAACGCCCATGGAGCCGGTTCCGTCAATGGCGATCAGCGAAGGGACCAGGTTGGTCCCGGAGGTCCCGTATCCAGACGACCCTTTGAGCTTCTTCGCGTTGGTGATGATGGTGGTGATATTGCTTTGCTCTACAGCGGCATCAGAACTGCCGAGCATCTTGTAGCCGATCCAGGCGATGAAGCCCAAAGCAATGGTGATGAGCATGATCCACAGTGCTCCGTCGATTGACAGGAAGCCACGTTGTTTTTTGGGGGTAGAGAGTTTCATTGATTGCCTCTGGGCTATGTGCTTAGTGTTGGATTGAGTCCATCAGGCCGATGGCGAGCTGGAAGATACCGACCATCACGAAAATCATGAGCAGGCCCATGATTACTGCGGATATGGCTGTCAGGGACTTCGAGATTGTTTCCACGCGCTTGAGCATTTGCTCGAGCCAACGATTGGCAAACCGCTCCATGGATATGGCAAAGCTCTGTCGGGTGGCCAGGACCTGCAGGAAGTGAATGGCCATCTGGTCTGGGAACTGGTGCCCTGCCAATTTGAGCGCAGTTCCGAAATCTTTACCCGAGCTCACTCCATAGTTAATGGCGTCGATCCTTTCTCGCAGCCATGGAGATGCGCTGCGGCTGAGGATGTTGAGTGCGCTCAACTGGCCTACGCCAGCGCGAAGCATCACTGACATGTTGAGCAGGAAGATCGAGCCATGCAGTACCTTGTAGATCGACCATGGTGGAATGCTCTCGAGTCGCAGCCTGGTGATTTGCAATAGCAGGCTGAGCTGTGTTTTCCATGCCGGGCTGTTCGGTCGAACCTGTAAACCGCAGAAAAATGGAAGCGTCACGAACGACACGACGATCAGAGTAAACACCACCGCCACTATCAGCAGACCATAGTGCGTGACCAGCTTGGATAGGGCATACAGAAGACCTGGGATGCCTGTCCACAGCTCAGGGTCTTGGCGTTGGGCCATCGACGGCACCATCCATGTGGCGATGACATAGAGCAGTGCGCCCATGAGGCTCCAAGTGATTGAAGGAAGCGCTACGACTGATATGACCAAGCGAGCTATGCGTTGGCGAGCCTCGATAAGCCGGACGCAATCCCTGAACGCTCCGACCAGATTGCCGGTTTTCTCCCCGGTCTCGACCAGGGAAGCCTCGTCATGTGGCAGGTGGCTCCTGCAGGCATCCGCCAGAGATTTACCACCGCGCACGAGCATAGCCACTTGACCACAAATGACCGACACAGGGTGCATCGTCGTTCCATCGCTGCTAAACGCTTTCGCAACGGTCTCCAGCGCTTCCTCGATCGCAATCCCGTCCTCGAGCACGCCCATCAGGCTTTCGTAAAACTGGATTCGTTCGTTCTTCCCAAACTGCTTAGCGTAGAAGGTGACTACCCATCCCTGGGCGGCCTCCCGTACGCCTGTCCAGAAGTCCTGAAGCAACTCAAGCATCGGATTGCTCCATCAATTGCCGGTCGAAATCGAGCGGCCCCGCAAAGAGCTCGGCATCGCGTGGGTCCACTATGCCGCTGGTGACTTTCATGATCCCGTGGGCGATCTTGGTGATGCCGCCCATCTCGTTGACCCAGTACCTGCGCGCAGCGCTTGCCCCGCGCCTGGTGAACGTATCCATGAGCTTGACGTTGGTCAGTAAGGTTTCGGCGATAACGGTGCGATCGACGACCCCGAGGTGCCTGCACTTGCTGCAGCCTTCACCGATCAGGTTGACTTGGTCGACAATCTTCAGTTGCTTCAAACGGACGAAGAGATCGCTGCTGATGCCGTGTGTATGGTCTCGGAGCGGGATGCGGCAGGCGGGACAGAGAACTGGCACCAGGGACTGGTTCGCGATCCCAGTGGTCAATAGTGGGTCGGTGACCAGGTAATGAGCCACGCCCATATCAATCAGGCGCTGGATGGTGGCGATCACGTTGTTGGTGTGCAGTGTCGTCCAGCCCTGGTGGCCCGTCATGGCGCCGGTATACGCTGCCTTGGCCGACTCCAGATCGCGTAACTCACCGTACATGAGGACATCGGGGTCCAGACGTACAGCATTGGTAATCCCGTCACCCCAAGTCTCGCCGGCGTAGATCGGTGATTGGTTAGCCTTAAGCGGATACTCAGGAGGATTCTCGAGCGTAAGAATGTGTCGGGAGCCACGGGTCTCGTCGTGCAGCGCGTTGAGATTGACCTGCAGGGTCTTGGATTTGCCGGAGCCTGTTGGCCCAGTGATCAGGTTCAGCCCAAACGGAAGACCTCGCAGCCTTCTGAAATGCTCTGTCTGCTCAGGCAGAAAGCCGAGCTCCTCGAAGCTCTGCTTGGACGTGTCGTCGTACAGCAGACGCATCACCATCAACGGGCCATCCACCAGCGGTCGAGTTGCAACCCGTGCTCCATACAGCCCGAGCTGGTCGACGAATTTGCGGCTAACGCGGGCATCCTGAGCGATATGGGGCTGGTAGTAATCGCCGGAGACATCGCACATGCTGTTGTACAGAGCAGCGCAGAACTCCCGCCCTACGTCGCTCTTTTCCTGACGTACCTCTTGAAGGATCCCGTACAGCCGATATTTGATCTGAGTGACATCATGCGAAACGACGATGTGAACATCACTGGCGCCGCGGTGATGGGCGTCTCCCATCAGCTCCACCACCTGGGCTTGACGCTGAGTCTCGACAAGAGCCTTCATGCCCGTCGACACCGAGGCCTGATATAGCGCTTTGATCTCCGTCATCGATGCGGAGATGACCTCGAAGTTGATCCCCTTGTGGTCCAACTGGTCCATGAAGGACATGACATAGGGGTCGCGGACATGCTGGGGGGAGATGTACAACTTCCCATCGGCCGTCAGCGCAAGGACCTGTCGCAGATCGTCTTTGATTGGATGAGGGCCGCCTGGTGCGGTCAGCACCGCCACTGGTAACGGTGACAATGCCAAGTCGACAGGCTCAAGGTCGACGGGCTCTGCGGATAGCTCGGTCATGTTCAATGCTCCTCAGGGTTGGCCGGGGATGAGGCCAGGCAGGCTCTGTTGTGGTTGAGATACCACCCGGTTTCCAAACCCTAAGGGGAACCGCTTCCCCTCCTTGCTTAGTACCACCCCATCGAGCGTGATCTGCTGGACTCGGAAACCGTTGGGTACCTCGCTTCCCGGCTTGGCATCGACCTCGCTGCCGTCGCCGTAGATCAGGCTTGCCCGCAGTTTCTGTCCTGAGCCGCTGATTTCTTTCACTACTGGCAAGGGCGACTGGCGCGGTGCAGGAGAGGTTGGGGTCACGGTGGGAGTGAACCTAGGAGCAGGGAGCTGCGCTACTGGCTGAGGGGCGCTAGGAAGTGTGCCGTTTGCTTCGAGTTCGGCCTTGCTGCGCTCGGCCTTTGCCTTAAACAGGATGGTTTCGCTCTGCACCTTGCCGAGCTCGCCGACGTTGATGCCCGAGAGGTCGGGGACGGCAGCAAGGGCATTGGTGATCGGCAGCCAGCAGGCCAGGAACAAAAGGCTGAGGTTATTTCGCATACAGGACTCCTGTGACCGACCAGATCAGGTGGTCAGCCTTGTATTCGGTCTTGATCTCCTGAAGGCGCAGTCCCTGGGTTGGCGCGCCATTGAAGGAGTCGTAAGGCAGAACGCCGGTGGTGTAGGAAAGCTGGTATTGCTTCCACTGAGGTGGTGGGGGCGGCGGTGGTGCCGGCTGGCCCGGCAGAGCTGGCTCCTGGGGAATAACCACCGGCATGGATTGCAACTGTGGCTCCTGAGAGAAACTGTGGAACCAGCTGGTCAAACTCTCGAGAGCGTCCTTGGCCTCGACCAATGCGTCGTCACCCGCAGCGTCAATGGCAATGTCGAACCTCAGGACCCCGGACTTTGCCTGGTCGGTGAATTCCGGGTATATGGAGAAAAGCTCTCTGACGGCCGTCGTGAAATCGTGAGCAGTGCTGTTACCAGCACGGTCGTAGGTCGCCACGATTTGAGAACCGTTGCACTCGGCCTTGTTGATGGGCCAGCCCTGAATATTCAGTGGCAACTGGTACATCACATGGCTGCATGCCGCTACGAAGTCAGTGACCGAGGGTTGTTTCGCCCAGGGATGTTCCAGCGCCTGGAGAGGTTGCTCTGTACCTGTTTGCCGCTGTAGCTCGGCCAACTCCTCGAGGCGTTTCTTCTCCGCTTCGATGGCAGCCTGGCGCGCAATCTCTGCCTGGTGGGATTTCCATTGTGACCAGGCCAGCAGGCCGCCACCGATCAGGAGGACCACCAGGAACAGCTGGGCCAGTTCAGGCTTGGACATCCCAAACACGAGGGGACGTAGCCGATACTCACGCTTGAGCCGAGATGGTTGGAGTAGCTCGTCGACGTCGATGAGCTCGCCACCCATGGCAAACTCGGTCGGCAAGAACTCTCGCTCGAACTGGATCCCGCGGCTGCGTTGCTGCAACACCCGCTTACGGACCTCTGATGCCGTGGCAATCAGGTCGCAGCCCGGGATGATCCTGCCCTCATGGACCGCGACGATGGCATATCGGTCTTGATCGGCGTCGACGGCCCAGGCAGCAATCCACGAATCCCCGAGCTGGCCAGCCAACGTCGCAGCCAACGAGTACATGCCTTTGTGAACGTCAGAGGAGCGAGAGACAAAGCCCGCCTGGATCATCAGCGACGTTCTTCGGATAGCCACGATGTCCAGGCCGTGCTCATGGCCATACTGGCGGGCTTCCTTCATGTAACTGGTCATATTGCCCAAGGGCGTCCAAAGCATGCCAGTGACGAAGACGCGCCCTCTGTGCTGAATGGTCTGCACCCGGCTCGACGGTTTGGGAGTGTCGCTGTTCATGAGCGCCGCCACTTACAAGTTGTCCGGGAGGACAATTGGCGTCACCAGCACCACCAGGGCGCTGTGGGACGTCGAGCGGGTTCGACCCCCACCTAAGGCGAAGAAACTGGGGCTTCCCACGCCGGACTTGCCAGCGTCGTCGCTGTTTTCGTCGAAGCCAGTGAGAATCAGCGTTTCACCGCTGCGAAGGCGAACTTTCGGCGCAACGTTTTTGGTGTCGTAGTCTGGGATCTGTACTTTCGAGTCGTTGCTCTCAAAGTCGGCAAAAATAGGCTTGCTGCTGATGTTGAGGGTTATCCACAGCAGCAGGTTTTCTTTGTCCAGAAGCTTTGGCAGCAGCATCATGTTGAAGCCGCTCGTAATGGACGCAGGAGTCAGAGAGGTGGTGGACCCAACAGATGCTGTGGTCGAAGTTGAACTGGAGGAAACGTAGCCCTTGACGTTACCTATTTGGATCGGGGCCGGCTGCAGGTTCAGCGTGGTCACCGATGGCGAACGCACCTCGGAGACGCGCCCTTGCTCTGACAGGGCTTGGACGACGGCCTTGGAGCCGGCCCACGGAGAGCTGGACGTATCGAGAATGCTGCCGCTGGCCGAGATCGCCTCTGAGCTGATTCCGGCGACGGTGTTGCTCAGGCCGAAGCCCCATTTTCCGGAGATGGACTTATAGACGGCGCTCCAGTTGACCGCCGTCTGGTCGCTGTCGCTGAAGTTCACCTCGTAGACCTTGACGTTGAAAAGCACTTGTCGAGTGATGCTGCGGTTGGTCTCTTTCAGGTAGGCCGAGATGCGATTCAGCACCTCCGGCCGATCGCTAACGGTGAGAGTGCCGGTGGAGCGGGAGAGATATAGCCGCCCTGGGGGTTGCATGCTGAGCATGGCTTTGACGTTGCTCTCGATGTCGCTCATTAGCGAGGTCTTGTAGGTGGACTTGGTGCTCTGGTTGCTGCCGGACTCGCCCGTGGCCCCCCCCGAAGAGGTTGAGGATCCAGAGTCGCCATTGCCCGTGGAGGTCAGCAGGCCAGATTTGACGGTACTTTCGATCTCCAGCTCATCACCGAACGTCCATACGTCGAAGGTTCGGGTGTCGAAGTACGTGATGCGTACGCCCTGCAGTTCAGGGTCGAAGTGCCAAGATAGCCCCAGGCGAGCGGTGGTCTGGTTCAGCAACCCCGAAACGTTGCCGTTATAGTTCAGCCCGGAAATTTGGCCTCCAACGTTACCGCTCAAGCTGAGGTCGAACGAACTGGCACTGCCCGGTACAGCGCCGGCGATGCCGGTTGGCATGAGACCAGCCAGGCTGTCTGGATCTGTTAAAGCCTGAGCAGTGCCCCGTGTAGCTGCGCCGGCAGGCTTCGAGGAGAGGATCGCGGGATTCAATGCGTCAGGCGCTACGATGACCTGCAGACCGGTTTCCTTGGTGATCAGCTGAGCCACGTCAGTGATTGAGACTGATCCAGCAGGCCGATAGGAAATATTCCGGTCCAGGCTGAATGGAAGCCCGCGCCTGGTCACCAGTGGCTCCGTAGAGACCCACGGCTTATTGCTGAAAACGACCGTGTCGCGGTTCTGCTGTGGCTGCTGGTTCTGCAGGAACTTGTTGTACTGGCTAGCCGTGCGGCCCTGGAACTCTGCTCGGTCGAACGACTCATTGACCCGTTGCACGGCACAACTGCTCAGCAGGGCCAGAGCAATTGGAGTCAGTGCCCAGTGGACCCAGGGAAACTTGGTCATTTCTTCTTCCTCTCAGCGACGTACAAGACGCTCTGGGAGCCTTCGCTACCATCGACTACGAAGGATCGCGGGGCATTGTCGTAGAGCGGGAACAGCTGCTTGACGGCTTCCTGGAACGAGCCCTCGAAGTGCAGCGGTGCCTCGATCGGATAGTTGAGGTCTTCCTGGGCCCAGATCACGCGCCACCGGGCTTTTTTGGCCCATTCCTCAACGCTATCGCGCAGGGTTGATCCAACTTCGGCCGTCCATACCTGGGGCAGCGGCCGGGGTGGTGGAGCGGGCTTGACCTCGATGGCTGGGGCCGCCACTGCTGTAGTGGTCACGGCAGCCGCTGGCTTGGATGCTGCAAGTTGGTCGGGCGCTTTCGGTGCTGGGGACGCAGGTGTCGAAGGTTTAGCCGCGGTGGTGACCATCGCAGCCGGGATAGAGCCATCCTTGGCGGGTGCCACTGGGGGGAGCGCGGGAGCCACTGGCGCTGGGGCTGCGACAGCGGGCGTATTCGTGGAGATGGAAGCGGGAGTAGGCACTGCGGCGACGACTACGCCTGACGTCGAGGCCGGTGTGGCGGAGCTGGTTCCAAGAGCCCGCGCTTTGTCGGCGTAGAGCTCGCCTGCCGGCGTCGACGGGGTTGGCAATTGGTAACCGGGGCGAAGCACGAAGCACACCTGACGGTTCACTTCATCGATCTTCACCTGCCAGGCTGGGCCGGCGAGGACCTGGAGGGTATTGCGCAGCGTCATCGGGCCAAGTTTGTACTGGGCTGCCGGCAGAGGTCGGGTGTACAGGATGTTGACGTGCTGCGAACTGGGCGGGCAGAGGGCGTACCCTGACCGGTCGACCACGTAGAGCATGGCATCCCTAACGCTTGGGTTCATGCTGGACGGGATGGTCACGTCGATGATCTGTGCCATCAGGTCCCGCTGGCTCGCGTCGGGTTGGGTACTTACCAAGGTGTAGCGGCCATACCGAACAACCGGCTCTTTTTCCGGGGTCGCCCCGTTCGGGTAGATGTCCGGAGACAGCCATTCGGGATTGCGGCTGCTATCGAACGCCGGCTTCGGCGGCTGCTCAGCCTTCTGAATCGCACAACCCGCAACGAGTGCGACGAGCGAGAGAGTGGTCAACTGCCTGATCATGAGGCCCCCTGTAGTCATTGAGGGCACGGTGACAGCCAGCAAATTCTCATGCAGCAGGAAATCAATATCACACAGAGTTAGAATTTCCGGCGCGCTTGATGGAACGCAAGCAGGTTGCCGCTTAGGGTGCCGAGGTTGGCCTGACCTAGAAATGGAAATGATCAACGGAGGTGATAATGCTCGACAGTCGAATTGCCGCTTTCGAACACCTGATGGACTGGGCGAACAGCCTCAGCGCTGAGCACAATCGGCGCGGCCTGGAAGACCTCATAAAAATTGTGCTCAGGCCCGTTCAGGCCGTTCACTTACGAGACGCACTGCTTCGACCTCGGCATGCGGGCCCTCAGTCGCTGCACTGGATGAGCTCACTTGGTGGGCTGTGGGATGGTTACGCCGATAACGGCACTTGGGCCGCATTTCTGCTGAAGAATTGCCGCCGGCCAGTTGATCAGAGCTCAAGCATCCGGTTGGCCAGTGACATGGTAATCCCAACTTTGTGGTCGGAAAGCAGCATACTCAACAGCCTCGGCATGATCGGCGAGGGGCGAGAACTCGGCGCGTTCGTGCAGGATCCAAACCATAGCGTGACCCTAATGCAGCCGTTGAACATAGCTTGGGTCAACGGCGGTAACCATTCGATCGCCCAAGGCATTCTGGGCGGGGAAGGGGTGCTCGTACCTGATGATGTTTATGACGTTACCGAGATCATCAGGGGAGTGCGTTTTGATGGCGAATGCTGGGTCTGTCGGAAGACCGGCGACAAATATGGTTCACCAATCTACGTTGAGTTTGGATGGGCCTGGGAGATCGCACGCTTGCTGGTCGACCTCCCACGCGGATCTACTGGCTGATGGTCGCGGCGAGCATAGCCTTGGCCAAGGCGTCCTGCTGCTCTTCCGGCTCAATGAGCTCCAAGCTGACTTGGCGCTTCGCTAAGAGCATCTGCCAGAGTTGCTGATCGATGCTGTTCTCCACGAGGGGGATCTTCACGATCACCGTCCTGAGCTGACCATTCCGGTACGCCCGGTCCTCGGCCTGATCCTGTTGTCCGGGTGTCCAAGGCAGGCCCAGGAAGAATACATAGTTGGCGGCCGTGAGGTTGTTGCCTGTACCGGCGGCTTGGGTGGTGCAGATGAAAGCCCTGCAGTCGGGGTCGCCCTGGAACTTGTCGATCGCCTTCTGGCGCTTGGTGAGTGAGTCACTGCCGACCAGGGTGACGTTCCCGATACCGGCTGCATCGCACAGCTCCTTGAGGCGGGCGACGGTGGGTTTGAACTCGCAGAACAGGATGACCTTGTCTTCGGGGTCCAGCTCGCCCAGCAGGTCCATAACGACTCTGACCTTCACCTGTTCCAGGTAATGGCGAAGCGCGCCGAGCCTGGCAAAGATGGGCCTGTCCTCGAGGCGAATGCAGTCGTACTTCTTCCGCTCCTCCACCCCCATCGCCACGGGCAGCAACTGCCGGTGCTTACCCTTGAGCCCGGGCAGAACGTCTTTGCGCCGGCGAAGCATCCAGTCGCCCAGTTCTGCCCGGAGGTTTTGCCGGAACTCTGGGCTGCCGGCGAAGCGTTCGCAGAAATCGCTGAGGGGCAACTGGCCGACCGGGTGCCCCGATAGACGTAGCAGGGTGTGCAGCTCCGTCTCGCGATTGAGGACAGGCGTGCCTGTCAGCAGATAGCGATTAGGCACCTTGGCTGCGATATCGAAGCCATGGCGTGTACGCTCGGCAGTCGGCTCCTTCAACTGGTGCGCCTCGTCGACCACTAGAACGTGGTAATGCTCAGCCAGCAGCACGTAGTCGCCGAGACGCTCGTAGTTGATCAGCATCCATTGGACCAGCGGGTCGTGCTTCTGCACAGCGACTGTCGCGTCGGGGTAGACCGCCAGGATTTCGCGCTGCCAGTTGATCAGCAACGAGGAAAGGGTCACCACCAGGATCGGGCGACCGGCTGCACTGATATGCGCCGCGATGATGGCCTGGCGCGTCTTGCCGAGGCCCATATCATCAGCCAGCAGTGCGCTGGTGCGCTGGAGCAGGTGAGCGATGCCAGCAGGCTGGTGATTGAGCAGGGAATAGCCGACCAGGGCCTGGGCGATTGTGGCATCTGAGAACTCGGTGCGTTCGATCGGCGAGACGGCAGCGAGGTAGATGTCGTTGGAGCTCTCCTCACCGCTGGCGGCTGTCGAGGGTTCCTGAGGAGTACCGCCCAGGCTGATGCGCGGGATGTCTGCTGCTGGAGTAACAGAGCCATCGCCCAGGAGCTCCTGTACAACGTCCAGGATCTCGAACTGATCCTCTACAAGACCGAGCTCCAGGACCAGGTTGCTGCGCAGGATCTCGGCGGTGGCGTTGACTCGCCACGAGCTGGATTTTCCCAGGAACACTCCCCGCATCCGGCGGGCCACTGCAACGACTCCAGGATGATAATCTCCGGACAGCAGCACGCCGCCGTCGGCTAGCGGAGCAATTCGCAGGAGCATTCCGGAGATGAAAGCGTCTCGGCGTGGGTTGGCCAGTGCGCTCTCGATCTTCTGGCGGAATGCCTGCCATGATTCAGTGACCTTGCCACCGGCAAGCTCGATCAGCTGGTTGTACACCAGGTCCAGCTCGTCGATGAACTTGGCCTTGGGTACGCGCCAATAGCGGCAGAGCGGGTGATCACCGCGGCGAATGAAGAACCCGCTACGGGCGAACATGACCTTGTTTGCGCCCTCGATGTAGGGCATGAGGATGCCCATGTCGTAGCCGTCGAACACGGCAGCTTCGAGCAACACTGGCTGGCTGTTGAGGAGGCGTGGACGTTTCAATTTGCGTCCGCGCTCTTGGGCTTCATCGGCACCGTTTGGTCGAGGTGGTAGGCCGCGACCCAACGGGTTAAGAGCACTGAGCCGTGGAGTGATCCTCCCTGGCCACTGATTACATACGCAGCTGGTTCTGCGTCCTTCGGCACACGTCTGCGCTCCTGCTTCCAATACCCGGCGGTCTTGATGTCGTCAGGTTGTAGCGGCCAGCTTGACTCACCTGGCCGGGACTCATAATGGGGTATCTTCGGATTGTTCGCCTGCTCGGCCTTCAGCCGATCAATGACTTTCTTGGAACGAGCCACAAGCACCTCCGGGAGGATGAGTAGTCAACACGTCATCATTCAAGGTGCGCCTGCCCGCACCCGTAAGAGCGAGCAGATTGGCAGCTGGGAGTGAGCGGCTACAGGAGAAATGGATTACCGCCAGCGAAGCATTTCGGCTACATGCCCCTGGGCTTGGACATATCCGGCTTGCCGTTCACCGAGGGGTAGCTCACACGGCAGTTGTTCACCTTGTACCCGGTGCATCCCCAGAAGTCGTAACCACCATCACCGCGCTTCTGGCGGCGCGCCAGTGGCATCCCGCACTTGCCGCAGGAATGGCCGCCCTGGGTGCCTGATGAAGCTTCAGGCGAACGCGTCTTCATCGCCACTGTGGGCGCCTGGCGGAGGGCTGCGAGCTCCGTCTGGAGATGTTGAAAGAACTTGGCAACCACCGAGCCGTACTGCTCATCCCCCCGTGCGATTCGGTCCAGGTCCTTCTCCAGCGTACTGGTGAACGCCAGTTCGACGAAGCTGAAGCGGCCCTCCAACTGGTCGATGGTGCTCACCCCTAACGAGCCAGGGACCAATTTGCGCTTCTCCTCAACGACCAGGCCTTTGCCGGTGATGTTCTTGATGATCGATGCAAACGTGCTGGGGCGTCCGATCCCCAGTCGCTCCAGCTCCTTGATCAGGCTTGCCTTGGTGAAGCGTGCCGGCGCCTTCGTCTTCTGGTTGAGCACCTCACCCTGAAGCACGCTGAGGATCTGTTTGGGTTCGAGCACCGGCACCGGATTCTTGGGGATGTCGGTCGACTCTTCATCCGTCTCGTCCTTCTGCAAAAGCTTCATCCAGCCGAGATAGGCGACAGTGCTGCCAGTCGCGGCGAAGCGCAGAGGCCTCTGATCCGGCCCCCTGGCCAGCAGTTTGGCCATGCGCACGTCGTAGATGGCGTCTGCGAGCTGGCTGGCCAGCGCCCTGACCCGGATGAGCTTGTACAGCGCTTGCTCATCAGCAGACTCGCCTGCAACTTCATCCTCCCAGGCGGTTGGCGCAATTGCGGGGTGACCTTCCTGGGCGCTATCCGCAGCCTTGAACGTCCTGCGCTCGTCAACAACGTCGAGGCCTTGTCTGCGAGCCGCTGCCTGGATATCTGGCATGGCTTCATCGGCCAAGTTGGGGTTATCCGTCCGGTGATAGGTGATCACTCCCTGTTCGTACAGGCGCTGCGCGACCTGCATGGTTTTGTCCGGGTCCCATTTCAGCGCTACGCTGGCCGCCTGCTGCAGGGTGGATGAAATGAACGGTGGGGGTGGCGGGCGCCGCTTCTTTCCGTCTTCACATGACTCGACAATTACCGTGCGTGTTGCGGCAACTCTTGCCGCGAGTGTGCCGTCTTGAATATAGGGGTTTTCTTTGCTCGCGAAGTCGGGGATCGGTTGCCATACGGCAGTCCAGTCCATACCGGTGGTTTCGTCCTTGAAGGTCAGCTCTACCCCGAAGTGGTGGACCACCTTGAAGTTCCTGATTTCACGCTCGCGCAACACCACCAGGTAGAGGGCAGGTGATTGAACTCGACCAGCGGAGGTAGGTTGGCCCAGGACTCTGCGAAGCTCCTGCGTGACCAGGTAGCCCACCAGGCGGTCCAGCACTCGACGGCACTCTTGTGAGGCAACGAGTTGCCCATCGATTCTCCGTGCATTGGCCAGGCCCTCCCGTACTCTGGCTTGGGTGATCTCATTGAACGTGACTCGCTTGTACTCGCGGATCCCCAGCGCCTGCTGTATGTGCCAGGCGATACTTTCCCCCTCCCGGTCCGGGTCGGTGGCGATGTACACCTCCGTGGCGTCCTTGAGCGCTTTGCGAATGGTGCTGACGTTGCGGGCACTCTTGGGCAGGATCTCGTAGACCGGACGAAGGGTCTTCAAGACGCCGGTTGTGATCATCGTGTCGTCCTGACCCGATTGGGGGAGATCACGGATGTGGCCACCAGATGCCACCACCACCCAGTGCTCGCCAGGGCGGATCTTCTTCATCATGGGCCCAAGCTTCTTCAGCTTGCCCGGTGCCTCGATGATCATGAGTTTCATAGGGTGTCCCTGCACAGATAAATCAGGGAGCACTCTTGCCGCCGACCGGGGACGGCACAACGCGAAATGGTCAACTGGAAGGGAGGGAATTCGGTAGGGCTCAGGCCCACGGAGGAAGGGTCAAAAATTGAGGGTGAGCTGCTGGGCGCGCTTGTACCCTTTCAGCCAGGAGGCAAGCGTGGCAGGGTGCTTGTAGGGGCAGGCATATATGGGCAGCCCTTTCTCGGCGGCTTCAACCCCAGCAGCCTCCACCGCAGGATTGGGGTTATTGAACTAGCGCCTGTCCGCTTTTCGCTCCTGGGCATCTTCGTTCTGCATCGATTGTTCCTCATCAGCGCCACTGTTCACGCCGGGCGAGTCACGCCTCAAACGACCTGGCCACCAGCAACTCCCCGACAAGGGCGTTTTTTACGACGCCGTGGTCACTTCGATACAAGTTAGCAGCCGTAGAGCGGAGATGCCTTCAGAAAATGGTAATTTGCCAGCGCTGGCATTTCAAATGTGCCCCTGACCTGGGCAAGCGCTGCTTGCAGCGCCCCTTGGGCTACGAGTTCGGGTCCTCGTCGTAGGAGCTTCACGAGCTGCGGCCGCAACAGAAGGTCCTTGTCGCCGGTAATGTGAGGCATCAGACGCCAGGTTCTGAGGAAGGGACAGCGACGATCCGTCCTTGACTACGGAAACTTCACGAGTGGCGCGCCTGAAATTAGCCCCACGCCAATGCCCGTGTGCCACAGCTAGTGGGGAATCATGCTTGAGCGGTAGAGTGCCGACCATGCCAGCAGCGTAGCGTTGGGGGCCTCCAGTGCGGCACGAACCATCACCTCAGCGTGTTGACCTGTGATGTCGCAAACTGCCTGCCCAAGTCGAAGAAGCTCAGCTTTCACTCCTGCATCCCGAGCCTTGGTCGCAAACTCATACTCCTCGGCCTGCCCATACACGAGGGTGGCATCGAACCGGAGGCGGAGCATTTCGATGGCCACCACTTCGGCCTCCGGCAGCATGATGGATTCGCCGTCGCAAAAGACCTGACGGACGCCATTGAGAGCTCGAACGGCATCCATGTAGCGCGAGGGGTCTACAGTCGCTTTGACGGAAGGATATTCCGGGTAGTCGTGATTCACGGGGTGTTACCTCGAAGCGGAATGAGGTGGCGAGGATCCGTCCTGGCCCCCAGTGACTTCACGAGTGGCGCCTGAAAAATCGCCTGCCAGGCTGTCGCCGGAATGCCGTGGAGATGCTTCATCGAAGGGAGGGGAAACTCGAAGTGACGTCCTTGTCACCAGGAGCTTCGCGATGTGGCGCGCCAAATTAAGGGGGGGCTACAGGGGAATGTCGTCGTCAAAGCCGTCGCTGTAGTGGCGCATGTCTTCGGGGGTCGGCTGAGGAACGTTTTGAGTCTGGCCGCCGACGGCTTGACCGCGTGGCTGACCCTGCGGTTGATTGGTCGGGCGCTGACCGCCGCCAGACAGAGATACGTGTTCGACTCGGTGTGGAAGAATCGAGATCCGGCTGGCCTCGACCTTGAGTGCAGACACCTCCTCGCCGCTCTGTTTATCCGTCCAGCTATCCATGATCGCGCGACCAATCACGACCACGCGCATGCCCTTCTGGAACAGAGCCGCAAACCGCTCGGCATCCTGATGCCACCATTCGACGTTGGCCCAGAAGCCACCCCGATCCTTGTAGCCACCCTGGCCGTCAGGGATCGAGTTGTCGAACATCACATTGAGTCGCAGCATGTGCCGCGGATCTTTGTTGCCGTTGGCAAACGACCGGTGCTCAGCGGCGTTACCAACGTTGCCTTCCCAAACTACTGGTGTACCCATGGTGTATCTCCCGTTCAGTGTTGAGGTGGGTTCATGACCTGCTGCAGTCGAGCCTCATATTCGGCCTCGGCCTGCCCCATCTTTTCTGCGCACTCGGCGGCCTGTTTGCCGATGGAGTGGATGAGGCTGATCTGCATGTTCAGGGTGATTCGGTGTTGCTCCAGGGCAAACAGGTCCTGCAGCAAGTGGATTGGTGTTTTGGGGGCGTGAACCATCTGAGCCCATACGCCGACACCCATGCGCCGCTCTTGCACGCTTTGCCAGCGAAGAAAGGTTGTGCCAGCTGCTGTGTTTTGCTCGATGAGCCTGACGGGCAGCAGAGCGAATGGATGTTGGCGAACCTGGGCCAGTACTTCCTGGGTAAGGGTGCGCAGCCCCGCCTCCAGCGATGCGCACTGCTCCGCCAACTGGACCAGCTCCCCCTTACCTTTAAAGGGCTTTAAAAGGCCTTTTAGTGAGGCACTATGTTGCAGCCCCTGATAGGCACCCTGTTGCAGCGGTTTGAAGGCACCTTGTTGCAGTGCCTCCGTTGGTCGGGTGTCCGATCGCATGAGCGTCATGCCTCGCCTTCGAATTCATCATCCACATCCTCGACCGGGCCTGCGGAGCCACGGCGGATGGGCGGGGCGAAGTTCGAGCGGCGGGTGCCTTCCAGGATGTCCTGGGGAATATCGCCGTAGCGCTTGTACATTTCGCGCGCGTTTTCAGCCCGGGCATTGTTGGCGGCGAAGTCGTCACGCGATGCGCCGGAGAAGCGATGGAGCTGGGCCAGCCCAAAAAGACTGCGCAGCAGGTGGGCACCTTCATCGATCCAGATCTCGCCATCGCGGCGACCGATCATGGCGACGTGCTGAGCCAGCAGGATGCGACGGACGACTTCGTCGTATTGAGTCAGCAGATGGACGCCCTTGAAGCCCAGCGGGTTGGAGATGAAGAGCGGCAGCTTCAGCGGCTGGATGGAGAGGTTCTCGCCGATTTCGAGTGCTTTGGGGAGTTGGGCCATCACTCCATCAAGGCGGCTGTCGATGGCCTTGAGGGCATCATCTACCTCCTGGATTTTCTCCTCGATCCTGATCATCCACCAGTCGGAGTACGGGTCGTCTTGTGCTGCGGCGCGATCGATCTGGTTGATCTTGAGGCAGAAGCCAGCCAGCCCAAGAATGCTGTGTTTGTCGTCGGTCTTCTGGCGACCCAGCCAGATTCGGGCGGCATGATGAGTGTGGAGAGTCAGCTGGACCTGGCTCCTGAGGGAGCCGATGTTGAGCTGATAGTTGTCAGCCATGGACATGGTTTCCTTATATAAGGTGGGTGAACGATGTCCATGCTGCTTTCCCGCCGACTGGGGCGCAGTAATAAATGAAGAACCCGGGGTGCTGGATTTGTCGGGAGACAGTGACAGAGCTGGTGGAGAAGTGGTGCCAGTGGCACCACTGGACTGGTTGCCGTTGCCGGCGCTCAGGTCGGTGAGTGGTGCGGACCGCACCACTTCGGAGTGGTGCCAGTGGCACCACTGGACTGGTTGCCGTTGCCGGCGCTCAGGTCGGTGAGTGGTGCGGGCCGCAACACTTCGAAGTGGTGCCAGTGGCACCACTGGGCTGGTTGCCGTTGCCGGTGCTCAGGTTGGTGAGTGGTGCGGACCGCACCACACCACTTCGGAGTGGTGCCAGTGGCACCACTGGACTGGTTGCCGTTGCCGGCGCTCAGGTCGGTGGGGGGTGCGGGCCGCAACACTGCCAGATGGTTCCAGTGGAACCACTCAGTTGGCCGCCGGCGCCGGTGTCGATACCGGTGAGTGATGCGGCCCGCATCACTGTCAGGTGTTTCCAGTGGAACTACTCGACTTGGCCTCACCGCCGTGAAGTGTTGCCAGTGGCAACAGTGGGCAAGCCGTCGGCACCGGCAGCCAGGCTGGTGGCTGTTGTGGACCGCAATGCTGCAGAGTGATTCCAGTGGAAACACTCGACTCGTGCTGAGTTCGAATCCTCGAACCGATGAGTGATGGGGCCCCATCACTGAGGGGTGTTGCCACTGGCAACACTCAGCCTGATGGTTGGTGTCGATGGTTGGCTGATGAAGTGTTGCCACTGGCAGCATTCAGCTGGCCGCCGGCGCCGGTGGTCCAGCAGATGGATGTCGGGGCCTCAACACTGCCAGGTAGTGCCACTGGCACCACTGGACTTGGCCTAGTCTCCTAGTCCTCCTGTTTTTTAATCAATGAATGATAATGAGAAATGCGCTCCAGCCTGCGGCGGAGATGAATGGGCCAAATGGAATTCTTGTGACGGTAGATAGTTTTCCTAGGAGCACGAAAAACAAAGCAGCTAGAGCTGCACCCAGTAGGGAGAAAACTAGTGTCCACCCAAGAACCTTTAGGCCGCCCCACGCGCCCATCAATGCCAACAGCTTGAGGTCGCCCCTGCCGATGCTCTCTCGTCCAGTTATTAGTTCGGTTAGTTGGCTCACAGCCCAGAGGCTCCCAAAGCCAATGACGCATCCCCAAAGTGCGTCCTGCAGTGCGGTGAACAATCCGAAGGAGTTGAGAACTAAGCCGGCCCAGAGGCCTGGAATTACCAGGGCATCCGGCAAAAGGTGGTACTGTCTGTCGATCAAACTTAGCGTCAGTAAGCACCAGGTGAACGGCAGGGCAAACAGTGCCTGACATGTTGGCCCAAAGTGCAACGTCACCATGAGCGACAATCCAGCGCAGCCGATCTGTACGATCCAGATTTCTGCTCGGGATGCTCTGGGCAGTTGGGGGGCGGAATGTTTATGGACGTCCAGTCCAAGCATCTCACGGGCATCACGCTGCCATTGGTGCTCGAGGAGGGTCGGCAGCCAGCAGGCGACCAAGGCACACAGGCGACCTGCCAGCATGCCCAACGCGATGGAGCCAAGCCCTAGGGTGATTTCAGAACTTATCCAATCACTCATCGGTGGGCTCCGCGCGGCGACGTGAATCAAGTAGGGCTTGGAGCGAAGTCAGCACGGAGTTCGCCGTCTGCATCGTGGTCGCTGTCGGTGCCGGCTTCTGGGCGGGGGGCTGGGCAGCACGTGCAACCGTCGGTGCCGCTGGAGGAGTTGGCGTCGGAGTTGCAGCGGGCGCCGAAGGGGTCCACTCGGCATTGAAGTCGCCCCGGATGGCCTTGCCAGCAAGGGACGTCAGGTATGCAAGCGGCTTGGCCACGTTCCCAGTTGTGCATCGATGTTTCCACTGGTTGATCACCGCCTCTCGGACATGCTCCGGTACTGGCCCCATAATCTCTCGTGCCTTCACACGGTCCTCTGGCCTGAGAAGATCCAGGGCAAGCAACCAATTCACACCTGCACTCTCGCGCGGTTGTACAAAGCTTTTAGATACAGACTTGTTTGTATTTGTATACGTACTATCAGAGTTCGGATTCCGAACTGAGGGTGTACTCAGTGGTTTTAGGCTGATTTCGGATTCCGAACTGAGGGGCAGGTCCCCCTGTTTCGCTGAGTTCGCACTGAGTTCGGAATCCGAACTCAGTGCTTCCTGGGCTAAATCTTGCTGAGTTCGGATTCCGAACTCAGGGGCGGGCAGCGCATTTTGCTTGGTCTCTACAGCCCAGGTCTGGGCATTCAGCCGATCGCTAATCGTGTCGATGCGCGAGGGAAGTCGTCGGCCCACGTCGGGATCGCTGGTGAATTCGCGCCAGGTGATGGCGGCGATCTCCTTGATCGCTTTGTTCTGATGCTCCGTGGACTCCATCAGCAAGGTCATGTAGTCCTTGTCGAACTCTAGAGCTTCTGCCGGTGTTACAGGCTCGTCGTGGAGCAGATAGACATTCCCCTGAACCTGTCCGTTGATCTCATTGCGGACGGTCCTACCTAAGCTCAACCAACGGGTTAGACGGAGCACGGTCAAAGCCTTTGCCACGGTTTCTCGAGAAGCATGTTTCCCTGGGGTCATGCCCAGGTATGGCCGTAGCTGGTCATAGGTGGGGAAGGCAGTGATGCCATCTTCATTGACAAGTAATCGGAAGACTTGCCAGCAATTGCGTTCCAAGGGGGTCAGCCGGTTGTCGAGCAGGAGCTTACGCGGAACCGTTTCATGCGGATTACCGCTGAATATGACCCCGGAGTAGGGGGTGGCAGGTGCAGCAGTAGGGGCGGTGTCCTCAGCTCTCTTCTTCTGTACATGGACCTCGAGTTGCCCCGAGGCTGAATCTAGGAGCGTTGAAATCGGGAACCGTGCGAGCTTCATTTTCTATGTTCGCCTTCTCCAAAGTGGACAGAGGCGGGGTAGCTTTCTTCGACGCGGCGTATGCCACCCTCGTCTAGCAGAGTGAGTTGTCGACGCTCAGATACTCGGGACTTTTCCTTGCTGCCTGGATACAGACCTTGTTCGATCCACTGAGTGATACGAGACCAGATCTGCGCAAGCGTTAAGCCATCTGTGCTCAGCTCTTCAGCAACCAGCATGGCGACGTCGAGCATGGCCAGGCTGTCCGCGAACTCCACTCGGTTTTCATCCATCAACTTGGTCCAGCGGTGCCAAATATGATGGTCTTGATCCTCGGAAAGCTCGGGCCACCGTCCGCGCGGGGCTCGAACCCCAATTAATGTACGCTGCAGAGCGATCTCTTGAGGTGTGAGGCCGAAGAACTTGTTGAGCAAGCTGGTAGTGGCCCCCAGGCGGATTGCCCGCTCAATAAGGCGGGTTTCCTCTTCTGAGCGCGCAGCTCCGGTCAGAAGCTTGAGGATCATCGAGCTGTTGATAGATACATTGACCCAACTCACCGGCGTGTTGCGGAGCAAGCTGAGAACTGTGGGATGCTGAATCTGGCTCAGCACCTCAGGTTCAACTCCCATCTCTACACAGCGCTGAAGTTGACCATTACGCATGAGGTCAAGTAGCTGCGACAGAACTGCTTCGTTGAGTGTTGACTTGGACATTGAGACTCCCTCCCATTCATCTCATGGAGTGTTCAGTTGCCCTGGGCTTCCGAGGACCGTTTGAACGCTTCGATTTCCAAGTCGATCAACCGGCGAGCCAGTCGAATGATGCGGAACAGTTTGACCAGCGCGCCGTCGCTCAAACGGCCGTCGTCTCCTGGAGACTGCTCAGCACTCAAGGGCTGGCCCAGCAGCAGTTGGCCTAAGCCGGCTGAAAATTCAAACTCAGCTAATGCGCTGGCAGGATCTGGTTGCCCGTTCAGCATCTTCAGAGCGATGGCCATGGCCCCGCTCAGTGACTGAAGCAGTGTCAGCGTATGTTGAGCTGTTGCAGTGACTTCAACCTCGGTGTCCGGGTGTTTGTACTTGAACCCGATCCCGCCATCGATTGCCTGGATATCGCCAGGGCCGTTGACGGACTCGAGAATCTCCACCGCCAGCTGGGCTACCTGCCTGCGTAACTCAGCAGGTTGGTCAATCTGCCGTTCGATGTACCAAAGGTCTGTGATGGGGTGCAGTCCGCCGGCCTGCACGGGGATGGCGACCAGACAGTTCGAGTTGAAGTCGGGCAGCGTCTCGCCACTGAGTGCGGCCAACTTCGCTTTTGTCTCAATCACCCGCTGGCTGAGGTTCGCAGGGGAAGCAATATGTCCTGCAATCCTTGCCTGTTGTTCCTCAGGTGTGAGCGAGGTGCCCGGCGCCGGACCAGCTGCAGGGAGTGGTGCAGATGCGGGCTTCTGCGAGCCTCCGGTATCCCCAGGCGCCTGGCGTGCTGGGGGAGGTGTTGAGTCTCCACCAGGACCTGGAGGAGTGGGAACAGTAGCTGGAGCAACTGCAGGCAGCTCAACCACCGGCGTTGAGCGACGAAGTCTGTCCTGCTGCTGAGTGATCTCCAGCAGAATGTCCTCATAGCCCAGCGGTAGCGATTTTTTCATCGTGCCGATGAGTTCGTCCTGGAAACGCTGGAACAGAAACTCTTCTGCCTCGCCTTCGAACTGGGCAAGGACGTCCTGGAACAGCATCTCAAAGTCTACGGCTTCACCGCTGTAGTGCTTCTGCCAGCAGGCCAAGCTCGTCTTTCGAAGAGCAATGATCTTCTCAATTTGTGGCTTTCCAAGGCCGCTGTAGAGTAAGCCGGGAACGGCCGGCAGCACATGCTCGACCGTATCGAGCATTCTGCTGATGTGTGAATGAGAGATTGGATACCCGTCTTTGGTTAGGCGACGGGAGAGTTCGCGTACGCCAATCTCCTCGCCACTTTCGGCCTCGTATAGTGCTTTTGCTTTGCCAACACCCACGGCACGCTCGATGAATTTGAGCTCACCTTTCAGATCTTCGGCCAAGTGACCGGTGAGCATGACGATCTCGCCCCGGATCTGGTCCCACGGACGGAACAGGACATTGATCCGCTGAAACCGTTCTTCGCCAGTTTCCTGGAACAGCTCCTTCAAGATTGTGATCCGCGTGTTGCCACCGTTGCGGATGCGGTATTTCTCCTCACCAGGCCGTCGCGTTACTGGCGGGGGGGTGTCGAGGCCACGGTTGCGGATCGACTCTTTGAGCTCATCGTACCGAGGGTTACGGGTAGTCCGTGGGTTGTCCTCCCAGGGGAGGACCTCCTCGACAGTCAGCACCAGTGGGGTGTCCGCGATAGGGTCACTCATGGCAGCGGCGGAGCCTGTAGGGCTGAAGCCTGGAGCCAGGAGCTTGGATTTGAGGTCTGTAACGGCCATATCAAGCTCCTACCGCAGCAACGTGGGACAAAGCCAGTGGAGTTTGCTTGCGGACCAGGTGCAACACCTCCTGGATGTCGTCCTGTGTAGGAACGGCGTTTTGCAGCAGGCGATCGATGATCTTGTAAGCGCGAGCCAGCTCTGACTTGAGAATGTCTTCTGCTGAGCCGGCCTGGACCTGAGCAGTATTGTGTTGGTCATTGAACAGCGATTGCTCGAGGCGCTCGATGATCTCGCTGTTCATGGAGCGATGGTTGTCGCGGGCGACTTGTGCGACACGTTCACGCATGCCATCAGGCAGGCGAACCACAAATTTGTCGGCGGTGCGGGAATTGGTTGCGTTCATGATGTTCTCCAAGATGTGCGAGGGCGCTCAGCGCCGGGCAGCGAGGGGGCTGCAACTGTGGTCTGGAACAGCGGCGAAAAAATCGAACTGGGACAGACCTTGAAAGGCTGCCTGATTGAGCCAGAGGCATTCGGTCCGACCTCGCGCTCCATCGGCATATGCCTGCCTGCTTACCTGGTACCAGTCTTTGTAGAGATCGTCGTAAAGAGCGCAGGGGTAGCCTGAAAGCACGACCATCCCTTGCCTGCTCTGCAAGAACGTGGCGAGCTGCAGGTGCTCTTCGTCGCTCAATTCGTAGCGATAGGATTTGCCCGTGGCGGTGTGGCGAACTTTCGTACTGCGTGTGGAGTGCACATAGGGCGGGTCCACGTAATGCAGAGTGCTCGGCCGATCGTGGTGCTCCATGATCGTTAGAGCGTCGCGCTGCTCGATCACTACCCCCTGTAAACGCTCGATGATCGTGTCTAACGCATCGGGATAGTTGCGCCAGTCCACTGCCGGTGAGGTGCCGGATCGTACCGACGTTGAGCGAAACCCAGTGCGCTCTCCGCTAGCAGCCGCACTACCAAACCCCTGGAAAGAGCGGAGTACCATCCGCCGGGCACGCTCGAGAGGATCTGCCGTCTCGTTGTAGCTGGCGGCAAACTCCTCACGAGCGAAGGGAGTCAATGCGAGTACATTGCGAAGTTCACCACCACGGTCTCGGGCCATACGGAACAGATTGACTACTTCACTGTCCAGGTCGTTATAGATCTCAGCGGCGCTTCGAGGCTTGCGCAGCAGAACAGATGCGGCTCCACCAAACGGCTCGACGTAAGTGTGATAGGGGGCCAAGTGCTGGATTATCCACGCAGCTAGCCTCCACTTCCCCCCGTGATACCGAAGTATCGGGCGCTGAACCTCTTTCATTGGTGCTCTCCCGAATCCGCGATACGACGTTTGAGCTGGTCGGTGAGTTGAGTGGGCAGGTTCTTGATCGTCAGGGAGCCGGTGTCGGCGTCGTATGTGACGTTGGAACCGAGCAGGTGCGCTTCAAAGCTGATCGACAGGCCCTCGGCGCGGCCGGTGAAACGGCGGAATTGGTTGAGTACGCGTTTGTCGGCCGGGATCTCGGGTGACAAGTCGTAATCGCTGTTGCGGATGTGGTCGTAGAACGCCTGAGGGCGGTCATCATCGAGAGCCTCCGACAGCTCTTGAAGAGAGAGGGGCTGCCCCAGCTTCGTTTGGGTGGTGGCATAGTCGAGTAGCGCGTGGGTTTTCTCCCGGGCGCTTTCTTCTGGGAGATCTTCTTTCTCGACGTATTCGGTGAATGCCTTGAGAAGCGTGCGGGTTTCACCTGGTCCGTCGACGCCTTCCTGGCACCCGATGAAGTCGCGGAAGTAGTCCGAACTCTTCCTGCCGTTCTTGCCTTTAACGAAGGAAATGTACTGCTTCGAGTTTGGGTTGTTGCGCCACTCGCTCAGGTTGATCCGGGCCGCGCAGGAGAAGTTGCTGGTGTCCAGGTAGTGAGAGACCACAACATTAAGATCACCGTCCAGGCCGACGGTTTCGACCTGCTGGAGGACGGCGATCATGAGGTATTCAGTCAGACCTTGTTGGTAGTGGCTGAAGAGCACGTGGCCACCAGTGGACAGGTTGACCTCTTCGATCAGTTTCTGCAGGTGCTCGACGGACACACGGCTGAAGCTGGTGAAGTCTTGCTGCTCCTCCAGGTACTGTTTCAGCCAACCGCTGAATGGGTATGCACCCGACTCCCCATGAAAGAAGCCCCACGCTTTGCCTTGCTTGGCGTTGTAGCTGTCGTTCAGGTCGGCCTGGAGGTTCTCGACGGCATCCGTGGCCGGGAGCTCTGTGTCACGGGCGTGAAGGACGGCCGGGTTGCCGTCGGGCTGCTTATCGAGCTGGTGAACGATTGCGTGTCGGATCGGCATTATTGAATCCCCCGGGAGGTGATGTTTTGGGCCTCGGCACGGCGGAGCAGCGCCCGAGTGTTACGCTCGGAACGGCGGTCGCTGGGCGTGCAGGACGTGAAAATCGGTGTAAAGCCCGACTTGCTGAATTTCAGGTGCCCGCTGTTGGAGCGGGAGAGAGTCCAGCCTTCGGAGAAGGCAAATTCCGCAAGCCGGCGAACACTGTCGTGCGCGCCGCGAAGGAGGTTACGCATTGGATCTGGCCTCCTTCTGGCAAAGTGCATCACCGGCTTGGATGGCCACGATTTCCGGGGTGCAGCCGGGGTAGTGGGTGGCAAGGTCGGTGAGGAACTCCCGTGCAGTTTCGCGCGATCCAGGAATGCGGAAGACCACGGTGCAATGATGAGCCTCGTCCTCGGAGCTGGTCAGATAGGGGGTTACTGCCACCTTCAGACCGCAGCTCAGGAGATGTCTTGGTACCCATACGGACCAGAAATAGTTGGTCAGCAGGGCTGGTTGGCCAAGAAGGGTCGCTGCCAGCGTTCCAGCATCATCGCTTTCCAGCTCGATGTACTGCAGCCGGGCAAGCTCTTGCATAGCCTCATTCAGCTCAACAGACACCGTGGTTTCACCGAACTGGGTGAACCGTGAGATAACCTGGCCGAGAGCATCCAGCCAAACCGCGTTTACGCCAGAGTGGTGCGCAAAGGCCAAGGCCGATTGGTCGGTGTTTGCGATCGCAGGGATCGAAGGGTAGATCTGCTCAACCTGCATTGGGCACCTCCGAAAGAGGATCGAGGTCGTAGCTGCCGCAGACCGGGCATACTAGGACCTCTGCCTCACCTTCAGGGGTGTGCTCGGCAGGGTGCACCTGCCGTACTTGATGCAGCGCGAAGTGCCGGCCACAGCTATGGCAGGCATGCGTAATCGGATGGGGTTGCATGGACGTCATGCGGCAGCTCCTTGCCAATGATCGGCAGTGAGGTTTGCGAATCGGGTTTGGTTGGCGATGAAGGCTGCACGGACATAGCCGACGGGGCCATTGCGGTGTTTACCAATGATCAGTTCGGCAACGCCTTTGAGTTCGGTGTCCTCGTTGTACACCTCGTCCCGATAGACAAAGAGGATGAGGTCCGCGTCCTGCTCGATAGCCCCGCTGTCCCGTAGATCAGCATTCACGGGGCGCTTATTGGGACGGCGCTCGAGGTCCCGATTGAGCTGAGAGAGGGCCATGAAGGGGCAGTTGAATTCCTTGGCGATCCCCTTCAGTGATCGGGATATTTCGCTGATTTCGTTGACCCTGTTTTCTTGACTAGGACTCCGCATGAGCTGCAGGTAGTCCGCCATGATCAAGCAAGGTTTCCCGAAACGCCGGCTAGCACGTCGAACCTTGGCTCGCATAGCGGCAGGGGTCAGGTTCGCGCTGTCATCGATGACCAGTCGGTTGCCATAGGCGTTCATGCGATGGACGGCGGCTGATAGTTTGGGCCAGTCCTCATCCTGCAGCTGACCCGAAAGTAGCCTGCTCAGATCGATGTGGCCCAGAATGGCCAGCATTCGATAAATCAGGGCCTCGGTAGGCATCTCCATGCTGAAAACCAGCACGATCTTGTCAGGCGAATTGGTCAGCGCAGCATCGACGGTGCTCAAGCAGAACGAGGTTTTGCCCATGGAGGGGCGCGCGCCTACGATGATCAGATCGGCTGGCTGCAAACCACGGGTCATCTCGTCAAGGTCGGTTATCCCGGTCGGCACACCGGTCACGGTCACATGGCCATTGAAATTGGCGTCGATCTTGTCGACGACAGAGAGCAATGCCTCATTCATGTCGGTGAATTCGCTAACCACACGACCTTCGCCCAGCTTAAACAGCTTCTGCTCTAGCGTGTCCTGGACCTCAGCCGCGTCAGCGGCGAGTTCAGCAGCGTCCCGAGTCCCCTGAAAACACAGGGACATGATGCGGCGGAGATGGGCGCGGTTGCGCACGATCTCAGCATACGACCGGATATTCGCTACAGACGGAGTGTTCTTGGCCAGCTCTGCCAGGTAGGAGAGGCCTCCAACCTCCTCAGGGATGGCCATCGCCTCAAAAATCGTCACGATATCGAATGGGCTGTTTTTCTCTGACAGCTCCTGGATGGCAGTGAAGATCAGCCTGTGTTGGGATAGAAAAAAGTCGTCGGCCTGCAGTAGATCACCGACCAGATCCCAGGCTTCGTTGTCCAGCATCAGCCCGCCCAGAACGCCTTGTTCAGCCTCGACGGAATGAGGAGGGGAAAGGATCAGATCGGTCATCTGGCACCTCCCTGGGCAATTCCTGGCTGTTCACTGCGGCCTACTCCCCGGTGGAGCTGAGCGCGCTGACCCTGCTTAATTCCTGCGTACAGCGAGCTACGATCGTGGCCCTTGGCTTCGCTTGGCGTGATGTCGAAGCGCTTCAACTCAGGGTGATGTAAGGTCAAGTAGGCAGTGATATCAGTCTGGATATCTGGGGCTAGGTCACCAGCGAATTCTCGAACTTTGTAGGCCACTGCCCCGATCCAGCCCTCAGCAAAGAGTTGGCCGCGACGTCGTTTGGTCTTCAGCTGGCACCGTTTCTGCTGCGAGACATGCTCGCGACGTGCTTTCTGCAGTTGCAGGACGAGGCTGCTGTAGGCATAAGCAGCCAGATCCGGGCCGATACCCTTGCCCAGGAACTTGAAGCAGTACCCTTTCAATGGGTGGTAGTAGGAGAGGTGGCTGCAGTCGAAAGCGGCTGCGCACGTTGCGGCCAGGGAGTGCAGCCAATCAGCCGGGGAGCGGCGAGTGCCAGTGGGGACGCTTGTTTCTAGAACCTGGCTAGCTCGAAGTTCGTCGGACTCGATGTTGTACTTGGCCATGAGCGAGCGGGCCTGGCGCAATGCGGTTGCGGCCTCGTTCGTGTTTGCCCCCGGGCTATTGGCCAAGGACATCAGCTTGGTGACCTTGTCGAGGATCTTCTGCTTGTCCATCATGAACCCTCCCCGGCGCGGCGAGGTCGGCTGCGCAGCGCGGATGCGATCAAGGCCAGGGTGTTCAGCACGCCGAAGACACAGAGCGCATAGGCTGAGTAGACCGCTCCCTGCAACGCGAGCTCGACATGGGGGGCTTTGAGGATCGAGCCCAAGCCATAGGCAGTGGCCAGTGCCACAGAGCAGTTCATGAGATACAGGCAAAGCGAGCCCGCGAATTGAGATATGAGGGCAAAGCTCATGCTTGGCCCTCCTGCCTGTCCGCTGCAGGCACCAAGGCCTCTTGCCAGAGGCGAAGGGTCTCGCGTTCGTCTGCTGTCAAGGCAGCCAGGCCTACAGCTTCGGCCACTTTCTCCTGCAGGAGCCGCAGGCGTTCCTCAACCGATGAACCATCGTCATAAGCAAGGTGGCTGGTCAGGTCGCTGATCATGAAGTAGCGGAGTGATCTGACATTCCCGGCTCGGTGTTGCTCCACTGAATGCCCATGGAGCCGAGCAGGTGTCTTCAGCTCGTTTCTGATGTAAACGTTGAATTCAGAAGGGTTGTAGGAGGTGTTTAACTGCCGTGCACGATTCAGAATGAGTGCGGCTTTGATCGTCTCCAGCAGTTCTTCGTGAGTTTCGGTAGGCAAGGGGAACGTACGGGCTACCAGCTGTTTCGACTGAGCATCACGCGCATCTTGCCGGCGTTTCGTTTCTTTCTCGGAACGAACGCGCTTTTCCTTCGCATGGGTCACGTTGTGACCGATCGAATCAACGAGTTGTGCTGCACTACGCAGTAGCTCGCGCTGTTCAATGCTCAGAAGGTCACCGAGCGAACCGAGCAAGCCGGCACCCATCTTCCAACCGTTGGCTAGCTTGTGCAGGTCTCCAGACGCGGATGTCAGCTTTTTCTGGATGCCGCGTAACTCATTGGAGCTGTAGAGTTTCCCAATCCTGAGGACTTCATCGGCCGTGATCCCGGCCGCCTCGGTAATCGCGTGCTTACTCATCGCGGCGGGCCTCCTTGGCGATCTCGGCAACACGCTCTTCGGTCATTGCCTCGAAGCGGTCTTTCCATTCTGGGAACGCCTCGATAGCCAGGTTGCGGATGACGTTCAGCGCCGACGGCGACTTACGGTTCGACGGTTGACGATATTCAAGCCGATGCGCCGGCACGCCTTGGCTCGCGGCTTTCTTGAAGATGACGGCATCTGGAATGATCGATTGCAGGACGGTGTAGTCAGGGTTCCCGTCGAAAATTTCACGGACGGTGCGGTGGATCTCGCGCGCGTCAGCAGTTTCATCTAGGCCGTTGATGATGATGTTGATGTGGGGAATGGTGAGGCCGAGGCGTGCGTAACTGCGCAGGCCATCCATCATATGGATGGTCCCACGGCTGAATTCGCGCGCGGCCAACATGTTCGGGGGGAGGGGGGAGAGGATGATGTCGGATGCAAGAACGACCATCTCCAGCATCGCAGAGCGGGCGCCCTGGGTGTCAAAGAGGATGAGGTCGTAATCGGCATCGAAAGCCGACATCAGGTTGGCTAGTCGCAGTCTGCCATCAGGCGCCTGCAGTATGAGGTTGTTGAGCTGGTTGTTGGCGTCGTTCGAGATGATGACGTCGAGATTCTTGATCGACGTGCGGGAGATGATCTTGGCCGGGTCGGTCTCGTTGTACGACAGCAGCTCGAAAATGCCGCCAGGGGCGGTGTACTCCAGGGGGAAATAGGAGGATGCGGAAGGCTGGACGGGGTCCAGATCGATGAGGAGGGTGCGCAGCCCAGCGTCTGCAGTGAATGCCCCCAGATTGGTGGACCCGGTGGATTTACCGGTGCCGCCTTTGGTGGAAACCTTACCTGCTCGTCTTGCTTTCTTCGGATGTGTCATTGCCATGCCTCTAATGTGGATTTCATTAGAGGCTGCGTGCCTAGGCGCTGGAATGGTGCTTAAAACCCCTCCCTAGATGGAAATTTCGTCCTAGATCCCAATTGTCTTTTAACCAATTGGTCGTAGGTTCGAATCCTACACGACCCACCATATAAAGTTGGCAGTGTTAAACCGGAAATTGGCAGATAGTTGCTGAATGATGGTTGACACAACCGACGGTGAAACACCTGAAAAAGCCCGCGTTCCGATAAGGAGCGCGGGCTTTTTCGTTTCTGTCGTGCGCGCTGGTAGTGCGTCCCGTGGATGCGAGGGACTGGCACAGCAAACACGGGATAGATATTGGTACTGTCCCGCTGTTTGCTGTGCCGGTCAGTCAGTCTCAGAGATTCCAGTTGATCGTGAGCATGGCGTTGCGTGGTTCGCCGTAGAGGCTGTTACCGAAGTCAGTGTTGGAGCTGATGTCCTGATAGTAGGTCTTGTCGAAAACGTTGTTCAGGTTCAGTCGTACGTGAACGTTCTCCGAAGCCTGATAGCTGGTCATCAGGTCTACCACGGTGTAGGCCTTTTGCTCGATACGGTAGTCGAACGTGGTCAGGTAATCATTGGTGCCTTTGTTGTAGACGGTGTTCTGCCGATAGAGGCCGCCACCGACACTCCAGCGACTCAGGTCGCCAGGTAGCTGGTAGGTGGTGAACGCCTTGAATATGTGGCGGGGGATGTTGGTGGCGAACAAGCGCCCCACATTGTCTTCGTTGGCGTCCTTTGTATATTTGGCGGCGGAGTAGGTGTAACCCGCCCCCAGTTCCCAGCCTGGCGCCAAGGTGCCGTTGACTTCCAGTTCGATCCCTTCGCTTCGCACTTCACCCGCCGCGTCATAGCAGGTGCCGCCGATCGGCATGCACTGATTGGGGTTGAGCAATTTTGCGCGGTTCTCCTGATCGATGCGGAAGATCGCTGCGCTGGCATTCAGGTTTCCATCAAAGTACTCGCCCTTGATACCGAGCTCGTAGTTTTTGCCCGTTATCGGCATCAGCGCGTTGTTCTGGGTATCCAGTTCGGTCTGTGGGCGGAAAATATCGGTGTAGCTGACATAGACCGAGTGATGCTGGTCAAGGTCATAAACCGCCCCGGCATAGCGCGTGAGGTTGCGTGTCACTTTGTTTGGCAGGCTGCTGGCTGATGATTTTCCATTCCATCGGGTATCCACATCGTACTCATACCAATCCAGGCGCCCGCCGAGAATGATTTTCAGGTCATCCGTGATGTTCAGCCGTGTGGTGACGTAAGCACCTTCCTGCTGACTGGTGCGATGCTGGGTCCAAGGGTTGGCACTCACGTCAGGTTTGGGAATGCCGACGGGGTTGTAGAGATCAGTATTGGTCTCCACGTCGATGGGCAGCCCCTTGCCGTTGAACGTCAGGTCCCTCTTGCTGGCGCCGACCACCAGTTCATGGGTGCGACCGAAGAACGAAAAAGGGCCTGTGACGTAGCCGTCATAGCTCCCCTGCCGGTCTTTATAGTTGTATCTGCCGATGTACTGACCGAACTGATCGTAGTTATCGCCCATGCGCTCGGGAAGGGAACCGAGCATGTCCAGTGTTGACCAGCTCTTGCTGGCGGCCAGAAGCATTTTCCAATTGTTGGCGAAACGGTACTCCAGGCGAGTGAACGCCGTGGTGTTGTCCTGATCCCAGTATTCCCATTTGCTGCCCAGGTATGTGGAGCGCTTCAGGTGCAGGTCACTGCCGTCGGCGGCGACGGGCAAGCCGCCCCAGGCACTGTTGTGATTGGCATTCTGGTTGGAGGCGCCAAAGGTCAAGGTCGCATCGTCGTTCAGGTCTGCTTCGGCGATAGCGTAGAACACCGAGCGTTCGGCGCTGGTGAAGTCCTGGAAGCTGCCCTTGGTCTGATACGCGGTGACCACTCGGCCGCGCAGGGTGCCGCTGTCGTTCAGAGCGTTGGACGCGTCGAACTCGCTACGATAGTTGTCCCAGCTACCGGCGCTGCCGGTGATGCTGATGCGAGGCGTGGCAGTCGGGCGCTTTCGCACCATGTTGATGGCCGCCGCCGGGTTGCCGGAGCCTTGCATCATGCCGGTGGCGCCGCGCACGACTTCCACTCGATCGAAGATCGCCATGTCCGGCGAAGAGTTCATGTCGCGGCTGAGGTAGTGGGACAGATCGTTGGGCAAGCCGTCGGTCATCAGGTTTTCGATGGCGAAGCCGCGGGAGTAGAACGTCGAGCGTTGTGGGCCGTCTTTGGTGATGGCGATGCCGGGCGTGCTTTTGAGCACGTCTTCCAGCGACCTCATGTTCTGGTCGTCCATGCGCTGGCGGGTAATGACCGTGACCGACTGCGGTGTTTCGCGAATCGACAATGACAGCTTGGTCGCGCTCTGCATCGTGCCTGTGGTGTAGGAACCGGTGTTTTCACTGGTCGACCCCAGTACTGCGCCAAGTACGTTGGTTGCGCCCAGTTCAAGCGCTCCGGTACTGCCGTGTGCCTGCACCAGCGAATATCCGCCACTGCCCAGCGCCACCGCATCGACGCCGCTGCTCAGTAGCAAACGATGCAGCGCTTCTTCCCGCGAATAGTGGCCCTGAACGCCCGGAGACTGTTTGCCTCGCGCCAGTTCCGCATCAAACGAAACGCTGATGCCGGCGATCGAGCTGAATTGCGCCACTGCCTGATCGAGGGGGCCGGCGGGCACGTTGAAATCCAGTTCGCGCTCGATCGTGTGTTGTGCCGCCGCCGCCGGGGCGACCAGCGTGCTGCTCACGCTTGCGCCCAGCACCAGGCTCAGCAGGGCCAGGTGCACTGCACGCTGTAGCGGGCGGTTTTGGAAGGGGGCGTTGATCAAACCGGGTTCGGTGAGGTGTGCGTGATGCGGCATGGTGTTTCCTTACGCTCGTTGGCAATGGCGGCGTCTGTGCGCCTCTACTTGGCAAGCCGAACGAGAGTCAGAATCACCAACCCCTTTTTGAAATTTTTTACTGCCGACACTCAGGCTGCTTCGAGGCGCACCCAGTAGCGGGTAAAGCGCCGTAGCCGCAAGGGCAGGGTCAGACGCAGGTTTTCCAGGACGTTGTCGGTATTGCGCAGATGAAAGGAGCCGGACACCCGCAACCCTGCCACCGCCGGGTCGCAGCTCAGATAGCCAGGGCGATAACGTTGCAGTTGCTGGAGAAAGTCATCCAGTCGCCAGTCGTTCACCACCAGCGTGTCGTGTAGCCAGGCGTCGGCTTGGGTGGTGGCTGGCTTAACGGGTTCCAGTGCGTCAGCGCTGAAGCTGACCTGCTCACCGGCTTGCACGATCAGCGTGGTATCGGGTTGGTTGCCAGGGCGTACCAGGACGGCATGCTCCAGCACGGTAAGCTGGGTCCGATCCTGTTCCTGTTGCACGATAAAGCGCGTGCCGAGCGCCTGCAGGCTGCCTTCGGCGGTATGCACGATCAAGGGTCGGGCGGCCTTGTCCTTGGCGGTCTCGACGAGGATCTCGCCGCTGAGCAGCAAGAGTTCGCGCAACTGCTGGCTGTAGCGGATGTTCACCGCCGTGGCGGTATTGAGGTGCAGTTGACTGCCGTCCTCCAGGTGAATGCTGCGTCGCTCTCCGATCCCGGTGCGCTGGTCCGCTGCCCACTGGGGCAGCGGCGTGACCCTCCAGCCCAGGGTGCCGGCGGCGCCCGTGGCCAGCAGCACCGACAGCACTTTCAATACGTCGCGGCGCTTGGCATGCGCGGCTTTGAGGATCGGGCTGCCAATCGCTGGGGCAAGCCGTTCGAGTTTTCCTTGCAGGCGCCCGAGCCGTTCCCAGGCCAGCAGATGGCGCGGGTCGCTCTGCAGCCATCGTTGATGCTCGCGGTGCAGCGACTCATCCGGCGTTCCGGTGCGCAGGTCGACATACCATTGGGCGGCGGCTTCGAGGGTGGCGACATCGAGTCCTGGGGATGCCAAGGCTCAGTCCTCCATCAGCAGGAGGCACTGGGTCAGCGCGCGCACGGCGTGTTTTCTCACGGTGTTGACCGAGATTTGCAGGCGCTTGCTGATTTCTACGTAGCTGAGCCCGTCGAGATGGGCCATCAGGAATACGTCGCGGGTACGCTTGCCGAGGGCATCGAGCATCTGGTCGACTTCCAGCAGAGACTCGATGATCAGCAGGCGCTCTTCCGGGGAGATATCCAGTGCTTCGGGAATCGCTGCCAGTGTTTCCAGGTAGGCCTGTTCCAGCGAGCGGCGGCGGAACATGTCAATCATCAGGCCGCGCGCCACGCGGCTGAGATAAGCCCGTGGTTCGCGAACAACTTCGGCCCTGCGCTGGGTCAGCACACGTAAAAACGTGTCTTGCACGAGGTCCGCGGCCTGCTCGCTGCAGTTCATGCGCTTGCGTAACCAGCCCTTGAGCCAGCCGTGATGCTCCTCGTAGAGGGTGTGCATCGCTGCGTGATGAACCAGATCGGACATGGGATAACCCGAAGTTACAATTGATAATAAATCTTATTATCTTGAAGCCACGGGATGTTGGCAAGTTGCCTTCAGTGAGCTGGCCGTGAAGGCAACACAGGCTGGGAGACTTTCAAGGCGGGCTCCGGTGACCGACTACCGGGTGCCCGAAAGGCTGGACCTCACGGCTGTCATTCGTGAATCGAAACCTGGTTACGGCCATTTTTCTTCGAGGCGTACAGCGCCTGGTCGGCCCAGGCGATGAGGTCGGCATGGCCTTCCGAGGGCTGACTGAGATCGGCGACACCCAGGCTGATGGTGAAGCGAATGCTTTGCCCCTCGTGCTGCACTTCCAGCCCCTCGATAGCCTTGCGGAATCGTTCGGCGAAGGCGCTCGCACCATGCTTGTCGGTGTCCGACAGCACCACGCCGAACTCCTCGCCGCCATAACGCCCGGCCACATCGGTATCGCGCACATACTCGCGCAGCATCGCGGCGACCTGTTCGATCACCTTGTCCCCCGCCTGATGGCCGTAGGTATCGTTGATGCGCTTGAAGTGGTCGATGTCGAACATCACCAGGCTGGTGTGGTTGCCATGGCGCTGGTGACGGGCGTAAGCGACTTTCAGGCTGTCTTCCCAGTGGCCGCGGTTGTACAGGCCGGTCAGGCGGTCGGTGCTGGAAAGCTTCTGCAGTTGCGCGTTGGCCGATTGCAGCATGCGCCGGTTGGTGGCGACATCGGTCACGTCGTAGATCACCAGGCAGAAGTGGCTGATGCTGCTGTCGGTGGAGCGCAGCGGGAACAGCGTGGTGTTCTGATACATGAAGTCTTCCTGCCCGGTTATTGGCTGGTAGTTCTTGAACCGCACCAGATAAGGGCGCTGCTCCCACACCGTGAACGCGGGCGTGCCGAGGGTCGCGACGCTTTCCAGCTTGTGGCTGAACCAGCCGACGTTGACCTCCGGGAAGAGGGTGAAGAACGATTCGCTGTGGGCGTCCTTGGGGGCAACGCCCGAGCGGTTCTCCATGAAGGTGTTCCAGACCTGGACGCGGTAGTCGCGGTCGAGCACCACCACGCCGACGTCGATGCTTTGCACGATCGCCAGCAGCCAATGGAACTCGGTCAGATCAATGGGTTTGTTCATGGGTCAGTTCATCAGGTACGCGAGTTTGTGGGTCAGTCGTTCGATGGAGTCTTCGGTGAACAGGAGCAACAGGTCGAAGCGGATATCGTGTCCCTCCAGACCGTAGCTGATCTCCACGGCAAGGGTCTTCTTCCAGCGCTGCTGGTTGACCCGGATCAGTTCTTCGATGCCGGCATGCTGGCCGAGGATCTGCGGGTGACACTGAGAGAACACGACGTCGACCTGCTCGGCGATGCTGCTGAGGCAGGCGCCAATGAGGACGCTGGAAAGATCCAGGAGCATTTCCAGGTCGGATGATTCGCTGTTCTGATGCTGCATCAGGCGCGCCATATCGGCGATTTCCGAATCATGGAACATCAGCAGGGCTTCGCCGGCGATACCGCCACCGATAAAGCCCTGGCAGACCGCGGTGAGTTGCTTGCAGCGCCCGGCATCAGCCAGGGCCATGTGCAGTTCGCCGACTTCGAGGACGTTGACGTTCGGCACCGGCAATTGCACGAAAACCCCGAGTACCTTGGCGATCAGCGCGGCGGCGCGACCAATGGCGACGTTGACGGTTTCGCGGAACACCTCATTGAAGGTGACGTTGGTGTTGGTCGCCGGACGGTGGCTTTGCGCCGCTTGCCCCGGCAGGCTCATCAGCCCCAGCTCGCCAAGCGTCTGGCGCAGTTCTGCCTGGTCGAAAGGCTTTTGCAGGAACGCCAGGGCGCCCAGCTCGCGGACCCGCCGCACCGCTTCCTGTTGCACGTCCCCGGAGATAACGATGACAGCGGCCTTCAAGCCTTCATCGCGCAAGGCGTGAAGCACCTGGTAACCGTCCATCTCCGGCATGTTCAGGTCGAGAACCACGACCTGGCCGAGACCTTTGCGAATGGCGTCCATGCATTGATGGCCATTGCTGGCCTGGGTGATCGACACCGGCCAGTCCGCTGGCAGCGCCCGCAGGACCTGCTTGCGGGCAACAGTAGAGTCATCACATACAGTTAAGGTCGTCACTGACACAAATCACGGCTCGTTATCTGGAGTTGTGGAATGATTTCATTATGCCATAACCGTACAAAGCCTACGCTTAATAGATAAGGGAATCACTGATAAGAAAGCATGTGCGCATACGGTTTTCCCTGATGCCTGACGTCAGGCTTTGCCGTATCCGGTGTATTCAGCATATGCATGCACAGTTCATACACATTTCGCGATTTTTTGATGAAATCGGCAAAAAAAGCTCGTGATCCCGGTTCGTGGTTCTTGGTGGTTTTCGCCGAAGGGCCGCCAGATCGATCCCTTAATACCCTCATCCTCTCCCTGTCCATCGGGGATTCCCGGTCGGTGCCGGCCCTTTAACCCCGGGAGGTGAAACGTTTGCGTCGATTTGTCGGACAAAGACCTTCGCTGCTGTCAGAGAGACATCAAGGGGTGGTATGTTTCGTCTCAGAATGAAGTCGAAATAGTGGATAGATCATGCCTAAAGCGTCCCATCAAGATTTGCGTCGTGCGTTCCGTAAACTGCTTGCCTCCCCTCGTTGTTACCACACCGCCTCGGTATTCGATCCGATGTCAGCGCGCATTGCCGCCGACCTCGGTTTCGAGGTGGGTATTCTGGGAGGCTCGGTGGCGTCGCTACAGGTATTGGCTGCACCGGATTTTGCCTTGATCACCCTTAGCGAGTTCGCCGAACAGGCCACTCGCATCGGCCGGGTTGCACAACTGCCGTTCATCGCCGATGCCGACCATGGCTACGGTAATGCCCTCAACGTGATGCGCACCGTGATCGAGCTGGAGCGCGCTGGCGTTTCCGCGTTGACCATCGAAGACACCCTGTTGCCGGCCCAGTTTGGTCGAAAGTCCACCGATCTGATCAGCATCGAAGAAGGCGTCGGCAAGGTTCGTGCGGCGCTGGAAGCCCGGGTCGATCAGGAGTTGTCGATCATTGCCCGGACCAATGCCGGCGTGATTCCGACCGAGGAAGTCATTGCTCGCGTCGTGGCCTACCAGAACGCCGGTGCCGACGGCGTGTGCATGGTCGGCATCCGCGATTTTGATCACTTGGAAGAGATTGCCCGTCACGTCACCGTTCCGCTCATGCTGGTCACCTACGGCAACCCGCAATTGCACGATGACTCGCGTCTGGCCGAGCTTGGCGTGCGCATTGCCGTGGACGGTCATGGCGCCTACTTCGCCGCGATCAAGGCGACCTACGACTGCCTGCGCGAGCAGCGTCGCATCACCAGCTCCGCCTCTGACCTGAGCGCGACGGAGCTGACTCACACCTACACCCAGCCAAATGACTACATCGTCTGGGCGCGTGAGTTCATGGACGTCAACGAGTAAGACACTTCCTTGTCTCGGGCGCGAGGATTGCCAGGCCGCACTTCCTCGCGTCCGATGCTGTAGTAGGCGAGGCCCTTATCGGCCATATGCGCCGGATCGAACAGGTTGCGCCCGTCGAAGATCACCTGATCGAGCAAGCGCTGCCTGACCAGTTCGCTGTCCAGCACTTTGAAATCCTCCCACTCGGTGACGATCACCAGCGCATTGGCGCCTGTCAGCGCGTCCTCTTTGCTATCCAGCAACTCCAGATCATTGCGCTCACCGTAGCGTCGACGTGCTTCGTGCCGGGCTTGTGGGTCGAAGGCGCGTACTTTCGCACCAGCCTGCCATAGCGCTTGCAGGAGTGCCTGGCTGGGGGCTTCGCGCATGTCGTCGGTATTGGGCTTGAACGCCAGGCCCCACACGGCGAATGTCTTGTCGGACAGGTCTCCGTTGTAATGCTGGAGAATCTTTTCGAACAGGCGATGTTTCTGTCGCTGATTGATGGCATCCACCGCTTGCAACAGGCGGGGCTGGTAGTCGTGTCGCTCGGCAATCCGCTGCAGGGCCGTCAGGTCCTTGGGGAAGCACGAGCCGCCGAAGCCGCAGCCGGCATAGATGAAGTCGTAGCCGATGCGCGGGTCCGAGCCGATACCGCGGCGCACGGCTTCGATGTCCGCGCCCAGGTGTTCGGCGAGGTTGGCCATTTCGTTCATGAACGAGATCTTTGTCGCCAGCATGCAGTTGGCCGCGTACTTGCTCAGCTCGGCGCTGCGGGCGTCCATGCTGATGAAGGTGTCGTGATTGCGGCTGAAGGGACTGAACAGTTCTTTCAGCAGGGTCAGCGTCGCGGTGCTGGCGCCACCGATGATGACCCGGTCGGGGCGCATGCAATCGATGACCGCCGAGCCTTCCTTGAGAAACTCCGGGTTGCTGACCACGTCCAGTTGCGCGGCGCTGTCCGGGCGAAGGCTGATCAGGCGGGCCTTGATGGCATCGACGGTGCCGACTGGCGAGGTGGATTTGTTGACGATGATTTTCGCGCCGTGGGCGTGCCGGCCGATGGCGTCCGCGACCGCGAAGACCTGGCGCAGGTCGGCGCTGCCGTCGGCCTGCGGCGGAGTACCCACGGCGATGAAGATCACGCTGGCGGCTTCAATGGCGGGCACCGCGTCGGTGCTGAACAGCAGACGGGAACTGGCCAGACCTTTGTGCAGCAGCGCCGGCAGGCCGGGCTCGAAAATTGGGCAATGGCCGCGGGATAGCGCGTCCACGCGCTCGGCATCGACATCCACGCAGCAAACCCAGTGTCCGACCTCGGCCAGGCAGGCGGCCAGGGTCAAGCCAACATAACCGGTACCAAACACAGCAAGTTTCATACGAAGCTCCGTTATCAGGCCGATGCTGTTCCTCCTGCCCGGACAGGCAGGGCATGGCCTGAACATGTCAGCGTCCGATGACAGTTATGTGAGTGTCTGATGTCGGCTTGGTGGATAGCCTGAATAAACGCCAGAGTTGGATTACGGTCCTTGGCGATTAATCCCGCAGTGAGCGGTTCAATCAGGCAGGTAGGTAGAGATGTCCCGGCAGTGATAACCTCGCTGCCCCTCCGGGCTGACAACGCCCGGATCCTCAATTCAAGGACAGCAACTGGATCACTTCATGAAGAAAACACTGGTAGTTATCGGCGGGCTGGCTGTATTGGTCGCGGGGACCTGGACGTCGATCGCGTGGAACACCGGTCAGCAACTGCCCGCGCAGTTGAACGCTGCGCTGGCCGACGTCAATCGCCAACTGGGCGTGGCCATGGGCACGCAAATGCAGGGCAAGGTGGAACTGCTTTCCCTGGAGTCGCATAAATTCACCAGCCTCGCCCGCTACCGTGTGACCCTCAGCGACCCGGACGGTGAGTCGGTGGAGCTGGATTTCGTCGATCACATCGAGCATGGGCCTTTCCCGTGGTCGCGGCTCAAGCAGTTGCAACTGGCACCCGTGATGGCTGCGAGCACTTACGCGCTTGAAAAAACCGACAAGACCGAGAAGTGGTTCGCCGCCGCCGGTGATCAACTGCCGTTGGGCGGCAGCATGAGCCTGAGTTATGGCGGCGCCGTGCGCACCAACCTCAAGCTGGCTCCGCTGGAAGTGAAGGGCGAGGAGGGCGTGATGTTCTCGTTTTCCGGTTTGACACTGCAGATCGACACCGACGCCCATGGCGATGAGCTGCGCTTCGGTGCTGCCATGGAGCACCTGACCCTGACGCAAGGCGACGGTTCTACACTGGACTTCGGCCTGAAGGACCTTACCTTCGCCGCTGACATGAGCAAGAGCCGTTACGGCTTCTATGTCGGCTCTTATGCGGCCGATCTGGGAGAAGTGTCGGTTGTCTACGATGGCCAACCGCCGCTGAAGTTCGGCCTGGATCTGCGCGACACCTATCGCATCGAGAACGACGGTCTGGCGCTCAAGGGTGCGTATCAGGTTTCCGATATCAGCTATGCCGGCAAGCCGCTGGGCAGCGCACGCATGGGCTGGAGCGTGCAGCGCCTGAATCCCGAGGCAATCGGCAAACTGGTGAGCTGGTATGAGCAACATATGCCGGAGCTGGAAGCCATTGCCCTGGAACAGTCCGATGGTGCCCAGCTTCTGAACGATCCGCTGTTGAAGGATATATTGCAGGGCGTGCTGGCTGGCCAGCCACGGGTGGCGTTGGAGGAACTGTCGTTCAAGACGGCCAGTGGCGAAAGCCGCGTTGACCTCGCTGTCGACCTCGCTGGTGTGGCGTTGGCGGACCTGCCGCCTGAGCAGGCGCTCGCCCAGTCGATCAAGTCGGTCCAGGCCAATCTGAAGATTTCCAAGCCCATGATCGGTGATATCGCGGCCCTGCGTGCCACGCTGGATGGCCTGGATGCCGACTCGATCCGACAGGCGTCGGCAGCGGGCGAGATGGTCGGCATGATGGCCTTGCAAACCCAGATGGCGACGGTGCAGGGTGACAACATCCAGATGCACCTGGGCTACGCCGACGGCCTGGTGGACTTCAATGGGCAGAAAATGACCGTTGAGCAGTTCGATACCTTCGTCCGGGGACGTGCCGCACTGCTGACCGGCGCTGCTCAGTAATCTCCTTGCTCCGCGGGCGACGTGTCGAGCGTCGCCCGCCGGCTTTGCCGGGCAAAAATCTCTTTAGAATTCATCCGATTATCTGTAGCCTTCGGCGACTCATAAAACCGAGGTTGCAGCGGACTTTTGCCGAGAATGCAAAGGCCAAGCTGTTACCCGATTTGTCCGTGCCCGATGATACACTCGACTTACGCGCATCAGCGCCAGCAGGTCTTGCGAACATGACGCAGATTTCCGAACGCCTTCTGGTCCAGGCCCATCTGGACGCCAAGCAGCCCAAGCCGCTCACGCCTGAACAAGAGGCCGAATACCGTGCCGCCATCGCCGCCGAACTCAAGGCGCAGGATGCGGTGCTCGTCGCTCACTACTATTGCGATCCGGTGATCCAGGCGCTGGCCGAGGAAACCGGCGGTTGCGTGGCTGACTCCCTGGAGATGGCCCGCTTCGGCAAGAACCACTCGGCCAAGACCGTGCTGGTGGCCGGCGTGCGCTTCATGGGCGAGACCGCGAAGATCCTCACCCCCGAAAAACGCATCCTGATGCCGACCCTCGACGCCACCTGCTCCCTCGATCTGGGTTGCCCGGTGGACGAGTTTTCGGCCTTCTGCGACAAGCATCCCGAGCGCACCGTGGTGGTGTATGCCAACACCTCGGCCGCAGTGAAGGCCCGTGCCGACTGGGTGGTGACCTCCAGTTGCGCGCTGGAAATCGTCGAAAGCCTGATGGACAACGGCGAGACCTTCATCTGGGCACCGGACCAGCACCTGGGCAACTACATCCAGAAGCAGACCGGCGCCGACATGCTGATGTGGGACGGTGCGTGCATCGTTCACGAAGAATTCAAGTCGCGACAACTGGCCGATATCAAGGCCCTGTACCCGGACGCCGCGATTCTGGTGCACCCGGAATCGCCGGCAGCCGTCATCGAGCTGGCTGACGCCGTGGGTTCCACCAGCCAGTTGATCGCCGCCGCGCAACGCATGCCGAACAAGCGGTTCGTGGTCGCCACCGACCGCGGCATCTTCTACAAGATGCAGCAGTTGTGCCCCGACAAAGAGTTTATCGAAGCGCCGACCGCCGGCAACGGCGCGACCTGCCGCAGTTGCGCGCACTGCCCTTGGATGGCGATGAACACGCTTGAGCGTACCTTGCAGTGCCTGCGTGAAGGGACGAACGAGATTTTCGTGGAACCGGCATTGATTCCACAGGCGATCAAACCGTTGCAGCGGATGCTGGACTTTACCCAGGCCGCGCGGCTGAAGTTGTCCGGCAACGCTTGAGTCTTTCAGGGCTGCTCGGCAGCCCTTCACAGGATTTGCGCCAACCCCGTTGTCGAGGCGGGCTCAAATCCCGTGGATTCAGGCGACAGGCCTCAGCGCATCATGTCCTTGACCATTCGTTGCTGCTCCAGCAAGTCCCGCTGACGGGCGTCGATCCGCGACGCGAGCTGGAAGTTGGTGCCCGCCCTGCGCTTGGCGTAATCCAGCTGTTGCAGCGCCTGGTCGAAATCCCCGGTGAGGGCGAAGAACTCGGCGCGTGCCTGGTGCAGCCCGATGGTGTTGCCTGAAAGCCCGCGGGCTTCGGCCAGGTCATACCAGATATCCGGGTCGTCGCCGCGGCTCTTGATCAGGGCTTCCAGCGCTTTTTCTGCTTCGGCGGGTTTGTTCTGCTTGAGCAGGAGGTCGGCCCGAACCTGTTGCAGCGGATAGTTGCCCGGGTAGAGCTGGCGCATCTTGTCGACCCGTTGCTGAGCATCAGCCAGACGGTTGTTGGTGATGTCCAGGTCGATCTGGGTCAGGTTGTAGGTGATGTCGTTGGGTGATTTGGCCAGCAGCGGCTTGAGATTTTCCCGCGCTTCATTGAGTTGGCCGCCCTTGATCTGCGCCAGCGCCAGGCCGTAGCGCGCAGCATCGAGGGTAGGGGTTTCATCCAGCAGGGCACGGAAGCGCTTGGCCGCGAGGCCCGGCGTCCCTTCATAGAACAGTTGTACCCGGGCACGCATCAACTGATAGCGCAGGCTGTCTTCAGTGCCGCCGGCAGGGGCCTGTTCGGCGCGGTTGCGGGTGTCGGCGATACGCGACTCGGTCACCGGGTGGGTCAGCAGGAATTCTGGCGGCTTGGCGTCGAAGCGGTACTGACGCATCAGTCGCTCGAACATGGACGGCATGTTGCGCGGGTCGTAGCCGGCTTTTTCGAGGTTGAGGATGCCGATACGGTCGGCTTCCTGTTCGTTCTGCCGGGAGAACCGTCGCTGCTCCTGGATGGCCGCCGCCTGGGTGCCGGCGATGGCGGCGATACCGGCGTCACCGGCGCCGGAAGCGGCAATCACGATGCCCGCCAGCAGGGCGGCCATCATCGGCAGTTGCATGCGCTGTTGGGCTTCGACGCCGCGGGCGAAGTGGCGTTGCGACAAGTGCGCGAGTTCGTGGGCCAGTACCGAGACATATTCGCCCTCGGTCTGGGCATTGAGGAACAGACCACCGTTGACACCGACGATCCCGCCCGGAGCGGCGAAGGCGTTCAGCTCGGGGCTGTCGATCAGGATGAACTCCAGGCGGCGGTCCTGCAGTTGGCTGGTTTCGGCAAGACGGTAGACGCCGGACTCGACGTAATCCTTGAGCTGTGGATCCGACAACTGGCTGACATTGCCGCGCAACAAGCTCAGCCAGGCCCGGCCCAGTTGGTGTTCCTGCTGCGGAGAGACAATGGCAGAGCTGGCGTCGCCAAGTGACGGCAGGTCGTCGGCGTGGCTTGGAAGCGCCAGCAGGCAGGCCAGTGTCAGCAAGGTAGGGCGCAGAAAATTCATGCACGAAGCTCTGGTCGACAAAGAGCCTTACTGTAGCCGCCTCGCACGGTTGCGACCAGTGGCGGTATTCTGCGAGGCTTGCCTGCGCCGCATGCCAGCGCTGTCTGGCCGGCTGGTTTTTCTGGAGAGTTTTGATGACTGACACCTTGCACCACGATGCCGAACTGGACGCCAGTGGCCTGAACTGTCCGCTGCCGTTGCTCAAGGCCAAACTGGAACTGAATCGCCTTGCAAGCGGTGCGGTGCTCAAGGTGATTGCCACCGATGCTGGCTCGCAGCGCGACTTCCGCACTTTTGCCAGGCTGGCCGGTCATACGCTGCTGCTCGATACCGCCGAGGGCGGGGTTTACACCTATTGGCTGAAGAAGGCCTGAGTTTCTTTCGTACCCAAGGATCGTCGATGTTCAAAGTGCTACGCAGTTGGCTGCACCGCTATTTCTCGGACGAGGAAGCCGTGGTGCTGGCGGTCCTGTTGTTTCTCGGATTCACCGCCGTATTGACCCTGGGCGGCATGCTGGCCCCGGTGCTGGCGGGCATGGTCCTGGCGTTTCTCATGCAGGGGCTGGTGAACGCCCTGGAGCGTCTGCGCGTGCCCAGCAAGGTCGCGGTGGGTTTGGTCTTCACCCTGTTCATGGGAGCGCTGGGCGTGTTCCTGCTGGTGTTGGTGCCGTTGCTCTGGCATCAGTTGATCACGCTGTTCAACGAGTTGCCGGGGATGCTCGGCAAATGGCAGTCGCTGCTTCTGCTGCTGCCTGAGCGCTATCCGCACCTGGTATCCGATGACCAGGTGCTGCAGGCCATCGAAGCCATGCGCGGGGAAATCGGCAAGTTCGGCCAGTGGGCGTTGACCTTCTCGCTGTCGAGCCTGCCGCTGCTGGTCAATGTGATGATCTACCTGGTACTGGTGCCGATCCTGGTGTTCTTCTTCCTCAAGGACCGCGAGACCATTGCGCGCTGGGTCAGCGGCTATCTGCCGCAGGAACGTGCGCTGATGACGCGGGTGGCCGAGGAGATGAACCGGCAGATCGCCAATTACATTCGCGGCAAGGGTATCGAGATTCTGATTTGCGGCGTGGCGACCTACATCGCCTTCGTTGCCCTCGGGCTCAACTATGCGGCGTTGCTGGCGCTGCTGGTGGGGCTGTCGGTGGTGGTGCCTTACGTCGGTGCGGTGGTGGTGACTGTGCCGGTCACCCTGATCGCGCTGTTCCAGTGGGGGTGGGGCGATCAATTCATCTACCTCATGGCCGTCTACGCAATCATCCAGGCCCTGGATGGCAACGTGCTGGTGCCCTTGCTGTTTTCCGAAGCGGTGAGCCTGCACCCGGTGGTGATCATCTGCGCGGTGCTACTGTTCGGCGGGCTATGGGGATTCTGGGGGATCTTCTTCGCCATTCCGCTGGCGACACTGTTCAAGGCCGTGCTGGATGCCTGGCCACGTCGTGAGCCTGCGGTGGCACCGTTGCTCTGAAACAAAACGGGGCATGTTCGACATGCCCCGTTTGATACTCACGCCTTGTTCAATTCTTCCGCTGCGGCCAGTACCGCAGCCACGTGGCCCGGCACTTTCACGCCGCGCCATGCCTTGCGCAGCACGCCGTTCCTGTCGATCAGGAAGGTGCTGCGGTCTACGCCCAGATATTCCTTGCCGTAGAGCTTCTTCAGCTTGATCACGTCGAACAGTTGGCAGATGGCCTCGTCCTTGTCGCTGATCAGCTCGAAGGGAAATGCCTGCTTGGCCTTGAAGTTCTCGTGGGACTTGATGCCATCACGGGAAACGCCGAAAACCTCGGTGTTGGCGGCCTGGAAGGCAGCGTACTGGTCGCGGAAGTCCTGGCCTTCGGTGGTGCAACCCGGCGTGCTGTCCTTCGGATAGAAATACAGCACCACCTGACGGCCCTTCAGCGCGGCAAGGCTGACCTGCTGGCTGCTGGTGGCCAGTGCCTGGAAATCGGCGACGGGTTGGTCGAGTTCAACGGCCATGGGCAATCTTCCTTACATCGGGTTCTGTGGGCGCCAAGGTTCGATCAGCGCATCGAGGTTGAGTGCATCGGCGAAGTCCAGGAACTGGTCACGCAGCCAGCTGATCTGGGTGCCGGCCGGCAGGGTGACCGTGAAAGTCGCATTGAGCATGGTGCCGCCGGTCTGCGGTGCCTGATAGGTATCGCAGGTCAGGCTTTCCAGCTCGACATTGTGGTCGATGAAGAACTGGCACAGCTCATTGACGATGTCGGGGCGGTAGGCGGCGCTCACATAGGCGACGTACGGCAGCGACAGCGGACGCACTTCCAGATCGGCGCTGCGCACCACGTTGACGATGAAGCCGTGCTTTTTCGCCAGGCTCGGCAGCGCGCCTTCGAAGCGCGCCAGGGCATCCCAGTTGCCGGTGATCTGCAGAATCAGCGCGCTGCATTCGCCGTGGCGGCTCAGACGGGAGGTCACCACCGAGCAGCGACTGTCGTTGCTGGCCCGGCAAAGGATGTTGGTCAGTTCCATCGGGCTTGGGCCCAAAGCACTGACGACAAGGAATTGTTCGCGGACGGTGGGGGTGGACATAGCATTCCTAAAGCGATGAGCGGTCGGTACTTGACGGGGTGAACAGGCTGTTCAGCGTGCTCCCGGGCCTCTGGATCGAGGCGGCGGACACTGTCGGGGCACGTTGTCGGCAGCCCGGCAGGCCGCTATGTACCGATCAAAGGACGAAGGGTAGCGAAAATGGCCGCCGAGGGGAATGCTCTGCCCGCCTGCGTCGCTTGTGCAAGCCCGATGGCGCCAGTACCATTACCGCTCTCTTTTTCCGGCAGGAGCAGCTTCATGATTGCGGGCAGTATGGTGGCATTGGTCACACCCATGGATGCACAAGGGCGTCTGGACTGGGACAGCCTCAGCAAACTCGTGGACTTCCACCTGGAAAACGGTACCCATGCCATCGTCGCAGTCGGCACCACCGGCGAGTCGGCGACCCTCGATGTCGAAGAACACATCCAGGTCATCGAATTCGTGGTCAAGCGCGTCAATGGTCGCATCCCGGTCATCGCCGGTACCGGTGCGAACTCCACCAGCGAAGCCGTGCACCTGACCCAGAACGCCAAGAATGCCGGCGCCGATGCCTGCCTGCTGGTGGTGCCGTACTACAACAAGCCGACCCAGGAAGGCCTGTACCAGCACTTCAAGCACATCGCCGAAGCCGTCGACATCCCGCAGATTCTCTACAACGTTCCCGGCCGCACCTCCTGCGACATGCAGGCCGAGACCGTGATCCGCCTGTCCACCGTGCCGAACATCATCGGCATCAAGGAAGCCACCGGCGACCTGAAGCGTGCCAAGGCCATCATCGACGGCGTGAGCGAAGACTTCCTCGTGCTGTCCGGCGATGATCCGACCGCTGTCGAGCTGATCCTGCTGGGCGGCAAGGGCAACATCTCGGTGACCGCCAACGTCGCCCCGCGTGAAATGGCCGACCTGTGCAACGCTGCACTCGAAGGCAAGGCTGACGAAGCCCGCGCCATCAACGAAAAACTGATGCCACTGCACAAGCACCTGTTCATCGAAGCCAACCCGATTCCGGTGAAGTGGGCTTTGGTTGAAATGGGCCTGATGCACCAAGGCATCCGCCTGCCGCTGACCTGGCTGAGCGACTCCTGTCACGATACGGTACGCCAGGCCATGCGCCAGTGCGGCCTGCAGTTTTAATTGAGGACGTACACCGCATGAAGCGATTGGCTGGTCTTTCCGCCCTTGCCCTGATCATTTCCAGCACCAGCGGTTGCGCTTGGCTCTGGGGCGAGGACGGGTATTTCCGTGACCGTGGCAGCGACTACCTGGAGGCCACTCAAAAGCCGCCGATGCAGTTGCCGCCTGATGTGAGCAACGTCAAGCGTCTCGACCCTCTGCTGCCGATCCCGCGCAACGTCGCGGACGACAACGTCAAGGGTGAATACGAAGTTCCGCGTCCGCTGCCGCTGGCGGCCAGCGCTGACGCTACCGATTTCAGCCTGCAGAAGAGCGGCGCCGCTCGTTGGGTCCTGGCCCAGCGCGCTCCGGCCGAAGTCTGGCCGGTTGCCCGGCAGTTCTTCGAGGACAACGGTTTCCGTATCGCCGAAGAACGTCCGCAGACGGGTGAGTTCAACACCACCTGGCAGCGTTTCGACGAGCTTTCCGCTTCCATGGCCGAGCGCCTGGGCGGTGCCGCCAGCAGCCGCGACAACGAGGTCCGCGCGCGGGTCCGTATCGAGCCAGGCGTGCAGCGCAACACCAGTGAAGTCTATGTGGTGACCGTCGAGCGTGCCGCCGGCAGCAGTGCCGAGCAGGAATTCCCGGCCCGTTCGACCAACACCGGCGTCGATGCCGTACTGGTCGACGAAATGCTTGCCAGCATGACCCGTAGCGCCGAGAAGGGCGGTTCGGTGTCCTTGCTCGCAGCCCGTGATTTCGATGCACCTAGCCGTGTCAGCCTGAGCGAAGACGGTAGCGGCAACCCGGTTCTGAACCTCGGCGCCGATCTCGATCGCGCCTGGTCCAGTGTCGGTCGTGCCCTGGAACACGGTGAATGGCGCGTTGAAGACATCAACCGCAGTCTGGGCTTGTACTACATCAACCTGGCCGAGAAAGCCGAGCCGAAAAGCGAGCCTGGTTTCTTCAGCCGCGTCTTCGGCAGTGCGCCGAGCAAGGAAGAGATCGAAGCCCGTGCCGAGCGCTATCAGGTTCGCCTGAGCAAGGTGGGCGACAGCGTCCAGGTTACCGTCGAGAAGAACATCAACACCGTGGCTCCGGCCGATGTGGCCCGTCGCGTACTGAGCGTCATTCAGGACAACCTGGGTTAAGTGCGCTTCGCGGTACTTGGAAGCGGCAGCCAGGGAAATGGCACGCTGATCAGTAGTGGCGACACGCACGTACTGGTCGATTGCGGATTTTCCCTGCGTGAAACCGAGCGGCGCCTGGCGCGGCTCGGTGTATCGCCAGACATATTGAGCGCCGTGCTGGTGACTCACGAACATGCCGACCATGTGCATGGGGTGGGGTTGCTGGCACGGCGCTACAATGTTCCGGTCTATCTCAGTCGTGGCACTTTGCGCGGGTTGCGCAAACCGCTGGAAGCGACAGGGTTTCTCGCGGCGAACGATACGTTCGAGGTGGGCGCCCTCAGCATTCGTGCGGTGGGTGTGACGCATGATGCGCTGGAGCCTTTGCAGTACGTGTTCACGGATGGTCGACGGCGCCTCGGCGTGCTGACCGACCTGGGCTCGTACGACACGACTTTGCTGGACCATTACCGGGGCCTGGATGCCCTGCTGATCGAAGCCAACCATTGCCGTGACCTTCTGGCGCGGGGGCATTACCCGCAGTTTCTAAAACTGCGGGTTGGCGGCGATTACGGACATTTGAACAACCATCAGGCCGCGCGCCTGGTGGCGGAGTTGGGTTGGGAAAAACTGCAGCACTTGGTGCTGGCCCACCTCAGCAGCAAGAACAACCTGCCACAGCTGGCCCGGCAATGTTTCGTCGATACCCTTGGGTGCGACCCGGACTGGCTGCAAGTGGCCAACCAGGATTGTGGGCTCGACTGGCGCGAAATCGTCTAGCCCCTTCTCATTTAGCAAGCGGAGCCCATCATGGAAAAACGTGAAGAACTCTACCGCGGCAAAGCCAAGTCGGTTTACAAGACCGACGACGCTGACCGCTTGATCCTGCTGTTTCGCAACGACACCTCTGCCTTCGATGGCAAGCGTATCGAACAGCTCGACCGCAAAGGCATGGTGAACAACAAGTTCAACGCCTTCATCATGCAGAAACTGGAAGAAGCCGGTATTCCGACCCAGTTCGACAAGCTGCTGGGCGACAATGAATGCCTGGTCAAGAAGCTGGACATGATTCCGGTCGAGTGCGTGGTGCGCAACTTCGCTGCTGGCAGCCTGGTCAAGCGCCTGGGTGTCGAGGAAGGCATCAAGCTGGAGCCTTCCACCTTCGAACTGTTCCTCAAGGACGACGCGAAGGGTGACCCGTTCATCAACGAATCCCACGTCGTTGCTTTCGGCTGGGGTACCGCCGAACAACTGGTGAAGATGAAAGCCCTGTCGTTGAAGGTCAACGAAGTGCTGAGCAAGCTGTTCGATGACGCTGGCCTGCTGCTGGTGGACTTCAAGCTGGAGTTCGGCGTATTCCATGGCGAAATCGTCCTGGGTGACGAGTTCAGCCCGGATGGTTGCCGCCTGTGGGACAAGGAAACCCGCAAGAAGATGGACAAAGACCGCTTCCGTCAGGGCCTCGGTGATGTGATCGAAGCTTACGAAGAAGTCGCAAAACGCCTGGGCGTGCCGCTGTAATTCGGCACGTTCGCGCAAGCATCTGAAAGCACGCGATTTTTTTCATCCAAGGGCTTCGCCTTTGGCAAAAGTGCTGGTATGATGCGCGCCATTGGAGAGATGCCGGAGTGGCCGAACGGGACGGATTCGAAATCCGTTGTACTGGCGACAGTACCTAGGGTTCAAATCCCTATCTCTCCGCCATACATGTTGTACGTGAAGCCCCTGAAAACGTTGAAGTTTTCAGGGGCTTCGTCGTTTCTGGCTCTGATGATTGGGCAAATCTTGGGCAAAAACAGACCCGAGCAGACCTGTAAGGAAGTGCTGGATTTGGCATCGCTGAGCGGCCCATTTGGCACCGGCCAACGTAAAAGGCCCTGAGCTGCGCTCCACGCATCTCAGGGCCAATAGCGGCACCATAACCTCGAAATGGCGCCACTCACTTTACTGCCAGCCTATCTACGTAATTAATACGCCAGCCATGGGCTTACGAGAGGCACCGCGCTGCCTGTCCATGGATTTTCGTTATTACCATCCTTTACCAACAAAGTCCGGGCTTTGCCTTCGAGCGCTGGTGGCACCACCAGTAATTTCGGGATGATACCCAATGGGCGACCCTGATCGCTTTTGAACTGAAGCATCGCTGCGCGAGCAGCCTCGTAATTCTCAGGGGTAAGCGGTGCCTTTGAGCAGTAAGCAAACTGCCAGAAGCCGAATCCTGCGTTGACCCGGGCGTCTACGCCATAGCGGCACTCATTGCGCATGAACACAGATTCGTCTTCGGGACGACTCATCGCGATCAAGTTGTATTTTCTGCGAACCTGGAAAATGAGTGGCTTAAGGGACCGGCTGACATCGAGCAAGTACCACGCAGGGCCATCACCATCTTGGAAGTTACTAACTGCTACCGGCGTCTCTCCAACTGGATGATCTGGTGCGAAGAAGGCCTTGCCGTCATAGCATTTCCGGGTAATGCCTTCTTTCAGCAGCCCGTAAATAAGCTCGTCAGGATGGACCGCCGCAGCGCGCCCCATTTCTTCGATAAGTGGTTTGTAAATACCAACTTGATCGTCTTCGATATCGTTACGGGAAACAACAATAGAGCTCTCGTAGCTTTTGTTCTCAATCGCATAGCCGTGGGCTGCGACATCCTTCAGCACCCGTTCACCGACCCACTCGCGGAACGCAGGAAACTGACCAAGCCAGCCATAAGTGTTACTGCTCGACGATGAGGGAACCTCGGACGCGATTTGCTGCCAAGACGTGTCAGCCTTTGCCCCGGCAGTATTGAATGCAGACTTGAAGGCGGTGAAGATAGCGTGAAGAGCGTTGTCGTTGATGATCATGGTTATTCCTATGATGTTGCTTTTGAAGTTTTTTTGATAATTTCACGGACTTGTGAGTAACAAAGCCCAAAGTCCTGGCTTAGCTGGCGGTATGTCGCCCCAGATTCCCGGCTCGCAAGTAGCATTGCATTGCGCTCTCTGCGTAGCTGGCGATTACCTGAATGGATGCTTCTGTATTTCTCTGAGTATCGGTTAAGCACCTCATAAACATGTTGCTGCGAGACCTCAAATTTAAGAGCTATGTCGCTGACTTTCTGTCCCCCAAAACCCCAAAGATCACAAATTTTCAAGTCTCGATTCCGGTGCTCTTCAGCAGAACCCATTGGGATGTAGTGAATATAACCTCCCATGGACTCTTGAATGGCGAGCGTGCATCTATTCGCGAACTGCTCAGGGCTCATAATTGAAAAATTGCTGGTATTTGCTTTTTCGAGAACTGCGCTATAAATAGAAAGCAATGCGCCACTAAAAGCGTTGGAGGTATTGTTTGAGGCTAACTCTCTGCTCTGCGTTGTTTTGAGATTAGCTCTAGCCTTGTTGCGGTCTTTATGTATGTAGTGGGTCTGTCCGCTAAGCGAGTCTTTGATGGCAATTGTAGCAACACGTGCAAGGTCATCAGGCTCTAGACTTTTTAATTCGTTATAGGAAATGCGCTCAAGAATGGAGCTGTAGATGGCGGCTAATGCACCTTTGAAAGTACTTGATGAACTATTGGTATCTTTAGTCACTTACGTGCCCATTTACGGTCGTTTGAAGGCGCAGAGAGTGACGCTGTTTTTTGATGATCGAATAGTAAGTCTGAGAGCAAATCTTATGTTTCTTTAGAGTCTCAGCAATAGGCACGCCCTCTATGTATGCCTTGAATATCTGCCTGTCGCGCTCCATTCTTTTTAGCGCGGTTGGACGTGGTAGGTATACCGCGGTGCCACCCAATACATTGCACAGCGCAATTACCGAAGCATTCGCAAGCCCCGCTGGGGACGCATCCCTTTCCATTTCTCTATCAATGGCATGCTCAATGATTTCGATCATGTCAGTCATGGATTGAGTTAGAGCAGCTTGGTTTTTTCTTAGGGCTGGTGGGGCGATGTTATCCTGCATAATGTGTTCTATTCCGTGGATGGCTATCGCCGACCAGAAATATTTAACCAGTCGCTAGGGTTTAGGGTGTTTCTCCACCACGCAAGACACGGGGCCCATGGCACCGACGGTGTGACTAGCCAAATCAAGCGACAATACACCGTTAGAGGCGCGTTAGATTTACGCAGGGCAAACGAACGCAAACTACTAGCGCTAAGGTAGTGCCTATGGCGTAAAGCGCTTAGCGGGCGGGGGGGGCGTTCGGGAAACGTCGCTGCTGGGCTGATGCCATAAAAGTGGCCGCTAATAAAAAAGGCGCCAGGAGGCGCCTTGTCAGAGCATGGCTCTCAGTATCAGTCCGCCGGGAAAACTACTTTACCCAAGTTAGCATCATATACGATACCGCCACGCTTTATGGCTGGTGGTTTGGGACCGGTGTACTCAATGGGGATAAGCCGATAATAAGCCGACCGATCACCATTTCCTGTCGAAATTAACTCGACGTACCCAGCTTTAGCGAGGTGCTTTAGATAAGTTCGGGCTGTCCACAACGAAACATCGAATTTGACTGACGAGCTTTCGGCTAAGCCTCTTGCTGTTACAGTGCCTAGGATTCTAAGTGTTCGCCACATGGCCTCATTTCTGAGTCCAGCGGTGCTGACATTTCCTTTTCTGGTGACGCACGGAGCATCCATGCCGGTATTTTTGACCAAGCAAAGTGTTTGCTCAAAAAAGTGATCTGCTCCGGCTATCCGCCTTAAGTAACCTGCGTTAACAAGTGACTGTATATAGCTGCGTACTGTCGTATCGTGAACGCCAGACTTTCTTGCGATTGAGTAGCCAGTGAACCCTTCGGGGAATTTACATATCGCATCCCAAATTCTTTGTCGGTTGGATTTTCCGGTGGCTCGCTCCACTTCAATCGACTTTCTGCCTCGCTTTGCCATATTAACCCCCCGATATGTTTCAGCGCACAAATAAAAAACTCCTGACGGCGTTGCGCAGTCAGGAGTTTGGTCTTTCATTCGATTATTTGGGTCTGGTGGCGTTGAATGCCGCTTCGTATAGTGACTCCGCGTCACTGACCAGAATTGCAATAGCACGCGCTATGTTCGAAATACCCTTCGCTTCACCTTCTACAATCTCACACGCCCCAATCGCATCAAGCAGTCCGCGAGCAGCATACTGGCGCTCGGCGGCAGCGTTATATAGAACATCTGGCGGGACACCAGTTTTAATGTAAAGCGCAGCACGAACTTCTGAGCGGCCATCCAATGCGATAAATTTATCCATGACGCACCTCACTATTCGAGATTACTTCCAGAGCTCGTGCTTTCTCCATGGCCGTGTTGTAGCGACGAAGACGGACGGAAAGGGAGGAGTCAGCGTGCAGCGCGGCAATGGCTAGCTTGCGAAGTGCTAGGGCACGGATTTTGGGTGGAATGAGGGCGGTCATGGTCAAGGCTCCTTATGTTTGATTACGGAGCTGCCACAAACGTCGCCAAACGAATGGTGGCAGCTGTGCGCAGGTTGGCGAACCGGTACATAAGGAAACCGGCAGACCCGAAGGTCTCCCACGCACAGCCGCCATAATGCCGAACAGTGGGCGCAAAAAAAGCGCCTGCTGTCGGTACTGGGGCGCTGATGCGCCTTATGTGAGTCGGGTCGCCAAACCCGGTCGCTGAATTTGCAGCGACGCCGGAAATCTAACGTTTAACAGCGGACTAACGCAAGCCTTTTTGTGATCACTCCACTCTAGCCCCGGCGATTTGCAGCCGTCTGTGGCTCTGCTGGACATTCTGGGGGGAGGCGTCTTGCCCAATCGCTAGCAGTTGTTCAATTATCTGGTGTTCACGAATGCGCAGCATTCCAAGCTCAGTAAGCATGTCTGAGGTCGTGAGGTGCGAGATCTCACGGCGCCAGTATTGAGCCGCGATCTCAGCGGCCTGGTCTCTAGCTTTGAGTTCTACGGAATAGCGGTGCACCGCTGATTTTCCGACCTTATGACCTTGCTGGCTTAGCCAATTTGCCAGCTCAACCAGGCCGGAGTAATCCGTCTTCCGCAGGCGTGTGTTCAACTGCTCCCGAAGTCCGGTCGGGAGTAGCATGATTTTCTTTACTCTGGGCATCAGTGCCTCATAGAAATTGATTGGATTAGCTCATGTCTTGATACCAGAGCATCATCGGGCTTTCTGAAGCGTAGCTGTCTTAAAGGACCACGAATTCGCTCGCAGATCGATAGTCTTTCAGTCCTAGTCTTTTCGCTTTGTCACGCACCCTAGCGATATGGAGAGAAGCATATCTGCCTGATATCACTGCCTTTTTCCAATCCGAAATTTCGTGTTAATTCGCAAAATGTGTTTCGTTTGCTCCCTGCGATCAACGAAAAGTCCCAAGCCGAAAAATTGGGAGTCTGCTCCTGTCTGAGCTTGGGGAGCCCGGATCACTGGAGCGATGTCTCGGACGATTGCCAGTGTGGCTTGGCTTTCACCTTCGTTTCTTTTCTGAAAGGGCTTAAACGGATCGCCAAGTATGCTGGAAGCCAGTGAATATGGGGCTTTGGCGAAAAGAAACCGGCTTTCAACTTTGGTTTCCTTCCCCTTTCAACCTAAAGAAGTTGAGTAGAAAGCGGGCGCTAGGATTTTACCTAGATGGAGCTTGGCTTTCAGTCCGGCAACGGGGAACCAATCAAGTGCCAATTGGACCGCTCGAAAGGCCTGTTTCGGCAAAAACACGCCGTTTTCCATGGTGCAGCTATTTGGCACTGATTTGACATCACCCGCACCCGCCAAAGCCCCGGTTTTCCTGAGTCATTCGGCGTCTTCCATGGTCTTCCCACCTGATTTGGTCTGCTTTCGTTTAGTGCCAAACACAGCACCTCCTCACAGGAAGTAAGCTATGCCGCGCTCTTCTTTTTCAATGTGCAACCCTGCACCGGCGGCAACCCGCAGTGATGCTTTATTGTTCGTCTTCACTTCAGCTTTGAATGGTCCGGCAACCTCTCTCATGACGAGCCTGAGCATTTCTTTCGCCACACCAGTCCCTCTCGCTTCTGGAGCCACTGTCCAGGACAACTCGGTCTCCACACCATCGCAATCGGCGCGCACAGTCCCTACCCGGGTGCCCGACTTTTCTGCAATGAACAGTGCCCTGTCGGGATTTTCAAGAACTTGCTCCAGCCATGCGATATGACCTTCCAGGTCTACCGCTTCGGTGCAATGGCTAGCCTCTCTTGTGGCTTTGTCGTTTCGCCAATCAAGCAACGCTTGCCCATCTTCAAGCGTGGCGCGTCTCAGCGAGATATGTGTATCCATCCACTTACCCTCTGATATTACCGTGTGCTTTGCGAGCAGGAGTCAGTCCCAAAGCAGTTCGTTGCACCACGGATTCGCATAATACCTTGCGCATGGCACCGGGCCGTATGCGTCATCGCTTCGTTTCCCTGGATGTTCCCTGTTACGGGTACGGGTGCCCTGATTCGTGTTGGGCCAGCGTATTGGCGTGGACTGCTCAATGATTGGTTCGAACATTCGGCTGGCATCGCGGTAATCGTCGGCGCGACGACCTGGCTGACCCTGCGCGAGCGCAAGGTCGGGGCTTGAGGGAGTGGGGCGGGTCTCAGAGGTCCAGGCGTTCGGCAATTTTCCTTGAAAACAATGCGGCACCATCGCCCTCGGGTAGCAGATGGTCGTAGTCGCCGAAGTGTTCGTCTACGAAGTCGACGTCGGCGTAGCAGTCGAGAATGTTCATATTGAAGCCGGGTCGCAGGCAGTCCATCAGTTGCTGCAATTCGAACGCGCCGCGGAACAGATAGGGCGAGTCCGGGCCGGCGACGGCCTGGTAATCGCGGTGCATCGGTGGAATCACCAGCAGCACCCGGTGACCGCGTTCGGCAGCCAGCATCAACAACTGAGCCAGGTACTGATTGCCATCTTCCTTGCGATTGAGCCGCAGGTGATCCTCGACTCGCTGCTGCACGCTGTAGTCCGCTGGCATGAAGCCTTTCAGGTATTGCGGCAAAAAACCGGACCTCCCGCCGAGTGTATCGTCGATGGCCTCCAGCCGGCCTTCCAGTTGGGCAGCAATCTCCATCAACTGCGCATCCTCATAGCGTTGCCCAAGCCGGAACACTTCGTTCATCAGCGGTGCCAGGGTCTTTTCGCTGGGTGACTGCTCCAGCACGTTGCCGGGCGAGAACAGTGAGTAGAAAACGATCAGCGTATCCAGGTTCGGTGCCTGGCTGGCGGCGTACTGGTAAAGCGCGAGGGAATGGCGAAAATCCTGGGAGCGGCTGCACAGGTTGAACGAGCCAGGGCAATACGCTGGATCGAACGCGAAGTCGCCGTGGGAGGACCCCAGGGCGAGACGGGTGATGCTGTGCTTTTCCCGTTGGAACATCGCCCGCTTGGCGGAGAAATAAGCGATCAGTGCTGGAAAGGGATTGCTGTTGTCCATCAGCTTTTCTCGGTGGAGTAGGTATCGCGCACGTGCTCGACGCTCGGGAAATGCTCGGTGATGAAACCCCGCTGCATCGACTTGTGCTGGGTAAAGGGATACTCGCGTTCAATGAACGTCGGCTCGCTGGCGTTTTCGTAACGGCCGCTGATGGAGATGCGGATCCGCTCGTCACCTTCGCGGGAAGAGCGATGAATGGTGAAATTCGACATCAAGCACACGCCGCCCTTGCCGACACAGACAGGTATGAAGTCTTCGTCGTTGAAATGCCGGTCATCGACCCGCAGCACATGTTGTTCCTGGGTGCCGCTGAGCAGCCCCTGCAAATGGCTTTTCGGGATCACTTCCATGGTGAACAGCCTGGCGTCGATATCCATGAACGGAATCCAGGTGGTGATGGTGTCCAGGCTGCCTTGCACCGAGGTCCAGTCCTGATGCACATCGAAGCCCTGGTAACCGCCGGGGATAACCAGCCGTTTCGACATCAGGTGCAGCACCGGAGTGGTCTGGAACAGTGGAGTGCTGATGCCCAGGTCGGCGGTGGCGTCGCGCAGACGCTCGGCGGCCATCAGGCGATAGACACCGTAGAGTTTCGAGCACATGCGCAGGGTGGCGAGGTACAACGCAATACTCGCGTTCAGCAGAGCGGCCATGTTCCGGTGCAATGCATCCAGGGTCGGCCCGTCGGCGACGGGCAGCGACAGGCGCTCCAATTGTTGGGCGAACGAGAGGTTGAAGTGCTCCAGCGTTTCATCAAGGTGCCGCGGGTCGAAAATATCCTCCGCCACCAGATAGCCGTTTTCCTTGTAAAAGCGGATTTGACCTTGATCAAGAATCTTGCCCATCTGCCCGGAGTCCTATCTTGTTACACCAGTGACAATGTTAAGGTGGGCGCAGTATACACAGCCCGTTCCACAGGCCCTTTTGACCTGACTCACTTTTGAATACCTTGGAGACCACGATGCAGAAAGTTGTGATTTTCGGGGTTCTGGATACCGCGCAACTGGCGCACTACTACCTGAAAAAAGACCCCACGGTAGACGTCGTCGCGTTCACCGTGAATGAGCGCTACATTCCCGAGTCGAAGTTGTTCGAAGGGCTGCCGGTGGTGCCGTTCGAATCCCTCCATGACTATTTCCCGAGTACCGAATACAAGCTCTTTGCCCCGATGACCGGACGCAAGATGAACCGTCTGCGCGAGTCGGTCTATATTCAGGGCAAGGAAAAGGGCTATGGCTTCATTTCGTATGTCAGCCCGAATGCCACGGTCAATGACAATGTTATCGGCGAGAACTGTTTCATCCTCGAAGACAACACCCTGCAGCCGTTCACGACGATCGGCAACAACGTGGTGATGTGGAGTGGCAACCATATTGGTCACCATGGCGAGATCAAGGACCATGTGTTCTTCGCCTCCCATGTGGTCCTCTCCGGGCATTGTCTGGTCAACGCGTATTCATGGTTTGGGGTCAACGCGACCATCACCAACAACTGCACCATCGGCGAAGGCACCTGTGTCGCCATGGGCGCATTGATTTCCAAAGACACGCAACCCTGGCAGTTGTATATCGGCGCGCCCGCGCGGGCGGTCAAAAGCAGTCAGGAACTGGATTTTTAGAACATGGCCTGGAAAAAACTCGGTAGAACCTTCGACCCGGACATCGACTGGGTCGGCTCCCATGCCCAGGTGCCTACGGCACTGGTGCTGGACGATGTCGTACGGGTCTTTATTTCCACCCGCACTGCGGCGGGAAAAAGCCTGTGTTACGTGGTGGACCTGGACAAGCAGGACCCGCGCAAGGTCGTTGCCCGCCACCGCGAACCGTGCCTCGGCTTCGGCCTGCCCGGCACCTTCGATGACGAAGGGGTGATGCCCAGCTACGCGGTGAAAAAAGACGGTCGCACCTACCTGTACTACAGCGGCTGGAACCAGCGCCTGACCGTTCCGTACCACAACGCCATGGGCGTTGCCGTATCGGACGACGACGGGCTGCATTTCGAAAAGCTGTTCGAAGGCCCAATCATGGACCGTACTGCCACCGAGCCGTACCTGGCCGTGACGCCCACCGTGCTGTACGACGAGGGGCTGTGGAAGATGTGGTACGTCTCCGGCACCCGCTGGCTGGAGGTCAACGGCAAGTATGAGCCGCTGTACGTGATCAAGTACGCCGAGTCGAAAGACGGCTACGAGTACACACGCTTCCCTGAGCCGTGCCTGGAGTCGCGCTTCCCCACCGAAGCCTTCTCCCGTCCCTGCGTGATCAGGGAAAACGGTCTATTCAAGATGTGGTATTGCTCGCGGGCATCGGAGGATTACCGTAATGGCGCGGGCTCCTATCGCATTCGCTACGCCGAGTCTGTCGACGGTAAAACCTGGACGCGCTTCGATGATGATGGCATCCCACCGTCGCAAGAGGGCTGGGACTCGCTGATGACCTGCTATCCGTTTACCTTCGAGACCGACGGCAACAAATACATGCTGTACAACGGCAACCGTTTCGGCACCAGCGGCTTCGGCCTGGCGCTGTGGAGTGATGATGAGTAATCCGAATATTCAAGACGACGTCTACAAACTCGAATCCACCGCGTCGGACCTGCAGTACGCGTTCCGCGACAAGTTGCGCGACATGTTTCTCAACAGTCCGCTGTCCGATGATGACCTGCTGTTCAACATCGGTTTGTATACCCGCAGCTCGGTGTTGGTGAAGTTCATAGTTCTCAGCGACCTGTACAAACGTTTCAAGCATATTCCCGGCATGATCTGCGAGTTCGGCACCTGGTACGGCCACAATCTGGTGTTGCTGGAAAACCTGCGCGCCATGTACGAGCCGTTCAACAAGCAACGGCAGATCGTTGGCTTCGATACCTTCGAAGGGTATTCCGCGCCGGGCGAAAAAGACCGCAAGGAAAGTGGCGTGTGGATCGAGAATTCCTATTCGACCAAGGCCACCTACAAGGATTACCTGAACGAACTGTTGCAGGTGCACGAAGGCAATAACGTGCTCGGGCACAAGCGCGGTATTCATTCGCTGGTCGCTGGCGATGTGTGCCAGACGGCACCGGAATACTTCAAGACCAACGCCTCGGCGATCGTCGCTTTCGCCTATTTCGATATGGGCCTGTACGAGCCGACTCTGGCGGCGTTGAAGGCGGTCAAGCCGCATCTGGTTTCGGGTAGCGTCCTGTTGATGGACGAACTGACCTGGGCGGAATCGCCGGGCGAGGCCCTGGCCTTCAAGGAAGTGTTCCAGCCGAGTGAGTACATGTTGGAGAAGTGCGAGCTGTACCCCTCCAAGTGCATCGTCACGATCAAGTAAGGACGGTCATGATTTCCATTGAGGCGTTCGACCGGCGGATGGCAGAACAGGGTTGGGTCGTTTTCGAAAAGGCCATCCCCCTCACCATCGTTGAGCAGATGCGCGAGGACATCCACGAGGCCTACGCCATCTGTCGCGACTACCAGATCAAGAACGGCATCGACCAGGACACCAGTTACACGGTGCACCACCTGGTCGGTCAGTTCGACAGCTTTCTGGATTGCCTGAAGGCGTACCCGATCTACGGTTTTATCGAGCGTTACTTCGGCGGCCAGTTCATCCTCAACTCCTTCGGTGGCGCCATCAATACCCGCGATAGCGTGTCTTATGCGCAGCGGGTGCACCGCGATATCCGCTCCTACTCCGGGGAAACCGCGCTGCTGCTGAATACCCTGGTGATGCTCGACGATTTCACCGCCGACAACGGCGCGACCTGGATGCTCTCCGGCTCGCACAAGGCCGAGGCCAAGCCGAGCGATGAGTATTTCAAGGCACACGCCGAGCAGGCCATCGCGCCGGCCGGCAGCATCCTGATGTTCAACTCCAACGTCTGGCATGCCGGTGGCAGCAATGAAACCGATGCGGTGCGCCGCTCGGTCACGCCGATGTTCTCCAAGCCGTTCATGAAGCAGCAGTTCGACTACCCGCGCGCGCTGGGTTATGACCGCGGTCCGGACTTCGACGAAACGCTGCGTCAGGTCATCGGCTACAACGCGCGGGTGCCCGCCACCCTGGACGAGTGGTATCAGCCGCCGGCTAAACGCATGTACCACTCCAACCAGGGCTGACCATGTCACGCGATCTGAACACCGAGTACCAGGACACGGAAAACCGCCTGTACGCCTACGATTTCGACTACATCCACCGCGACTACATGATCAAGGCGCTTGCCAGTCATTTCCGCCCAGGCAACGCGCTGGAGATGGGGTGTTATCACGGCGAGTTCACCAAGAAGCTGCTGCAGGTCTTCGATGACGTCACCGTGATCGAAGGTGCTTCGGACCTGATCGAGATCGCCCGCAACAATGTTGGCGAGCGTGCGACGTTCATCCTTGGCCAGTTCGAAGCGGTCGAGCTGGAGCAGCGTTACGACAATATCTTCCTGATCCACACCCTCGAACACCTGACCGAGCCGCAGCCGGTGCTGAAGAAAGTCCGCCAGTGGCTGGCGCCGGGCGGCCGGCTGTTCATCGTGGTGCCCAACGCCAACGCGGCGTCGCGGCAGATTGCGGTGGGCATGGGCATGATTGACTTCAATGCCGCGGTCACCGAGGGCGAGCGTGCACACGGTCATCGTTGCACCTACAGCCTCGACACCCTTGAGCACGAAGCCCTGCAGGCCGGCTTCCAGGTACCGCAGCGCGGCGGCATCCTGTTCAAGCCGCTGGCCAACTTCCAGTTCGACGCCGCCTACCGCGCCGGCATCATCGACAACGCGTTCTTCGATGGCTGCTACAAGCTGGGGATGAAGTATCCGGACCTTACCGCGAGCGTCTTCGTGGTCTGCGAGGCCTGAGCCTCAAAGGTAATCAAAGGCCGCCAGGTGCGGCCTGATGCCTTCCGGTCCGACTTCCATCAAGGCATCGATGATCGACAGGTACGGCGTGAAGCCTTCGCCGCGCTGCCGGTAGGGCAGCGGGCGCATGGCGATGAAGCGCAGGTCGATGCCGGCCTCGGCGAACGCCGTCGGGTCATATAACTCGCGCCCGCCCTGGGCGTTGATATAAGTCGTCGCCTGCTCCTGGCGACAGATATCGAGGATGCGCGCCTGCGCGGTCAATGGGCTGTTTTCGTAGACCTGGCTGCTGGGCACGATCCGCGTTCCCAGGTGCATGAAGCCGGCGAGGGTGCGCAACTGATAGGTGAGGAACCCGGCCAGGTTGCTGTCCTGGTGGCTCAGAATCTGCTCGACCACCGGAAATACCTCATCGAAACAGGGTGCCTTGCGGTAGGCCATTTCGATGCTGCGCAGCAGGCGCCGTTGCCATTGCGCGGCGGGGGCGATCTCGATATCGCGGATCTTGCGGTTCTGCGAGGCCTGCAGCAGTGGCAGGGTGATCAGGCCCGGCGCGTCATTGATGAGGATCCGGTTGCGGTTGATCCAGCCGCGATTGATGTAGTTCACGTCGTCGTAGACCACGAAGCAGTCCGAAGCATGAAGCAGTTGCCAGTAGCCGATGTAGGGAAACAGGTACGGCTGCATGATCGTCAGTGTGGTCATGCGGCGGCCTGGACGATAAGGCCGACGATGAAGTCCACTGTTTCGTGTTCCAGGGTGGGATAGATCGGCAGGCAGATCACCTGTTCCACCATCCGGTTGGCCGCCGGCAGGTTGCTGGGGCTGGCCGATGGTGCGTCGCAGTACATCGGCAGGCTGCTGATCAGCGGCTGGAAGTAGCGGCGGCCATGGATGTTGTGGGCGGCCAGGTGTTCGAACAAGGCGTCCCGCGCCAGCGGGTAGGCCGGCTCCACCAGGATCGGGAAATAGGCCTGGTTACCGATATGTTCGCCAACGCCGTCGATGCAGCGAATGCCCAGGACATCGGCGAGGCCCTTACGGTAGCGCTGGTCGATCAGTCGGCGTTTTTCCAGTGCCAAGTCCAGGTGCTCGAGTTGCAGCAGGCCGAAGGCCGCGTGAATCTCGCTCATCTTGCCGTTGCTGCCAAGGTGTTCCACTGTACTGCCGTCGCGGGACAGGCCGAAGTTTTTCAACTGGTCGATATGACGCTTGGTCGCCTCGTCGGGGCAGACGATGGCACCGCCTTCGAAGGTGCTGAACACCTTGGTGGCGTGAAAGCTCAGCACCGACAGGTCGCCGTGCCGCAGCAGGCTGCCGGCCTCGTCGCGAACGCCGAAGGCGTGGGCGGCGTCGTATATCACCTTGAGGCCGTGGCGTTCGGCGATCTGGCGAATCGATCCGGTGTCGCAGGGGTGGCCGTAGCAATGCACCGGCATGATCGCCGTGGTCTTGTCAGTAATGGCGGCCTCGATTCGCGCCGGGTCGAGGTTGAGGGTATCGGGGTCGATATCGACGAACACCGGCTTGAGGTTGTTCCACAGCAGCGAGTGCGCCGTGGCGACGAAGGAGTAGGGCGTGGTGATCACTTCGCCGCTGAGCCCCGCCGCCTGCACCGCCGTAATCAGCGCTTGGGTACCGTTGCAGAACAGCGAGATGTGCTCGACACCGAGGTATTCGCACAGGGCGGCCTCGAGGCGTTGGTGCACCGGACCGCCGTTGGTCAGCATGCGTCGGTCCCAGATTTCCCGCAGGTAGGGAATGAATGCTTCCAGGTCGGGAAGCGCGGGCTGGGTCACGAAAATCGGTTCCCTGTCGCTCATAGGCTGCGCATCGTCATGCTGGTTTTCCGTGGTCGCCGGCGTGTCTTTCGTCAGAGCCCTGTATGGCTCGGGATGTTCAGAGTGGTTTGTCGAACTCATGACGGGCCCAGAAGCTGCGCATGATTTCCCAGCAACGCCGCGATTCGCCCTGGGCTGCGGCGCCGTACAACACCTGACACTGCTCGCCGTGAATGCGGAAGCTGCTGAGGGGCTGGACCAGGTACACCGTGTTGCCCTTCAACGCGAGGTTGAGGAAGATCGCCACGTCCGAGGCCCAGGCGATGGGCTGCTCGTCCACCGACATGAAGTCCGGGGTGACCTCGATCATGTCCTCGCGCCTGAACATCACGGTGCTCGGCTCGCCGACGAAGTTGATCTGCGACAGCATCAGCGCGGTGCCCAGCGACAGCCCTTCGATCATCGAGTCAGCGGCCACCGGCGCCTGGGTCGCGGCGATATCCGCCAGCGGTGCGTCGTATTGGTCGATGCGCTGGCGCTTGGAGGTCACCAGGGTGATATCAGGGTAGTCGCTAAAGCTCTTGATCATGCGTTCCACGCATTCGGGGTCGAGCAGGTCATCGTCGTTGAGGAACTTGATGAACTCGCCGCGGGCCTCGTTCATGCACAGCACGTGATTGAGGCGACCGATGTCTTTGCCGGCGTCCGGGTTGCGCACGTAGCGGATGCGTGGGTCGAACTTGCCGTATTCGGCGGTGATGGCTTCGATGGCATCGGTGGGGCAGTCGTCGCAGACCAGGATTTCCAGGTTGCGGTAGGTCTGGTTCAGCGCGCTTTCCAGGGCCTGGTGCAGGTGCTGGGTCTTGTAGGTCGGCATGACGATGCTGACCAGCGGCTCGTCGCCTGCGGCCAGTTGGCGCAGTGGTTTGCGGAACTCCAGGACCAGTTGCCCCGGTGCGTCGGACTCCAGACCGCTGAGGGCCGGATCGCTGCTCGCGCCTGGCGCGGTGTTCGCCAGCGGCTCGAGGCCGATCATCTTGCAGATTCGCGTCAGTTCCGCTTCGTCGTAGATCCACGCCTGTTGGCGCAAGGCGTTGTTGAAACGCTCGCCACGGCTGACGCCCGGTGCCGATGGATCGGGCCGGTCGCTGAGGTAATCGTCGATAAGGGCCTTGAGGTCGGTGGTGACCAGGCGGATCACGCCGCCCGGTTGCAGCACCCGGCGGCACTCGTGCAGCAGGCGAATGCCCTGATTGCGGCCCAGGCGCTCAAGCAGGTGAGCACTGTAGATACCCGGAACCGTGCCACGCTCCCAAGGCAGCGCCTTGCCCTGTTCCAGATGCAGGTCGGCGCCTGGTGCGTCCAGGTCGATATTGAAAAAGCCCTGGCGTTGGTGATCGGCGCAACCGAGGTTCAGGTAGATAGAGTGCATAGTTATCGCTTCGAATTTGGCGTGGTGTTCAAGGGCCGGGACCCCGCGGCTGCTTTCACGGGAAGGCGGTAATCATTGTGTCGGCAGCGTGGACGGGTTCATGACCACGGCCGAGAATATCTGATTTTCCGCCAGGCCCGACAGGCGCAGCTCAACGAAGCTGCCATTGGTGAGAGGTGATGGCATTTTGCTTGACGACCGTTTCGCCGGCCCTAGACTGGCCGCATTCCAATAGGAGTCGGGTAGAGGGGCCAGGGTATGGATTCCAGGTTTTCCCGGGATGGCGCCACGCGCCGCCCGGCGTTCTCGCGTTTGCCGGTACCGATCGATCTGCCACCCTTGCTGGCGGCGCTCGCAGCGCTGGATGAGCACCTGTGGCAAGGGCATTTCAACCAACGCTATTTCGAAGGCGACTGGAGCGGCATTGCGCTGATCTCGTCGGCAGACGCTACGAGTGAACTGACCCACGGCGACGGCCCCGCGGTCGAGCGCCAGCCCTGGTTGCGCGACTCGCGCTGGCAGCAAGGTCTGCGCGGGTTGCAACTGGATATCCGCAACGCCCGGCTGATGCGCCTCGGGCCGGGCGGGCATATCCACGAACACCGTGACTATGACCTCGGCGGGCCGGATGCCGACATGCGCCTGCATGTGCCGCTGCTCACCCCCGCGCAGGTGGACTTCATGCTTGAAGGTCGACGCGTGCCGATGCAGGCGGGCGAGTGCTGGTTTCTCGATCTGGACCGCCCGCACAGCGTGCAAAACCACGACAGCAGCCCACGTATTCACTTGGTCATCGATTGCCGTCCCGGACCTTGGCTCGACGCCGCGATCGACAGCGGGCTGGCCACCACACCGGCAGCCGGGGTGGGCCGTTTTGCCCAGGCTTTCGCCGATTTCGCCGGCTGGCTGGAGCGCAACCCGCAGGCGAGCGCGACCTTGCAGGCGCTGCGTGACAAGGACGTGTTCGTTGAGCGGACGCTGGCGCTGGCGGGCGAGCAGGGTTTCATCTTTGGCCGTGACCAGGTGCGCTCGGCCATGCGCGTCGGACGTGCTCGCTGGAGTGATCAATGGAAAGTCTGAATTTGCAGGGCTGGTTGCCGATCAGTATCTGGCAGGACGGGCCGGAATGGCGCGTGGACTGGTGCTGGTTTGGCCAGCAGCGGCTGGACCAGCCGTTTTTCCGCGACTCGGTGGACGATGCCTTGTCCCTGCCGTTCAACCAGGCCTTCCGCCGGCAGACGTCCCTTGCGGCGTTGAGTCAATGGCAGGCGGAGTCTGCGGGCGTGGCGCCGAGCGCGTTCGTCTATCACGCCTCGCGTTGTGGTTTGACCCTGATCAGCCAGATGCTTGCGCAACTGGACAGCCATGTGGTGGTGTCCGAGCCGCCTGCGCTGGACATCCTGCTGCGAGCGGATCTGCCTCGCGAAACACGCTTGGCGGCGATTCGCGGGCTGCTCTCGGCCTACGGCCAGGTTCGTAGCGGGCAGGAGCGGGCGCTGGTGATCAAGCTCGAAGCCTGGAACATCCGCGAGCGGCAATGGCTGCGTGAGTGTTTCCCCGAGGTGCCGTGGTTGTACCTCTATCGCGAGCCGCTGGAGATCGCCGTGTCCCATATGCGCCAGGGCGGCATGCAGATGATCCCCGGCATGCTCGGCTCGGCGTGGCTCGATGGCGACCAAGGCAGGAGCGGGCGTGAAGACGAGATCGCCCGGCGCCTCGGCCTGATGCTGGCGGCGGGCCTTGAACACTGCCGCGCCGAGGGCAATCTGCTGGTCAACTACAGCGAATTGCCTGGGGCCATGGGCGAGCATCTGGCGGGCTTTTTCGGCCTCGACCACGAGAGCGCACAACTCGCCTTGCGCGCGGCCGGCCTGCACGCCAAGCAGCCGTCGAAAGCGTTCGTGCCGGACAGCCAGCACAAACGCGACGAAGCATCGGCGGTGTTGCGCGAGCGGGTCGAGTTCTGGACGCGACAGTCTTACGAGGCGCTGGAGGCATTGCGTCTGGGAGCGCGCTGACGGCGAGTGAGGGACTCGCCTGCGTCAGCGCCGTGGGCGGGTTCAGGGTTTCAGGTGGGCGACGATCTGGTCTTTGATCAGCAGACGTTCTTTGCGCAATTTGGTGACCTTGTCATCCGGGCTGCCGTCCCGTTCGGCCTCGACCACCTCGTTGTCCTTTTTCAGGTAATTGGCGTGCAAGTTGCCCAGGTGGGGGTCTTTTTTCTTGTGGTCCTCGAATGCTTCCCGGGTCAATTGCAGGTCTGCGAGTAAATCGTGCTTAACCGGCATGGTGACGGTTCTCCTGAGGTTGAGGGCGTGAATCTTCAGGATAGTTGCCTTTGTCGGGATGGGTAGCTGGAGTAGGCTGTGGCTCTTTGTCCCGCCTCAGGAAACCGAAATGCCCCAACTGCACCTGGAGTACAGCGCCAACCTGCGCACCCTCGACACCGACAAGGCGCTGCTGCGCCTGAACAACGCGCTGGTCGCCAGCGGCCAGTTCAGCGACGAGCTGGATATCAAGAGCCGGGCGGTGGCCCATGAGGCGTTCCGGGTCGGCATCGCGCCGGTCGAGCGGGCGTTCGTGCATGTGAAACTGGCGCTGCTGAGCGGTCGCTCGGCGGAAATCAAACGGCAACTTTCCGCCAGCCTGCTGGAGGCGCTGAAGGATGTGGTGCCGGCGCAGGCGGGTGTGGATATTCAGTTGTGTGTGGAAATTCTCGATATTGATCGTGATTCTTATTCCAAAGTACGTTTGCCTGCGTGACCTCAGTCAAAAACAGCCGCTGTTTCTGAACCGCGGCTGAACGGCGGGCGCGGATTAACAATCCTTCATCCAGAACATTGTTTTGTTCGCGCTTTTTTCACGGAAAATTGATGAATGGCTGCTTAAAGTTCGCCCGGTAAAAGGCGGGTGCCGCAATGGCCCTGGCGGGGAACTCTTAATAAGCGAAACGTCATGTTGAAAATAAAGTCGTTGCGTCCCGAATGGGTGACGCTGTTGGCCAGTGTCTATCTGTTGCTTGGTTTCAACTCGGTGCTGTGGGGGCATGTCTCCACAGTCCTCCAGGGCGACAGTCACGCGCTATTGCTGCGGCTGGCGTTCGGTGCACTGCTGTTGTGTGCCTTTAACTTTGTACTGACCCTGCTGACGTTTCGCAGAACCCTGAAACCGCTATTGGCGCTGTTGTTCATTGTCAGTGCCGGGGTGGCGTATTTCATGAGTCAATACGGCGTGCTGATCGATATCGGCATGTTGCGCAATACCGTGGAAACCAATGTAACGGAAGTGCGTGATCTGCTCTCGCTGAAGTTGCTTGTTTATATTGTTTTACTGGGCGTGGTGCCGACGTTCATATTGTTCAAGACGCCCGTCAACTTCCGCTCGCTGCCCCGCGAGTTGTTGCGCAAGTTATGGGTTGGCCTGGCCAGTCTGCTGATCCTGGCGGCGGTGGCGATGCTCAACTATCAGGGCCTGGCCTCGCTGTTTCGTAATCACCATGAACTGCGCCTGATGGTGGTGCCGAGCAACTACATCGGCGCTTCGGTAAGCTATGTGCGGGAACAGGTCGGCGGGGCGACCCAGTCGTTCCGCAAGATCGGTGAAGACGCCGCGCTGTCGCCCGCCTGGTCGAGCCATCCACGCAAATCGCTGACTGTGCTGGTGGTGGGCGAAAGCGCCCGGGCGGAGAACTTCGGCCTGCTCGGCTACAGCCGCGACACCACCCCACAGTTGGCGCAAGAGCAGGGACTGGTGGCGTTCAGCAATGTCACCTCCTGCGGGACCGAGACCGCTGTGTCGGTGCCTTGCATGTTCTCCGGCATGACCCGCAAGAACTACGACGCCACCACCGCCAAGAACCAGGAAGGCCTGCTCGACATGCTCCAGCGCGCCGGTCTGGCGGTGTACTGGCGCGACAACCAGTCCGGCTGCAAGGGCACCTGCGATCGGGTGCACTTCGAAGATGTCAGCAATCTCAAGGAACCGGGCCTCTGCGCCGACAGCGAATGCCATGACGAAATCCTGCTCAAGGACCTGGCCGCACGTATCGACGACCTGAAAGAAGACACCGTGCTGGTCCTGCACCAGATGGGCAGCCACGGCCCGGATTACTACAAACGCTATCCGCAGCAGTTCGAGCGCTTCACCCCGGTCTGTCACAGCAATGCGCTGAACCAGTGCGACCGGCAGAGCATCATCAACGGCTACGACAACACCCTCACCTACACCGACCACGTGCTGGCCTCGCTGATCGACGTGCTGCGCAGCAAGCAGGACAAGGTGGACACGGCGATGCTCTACCTGTCCGACCACGGCGAGTCGCTGGGCGAGTACAACCTGTTCCTGCATGGCACGCCCTACATGGTGGCGCCGGACCAGCAGAAACATGTGCCGATGCTGGCCTGGTTCTCCGACAACTACCGCAGCAGCTTCGGCGTGGATGTCGACTGCCTGAAACAGGGACGTGACCAACCGCTGAGCCAGGACAACCTGTTCCACTCCATGCTCGGCCTGTTGCAGGTGAAAACCGCCCTGTACAACCCGCAACTGGATCTGTTCGCCGGTTGCCGGCCGAAAGGGACTACCTCCTGAGTCGGATGCAAAAAGCCGCTTCGTCTGCTTCTCTTACAAACCATAGGGAGAGGGCTGTCGGGCGGTTTCCCGGCAGTGGCCTGTGCCGTATATACTGCGCGCCATTGTTCGTGGGAGAGCCTTGTGGCCATCGATATTCACTGGATTTCTGACGACCGCAGCCTGGCGGAGCATTGCCAGCAGTGGCGTCAACTGCCCTTTGTGGCACTCGACACCGAGTTCATGCGGGTCGATACCTTCTATCCCAAAGCCGGTTTGATCCAGGTCGGCGATGGGCAGCGCGCCTTTCTGATCGACCCGCTGCTGGTCAACGACTGGCAGCCACTGGCCGAACTGCTCGAAGATCCCGCCGTCACCAAGGTGCTGCACGCCTGCAGCGAAGACCTCGAAGTCCTCCTGCGTCTGACCGGCAGCCTGCCGGCGCCGCTGTTCGACACCCAACTGGCCGCTGGTTACCTCAACCTCGGTTTCTCCATGGGGTACTCGCGGCTGGTGCAGGAAGTGCTGGGCATCGAACTGCCCAAGGGCGAGACCCGCTCCGACTGGCTGCAACGCCCACTCTCCGAAACCCAGATCAGCTACGCCGCGGAAGACGCCGTGCACCTGGCCGAGCTGTACGTGCGCCTGCGTCCGCAACTGAGCGACGACAAGAACGCCTGGGTGCTGGAAGACGGCGCCGAACTGGTGCTGCAACTGCGTCGCGATATCGATCCCTATGAGCTGTACCGCGACGCCAAACTGGCCTGGAAACTCTCCCGCGCCCAGTTGGCGGTGCTGCGCGAGCTGTGTGCCTGGCGCGAGCGCGAGGCCCGGGCGCGTGATTTGCCGCGTAACCGCGTCGTGCGGGAGCACGCGCTGTGGCCGATGGCCCGCACCCAGCCGGACAACCTGGCGGCGCTGGCCCGCATCGAAGACATGCACCCGCGCACCCTGCGCCAGGATGGCGAGTTCCTGCTGGACCTGATCAAGCGCACCGGCAGCCTGCCGCCGGCCGAGTGGCCGCCGGCCGTGCCCGAGCCGCTGCCGATCGAAGCCTCGGCGCTGCTGAAACAACTGCGGGCCATCGGCCAGGCCGAGTCCGAGCGCCTGAGCATTGCCCCGGAGCTGATGCTGCGCAAGAAAACCCTCGAGGCGCTGCTCAAGAGCGGTTACCCCGACGGTCCTTACCAATTGCCTGATTCGCTGCGTGGCTGGCGCCGCGAGCGGATGGGCCAGGCGCTGCTGGACTGCCTGGCCACTGCTGGAGAAGTCTCGTGAAACGTATCTGCTCGATCTACAAAAGCCCGCGCAAGAACGAAATGTACCTTTACGTGCTGAAGGCCGATGGCCTGACGCGCGTGCCTGAAGGCCTGCTACCCGCCTTCGGCACGCCGCAACTGGCTTTTGACCTGGTGTTGAGCCCGGAGCGCAAGCTGGCCCGCGAAGACATCGCCAAGGTTCTGGAAAACCTCGACCAGCAGGGTTATCACCTGCAGATGCCGCCGCTCGAGGACGAGTACATCGAGCACCTGCCCGAAGAACTGCTGCGCCGCAACGACCCGGTCTGATCCCGTCCCCGTTTTCGTCTCCATGTGGCCAGCTGCCGTACGCTGGCCATCCCGCCGTTTTGCAAGGTTGTAATCGATATGCGCGTATTGATCGCCGAACAGGATCACGCCCTCTACACCCGCCTGCTGCATGAAGCCCTGCCTGATCTCGAGATCTTCACCAGTGGCGATTCTGCCGAGCTGTCACGGCTGGCTGCGGATTGTCCGGTCTGGCTCGGCCAGCCGGACCTGTTGGCGACCTTGTTGCGCCAAGGCCATCGCCCGGACTGGGTGCAGTCGACCTGGGCCGGAATCACGCCGCTGCTGGCCAATGGCTTGCCCCGTGAATACCGCCTGACCCGCGCCGTAGGCATCTTCGGCCAGGTCATGGCCGAGTACGTGCTGACTTACATGCTTGGCCACGAACGCGAAGTGCTGAGCCGGCTGATGAGCCAGGTCGAGCGCAAGTGGGATGGCCGCTCCGGGCGCAGCCTGGAAGGGCGCCGGGTGCTGATCGTTGGCACCGGTGACATCGGTCGCCAGGTTGGCGAGTTCCTCGTGCCGTTCGGGGTTCACCTCTATGGCGTCGCCAGCCAGCCACGTGTGTTGGCGCCGTTCATCGAAGTAGCGGGGCTGGACGACCTCGGTCGTTTGGTGGGCGAGGTGGACTATGTAGTCAACCTGCTGCCGGATACGCCGGCTACCCACGATATCTATGACGCTGCGCTGTTCGCCCGTTTCAACCCCGATGCGCTGTTCATCAATGCCGGTCGTGGCATGGCGGTGGTCGATGGTGACCTGGTCGAAGCACTGACCAAAGGCCATCTGGCCGGCGCGGTGATCGATGTCTGCCGCCAGGAGCCGCTGCCGCGCAATCATCCGTTCTGGACCGCCCTGGGCCTGCTGCTGACCGGGCACAGCTCGGCGCCGACCTCGCCGGTGGCGATGGCGCGGTTGTTCGTCGAGAACCTGGGGGCGTATGGCGCGGGAGAGGAATTGCGTGGGGAAGTGGATTTCGCGCGGGGGTATTGAGGCCTCACTGGGCCAGCTCCAAACCTTGTGGGAGCTGGCTTGCCAGCGATGAGGCAATAGAAGCTTACAGCGTAAAATCACCCTCGGCCGCCAGCTCACTCAGCGGACGACGCGGGCTCGGCACTTCACGGGCCTGCAGGTACTCGGCCAGGGTCGCCTTGTCGCCCAGCTTGCCGATGGCGATGACCGCATGCAGCACGTACTCGTCAGGGATCTTCAGTTCCTTGCGGGTCAGTTCCTGATCGAAACCGGCCATGCCGTGGGTGTGCCAGCCGCTCAGGCTGGCTTGCAGGGCCAGGTGACCCCAGGCGGAACCGGTGTCGAAGGTGTGCCACAGCGCCGGGGTTTCTTCACTGGCGCCCGGGGCGGTGAAGGTGGTCTTGGACAGCACGATCACCAGCGCCGAGGCATGCTGCGCCCAGCTACGGTTGAATTCGTTGAGCAGGCCCAGGTAACGCTCCCAGTTCGCGGTGTCGCGACGGGCGAAGAGGAAACGCCACGGTTGCGAGTTGTAGGCCGACGGTGCCCAGCGTGCGGCTTCGAGGAAACTCAGCAGGGTTTCTTCGGCGATCGGCTCGGCGGTGAAGGCCCGCGGTGACCAGCGCTGGATGAACTGTTCGTTGATGGCGTATTCGGCAACGCGAGGATTGGCGCTCATGCGGGTTCCTGACAGGGGGTATGAAATGATTTGCAAAACTACGCCTGTCCTACACACCCTGACAAGCGGTCTGGCAAAGGCGAAGCACTCGTCCTAGACTGGCGCCGCTCGATAGAGCAGAAGAATTTTGAAACAGGATCACCGCGACATGCAGGCAACTCCCGAACCGTTCTGGACCCGCAAGACCCTCGAGCAGCTCGATCGTCTGGAGTGGGAGTCGTTGTGCGATGGTTGCGGCCTGTGCTGTCTGCAAAAGCTCGAAGACGAAGACGACAACAGCGTCTATTACACGCGGATCGCCTGCAAACTGCTGGACCTGAAGACCTGCCAGTGCAGCGACTACCCCAACCGCTTCGCGCACGTGCCGGACTGCATCCAGCTCACCCCGGGCAAGGCGGATCAGTTCAAATGGCTGCCGCCTACCTGCGGTTATCGCCTGGTCAGCGAGGGCAAGGACCTGCCGCGCTGGCACCATCTGGTCTGTGGCGACCGCGAGCAGGTGCACAAGCAGCGCATATCACAATCCGGACGCATGCTCAGCGAGGAGAGCGTGGACGAGGATGACTGGGAAGACTATCTGATTTTCCGCGCCAGCTAAGGCTTGAGCCTGCTTTCGCGGTCATCGCATTAAAACAAGGAGTCGGGCGATGTCTGTGCGTCACCATCTGGCGTGGGTCGTTTTGTTGCTGGCGAGCAACGCCGCCTGGGCGAAAAAAGTCGATCTGGACTACCACGTGCGCTTGCTGCCGCAAACAGGGCAGGCCGAAGTGCGCGTGACCCTCGCCGACGGCGCGCCGGTCCGCAGCCTGGATTTCGACTTGGGCAATGAAGGTCTGTACAGCGATTTCAAGGCCGACGGTCCGTGGCAACCACAGGCCGACAACCAGCGCGGCGTCTGGCGTCCTGCACCGGGCAAGGCCAGCCTGAGCTATCGAGTGCACCTCAACCATCGCATGAAGAATGGCAGCCATGACAGCCGCCTGTCGCCGGAATGGGCGCTGTTTCGCGGTGATTACCTGGTGCCGCCAGCCCGACTCGACCAGCAGGACGGCACCGAACTGGTGGCCCGACTGACCCTTGAGCTGCCCGCCGGCTGGAAAAGCATCGAAACTGCCTGGCCGCGGATAGGCAAGCAGCGTTTTCGCATCGACAACGTCTCGCGCCTGTTCGACCGCCCCACGGGCTGGATGCTGGCTGGCAACGTTGGCGCCCGGCGTACACGGCTGGGCGACACCGAGGTCAGCGTGGCTGGGCCGTTCGGCCAGGGGGTGCGGCGGATGGATGCGCTGACGTTACTGACCTTCGTCTGGCCGCAATACCAGGCGGTGTTCCCGCGTACTCCGCCGAAGCTGCTGCTGGTTGGCGCGCGCGAGCACCTGTGGCGCGGCGCGCGGGCGGCGAACAATTCGATCTTCCTCAACAGCGCCACGCCGCTGGTCAGCGAGAACGGCAGCAGCCCGCTGTTGCGCGAACTGGTGCGGGTGTTCGCGCGGATCAGCGACCGCGAGCGCAGCGACTGGATCACCGAGGGGCTGGCCGAGTACTACTCCATCGAACTGCTGCGCCGTGCCGGCGGCATCAGCGATGACCGCTACCAGGCGCTGCAAGCGCGGCTGAACAAGGAAGGCAAGGCGGTCACCAGCGTGCGTGGCGAGCAGATCAGCGGCGCCACTGTTGCCCGTGCCGTGCTGTTGTTGCAGGCGCTGGACCGGGAGATTCGCTTGCACAGCCAGAACAAGCGCTCACTGGACGACCTGACCCGCGCATTGATGCGGGTGAACAGCGTGAGTACTGCGGAGTTCGTGCAATTGGCGGAGAGTGTGCTGGGGCGGGAGTCTGAGGTGTTGCAGAGTTCGCTGTTGAAATAGCGCAGGCTTCATCGCTGGCAAGCGGAGTGCTGCTTGCCAGCGATGAATCTTTCAAATCACGGTTTCGGATTCACCAACGAAACATTCCCCGTCACCGTCGCTTCCCGCGTAGCCGCCTCGGCGCTTGCCTTCAGCGCCTTCAACTCACTGCCGCTGCGCTCAATCCGCGAACGGATCTGGTCGAGGTCGGCGCGGCCGCGTTCCAGCAGGCTCTTGGCCGAGCAATGGCCGGTGACGCCACGGGCCAGCACTGCGCCGCCGATCGCCATCTGTATCAGGCCGAACAGGCCGCCGCGGCGCAAACCCTTGCCAACCATCAATACGCCAGTGGCCACGGAGCCCGCGCGCTCCCAGCCGTGGACGTTCTGCTCGGGCGTGCTCTGGAAAGGCGTAGTCGGAATCTCGATCTTCTGGGACATGGACAATGCTCCTGTCGGGTGCGTGATAGTCAGCAGACCGCCGGTGCGCGACCGGCGTTCCCTCGGTGTGGCCGGTTACTTGAAGCGCGGGCCGGAGCGGGTGTTCAAACCCTTGGCCATACGGTCGTACAGCACCACGTTGACGGTGGCCGCAAGGTTCATGCAGCCGTTGGTCGGGATGTAGATGGTTTCTTCGCACCAGGCACGGACGTCGTCGTCCAGCGAGCCGTCTTCAGGGCCGAAGATGTAGATGGCGCGATCCGGGTGGGTGTATTCCGGCAGCGGGCGGGCGCCCTCGACCAGTTCCACGGCGACCGGGGTGCACCCCAGGGGAATGATTTTCTGCAGGTCGTCGATGCCGATCAGCGGGATGTCGTAGTGGACCCGCTTGGTGTCGGTGACGAAGTCGCGAGCGCGTTCATAACGCTTGCCGGTGTAGAACACCGAGTTGACGCCATAGCAACCGGCGGCGCGCATGACCGAGCCGACGTTTTCCGGGGATTTGGGGTTGTACAGGCCGATGCAGCTGTACCGTTTGTTCGCCACGTGCCGGGCCCCTTCGCAAAAAAGCGCGATTATACGGGGTCACCGGCATGGCTTTGCACGAAAAGTCGGACTTCAGTCCTTCTTCAGCAACCCGGCGAGCCCGGCGAACGGGTTATGGGTGGCCTTGGCGATGCTCGGGGTGCTCAGCGAGCCTTCGCTGAAGTACTGCTGGTCGGTATAGCGGGAGTGCTCGTTGTCGTGGCAGTACAGGCACAGCAACTCCCAGTTGGAGCCGTCCTGGGGATTGTTGTCGTGGTTGTGGTCGCGGTGGTGCACGGTCAGTTCGCTCAGGCGTTTGCCGGCGAACTCACGGGCGCAGCGGCCGCAGACGTGGGGGTACATTTTCAGGGCTTTTTGGCGATAGCCACGTTCATCGTCGCGCTTGGCGTCGGCGAGGATACGGTCGAGCCGCGCAGTGGCGGCAGCGGAGGAAGATGAAGTCATTTTTATACCTGCTCGGGCTTGTTACGGTTTTGACGTCAGTTTAACGCCACTGCCCGCGCCTGGGCAGGCAAACCGCTGCTTGGCGGAGTAGCCTGTAGTGTAGAACCTCGACCAGGAGCCCTCCATGCGTCTGACGAGCATCCTGCTTTACCTGACTTGTATCGCCTCGGCCCAGGCCGCCGACCTGCAACCGCGGGTTATCGCACCGGTACCCGGCGCCCCGGGCACCGCCACTCCGACCCCGTATCCGCAGGTATCGCCGCCTGTCGTGCCGCGTGCTGCTTCCGGCAAGCCGGGAGCGCCGTTGCTGCCACCCGTGCCGCTGCCCGCACCGCCCAAGGATCAACCGTTGCCGGGGTTATCCCCGGATGACGGAAGGCGGGCGAAAGACGATTAGACCTGCTGTGACAAGCGTTGGCCGTCGAGCATGCGCAGCCGCCTGGACAGGGCCACGGCCAGCGCGCGGATGATTTTCGCGGCGATCTTCGGCGCGTCATTGAGCATTTTTTCCAGCGCGTCCTTGCCCAGGCTGAGCAACTGGCAATCGCTGGCGGCCAGGCACGACGCCGAACGCCGCTCGCCGTCCAGCACGGCCATTTCGCCGAAGGCGCGGCCCTTGCGCAGGATGGCGATTTCCACTTCGCGGCCGTCGGCGTCGGTCTTGCGCACCGATACCTGGCCGTGAACGATGATGCACATGAAAGTGCCGGCATCGCCTTCGCGGAAGATTTCCTGGCCCGCGTCCATGCTGCTCAGGGCGAAATAGCCGGCGGCGGCGAGGAAGTCGCCGGGCAGGAGCTGGTCGAACAGGCCGCAGTCCATCAACAGGTCGCGGATTTCGTTGGTGAGGAAGGTGGCTTCAGGCATCGCGTTCCGTCTTTCTTGTTGTCGAGTTGTGGTGATCGCACCGCGACTGGCGTCGCGGTGCAAGCTCTGACAACGGAAAACGCGATTTACACCACATCCAGCTCATTCAGGATGAAGGCATATTCCAGCGCCACGTCGCGCAGGCCCTGATAACGCCCGCTCATGCCCCCGTGGCCGGCGCCCAGTTCGGTCTTGAGCAGCAGGGGATTGTCGTCGGTGCGGGTCACCCGCAGGCGCGCCACCCACTTGGCCGCTTCCCAGTACTGCACGCGGCTGTCGTTGTAGCCGGCGATCACCAGCATGGACGGGTAGGCCTGGGCCTTGACGTTCTCGTAAGGCGCATACGCCTTGATCCGCGCATAAACCTCCGGTTCCTGCGGGTTGCCCCATTCGTCGTATTCGGTGACGGTCAGCGGCAGTTCGGGGTCGAGCATGGTGTTGAGCACATCGACGAACGGCACTTCGGCGATGGCGACCTTGAACAGTTCCGGGCGCTGGTTGAGTACCGCGCCGATCAACAGGCCACCGGCGCTGCCGCCGCTGATCGCCAGTTGCCCGGCGCTGGTCACGTTCTCGGCGATCAGGTGTTCGGCGCAGGCGATGAAGTCGTCGAAGGTGTTCTGCTTGTGTTCCTGCTTGCCGGCGCGATACCAGGCTTCACCCAATTCGCCGCCGCCACGCACATGGGCGATGGCAAAGGCCACGCCGCGCTCCAGCAAGCTCAGGCGGGCGTGGGAGAACCACGGGTCGAGGCTTTCGCCGTAGGCGCCGTAGCCGTACAGGTACAGCGGCACCGGAAGGCCGAGGTCTTCGCGGCGCTGCACCAGGCTGATCGGGATGCGCGTGCCGTCGCCCGCAGTAGCCCAGAGGCGGCGGCTGACATAGGCGTCGGCATCGAATGGGCCGAGCACCGGGGTTTGCTTGAGCACGGCCTGCTCGCCGTTGGCGAGGTCCAGTTGACGCACCTGCGCCGGGCGGTTCAGCGCCTCGTAGCGCAGGCGGATGCGCGAACTGGTGAATTCCAGGCTGTCCTGCACGTACAGGCTGTAGGCGGCATCCGGCAATTGCACGCGGTAGACCGGCAACCCCGCCGGATGCACTTCGATGATCGGCAGGCCGCCTTCGCGCAGGCTCAGGGTCAGGGCGCTGGCGTTGAGGGTCAGGCCTTCCAGCATGATGTCATCGCGGTGCGGGACCAGTACCTGCCAGTCGGTGCGGCTCGGTACCGCGTCGCTCGTCGCCTGGAACAAAGCGAAGTTGATGCCGTCCTGGTTGCTGCGGATCAACCAGCGCCACTCGCCGCAGAGCTGGCCGTGGTCGGGGTAGTACTCGTGGCCTTCGACCCGTGCGGCCAGGCAAGTGAAGGACTGCTCCGGGGTTTCAGCGTCCAGCACCCAGGCTTCGCTAGTGGTCTTGCTGTTGAGCAGCAGGATCAACTGGCGCTCGGAACTGGCCCGGTAGCAGTGCAGGAAGAAGCGTCCGTCGGCTTCTTCGAACACTGTCTCCGCATCGCTGCTGCCGAGGCGGTGGCGATACAGGCGGAAGGGCCGGTGGGTGTCGTCCAGTTCGGTGAAGAACAGCGTCTGGCTGTCGTTGGCCCAGGTCATGCTGCCGTCGCAGTCGTCGAACGGCAGCTCGCGGATTTCGCCGCTGGCCAGTTCCTTGATGTACAGGGTGTAGATCTCGTCGCCGCTGGTGTCGAGGCTGTAGGCCAGGCGCTGGTGGTCGGGGCTGACGTTGAAGGCGCCAAGGCTGAGGAAGCCGCCATCGGCGAGGGCGTTGGGGTCGAGCAGCAGCTCTTCGCGGTCCTGGTCGACGGTGTTCGAGTCGTCCGTCGGACGCGGGCAGCGATAGTGCCGCGGGTATTCGTCGCCCGCCGTGGTGCGGGTGTAGTACAGGTACGGGCCCCAGGGCGAGGGCAGCGACAGATCCGTTTCGAGGATGCGGCCCTTGATCTCTTCGAACAGTTGCTCGCGCAGGTCCGCCTGGTCGGCCAGTTGCGCCTGCTGGTAAGCGTTCTCGGCTTCCAGGTAGGCCATGACCTCCGCGGCGTCGCGCTCCTGTAGCCAGGCGTAGGGATCCGGTCCGTCGCCCTGGCGGGCGATCGGTGCAGGGGAAGCGTTGGCGGTAGCGGACATGGGGTTCTCTTGGCTGGGGGGCGCCTGCGCGCGGAAAAGCCGTTATCATAAGCGCCTGTTTGCCTACCTTTCCACGGACGCCATGACCGAAAACGACTATCTGTTCGCCTGGGGCCTGTACGCCCTGGCCGCCTTGGGCTGCCTGTGGGTGGGTTTCCGCATCACCGGCTGGATGTGGCGCTGGCTGCGCGAGCCGCTGCGGGTGCTGATGGCGGTGCTGCTGCTGACCCCGACCATCATCGACCCGGTCAAGGAGCTGTTCGCCCCGGCCATCGCCATCACCGCCCTCGACATGCTGTTCAAGGTTGGCAACAACGTCTGGCGCGCCGCTTCCGATCTGGCCATGTACGGCATGATCGCCTTTGCCCTTTACCTTATCTTCGTCGCCATCCGCCTGCCGCTGGAGGCCCGCGCCCGTGCCCGTCGCGAGCGTGCCGAAGCCGCCGCCAAGCGTGATGCCGACGAGGTCATGGCCGAGCCCGTTACAAGTGCCAGCCGCTACCGCGAGGAGCCGCCGGAATTGCCGCCGGGCGGCCCGCGCCAACGCCTTGAACCGCGTCTGTAACGCCCTGGAGCGACCCGAGCAATGTGTGAACTACTGGGCATGAGCGCCAACGTCCCCACCGATATCGTTTTCAGCTTTACCGGGCTGATGCAGCGTGGCGGCCGCACCGGCCCGCACCGCGATGGTTGGGGCATCGGTTTCTACGAAGGGCGCGGCTTGCGGCTGTTCCAGGACCCGGCTGCGAGTTGCGAGTCGGAAGTCGCCAACCTGGTGCAGCGCTACCCGATCAAGAGTGAAGTGGTCATCGGCCACATCCGCCAGGCCAACGTCGGCAAGGTCTGCCTGTCCAACACCCACCCGTTCGTCCGCGAACTGTGGGGGCGCAACTGGTGCTTCGCGCACAACGGCCAGATGGCCGAGTTCAACGGTCAGACGACCTTCTACCGGCCTATCGGCGACACCGACAGCGAAGCGGCTTTTTGCGACCTGCTCAACCGTATCCGTGAAGCCTTCCCCGAGCCGGTAGAGGTGGAAGAACTGATTCCGGTGCTCGAACAGGCCTGCAACGAGTACCGCGGCAAGGGCGTGTTCAACTGCCTGCTCAGTGATGGCGACTGGCTGTTCTGTTTCTGTTCGACCAAGCTGGTACACATCACCCGGCGTGCGCCGTTCGGCCCGGCCCGGCTCAAGGATGTCGATATGATCGTCGACTTCCAGGCCGAAACCACACCCAACGACGTGGTCACGGTCATCGCTACCGAGGCGCTCACGGAAAACGAAACCTGGCACCGCTACGAGCCCGGCCAATGGGGCCTGTGGCGGCGTGGCGAATGCATCGCACGGGGCCAGACCCGCTAAGGAAAGGCGTCATGCTCAGAAGCTACCTGCGATTGATCCTGTTCACCTGCGGCTTGCTGCTGGGGGTGCAGATTCCCGGCCTGATCAACGACTACAGCCAGCGCGTCGAGGCTCATCTGCTGGAGTCGCGCGAGGGCCTGAAAGGCTTCGAGCAGACTGCGCAGCGCTTCTTCAAGGGCGACTTGCAGGCGCTGGTGCGGCATTACCGCGCCAGCGACGACCCGGTGTTCCAGAGCGACGCCAACAGCATCGACAGCCTGCTCAGCCGCAACCAGATGCTGGAAAGCGAATGGCAGGCGCTACAGAGCGGTTGGCTGAGTCGCACCCTGCACGTGCTGACGCGACCGGACCCGGCGATCCGCGAAGAAACCCTCAAGGGCTACAGCTACCAGATCCTCCTGACCCCCGACGCTGCGGCGTGGGGCCTGGGTTGCGCGGTGTTGTTCGCGCTGCTGATCGAGAGCCTGTTGCTGCTGATCGGCTGGGTCATCATGGGCGGCCGGCGGAAAGCTGTGCAGCCAAGCTGGCGTTAGGCTTTGCGCGCAAAGCACCTGCGCGGCGATCATGCTGCGTTGAAAACAGGCTCGGAATGCTCATTGACAACCAGTCAACTCCGCTTCCTCGCCTGTTTTCGCCTTGCCTGATCACCGCGCAGGCACTTTGCGCACAAACCCCGCCTTTTCTTTAGGAGCTGCTGTGAGCCGTCTGTTGCTGAACTGCGACATGGGCGAAAGCTTCGGCAACTGGCCCCTGGGTCTGGATGCCGAGGTCATGCCTTTCATCGATTGCGCCAACATCGCCTGCGGTTTCCACGCCGGCGACCCCGGCATCATGCGCCAGACCGTGGCCCTCGCTGCGGCCAACAAGGTGCTGGTCGGCGCCCATCCTGCCTACCCGGACCTGCAAGGCTTCGGCCGCCGTTCCATGGCCTGCAGCAACGAGGAAATCCGCGACCTGCTGCATTACCAGATCGGTGCGCTGGACGGCATCTGCCGGGTCCAGGGCACCCACGTCGCCTACGTCAAACCCCATGGCGCGCTGTACAACGACATGATGGCCAACCCGGACACGCTGCGCGCCGTGCTCGAAGCCGTCTCCGCCTACGACTCGACCCTGCCGCTGATGCTGATGGCCACCGCCGACGACAGTGCGGCGCAGGCGCTGGGCGACGAATTGGGCGTGACGCTGTGGTTTGAAGCCTTCGCCGACCGCGCCTATGACGCTGCCGGCCGGTTGGTGTCGCGGCGCCTGCCGGGTGCCGTGCATCACGATCCCGCCCTGGTGCTGGACCAGGCCTTGCGCCTGGCCCGCGGCGAGCCGCTGACCGCCAGCGATGGCAGCTCGGTACGGTTGCGGGCCCAGACCCTTTGCGTGCACGGCGACAATCACAGCTCGGTGGCGGCGGTACGGCAGATCCGCGAGGCGCTGGACGCCCTGGCCACACCATGAAGCTGCGCGTCGAGGTGGTCGCCATCGATTGCCTGATGGTCCGTCTGTTCGATGCCATCGACGAAGCCAACATGCCGTGGATGCTCGCCGCCAGCCAGCGGCTGCGGGCGGTGTTCGGCGAGCGGCTGATCGATCTGGTGCCGTCGTACACCACGCTGATGCTGCAATTCGACATGCTGCAGTGCTCGCCGCTTGAGGCGCGCAAGCTGATCGACAATGCTCTGCGGGACTTGCAGCCGGACAACGGCGCAGGCGGGCGGCGGCTTGAGATTCCGGTGTGGTATGACGCCAGCGTCGGCCCCGAACTGAGCGTGCTGGCGGCCCGTTGCGGTGTGTCGGAGGACGAGATCATTCGCCGTCACAGCGGCCGCGAGTATCAGGTGTTCGCTCTGGGTTTCGCGCCCGGCTTCGCCTTTATGGGGCTGGTGGAAGAATCCCTGGCCTCGCCACGCCTGGCGACCCCGCGCAAGCGCGTGGCGGCCGGCAGTGTCGGTATCGCCGAGCGCCAGACCGCGGCTTATCCGGCGCTGTCGCCGGGCGGCTGGAACCTGATCGGACGCACCCCCGCGCCGTTGTTCGACCGTCAGCGCGACGGCTACAGCCTGCTGCAACCCGGTGATCGCGTGCGGTTCGTCGCCATCGCGCACGCCGAGTTTCTGGCCTTGGGTGGCGACGACACCCCGCAGGAGGAACAGGCATGAGCGCGCTGACCGTCGAGGCCAGCACGCCGCTGTGCCAGTTGCAGGACGCCGGCCGTTTTGGCGTGCGTCACCTGGGCGTGACCCAGGGCGGGGCGCTGGACTGGGTGTCGGCGCGCTGGGCCAACTGGCTGCTGGACAACCCGGCGCAGGCGACGGTGGTGGAAATCACCCTCGGTGGTTTTGTCCTGGTGGCCGAGGCGGATTGCTGCCTGGCGCTGGCCGGTGCCGATCTGGATGCCCGGCTGGATGATCAACCGCTCAAGCCCTGGCGCAGCTTTACCCTGCGCCGGGGTCAGCGCCTGCGTTTCAACCAGCCGCTGCACGGCGCTCGCGCGTATCTCGCGGCGCCAGGCGGCTTCGCGGCGCCACAGGTGCTGGGCAGTTGCGCGACGGTGGTTCGCGAAGGGCTCGGCGGGCCGGATGGCGAGGGGCGGGCGCTGGTCAAGGGCGACCGGCTGGAATGTGCTGGCCAGGCGGCGGGCCGGGGCGAGGTGCCGCTGGCGTTACGGCCTTCGTTCGAGGGCGAGCCGTTGCTGGATCTGGTGATGGGCGCGCAACTGGGCGAGTTCAGCGGGCAGAGCCTGTTCGACGCCTTCAACCGTGACTGGACGCTGGACAGCCGGGCCGACCGCATGGGCGTTCGCCTGCTGGGGCCGGCGTTGCAGTATCAGGGGCAGCCGATGATTTCCGAGGGCATTCCGCTGGGCGCGGTGCAGGTGCCGCCGGATGGGCAGCCGATTGTGCTGCTCAATGACCGGCAGACCATTGGCGGGTATCCGCGGCTGGGGGCGTTGACACCGTTGGCGCTGGCACGGCTGGCGCAGTGTTTGCCGGGGGAGAGGGTGCGGTTTCGGGCGGTGGTGCAGGCGTTGGCGTGGGCCGAGATGCGGGATTGGTTTGGACGGTTTGATGCGTGAGGCGCGCGTTGTGGCCCTTCGCGAGCAAGCTCGCTCCTACAACACCGCTTGCCTGTAGGAGCGAGCTTGCTCGCGATGCGGATTACTTGGACAAAAACCTCATCCCTTCCTCCAGCCCCCGCAACGTCAGCGGATACATCCGGTCCTCCACCAACTCGCGCATGATGTTGGTCGAGGCGGTGTAGTTCCAGGTGTCTTTCGGGTACGGGTTGATCCAGATGAGCTTCTTGAATTTCTCCATGAAGCGCTGCATCCACACGTAACCCGCTTCTTCGTTCCAGTGCTCGACGCTGCCACCCGGCTGGGTGATTTCGTAGGGCGCCATGGCCGCGTCACCGACGAACACCACTTTGTAGTCGGCGCCGTACTTGTGCAGCAGGTCCAGAGTGGAGGTGCGTTCGGAGGTCCGTCGCAGGTTGTTCTTCCACACCGATTCATACACGCAGTTGTGGAAGTAGTAGTACTCCAGGTGCTTGAACTCGGTCTTGCAGGCGGAAAACAGCTCCTCGCAGGTCTTCACGTGGGCATCCATCGAGCCGCCGATATCGAACAGCAGCAACAGCTTCACCGTGTTGCGCCGCTCCGGGCGCATCTGGATGTTGAGCAGGCCGGCGTCGCGGGCGGTGTGGTCGATGGTGCCGTCGATGTCCAGTTCTTCCGCGGCACCCTGGCGAGCGAACTTGCGCAGCCGGCGCAAGGCCAGCTTGATGTTGCGGGTGCCCAGTTCGACCTGGTCGTCGAGGTTCTTGTACTCGCGCTGGTCCCAGACCTTGACCGCCTTGCCCTGGCGCTTGCCGGCATCGCCGACGCGGATGCCTTCAGGGTTGAAGCCGCCCGAGCCGAACGGGCTGGTGCCGCCGGTGCCGATCCACTTGTTGCCGCCGGCATGGCGTTCCTTCTGTTCTTCCAGGCGCTTCTTGAACTCTTCGATCAGCTTGTCCAGCCCGCCGAGGGACTGGATCTGCGCGCGTTCTTCGTCACTCAGCGAGCGCTCGAATTCCTTGCGCAGCCAGTCTTCCGGGATCAGGGCTTCCAGGTGCCGATCGAGGTTTTCCAGACCCTTGAAATAGGCCGAGAAGGCACGGTCGAACTTGTCGAAATGACGTTCGTCCTTCACCAGGATCGCCCGCGACAGGTAATAGAACTCGTCCATGTCGGCGAAGGTGACCCGCGCTTTCAGCGCATTGATCAGGTCGAGCAGTTCACGCACCGACACCGGCACTTTCGCCGCGCGCATTTCATTGAACAGGTTGAGCAGCATGGCATTCGCCCCCGTTGGCTCAGCGGTTGCCGCGACGGCTCATGAAGGCCAGGCGTTCAAGCAACTGCACGTCCTGTTCGTTTTTCACCAGGGCGCCGGCCAGCGGCGGGATGGCCTTGGTCGGATCGCGCTCGCGCAGCACCGCTTCGCCGATGTTGTCGGCCATCAGCAGCTTGAGCCAGTCCACCAGTTCGGAGGTGGAGGGCTTTTTCTTCAGGCCCGGCACTTTGCGCACGTCGAAGAACACGTCCAGCGCTTCGCTGACCAGGTCTTTCTTGATGTTCGGATAGTGGACGTCGACGATTTTCTGCAGGGTGTCGCGGTCGGGGAAGGCGATGTAGTGGAAGAAGCAGCGGCGCAGGAAGGCGTCGGGCAATTCCTTCTCGTTGTTCGAGGTGATGATGATGATCGGGCGCTGCTTGGCCTTGATCGTCTCGTCGATCTCGTAAACGTAGAACTCCATCTTGTCCAGTTCCTGCAACAGGTCGTTGGGGAACTCGATGTCGGCCTTGTCGATTTCGTCGATCAGCAGGATCACCCGCTCTTCGGCTTCGAACGCCTCCCAGAGCTTGCCTTTCTTCAGGTAGTTGCGCACGTCGTGGACCTTGTCCACACCCAGTTGTGAGTCGCGCAGGCGGCTGACCGCATCGTATTCGTAGAGGCCCTGGTGGGCCTTGGTGGTGGACTTGATGTGCCAGGTGATCAGCCTGGCGCCGAAGGATTCGGCCAGTTGTTCGGCGAGCATGGTCTTGCCGGTGCCCGGCTCGCCCTTGACCAGCAGTGGTCGCTCCAGGGTGATCGCCGCGTTGACCGCTAGTTTCAGGTCGTCTGTGGCGACGTATGCGCTGGTGCCTTCGAACTTCATGTGCCCATCCTCATTGCGGATGCCAAGGGGCATGGCCCTGGCGGAAAATTATCATGCGCGACTATAACGTGCGTCCTACAAGACTGGGAACGCAGACGGCCCATTCAGTATCTGAATGGGCCGTCACCCAATGACTCAGTCAGACTTGGGCGGCGAGCGCTCATATCGTGCGCTGAAGGCCTGAATAAAGCCGTTGCGCAGGATCTGCAAAAACGCCTCGAAGGCACTGATATCGCTTTGATGCACGCTGCCGGAAAGCTCGACGCGGGTGGCGAACTGGTTTTTCGGCTGGTTTTTCAGCACCGTTTCGCTGGCGCCGACCAACGCTTCCCAGATGGAGCGGAAGAAACTTTTGTCTTTGTTTTCGACGTCCTGCTGCCAGTTGAACACCTCGACATCCCGCAGCAGCGGCTTGATGTAGCCGCTGAGCCGGCCTTTCTGCGCCCGGGCCTCGATCACCAGGTCGCCATGGCCGGCGTTGAAGTCGAACTTGCCGTAGGCGCTGGCAAAGTCATTGAGGCGGCGTAACTGGATATCGGTGGCGCGCAGACGGAATTCGAAATCCTCGAAATTGCTCAGCGGGTCGAAGGTGGCGGTGCTTTCCACGGCGGCGTCGCCCAGCAGGCGCGCCTTGCCTTCGAAACTGGCATCGCGACGGCCTTCCTTGTCCACCACGTTGGTCAGGTTGCGGATGCTGGCGTTGAGCTGGGTGGCCTTGAGCGCGACCGGCGGCTTGGAGGTGAAGTTGCGGAAGGTCAGGGTGCCGTCCTGGATCAGCACTTCGTTGAGGGTGATCGGCAGGAGTTTTTCCAGTTGTTGCCGCCAGTTGGTGCCGCGACCTGTCTGCGACGCCTGTTTGTTACCGCCATCGACGAAGTTGAGCTCAGGCTTGAGGAACGTCACCTCGGCGACCACCGCATGGTCGTACCACAGCGAATGCCAGCTTACCGACAGGTCGATCAACGGCGCGTCGAGCAGTGGCACCGGGACTTTGCCGCTGGTCTTGACGATGGTCAGGCCGTTGATCTTGTAAGCGCCGCGCCACCACGCCAGGTCGACGTCGGCGATCTGACCGCGGTACTCGCCCATGTCGGCGAGCTTGTCGTTGAGGTAGTCGCGCACCAGCCAGGGCAGCGACAAATGCAGGGCGAGCAACAGCAGGATCAGGCTGGCCAGGCCCAGCAGTGGCCAGCGGTAGCGGCGTTTCATCGGCGTCTCCCGGATGCGCATGAAGGGTTGACCGCCGTCAATGGCGCGGAGTTCGGCCGGGGTAGACGCACCCCCATGGCAGGCTTACCCTTGAGGTTTTCGCTCGGTGCCAAAAGGACCTCCTGCCATGAGCCGTATCTTCGCTGACAATGCCCATTCCATCGGCAATACGCCGCTGGTGCAGATCAACCGCATCGCCCCGCGCGGCGTGACCATCCTGGCCAAGATCGAAGGGCGCAACCCGGGGTATTCGGTCAAGTGCCGAATTGGCGCGAACATGGTCTGGGACGCGGAAAGCAGCGGTAAGCTCAAACCGGGCATGACCATCGTCGAGCCGACTTCGGGCAACACCGGTATCGGCCTGGCCTTCGTCGCCGCCGCCCGCGGTTACAAGCTGCTGCTGACCATGCCGGCGTCGATGAGCATCGAGCGCCGCAAGGTGCTCAAGGCCCTGGGCGCCGAACTGGTGCTGACCGAGCCTGCGAAAGGCATGAAAGGCGCCATCGAAAAGGCCAACGAGATCGTTGCCAGCGATCCGTCCACCTACTTCATGCCGGCGCAGTTCGATAACCCGGCCAACCCGGCGATCCACGAGAAAACCACCGGCCCGGAAATCTGGAACGACACCGATGGTGCGGTTGACGTGCTGGTGGCGGGCGTCGGCACTGGCGGCACCATTACTGGCGTATCGCGCTACATCAAGAACACCCAGGGCAAGGCGATTCTCTCGGTAGCTGTGGAGCCGGTGGTGTCGCCGGTGATTACCCAGGCCCTGGCCGGCGAGGAAATCAAGCCGAGCCCGCACAAGATCCAGGGTATTGGTGCCGGTTTCGTGCCGAAGAACCTCGATCTGTCGATAGTCGATCAGGTCGAACTGGTCAGTGATGACGACGCCAAGGCCATGGCCCGGCGCTTGATGCAGGAAGAGGGGATTCTTTGCGGTATTTCCTGTGGTGCGGCAATGGTTGCTGCGGTGCGCCTGGCCGAGAAGCCGGAAATGCAGGGCAAGACCATTGTGGTGATTCTGCCGGACTCGGGTGAGCGCTATCTGTCCAGCATGCTGTTCAGTGATCTGTTCACGGATCAGGAAAACATGCAGTAAGCGATGGGCATACCGCTAAATCCTGATCTCCGGCAAATCCACGATCCCGCCGTTGTTACATAATCCTCAAAACTCTCTATCAGGCCCCGGTTGTTTTTACCGGGGCCTGTTCGGTTTATCATGGACGATTTCCGGCGCCGAGCCTGAACGAAAATTCCAGGAGTGATGCATGACCTTTTCCTTCGTCGCCAAGGCTGGCGTTCTGCTGTTGTTCTTCGGCAGCGTGCTGTACGTGCACTTGCGCGGTAAGGCGCGCCTTCCCGTACTGCGCCAGTTCGTCAACCATTCGGCCTTGTTCGCGCCCTACAACTCGCTGATGTACATGTTCTCCGGCGTGCCGTCCAAGCCGTACCTGGACCGCGAGCGCTTCCCCGAGCTGGATGTGCTGAAGAACAACTGGGAAACCATCCGCGAAGAGGCCATGCACCTGTTCGACGAGGGTTACATCCGTGCCGCCGAGAAGGACAACGACGCCGGCTTTGGATCGTTCTTCAAGAAGGGCTGGAAGCGTTTCTACCTGAAGTGGTACGACAAAGCCCTGCCTTCAGCCGAACTGCTGTGCCCGAAGACCGTCGAACTGGTCAACAGCATCCCCAACGTGAAAGGCGCGATGTTCGCCCTGCTGCCCGGCGGCAGCCACCTGAACCCGCACCGCGACCCGTTCGCCGGTTCCCTGCGTTATCACCTGGGGCTGTCCACGCCCAACTCCGACAACTGCCGGATCTACGTCGATGGTCAGCCGTACGCCTGGCGCGACGGTGAAGACGTGATGTTCGATGAAACCTACGTGCACTGGGTGAAGAACGAAACCGAAACCACCCGGGTGATCCTGTTCTGCGACGTCGAGCGTCCGCTGAGCAGCCCGTTGATGACCCGCATCAACCGCAAGGTCAGTGCGTTCCTCGGCCGCGCCACCGCGCCGCAGAACACCGATGACGAGCGCGTCGGCGGGATCAACCAGGCGTACGCCTGGAGCAAGAAGTTCAGCAACGTCATCAGCGCCCGGGTGAAAACCTTCAAGCGCGCCAATCCCAAGGCCTACCGCGTGATGCGGCCGGTGCTGGCGGTGGTTGTGGCGTATCTGCTGTATCGCTGGTTGTTCTGATTCGTACTTGCCAGGAACGGGCTTGCGCTGGCAAATCGCCAGGCCTATAGTTCCCGGCACTTCACCTCACCGAAGACTCGCTCATGCCTGCTTCCCCTGTAACCCACGTGTTCACTACCGCGCCAGACGCGGTAGTTGTCGTGCATGGGTTTCAGCAGCCGGCCAGCAGCCAGTATCCACCTGTCAGAACCGTTGTGGCGTGCCCCATGGCACCGCCAGCAGTGGTGGTAGTGGGCTGAGCGGCCAAGCGCCGCACCCCTCCACTCCAGCGATTCTGAATCCGGTCGACTGCTTCGACGCAGCCCGGCCGTTCGGCTTACTTGCCCGAATACAGGTGGCAAATTCATGTCTGTTCTTTCCAAAGCATCCGTGGCCTCGGCGGCTACCACCAGCCTGTTCGTCCTGCTCTGGAGCAGTGGCGCGATCGTGTCCAAACTGGGACTGGCGCAGGCCACGCCCTTCGCTTTTCTGTTGCTGCGCTTTCTCATCGCCCTCGGCGGTCTGTTGTTGCTGGGTCCGCTGCTCAGACTGCGCTGGCCCCGTGAGCCCGCAGCCATCCGCCAAGCGCTGATCACCGGTGCAGTGCTTCTCGGCGCCTACCAGATCTTCTACCTGCTGGCGCTGGACCTGAAGGTCACGCCCGGTGTCATGGCCACGGTCATGGGCGTGCAACCGATTCTCACCGTCGCGCTGATGGAGCGGCAACGTTCGTTCAGTCGGTTGTTCGGGTTGTGCCTCGGTCTGGCCGGGCTGGTGCTGGTGGTCTGGCAAGGGCTCGGCCTGGGCGGAATCTCCCTGGCCGGCATGGGCTTTGCCTTGCTGGCGCTGGCGAGCATGACCTTCGGTTCGATCATGCAGAAGCGCATCACCCGCGATCCCCTCGGCACGCTGCCGTTGCAGTACCTTGCCGGCCTGTTGCTGTGTGGGTTGTTCGCACCGTTCCAGCCGCTGGCGGTGCAGCCGGGCGCGCAACTGTGGGGTTCGTTGCTGTGGATGGGCCTGGTGGTTTCGCTGCTGGCGACCCTGTTGCTGTACCGGCTGATTGCCCGGGGCAATCTGGTCAATGTCACCAGCCTGTTTTACCTGGTGCCGGCGGTCACCGCGGTGATGGATTACCTGATCTTCGGTAACCGTCTCGCCGCGTTGAGCCTGCTGGGCATGGGGCTGATCGTTATCGGCCTGCTGTTCGTGTTCCGCCAGCCGGCGCGGGCTTGAGCACCAGCCACAAGGCCAGGCCGATCAGCAGGCCGCCGTAGAGGTGCGCCGTGGAGATCGGCTCGTCCAGCAGCCAGGCACCCCAGAGCACGCCGAATGCCGGGATCAGGAAGGTCACGGTGGAAGATTTCACCGGGCCGATTTCGCTGATCAGGCGGAAGTACAGGATGTAGGCGAAGGCGGTGCACACCAAGCCCAGGCCCAGCAGTGACAACCACACCGGCCATCCGCCCCAGCTTGTGGGTGGCTGGGTGGCGACGCTCCAGGCGAACAGCGGGGTCAGCAGCAAGGTTGCGCCCATCATGCTGCCCAGCGCGGACAAACGGCTGTCGAGGCCGCCGCGCTGGTCCAGCCAGCGCCGGGCGAGAAAACCCGACAGGCCGTAGCAGGTGGTGGCGCCAAGGCAGGCGAGGGCGCCCTGCATCAGCTTCAGGTCGAAGGCCACCGGCCCGGCACCACTGAGGATGCCAACCCCCAGCAGACCGAGGAAGATTCCCAGCAACTTGGGCAGGGTCATGGCTTCATGGAAGAACAACGCGCCGATCAGCACGCCCATCAGCGGCGTGGTGGCGTTGAAGATTGCCGAGTAGCCGGCGGGCAGGACCTGTGCGGCCACCGCGTAGAGCGTCGCGGGGATCCCCGAGTTGATCATGCCCAGTAGCAGCGCGACTTTGAACTTGCCCTGGAAGTCCCAGCGCACGCGCAACAGGGCGAGGATCAGCAGCAACCCGGCGCAGGCGATCGATACCCGGAAAAACGCCGTCGGCACGGTGCCCAGCACCGGGGCGATGATGCGCATGAACAGAAAGCTGGCGCCCCAGACGGCGGCGAGGATCAGCAAACGGGACAAAGCGATGGGGCTCACGGGACTCTCCGGGCAGAAACGGGGAAAGGAGTGTAAGGCATAAGCCGGGGCGATCTCGTCCGCTTTCTTGCGGGCTGAATCCGTTCATGCCGGTCAATGTCGCCCAGTGCGCAAAAACGCCTGTTCGCGATGCTGGCAGAGTGGTTCCGATTTGGCCGATCCGCCCCTGTGCAGCGGCCTGCGCCGCGGTTACTCTCAGGCTTTCGTCCTTTGTGCCAGAGGTCCAGATATGCCCCAGCAATGGCCGGCCGCCAATATCGCCCGGATGATCCTCGAAGGTTTCGACAATTATCGTGAGCACTTCCGCCAGATCACTGTCGGTGCCCGCGAGCGTTTCGAAAAAGCCCTCTGGCAACAGATCCAGAGCGCCGCAGCGGCGCGGATCAATCTCTACGAGGAAAAGGTCGCCGAGGTCAGCACCCGCCTGCACGAGGGCTTTGATGCCGAGGTGCTACTGGATGTCTCGTTCTGGCCACTGGTGAAGAGCGCCTACATCAACTTGATCGACCCGCGCCTCGACGATGAGCTGTCGGAGACCTGGTACAACTCGATCTTCTGCAGCCTGTTCAGCCACGACCTGATCAGCGACGGCTGCATGTTCATCCACACCACCCGGCCGTCACTGCGCGCCCACGAACGTGCAGCGCAGACCCGCGTCTATCGCCCGGACGGGCAACTGGCCGGGCTGCTCGGGCAGATTTTCAACGACTACCGCTTCGACGTGCCTTATGCCGACCTGCCGGGCGACCTGGCCCGTCTGGAAGCGCAATTGCGCGACAACCTCCCGGACTGGGTGTGCAAGGACCCGCAGTTGCAGATCGAGCTGTTTTCGCCGGTGCTCTACCGCAACAAAGGCGCGTATCTGGTGGGGCGGATCTTCACCCAGGACGAGCAATGGCCGCTGGTGATCCCGCTGCTGCACCGCGAAGGCCATGGCATCGAGATCGACGCGCTGATCACCGACGAAGCCGATGTGTCGATCATCTTCTCCTTCACCCGCTCCTATTTCATGGTGGATGTGCCGGTGCCGGCGGAGTTCGTCGGCTTCCTCAAGCGCATTCTGCCGGGCAAGCATATTGCCGAGTTGTACACCTCGATCGGGTTCTACAAGCACGGCAAATCGGAGTTCTATCGGGCGCTGATCAACCACCTGGCCAGCACCGACGACCGCTTCATCATGGCTCCCGGCGTGCGCGGCATGGTGATGAGTGTGTTCACCCTGACGGGCTTCAACACCGTGTTCAAGATCATCAAGGACCGCTTCTCGCCGTCGAAAAGCGTCGACCGCGCTACGGTGATCGAAAAGTACCGCATGGTGAAGAGCGTTGACCGGGTCGGGCGTATGGCCGATACCCAGGAGTTCGCCGATTTTCGCTTCCCGGTGAGCAAGTTTGACCCGGATTGCCTGGCCGAACTGCTGGAAGTGGCGCCCTCGACCGTGACCCTGGAAGGCGACACGGTGCTGGTGCGTCACTGCTGGACCGAGCGGCGCATGACCCCGCTGAACCTGTATCTGGAAAACGCCACCGACGCCCAGGTCCGCGAAGCGCTGGACGATTACGGCCTGGCGATCAAGCAACTGGCGGCGGCGAACATCTTTCCCGGCGACATGCTGCTGAAGAACTTCGGCGTCACCCGTCACGGCCGGGTGGTGTTCTACGACTATGACGAAATCACCCTGCTCACCGAGGCCAATTTCCGCCGCATCCCGGCGCCGCGTTTCCCCGAGGATGAGATGTCTAGCGAGCCTTGGTATTCCATTGGCCCGCACGACGTGTTCCCCGAGGAGTTCCCGCCGTTTCTCTTCGCCGATATGGGCCAGCGCCGCCTCTTCAGCCAGTTGCATGGCGAGCTGTACGACGCCGAGTACTGGAAAGGCCTGCAGGACGCGATCAGCGCCGGCAAGGTGATCGATGTCTTCCCGTACCGGCGCAAGGGCCGCGAAGAAGTGATTGCCTGACTGTTCGCTTCAGCTTTTCAGGCACTTCAGTTCACTGAAGTCGCGCCGCACCTGGGCCAGGCGACTGTCCAGGTGCTGGCGCTGTTGAGCGCTGCTTTGCGCCATCAGGTCCACCAGCAGGCTGCGCAGTTGCTCTTCGGTGTTCTGGAAGGCGACGCGGTATTCCGGGGTCCAGAATTGTTCGCGGTTTTTCAGCAACTCGCCCAGGCGCGGCTCGAAGTTGTCGCTCTGGCGCTGGTCCATCAGGTTGCTGAATTCGTTCTGCCAGTGGGCACGGTTGGCGATCCAGGCGCGATTCTGTTCGCCCAGGCTCGCCGACCAGGCGGCGACCCGTTCCTGTTGCTGCGGGTTGAGGCCACCGAACCAGGGCGACAGACGTTTCTCCATCCGTTCGCCGCGCTGCTCGATCTGCTTCGATAGCGGCGTTTTCACGTATTTTGCCTGCCGCTCGCGGATATCCTCCGCAAAGCTCTGGCGCATTTCCCGCACTTGCTCGTCGTCCATGCCCTTGAGCAATTGCGCCGCCGACGGGGTGATCTGCTCGGCGACCCGGGCGACGGCCTGCCGCGCTTCCTGGGTGCGCGCCTGCAGGCCCTGTTCGGTGACCTGATCGTCGGCGACCATGCCGCGAATACGGTCCATCCAGTCAAGATAGCCGGGCAGTTGGGTTTTGCAGTGCCAGGCCAATTGCTGCTTGAGGCGTTCATTGAGCCAGCTTTTCTGCTGGCGGTTCATGTCCAGGTAATCGCTGAGCGACCAGGGCACCAGCACATCGAGATTGCGGTAAGCGAGATCCAGCCGGGTGCACGACAGCAGAAACAGGCTGGCGACGATCAGGGTAGCGGGGCGCAGGCAGCGCAGTAGACGAGCGGACATGGCGAGTCCCTTCGGTTGGCATCCTTACTGGGTATAGAACAGGTCTTCCCATACCGGTTCAACCTGATCTCCTTCAGCAATGAAAGCGCTGATCTGTCGGGCGATTCCCATGGTTCGGGTGTAGAATGCGCGGCTCGCAACGAGGATTTTCGGACATGGCTTTAGTTGGGCGTTACAACACCTTGCAGGTGGTCAAGCACACGGACTTCGGTCTGTACCTGGATGGCGGCGCGGATGGCGAGATTCTTCTGCCCAACCGCTATATCCCCAAGGACACGCCCAGTGAGGTCGAGGACTGGCTGAACGTCTTTGTCTATCTGGACAGCGAAGACAAGCTGATCGCCACCACCGAGAAGGCCAAGGTCCAGGTGGGCGAGTTCGCCAGCCTCAAGGTCATCGAGATCAACAGCATCGGTATCTTCCTCGACTGGGGCCTGCCCAAGGACCTGCTGATGCCGTACTCCGAAGAGAAGCGCCAGATGCGCGCCGGTGAGTACTGCGTGGTGCACGTCTACCTCGACCGCCGCACCCGTCGTATCACTGCCACCGCCAAGCTGGACCGCTACCTGGACCAGACGCCGGCCAATTACCGGGTCGGCCAGCAGGTTGACCTGCTGGTGGTGGAAGAGAGCCCGATGGGCTTCAAGGCCATCATCAACAACAAGCACTGGGGCCTGATTCACAAGAACGAAGTGTTCAAGTTCCTGCGTTCCGGCAAGCAGGAAAAGGGCTACATCAAGGAACTGCGCGAAGACGGCAAGATTGCCCTGAGCCTGCAGCCTATCGGCCAGGACGCCGCCCTTGGCCTGCACGAGCAGATCCTGGCGAAGCTCAAGGCTGCCGACGGCGTGCTGCCACTCAACGACAAGAGCGATCCGCAGGTGATCAGCGACATGTTCGGGGTCAGCAAGGGCAACTTCAAAAAGGCCATCGGCGCCTTGTACAAGAGCGGTCAGATCGTTATCCACGACAACCGCATCGAGCTGGCCTGATCAGCGTTGGCGATAACCGGAGAAGTCCAGGTTGTCGCCACCGGGCCGCAAGTCACGCAACAGTGAGTCACGGTCGGCCGACAGCGCAAGGCTGATGGTCGCGCGGCGTTTGCCGGCGTTACGCACTTCCATCTTTTCCTGGTGCGTGCGCAGGTCGCGCACCGGCACTTTCAGGTGCTGCAGATTGTCAGTCTCGGGGGTGTGCAGGAGCAGGTTAACGAACTCACTGTTCTTGCGCAGCCAGGCCACCGGGACATCGAACCACCACAGGTTGCGCTTGCTGTCGAGCACCGCGAATAGCGTGTTGTCGCTGTTCAGCATGGGTTTTTCCAGCGCCTGGTTGCGCCGGGCGATGGCGGTGGGTTTATCGAGTTTCATGCAGGTTTCCTACGGGTGACGCTTGAAAGGTCGGATATTGTGCTGGCAATGCTGTGAAACATAAAGCGACCGCTTTCGTTCTCAACGCCCTCTCTGAACTTTTTCCATAAATGATGTCAATTTGATTGCGCAAAACCAGCGCCGACGACTGATGTCGCCTTATTGAATGCCAGGCTGGTCCCTGGTATCGCCATGGAAGAAAAGAAATGCGAGTACTCATCGCTTTGCTGTTGATGTTCAGCGGGTATGCCAATGCCAGTTGTGGAACGATCAGCGACTCCGATCAACGGACGTACTGCTACGCCAAGACGGGGAGTGGCAGTTGCGGAACGATCAGTAACTCTGATCTGCGCACGCAATGCTATGCCGAGACTGGAAACGGCAGCTGCGGCACGATCAGTGATAGCGATCAGCGTACGTACTGCTATGCCAAGACCGGGAGCGGCAGTTGCGGAACCATCAGCAACTCCAATTTGCGCACGCAATGCTATGCCGAAACCGGTAACGGCAGTTGCGGCACGATCACTGACAGCGACCAGCGTACCTACTGTTACGCCAAGACCGGGAGTGGCAGTTGCGGGACTATCAGCAACTCGGATCTGCGCGCCATGTGCTACTCCGAGACCCAGTGAGCCTTCGGGCGAAAAATAAATGAAACTCTGCGCTTCGCTTGCCAGTCCATCTTTTTGTCAATTCTGACGTTCCCTTCGAGGAGAAATCCCATGAGTGGCACCAAAGATAAAGTCAAAGGCGTGGCCAACGAAGCGGTCGGCAACATCAAGCAAGGCGTCGGCAAGGTTACTGACAACGACAAATTACGCGCCGAAGGCAAGGCCCAGGAACTCAAGGGCGAAGCCCAGCAAGCGGTCGGCAAGGTCAAGGATGCCGTGAAGAAGCCTTGATTGCTGTAGCTGTAGGAAAGCGGCCATCTTCGGGTGGCCGTTTTTTTGTCCGCAGGATTGAATCGCGACCATCTACGTGGGGTCTATTAGACTGTTTTTTAACTTTTCCCAATTTCGACCCGGGAACCAGTGCCTCAGGCAGCGAAAGGAGACGCCATGATTCTTCCCCATTTACGCGGCATACCCTTGCACCGCGTACTGGTACGCACGGTCAGCGAATTTCTCGATGACGAAATGTCCACGTATGCCTCGGCACTGGCCTACCAGATGCTGTTTTCGTTGTTCCCCTTCCTGCTGTTTCTCATCGCCCTGATCGGTTTCCTGCACCTGCCGGACTTCTTCTCCTGGCTGCGCCTGCAGTCGGAGCTGGTGTTGCCGCCGCAGGCGCTGGAACAGGTCAACCCGGTGATCGACCAGTTGCAGCAATCCAAGGGCGGCTTGCTTTCGGTGGGTATCGTCATCGCCCTGTGGACCGCCTCGGCCGGCGTGCGCCTGATGATGAGCGCGATGAACGCCGCCTACGACGTGGCCGAAGGCCGTCCGGTCTGGAAGCGTATTCCGCTGTCGGTTTTCTACACCGTCGGTATCGCCGGCATGCTGCTGGCCGCCGCAGCGCTGATGGTCTTGGGGCCGCAGGTGATGAGCTGGGTGGCTTCGCAGGTGGGCATGGAGGAAATCATCGTCACGGTATGGACGGTGCTGCGCTGGCCGGCCATCGTGATTCTGATGATGGTAGCGGTGGCGTTGATCTACTACGTGATGCCCGATGTGAAGCAGGAATTCCGTTTCATCACCCCCGGCTCGGTGCTGGCGGTGGTGGTGTGGATCATCGCGTCGCTGGGCTTCGGTTACTACGTGAAGACCTTTGCCGACTACAACGCGATGTACGGCAGCATCGGCGCGATCATCGTGCTGTTGCTGTATTTCTACATTTCTGCGGCGGTGTTGCTGCTTGGTGCGGAAATGAATGCGGTGATCGAGCACATGTCCGACGAGGGCAAGGACCCGGGGGAAAAAGAACCCGGTGAAAACGCTGCCGAGCATGATAAAAAGCATGTTTCCGGGCTAGGGCGCGATCATTCCCTGGCTCCCGAGGCAGAACCTGTCAACCGAGCCCCCCATGATTCATGACATTCTCAAGATGGGCGATGAGCGCTTGCTGCGCATCGCCCCGCCGGTCCCGGAGCATATGTTCGGCAGTGCCGAACTGACGCAACTGATCGACGACATGTTCGAAACCATGCGCCATGTCGGCGGTGTCGGCCTGGCCGCGCCGCAGATCGGTGTCGACCTGCAACTGGTGATCTTCGGCTTCGAGCGCAGCGAGCGTTACCCGGATGCCGAACCGGTGCCGCAGACCATCCTGCTCAACCCGGTCATCACGCCGATGGGCAGCGAACTGGAAGAGGGCTGGGAAGGTTGTTTGTCGGTGCCGGGTCTGCGCGGCGTGGTCAGCCGCTACAAGGGCATCTACTACGAAGGCGTCGACCCCGATGGTCAGCCGATCCGCCGCACCGCCGAAGGCTTCCACGCCCGGGTGGTGCAACACGAGTGCGACCACCTGATCGGTCGCCTCTACCCCTCGCGCATCCACGACTTCAGCCGCTTCGGTTACACCGAGGTGCTGTTCCCCGGCCTGGACCCGGCCAGCGACGACTGATCCCGCGCCATCGCCAGCAATGGCTTGCTGCGCCGGTAGCGGGCCAGGCGTTCGGCGAGGACCGCCGGCAGCGCTTCATCGACGGTGAAACCAAGCCGTTCGTAGAACCCCTGCAGATCCGGATGACAGAACAGCCAGATAAAGCCTTCGACCTGTTCGCTGGCTTCGTCGATCAGGCGCCTGGCGACCTGCTGCCTGCGCCAGTCCGGCGCGACCAGCAGGCCGGTCAGCCACTGACCGCCCGGCACCGCGGTGAGGTTCAGCGCGGCGATGATTTCACCCCCCCGGGCGACCCAAACCACGCTGTTCTCGCTGGCGCGCATTGGCGAAGCATGGCGTTTGTAGAATTTATTCAGCAGCGGCCGCTCGGAGGGACTAAGCAGACTGCACAGGATCGGGCTCGGGTTTGGCACGGGGCGAGGGCTCTGGCACGGGCGTTTGCGCTGGGCGCAAAGCATTGCCGGCAGGTAAGGATCGGCGATTATTGTTGCGAAAACGGTAACAGTGAATGTCAGGCTTCGCGATTCAACGAAGTTAGCAGATCAGTAAACTGAGCGCATCCCCAGTAAACAACTTCTACCGGGATCGGTACTTCGTGTTATGTCCACTTATTGATATAACAACTTCTCCGCGCCACCTCGGCACATGAAGTCAATCTGTTCGCTCGATTGCTTTAAAGGCCCAACTCTCATGAAAGCATTAATTGCAGTTGCACTGCTTGCCGTCTCTTCGTTCGCACTTGCCGACACGGCCGCACAGCCCGCCGTTGAGCAATACAGCTACGGCACCCAGCTGGATATCGCCAAGGTCATCAGCCTGTCGAATGTTCCCAATGTCTGTGAAGTGGTACCGGCTACCATGGTCTACGAAGATCATCAGGGCCAGCGCCACACCGTCGAATACCGGGTCATGGGTGACGGTTGCAGTCAGGGTTGAAAGTTACACTTGGTTGATTAAAAGCCCCCGCGTCAATGGGGGCTTTTTATTGCCTTTAATTTGAACTGGTTGACGGTTTATTAGTGCGGCCACGATAACCAATCACGTTCTTTCCCGCTCCAGCAACTGCTGTTTGCGCGCCACGCCCCAGCGATAACCCGACAGGTTGCCGTCGCTGCGCACCACCCGATGGCAGGGGACCGCCACCGCGATGCTGTTGGCCGCGCAGGCCTTGGCTACGGCGCGAACCGCCTTGGGCGAGCCGATGCGTTCGGCGATCTCGGCGTAGCTGGCGGTGCTGCCCACCGGAATATCCCGCAACGCCTGCCAGACTCGCTCCTGAAACGCTGTGCCGCGCAGGTCCAGCGGCAGGTCGAGGCCGATCGCTGGCGCTTCGACGAATCCCACCACCCGCGCCACCAAACGTTCGAAGGCGGCATCGGCGCCGATGAAATTGGCTTTGGGAAATTTGTCTTGCAGGTCCTGCAGCAGCGCCTGCGGGTCGTCGCCCAGCAGGATCGCGCAGATGCCCTTGGTGCTTTGTGCGACGAGTATTGCCCCCAGCGAGCACTGGGCGATGGCGAAGTGGATATCGGTCTTGGCGCCGCCATCGCGGTAGGTCGCCGGGGTCATGCCGAGGCGTGCATTACTGGATTCGTAGAAGCGGCTGTTGGAGTTGAAGCCCGCGTCGTAGAGCGCCTCGGTAATGGAGTCGGCACGCTGCAGGTGCTGGCGCAGCTTTTGCGCGCGGTGCGCCGTGGCGTAGGCCTTGGGCGTCAGGCCGGTGGCGCGCTTGAACACGCGGTGGAAATGGTACGGGCTCATGTTCACCTGCTCGGCCAACTGTTCCAGGCTCGGTTCGGTTTCGGCCTCTTCAATCAGCTTGCAGGCCCTGGCGACCTGGGCTGCGTGTTGCCGCGCCAGGCCGTTCTGGTCGGTGCCGCGGCGTCGGCTTGGCCGGTAGCCGGCGGCTTCGGCTTCGGCCGCAGTGGCGAAGAACTCGACGTTTTCGATGCGCGGCCGGCGCGCCGGGCTGGACGCGCGGCAATAGACGCCGGTGGTGCGCACGCCGTAGACGAACGACGGGTCGGCGGCCGGGTCGCGGGCGAGCAGAGCTTGCCAGCGTGGATCGGATTCGCTGACCGTGGGTTGGGTTTTAGGGCGCATGTTCTTCCTCCGAAAAGCCGGGGCCTGTCCATCAAAGCATGGGTATCTACACATCTTTCGGCCATGTGGTGGCCGCCATGTGCCTGTCAGAGGATCCGGTCATGGCCACCAGGTGCTAGCCCATAGTTCTTCAGCGCTCTCAAGATCGAGCGCCGCCCGCGCGGCGCATCGCCGGCAAGCCGGCTCCCACATTGGTTGCAACGAGCCTATGTCTGTCAGGTCATGGTTGACTGCCTTGGTAGTTCGGCTCGATTTTGAGGCTGGCGCCTCAGCCGCCCCGTACTTTCCAGCCATGCGCCAAGGCTGGCAACGCCAATCCCACAGGCCATGGCGCGTTGCAGCAAATGTGGGAGCTGGCTTGCCAGCGATGCGCCGCGCGGGCGGCGCTCGATCTTGAGAGCGCTGAAGAACTATCGGCTGGCAGTTGGTGGCCATGACACTGATCCTCTGACAGGCAACTCATGGCCTTCACACAATCCCGAGACGTTTAGATATCCATGCCATCAATGGCAGCAAGCCAACTGCTGAAGCTGGCTCACAGTCTAGAAATCCCCGGGCCACGGAAAACTCCGCCGCTTGCTTTCGAATTCACGTTGTCGGCACTCGCCACAAATACCACGCCGCCACTGTGCGGTAGGGGCTCCAGGCTGCGCCCAGTTCCTGCAGGTGCTTGCGCGTCGGTTGTGCGGCCAGTCCCTGAAGGCGGCGGTAGCCCTCGCGCACGCCGAAGTCATCGACCGGCAGGATGTCCATCTGTTCCAGGGTGTAGATCAGCAACATTTCCACGGTCCAGCGGCCGACACCGGGTAGCCGGGTCAGGCGCTCGATCAGCACTTCATGCGCCAGTTGCCGGGCCTCGTCGTGATCCGGCACCAAACCGTCCAGCCGCGCCTGGGCGACGGCCTGCACGGTGTTGATCTTGCGCCCGGAAAATCCACAGGCGCGCAGTTGCTCCGGCGTGGTCGCCAGCAGTTGCGCGGGGGTGGGGAATGCGGCGTCCGTATAGAGCGCGAGAAAGCGCGTGAGGATCGCCTCGGCAGCGCGCGCATGCAGTTGCTGGTAGGCGATGGCGCGGACCAGCGCCTGGTAAGGATCGCGGGTCGGCAGCGGGGTGTGCAGGCACGGGCCGATGGCCGCGATGTGCGCGGCCCAGGCCGGGTCTTGCTGGCTGAGGTGGACGGCGGCCTGGGTGTAGAAGGTTTCGAGTGACGTCATAAGGGATCCGTTTGCGTAACAGCGGCTTGAGTGTAGGAGGGCGGGCACGGCTGTCACTCCGGATCCTGCGCGGCGAATTCGTCCAGCACCTGCGCCACCCGTTCCAGCGCCTGTTTCAACTCGGCCCGGCTGCGGGCGGCGGTGAGGCTGACGCGGATCGCCGGCACCTGGCCCTGCTTGACCGCGAACACCTGTGCGGGCACGACTTCGACGCCTTTGGCCCGACAGGCCGCAGCCAGCACTTCGCCCGGGCGCGGGCCGCTGACCCAGACATGCGGCGACGGCGTGGCCTGAAGCGTCAGCGCGGGGCCCAGCAGTCTGGCCGCCAGGCGCCAGCGTTGATTGACCTCCTCGCGCTGCCAGGCGAGCTTGCGCGCGGCAGTGCCGTCGTCGATCCAGCGGCAGGCGATCTGCAGAACCAGCGGGGCGATGGGCCAATGGGTGGCCTGGGAATACGGGTCGATGCGCTCCAGCAACGCCGTGTCGCCGACGATCCAGCCCAGACGCAGGCCGGCGCAGACGGTCTTGGACAGGCTGCTGACCAGCAACCCTCGCGGGCCCAACAGCGGCAACAAGGGCGGCTGGTCGCCCAGCGCGCCGTAGACATCGTCCTCCACCAACAGCAGGTCCAGCCGTTCCACCACCGCAGCGATATCGCGACGACGCTGTTCGCCCATGCAAGCGCCGGTAGGGTTGTGCAGTGCCGGCGTCAGCACCAGCACCCGGGCGCCGCTGGCCCGGGCGACGCGGTCGAGGTCGTCGGGGAGGATGCCTTCATGGTCCATGGCGACGCCGTGCAGCGGCAAGCGCAATTGCCGGCAAGCGGCCTTGATGCCGGGTGCGGTCAGCGCTTCGACCATCACCGCCTCGCCGGGCTGGCAGAACGACAACAGCACACTGAACAGCCCTTGTTGAGCACCACCGCACAGCAGCACCTGCGCGGCGGTCAGGTGCAGTCCGCGCTGCGACAACCAACTGGCACCGTGCACGCGACCGAGCAGCAACTGTTCGGCGCCTAGGTAATGCTCAAGGGCGTGGCTTGGGTTCTGGTGCAGCAACTCGCGCAGGGTCCGGTCGAAATCCTCGCTGTCGGTATCGACCACGGGCACGTTGGTCGACAGGTCGATGTGCGAACTGCCGTTGTCCCGCTGTTTGAGACGAAACAGGGTGGCTTCGTTGCTGCCGGCGAGCACGTAGGTGCCGCGACCGACCTCGCCGGACACCAGATGCCGGGCGGCCGCCTCGCGATAGGCCTGTTGCGTGGTGCTCGGGTTCAGGCCCAGCGCCCAGGCCAGGCGCCGCTGGGGTGGCAGGCGGGCGCCGACCTGAAGCTCGCCGCTTTGGATGGCGCGGGCGATGGCGGCGACCAGGGCCAGGTAGCGGGGTTGTCCGTCGTCGGGAAGGCTGGGGATCCACATGTTTTATTGTCGGCCATGCAATATAAGGTTTTACCCATACAATGCGCGGCCACTAGGATCGGGTCAAATCCCCTGACCCGAGGTGTTCCATGTTCGATCTGCCTGCCTTGCGCGAAGCCGCCCGCCTGGTCCATGCCCAGGTGCCCGCCACCCCGCAGTACGCCTGGCCGCGGCTGGCCGAGCGGCTTGGCTGCGAGGTCTGGGTCAAGCATGAAAACCACACGCCCACCGGTGCCTTCAAGGTGCGTGGCGGCTTGCTTTACGTGCAATCGCTGCAGGGCCGCTCGCCGGCCGTGCGTGGCCTGGTCACCGCCACTCGCGGCAACCACGGCCAGAGCATGGCGATGGCGGCGCGCAATGCCGGTTTGCCGATCATCATCGTGGTTCCTGAAGGCAACTCACGGGAGAAGAACGCGGCCATGCGCGCCCTTGGCGCCGAGTTGGTGGAGCACGGCAGCGACTTCGACCAGGCCCGGACCGAGGCCGCGCGGCTGGGACAAGTGCATGGTTACGAGAGCGTGCCGCCGTTTCACCCGCAACTGATTCGCGGCGTGGCCACCTATGCGCTGGAGCTGTTCGAGGCGGTGGCGGCGCTGGATGCGGTCTATGTTCCGATCGGCATGGGCTCGGGGATCTGCGGGCTGATCCGCACCCGTGATTTGCTCGGGCTGAAGACCGAGATCATTGGCGTGGTGTCCACCGAGGCCGACGCCTTTGCCCGCAGTATCGAGCAGGGCCGCATTGTCACCACCGAAACCGCCGACACCTTTGCCGACGGCATGGCTTGCCGCATTCCGCAGCCGGAAGCTTTCGAAATAATCCGCGAGGGCGCGGCGCGCATCGTCCGGGTCAGCGACGATGAAATCGCCCGCGCCATACGCATCTACCATGAAGACACCCACAACACCGCCGAAGGCGCCGGAGCGGCGGGCCTTGCCGCATTGCACCAGGAACGCGAGCGGCAAAAGGGGCGCAAGGTGGCGGTGATTCTCAGCGGCGCGAATATCGATCGGGAGCAGTTTGCGCGGGTGTTGGCGGGGGAGTGAACGAGGGCAAGTGGAATGCCGACAGGTACGTGGAAGTCGTTGCAAAACCGACCTCAACCCAAGGCAATTTCTTCCAATACATCCTCCACAGGATCCGTTTTAATGCCGGCTGCCTTTTCCTGTAGCCGGTAGCGGATCGTTCATGCCTTTTTCCAACGGATTTCTTCTGAGCCTGTCGCTGTGCCTGGACATCGGCGTGGCCAATATCGCGATGATCACCCTGGCCATGCAGCGTGGCTTCTGGCAGGGCATGTGGCTGGGCCTGGGAACCTGCGTCGGTGATCTGCTCTACGCCCTGGCGGCGCTGGCCGGGATGACCGTGTTGTTGCAGTTCAGCGCCGTGCGCTGGGTGCTGTGGATCGGCGGTTCGCTGCTGCTGGTGTGGTTTGCGGTGAAGATGTTGCTGGCCGCGATCCGTGGTGATGCGCACCTGGACACCGAGGCCAAGGTGGTGCGCGAGTCGCCCTGGCGGGAGTTTTTGCGCGGGATCTTCCTGGCCATGTCGTCGCCCAGCGCAATTCTCTGGTTCGCCGCGGTGGGCGGTGTGCTGATCTCCCGCTCCAGCGCGGGTGGACCGGTTGAGGCTGGGGTGTTCCTGAGCGGTTTCTTCAGCGCCGGGGTGCTCTGGTGCGTGACACTGTGTGGGGTTGCCAGCCACGGTGGGCGGTTGCTGGGTGATCGCTTGTTGACCTGGTCTTACCTCGCTTCGGCAGCGATCTTCTGCTACTTCGCGGTCTATGTGATCGTTTCCGGCTACCGCGAATTTATCCTCGCACCGACGCTCTGAACGCCTGCCAGTAGCTGTTCGGGGTCACGCCCATGACCCGGCGGAAGGCGTTGATGAAATGGCTTTGATCGTAGAAGCCCAGAGCGTCCGCTACCTCCGCAGGATGCAGACCATCACGCAAGCGCCTCCGGGCTTCGCTCAGACGCAATTGCATGTGGTACTGCAAGGGCGCCAGCCCCGTGGCCTTTTTGAAGCAGCGCACGAAGTGGTATTTGCTCAGCCCCGCAGCGGCGGCGACATCCTCCAGCGCGAGCTTGGCCTGCGGTGTATCGCGCATGAGTTGCATGGCCAGGCGCAGTGAGCCCGCTTGTTCGATGGCGGGCGCCGTCGGCTGTTCGAGCAACTGGGCGAGCAGGGCGAGCAGTGCTTCTTCCTGATACGCCGGCTCTCCGGCGTCCGCCCTGGCGAAGTCGACGATGGCGCGGTACAGCGCCGGGTTGTGCAGCACGCCTTGGGCGAAGCTCAAGCTGTCATCAAACTGTTGCAGATTATTGTCTTTGGCAACATGACGCAGGGCGTTCGGGTCCAGGTGCAGGCTGATGTATTCGACACCGTCCTCGGCGAATTCCGAGGCTTGCACCGCCAGCGGGTTATACAGCGTGACACTCCCGGGTGGTACTTCGAGGGTCTGGCCGTCCAGCCAGATGCGCTCGTTGCCGCGCAGGTTGGCACCGAGCACATACTCGTCGTGGGTATGCCGCTCGAAGCTGGCCGAACTGGCCCTGACCCAGGACGACTCGACCAGGCCGAAGGCTTGGAGTGGCTGACTGATTAATGCCATTTGGCAGGTTTCCCCGAGTACGCAACGCGGCTACGCTAGCGGAGTGCCATTAGGCGCGGCAACCCATAATGCCGCCCGTCATGGATCTTCATGAATTGACCTTGTGAGGCATGGATATGTCGACCCAAATGGAAGCCGGGTTTGCTCCCGCACGATTCGAGCATGGGCGTTCATTCACCATCGCCGGTTTTGGCGAGCACTACACCCAACAGACCAACAAAAGCATTCCTGCGCTCTGGGATCGCCTGGCGCCGCAAATCGGCAAGATACCGGGCCAGATCGGTGACGACACCTATGGCGTGTGCTGCAACTTCGACGGCCATGGCGGGTTTCTGTATATCGCCGGCGTGGAAGTGCGCAGCACCAGCGTGCTGCCGCCGGATTTCACCTGGCACACCTTGCAACCCAGGCGTTATGCGGTGTTCGAGCATCGTGGCAAGCTGAGCGGCCTGGGCCATACCTTCGAAAAAATCTGGAAACAGTGGCTGCCGGCGTCCGGTGAGCGCGCCGCCGAGGCACCGGAGTTCGAGCGCTATGGCGACGATTTCGATGCGGAGACTGCCAGCGGTCTGGTGGAAATCTGGATTCCGCTGGAGGGCTGACACGCGGGCAATTTGTCGTCCCAGGCGGCGCTGCAGCGAGCGCCGCTTGCGGGCGGGTGTCAGCCGACGGTGATCGGCGGCGGGCTGACCAGATCGACGGTCTGCTGTTTGCGCGGAGCGAGGATCTCGGCTTCGCCGTCCACCACCAGCTCTTCGTTCTGGTTAAATACGCGGGTGGCGATGCGCACGCGGAATTTCGGCAGTTTTTCGAGGATTTCCAGGCGCACGGTCAGGGTGTCGCCGATCTTCACCGGCTTCTGGAAGCTCATTTGCTGGCCCAGGTAGATGGTGCCGGGGCCAGGCAGTTCACAGGCCACCGCAGCACTGATCAGCGCGCCGCTGAACATGCCGTGGGCGATGCGTTCCTTGAACATGCTCTTGGCCGCGAACTCGGCATCCAGGTGCACCGGGTTGTGGTCACCGGACATCGCGGCGAACAGTTGGATGTCACGTTCTTCGACGGTCTTGCTGAAGCTGGCGGTCTGGCCGACTTCGAGGGATTCGTAAGGCGTGTTGGTGACCTGGGTCATTCGTGGTGCTTCCTTGAAGGCGCGACGGGGGCGGGCAGTATTACTCGCTGCGGGCTGGCCGGCCAAGGGCCAGGGTCTGTTCCAGCCAGTCGATAAGCTGCGCGGTAACCTCGTCGCGGTTGGTTTCGTTGAGCAATTCATGCCGTGCCCGCGGATAGAGTCGCAGTTGCACGTGCTGGTTCCCGGACAGGCGCAGGGCGCCGGTCAGATCTTTCAGACGCTTGCCGACACTCACCGGATCACATTCACCGCCCATGACCAGAATCGGCAGGTTCGGATCGATCTGCGCGAGGTTGGCGGGGCGGCTGATGTGTTCAAGGCCGGTGAGCAGGTCGATCCATAGCCGGTTGCAGCAGCGGAAGCCGCACAGCGGGTCGGCGACGTAGCGGTCGACTTCGGCGGGGTCGCGGCTGAGCCAGTCGAAGGCCGTGCGGGTCGGCTTGAACGCCTTGTTGAACGAGCCGAACGATAGCCATTCGATCAGCGCACTGCGCCCTTGCGGGCCCTGGCGCCAGCTTTCCAGACGAGCGATCTGCCGCGCCGCGCGGTAGAGCGCCGGTGGCTGGAAGTTCGAGCCGCTGAGCACCGCGCCTTGCAGGCTGCCGCTGTGGTGCAGCAAGTACGCCTGGGCGATGTAGCTGCCCATGCTGTGACCGAACAGAAACACGGGCACGCCCGGATACTGCTGGCCGATGTGCTGGTTGAGCAAGCCCAGGTCATTGACCACGGCATTCCAGCCATTTTCACGGGCGAACAGGCCGAGGGTGCCGAGTTCGGCAGTACGGCCGTGGCCGCGCTGGTCGTGGGCGTACAGCGCGAATCCGGCACTGCTCAGCGCCTCGCCGAGGCGCTGGTAGCGGCCGGCGTGCTCGGCCATGCCGTGGGCCAGCAACACCACGGCGCGCACCGGCGTGGTCGGTAGCCATTGATGGACATACAGGCTGCAATGATTGCTGGCCGGCAGCCAGAAGGCGTCATGGAACATGGCGGGTTTCCCTGTACGGATCGCGGGTGCAGCTACTGTATAGCCTATAGCCAGCGCCAGGATCGAGCCACGCGGGGCGCTGAGATTCACACGGTCAATGACGGTCCTTGGCGTATTTGCCACCTGTGGCGGAGCTGCTAACGTCGGCAGAATGCCGTTTTGCAAGCAGGCAACCGGCCCCGTCAAAGGCTCAGGAACGAGGACAATAATAAATGCACGCCGATTTCTGGAACGACAAGCGCCCTGAGGGCGTCCCTTCGCAGATCGACATGAGCACCTATAAATCGGTGATCGAAGTGTTCGAGCGCTCCTGCAAGAAGTTCGCCGACCGTCCGGCCTTCACCAACCTGGGCGTGACCCTCACCTATGCCGAGCTGGACCGTTATTCCGCGGCCTTCGCCGGCTGGCTGCAGCAGTACACCGACCTGAAGCCGGGCGATCGCATCGCGGTGCAGATGCCCAACGTCCTGCAATACCCCATCGCCGTGTTCGGCGCGCTGCGCGCCGGGCTGATCGTGGTCAACACCAACCCGCTGTATACCGCCCGCGAGATGCGTCACCAATTCAAGGACTCCGGTGCCCGCGCGCTGGTCTACCTGAACATGTTCGGCAAGCTGGTCCAGGAAGTGCTGCCCGATACCGGAATCGAGGTGCTGATCGAGGCGAAGATGGGCGACATGCTGCCCGCCGCCAAGGGCTGGCTGGTCAATACCGTGGTGGCCAAGGTGAAGAAGATGGTCCCCGCCTATCACTTGCCGCAGGCGTTGCCGTTCAAGCAGGTGCTGCGCCAGGGCAAGGGCCATTCGCTCAAGCCGGTGCAGTCCAGCCATGAGGACATCGCGGTGCTGCAATACACCGGCGGCACCACCGGCGTGGCCAAGGGCGCGATGCTCAGCCACGGCAATCTGGTGGCGAACATGCTCCAGGTGCTGGCGTGCTTTTCGCAGATCGGGCCTGACGGGCAGAAGCTGCTCAAGGACGGTCAGGAGGTGATGATCGCACCGCTGCCGCTGTACCACATCTATGCTTTCACCGCGAATTGCATGTGCATGATGGTCACCGGCAACCACAACGTGCTGATCACCAACCCGCGTGACATTCCCGGCTTCGTCAAGGAACTGAAGAAGTGGCGCTTCTCGGCGCTGCTGGGGCTCAACACGCTGTTCGTCGCGCTGATGGACAACCCCGACTTCAAGAACCTGGATTTCTCCGCGCTCAAAGTCACCAACTCCGGCGGCACCGCGCTGGTCAAGGCCACTGCCGAGCGCTGGGAGCAGATTACCGGCTGCCGTATTGTCGAAGGCTATGGCCTGACCGAAACCTCGCCGGTTGCCAGCACCAACCCTTACGGGAAACTGGCGCGGCTAGGCACGGTGGGCATTCCGGTGGCGGGCACGGCGTTCAAGGTCACCGATGACGACGGCAACGAGTTGCCGCTGGGTGAACGCGGCGAACTGTGCATCAAGGGGCCACAGGTGATGAAGGGCTACTGGCAGCGTCCGGAGTCCACCGCCGAAGCGTTCGACGCCGAAGGCTGGTTCAAGACCGGCGATATTGCGGTGATCGACCCGGACGGCTTCACCCGCATTGTCGATCGCAAAAAGGACATGATCATCGTCTCGGGTTTCAACGTGTACCCGAACGAAATCGAAGACGTAATGATGGCTCACCCGAAGGTCGCCAGTTGCGCGGCCATCGGCGTGCCGGACGAGCGTTCCGGCGAGGCGGTGAAGCTGTTTGTGGTCGCGCGCGAAGGTGGCGTCAGCCTGGAAGAGCTCAAGGCCTACTGCAAGGCCAACTTCACCGGCTACAAAGTGCCCAAGCACATCGTTCTGCGCGACTCTCTGCCCATGACGCCCGTGGGCAAAATTCTTCGTCGCGAGTTGCGCGAACCGGCTTGAGCAGCTACAAGCTATAAGCTGAAAGCGGCAGGATAGAGCGGTTTACCTCGCTATCCTGTCGCTTGTTGTTTATGGGTTTTACCTGCGCTTAGAATCTTTACTCTAAAAGTGACCAATGATTCTTCATGAGTCATTTTAGTGACCAGTTGGGCCGCTTTAGCTCTAGGCGACCCCTGGTAAAGCTGCTACTCTCGGCGCGCTTCTGATCAATCGGTTTGCAATAAACCGACATCAAATATCAATAATAATCGCATCGACGCGGTGAAGAATTCGCTGTGCTGGAGGAGTGGGCTTCCATGATTGAAAACTTTTGGAAGGATAAGTACCCAGCCGGGGTTGCCTCGCAAATCAATCCTGATGAGTATCCGAATATCCAAGCGGTGTTGAAGCAGTCCTGCCAGCGTTTTGCCGACAAACCGGCATTCAGCAACCTGGGCAAGACCCTTACTTACGGCGAATTGTACGAGTTGTCCGGTGCCTTTGCTGCTTATCTGCAGCAGCACACCGACCTGCAACCCGGCGACCGCATTGCCGTTCAACTGCCGAACGTTCTGCAATACCCCGTCGCGGTCTTCGGCGCCATGCGCGCCGGCCTGATCGTGGTCAATACCAACCCGCTCTACACAGCGCGGGAAATGGAACATCAATTCAACGATGCGGGCGTCAAGGCGCTGGTGTGCCTGGCGAACATGGCGCACCTGGCCGAGAAAGTCGTGCCCAAGACCCAGGTCAAGCACATCATCGTCACCGAGGTCGCCGACCTGTTGCCGCCGCTCAAGCGGCTGCTGGTCAACAGCGTGATCAAGTACGTGAAGAAGATGGTGCCGGCCTATCACCTGCCGACCGCCGTGAAGTTCAACGACGCCCTGGCCAAGGGGCGTGGCAAGTCGGTCAAGGAAGCCTCGCCGGCCCATGACGACGTTGCCGTCCTGCAATACACCGGCGGCACCACCGGCGTTGCCAAGGGCGCCATGCTGACCCACCGCAACCTGGTGGCCAACATGCTGCAGTGCAAGGCGCTGATGGGTTCGAACCTCAACGAAGGCTGTGAAATCCTCATCACCCCGCTGCCGCTCTATCACATCTACGCCTTCACCTTTCACTGCATGGCGATGATGCTGATCGGCAACCACAACATCCTGATCAGCAACCCGCGCGACCTGCCGGCGATGGTCAAGGAACTGTCGAAGTGGAAGTTCAGTGGCTTCGTCGGGCTGAACACCCTGTTCGTCGCCCTGTGCAACAACGAAGGCTTCCGCGCTCTGGACTTCTCGGCACTGAAAGTGACCCTGTCCGGCGGCATGGCTTTGCAGTTGTCAGTGGCCGAGCGCTGGAAACAGGTGACCGGTTGCGCGATCTGCGAAGGCTACGGCATGACCGAGACCAGCCCGGTAGCGTCGGTCAACCCGGCGCAGAACATCCAGGCCGGCACCATTGGCATTCCGGTGCCGTCGACCCTGTGTCGGGTGGTTGACGACGCCGGCAACGAACTGCCGCTGGGTGAAGTGGGCGAGTTGTGCGTCAAGGGCCCGCAAGTGATGAAGGGCTACTGGCAGCGTCCGGACGCCACCGCCGAAATCCTCGATGCCGAAGGCTGGTTGAAGACGGGTGACATCGCGGTTATCCAGCCGGACGGCTACATGCGGATTGTCGATCGCAAGAAAGACATGATCCTGGTGTCCGGCTTCAACGTGTACCCCAACGAGCTGGAAGACGTCATGGCGACCCTGCCGGGTGTGCTGCAATGCGCGGCCATCGGCGTGCCGGACGAGAAGTCGGGCGAGCTCATCAAGGTGTTCATCGTGGTCAAGCCGGGCGTGACCCTGACCCGCGAGCAGGTGATGGAGCACATGCGCGCCAACGTCACCGGCTACAAGGTGCCGCGCTTCGTCGAGTTCCGCGATACCTTGCCGACCACCAACGTCGGCAAGATCCTGCGGCGTGAGCTGCGGGATGAAGAGTTGAAGAAGTTGGGTCTCAAGAAGATCGCCTGATTCAAATCGGGGGCCGCTTTGCGGCCCTTCGCGAGGGTCCTTCGCGAGCAAGCTCGCTCCTACAGTTCAAACACTCACGCATTCTGTAGGAGCGAGCTTGCTCGCGAGAGGCCCGAATAATCAGCGCAATTTCTCAAGCATCTGGTAGTACCACATCCCCGCCGCCAACAGCGGATTCCCCAGCACATCTCCCAGCGGCACGCGCACATGCGAGCAGCCAGCGAAGGTGTCGAATTTCTCTAGCGTCCCGGTAATCGCCTCGGCCATGATCTCGCCCATGATGTGGCTGCTGGCAACGCCATGCCCGGAATAGCCCTGGCAGTACCAGACGTTGTCCGACAGCTTGCCCAGTTGCGGAATGCGGTTGACCACGATGCCCATGGCGCAACTCCACTGGAACTCGATCGGCACGCCTTTCAGCGCCGGGAACGTGCGCTCGATGCACGGCCGCAGTTCGCCGGCGATATCCCGTGAGTCGCGACCGGAATAGTTGGCGCCACCGCCGAACAGCAGGCGGCCATCAGCGGTCATGCGGTAGTAATCAAGAACGAAACGGCAGTCGTACACCGCCAGATCCTGCGGGTTGATCTGCTTTGCCAGGTCGCCCAATGGCGCGGTGGTGACGATGCCGCCCATGGCCGGGAAGATCTTGCCCTTGAGCTGACCCGGTTCGAGCTTGTGGTAGACGTCGCCGGCCAGCAACACCTGCTTCGCGTTGACCCGGCCCTGGGCGGTGACCACTGCCGGATTCGCGCCATGCACGATGTCCAGCACCTCCGAGTTTTCGAAGATCAGCGCACCCAGGCTGTGGGCGGCGCGGGCTTCGCCCAGGCACAGATTGAGCGGATGCAGGTGCAGGTTGCGCAGGTTTTTCAGCGCGCCGAGGTACAGCGGCGAATCCAGGTGCTGGCGCATGCCTTCGCGGTCCAGCAACTGCACCTGATCGCCCATGCCGCGCCGCTCGGCCTCTTCGGCGAAGGCGCGCAGTTCGGCCATGTGCGACGGCTTCATCGCCGCGTGCAGGTGACCGTGCTTGAGGTCGCAGTCGATGCTGTAACGCTGCACCCGCTGTTCGATGATCTGGTGGCCGCGAAAGCGCAGGTGCCAGATGAAGTCATCGACGTCATCGCCCAGTTTGCCGCGCATCTGTTTGCGCATCGCTTCATCGCCGGACAGGCTGCCGGTGACCTGCCCGCCGTTGCGCCCGCTGGCGCCCCAGCCGATGCGGTTGGTTTCGACGATGGCGACTTTAAGGCCGCGCTCGGCCAATTCCACGGCGCTGGCAACGCCGGTGAAGCCGCCACCGATGATCACCACATCGACCTCGACCGTGCCTTGCAGGGTCGGGTACTGGGTCGGGTCGTTGAGGCTGGCGGTGTAGTAGGACGCGGCGCGCTGCGCGGTACGCGGGTTCAAAGCTGCATTCATGATTCGGATCCTTGGCGGAAAAAGAGAAGACGGTTCAGGCCTGGGTCAGGTACCAGCGCCAGTCTTGTTCGCCGACTTCGGCCATGAACTGGCGGTACTCCGCACGCTTGACCGCCAGGTACACGCCGAGGAACTCGGCGCCCAGGGTGTCGCGGGCCCAGGCCGAGCGTTCCAGCGCGGTGAGCGAGCTGAGCCAGTCGGTAGGCAGCAATTCGGTGGCCTGGGCGTAGCCGTTGCCTGCCACCGGCGCACCGGGGTCGAGCAGCAGGCGCAGGCCGTGATGGACCGCGCCGAGCAGGGCGGCGGCGGCCAGATAGGGATTGGCGTCGGCGCCGCAGATGCGGTGTTCGATATGCCGGGTGGGTGCCGGGCCGCCGGGCACGCGCAGGCTCACGGTGCGGTTGTCGATGCCCCAGGTCGGCGCCAGCGGCGCGTAGCTGTTGGCCTGGAAGCGGCGGTAGGAGTTGGCGTTGGGGCAGAACAGCAGCAGTGAATCGAGCAGCGCATCGAGCATGCCGCCCACGGCTTGACGCAACAACGGCGTGCCTGCCGGGTCTTCGCTGGCGAACAGGTTGTTGCCGTCAGCATCGGCCAGGCTCACATGCAGATGCATGCCGGTGCCGGCCAGGTGGTCGAATGGCTTGGCCATGAAGCAGGCCTGCATGCCGTGCTTGTGCGCCACACCCTTGACCAGCCGCTTGTAGCGCACCGCCTGGTCCATTGCCAGCAGGGCGTCGCCGTGCTCCAGGGTGATTTCCACCTGGCCGGGGGCGTATTCCGAAATCGCGGTGCGGGCCGGAATGCCCTGGGCCTTGCAGGCGGCGTAGAGGTCAGCGAGGAAGGGTTCGATCTGTTCCAGTTCACGCAGGCCATAGACCTGCGTGCTTCGCGGTCGCCCGCCGTCGGCGTCCAGCGCCGGCTGCGGTCGGCCTTGGTGGTCGCGCTTCTGGTCGAGCAGGTAGAACTCCAGTTCGCAGGCCATTACCGGGTGATAGCCCTCGGCCTTGAGCGCGTCCACTACCCGCACCAGCACATGGCGAGGGTCGGCGATGGTCGCTGGCAGGCCTTCGCTCGGGTGCATGCTGACCTGTACCGCCGCCGTGGGAATTTGCCGCCACGGCAGGCGCACCAGGCTGCCTTCCAGCGGATAGGCGCGGCAGTCGATATCGCCGACATCCCAGACCAGTCCGGAGTTTTCCACGTCTTCGCCGTGCAGGGTCAGGCCGAGAATGGTGCTGGGCAGCGGCCGCCCGCTTTCGTAGACCGCCAGCAGTTCCTCGCGGTGCAGCAGCTTGCCGCGGGGCACGCCGTTGGCGTCGAGGATAAACAGCTCGAACATCTCGATATCGGGATTGGCGGCCAGGAATGCCCGGGCCTGTTCTACAGGGGCAAAGTGCATGGGTGCTCTCGCTTGCGCCATGGCGGCGCACAGGACCGGCCGCGCAACGGCGGGCGGTCATCGACGGAAGGCCGGCGCACGGGCGCGGCCGAGGGATCGGTCAGGAGAGCGTAGTGTCTGGCGGGCGGGCGTGGCGGCAATGCCACAGCGCCCAGAAGGCGAGGATCACATTGAACAGCGGGTTTTCACCACGGCGGGCCCGCACCTTCGGGAACGAAGGGGCCTGGCTGGGACGGGGCACGGCGGCGGGTGAAGTCATGCACCGATACTCCCACGCCGCTGAAGGTTCATTAAATTGGCGTTTGTATACCTTCAGTCCGGCCCTGACTAAACAATCGGCCGTTCCCCGTGAGCCGTGCCGAGGCGGGGCAAATCTGCGACAATCGCCGCCCAACCAAAGCCGATAAGTCCAGGCAGGGCCCACCTGCCCCTCGAAAGACCTCATGACTGACCAGAACGCCGCCATCGGGCAACTGTTGAAAAATATCGACCACGCCATGATCGCCGAGCGCCACCGCTTGCGCCGGCAACTGCACGAGCTGCGCAAGCGCCCGGACGAGGCCAAGCTCGCCCAGTGGGCCGCGAAGGTCCAGGCGTCCTGTGACCAGGCCAGCGCACGCCTGGCCAGTATCCCGCGGATCCGCTACGACGACAGCCTGCCGATTGCCGCCAAGCGCGACGAAATCAAGAAGCTGGTGGCGGAAAACCAGGTGGTGATCATTGCCGGCGAGACCGGCTCGGGCAAAACCACCCAGTTGCCCAAGATCTGCCTGGAGCTGGGCCGTGGCCAGTTCGGCCAGATCGCCCATACCCAGCCGCGCCGTATCGCGGCACGCAGCGTCGCCGCCCGGGTCGCCGAGGAAATGGGCACGCCGCTGGGCGCGCTGGTCGGTTATCAGGTGCGTTTCGAAGACCAGAGCGACGCCAATACCCTGGTCAAGCTGATGACCGACGGCATTCTGCTGGCCGAAACCCAGCACGATCGCTTCCTCGAACGCTACGACACGATCATCGTCGACGAAGCCCACGAACGCAGCCTGAACATCGACTTCCTGCTGGGCTATCTGAAAACCCTGCTGCCGCGCCGTCCCGACCTGAAAGTCATCATTACCTCGGCGACCATTGACCTGGAGCGCTTCTCCAAGCACTTCAACGATGCGCCGCTGATCGAAGTGTCCGGCCGTACCTATCCGGTGGACACCTGGTACCGCCCGCTGACCAGCGAGCAAGACGAAGAGGGCAACCGCGTCGAGGACGATCTGACGGTGGACCAGGCGATTCTCGCCACCCTCGATGAAATCGCCGCCCATGAGCGCAGTGTCGGCAAGGGCCCGGGCGACGTGCTGGTGTTCCTGCCCGGCGAGCGCGAGATTCGCGACGCCGCCGAGATGCTGCGCAAGGCGCAGTTGCGCCACACCGAGATTCTGCCGCTGTATGCGCGGCTGTCGCCGGCCGAGCAGCAGCGCATTTTCCAGTCCCATCCTGGGCGTCGCGTGGTGCTGGCGACCAACGTCGCCGAGACCTCCCTGACGGTGCCGGGTATCCGCTATGTGATCGACAGTGGTACCGCGCGCATCAGTCGCTACAGCTACCGCGCCAAGGTCCAGCGCCTGCCGATCGAGGCCGTCTCCCAGGCCAGCGCCAACCAGCGAAAAGGCCGTTGCGGCCGGGTCGAGCCGGGCATTTGTGTGCGGCTGTACAGCGAAGAAGACTTCAACGCCCGACCCGCCTTCACCGATCCGGAAATCCTGCGAACCAACCTCGCCGCGGTGATCTTGCAGATGCTGCACTTGCGCCTCGGCGAGATCGACGCGTTCCCGTTTATCGAGCCGCCGGATGGCAAGGCCATCAGCGACGGCTTCAACCTGTTGCAGGAGCTCTCGGCGGTCAACCGTGAGAACCAGCTCACGCCGCTGGGTCGCCAACTGGCGCGGCTGCCGGTGGACCCGCGGTTGGGCCGGATGCTGCTGGAAGGCGCCAAGCAGGGCAGCCTGCAGGAAGTCTTGATCGTCGCCAGTGCGCTGTCGGTGCAGGATCCGCGCGAGCGGCCGCCGGAACGCCAACAGGCCGCCGACCAGGCCCATGCGCAGTGGAAAGATGCTGATTCCGACTTCGCCGGGCTGGTCAATCTCTGGCGTGGTTTCGAAGAGCAGCGCCAGGCGCTGACCGCCAGCCCGCTGCGCAACTGGTGCCGCAAGAATTTCCTCAATTACCTGCGCCTGCGTGAGTGGCGCGATGCCCACCGCCAGCTCGCGCTGATCTGCCGCGACCTGCAACTGGGCATCAACAAGGAGCCGGCGGACTTCCCGCGGCTGCACAAGGCGATCCTTTCCGGCCTGCTCAGCCAGATCGGCCATAAGGCCGAGGAAGGCGACTACCTCGGTGCGCGTCAGCGGCGGTTCTGGATTCACCCGTCCTCGGGCATCGGCAAGAAGCGTCCGCAATGGCTGATGACCGCTGAACTGGTGGAAACCACCAAGCTGTACGCGCGGATGGTCGCAAAGATCGATTCCGACTGGATCGAACCGCTGGCCGGGCATCTGCTGAAGAAAAACCACTTCGAACCGCACTGGGAGAAAAAGCGCGGGCAAGTGGTGGCGTTCGAGCAGGTCACCCTGTACGGGCTGATTGTTGTGGGCCGGCGTGCGGTGCACTTCGGGCCGATCGATCCGCAGATGTCACGCGAGCTGTTTATCCGCGAAGGCCTGGTGGGCGGCGAGATCAACTCCCGCGCCAAGTGCCTGGCGGCCAACAAGCGCCTGCTGGAAGAGCTGGACGAACTGGAAGCCAAGGCCCGCCGTCGTGACATCCTTGCTGACGAAGAAACCCTTTACGCCTTCTACGAAGCGCGGCTGCCGGCGGAGATCCACCAGACCGCCACCTTCGACAGTTGGTACAAGGTCAACAGCCAGAAAGACCCGCAGTTGCTGATCATGCGCGCCGAAGACGTGCTGGCCCGCGAGGCCAGCGAAGTCACCGCCGCGCAGTATCCCGACACCTTGCGCCTGGGCGATCTGAGCCTGGCGCTGAGTTATCACTTCGAACCCAACCATCCACGCGACGGCGTCACCGTGCGGGTGCCGGCGCCGTTGCTGCCGAGCCTGCCGGGCGAGCGTCTGGAGTGGCTGGTGCCGGGGCTGCTGGAAGCCAAGTGCATCGCCCTGGTACGCAACCTGCCCAAGGCGCTGCGCAAGAACTTCGTGCCGGTGCCGGACTTCGTCAAGGCGGCGCTGTCGCGCATGACCTTTGCCGAAGGCTCGCTGCCTCAGGCGCTGGGCCGTGAGCTGCTGCGCATGACCGGTGCGCGGGTCAGCGACGAGGCCTGGGCCGATGCGGCGGAGCAGGTGGAAAACCACCTGAAGATGAACCTGGAAGTGGTCGACGGCGAGGGCAAGTTCCTCGGCGAAGGCCGCGACCTGGCCGAGCTGACCGCGCGTTTCGCCGCTGCCAGCCAGGCCGCGCTGGCCGTACCGCAGTCGGAGAAAACCCAGAAACCGGTAGAAGCAAAAGTCTTCGGCAAGGTCGAACAGACTGCGCAGCAGAAGATTGCCGGGCTGTCGATGACGGTCTACCCGGCGCTGGTGGAAGAGGGCGGTACGGTCAAGGAAGGGCGTTTCTCGACCCAGGCCGAGGCCACGTTCCAGCACCGCCGCGCCTTGCAGCGTCTGCTGTTGCAGCAACTGGCCGAGCCGGCGAAGTTCCTGCGCGGCAAGCTGCCGGGGCTGACCGAACTGGGCTTGCTCTACCGTGAGCTGGGCCGGGTCGAATCGCTGGTCGAGGACATCCTGCTGGCCAGCCTCGACAGTTGCGTGCTGGAAGGCGAAACCACCTTGCCACGGGACGGCGCTGCACTGGCCTCTCTGGCCGAGCGCAAGCGCGGTGACTGGAGCGAGCACGCCGAGCGGCTGGCGCGGCTGGTGCTGGATATCCTCAAACTCTGGCACGGGTTGCAGAAGCGCTTCAAAGGCAAGATCGATCTGGCCCAGGCTGTGGCGCTCAACGATATCAAGCAGCAACTGGCCAACCTGGTGTATCCGGGCTTCGTCCGGGAAACCCCGGGTGTGTGGCTCAAGGAACTGCCGCGCTACCTGAAGGCGGTGGAACTGCGCCTGGAGAAACTGGGCTCGCAAGTGCAGCGGGACCGGGTGTGGAGCGGCGAGCTGAGCAACTGTTGGGCGCAGTACAAGGCCCGCGCCGACAAGCATGCCCAGGAAGGCAAGCGCGACGAGCAGTTGCAGTTGTACCGCTGGTGGCTGGAGGAATACCGCGTCTCGCTGTTCGCCCAGCAACTGGGAACCAAGGTGCCGATTTCCGACAAGCGCCTGGCCAAACAGTGGAGCCAGGTGGACGCCTGATTACGCTTCCCACACTGTTCCGGGTTGTCGTCTGACAGAGGCCAACCCGACGCAGTTGTGGCACACTTGGCGGCATTTACCGCTGCCCCGGCGCTGGTCCGACGGGGTAGCCGACAACCAAACACTGCGTAATGCCCCTGGCGTCGGGGTCATTGCCTGTACGAGTTGGCACCTTGGTGCCAGCTCGCCGAACCGAACAGGCCGTTGCCCGGCTGGCAATGGCCCCGAACAGAGGATCGACCGTGCATAACGTCGTCATCAGCGGCACTGGCCTGTACACCCCGGCCAACAGCATTTCCAACGAAGAGCTGGTGGATTCTTTCAACGCCTACGTCACGCAGTTCAACGCCGACAACGCCGAGGCCATTGCCCGTGGCGAGGTCGAGGCCCTGGCCGAGTCCAGCGCCGCCTTCATCGAGAAGGCCTCGGGCATCAAGAGCCGTTACGTCATGGACAAGGACGGCATCCTCGACCCGCAACGCATGAGGCCGCGCCTGCCCGAGCGCAGCAACGACGAACAGTCGATCCTCTGCCAGATGGGCGTGGCCGCCGCCGAACAGGCCCTGGCCCGTGCCGGCCGGACTGCCGCCGATGTCGACGCGGTGATCGTCGCCTGCTCCAACCTGCAGCGCCCGTATCCGGCGGTTGCCATCGAAATACAGCAAGCGCTGGGCATCAAGGGCTTCGGCTTCGACATGAACGTCGCCTGTTCCTCGGCCACCTTCGGCATTCAGGCCGCGAGCAACAGCGTGCAATTGGGCCAGGCCCGTTCGGTGCTGGTGATCAGCCCGGAAATCTGCACCGGCCACCTGAACTTCCGTGACCGCGACAGCCACTTCATCTTCGGCGACGCCGCCACCGCCGTGCTGGTGGAGCGCGCCGACCTGGCGACGTCCGAGTACCAGTTCGACATCGTCAGCACCAAGCTGCTGACCCAGTTCTCCAACAACATCCGCAACAACTTCGGCTTCCTCAACCGCGCTGCGGAAGAGGGCGTCGGTGCGCCGGACAAGCTGTTCGTCCAGGAAGGCCGCAAGGTGTTCCGCGAGGTTTGCCCGATGGTCGCCGAACTGATCGGCCAGCACCTTTCGGAAAACAACCTCAACGTCAGTGACGTCAAGCGCTTCTGGCTGCACCAGGCCAACTTGAGCATGAACCACCTGATCGTGAAGAAACTCCTGGGCCGTGATGCGCTGGAAGAAGAGGCACCGGTGATCCTCGACCGCTACGCCAACACCAGTTCGGCCGGCTCGGTGATTTCCCTGCACACCCACCAGGACGACTTGCCCAAGGGTGCGCTGGGCGTGCTCAGCTCGTTCGGTGCGGGTTACTCGATCGGCAGCGTGATTCTGCGCAAGCGCTGATCCGCCGCGAGGCCGAAAAGCCCAAAACGCCCGATCCGGTTTACCGGATCGGGCGTTTTTTTATCCTGGTGTAATCTTCATGCGATGAAGGCAAAGTGCCTTTAATGGCTTGCAAAGCCCCGGAAACCGGGCGTTTTGCATATGCCTATTCGAAGTAAAAAAGTTCCCCTGTCACAAAACATTTATATAAAAGCCACTGATCTGAAATAACCCCCCGCCAAGATTCCTCCCCAGCACAAGTGGCCTAAGCCGCGTGTTTTTTCAACGTAATCAAGACCATAAACGTTAGGGGAGCTTCATCGATGATCCGTAAGCACTTCGCAGGTTTCGCAGCCAGCGCATTGGCAATGGCCGTTACCGCCCAGGCTTTCGCGGGTACCGTGACCACCGACGGCGCCGATATCGTAGTCAAGACCAAGGGCGGCCTCGAAGTCGCTACTACTGACAAGGAATACAGCTTCAAGCTGGGTGGTCGCATCCAGGCTGACTACAGCCGCTTCGATGGTTTCTACACTCGGGAAGGTAACACCGCTGACGCCGGTTACTTCCGTCGCGCGTTCATCGAAATCGGCGGTGTTCTGGCCACCGATTGGGCTTACCAGATCAACTACGACCTGTCCCACAACGCAGGTGGTGATGCCCGCAGTTCTGATGGTTATTTCGACGAAGCCTCTCTGGCCTACAACGGCTTTAAGCCGGTGTCGATCAAGGTCGGTCGCTTCGACCCTGAGTTCGGTTTGGAAAAAGCCACCAGTTCCAAGTGGGTAACCGCTCCTGAGCGTACCGCTGCCTACGACCTGGCTGACTGGGTCAACGGTCACAACGGAGGCATGGGTATTCAGGTTTCCGGTAACGCTGGTGATTCGGTGTATGGCTCCTTCGGCGTCTTCGCCAAAGACCCCGCCAACGCCGATAAAGATGGCGACAGTGTCAAGCAGTTCAACCTGCGCGGTGTCTTCGCTCCAATGCACGACGCAGGCAATGTTCTGCACTTTGGTGTGAACCTGGCGCAGCGTGACATGTCCGATACCTCGTTCGACGGCCGCATGCGCAGCCGTCTGGGCATGCGCGGTGTGAGCACTGATGGTGGTCAGGATGCAGGCGACAACGTCGGCAACCGCCTTACTCTGGGTGGCAACAGCAGCACTCCAGTCGGTGCCTATGACACCGATCGTGCTTGGGGCCTTGAAGCTGCCTTCGCTACTGGTCCTTTCTCCGTACAGGGCGAGTACCTGAAGCGCAAGATCGAAGCTGACGCCGCTGCGTTCCAAGACATCAAGGCTACCGGTTACTACGCTCAGGTCGCCTACACCATCACTGGTGAAGCCCGTGGCTACAAACTCGGCAAGTTCGACGCTATCAAGCCTTCGAACAAGCAGATCGGTGCCTGGGAAGTGTTCTACCGCTACGACCATATCGAAGCTGAAGACGACAACGGCGCATTTGCCAACGTCGGTGATATCGAAGGCAAGGTGCACAACCTGGGTCTGAACTGGTACGCCAACGAGTCCATCAAGTTGAGCGGCACCTATATCAAGACCAAGGTCGACAACGCCCAGAACGCCAATGGCGACGACAGCGGCGACGGCTTCGTAGTGCGCGCGCAGTACGTGTTCTAAGCAGCAACGCTCCTTCATCCGTTAAATTTCAGCCCCACTTCGGTGGGGTTTTTTTTTGACAAGCAGTGGCAAGTGACAAGCCTCAAGTTGCAAGAAAGGGCAGATCGTGTCGCGGCTTTCTCTTGCAGCTTGCAGCTTGCAGCTTGCAGCTTGCAGCTCGCGCCCGGCACACTTCACCCCATGCCGACCCTGACCCTGAATCACCTCGCCGATCTCGACGCCGCCACCTGGGATGCCTTGCTTCCCGGTGACCAGCCGTTCCTGCGCCATGCCTTCCTCACCAGCCTGGAAGACAGCGGCAGCGTCAGCCCGCGCACCGGCTGGACGCCGTCCCATCGCATCCTGACCGCTGCCGACGGCCAGCGTCTGGCAGCCATGCCGGCTTATGTGAAAACTCATTCCTTCGGCGAATACGTGTTCGACCACGGCTGGGCCGATGCCTGCGAGCGGGCCGGTATCGGTTATTACCCGAAGCTGCTCTGCGCCGTGCCGTTCTCGCCGGTGGGCGGGTCGCGCCTGCTGGGGCCGCCCGAGGCGCTGGCCGGTTTGCTCGATGAGGTCGAGGAATCGTTGCTGGAGCAGGGCCTGTCCAGCCTGCATGTGAATTTCACCGATGACGCCAGCGACGACGCCTTGCGCCACCGCGACGGCTGGCTGGAACGCCTCGGTTGCCAGTTCCACTGGCGCAATCAGGGTTATCGCGACTTCCAGGACTTCCTTGATGCCCTCAGCTCGCGCAAGCGCAAGCAGATGCGCAAGGAACGCGAGCAGGTGGCGGGGCAGGGCATCGAGTTTCGCTGGTACCGCGGCGCCGAGTTGAACGAGGCGCAGTGGGACTTCGTCTTCGCCTGTTACGCCAACACCTACGCGGTGCGCCGCCGCGCGCCGTACCTCACTCGCACTTTCTTCAGCCTGCTGGCCGAGCGCATGCCCGACGCCATTCGGGTGGTGATGGCGGTGCAGGGCGGGCGTGAGGTGGCGATGGCGTTCAGCCTGGTCGCGGGCGACAGCTTCTATGGCCGTTACTGGGGTTGCCTGGCCGAGTTCGACCGGCTGCATTTCGAAACCTGTTTCTACCAGGGCATGGACTACGCCATCGCCGAAGGGCTGCAACGCTTCGATGCCGGTGCCCAAGGCGAGCACAAGCTGATTCGCGGGTTTGAACCGGTGATCACCCGTTCCTGGCATTACCTGCTGCATCCCGGCCTGCGCACGGCCGTGGATGATTTTCTGCGTCAGGAGCGTGTCGGGGTGCTGGCTTACGCCGAAGAAGCCCGTTCAGCCTTGCCGTATCGGCAGGGCTGAACGAAGCAGGGCGTCAATCGACGCCGACGAAACCGCCGGTCTGGTGATGCCACAACCGCGCATACAAGCCTTGGTGTGCGAGCAGCTCGGCATGGCTGCCCATCTCGGCGATGCGGCCTTTTTCCAGGACCACCAGGCGGTCCATCCGGGCGATGGTCGAGAGGCGGTGGGCGATGGCGATCACGGTCTTGCCTTCCATCAGGGTTTCCAGGCTTTCCTGGATCGCCGCCTCGACTTCCGAGTCCAGCGCCGAGGTCGCCTCGTCCATGATCAGGATCGGCGCGTTCTTCAGCAGCACGCGGGCAATGGCGATGCGCTGGCGCTGACCGCCGGAGAGCTTCACGCCGCGCTCGCCGACATGGGCATCGAAGCCAGTGCGGCCCTGGGCATCGGTCAGTTCCGGGATGAACTCGTCGGCTCGCGCCCCGCGTACTGCGGCCCATAGTTCTTCATCGGTGGCGTCGGGCTTGCCGTACAGCAGGTTATCGCGGATCGAACGGTGCAGTAGCGAGGTGTCCTGGGTGATCATGCCGATCTGCCCGCGCAGGCTGGACTGGGTGACCTGGGCAATGTCCTGGTCATCGATGAGGATGCGCCCGCTTTCGAGGTCGTACAGCCGCAGCAGCAGGTTGACCAGGGTCGATTTGCCGGCGCCGGACGGCCCGATCAGGCCTATTTTCTCGCCGGGGCGGATGTCCAGGTTGAGGTCGCTGATGATCCGGCTGCCCTTGCCGTAATGAAAATCGACGTGCTCGAAACGCACCGCGCCACGTTCGACCTTCAGCGCCGGCGCGCCGGGCTGGTCGGTGATGCTGACCGGCTGGGAGATGCTCTGCAGGCCGTCCTGGACCATGCCGATGTTTTCGAAGATGCCGTTGACCACCCACATGATCCAGCCGCTCATGTTGACGATGCGGATCACCAGGCCGGTGGCCAGGGCGATGGCGCCGGCGCTGATCAGCGACTGGGTCCAGAGCCACAGGGCCAGGCCCGTGGTGCTGACGATCAGCAGGCCGTTCAGGCTGGTGATGACCACGTCCATGCTGGTGATGACGCGGCTGGCCAGTTGGGTCTTTTCGGTCTGCTCGCGGATCGCTTCGCGGGCGTACTGCTGCTCGAAGTCGGTGTGGGCGAACAGCTTGAGGGTGGCGATGTTGGTGTAGCCGTCGACGATGCGCCCCATCAGCTTGGAACGGGCATCGGAAGACACCACCGAACGTTCCTTCACCCGCGGCACGAAGTAGTAGAGCGCGGCGATGTAGCAGGCGATCCAGGTGATCAGCGGCAGCATCAGCCGCCAGTCGGCCTCGGCGAACAGCACCAGCGAACTGATGGCGTAGATCGACACATGCCAGAGCGCGTCCATGGCCTGCACCAGCGAATCGCGCAGCGAGTTGCCGGTCTGCATGATGCGCTGGGCAATGCGCCCGGCGAAGTCGCTCTGGAAGAAATTCAGGCTCTGCTTGAGCACATGGGTGTGGTTTTGCCAGCGGATCATGCTGGTCATGCCGGGGCTGATGGCCTGGTGCACCAGCAGGTCGTGCAGGCCGACGAACAGCGGCCGGAGAATCAGCGCCACCACCAGCATCCAGGTCAGCTCGCCAGCGTGTTCACTGAACAGGTTGACGTTGGGCGTGCCCTGGGCGAGGTCGATGATCCGGCTCAGGTAGCTGAACAGCGCCACCTCGATCAGGGCCACGATCAGGCCCAACACCATCAGTACCGCAAAACTCGGCCAGACCTGGCGCAGGTAATACAGGTAGAAGGGCAGGACCGTGGTCGGCGGCGCCGCGGTGGGCGCCTCGCGGAAGATGTCGATCAACTGCTCGAAACGACGGAACAGCATGTAGAAGGTCACTCCTGTTTGAGGGCCAAGCACGCCGCCCGTGGGTCACATCCCTGTGACACTACGATCAATCGATACGCTTGGCCGATTTGATGTACACCGGATCAGCGGGTACATCGCGCATGCCTCTTTTGCTGGTGGTGGGCGAATTGACGATCACATCGACCACGTCCATGCCCTTGGTCACTTTGCCGAACACCGCGTAGCCGGCGTCGCGGCCCGGATCGAGCATGGCATTGTCGACCACGTTGATGAAGAACTGGCTGGTCGCCGAGTTCGGGTTGGAGGTCCGCGCCATGGACAGCGTGCCACGGGCGTTGTGCAGGCCGTTGCTGGCTTCGTTGCGGATCGGGTCCTTGGTAGGTTTCTGCACCATCTGGTCGGTAAAGCCGCCGCCCTGGACCATGAAGCCCGGAATCACGCGGTGGAACACCGTGTTGTTGTAGAAGCCGCTGTCGACGTACTCCAGGAAGTTCTTGGTGCTGATCGGAGCCTTTTCCGCGTTCAGTTCGATTTCGATCTGGCCGACGCTGGTGTCCATCAGCACATGAGGATTCTTTTCCGCTGCCATCAGGCTGCTGGCGAAGGCGACCGAGCAGGCGGTCATGAGGATTTTCTTCAGCATGAACTCAATGATCCTTGAGAGGTGGTTGGCGCTGCAGCGAGAAACTGCAGCAGGGTCTGGTTGAAATGTTGGGGCTGGTCCAGCGGCGTAGCGTGCCGTGAATCGGCGATGACCGCCAGTCGTGCGCCGGGAATCAGGCCGACGTAACGTTCCTTGAGCGCCACCGGGGTGTAGTCGTGGTCCGCGCTGATGACCAGGGTAGGACAGTCGATCCGCCCCAGGCGTTCCTCCACGCCCCAGCCGACGATGGCGTCGAAACTGGCGAGGTAGGCGCGTTTGTCGTTTTTCGCCCAGCGTTCGGCCATCTTGCGCCGCAGGTCGGCCTGCTCGGGTTTGGGGAACAACCGCGCGGCCAGGCCCTTGCCGATGGTCCCGAGGCTCAGGACTCGCGCCAGGGTCCAGCGCTTGGCCCACTGCCAGTAATCGTCGCGGCTGCGTACTTTCACTTCCGGCGCGCTGTTGACGATGGTCAGGCTGCGTAGCCAGCCGGGGTGGTCCACGGCGAACTGGAAACCGACCATGCCGCCCATGGACAGGCCCACCAAATGCACCGGGCCGGTGTGCAGGTGTTCCAGCAGGGCCATCAGGTCGGCGCTGAAACCGGCGATGCTGTAAGCCTCGCGGGGTTTGTCGGAACGGCCGTGGCCGCGCAGGTCGAGGAGGATCACACGGTAATCGGCGGCCAGCACCGGCACCTGGAATTCCCAGTCCTGGCAACTGGAACCGAGGCCGTGCAGCAGAACCAGGGGTTCGCCCCGGCCATATTCTTCGTAGTGCAGTGTGCAACCTTCATGTTCGAAGTAGGCCATGGGCGTTACCTGTCAGGCTTGGGCGGGAGCGGCGAAGGGCACGTCCAGCGGCGCGGTATCGAAGTTGCGCAGCAATTCGATGAGGATCTGCGTGGCCGGGCCCAGTGGCTTGTCTTTGTTGGAGTAAAGGTAGAACAGCGGGTGGCGGCTGCCACCCTGATCCAGCGGCAACGGCTTGAGCAGGCCTTCGCGCAGTTCGCGTTCGATCAGGTGGCGCGGCAGCCAGGCGAAGCCCAGGCCGCTGCTGACGAAGGTGGCGGCGGTCGCGAGGCTGCCGACAGTCCAGCGTTGTTCGGCGCCGAGCCAGCCGACATCGCGGGGTTGCGAGCGGCCGGAGTCGCGGATCACCACTTGCAACTGGCTTTCCAGATCCTGGAAATTGAGTACCCGGCCCAGGCGGTGCAGAGGATGCTCGGGGTGGGCGACGGCGACGAACTCCACCGCACTCAGTTCGGCGCCAAGGTAGCCGGCGATGCTGAAACTGCTGATGGCCAGGTCGGCGATGCCTTCGTGCAGCACCTCCTCGACGCCGGACAGCACCTCTTCGCGCAGGCGCACCCGGCAGCCGCGGCTTTGCGGCATGAACGCGCTCAGGGCGCGGACCAGGCGGGCGTTGGGGTAGGCGGCATCCACCACCAGGCGGACCTCGGCTTCCCAGCCCTGCTCCATATGGTGGGCGAGGTCTTCCAGTTGGCTGGCCTGCTTGACCAGTTGCCGCGAGCGGCGCAGCAACACGCCGCCGGCATCGGTGAGCACCGCCTTGCGTCCGTCGATGCGTAGCAGCGGCACGCCCAGTTGGTCCTGCATCCGCGCCACGGTGTAGCTGACCGAGGATTGCGAGCGGTGCAGGGCTTCTGCGGCCTGGGCGAAGCCGCCGTGATCGACCACGGCTTGCAGGGTCCGCCACTGATCCAGGGTAACGCGCGGCGCTTTCATCTTCGGCTCCTGTTGTCCTAAGCTGCGCTCTTTGCGTGGAGAGCGCCGTATGAAGAAAAGTTGTCTTGCCTTGCTGGCCTTGCTGGCCTTGCTTCCGCTCACGGCGCTGGGCGCCTATCCCATCGATGTGGAAAAGCACCTGGAAAGTGGCATCAAGATCGATACCACCACCTACGACACCGCTTACGACATGGGTTCGATCACCCTCAACAACTACGGTGACGTCGCCGCGCAATGCACGCTGACCTTCCGCAACGGCCCCGAGGCGCCGCGGGTACGACGGGTGCAGGTGCCGGCGAAACAGAGCGTCGACAGCAACGTCAAATTCAACCGCGAGATTCTCAAGCTGCGCATCGCGGTGGACTGCAAAGCGCAATAAGCAAATTAACTGATAGATTTAACCGAGTTTTTACGCTTTTTTATCGATAGGTCAATCATTAATCTTGCCTCCATCGACTTAGCGACCTTGCCGATGGAGGCAACCTTCATGTCCCGCGTACTGATCATCGAAAGCAGCGCCCGCCAGCAGGATTCGGTTTCCCGCCAACTGACCCGCGATTTCGTCAACCAGTGGCAAGCCGCCAACCCGGCTGACAGCGTCACCCTGCGTGATCTGGCCGTGAATCCCGTGCCCCATCTGGATGCCAACCTGCTCGGTGGCTGGATGAAGCCCGAAGCCCAGCGCAGCGCCGACGAGCTGCAGGCCCTGGCCCGCTCCAACGAATTGACTGACGAAGTGCTGGCTGCCGACGTGCTGGTGCTGGCGGCGCCGATGTACAACTTCGCCATCCCGAGCACCCTGAAAGCCTGGCTGGACCATGTGCTGCGTGCCGGTATCACCTTCAAGTACACCGAAACCGGCCCGCAAGGTCTGCTGACCGGCAAGCGCGCATACGTCCTGACCGCCCGCGGCGGCATCCATGCCGGCGCTGCCAGCGACCATCAGGAACCGTACCTGCGCCAGGTGCTGGCGTTCATCGGCATCCACGATGTGACCTTCATTCACGCCGAAGGCCTGAACATGGGTGGCGACTTCCACGAGAAGGGCCTGAACCAGGCGAAGGCGCAACTGGCTGCGGTAGCGTGATTCAACGATTTTTCCCTGCCTGACACCCCTTTTTGCTCCGTTGGGTGTACTGCCCGGTCGATTGCCTCGCGCTCGACCGGGCTTTTTTATGGGCGTTTCGGGGCCTTTATCGCTGCATGGGTATCTACACATCTCGCGGGCAATCGAAAGCCGTCAGCCACTTCCTGTGGGAGCGGATTCATCCGCGAAGGGCCGCAGAGCGGCCCTAAACCCATCCAGCACGCTGTTTCTGCCTGAACTGAATCTCACATTCAGGCATCCTGAAGGTCGACAAATATTCTGGATATGAACAGCCACCTCGTGCTGGATGGTTTTAGGGCCGCTCTGCGGCCCTTCGCGGATGAATCCGCTCCCACAGTTTACGGTGACCTGACGCTCTGGGCTTGCCGTCGAGATGTATAGACACCCAGGCAGCGACAAGGCCCCCAAACCAATCCCGACAATTGCACCCGGATACCCCAACCCGCTAAGGTCGCCGCCTTGATCCCCGAGAGGCCGCCATGCACTACCTATTGATCGTCGCGCTGATCCAGGCGTTTTCCTTCAGCCTGATCGGCGAATACCTCGCCGGCCATGTCGACAGTTACTTCGCCGTGCTGGCCCGGGTCCTGCTGGCCTTGCTGGTGTTCCTGCCGCTGACCCGCTGGCGTCAGGTGGAGCCGCGCTTCATGCGCGCCATGCTGCTGATCGGCGCGCTGCAGTTCGGCATTACCTACGTCTGCCTGTACCTGAGCTTCCGCGTGCTGACGGTGCCGGAGGTGTTGCTGTTCACCATCCTCACGCCGTTGCACGTGACCCTGATCGAAGACGCCCTGAACCGGCGCTTCAACCCCTGGGCACTGATCGCAGCACTGGTGGCGGTGGCCGGCGCGGCGGTGATCCGCTTCGACAGCATCAACCCGGACTTCTTCATCGGTTTCCTGCTGCTGCAACTGGCCAACTTCACCTACGCCGCTGGCCAGGTCCTGTACAAGCATCTGATCGCCCGCCATCCCAGCGACCTGCCGCATTACCGGCGTTTCGGCTATTTCTACCTCGGTGCCTTGTTGGTGGTGTTGCCGGCGTTCCTGCTGTTCGGCAATGCGCAGCACCTGCCGAGCACCGACGTGCAGTGGCTGGTGCTGTTGTTCCTCGGCTTGTGTCCGACTGCGCTCGGGCTGTACTGGTGGAACAAGGGCGCCTGCCTGGTTTCCGGCGGCACCCTGGCGGTGATGAACAACCTGCATGTTCCGGTGGGGTTGCTGCTCAACCTGCTGATCTGGAATCAGCACGAGCCGCTGGGGCGGTTGTTCCTCGGCGGGGCCATCATTCTTGCGTCAGTCTGGCTCAGTCGCCTCGGCAACCAGCGCCCGCTGCTCACGGGGCAGGCTGGCCGGTAGCAAGCTGCTGTCGTCGGGCAGCGGGTGTCTAAACGTCCGTGCCCGGCTTCACTGTCACCGAGGCCTGTGCCGTCTGCAAGGCGTGCAGCAGTTTTGCCAGTGACTCCGTCGGCACCTGCCCCTTTCGGGTGATGCAGTGGAACACCGCGATGTACCTCAGCCGCTGCGGTGCAATGACACGCAGCATGCCGCGCGCTACCCAGATATCGGCGTAGTGGGTGGGCAGATAGCCGATGCAGGTGCCAGAAGCAATCAGGGTGGCGGTGGCTTCCATGGATGAAGCGCTGACCGAGTTGCCGAACCGTAACTTGTGCGGCCGGCGGGTTTCGAGCATGTAGCCACGGTCTACGTAATCCGCCTCACCGATTTCCTCGTCCGTGAAATGCTGCCCGGGGCGGGCGAAGAACGGATGCCCGCGTCCGCAATACAGGTTCTGTTCTTCCTCGAACTGCTGTTGGTAGTGCAGGCCGGAAAGCTGGTGGTTAAAACAGCCGATGGCGAGGTGCAGACGCCCTTCAAGCACCGCTTGTTCGAGTTCGTCGGCGCGCATGATCTGCAGGTCAATGCGGGTGCCGGGCGAGACCTGGCGAAAGGCCGCAAGTGCCAGGGGCAGCGGCGCCTGGGCGAGCGACAGCAGGTTGTCGACGCTGCCTATCTGCAAGAACTCCGGGGCCTTTTCGTTAAGCATGACCACCCGCTGATGAAAACGGTCGATGTCAGCATACAGCTCCCGCGCCGCCGCATAGGTCTGCGCGCCTTTCTCGGTCAGATGAAAGCCGTTCTTGCCGCGACTGCAGAGGGTGTAGCCGAGGCGAACCTCCAGATCGCGCACCAGGGTGCTCAAGCGAGGCAGGCTGGTGTTCAGGCGGACCTGCGCGGCGGTGAAGCCTCCAGCCTCGGCGATGGTGCAGAAAATGCGTAACTTGCGCAGATCCACGTCTGAGAGATTGGTGAGCATAAGACCCTCCGGTGCAGCTTCACGAATGCCATGGGCGCAGCCCTTATACCAGCAAATGTGCCCTGCCGACCGCTACGGACAGACGCCACGCGCTAGTTGCGATTTCGAGTAAGTCAGCTTCTGAACTCCAGGATTTACCGACCATTTCTTTCTTCCGATACTCACGCCGCTGCTGGGCAGGGATTCACTGCCGCAGCCCAGGCGAGAACGGCTTTATCCAGAAGAAAAATAATGTCTACGGAGTGCAGCATGGCAACTCAACGCAGTAGCGGGTCGGGTCGACCCACCATTGAAGCGCGCTCAATCGACTATGTCCCGCGTGCAGAGCGGCACGGCAAGGTCTGGCACCAGGGGCCGTTCTGGTTCACCGGCAACTTCGTGTTTCTCACCATGATGGTCGGCTTCGTTGGCCCGAGCATGGGACTGAGCATTCTGTGGAGCGTATTGGCGGTCGTCCTGGGTGCCGGCTTCGGCACCGTGTTCATGGCGTTGCACGCCAACCAGGGCCCGAAGATGGGCTTGCCGCAGATGATCCAGTCCCGCGCGCAGTTCGGTAGCCGTGGCGCCATTGTGCCGTTTGCCGCGACTATTTTTGTCTACATCGGCTTTATCGTGTTCGGCGTCATCATGGTGACCCAGGCCTTGCAGTTGGTGCTGCCTGGCTCGACGTGGTTCTGGTACCCCGCGCTGATCGTGATCAGTATCGTGATAGCCGTGGTGGGTTATGACCTGTTGCACTTTGTGCAGCGTTGGCTCACTTACCTGCTGATTGCGGTGTTTGGCATCGTGACGGTAATGGCTGTTACGGCACTTCCGGCAGCAGTCCCGACACCGGTCAACCTGGGCTGGAACACCACCGCGTTTCTCGTACAGTTGTCGCTCGCCGCAGGCTACAACATCAGCTATTCGGTGTACGTCTCCGACTATTCGCGCTACCTGCCTCAAGACTCGTCCAGCCCCAAACTGATCTCTTGGACTTATCTGGGCGCAGCAACGTCGGCGGCCTGGCTTATGTCGCTGGGTGCGGTGTTGTCCAGCTATATACCTGGCGCAGATGGCATAGTGGCGCTGGTGCAAACCGGCAATTATTTCTTCCCGGGCTTTGGCACACTCGTCGCGTTGGTAGGTGCGGTAGCGCAGTTGTCGGTCACCGGCATCAACAGCTACGGGGCCATGCTGACCGGTATCAGCGCAGTGGACGGTTTCCGGCCAGTACGCCCTGGCGTACGGGTGAGGGTGATCGGACTGAGCGTGGTAGGTCTGCTGTCGCTGGCAGTAGCGTTGGCGTTACCGGAAGCCTATATGGCCAGCTTCAATGGCTTTGTGCTGCTGATGCTGTACTTCCTGATCCCGTGGACGGCGGTCAACCTCGTCGATTTTTATGCGATTCGCAAAGGCGAATACGCCATCACCGAAATCTTCAATCCGCACGGTGTGTATGGCCGTTGGGCCTGGCGCGGCGTGTTTGCCTATTTGGTCGGCTTCGTCGCGATGGTGCCGTTCTTCTCTCTTCCGTTTTTTGTTGGCCCGATCGCTGAAGCACTGGGCGGGGCGGATATCGCATTCATCCCCGGCTTGGTGATTTCCGGAGGCCTGTATTTCGTGCTGGCGCGCAATCTCGAACGCTCTTCGGAGATCGCTGCACAGCGCCAGAGTCAGCTCGTGCTGGAAGGCATTGCCGGCTGAGCGTTCTCTGAATAACGACCAATAAGAAAGAGGTTTTTGAATGACCAACAAACGCGAAAAAACAGTCGCCATTGTGCAAATGCCGGCGGCTGTTCTTGATAGAGCCGAATCGCTGCGCCGGGCAGCCGAATATATTCAGACCGCTGCACGCCAGGGCGCGCAACTAGTGGTGTTTCCGGAAACCTGGCTGAGCTGCTACCCGGCGTGGGTATTCGGAATGGCAGGGTGGGACGATGCGCAAGCCAAGCATTGGTACGCCAGGCTGCTGGCAGACAGCCCGGTTATCGGCCTTCCTGACGACATGGACGATGACCTGTCGGTGCTTCGCGAGGCTGCGCGGGTCAATGCGGTCACTGTGGTGATGGGGATGAACGAGCGTTCCCGGCACCATGGCGGCTCGCTGTACAACTCGCTGGTCACTATTGGCCCCGAGGGCAACATTCTGAATGTGCACCGCAAACTGACGCCCACCCACACTGAGCGCACGGTGTGGGCCAACGGCGATGCCTCGGGACTGCGGGCCGTCGACACGGCGGTTGGTCGCCTCGGCGGATTGGTGTGCTGGGAGCACTGGCACCCGCTGGCGCGCCAGGCGCTGCATGCGCAGGACGAACAGATTCATGTGGCCGCCTGGCCCGATATGCCGGAAATGCACCATGTTGCCGCCCGTTCCTACGCCTTCGAAGGTCGCTGCTTTGTGCTTTGCGCCGGCCAGTATCTGGCCGTGGATGATGTGCCTGCCGAGTTGCTGACGGCATATCGCCGTGGCGTTGGCGGCAATGTGCTGGACGAGGGCGTCCTGTTCAGTGGCGGGTCGGGTGTGATCGCTCCCGATGGTTCGTGGGTCACCGGGCCGCTCTTCGGTGAGCCGGGTATCGTCCTGGCAACCATCGATCTGGCGCAGATCGATGCCCAGCACCATGACCTCGATGTGGCCGGGCATTACTTGCGCCCGGATGTTTTCGAACTCTCGGTAGATCGACGTGTACGGTCCGGGTTATCGCTGCGCGACGCTTGATCGCTTTCCTCGAACTTGAATCCCGGGCGGCCGTCCATCGGCTCGCCCGAAACCAGTAAGGCTGACATATGGTTCATGCACTTCTTGCCACCGCGCTGTTATCCATCGCGTTGGGAGCGCTTTCCGGCTTTGCCGTTCTGGCGTCTGTCGACTATCCGGCAAAGCTTCGCGCTCTGGGCGTGGTCAACCCGATGCGCGTGAGGCAGGCGCATATGGACTGGATCATCATGGGGACGGTGATGGCGGTGACTGCGCTTGCCAATCCGCAACTGCCTGATTGGGTCGCTGCGCTGGTGATGTTCGGTGGTGTGGTAAATCCGCTGACATTTGTGCCCATGGCGTTCTCCATCACCGTGGAGACCACCAAGGTGTTTCAGTGGGTGTCGTTCGTGTCGTTTGTTTCGCTGAGTACGGGGCTGATTGCGGCGGCGGCTATTTTTATCGGTGCTTGAGCGCTGTGAGTCCCCGAGCCCGCTTGCGCGGGCTTTTCCATTCTGGTCTTCACGCAAAAGGTGCCTTGCGCGGGGGGCTTCAGGCCAGTTCGTCTTCTACAACCTGCGGCGCCAGCGCCTTGGCCGGTAGCAGCCCCGCGCGCAGGTCGTTGCCGCTGGGCTGCTGGTACAGGCTCAGGCCGAACTCTGGCAGCACCGCCAGCAGGTAATCGAAGATATCGCCCTGGATGCGCTCGTACTCGGCCCACACCGTGGTGCGGGTGAAGCAGTAGATTTCCAGCGGCACGCCTTGGGCGGTGGTCTGCATCTGGCGGACCATGCAGGTCATGTTCGGCTGGATGTCCGGGTGGCTCTTCAAGTACGCCAGGGCGAAGGCGCGGAAGGTGCCGATATTGGTCAGCCGACGACGGTTGGCCGACAGCTCCGCCACCTGGCCCTGGGCCTCGTTCCAGCTACGCAGTTCGCTGCGCTTGTGCGCCATGTAGTCGGTCAGCAGACGCACCTCGCCCATGCGCCGCTCTTCCTCGGCAGTGACGAAGCGCACGCCGCCGGCATCGATGAACAGGCTGCGCTTGATCCGCCGCCCGCCCGATTGCTGCATGCCGCGCCAGTTCTTGAACGACTCGCTCATCAGGCGCCAGGTGGGGATGGAGACGATGGTCTTGTCGAACGTCTACACCCGTGAGCGACCCTAAAAATGGACATGCGAAAATCTTTTAAAACAGATACTTACGAATAATGTCATTTGTCCATCTTTTCCCCGGAAAATGGACAGGGTCGGCAAGCACCCAAGATTGCTAGGGAAGGGAAGTGGTGAGCGGCAAGCTGCGTCTCTCAGAAAATCCGAACCCTTCTGGGCCTTTCAGACCTACTTGAACCTTGCCGCCTGAAACCGAAATCGTGGCTGCCCTAGCTAGAAAGGGCGACCCACTCTCAGACTAAACTCACCGATCCAGATGGCATTTGCATAGGCCCTGTAGCGAGCCAAAATGCAGCGACGCTCACCCCATTGCCTCGCTCCACACGTGGGTTCAATCAGCAGTTTCCTCGTCCACAATCCGCTTCCAGTGTCGATTAACAATTGTGGGTGAAAGCCCCAACTTTTGGACGATCTGCGCCTGGGTCATCCCTTCTGCCTTCAGCTTTCTGACGGCGTTGAGATTGTCAGTATTCACAGGCTTTCCCCGCGAGCGCTGGACGAGTTCGCCATCAGCAAATTGATCAGCCAATAGCTCCAAGCCGCCCTCAGCTTCAAAGGCCTTGAGCTGTGCGCGAGCCTGTTCAATGAGTGTTGGGTAGGGCGTGTCGAGCCGCGCCGACATGCACAGCGCCATTAGGGCCAGAAGATCGATGTCGAGGGCTACAGCAAGGCTTTCGAACTTTTCCAGTGTGATGCTGGTTTCGCCACGCTCGAGAGCGCTTATCTTGGACTTGGCGCTGGCATCTGAAAGCTGCTCATAACGAATGCGCCGATTCAGCCGAAGGGCCCTGAGGGTGCCGGCAAGGGCGATTTTGAGGTGCATGGCGTGCCCAAAAGTCAGGATATAGCCACACCACAGGGTTTCCGATAAACATCAATTACGGGTATTATTGTGTATTAAGGTGCCCGCGTGACATCATTGGTGCGCTCAGAAGGGTGGATCTGTGTTGAGGGTAGGGGCTCCCGCCGGTTCGCGAACATTTTTCGAAAATTGCTGTGATGAGGTGCTGCACGTGGATTTACCCATCAATGACGGCCTGCTTGGCGACGGAGTGGAGCTGATTGGCTCCGAGCTGTCTCTCGAAGATGTCCTTGCTGCGGCCCGACAGCGGTTCAAGTGGTTTCCCATCTGCGTAGTTGAAGAGTGGGTGATCCTCGATGCGATAGTCACTGATGAGGAGCGGGCCAAAGTAACCGCAGCTGGATGCCAGCCAATGTTTCTGTTTGCCCACAAGGTGCTGCATGACGAGCAGAGGCGCTTTGAGCCCGGCAACTGGGTACGTTCCTCCATGGGTACTCGTTTCGAAGAGGGCTACTTGTTCGTCACGCGGAACACTGTCTATGTGTTGAAGGGGCCAGGGCATCGCAAGCCTTCGTCTATTCAGGCCATCTTCTCCATCTTCTAAATATCAATGCTTCGCTGTGATGCTGGCTCTTGAGGCACTCTTATGTTTCGTACCCACCAAAGTGATATCGCAGGTGTTCCTGGAATGTTTGGTGATGGGTTGACCCATTGGCATGGAGTGTCCCGAGCTCTATCAACTCACTGGTATCACTTAACCGTCAAGCGCATGGTCGAGGGTAGGTTCGTCAACAGTGAGGAAATGCTGAATGATGAAGCCCGGCTAGTTGAAGCTCTACGAGGCCAAGATGAGTCAGTGAAGGTAACGGAAGTCAGGGTCGTCACTCCATCCTGGATGAACAAAGACTCAGATTGGAAAATGCAGAAGCTGATTTCTCTGTCCATGGGCTACAACAAGGCCAAAGTTGCAATTTGCATATTGAAGGTGGAGGGCGGCGAAGTCTACATTGATAGCCATGAACCCGGTGTCAATGTCGAGTCTCTTACCGACGTAAAAGAGTTGTACCGTAGCCGTCCTTGTAACGATGAGCCAGTCCCTAAATCGAGGGGGATTTAGCATGACAGCTACCAATTCAGTGGAAATTGAGTTTCGCGGAAAGCGTTTAACGGATTTCGATTTGCTGCGGATTGCTCGGGCTTCTGGTCAGGAATACGAAGACGACATAACTGCTTACCTAACAAGCGTCCAGATACATGGCTCAAGTGCTGTAGGGGTTGTTTTTGGTCATACCAAGAAAGAGCCGAGTGGTCGGTATGCTGATGGCCACTTGATCAGAACCTCAGACATCCTGCTAGCAAGGAAGGAGGGGCGGTTCTGGGTGATTACTACCATCAATTCAAGGTACGTGCTCGCAACATTCCGACGCGACACAGGGCGCCAAAGCTTCAAGGAGTTTCAGCGTTTGGTTGGTAATCGCTACCCCAACATATAGCAGCTAGCCCAGATTTTAATACCTTAGCGATGGGTGTGGTTTGATCATGCCCAGGCTTTACTGTGCCTGCGATAGGCATCCAAGCAAGGAGCTGTACGCGTGATTAAGTTTGAATATCTAAAGTTCTCTGGCCGTCTCGATGATATCCGGGTGTTTCAGAGCTTTTCTGATAATGTTCAAGTCATCCTGAAGCTAGATGATGTTCTGATTCCAAATTTTCGAATGCCTACAAGGATTTTTGAAGAGCTTGAGAAGGGCGAACACTACGAATTTTACGCCCTAGTGCAGAACTCGAAGATTAAAACTAAGAATACGGGCGTCGTATATGCTGTAAAGTCTGTCGAAGGTAAAATTATTGAAGTGCCGAGCCTTCGATATACTTCGCAATTGGGTATCTGGGCCAACGGTGCGGTGATTTCCGCTGTCGCTTTTGTCGTGCTTTGGATTGCGTTCTTCTTCGGCTTGGGTTCGGTTGTTGATGGCTATCACTACAGCTCTGTCAATGGTTTTGCTGAGTATGCTGGAGATGTAACGCGCTGCTCATTCATTGTCGCGTGTTTGATCGCGGCATTCTTTGTAGGGATGGGGATTAACCTATTCTACAAAACTACTGTGCTCGATACTTGGAAGTCGATTACTCCAGGCAGATTAGTCGAACGTTTCAGTAAAATGCACCGCTAATTTGGGTGACCCTCCGGGTACGGCTGTCGTAAACCAAGCCCAGTTGAACTGGGCTTGGCCCTCCGGGCTTCCATCCTCACCTCTTACGGCCATCGTGGCCTGCGCGCTCCGCTTGCATGATCGACCAAATCCATCAAATCCGTGGAGCCCAGCGCTGTTCAACTGCTGCGATCCAAGGAGCTAGTCGGGCTTCGCAGTGATGAAAGCGCCTCTTTCCATCACTACAGATCTCCTACCCGATAGCTATCTCAAATAGGCAGTAACGTGAGATTAGCCCAGCGGGCATTGGTTCAAGGAGAGCAGGTTGTTGTTCCAAGAACCATCAGCATGAGTTCGCAGGTAAGCGGCTTTACCGTTTTCCCGAACTACGCCGATGTAGGCCTTCTTTCCGCTAGCCGGGTCTTGAACATAAAAAGTATTCGTTTTTGCATCGATACTTTGAATGACTTGTTCCCTTGACCATTTCCAACCCGCATTTGGGTTGCCAAGGTGAGTGATGTGCTCGTGAGCACTATGCACGTTAGGTTTGGTAATGCATGTTACTACAACGTCAGCCATTGCGAGTTCCTTTCGTGATTATCATCAGGAGGCGGATTTTTGCCCGCAACTCACCTTGTAATGGCTTATGGCTATTAGTGTCAAGAGAATGGTCGCAGGTGGAAAATGGCGCCAAATTCTTGGCTTTTGTTTTCGCAGCCATCCCGTAAAAATCTTCACTACTAACGTCACGTGGGCTAGTATTTTCAGGCCGAGAAAGGTTATTTGGACATTTCTCACCATTAAGTCAGGGACGGTTATGGCAGCGCAGAAAATCCCCCTCGAGTCCGAAGTGGTAACCTGGTTGCAGCAATGCATAGAGAATGATGAGCTGTTCGATACGATCCAGGGCAAGGAGGCGGTACTGTCGCTGGCAGATCTAGGTGATCAAGAGTGTTTTTTGCCGGCTTTCAGTATCGACTACATTTCACGTCGTGCCTCCGCAGAAGCAGCTCGGCATGTACTTGGCAGGCTTGCCTTGTTGGAAATGATTTCTATCAACACAAGTATTTCTCTCACAACTGGGGAAGTGCTACGCCCTGATATTCTTTGTTTTAATCCGGAAACCAAAACTCTTGTTGTGTTTGAGGTCAAGCGTGCCAGCGATACAGAGCGCCAGACAGTTACCGAGCTAGCGGGTTATGAGCAAGAGCTTCGGAACATGCTGCCCTTCCTGGGGAATTTCGACGTATGCTTCGTGGTCGTCGCAGCAGATTGGTCGACTCTCCTAGTCCATGCGGTAGGCAGTATGAATGCTTGGTCAGGCAAGCAGTGCCTGGCACTTCGGCTCACAAGTAGTGCGTCGGGATTTGGACTGACTGCACACTTGCCGGAAGCTTGGCACCTTACGGGTAGTACCAACCTTCCTCCGGAAGCGTTGACTTCTATCGACCTCTACCTTGCTTACAAAGGCATTGATCAACTGGGAGATGAAGGGCCCACAGGTGATCATGACATCATTGATAAAGACGATGAGCGTTGGCCGCCACGAGTCGTTCTTTCAGCAATGGATATGATTGCCAGGTCAGGTGACCGCGCTGGGTCACACGGATTTATGATGCTTTGGCGTGACGTCCACGGCTACGGTCGAGGGAGATGGTGTATAACTCTAACCGCAATTGATCCTTATGCGATGTATGCGTGGTGCAGAGACCATGGGCTACCCCAGCGGGAATCGGAGGCTGGGGCGTTTCTTCATAGTCGAAGAGGCGACCTATTGGGGCAGACGCCCACCACCGTGTATGACATAGCCAAAGCTGCATTTCCTATATTGGAGGATCACTTTGATCCAGAGTTTTGTGGTGACTTTCAATGGCATCTCAAGACTCGCCAATATCGTCATAGAGTTGTGCCGACGAGATTCGACTTCTGGGGCAGCCTAGGACAGCATGCTCGTGAGTTTGTATGTAATCCTGCAGTCAGGCAGAACTACATGCCATTTGTGGGCAGGAATCAACTGGACTGGACTGATCCTGCGGTTGCAATGACATTGGTGGCTAACCTCTCGCTTGGAGTGCCATTCCCAAGGGGAGTAATTAAGTGCAGCGATGCCTTCCTGGTAGGTCGCGTACTCGGAGATTTAGCCGTCGCTGCGTTCAATGCCTCTCCTGACAGAGAGCACGCCGCCAAGATCGAGCCCTTGGTCGAGTGGGCGCAGCTTGAAGCGCTAAGGTATGCCATCGAGATGAAGCAGATGTGCGACATCACTGAAGAAGTCGTTACACCAATTCCTCACCTTTCCAACGATCCCTCCAAACGTTTTGAGGCCGCTCAAGAGCTGGCCAGGTGGGTGACCAGTGACCTGATTGGCCCACATCATCCACTTCATCAGGCTTGCTGTGATCTTGGATATCGTCATGCAATTGTATTCAATCTGCTGGAGGAAGGCTCCCGAGGACACCTTGAGTCGACGGGCGCCGGCGAGGCAGCAATGCTAATTCGTAATATCTTGGCTGTTGTGATAGGAAGGAGTGAAGGGAGTCAAGGACACGTACTTAGCTCTGAAAATTACCTCCGCTTTATGGCCTTACTAGAGCCGCATTTGAGTTCGGAGATAGATCTCCAGAATGAGGTCGAAATTATCGGCGCGATAAGTACGATTGATGATGATGTGCTTTTGTCAGGTTTCCCTAGTTTAATTGTAAAAGGGATAGATTCGATCATCCCTGTTGTACTTCACACCACCAGGCCTCCGTATCATGGAAATGTTGATTGGGATTGGTTGAAGGCCGGCGTGAAGGCCCTGCACGAAAGCGAAGATCATTGTCCGGCTATCATCTTTAGCCAAGATGGAACGATAGGTAGCGGTCGTTTGCAAGAGCCATTCAGGCTAGTGTCGCCGATCAGTAACCCAGAGACAGAGGTCTATGTGATTGACGAGTCGTCTAGGCTGAGCATCGCAATCAAGATGTCTTGGGATGAGGTGAAAGAGTTCCATGCCAAGCGAAGTCATGGATACTCAAAACCACCTTCGGATCCAAGCGCAGCTTAATGTTTGACGAAGCCTTGGAATTTCCTTTTTACTTAGCGTGAGGTGCCGGCATTGGCGGGGCCGCTAAATTCAGTTTGCACTGCAAGGCCATTTGGTATGCAGTGTCCAGATGCGTGGCAAGAGAGCCCCCCATCTCAATGTGTTGAGACAACACTTCCTGGTGGTCAGCATCTGTCAGGGTGTTGTTGAAGATGAGCCAAGAATGCAGGTGCGGTGTAGTTTGTGTGATGGAATCTGCGACGCTTTCGGACAGCGCTCGGGCTTTGCGGTCATCAGTGATGAAGGCTTGTCGGATCTTGCTGGCGAAGGCGATTGAGGACAGTTCGCCTTTCCCCAGCTTTCTACGATTTTCGAGATCAGCGATAGCCTGTAGGTCGTCAATGCTGCAGGAGTGGGATGCAAACTTGCCTCTTTTCCTCTCGCGTTCCAGACGCTCCCTGAGCTCAAGGTCGGCATCCGTTGGGGATGACCGTGGCTTGACCAGGCACTCATAGAACACAAATCCGGTTATGCAAAATTCGCACTTGGCTTCTTGAGCCCCGACATAAAGCCTGCGTGATGACAAAATATTCCAAACAGAGCAAGTGTCGGCGACGTTGATTTTGTGGAACTTGGATGGGTCAATGGCCATGAATTTTCCTCCCATACAGCGACGCAAGTGCGTTTAATTCTCCATAGCCACAGAGCAGGGCTTCTGCGAGCCGCCCAAGGCTGATTACGCCTTGGCTATGAGCATCCAGACATAGCATCACGTAGTGACTCGATAGCCCTCGCTCCAGCAAGGCGGTTTTTCTCGCTCGTTGCGACTGTGTGAGGTTTTCTGGCAGCTCAGGATCTATTTTCGCTTCCCGCAGAACGCGATAGCTACGGATGCGTCGACTGGTCGCTTCGTCGGCTCGTTTCGCTGCTTTCAAGGCGATACCAAGGGCGTCACAGCTCACCCGGAATTTATTGGCCCATGATTGGGAATCCTCTTGCGTCCAAGCGCTGGGATCAGGGAGCTTGTTGATCGTTTCTGGTGGCATCAGATAGCAGGACGCAAACCTATTGGCGCGAACCTCCCTGATATCCTTGTCTCCTGGGATCGTCACGCTTGGCCCATCTTCGCTGTCAAAAATGCAGTGAGCCATCTCGTGGGCCGCACTGAAGCGCTGTCGATACACATCCTCGTTGTAGTTGACCAAAATGCAATTGCCGGCGACGGGATGTTTCACGAATACGCCAGAAATGTTGGAGTTTTCCAGCCTACGACGGAACACATGCACACCAACCGAGCGAAACTCTGCGTAGATATCTCGGGGTACCTCCCGATCAGAGTGTCCCATGAGCTGACGAAACGCCTTAGCCGCTTCTTCTGCATGACCTATGTAGTAGTTTCCTCGCGGTTGGAAAGCAAATGACTGAGCATTGCCGCGAAGCTCCTGGGTAAGGTGTGTATTCCAGTGATGCTGACACTCAGTTCCAGAGATTGTGGCCCATTCATGCTGGAGATTCTGACCATCCTTTCCAGTGATTGTGATCCACCGCGCTGATGGTTTTGACCGGCAAGAGTTGGGACGAATCGTACCTGTGCTGCACCCATGCAATCGCGCGCTCAGCGTGCTAGGCGGTGTTCTCATTTGATGCCGAAGGTGCCGCCAGTATCTCGCCGCTTTTTGTAGTTGGGATTTGTCGGTATTGGCTGCGTGATGATCACTGGCAATGAATCGAGGTGTTATTGATGGGCAAATTCAGTGACAGTGACTGGCGGCCAGAGATAGTTGAGGTCTTTGTCGAGACGGTGTTCTTCTGAATTGCCCGAATCGGCCCTCTCTGGCACGACACTCCAGAAGCCTATGACCGTTGGCACCGTATGTATGTGCGGTATAGCCGCTAGTAATGCAAAGGAGTGTGATTGGCCTGATTGAGAACGTTCCCTGTAAAGTTGCTCGTGGCCTGCTCATAACAAGGCCAAGCTTGTTATGAGCCTCTTCCCAGATACTCTTCAAGGGGCCGCCGATTAAGACTTCAAGGCGGGCGATCAATAGGATCATGTCCAGTGAGGCGTACTGGGGCCGGTGCAACGGCAAGTGTTTGCCCTGCTAACGCCGCTCCCGCAACCACTCAATTAGTTCAGGTAGTGGCATCGGCCTGGCAAACCAGAAACCTTGCCCTTGAGAGCATCCTGCCTCCCGCAGGAAGGCTAGCTGCTCCTCCGTTTCAACCCCCTCAGCCACCGTGCGCATGCTGAGTCCTTTGGCCATACCGAGAATGGCCTGCACGATAGCTTGATCGCTACGGCTTTCAAAAAGACCAGAAACGAACGATCGATCGATCTTCAGCTTGTCAAACCGCAACTTTTTCAAGCGGTTCAACGACGAAAAGCCGATGCCAAAATCATCCATTGCCAAACGGATACCGGCCTCATGCAGTTCATCCGAGGTCTGCAATACCTGGGCCGAAGAGTTCATTGCCACATCTTCGGTGATCTCAAGCTCCAAACGCTCAGCCGGCAGTCCAGTGCTGACAAGTAACTGATGAACCAGCGCGCAGAATCCGGCTTCACTGAACAACGGGGCACAGATGTTGACCGCTACCACCACATCCAGCAGGCCCGTTTCGATTAGCGTCATATTGTCTTTGCACGCCTGGCGAATGACCCAGCGTCCAATAGTCGGCATCAGGCCGTATTCCAGTGCTACAGGAATAAACTGATCAGGTGCCACCAGGCCATTAACGCCATCACGCCAACGCAGCAAGGCCTCCATGCCGCACGGCTGCAAGGTCTGCATATCGAACTGCAACTGGTAATGCAACTCGAACTGCTCTAGCGAAATGGCCTTGCGCAAGCGACTGAGCAGGCGATAGACCTGCTCGGATCGTTCACGTAACGCTTGATCGAATAGGCGAATACAGCCGCCTCCTTCCACCTTGGCCTGATACATGGCGATATCAGCTTCATTCATCACCTCATCGGCTGTCAGACCGTCATCGGGGTACAGGCTGATGCCGATACTTGCGCCAACACTCAGTGCCCGATTATCAATGACGAATGGCTCCTTCAGCGCCTCCATCAACCGTGCGGCGATGTGGGAGGCTGTTTCCCCTTTGGAATCTAGAATGATAGAGACGACGAACTCGTCTCCCCCCACCCGACCTAATAAGTCACTATCGCGCAAGGTTTTCTGAAAGCGCTCAGCTGTTAGCTTGAGCAAGCGGTCGCCAACCTGATGACCATGGTTGTCGTTGATCTGCTTGAAACCGTCCAGATCGATGAACAACACCGCAATTTTCCGCCCACTGGTCTGACAAGCCTCAATGGCTCTGGACAGCCCTTCAATAAACTCACGTCGATTGGCACACCCGGTAAGCCCGTCGTATTTGGCCAGAAAGGCAATGTGCTCGGTGAACTTGCGGCGCTCACTGATGTCGTGGCAGATGCCGACGAATAACTGCTGGCCATCCTGACTGAACTCACTGACGCTCAAATGCAGCGGAAAGCAGCTGCCGTCTTTGCGCTGGCCCGTGACCTCTCGGCCAATGCCGATGATCTTGCGCTCACCGCTGGAGCAATAGTTGTTTAAATAACCGTCGTGCTCCTGGGCATACGGTGCTGGCATCAGCATGGAGATGTTCTTGCCGAGCATCTCGTCCGAACTGAAGCCGAAAAGCGTTTGTGTAGACTGGTTAACCGCCTGGAGAATACCGCGTGCGTTGATGACCATGATGGCATCTACAGCGGCATTGAAAATGGCACCGGCAAGCGCTGACTCCAGGCCATCCCATGTATTCGGTTCCGCCCCGTCAGGCACCTGATTGTTCTCTCCCGGTTTTCTCATTTCAGTTACCGAAGCGCTCAACCAGTGCATGCATGGCATGTGATGTCTGTTTCAAGTCGTTGCCCACCTGCGCGGACTCTCCCGCCAGCTCGGCATTATGGTCAGAGGCTTGGGCAATGCGCGTGATCTGCCGGGAAATATCCTCGGCGACATGCGCCTGTTCTTCTGATGCCGCCGCCATCTGCTGGCCCATGTCATGGATCAAGCCAACGGCGCTACTGATTCCTTGCAGCGCCTCCTGGGTAGCGATCACCTGCTGCACACCGGCGGCGGCCTCTTGGGTGCCGGCCTGGGCTATCGTCACCGCGTTCTGCGCCCCCGCCAACAGTGTCTTGATGATGTCCTGAATAGCCTTGGTCGACTCCTGGGTCTTCGATGCCAAGGCTCGTACTTCATCTGCCACCACGGCAAAGCCCCGGCCCTGTTCACCGGCCCGTGCCGCCTCGATGGCCGCATTCAAGGCTAGCAAGTTGGTCTGCTCGGCAATTGCCCGAATCATGCCCGCCGCCTGTTCAATAGTTTGAGTGTCGCGCGCCAATGCCTCCACCGAATCGCTAATCCCGGACACCGTATGTGCCAAGTTCTCGATCACGTCGCGTGTCTTGCCAGCCTCGGCAGAGCCGTTACGAGCCAGTGTATTAGCCCGCTGCGCCTCATCTGCGGTGCGATGAACATGTGCTGATACCTCGGCAATCGAGGCCGCCATCTCATGCATGGCAGTTGCCGTCATATCGGCCTCGCTTCGCTGAGCCAGCAAAGAGGTTTCGGCGCTGCTGGTCAATTGACCGCTGCGTTGGGCCAGCTCTGAACTATGGTCGGCATAATCCTCAAGCCGGCTAAGTACGGTGCTAATTCGCGCGCGCTCACTGATCAACGCCATTTGTATTTGGGCGGGTTTACCAGCCAAGTCGGTATAGGTGCGAGCAATCAGTTCGCTATCGAAGGCCCCATGCACAGTATTTTGCAAACGCAAAAACAAATGCTCGGAAAGCCGATTTTGCCAAGCCTGTAATGCAAAAAACGCAATCACTGCGCAACCGCTGGCAATT
>NZ_QKVL01000010.1 GCF_003231275.1 Pseudomonas huaxiensis
CGCGTTTCACGACGCCTTCGGGGCTGTCTTCGGAGCCTGGTGGCGGGAAGCAGATGACGTCAAGGCGATCAGGGTGCTCGGTAACGGCTTCGAAGTGCCTTATTAGATTGCTCTTCCAGGCCTCGTACGCTCTGCCCTCCAGCGGTGAATCGTTTTCAAATAATAGGGTGACGAAAGCCAGGAACTCGGCTTCTGTGTAGTCTTCGAAACGCGGCTTCATGTTCACTGATTGTTTTCCTTTCGATGGGTATCTATATGAGCTCTCGGTGTCACGATGACCAGATTGTCTAAGTCGTACACTGCTCCCCCCTTTGCGATGGGATGGATGTGATGAAGCTCTAGTACTTCTTTTTTACCGGCGCGACCTGACACTGGAGCATAGGGCGCTCCGCCTCTGCGCATGTTATCCAGACTGAGGCTATCGTAATGTGTACTCAACCTTGGATCCGCCGCCGTGGCCTTCCAGATCGCCTCACGTAGTTTCCTCCAGCTACTGAACGAGCGCCCCCGTAACTGATCCGCAATCTGCGTCGGAATGGGTGCCCCCTCAGCGCTGATTGTTGCACCTCGCCAGTCAGGAATGGTCTGACCAAATCCTGCCGCAACCCCCGCATAATCCCGCGGGTTCTTGAACATGATGTAAATCGGTTCAAGCCCCGAGTCTGCCGGGAAGGTGATGATGTAGTCATGGAAATCGACATCGTCACTGGCTGGCAGCGGCATCATGCCCGGCACGGCCGGAACGCTGATGAAGCCGGGATAGAGGCGGTCCGGCTGGGTTTCTATCGGTAGCGACGTCGAGCTGTCGCCCGGCCCGGCCTCAGGGGTCCAGAGCACGGTGATCGCGCCCGGCCCTTCGCTGGTGAAGCGGTAGGCGCCGCGCTCTTCGTCCCAGGTGGCTGCCCGCACGGGCACCTGGTCGGAGACGCCTTCCGTTTCGGTCGGAACGATCTGCACGTGGGCGTTCTGGCCGATCAGTCCGGACATGAGCCGCATCGGTAGCGGAAAACTTTCGCCTACCTGTTCCAGCACCTCCCGCCAGTCGATGTCCACGTTCAGGTCGGTGAACGGGATGCTCATCCCGTAGCGTTCGTCATGGCCGAGCCGCAGGGAGAAGAGCAGCAGCGAGGCGACTTCAACGATTGCCTTGGGAGGCCCCTTGAGAACGGGACGGACGGCCTGCAAGGCTGCTTTCATTGCTGGGCGGACGCCGGCAAACGCGGCCATCGACGAAGCGGCGGGCGTGATGACCTGCGGCTGCAACATCGTGCTGGTGGCGAGGCTGAACGTGGCCGGGCGTTGGTGCGCCTCGCTGCCGTCCAAGGCCGTCAGGCGCACGAGTTCGCGCTGGGCGTTGTCCCGCGCCGTCATTGCCCGGTCGCTGCCCTCTTCGGTCAGGCGGTTGATCTCGGGCTTGCTGGCTGTGTGGGCGGCGATCGCCTGTGCGCTCTGTTCCAGCTGTTGGTTGATGCGAGCGCGGGTCGATTCAGCGTTTGTGGCTGGCAGGAGAAAGTTGAGCTCGACCTGTAAAAGCGTGCGCTCCATCGCAAGCTGCATGCCATGGCTTTCTATCTCGTAGCGGGCTCTGCGCAGTGCGCTCCTGGCTTCCAGAAGCTGGATGATCGCCTGTTCAATGTCTGCGGCAGAAAGGATCTCGGCGGGCGAATGGTCTGCTTCTGTTTCGTAGCGGACGAAACGCGCCAGATGCTCCTCCAGCTCGCGGAGGCTGGATTCGTGCTTTTGGCGGGCATGGTCAAGGTTGAGCAGCCTGAGTTCCACTTTGTGGATCTTCTGCTCCCGCTGTTGCTCTTGCTTGGTCGCACGTTCGGCCAAGTGTTGAGCGTTCTTCCGGGAAACCTCCAGCCCCTTGGTGCGGGAAGTCAGATGGTCGATCGACTTGGCCAGCAGGCTGGCTGCGTGGGCGGCCTTGTACGACTCCAGCCAGGTTTGCCTGGGGTCGCTGAAACCGTGCGGACCCAGGAGCACACCCAGGTAGTCATTGGCGGTTTTGCCGAGGGGTGATCCACCATAGAACTGTCCAGCGGTGGCCTGTGCGGCGGGGAGCTCGGAAGATGTCTGCTGCAGCAACTGATTGGCCGCGTTGGCCTGTCGCTCGAATACTTCCTCTTGAAGCAATCCTTCCAGGCTGCCGGCAAGTTTCCGGACCTGCTCATCCAGGTCGCCTTTGAGGGACCTTTCTTTGGCGGCGTAGGTTTGATCGATGCTTTGCTTGTCCGTTTCGAATTCCGAAAGGATCTCGAAGACCAGCACCCCCGATTGCATGCTCGAGCTGTAGATTCGGCCCTCGAACCGGTCTATCCAGTCTCCCGAGGGGGGTAAATCATGTCTGTCCCGAATGGGTGTTGTGGGTAGTTGAACAGTGGTTTGTTTCGACATACAGGCGCTCCTTTGCGTGTATGTGCGAAACCTACGGAGCGTTGCTCTCCTGCAAGATGTAGATAGTTATCGACGTGATTCTCGGTGTTTCAGCCCTGTTCACTCATTCCACGGGCAATAACACCCCACCGCCATGGTCTGGGTCACTTTCACCGGCCGGCCTTGGGTCAGCGCCTGCAGGATCGGTTCGATAAAGCTGTTGTTGGCGTTGCAGGTCGCGCCTTCGCTGTAGGGGCCGAAGTAGGCGAGGTCGCCGTTCTGGTCCCAGATCGCCACGGCGGGACTGGCCGGCAGGTGCTCGGCGCCGGGCAGGCTGGCGATCGGCTGGAGGGCGGCAAGGGTGCTGGGCAACTGGCCGCGGCTGCCGGGCTTTTGCAGGACGTGGAAGGACACGCCCTGCGGCGTGTAGTGTTCGATCAGTTCGGCCAGGTGCTGCTGGTTGCCGACGTTGCACGGGCAGGCCGGGTCCCAGAAGTGCACCAGGCGGATCGGGCCGGGGCCGGCCAGTTCGGCGGGCAGGCTCAGGTGGTCGCCGGCGAACAGCGCGGTCTGGTTGTCGAAGGGGCGCAGGTAGCGGCTCTGGAAGCTGTCGTACGCCCACCACAGGCCGGCGGCGCAGAGCAGCAGGGTCAGGGCGGCGAGCAAATTTTTCCCAGACATCGAACACACCGGCAATCATGGAGGGCGGCTAGCTTGCCATGCCCCCGCCGACAGATGAATATCGCAGATCAATCCTTTGCACTCTCACCGGAAGCCTTCCATGTCCGCCTCGTTCCAAGCCGATTCCCTGCGTGCCAGCCTGCAACCGCTGGCGGCCCGTCAGCCGCTGTCGAGTGCGGGGCAGGCGTATCAGCGTTTCTACGGCCTGGACCTGCCCCGGCGCGAGGCCGTGCAGAGCTGGCTGGGACGCTGCGACTGCGCCGGTTTCGAGGTGGTGAGCCAGGTCTGGCTGCCCGCCGAGCCGGTTGCGACGCTGGTGTTGCTGCACGGTTTCTACGATCACATGGGGCTGTACCGGCATATCGTCGACTGGGCGCTGGAGCAGCGCTTCGCGGTGATTTCCTGCGACCTGCCGGGGCACGGGCTGTCCAGTGGGGAGCGGGCCAGCATCGATGATTTCGCGGTGTACCAGCAGGTGCTGGACCGGTTGTTCGAACAGGCCGGCAAGTTGAATCTGCCACAGCCCTGGCACCTGTGCGGGCAAAGCACGGGCGGCGCCATTGTGGTCGATCACCTGCTGCACTGCGGATCGGACAGCCCGGCACAAGGCCAGGTGATCCTGCTCGCGCCCTTGGTGCGGCCGCGTGCGTGGCTGTGGTCGAGGCTCAGTTACTGGATGCTGCGGCCTTTCGTGAACGGCATCGAACGGCGCTTCAGCGAAAACACCCATGATCCGACCTTCCTGCCGTTTCTTCAGGCCGATCCGCTGCAGCCGCGGCGGCTGCCCACTGCCTGGGTCGGCGCGTTGCTGGCGTGGGTCAAGCGTATCGAGGCGGCGCCGGGCAGTTCGCGTCGGCTACTGATCGTGCAGGGCGAGGGCGATATGACGGTGGACTGGCGTTACAACCTGGAAGTGCTCAAGCGCAAGTTCGATGCGCCGCAGATCCTGCTGTTGCCGCAGGCGCGCCATCACCTGGCCAACGAGCTGCCGGAGATCCGGCAGCGCTATTTCGACTTCATCAGCCAGCGACTGGGCTGATCACTTGAGGTCAGAGGTGCTCTGGCCCACGGCCAGGCCGGCACGAATGGCGGACAGGGCGGCCTTGTAATAGGCCTGACCCTCGTTGGACTCGGCGAAGGTGGAGAACTCTTCCAGCTCGGCGTCGGACAGGTCGCGGTAGACATACAGCAGGGTGTTGTTGAGGTCTTCGCCGATCTGTTCCATCAACCGTTGGCGCTGGCCATCGAGCAGGCCCTGGGCCTGACCGCCGCCAAACAGGCCGGGAATCATCTGGCTGAGGCTGTCGGCAGCGACGCCTGCGATCGCCAGGCTGACTTCGGCACCGGCCTCGCGGGCGGGCAGCGCCTGGGCCAGGTGGCCGATGATCAGCAGGCGGTTGTCGCTGGCCTGGACTTTCGGCAGGCCTTTGGCGTTCTTCGCCAACTGGTCGCGGCGGGTGGCCATCAGTTCGGCGGCCACGACCTTGCGGCCCAGTGGCGACTGGAAGAAGGTCAGCGCGGGCGCGGGATTTTGCAGGTGGGCGCGCAACTGGGCTTCGGCGCGACGGTCGACGGCCTTGGCTTCGAAGCGTTGGTTGCTGTTGTCGACCAGCGCCTGGAATACCGCAGGCGGCAGGCTTTTCTGATAGCGCTGCTGGGCGGCGGCGATGGCATCGGAGAAGTGGGCGCGCTGTTCAGGCCAGCCGGCAACTTTGTAGAGCTGATCGAGGGTGTCTGCCCAGACAGGCGTGGTGCAGATCATCAACAGCAGAAAAAACAAACGGCGCATTCAGGACTCCTGTCGGCAGGCCGCTATTGTCCGTGGCCTTGCGGGGCTTTGTCGAGACGCCTGTGCAGCCATGCGACCAAGTGGCCCTGTCGAATTTTCCGACAGCCCGATACTATGCGCGCCATGCACATATCCTCCGAACACCCGCAATTGCTCAGCATCGTCGATGACCTGGCCGGCCAGGGCTGGTCGCGGCAGGAGATTTTCCTGCCCGAGGCCCTGACCCGCGCATTGGCGGCCGAGTGCCGCCAGCGTGCGGCCGAAGGCGAGCTGGCGCCGGCGGGGGTGGGGCGAGGTCAGGGCCAGGACGTCCGCGAAGGCATTCGCGGCGACCATATCCTCTGGCTTGAGCCCGGGCAGTCGCAGGCATGCGACCAGTACCTTGCATTGATGGACAGCCTGCGTGAAGCGCTCAACCGCGACTTCTACCTCGGTCTGGAAGACTTCGAGTGCCATTTCGCGATGTACCCGCCGGGCAGCTTCTACCGCAAGCACCTCGACCGCTTCCGCGACGACGACCGCCGCACCGTCTCGGCGATCATCTACCTCAATGAGCAGTGGTTGCCGGAAGACGGCGGCCAGTTGCGCATGTTCCTCCAGGACGGTTCGGAGCGGGACGCGTCGCCGGTGGGCGGCAGCCTGATCGTGTTCATGTCCGCCGACCTGCCGCATGAAGTGCTCCCGGCCAGCCGCGAGCGCCTGTCCGTCACCGGTTGGTTCCGCCGCCGTGGCAATGATCCGTTCTGAATTGCCGAAGGTGCTGGTGAGTGCCTGCCTGCTCGGCCAGCCGGTGCGTTACGACGGCCGCGCCAGTGGTCATCCCGATGTGTTGCAAGCCTGGCAGCGCGAAGGTCGCGTGGTAGCGCTGTGCCCGGAAGTGGCTGGCGGGTTGCCGACGCCGCGTCCGCCCGCGGAAATTCCCGGTGGGCAGGGTGGGGCGGTGCTGGACGGGGATGCGCAGGTGGTGAACATTGTCGGCGAGGATGTCAGCGCGGCGTTTCTGGCAGGGGCGCGGCTGGCGCTGGAGCTGGTGCGGCGCCACGGGATTCGGGTGGCGGTGCTCAAGTCCGGGAGCCCGTCGTGCGGTAACCGGCTGGTCTATGACGGGACGTTCAGCGGCAGCAAGATCAGTGGCGAAGGCGTGACCAGTGCCTTGCTGCGGCGTGAAGGGGTGCTGGTGTTCAGTGAGTTGGAGCTGGATGAGGCGGCCAAGGCGCTAGGCCGGTAGGCCTCATCGCCGGCAAGCCGGCTCCCACAGGTTCACTGCACATGTAAGACCTGTGCATGACTTGTGGGAGTTGGCTTGTCGGGGCGCCGAATCGCAGCGATGAGGCCCTCAGCAACCCTTATTACTTCGGCGCCTCGCTCGCATCCACACCGAACCACTTCTTCGACAGCTCGCTCAACCGCCCATCGGCCTTGATCCGTTGCAGGGCGTTGTCCACCGCGCTCTGGAACGCCGGGTTGCCTTTCTGGAACGGAATCGCCAGGTTCACCACCGGGCCAAGGGTGGCGCCTTCGGTCACTGGCAATTTGCTTTCGCGGATCGCGTACGGCACCAGCAGGCGGTCGCTGATGGCGGCGTCGATCTGGTCGTCGGCCACTTCCTTGATCGGCTGGATGGCGTCCTTGTAACTGCGCAGGTCTACACCTTCGACATCTCGTGCCTGCTCGGCGAAGCTGCTGCCCTGAACCACGCCGAGGCTGTGGCCCTTGAAGGCTTCAAGGCTGCGCAGCGGGCGCTTTTCTTCCTGGCGCACGATCAATTGGGCGCGGGTGTAGCTGTAGGGCGTGCTGAAATCCAGGCGCTCTTTCAATTCCGGGCTTGTCGCAATCTGATTCAAGGCGATGTCGTATTTGCCGCTTTCCACGCCACTGAGCAGATCGGCGGATTCAACCACCACGAAGTCGGCATGGACATCCAGTTCCCTGGCCAGCGCCTCGCCAAGTTCCACTTCGAAACCGCTCAACTGGCCGGCGGGATCGCGGAAGTTGAAGGGTGGCGTATTGGCTTCGATGGCAATACGCAGTTCGTTGCGGTCGCTGATGTCATCCATCAATTCCGCATGTGCCCATGGGCTGAGCAGGCAGGCGGCAAATAGTGCCCCGGTAATGAAACGCATCTGAGCCCCTTTTTATCATTGGCAATTCACACAGTGTTGCCGCGACTTTCTGGAATTGCCACGGTCAAGTTGCCGCTTGTGACCGCATCGAGTGCGGAATGTTTGATTGGCCGGTAAATATTTCTGCCGTTTTTCGGTAACTTTCGCAACGCGCGGGCAAACAAAAGGGAGGCCACCAGGGCCTCCCTTTTTCACTGCATGAAGCGCTTAGAACAGAACGCGGGACCGGATGGTGCCCTTGACCTGTTGCAGCTTCTCTTGCGCCAGATCCGAGTACTCGGCGTCGACGTCGATAACCACGTAACCCACTTTCTCGTTGGTCTGCAGGAACTGACCGGAGATGTTGATGCCGTTTTCAGCGAAGACTTTGTTGATCTCGCTGAGCACGCCCGGGATGTTTTCGTGGATGTGCAGCAGGCGGTGCTTGCCAGGGTGAGCCGGCAGGGCAACTTCAGGGAAGTTGACCGACGAAACGGACGTACCGTTGTCGCTGTACTTGACCAGCTTCTCGGCAACTTCCAGACCGATGTTGGCCTGGGCTTCGGCAGTGGAACCACCGATGTGCGGAGTCAGGATCACGTTGTCCAGGCCGCGCAGCGGGCTTTCGAACTCTTCGTCGTTGGAGCGCGGCTCGACCGGGAATACGTCGATGGCGGCGCCGATCAGGTGCTTGTCCTTGATCGCTGCGGCCAGGTGATCCAGCTCGACCACGGTACCGCGGGCGGCGTTGATCAGGATCGAGCCCTTCTTCATCGCGCGGATTTCTTTCTCGCCGATCATCCACTGGGTGGACGGCAGCTCAGGCACGTGCAGCGAGACGATGTCGGCCAGGCCGAGCAGTTCGTTCAGGCTGGTGACCTGGGTGGCGTTACCCAGCGGCAGCTTGGTCAGCGGGTCGAAGAAGAACACCTGCATGCCCAGGCTCTCGGCCAGGACCGACAGTTGAGTACCGATCGAGCCGTAGCCGACGATGCCCAGCTTCTTGCCACGGATCTCGAAGGAGTTGGCCGCGCTCTTGATCCAGCCACCGCGGTGACAGGAAGCGTTCTTCTCGGGGATGCCGCGCAGCAGCAGGATGGCCTCGGCCAGTACCAGCTCGGCAACGGAGCGGGTGTTGGAGTACGGGGCGTTGAACACGGCGATCGCGCGATCGCGAGCGGCGCTCAGGTCAACCTGGTTGGTACCGATGCAGAAACAACCAACAGCAACCAGTTTCTTGGCGCAGTCGAAGATCTCTTCGGTCAGTTGAGTGCGGGAGCGGATGCCAATGAAGTGGGCATCGGCGATCTTTTCCTTCAGTTCGGCTTCCGGCAGGGAACCGGTGAGGTACTCGATATTCGTGTACCCGGCGGCCTTCAGGACGTCCACGGCGTTCTGGTGGACGCCTTCAAGAAGAAGGAACTTGATCTTGCTCTTATCGAGAGAAGTCTTGCTCATCTGCGTAAACCTGTGTCCCGGAGAAAAATGGCAGGGAAGTGAAGCTCTCGCGAATCGGCCGTCAGCACGATTGGCGGGGGGCGTATGCTAGCATATCGACCCCTCGCTACGCCCATCCCTGCTGCGTGAAGTGTGCTCAGGGTGACTATGAATAGTTCGAGAGTTCTATCGATGACCGATCCTGTTCTGATTGACGAGCTGATGACCCTGGTCGAGCCCGGCAAGGTACTCACTGACGCCGCTTCCCTCGACGCCTATGGCAAGGACTGGACCAAGCACTTCCCGCCAGCGCCTTGCGCCATTGTCTTCCCGAAAAACATCGAGCAGGTCCAGGCCATTGTCCGTTGGGCCAACACCCGCAAGGTCGCGCTGGTGCCGTCGGGCGGGCGCACCGGGCTCTCTGCTGGCGCGGTGGCGGCCAACGGCGAGGTCGTGGTGTCGTTCGACTATATGAACCGCATCCTCGATTTCAACGAATTCGACCGCACCGTGGTCTGCCAGCCCGGCGTGATCACCGAGCAGTTGCAGAACTTCGCCGAGGACAAGGGCCTGTATTACCCGGTGGACTTCGCTTCCGCCGGCTCCAGTCAGATTGGCGGCAATATCGGCACCAATGCCGGCGGGATCAAAGTCATTCGCTACGGCATGACCCGCAACTGGGTCGCTGGCCTGAAAGTGGTCACCGGTAAGGGCGATCTGCTCGAACTGAACAAGGACCTGATCAAGAACGCCACCGGTTACGACCTGCGCCAGTTGTTCATCGGCGCCGAAGGCACCCTGGGCTTCGTGGTCGAGGCCACCATGCGCCTGGATCGCGCGCCTAAGAATCTCACCGCGATGGTGCTCGGCACCCCGGATTTCGACTCGATCATGCCGGTCCTGCACGCCTTTCAGGGCAAGCTGGACCTGACCGCCTTCGAGTTTTTCTCCGACAAGGGCCTGGCCAAGATCCTTGATCGTGGCGATGTGCCGGCGCCGTTCGAGACGCCGTGCCCGTTCTATGCCCTGCTGGAGTTCGAAGCCACCACCGAGGAGGTGGCCAACGACGCCCTGGCGCTGTTCGAGCATTGCGTCGAACAGGGCTGGGTGATCGACGGGGTCATGAGCCAGAGCGAGCAGCAGTTGCGCAACCTGTGGAAACTGCGCGAATACCTCTCCGAAACCATTTCCCACTGGACGCCGTACAAGAACGACATTTCGGTAACGGTGTCGAAAGTGCCGGCATTCCTGCGGGATATCGATGTCATCGTCAGCGAAAGCTACCCGGACTTCATCGTTGTCTGGTACGGCCATATCGGTGATGGCAACTTGCACCTGAACATTCTCAAGCCCGACGACATGAGCAAGGACGAGTTCTTCGCCACCTGCGCCATCGTCAACAAGCAGGTGTTCGAAACCGTCGAGAAGTACAACGGTTCGATCTCTGCCGAGCACGGCGTGGGCATGACCAAGCGCGATTACCTTGGTTACAGCCGGTCGCCGGCCGAAATTGAATACATGAAGGCAGTCAAGGCAGTGTTCGATCCCAACGGAATCATGAATCCGGGCAAGATCTTCGCTGTCGAGTGATAACACGTCACAGATCCAACCAGCGCTCCAGGAGTCGGCAATGAGCTATCAGCACCAATACGTAGACGGAACCCGCATCCATTTCGCCTTGGGCAAAGTGGTGTGCATCGGGCGCAATTACGCCGAACACGCCAAAGAGCTGGATAACCCGATCCCCACCGAACCCCTGCTGTTCATCAAGCCGGGCAGTTGCGTGGTCGCGCTCGAAGGTGGTTTCAAGATCCCGGCCGAGCGCGGCTCGGTGCATTACGAAGCGGAAATCGCGGTGCTGCTGGGCAAGTCGCTGTCGCCCCAGCCTTCCGAAGAAGAAGTGCTGGACGCCATCTCCGGCTTTGCCCCGGCACTGGACCTGACCCTGCGTGACCTGCAGGCGCAGTTGAAAGAAAAAGGCCTGCCGTGGGAACGCGCCAAGTGCTTCGACGGTGCCTGCGTTCTGCCGCCGTTCGTCGTCGGCAGCACCTTCAATGACCTCGCAGATATCGGCATTCGCCTGACCATCAACGGTGAAGTCCGCCAGGATGGCAACAGCGCGCTGATGCTCAACCCCATCGTGCCGATGATCCAGCACATGGCCTCGCAGTTCTCGTTGCAGGCGGGTGATGTGATCCTGACCGGTACGCCAGTAGGTGTCGGTCCGCTCAATCCGGGCGATGAGCTGGTGCTGGAACTGCCAGGCGCCAGCCGCTTCGAAAGCCGCGTGCTGTAAGTGCGCAAGGGCAGCCGATGAGGCTGCCCTTTTGCTTTGTCAAACCACTTCGTCGGCTTTTGGCATTTTTTTCACAAAATATCCGGATAATTCCTGCGCGGCCCGACCGCTCCGTCTCTCAGGCTGGAAAACAACAGGAATTCTCCAATGGCCACCCCTCTTCCTACAGGCGGTTCCTTGTCGCCCGTGCACAAGCGTCCGATCGCCCTGCGCCGCTCCACCTGGCTGCTGTTCGCGGCCGTGATCGGTTATGGCGTGGCCATCGCCATGCATTGGGATGATCGAGGTTTTCTCTGGGTGCAGGAGCGTTTCCAGACGCAGGTTGAGCAGAAAGCCAGCATCTGGCTGCCGGACTATCACGTCGATATCGATGCCAAAGTGCTGCCGGGTATGGAGAAGGACGAGGCCTCCGACCTTTCTTATGATCCAGTCCGCAAGACCCTGTTTTCGGTGATGGGCAAGAACCCGTTCCTGGTCGAGTTGACCCTTGATGGCGACGTGCTGCGCAAGATTCCGCTGGTCGGCTGGGCCAACCCTGAAGGCGTGGCCGTCATGGCGGATGGCCGTCTGGCCATTACCGACGAACGGCAACATAACCTGACCTTCGTGACCCTTGATGACGCGACCCGCGAGCTGAACATCAAGGACTTCCCGCAATACGACCTCGGCACCTCGGAAAACCAGAACAAGGGTTTCGAGGGCATCGCCTGGGATCCTGCCCAGCAGCGTCTGGTGTTGGGCGAAGAGCGCCCGCCGCGTCTGTTCGTCTGGCGTACTGACGGTCGCTCGCCGCTGACCGGCACCAAGCAGGAACTGCCCAACGACGATCTCGACCTGCGCAACCTGTCGGCCCTGGGTATCGATCCACGCACCGGCCATATGCTGCTCCTGTCGGCAGACTCCAACCTGCTGCTGGAACTGAACGAGCAGGGCGAACAGGTCAGCTTCATGACCCTGCTCGGCGGCTTCAACGGTTTGCAGAAGCGCATCCCGCGCGCCGAAGGCGTGGCCATGGATGAGCAGGGCACCCTGTATATGGTCAGCGAGCCGAATCTGTTCTATCGCTTCAAAAAGGACTGATCGGCAGATCTTTCCGACAGTGGCATTAAGATTCGATTCAGCTCGCCATGGTTAGATGCTCGACGTTCCGTTTCCCGCCGAGTCCTGTCGAATGCGCCGCTTTCTACGTCTGCCCCTGATTGCCCTTTCTGTTGGCCTGCTGCTTGCGTTGCTGTTAGCGGTAGCGGGCCAGGAATACCGCCTGTTCGAGCGCGGCTGGTTCAACCTCAAGACCTGGTGGCAGCCCGCCGAGCAGAGCATCGGGCTCGATCGTTACCAGGTGGTGATCGAAGCGCGGCCGATCGAAGGGCTGGATGAAGACATCTCCGCGCTGACCTTCGATCCTGACCGCAACAGCCTGTTCACCGTCACCAACAAGAATCCCGAACTCATCGAGCTGTCGCTGGAAGGCCGCATTCTGCGCCGGGTGCCGCTGACCGGCTTCGGTGATCCGGAGGCGGTGGAGTATGTCGGGCGCGACAGCTATGTCATCACCGACGAGCGCGAGCAGCGGCTGATCCGCGTGCGTCTGACCGCTGACACACCGTTTCTCGACGCCAAGGACGCCGAACAACTGACCCTGGGCATCGGCCTGAACGGCAACAAGGGCTTCGAAGGCCTGGCGTACGACCAGAAGGGCAAGCGCCTGTTCGTTGCCAAAGAGCGCGATCCGATGCTGATCTATGAAGTCCACGGTTTCCCCCACGACAATCCCGAACAGCCCTACGCCGTGCATGTGGTGCAAGACCGCAAGCGTGATTCGAAGCTGTTCGTGCGGGACCTGTCGAGCTTGCAGTTCGATGAGCGCAGCGGTCATTTGCTGGCGCTGTCGGATGAGTCGCAACTGGTGCTGGAACTGGATGTGACGGGCAAGCCGCTGGCGAGTCTGTCGCTGCGCAAGGGCTTTCAGGGCCTGAGCCAGAGCGTGCCACAGGCGGAAGGGATTGCGATGGATGATGCGGGGACGTTGTATCTGGTGAGCGAGCCGAACCTGTTTTATGTGTTCAGGAAGGCGGCTGATTGACCGGGGCCTGCACGGCAGGCCCCGATTTGTTCGTCAGGCCTTGAGGGACTTGACCCCTTCGGAAGTCCCCAGCAACAGCAGATCCGCAGGACGCGCCGCGAACAGGCCGTTGGTGACCACGCCGACGATGGCGTTGATCTGTGCTTCCAGCTCCACCGGGTTGGTGATCTGCAGGTTGTGCACGTCGATGATGATGTTGCCGTTGTCGGTCACCACGCCGTCGCGGTACACCGGGTCACCGCCCAGCTTCACCAGTTGACGCGCCACGTGGCTGCGGGCCATGGGAATGACTTCGACCGGCAGCGGGAAGTTGCCCAGCACCGGCACCAGCTTGCTGCCGTCGGCGATGCAGATGAAGGTCCTGGCGACCGCGGCGACGATCTTCTCGCGGGTCAGGGCAGCGCCGCCGCCCTTGATCAGGTTCAGGTGCTCGTCGCTCTCGTCGGCGCCGTCGACGTAGAACTCCAGTTCGCTCACGGTGTTCAGTTCGTAGACCGGGATACCGTGGTCCTTCAGGCGCGCGGCGGTGGCTTCGGAGCTGGCGACGGCGCCGTCGAAGGCGGTCTTGTGCTTGGCCAAGGCGTCGATGAAGCAGTTGGCGGTCGAGCCGGTGCCGACGCCGACGATGCTCTTGTCATCGAGCTTGGGCAGAATGAAATCGACAGCGGCCTGGGCAACAGCCTGTTTGAGTTGGTCCTGGGTCATGCGGGCTCCGAAGCGGGGAGTATCGTGAGGGCGCGTAGTATAGCGGCTAAAACCCCGGACTTGCTGTGGTCGCCCGACCGGGCGCTGGGGTAGACTCCGATCCCCCGTCCAGCCGCCCGTGATGCTTTCCCGATGCTCGAACAGTACGTCAAGAAGATCCTCACCTCGCGCGTTTATGACGTCGCCGTGGAAACCCCTCTGCAAGCCGCCGGGCAGCTCAGCAAGCGTCTGGGCAACAACGTGCTGCTCAAGCGCGAAGACCTGCAACCGGTGTTTTCCTTCAAGATTCGCGGCGCTTACAACAAGCTGGCGCAACTGACCCAGGAAGAGCGGGCGCGCGGCGTGGTCACCGCCTCGGCCGGCAACCATGCCCAGGGCCTGGCGCTGGCGGCGCGGGAAATGGGGGTCAAGGCGACCATCGTGATGCCGCGCACTACCCCGGAAATCAAGGTCGAGGGCGTGCGTTCGCGTGGCGGCAAGGTCGTGCTGCACGGCGATTCCTTCCCCGAGGCGCTGGCTTACTCGCTGAAACTGGTCGAGGAAAAGGGCTTCGTTTATATCCATCCCTATGACGACCCGCACACCATTGCCGGCCAGGGCACCGTGGCCATGGAGATCCTGCGCCAGCACCCGGGTCGCCTCGATGTGATCTTCGTGCCGGTGGGCGGCGGTGGCCTGATTGCCGGGATCGCCGCGTATGTTAAATACCTGCGTCCTGAAATCAAGGTCATCGGCGTCGAGCCAGACGACTCCAATTGCCTGCAAGCCGCCATGGCCGCGGGCGAGCGCGTGGTGTTGCCGCAGGTCGGGCTGTTCGCCGACGGCGTCGCGGTGGCGCAGATCGGTCAGCACACCTTCGACATCTGCAAGGACTACGTCGATGAAGTGATCACCGTCAGCACCGATGAAATCTGTGCGGCCATCAAGGACATCTACGACGACACCCGCTCGATCACTGAGCCTGCCGGCGCCCTGGGCGTTGCCGGGATCAAGAAGTACGTGGAGCAGCGCGGCGTGTCCGGGCAGACCCTGGTTGCCATCGAGTCCGGGGCCAACGTCAACTTCGACCGCCTGCGCCACGTGGCCGAGCGCGCCGAGCTGGGTGAAGGCCGTGAAGCGATCATCGCCGTGACCATCCCCGAGCAGCCGGGCAGCTTCAAGGCGTTCTGCGAGGCCATCGGCAAGCGTCAGATCACCGAATTCAACTACCGCTACCACACCGGCAGCGAAGCGCACATCTTCGTCGGTGTGCAGACCCACCCGGACACCGATCCGCGCAGCGCGCTGATCCAGCACCTGACCGAGCAGGGTTTCCCGGTACTGGACATGACCGACAACGAACTGGCCAAGCTGCACATCCGCCATATGGTCGGCGGCCATGCGGCGCGGGTCAGTGATGAACTGGTGCTGCGCTTCGAGTTCCCCGAGCGGCCGGGTGCGCTGTTCAACTTCCTCAACAAGCTGGGTGGGCGCTGGAATATCTCCATGTTCCACTACCGCAACCACGGCGCGGCGGACGGCCGTGTGGTGGCTGGCCTGCAAGTGCCCGAGGACGAACGTCATCTGGTGCCCGCGGCGCTGGCAAAAATTGGCTATCCGTACTGGGACGAGACCGAAAACCCGGCCTACCGGCTGTTCCTCGGCTGAGCGGCTACGCTTTGAGCAATGCCTGAGGAGTTGAGTCCATGGAACCGCTGATCGCCCTGAAAATCGCCCATATCCTGGCCACCGTGCTGCTGCTGGGTAGCGCTGCGGGGCTGGCGTTGTGGACCTGGCGCAAGCGCCGCGCGGGGGATTCGGCGGTTTATGGCCTGTTGTTGCGGCGGCCGCTGGTGTTCGTCTGGCTGTTGATGGGCATTTGCCTGGTGAGCATGCCGTTCACCGGCTGGTGGCTGGTGCATCTGGTGGGCTGGCCGCTGGGGCAGACCTGGGTGCTGGGCTCAAGCGTGCTCTACACCGTCGGCGCGCTCGCCTGGTTCTGGCTGCTGGCGCGGGTCAATCGCCTGCGCACCGCGCCGGCCTTGGGTAAACCGGGGTTTACCCTGGCCCTGGCGCTGTTCAGCGGGGTGTGTTTCATCGCCATCGCCGGCTTGATGGGCGCCAAGCCGGTCTGATATCGCTCAATCGCGCAGGCTGATCACCGGCCAGCCGCGTTTCTCGGCTTCGGCACGCAGGTTCGGATCGGGATCGACCGCCACCGGGTTATCTACCTGCTCCAGCAGCGGTAGGTCGTTCATCGAGTCGCTATAGAAGTAGCTGCCTTCCAGGTTCAGCCCATTCTCGTCCAGCCAGCGGCGCAGGCGTGTCACCTTGCCTTCGCGGAAGCACGGCACGTCGGTGCTGCGGCCGGTGTAGCGGCCATCGACCAACTCGCACTCGGTGGCCAGCAGGGTTTCCACCTCCAGGCGCTTGGCGATCGGCCCGGTAATGAAGCGGTTGGTGGCGGTGATGATGACCAGCTTGTCGCCCGCATCGCGGTGCTTCTTCAGCAGGGCCAGGGCCTTGGGCAGGATGATCGGTTCAACGCAGTCGCGCATGAACTCGCCGTGCCACTGGTCCAGCTGGGCCATTTCGGTGGTGGCCAGGATTTCCAGGCTGAAGTTCAGGTAGGCCTGCAGGTCGAGCTTGCCGGCCAGGTAGTCCTGATAGAAGGCGTCGTTGCGGTTCTGGTACTCCACGGGGTCGAGAATGCCGCGTGCGCAGAGGTAATCGCCCCATGCGTGGTCGCTGTCGCCGCCGAGGAGGGTGTTGTCCAGATCGAATAAAGCCAGGCGCATTGAAGAGTCACTCGCATAACATCTGAAAAGTCCCACAGAATACGGACTTTTCACAACGCTGCACATAAGGTATGGCCGGCGCGTTGCTGGCCTTGCAAGCTTTGTGGAACAATGCGGCGACATGCGTTTGCGAGGCTGCTGCCGTGATCGACCCCGATGGTTTTCGCCCCAATGTCGGGATCATTCTTACCAATGATCTTGGACAGGTGCTATGGGCTCGGCGAATCAACCAGGATGCCTGGCAGTTTCCCCAGGGGGGCATCAACCCCGATGAGACCCCGGAAGAAGCGTTGTACCGCGAGCTGAACGAAGAAGTAGGACTGGAGCGGCAAGACGTTGAAATTCTTGCCTGCACCCGTGGCTGGTTGCGTTATCGTTTACCCCAACGCCTGGTGCGGACCCACAGCCAGCCGCTGTGCATCGGCCAGAAACAGAAGTGGTTCCTGCTGCGACTGGTTTCCAACGAGCAGCGGGTGCGGATGGACTTGACCGGTAAACCGGAATTCGATGGCTGGCGCTGGGTCAGCTATTGGTATCCGCTGGGCCAGGTGGTGACATTCAAGCGCGAGGTCTACCGCCGCGCGCTCAAAGAGCTTGCCCCGCGCCTGCTGGCGCGCGACTGACGACGGAGTTCGACCCCGAGCCATGCTCAATACGCTGCGCAAGATCGTCCAGGAAGTTAACTCCGCCAAGGATCTCAAGACGGCGTTGGGGATCATTGTCTTGCGCGTCAAAGAGGCCATGGGCAGTCAGGTCTGCTCGGTCTATCTGCTCGATCCGGAAACCAACCGTTTTGTCCTGATGGCCACCGAAGGCCTGAACAAGCGTTCCATCGGCAAGGTCAGCATGGCGCCGAACGAGGGTCTGGTCGGTTTGGTCGGCACCCGGGAAGAACCGCTGAACCTGGAAAACGCCGCCGATCACCCTCGCTACCGCTACTTCGCCGAGACCGGTGAAGAACGTTTCGCTTCCTTCCTGGGCGCTCCGATCATCCACCACCGTCGCGTGGTCGGGGTGTTGGTCATCCAGCAAAAGGAGCGGCGCCAGTTCGACGAGGGCGAAGAAGCCTTCCTGGTCACCATGAGCGCGCAACTGGCCGGGGTTATCGCCCATGCCGAGGCCACCGGTTCGATCCGCGGGCTGGGTCGCCAGGGCAAGGGCATCCAGGAAGCCAAGTTCGTTGGCGTGCCGGGCTCGCCGGGTGCGGCGGTCGGTACTGCCGTGGTCATGCTGCCGCCGGCTGACCTGGACGTGGTGCCGGACAAGACCGTCACCGATATCGATGCCGAACTGAAACTCTTCAACAACGCCCTCGAAGGCGTGCGCGGCGACATGCGCACCCTCTCGGCGAAACTGGCCACCCAGTTGCGTCCGGAAGAGCGGGCGTTGTTCGACGTCTACCTGATGATGCTCGACGACGCCGCGCTGGGCGGCGAAGTGGCAGAGGTCATCAAGACCGGCCAGTGGGCCCAGGGCGCTCTGCGCCAGGTGGTGGTCGAGCACGTCAACCGCTTCGAACTGATGGACGACGCCTACCTGCGTGAGCGCGCCTCCGACGTCAAAGACCTCGGCCGGCGCCTGCTGGCCTATCTGCAGGAAGCCCGTCAGCTTTCGCTGGTCTACCCCGACAACTCCATTCTGGTCAGTGAAGAACTGACCCCGGCGATGCTTGGCGAAGTGCCGGAAGGCAAGCTGGTCGGGCTGGTGTCGGTGCTGGGTTCGGGCAACTCCCATGTGGCGATCCTCGCCCGGGCCATGGGCATTCCCACGGTGATGGGCCTGGTCGACCTGCCGTATTCCAAGGTCGACGGCATCCAGATGATCGTCGACGGCTACAAGGGCGACGTCTACACCAACCCCAGCGAAGTGCTGCGCAAGCACTACGCCGATGTGGTCGAGGAAGAGCGCCAGTTGGCCCAGGGCCTCGACGCCCTGCGTGAACTCCCATGCGAAACCACCGACGGCCACCGCATGCCGTTGTGGGTCAATACCGGCCTGCTGGCCGATGTGGCGCGGGCGCAGCAGCGTGGCGCCGAGGGCGTTGGCCTGTACCGCACCGAAGTGCCGTTCATGATCAACCAGCGCTTTCCCAGCGAGAAGGAACAACTGGCGATCTACCGCGAGCAACTGGCGGCTTTCCATCCGCTGCCGGTGACCATGCGCAGCCTGGATATCGGCGGTGACAAGTCGCTGTCCTACTTCCCGATCAAGGAAGACAACCCGTTCCTCGGCTGGCGCGGCATCCGCGTCACGCTTGACCACCCGGAAATCTTCCTGGTCCAGACGCGCGCCATGCTCAAGGCCAGTGAGGGCCTGAACAACCTGCGCATCCTGCTGCCGATGATTTCCGGTATCCATGAGCTGGAAGAAGCGTTGCACCTGATCCACCGCGCCTGGGGCGAAGTGCGTGACGAAGGCACCGACGTGCCGATGCCGCCGGTGGGGGTGATGGTGGAGATTCCTGCGGCGGTCTACCAGACCAAGGAACTGGCGCGTCAGGTGGACTTCCTGTCGGTCGGTTCCAACGACCTGACCCAGTACCTGCTGGCGGTGGACCGCAACAACCCGCGGGTCGCCGACCTTTACGATTACTTGCACCCGGCGGTGCTGCAGGCCCTGCAACACGTGGTCACTGCGGCCCATGCCGAAGGCAAGCCGGTGAGCATCTGCGGTGAAATGGCCGGTGATCCGGCGGCGGCGGTGCTGTTGATGGCGATGGGCTTTGACAGCCTGTCGATGAACGCCACCAACCTGCCGAAGGTGAAGTGGATGCTGCGCCAGATCAGCCTCGGCAAAGCCAAGGAAATGCTGGCCCAGGCCATGGACATCGACAATCCGCAGGTTATCCACAGCACCTTGCAACTGGCCCTGAAGAACCTCGGGCTGTCGCGGATGATCAATCCGGGGCCGACGCAGAATCTCTGAACCACTTGAGACCTAATCGCTGGCAAGCCAGCTCCCACAGGGGCAGCATAAACGCAACCGGTGGGAGCTGGCTTGCCAGCGATTAGGCCCTAAAGCACAAGTTCGACCTCTCCCAGACGCCCCCCAAGCGGCCCGAAACTCCGCTCCACCAGCCTGCGCCTCCCGTCCGCCTCGACGATCAGCACCGTACTCGCCCGCGTCCCATAGTTCTGGCTGGCAATGAACACGCTCGACAGCAAACGCTCGGTCGCCAACCCGACGCGGGTATCCGGCAGCTCGCTGTCGGCAGCCTGATTATTGTCCGCCAACAACTCGAACAGCCTCGCCGGGTCCGGATCGTCCAGCCGCTCACGCAAGCCTTCGCGCGCCTTGATCAGCTTGGGCCAGGGCGTATCCAGCGCGGCATTCGACAGGCCATAGACACCCGCGCCCAGTAGCCGCGGCAGCGCGTCCCCACCGTGCAGATAACCCAACTGATGGCTGTCCCCGACCAGCAGATTGAAGCCGGAATAGTGCAGCGCCTCACCCGCGACCCGCTCCAGATAGGCCTCGACCGAAAGCTCCCCGCGCAGATAGCCAGCCACCAGTTCGCCCCGCGAGCGGGCGCCCGCTGGCTGGCCGGGATCGCGGATATTGGTCAGCGCGGCGAAGCGCCCCTGCGGACCCAGGCCCAGCCAGGTGCCGCCGGCTTCGAGGTCGCGTCCGGCATGCACTTCGGGTGCCTCGTCCCATTGGCTCAAGGCCAGGGTCGGGCGGGCATAGAACTCGTCACGGTTGGCCGCGACGATCAGCGGCCGGGCATTTCCCGGCCGCCAGGCGAAAACGATCAGGCACATCGTGGTTCTCGTCGATCTTGTCGGTAGTGGCGCCACTGTACCTCAGGCGACGCTGACAAGGTCTTCATCTGCCATGAGTAGAGGCAAAGGCCCACCTTCCGTTACCATGCCGGACTGATTTTTCCGGGGGCGACAATGGAATTCGTGCTCTATCTGCTGCTGGGCGCCTGCGCGGGCGTGCTGGCCGGACTGTTCGGCGTCGGTGGCGGCATCATCATCGTGCCGGTGCTGGTATTCAGCTTCACCCTGCAAGGCTTCGATGCGTCCGTCCTGACTCACCTGGCGGTGGGTACCTCGCTGGCGACCATCGTCTTCACCTCGATCAATGCTGTCCGCGAGCACCATCGCAAGGGTGCGGTGCAGTGGCCGATCTTTGCCTGGATGACCCTGGGCATCCTGATCGGCGCCGGGGTTGGTGCCAAGACCGCCTCGCTGATCCAGGGCCCGCACCTGCAGAAGATCATCGGCACCTTCGCCCTGATCATCGCCGTGCAGATGGCCCTGGATTTCAAGCCCAAGGCCAGCCGCGGCGTTCCCGGAAAGGCCGGGCTGACCGTCGCCGGCAGCGTGGTCGGCTGGGCGTCGGCGATCTTCGGCATCGGCGGCGGTTCGCTGACGGTGCCGTTCCTGACCTGGCGCAGCCTGCCGATGCAGCAGGCGGTGGCGACGTCTTCGGCGTGTGGCCTGCCGATCGCCCTGGTCAGCGCCCTGAGCTTCATGATCCTGGGCTGGCACGACGAGCACCTGCCGCCCCATAGCCTGGGCTTCGTGTACTTGCCGGCGATGATCGGCATTGCCGTGACCAGCATGTTTTTCGCCCGCTTCGGCGCGCGCCTGGCGCACAAACTGTCGCCACGCCTGCTCAAACGCCTGTTCGCCGCGCTGCTGTTCTGCGTCGGCCTGAGCTTTTTGCTTTAACGAGAGGAGTCACCATGCTGCCTTACCCGCAGATCGATCCCGTGGCATTGGCCATCGGGCCACTGAAAATCCATTGGTATGGCCTGATGTACCTGGTCGGCATCGGCGGTGCCTGGTATCTGGCTTCGCGCCGGCTCAACCGCTTCGACCCGACCTGGAGCCGCGAAAAGCTCTCGGACCTGATCTTCTGGCTGTCCATGGGGGTGATTGTCGGCGGGCGGTTGGGCTACGTGCTGTTCTACGACCTGAGCGCCTACCTCGCCAACCCGACGCTGATCTTCGAAGTGTGGAAGGGCGGCATGTCGTTCCACGGCGGTTTCATCGGGGTGATGCTGGCGGCGTTGTGGTTCGGCAAGCGCAACAACAAGTCGTTCTTCGAACTGATGGACTTCGTCGCACCGATGGTGCCGATCGGCCTGGGTGCCGGGCGTATCGGCAACTTCATCAACGCCGAGCTGTGGGGCAAGGCCACTGACGTGCCGTGGGCCATGGTCTTCCCGCCGTTCAGCGACCCGGCGCAGTTGCCGCGTCACCCGTCGCAGCTTTACCAGTTCGCCCTTGAAGGCGTGGCGCTGTTCCTGATTCTCTGGCTGTATTCGCGCAAGCCGCGGCCAACCATGGCGGTGTCGGGCATGTTCGCGTTGTTCTACGGCATCTTCCGTTTCATCGTCGAATTCGTCCGCGTGCCGGATGCCCAGCTTGGCTACATCGCCTGGGGCTGGCTGACCATGGGTCAGATTCTTTGCGTGCCGATGATCGCCGGCGGCCTCGGCCTGATCTGGTGGGCCTATAATCGCAAGCCGACGGTAAAACCCGCGGTCTGAAATTCCACGGCAGGGGCGATCCCCCTGCCGTCTTCGTTACAGGAACGCTATGAAACAGTATCTGGATCTGGTCCGCGACGTTATCGAGAACGGTACGTTGCAGGAAAACCGCACCGGCGTGCGCACCATCAGCCTGCCTGGCGCCATGCTGCGTTTTGATCTGCAGAAGGGCTTCCCGGCCATCACCACGCGCAAGCTGGCGTTCAAGTCGGCGATTGGCGAGATGGTCGGCTTCCTTCGCGGCGTGAAGAACGCCGCGCAGTTCCGCGAGCTGGGCTGCAAGGTCTGGGACCAGAACGCCAACGAAAACGCCCAATGGCTGGCCAACCCGTTCCGCCAGGGGCATGACGACCTGGGCGAGATCTACGGCGTGCAATGGCGCCAGTGGCCGGCGTACAAGCGCATCCCGCTGAGCAATCCGGCAGCTATCGAGCTGGCGCAAAGCCAGGGCTTCGCCCAGATTGCCGAGTCCGAGGAAGACGGTGAGGCCTTTGTCGTGCTGTACAAGGCCATCGACCAGATTCGCCAGTGCGTCGACACCATCATCAAGGACCCGGGCAGCCGGCGCATCCTGTTCCACGGCTGGAACTGTGCCCAGCTCGATGAAATGGCTTTGCCGCCGTGCCACCTGCTGTACCAGTTCCACCCGAATGTCGAGACCAAGGAAATTTCCCTGACCCTCTACATCCGCTCCAACGACCTGGGCCTGGGCACGCCGTTCAACCTCACCGAAGGCGCCGCGCTGCTGTCGCTGGTGGGTCGCCTGACCGGCTACACGCCGCGCTGGTTCACCTATTTCATCGGTGATGCGCACGTCTACGAGAACCACCTGGACATGCTCAACGAGCAGATGCGCCGCGAGCCGCTGGCAGCGCCGAAGCTGGTGATCAGTGACCGCGTGCCGGAGTTCGCCAAGACCGGTGTCTACGAACCGGAGTGGCTGGAGAAAATCGAGCCGAGCGACTTCAGCCTGGAAGGGTATGAGCACCATCCGCCGCTGACGGCGCCGATGGCGGTTTAACACGACCTCAGTGGGAGCTGGCTTGCCAGCGATCAGGCCGCCAAGGGCAATGACGTTGTCAGCTCTGGCCCAATCGCTGGCAAGCCAGCTCCCACGGGATTAGTGGCCAGCTTCAATGCCCGTGACTCCTTCCCACATGCGAATGCTCCGTCTCCGGCACTGAAACCGCCCCATTCACCTCCAGCCTCTCCAGAATCGCGCAATGCTCGCCCTCGGCCTGACAGCGCCGACGCAGTTCCACCAACTGCTCCTGCAACGCCATCAATCCGTCGATCCGCGCCTGCACATGCTCGATATGTTCGTCCACCAGCGCGTTGACGCTTTCGCATTGGTCTTGCGGGCTGTCCCGTAGCCGCAGCAGGCTGCGGATTTCTTCGAGGGTCATGTCCAGCGTCCGGCAGTTGCGGATGAAGGTCAGCCGCTCGACATGCGCCTGGGTGTAGACCCGGTAGTTGCCGTCGCTGCGCGCCGGTTCCGGCAGCAGGTTTTCACGCTCGTAGTAACGGATGGTTTCCACCGCGCAGTCGGTGGCCTTGGCCAGTTCGCCGATCTTCATCTGCAAATACCTCGACAGGTTGCTTGACCCTATAGTGGCTACAGGGTGTTCACTTGGCAACAGGACATTTAGGGACAAACCTTCATGAATCAGCCTGTCAGCTCAGATTCACTCAAAAAGCCACACGATCACGACCATAGCCAGCACGATCATGCGCATGAGCATAAGCACAGTTGCTGCGCGCCCAAACCGGCCGCGCATGCCCACGGTTGCTGCTCCGGCTCTTCTGAAGCTCCGGCGCTGATTCAGTTGCGCGAAAGCGCCAGTGCCGACGCCCGGCTCAGCCGTTTCCGCATCGAGGCCATGGACTGTCCGACCGAGCAGACGCTGATCCAGAACAAGCTGGGCAAGCTCGACGGCGTCGAGCAGCTTGAGTTCAACCTGATCAACCGCGTCCTCGGCGTGCGTCACACGTTTGCCGACACTCAGGCCATCGAGCAGGCGATCGCTTCGCTTGGCATGCACGCTGAGCCGTTGACTGCAGATGCCAACGAAGCCGCACCGGCCCCGGTGAAGAAGGCCTGGTGGCCGCTGGCGTTGTCCGGCGTTGCCGCAGTGGCTGCGGAAATCGTCCACTTCACCAATGCCGCGCCGGAATGGGCGGTGGCCGCGTTGGCGCTGGCCGCCATCCTCGGCTGTGGCCTGGGCACCTACAAGAAGGGCTGGATCGCCCTGAAAAACCGCAACCTCAATATCAACGCGCTGATGAGCATCGCCGTGACCGGCGCCGTGCTGATCGGCCAATGGCCGGAAGCGGCCATGGTGATGGTGCTGTTCACCCTCGCCGAAGTGATCGAAGCCCGTTCGCTGGACCGTGCGCGCAACGCCATTGGCGGCTTGATGCAATTGACCCCCGACGTGGCCACGGTGCAGCAGGCCGATGGCCAGTGGCGGGAAGTCGAGGTGGCGCAGGTGGCTCTGGGTGCTCGGGTGCGTTTGCGGCCGGGCGAGCGGGTCGGGCTGGACGGCGAGGTGTTGAGCGGGCAATCCACGATTGACCAGGCGCCCATCACCGGTGAAAGCCTGCCGGTGGAAAAAGGCTCGGGCGACAAGGTCTTCGCCGGCACCATCAACCAGTCCGGCGAACTGGAGTACCGCGTCACCGCCGCCGCCGGGCAATCGACTCTGGCCCGGATCATCCACGCCGTGGAAGAAGCCCAGGGCGCTCGGGCGCCGACCCAGCGCTTCGTCGATCAGTTCTCGCGCATCTACACGCCGGCGGTCTTCGCCTTCGCCCTGGCAGTGGCGGTGATTCCGCCGCTGTTCATGGCCGGCGCCTGGTTCGACTGGATCTACCGCGCCCTGGTGCTGCTGGTGGTGGCCTGCCCATGTGCACTGGTGATTTCCACGCCGGTGACCATCGTCAGCGGCCTCGCCGCAGCGGCGCGCAAAGGCATTCTGATCAAGGGCGGTGTGTACCTGGAAGGCGGGCGCAAGCTGGACTTCCTCGCCCTCGACAAGACCGGCACCCTGACCCACGGCAAGCCGGTGCAGACCGACATGCAGGTGCTCGACACACTGTTCGAAGACCGCGCCCAGCGCATCGCTGCCAGCCTTGCCGCGCGTTCCGATCACCCGGTGTCCATGGCTATCGCCCGGCACGCCGAGGAAAACGCCTTGGTATTGGAGTCTGTGGATAACTTCCAGGCCCTGATGGGGCGTGGCGTCAGCGGTGAGGTCGGTGGCGTGAGCTATCACCTGGGTAATCACCGGTTGGTTGAAGAACTGGGACTGTGCTCGCCGCAACTGGAACAAAAACTCGACGCACTGGAGCGCCAGGGCAAGACCGTGGTGCTGCTGCTCGACAGCTCCGGCCCGCTGGCGCTATTCGCCGTGGCCGACACGGTCAAGCAGAGCAGCCGCGAGGCCATCGCCGAACTGCATGAGCTGGGCATCCGCACCGTTATGCTGACTGGCGACAACCCGCACACTGCCGATGCGATTGCCGCCCAGGTCGGTATCGACGAAGCCCGTGGCAACCTGCTGCCGGCGGACAAGCTGGCAGCCATCGAAGAACTGTATGGCAAGGGGCATCGGGTCGGCATGGTCGGCGACGGTATCAACGACGCCCCGGCGCTGGCCCGCGCCGAAATCGGCTTCGCCATGGCCGCAGCCGGCACCGACACCGCCATCGAGACCGCCGACGTCGCGTTGATGGACGACGACTTGCGGAAAATCCCGGCCTTCGTCAGGCTCTCGCGGCAAAGTGCGGCGATCCTGGTGCAGAACATCGTTCTGGCCCTGGGGATCAAGGCGATCTTCCTGGCGATCACCTTCGCTGGCATGGCCACCATGTGGATGGCGGTGTTCGCGGACATGGGCGTCAGCCTGCTGGTGGTCTTCAACGGGCTCCGGCTGTTGAGAAAGTAAGAGGTTGTATGTTGAGTTCCGAGCTGAAGGCGTTCTTCATGGTGGCCCGCCTGGGCAGCATCACCCTTGCCGCGAAGAAGCTCGGGCTCAGCCAGCCCACCGTCACCACGCAGATCCGCAACCTGGAAAGCAGCTACGGCGTCGAACTGTTCTACCGCGGTGGCCGGCGTCTGGCGCTGAGCGAAGACGGCGCGCGGCTGCTGCCGATGGTCAAGGCGCTGTTGCAGCAAGAGGCCGATATCGAGTTCTTCCTGCGCAACAGCGGGCTGGGGCAGGGCGCCTTGCGGGTGGCGGCGACGGCGCCGTACTACATCCTCGATCTGGTGAAGATCTTCCGCGAACGCCTGCCGCAGGTGGAGGTGTCGGTGGAAATCGGCAACTCCCAGCAGGTGCTGGAACTGCTGGAGGATTACCGGGTGGATGTGGCGGCGTCCTCGCAGTTGCTGGAAGACACCCGGCTGATCCGCCGCGTGCTGGGCACCGATCCGCTGGTGCTGGCGGTGCACCGCAGCCATTCGCTGGCGTCGCGGGAGTCGGTGCCTCTGGCGGCGCTGGCCGGGCATTGCCTGCTGATGCGCGAGCAGGGCTCGACGACCCGCAAACTGACCGAGCAGATGCTGGAAGACGCCGGCGTCAAACCGGGCGCCTTGCTGGAAATTGGTAGCCGCGAATCGATTCGCGAAGCGGTGCTCCGGAACATCGGCATCAGCATCATTGCCCGGCATGAAGTGCCGCATAACCCGGAATTGCGGGTGATCTGCCTGGAGGGGGCGCCGGTGATGCATGAGTATCTGTATTGCTTGAAGGAGCGGCGTCAGGCGCGGTTGCCGGCGGCGTTTCTGGGATTGGCGCAGGAAGTGTCGGCTATCGATTCCTGACGTGAGGGCCCTATCGCCGGCAAGCCGGCTCCCACACGGTTCTGAGCTGCGCACTCGATACCTGTGGGCGCTGGCTTGCCAGCGATGAGGCCCGGACGAGCATCAACAAAAATCTGCCAATACCACTATCACCAGCTTTTGCCCCAACGCCACAGAACCTTCTTAAACCCTCCCTAGCATGACCCTCATCTGTACGGTGAGGTCCTGTCATGAACAACACGCTCGCAAATCCCGGCGCCCAGTTGCGCGTTCGCGGTATCCACAAGCGCTTCGGCGCGTTCACGGCGCTGAACGATGTCTCGCTCGATGTCGCCGCCGGCGAACTGGTCTGCCTGCTTGGCCCATCTGGCTGTGGCAAAACCACGCTGCTGCGCTGCATCGCCGGGCTTGAGCACCAGGACCGCGGCGAACTGAGCATCGGTGAGCGTGATATCTCCACCTTGCCGCCTCAAGCCCGTGACTACGGCATCCTGTTTCAGTCCTACGCGCTGTTCCCCAACCTCACCGTCGAAGCCAATATCGCCTACGGCCTGGCGGGCGCCGGGCGCAATGAAGTGCGCCAGCGCGTTGGCCAGATGCTGGAACTGGTGGGCCTGACCGGCAGCGAGAAGAAATACCCCGGCCAGCTTTCCGGCGGTCAGCAACAACGTGTGGCCCTGGCCCGCGCCTTGGCGCCAGCACCCTCGCTGTTGCTGCTGGACGAACCAATGTCCGCTCTCGACGCCCGAGTCCGCGAACACCTTTGCACCGAACTGCGCCAACTCCAGCGCCAGCTCGGCATCACCACCCTGATGGTGACCCACAACCAGGACGAGGCCATGCTGATGGCCGACCGCATTGCCGTGATGAATAACGGCCAGGTCGAGCAGTACGCCACCGCCCAGGAAATCTACGACAAGCCGGCCACGCCGTTCGTCGCCGAGTTCATCGGCCAGGGCAACTGGCTGCCGTTCCAGCGCTGCAGTGACAGCCACGCCCAGGTCGGCGGCCTCAACCTGCGTCTGGCACCCGGTGCGCGGGCGAGCGGCAGCGGTCGGCTGTTCTGCCGTCCCGAGGCGATCAGCGTCAACCCGATCGTGCATGAAGAAAACCTGTTCCCGGCGCGCCTGCGCGAGATCACCTTCCTCGGCAATCGCTGCCGCATGAGTTTCGAGCTGCATCAGTTGCCCGGTCATGCCCTGCTCGCCGAAGTGGCGCCAGAAGCCATGCCGCAACTGGGCTCGCAAGATATCTGGGTGGCGCTTCCGCCGCGCAGCCTCCAGGTGTTTGCCTGAGATGGCCGCGCCAATCGTCCTGCCGATCGCTCACGCGAAGGCCAGGTCGCGCAGCGGTGTTGCGTTCGGTGACCGTCTATTCGTGGTCGGCGGTAAATGGTTGCTGCTGATCTTCCTCGCCATTTCGGTGCTGATGCCGCTGCTGGCGATCTTCTGGCGCGGCTTCAGCGGCGACGCCGGGCAAGGCGGCGGCCTGGTCGCGGCGCGCGCGCTGTTCGCCAGCGAGAACTTCCACTGGTTGCTCGGCAACAGCCTCAAGGTTTCCGTCAGCGTCGCGGCCATCGTCGTACCGCTGGCCTACCTGTTCGCCTACGCCCTGCAACGCACCCTGATTCCGGGCAAAGCCGTGTGGCGCGGGATTTCCCTGCTGCCGTTGCTGGCGCCGTCGATGTTGCCGGCCATCGCGCTGGTCTATCTGTTCGGTAACCAGGGCCTGCTGCGCGGGCTGCTCAGCGACAACATCTATGGTTTCTGGGGCATCGTGCTGGGCGAGGCGATCTACACCTTCCCGCATGCGCTGATGATTCTGCTGTCGGCCTTGTCGCTGGCCGATGCGCGCCTGTTCGACGCCGCGTCCAGCATGGGCGCCGGGCCGTGGCGGGCGTTCCACAGCATTACCTGGCCGGCCACCCGCCAGGCCGTGTTTGCCGCGTTCTGCCTGGTGTTCACCCTGACCATCACCGACTTCGGCGTGCCCGTCGTGGTCGGCGGCGATTATCAGGTGCTGGCGCTGGAAGCCTATAAAGCGGTGGTCGGACAGCAGCAGTTCGGTCGCGGTGCACTGATCGGCATGGTGCTGTTGATCCCGGCGCTGCTCAGCTTCGGCGTCGATGCCTGGCTGCGCCGCCGTCAGGGCGAGGCCATGAGCGGCCGGGCCCAGGTGTTCGAGCCGGCAGTGTCGCGGCGTCGCGATGCCTGTTTCCTCGCCATTGTCCTGCTGGTGTGCGCCGTTCTGTTACTGGTGGTGGGCATGGCGGTGTACTCGTCGCTGGTGAAGTTCTGGCCTTACAACCTGTCGCTGTCACTCAAGCATTACCAGTTCGACGAAACCGCAGGCGGTGGCTGGCTGGCCTACCGCAACAGCCTGACCATGGCGGTCGGCACTGCGCTGATCGGCAGCGCGGTGATCTTCAGCGGCGCCTACCTGATGGAGAAGACCCGCGGCCAGCGCGCCCTCAACCTGATCCTGCGCCTGCTCAGTTTCGTGCCAATGGCCGTGCCGGGACTGGTGCTGGGCCTGGGTTACGTCTTCTTCTTCAACCTGCCGGGCAACCCGCTGCATGTGCTGTACGGAACCATGGCGCTGCTGGTGATGTGCACGGTCGCTCACTACCTGACCACCGCGCAGATGACCGCCACCACTGCCCTGCGCCAGCTCGACGGCGAGTTCGAAGCCGCTGCGCTGTCGCTGAAAGCGCCGCTGTACCGGCACTTCATGCGGGTCACCGTGCCGATCTGCCTGCCGGCGTTGTTGGACATCATTCGCTACCTGTTCGTCTCGGCGATGACCACGGTGTCGGCGGCGATCTTCCTCTACAGCCCGGACACCATCCTCGCCGCCGTCGCCGTGTTGAACATGGATGACGCCGGCAACGTCGGCGGCGCGGCCGCCATGTCGACCTTGATTCTGCTGACCAGCGCGGCCGTATCGCTGCTGCTGGCCTGGGCCTCCCGCGGCCTGCTCAGCCGTTCCCAGGCCTGGCGCCAGCGCGCGCCGGGCCATTGATTGCGCCAACCCAACCTGACCAACGTCCCTTCAAAGGAACCGCATCATGTTCAAGCCACTCGCTCTTGCCGCTGCCGTCCTCTCCGCGTTCAGCCTGCAGGCCAGCGCCGCCCAGACCTCGTTGACGGTCTACACCGCGCTGGAAGCTGAACAGCTCAAGAGCTACAAGCAGGCGTTCGAAAAGGCCAACCCGGACATCGAGATCAAGTGGGTGCGTGACTCCACCGGGATCATCACCGCCAAGCTGCTGGCCGAGAAAGACCGCCCGCAGGCCGACGCGGTGTGGGGCCTGGCCGCATCGAGCCTGGCGATCCTCGATCAGCAAGGCATGCTGCAAAGCTACGCGCCCAAGGACCTGGCCAAGATCGGCGGCAATTACCGTGATCCAGCCAACCCGCCGGCCTGGGTCGGCATGGACGTATGGGCTGCGACCATCTGCTTCAACACCGTCGAAGCCGAGAAGCAGGGCCTGAGCAAGCCAGTGAGCTGGCAGGACCTGACCAAGCCTGAGTACAAGGGCAAGATCGTCATGCCTAACCCGGCCTCGTCCGGCACCGGTTTCCTCGACGTCAGCGCCTGGCTGCAGACCTTCGGCGAGCCGCAGGGCTGGGCCTACATGGACGCCCTGCACCAGAACATCGGCCAGTACGTTCACTCCGGCTCCAAGCCGTGCAAGCTGGCAGCCGCAGGTGAGTTCCCGATCGGCATCTCCTTCGAATACCCGGCCGTGCAGCTCAAGCGCCAGGGCGCGCCGCTGGACATCGTGCTGCCGAAAGAAGGCCTGGGCTGGGAGATCGAGGCTACCGCCGTGATCAAGGGCACCCCGAACGAAGCGGCGGCCAAGCGTCTGGCCGACTTCTCCGCCAGCCCTGCGGCGATGGAGCTGTACAAGGAAAACTTCGCCGTGCTGGCCCAGCCGGGCATCGCCAAGGCGCAGACCGAACTGCCGGCGGACTACGAACAGCGCCTGATCAAGAACGACTTCGCCTGGGCCTCGAAGAACCGCGACCAGATTCTGAGCGAGTGGCGCAAGCGGTATGACGGCAAGTCGGAGAAGGTTGCGCAGCAGTAATGGCCGCATCGCCGGCAAGCCGGCTCCCACAGGTACTGCATGCACCGAACCTGTGGGAGCCGGCTTGCCGGCGATGCTTTTTAGAACTGATCACACTGCAGGGCCTGAAATGACCGATTTCCTGATTGTCGGCGCCGGCATCCTCGGCCTTTCCCACGCCTACGCCGCCGCCCGTCGCGGCCTGCGGGTGAAGGTCTTCGAGCGCAGCGCCACGCCGCTCGGCGCTTCGGTGCGCAACTTCGGCCAGGCGCTGGTCAGCGGCCAGCCGCCTGGCCAGATGCTCGACCTCGCCCGCGCCAGCCGTCCTCTCTGGGCCCATTGGGCCGAACACGCCGGCTTCGCCCTCAAGCGCAACGGCTCGCTGCTGCTGGCGCGCACCGCGCAAGAGCGCGATGTGCTGGAAGCCTTCTGCGAAAGCCGCGCGGTCGAATACGGCTACCCGGCCCGCCTGCTCGAAGGTGCTGAACTCAACGCCCTCTACGACGGACGTTTCAGCCATCACCGCGCTGCCCTGCATGGTCTCGAAGACCAGCAGCTCTATTCCCGCGAAGCCCTGCCGACCCTGGTGGCCTGGCTGCGTGAGCAGATGGGTGTCGAGTTCCACTTTTCCACCCTGGTCCGGGATATCGAACCGGGGCGCCTGAGCACCACGGCCGGCACCTTCAGTGGCGGGCAGATCGTGGTCTGCTCCGGTCACGACTACCAGACCCTGCTGGCCGAGCCGATGGCCGTGCTGCAACCGCAGGTCTGTCGCCTGCAGATGCTCCGCGCCCGGCCACGCTTCCAGCTAGACCTGCAGCACTCGCTGCTCACCGGCCTGAGCTGCCTGCATTACGGCGCCTACGCCGACCTGCCGCAGGCTGCTGCTTTGCGCGAGCGGGTCCAGTCCCACAGCCCCCATCTACTGGAGCACGGCATCCACCTGCTGATCAGCCCCACGCCCCACGGCGAGTTGATCATCGGCGACTCCCACGCCTACGGCAGCGATGCCTCGCCGTTCAACGCCGAGCAGGTGGACAACTGGATGATCGAACTCGCCGAGCACACCCTTGGCGGGCGCATCGAAGTGGTCGAGCGCTGGCAGGGCGTTTATGGCTCGGGTGGTCCGGGGCCGTTCTCGTTGCTGCCGGTAACGCCGGGGATCAGCGCGGCGCTGATGCACACCGGCGTCGGCATGAGCGTCGGTCCGGCGCTGGCTGAGCGGCATGTGGCGCGGTTGTTGGGTGAAGTGTCGTGAGGTGCGGGTGATGGACCCGCGGGGGGGGCTCAAGGCAAAGGCCATTGGGCTTCTTTTGCGATCAGGTTGAGGGCCTCATCGCTGGCAAGCCAGCTCCCACAAGGTCCAGCGCATGCCGTAACTGTGGGAGCTGGCTTGCCAGCGATAGGGGCTTCCAGCCGGGCTCAGATCTCCTGTACCAGCGCTTCAATCTGCTCCAACCGCTCCGCCTGACTCAACCTGGCCCCCGGATTCAACGACGACCACTGCGGATGCGCCCGCGCCTTGCTCAGCGCCGCCGGCAGCTTCCCTTCGCGCCAGGCCTGGTCAGGCGGGGTGTCCAGTTTGATCCGGTTCATCGCCGCATGCCCGCGGCTGTCCAGCGCTTGCAGCAGTTGCTTCTGCCGCACGGCGAGCAGGCGCAACACCGCATCGTCCACGGTCAGTTCCTGTTGTCCCTTGAGTTTGCCCAGCAACCGCGAACCATAGCTGCGCGCCGTGCCCAGCGCGCCACCGGCGATGGCCCCGGCCAGCGCGGCGACGCCGAGGGTCAGGCCGCCGACCGCGAGGTCGATTCCCGCCCCGGCTGCGGCACCCGCCACGACACCGCCGCCCAGGCGAATGCCCAGTTGCTTGAGGGTTTCCGGGTTGAACAGGTCATCGCCCCAGCGCCCGTCCAGCAGCGGCAGGTCGCTGGTGTTGGCGTCTTCGCGGCGGAAGGCATACAGCTTGAGCAGTGCTTCGACGCAGCGTTGCTCACGTTGGCGAATGGTGTCGCGCAGCTCGCGCACGGCGGCGGCTTCTTCGTCCGGCTTGGCCACCACACTGCGCCGGCACGCTGCGCAATCCACCAGCAGTTCGGCGATCAGGCGTTTGCCGCTGTGCTGGCGAAGCTGGCGTTGCGCCTGCTGGTCGTCGATCAGCCGTTGCAGGGCCGGGCGGGCGTTTTCCAGCATCAGGGCGAGGCTTTCGTATAGCCGTCGCTCGCCGTCTTCGGGTGGCGCAACGCTGTCGAAACGCACCAGCGCGTGCAGCCCCAGCCGGGCCAGGGCCTCACGCCAGTCGGGTTCGCGGTGGTCGCTGCTGGCGACGAAATTGAGCACCGGCAGCAGCGGCTTGCCGCAGCCGGCGAGCACTTCCAGTTCGTCGCGGTACTTGGCCAGCACCGGCTCGCGGGCGTCAATCACATAGAGCCCGGCGTCGCTGGCCTGCAACTGGCGCAACACCTTGGCCTCCTGTTCGAAGCGCTGGCGCGCCTCGCTGCTTTGCAGGAAGCGTTCGAGTCGCGCCGGGCCGTCGAGACGCTCGCCGGGGCGTTCCAGACGTTCCAGATAATCGAGCAGGGCGATGGCGTCTTCCAGGCCCGGCGTGTCGTACAGCTCCAGCAGCGGCTGGCCGTCCACCGACAGCCGCGCGCCTTCGACATGCCGGGTGGTGCTGGGGCGATGGGACACTTCGCCGAAGCCGACATCGCGGGTCAGGGTCCGCAGCAGCGAGGTCTTGCCGACATTGGTGTGGCCGACCACGGCCAGCTTCAGCGCTTTAGTCATGACCGTGCTCCAGCCAGTTCAACGGTGCCGTGTCGGCGTGGGGCAAGGCCAGTTGGTCCAGGGCCTGATGCCAGTCGCCAAGACGCTCGGCGTCCAGCGCCTGACCGGGTGGCGGCTGCATCAGCCAGATCCGCGTGGCCGCGGCGCTGCGCGCCAGCTCGGCGAGCAGCGCGAGGCTGCCGCGATCCGGCGAGCGCCGTGGGTCGCAGGCAATCGCCAGGCGCGCCGGAGGAAAGTGGCTGAGCTGTTCCAGCAAGCGCTTGCGTGATTCGCGGCTGTCCAGCACGCCGGCGTTGGTCACCGAGGCCGGCAGGGCAGGCGGCCACGGGCGTTGATCGTCCAGTTCCAGGCCGACCAGCAGCGCGCCGTCGTGCTGCACGTCGTCCTGACCGCGTTCGATCTGCGGTAACTGATCGGGGGCGGCATCGTTCACGCCGAGGCGTTCGCTGCTGGGCATCAACGATTCGCGCAGGGCGCTGTAGCCGGGGAGTTTGAGGTCGAGGGCGAGCCGCGCGCGGCCCTGGCGCCAGCGCCACAGGCAGAGCGCCGCCAGCAGCAGGCGCGGCAGGATCCCGTAGACCACCAGCACGCCGAGCAGCCAGCCGGCCCAGGCCTGACGGCTCAGTTCCAGCGCTGGCTGGCTGTCGCCGCTGGCGCGGATCATCGCCGCGTCCGGGGTGCTGAAACCGAGCAGGGACGGCAGGGCGCCGAGGGTTTGGGTCAGGCTGACGAAGGTGTCGGGTTGGAGCAGCGTGGTTTCCCAGACGAAACCGTAGCGCCGGGTCGAGAGCAGCATCAGCAGTAACACCAGCGCCGCGAGCAACGCCAGCAACCACAGGCCGTGGACCAGCGTGCCGAGTAGCCAGCGGGTCAGGCGCTGGCGTTGCAGCAGGACCAAAAGCGCTGGAGCAAGGTGCGCGGCCTTGGCGTCGCGGGCGAGTTTTTCGCTGAGCCAGAGCCACAGCCGGCCGAGGCTCGCACCCTGATCGCCAGCCATGGAAAGGCCGGTGGCCCAGCCCAGTAGTAGAAGGAGATTGAGCCCGAGCAGGCTGCCCAGGGCCCAGAACACATTCACCGGGCGCTGCCCGTCGCCGAGCGCGGCAAAGGCCAGCCCGGCGCCGCTGACCAGCGCCACAACCAGCAGCGCCAGCAAGGCCAGACGGGCCCCGCGTTTGTAGTGTTCCAGCGCCTGGCGCAGGCCGTCGCGTTCGGCCAGGAAGAGGGCGCGGTGTTCGATGCGCTGGGCGAGGTCGCCGCCTTGTTGGCGGGCGCGGCGATTGGCTTCCTGGTCTTCCAGGGGCCCCGTGTGTTCTTCGCGCAGGCGCACCGCTTCGGTCAGCCAGCGCTTGTCCAGGTCGGTCAGTCCAGTCACGTACAGCTTCCGTTGAGCGAGTCAGTCTGGAAGCATAACCCAGGCATCCGCGAACGGGCTTTGCTATCCTCGCCGCCATGAAAACATCACGCCCTCTCAGCCTGATCGCGGCCCTCGCCGAGAACCGCGTCATCGGCATCGACAATCGCATGCCCTGGCATTTGCCGGGGGACTTCAAGTACTTCAAGGCCACCACGCTGGGCAAGCCGATCATCATGGGTCGCAAGACCTGGGATTCGCTGGGCCGCCCGCTGCCGGGCCGGCTGAACCTGGTGGTCAGCCGCCAGACCGGGCTGCAACTGCAAGGCGCCGAGGTGTTCGCCTCACTGGAAGACGCCATCGTCCGCGCCGACCAGTGGGCGGCGGAGCAGGGCGTGGATGAGCTGATGCTGATCGGCGGCGCGCAGCTTTACGGGCAGGCGCTGGAGACGGGACTGGCGGATCGCTTGTACCTGACCCGGGTGGAGTTGAGCCCGGAAGGGGATGCCTGGTTTCCCGAGGTGGATGAGCGGGTCTGGACCAAGGTGTCCAGCGAACAGGCGCCGGCTGAGGAAGGGAAACCGGTGTATCACTTCGAGGTTTGGGAGCGGGGCTGAGATCTTGGGGCCGCGCTGCGGCCCTTTCGCCGGCAAGACCGGCTCCCACGGGGTTCGGGGTACGCAGAACCCTGTGGGAGCTGGCTTGCCAGCGATGAGGCCCTCAAAAAGTTACGAGTGACTCAACTGCACCTGCTCATCCGCCGCCAGCAGCGCCTTGTCGGTCTGCCCCATGATCTGGCTGGTGATGGTCCCCGCTGTCATCGCGCCGCTGACATTCAACGCCGTGCGGCCCATGTCGATCAGCGGTTCGACCGAGATCAGCAGCGCCACCAGCTCCACCGGCAAGCCCATCGCCGGTAGCACAATCAACGCGGCGAAGGTCGCCCCGCCACCCACACCGGCCACCCCGGCCGAACTCAAGGTCACCACTGCCACCAGCGTCGCGATCCAGAGCGGATTCAGCGGGTCGATGCCGACTGCCGGCGCGACCATCACCGCCAGCATCGCCGGATACAGCCCGGCGCAACCGTTCTGACCGATGGTGGCGCCGAACGAGGCGGCGAAGCTGGCGATGGCCTGCGGCACGCCCAAGCGACGGGTTTGCGCTTCGATGCTCAGCGGAATGCTGGCGGCGCTGGAGCGGCTGGTGAAGGCGAAGGTCAGCACCGGCCAGACCTTGCGCAGGAAGCGCAGCGGGTTGACGCCGGAAAGGCTCAGCAGCACGCCGTGCACCACGAACATCAGCGCCAGGCCGATGTAGGACACCACCACGAAACTGCCCAGCTTGAGGATGTCGTCCAGGTTCGAACTGGCGACCACTTTGGTCATCAGCGCCAGCACGCCATACGGGGTCAGTTTCATCACCAGGCGCACCAGGCGCATCACCCAGGCTTGCAGGGTTTCGATGGCGGCGAGGGCGCGGTTGCCCTTTTCCGGTTCGTCCTTGAGCAGTTGCAGCGCGGCCACGCCAAGGAAGGCGGCGAAGATCACCACGCCGATGATCGAGGTCGGCCGGGCCCGGGCCAGGTCGCCCACCGGGTTGCTCGGGATGAACGAGAGCAGCAGTTGCGGGATGTTCAGGTCGGCGACCTTGCCCGCGTAATCGCTCTGGATCACTTGCAGGCGCGCGGTTTCCTGCGTGCCGGCCACCAGCCCTTCGGCGCTCAGGCCGAACAGGTTGGTCAGGACGATGCCGATCAGCGCGGCGATCGCGGTGGTGAACAGCAGCGTGCCGATGGTCAGCACGCTGATCCGGCCCAGCGACGATGCATTGTGCAGCCGCGCCACGGCGCCGAGGATCGAGACGAAGATCAGCGGCATGACGATCATTTGCAGCAGTTGCACGTAACCGTTGCCGACCAGGTCGAGCCAGCCGATGGTGGCTTTGAGTACCGGGTTGCCGGCGCCGTAGATCGCATGCAGCGCGGCGCCGAACAACACGCCCAGCACCAGGCCGACCAGCACTTTCTTGGCCAGGCTCCAGTTGCCATGACGGGTTTGAGCCAGGCCCAGCAGCAACGCCAGGAACACCAGCAGATTGAGAAACAGCGGCAGGTTCATTGAAGCTCCAGAAAAAACGACACGCATCGCCTCTGTGGGCGGTGGCTGAATCGAAAATGCTAACAGTCTGAAAACAAAGGACTTTATATCGATATGGAATTACTTGAGTCGTTTTTGGAATAACAGCAGGTCGTTTTTGGGCAAGTGGCTGCCGTTGAGGCCGTTGCCAGGGTCGCTGTCAGAGCGGGGCTGGATCAAGGGACTGCTTAGGGTGGAGCGGACCCTTTTGCAGGAGACCCGCATATGACGTCCGCTCCGAAAATCCTCGCCGCCGGCCTGGCCCTGCTGTTCGCCGGGCAGACGCTGGCGGTGGAGTTGAAACACTGGCCGGCTCCGGCCGCGAAGCAGCTCGACGCGATGATCGCCGCCAATGCCCACAAAGGTAACTACGCGGTGTTCGACATGGACAACACCAGTTACCGCTTCGACCTCGAAGAGTCGCTGCTGCCGTTCATGGAGAACAAAGGCCTGCTGACCCGCGACAAGCTCGACCCCTCGCTCAAGCTGATCCCGTTCAAGGACACCGCCGAGCACAAGGAAAGCCTGTTCAGTTACTACTACCGCCTCTGCGAAATCGACGACATGGTCTGTTACCCGTGGGTCGCGCAGGTGTTTTCCGGCTTCACCCTCAAGGAACTCAAAGGCTACGTCGATGAGCTGATGGCGTCGGGCAAGCCAGTGCCGAGCACCTATTTCGAGGGCGATCAGGTCAAGTCCATCGAGGTGCAGCCGCCCAAGGTGTTCACCGGGCAGACCGAACTGTTCAACAAGCTGATGGAGAACGGTATCGAGGTCTATGTGATGACTGCGGCTTCCGAAGAGCTGGTGCGAATGGTCGCTGCCGATCCGAAGTACGGTTACAACGTGAAGCCGCAGAACGTCATCGGCGTCAGCCTGTTGCTCAAGGACCGCGCCAGCGGCGCGCTGACCACCGCGCGCAAGCAGATCAGCGCCGGCCAGTACGATCCCGCCGCCAACCTCGGCCTGGAACTGACCCCGTACCTGTGGACCCCGGCCACCTGGATGGCAGGCAAGCAGGCGGCGATCCTCACCTACATCGATGAGTGGAAAAAACCGGTGCTGGTGGGCGGTGACACCCCGAGCAGCGACGGCTACATGCTGTTTCACAGCGTCGATGTGGCCAAGGGCGGGGTTCATTTGTGGATCAACCGCAAGGCCAAGTACATGGACCAGATCAACGGGATGATGGCCAAGCACGCGGCGGCCCAGGCCAGGGAAGGGTTGCCGGTGACGGCGGACAAGAATTGGGTGGTGGTGACGCCTGAAGAAATTCAGTAGGTCTCACTGGCCTGATCGCTGGCGAGCCAGCTCCCACAGGCACTGTATGCACCGTACTTGTGGGAACTGGCTTGTCAGGGCGTCGAACCGCAGCGATGAGGCCCTCGGAGCCAACACAAAACAATACCAATTGCGAATACCTCTCATCCTCTGCTAGCGTGCGCATCCTCTTGAGCCCGCCCACCAGGAAGTGCCCGTGTCTTCGTGGAACACGCAGATCGCCCGGCTGTTCATCGAGCAGAAGAAAGCACTCGAAGCCTTTGTCGCCCGGCGCACCGGCAGCAGCCAGGTGGCCGCGGACCTGACCCAGGAATCCTTTCTGCGCCTGGCGCGGTTGCCCGCCGACAAGAAGGTCGACAACCTGCCGGCCTTTCTCTTCACCATCGCCAGCAATCTGGTGCGCGATCATCAGCGCCAGATGATTCGCCGCGAGCGCCTCGACGGCGGCGAGCCCAGCGAAGACCTGCCATGCAGCGCGCCCGGCGCCGAAGAGCAACTTGCCACCCAGCAAGAGCAGCGGCTGATGCAGGCCGCCATCGAGGCCCTGCCCGAGGCGACCCGGCATATCTTCCTGCTCTATCATGTCGACGAATGTTCCTACAGGGAGATCGGCGAACGGCTGAAGATTTCTCCCCGTAGCGTCGAATACCAATTGCGTCGCGCGTTGATCGACTGCCGTGCCTTCATCAAGGCCCACCTGCTCGACGCCACGCCGGGGGCGAAATGACTGGCCTCCTTGCTGCTATGGACACCTCCATGACTCACCCCGACGTCCCCGACGACGTGCTGTTCGACGAAGCCAGCGGCTGGTACTACCGCCTGCGGGCCGAGGACGTCAGCGCGGCGGACCAGGAAGGCTTCGCCGCCTGGCTGGACCGTGGTCCGGCGCAGGCGCAGGCCTGGGACGAAGTGTTAGCGCTGCTCGGCGCCCTGCGCGAGCCGGCCCGGCAGATGCGCGAGACTGAGCGGGCGCGCTGGCGCAAACCGCGCTTGCGGGTCTGGGCCAGCGCCGCCGCGGTGCTGCTGGCGGTCGCCGTGCTGACCCTGCAAAGCCCCTGGCCTGACCGTTGGCGCGCCGACTACGCCACCGGCACGGGCGAGTCGCGCAGCCTGAACCTGGCCGACGGCTCACACCTGCAGCTCAACACCGACACCGCTGTGCAGATCGATCTTGGCCAGGACGAGCGCCGGGTGACGCTGCTGCGCGGCGAAGCCTGGTTCGAGGTCAGTGCCGACGCCGCGCGTCCCTTCGTGATCCGCTCCGGCGAAGGCTGGGTCAAGGTGGTCGGCACTCGCTTCAGCGTGGCCCGGCAGGGCGAACAAACCCGCGTGCGGGTGGCCCAGGGCAAAGTCCAGGTCAGCGCCGATGGCAAACAGACGGTGTTGCTGGAACCGGGCCGCGCGGTCGATTACCAGGGCCACCGCCTGAGCGCGGTGCTCGATTTCGACGGCGCCGCCGAGTTCGCCTGGCGTCAGCGCCAACTGGTGTTTCGCCAGCAGCCGCTGGGCGAGGTGGTGGACGAGCTGAACCGCTACTGGCCAGGCCAGACTCTGGTCTTCGGCGAAGCGCTGCGCCAGCGCAAGGTGTCCGGGGTGTTCGAGATCGATAAGCCCGAGGCCGTGCTCAAGGCGTTGAAACACACCTTGGGCCTGAGCGCCGAGCAATACACCGGTTATCTGCGGGTGTTGCGCGAAGGCTGAAGAAAAAAATTCAGAAAGTTTCAGGGTTTCCCCAAATCCCGTCGTCCTTGAACTCGAAGGCGCAAATAGCAAGCACTCTCAGATAGTGCGGCGGCGCTCGAAGATTTCGATGACTTTGGGGGAGCACCACACATGGAACACACCACCACCCGCCGGCACCTGCCGGGCCTGCCGACGCTGCTCAGCCTGGCGATTGCCATGGGCAGCGGCACCTTCGCGCTGCCGACCCTGGCCGCGAGCGAGGCCCAGGCGCAGGTCTACCGCTTCGACATTCCGGCGCAGTCCCTCGATGGCGCGTTGGCCGCGTTCAGCGCGGTCACCCGGGTGCAAGTGCTGGTGGGGGCGGAAGTTACCCAAGGGCTGCGCTCGCCGGGCCTCAGTGGCAGTTATCCACAGAGCCAGGCGCTGGCTCGCCTGCTGGCGGGCAGTGGGCTGTCGGCGAGCTACATCGACAGCGACAGCGTGACCCTGGAAAAGCGCGTCGGCAATGACGCCGCCGTGCAACTGGGCGCGACCAGCGTCAACGCCAATCAGCTCGGCGCCACCACCGAAGGCAGTCGGTCCTACACCACCGGCGCCCTGACCATCGGCAAGGGCGAGCAGAAGCTCAAGGACATTCCGCAGTCGGTCTCGGTCGTCACCCGCAAGCGGATGGACGACCAGAACATGAACAACCTGCAGGACGCCATGCGCCAGGTGACCGGCGTCACCATCAAGAGCTACAACTCCGGCTCCAGCCTGAACGACGTGTACATGCGCGGCTTCCTGGTGGATCAGGTGCAGGTCGACGGCGTTTCGCAGGCCACCGGCCAGGGCGACCTGGCCACCAGCTTCGACCTGGCCATGTACGACCGCGTCGAAGTGCTGCGTGGTCCGTCCGGTCTTTATCAGGGCTCCGGTGAGCCCGGCGGCACCATCAACGTGGTGCGCAAGCGCGCCCTTGGCACCTTCGGTCTGAAGGGCGAGCTGTCGGCGGGTTCGTGGGACAACTACCACTCCAGCATCGACGTCACCGGCCCGCTGAACGCCGACGGCAGCCTGCGCGGGCGCTTCGTCACCGCTTATGAGGACAACAAGTCCTGGGTCGACTATGCGCAGAACGAACGGCCGATGCTGTACGGCCGGCTGGAATACGACATCACCCCGGCGACCACCCTGTCGCTGGGCGGCGCCTATCAGAAGAACCGCTCCACACCCGCGTTCGGCCTGCCGGCCTATGCCGACGGCAAGCTGCTGGATGTCAGCCGCTCAACCTTCGTCGATGCCAAGTGGAACGAGCTGGACGAGCGCGTCTGGGAAGGTTTCGCCGAGGTTGACCATGCCCTGGACAACGGCGGTCAGTTCAAGACCTCGCTGACCTACCGCGATGCCGAGACGCCGACCCGTAACTTCACCTGGACTGATGACGCGGTGGACCCGGCCACCGGTGGCAGTTGGGCGATCGCCTATTCCTACTACACCCACATCAAGAGTCTGGGCCTGGACAGCTTCGTCACCTTGCCGGTGGAAGCCTTCGGTCGCACCCATGAGTTCACGGTCGGGGCCGAATACCAGCACCTGAATAAGGACTTTACCTACGGCGGCGGTGAGTATTTCCCGATCAACGTGTTCGATCCGGGCAGCAATGACATTCCCAAGCGCGAGTTCGTCATGGACAACGGCACCTGGTCGACCTCGCGCCAGTACGGGATCTACGGGCGCACCAAGATCGCCGCGACAGATGAGCTGGACGTGATTCTGGGCAGCCGGGTGACTTGGTTCGAAAGCGAGGGCAAAAACGCCAACGCCTACTTCAACCAGTTCGGCGAGACCGAGACCAACATCAACCGCAAGTTCATCCCTTACGGCGCGTTGGTTTACAAGCTGACCCCGGAATTGTCGGCGTATGCCAGTTACACCAAGGTCTTCAAGCCGCAGTCCAATATCGATGCGGACAACAAGGTGATCGCGCCGCGCGAAGGCGAGCAGTACGAGCTGGGCCTCAAGCGTGAATTCTTCGACGGGCGGCTCAACGGCAGCATCGCGGTGTTCCGGCTCTACGACGAAAACCGTGCCGAACTGGTGTCGGGTGCTCAGTACTACAGGGCGCAAGGCAAGGTTCGTAGCCAGGGCTGGGAAACCGAACTGAGCGGCAACCTGACCGACAACTGGAGCGTGGTGGCCGGTTATGCCTACACCATGACCAAGGCGCTGACCGGCACCGACGATGAGAAGGGCAGCACCTTCAGCACCATCACGCCGAAGCACAACGTCAACCTGTGGACCGATTACGAGTTCAGCGATGGGCCGTTGAAGGACTTCAGCATCGGCGGCGGTGTGCGGGCGGTGAGTGCGACGTACTACCGGCGCAATGTCGACTTCGAGCAGGGCGGCTACGCCATTGCCACGGCGCAGGTGGGGTACAAGGTCAACCAGAACCTGTCGGTGAAGCTGACCGGCAACAACCTGTTCGACCGCAAGTATTACGAGCGGGTGGACAGCCCGTGGGGGTCGAACTTCTATGGTGAGCCGCGCAATCTCACCTTTACTGTGCGGGCCAGTTACTGAGTGAGGCCCCAATCGCAACGATGAAGCCCTTGAAGACCCCATAAAAAAACCGGCACCCAAGGGCGCCGGTTTTTTCATTCCGCTCTACGACTCACAGCCCGTCGAGCAGAGCCTTGTCACGCACCGCACCCTTGTCGGCACTGGTGGCCAGCAGGGCGTAGGCTTTCAGCGCAGTGGTCACTTTGCGCGGACGCTGTTCCACCGGTTTCCAGCCTTTCTGGTCCTGAACCACACGGCGCGCCGCCAGTTCTTCGTCGCTGATCAACAGGTTGATCGAGCGGTTCGGAATGTCGATCAGTACCTTGTCGCCGTCCTGTACCAGGCCGATGGCGCCGCCAGCAGCAGCTTCCGGCGAGGCGTGGCCGATGGACAGGCCCGAAGTACCGCCGGAGAAACGTCCGTCGGTCAGCAGGGCACAGGCTTTGCCCAGGCCCTTGGACTTCAGGTACGACGTCGGGTACAGCATTTCCTGCATGCCCGGGCCGCCTTTCGGGCCTTCATAGCGAATGATGACGATGTCGCCTTCCTTCACTTCGTCGGCGAGGATGCCGCGCACCGCGCTGTCCTGGCTTTCGAAGATCTTCGCGTTGCCTTCGAACACGTGGATCGACTCATCGACGCCCGCGGTTTTCACCACGCAGCCGTCCAGTGCGATGTTGCCGTACAGCACGGCCAGGCCGCCTTCTTGCGAGTAGGCGTGCTCGACACTGCGGATGCAGCCGTTCTCACGGTCGTCATCCAGGGTTTCCCAACGGGTCGACTGGCTGAACGCGGTCTGGGTCGGGATACCGGCCGGGCCGGCCTTGAAGAAGTGGTGCACCGCTTCGTCATCGGTCTGGGTGATGTCCCACTTGGCGATGGCTTCTTCCAGGCTGCGCGTGTGCACGGTCGGCACGTCGGTGTGCAGCAGGCCGCCACGGGCCAGCGAACCGAGGATGCTGATGATGCCACCGGCGCGATGGACGTCTTCCATGTGGTACTTCTGGATGTTCGGCGCGACCTTGCACAGTTGCGGCACTTTGCGCGACAGGCGATCGATGTCGCGCAGGTCGAAGGCCAGCTCGGCCTCTTGGGCAGCGGCCAGCAAGTGCAGAATGGTGTTGGTCGAACCGCCCATGGCGATGTCCAGGGTCATGGCGTTTTCGAACGCCTTGAAGCTGGCGATATTACGCGGCAGCACGCTCTCATCGTTCTCGCCGTAGTAGCGTTTGCACAGCTCGACGATGGTACGGCCGGCGGTCAGGAACAACTGCTCGCGGTCGGAGTGAGTCGCCAGGGTCGAACCGTTGCCTGGCAGCGACAGGCCCAGGGCTTCGGTCAGGCAGTTCATCGAGTTGGCGGTGAACATGCCGGAGCACGAACCGCACGTAGGGCAGGCGCTGCGCTCGTACTCGGCGACTTTCTCGTCGCTGGCGGTGGAGTCGGCGGCGATGACCATGGCGTCGACCAGGTCGAGGCCGTGGCTGGCCAGTTTGGTCTTGCCGGCTTCCATCGGGCCGCCGGAGACGAAGATCACCGGGATGTTCAGGCGCAGGGACGCCATCAGCATGCCGGGGGTGATCTTGTCGCAGTTGGAGATGCAGACGATGGCGTCGGCGCAGTGGGCGTTGACCATGTACTCGACGGAGTCGGCGATGATCTCGCGGCTCGGCAGCGAATAGAGCATGCCGTCGTGGCCCATGGCGATGCCGTCATCCACCGCGATGGTGTTGAATTCCTTCGCCACGCCACCGGCGCGTTCCACTTCGCGGGCGACCAGTTGGCCCAGGTCCTTCAGGTGCACGTGGCCCGGGACGAACTGGGTGAACGAGTTGGCGATCGCGATGATCGGCTTCTTGAAGTCCTCGTCCTTCATACCGGTGGCGCGCCACAGCGCGCGGGCACCGGCCATGTTGCGGCCGTGGGTGGACGTTTTGGAACGGTAATCAGGCATGAAGCACTCCTGGCGGCTAATCCGGTATCAATGAGGGGAGTGAGCTTCTCTTGTCCGTGGTACCGCAAGGCAGGTGGCCGCTGGTACGGATGAAGCCGAAGACGCCGCGGGATCGCCGTGCGCTCGGCCAGAGCTCATAAACCCGCCGGGGGATGACTGGCGATGAATAGGCCGATTCTACACCGCTGGCGGGCTTAGGGAATGGCGCAATAGACAGTTGGCGCGCGCGGCAAGGCGCTTTGTGTCGCAGACAAGCCCTTTTTTGGTCGGGCTCGCTTTCCGGGCGACGGGGCGCTACCGTGATCGGCTTCTCGTCCTGGACTTCCATGGAGGAATTTATGGTCCACCCTGCCGATGTTCCCGCCAGCAGCGTCCTGCGCATGCTCTCCACAACGGCCTGGTTCTTCGATTGCTTCGCCCGCCGGGTAACCCCCGAACAGGGCCTGACCGCGCTGGACGCCTACCAGCGCATGAGCCGCGCGGTGCCCGATTGGGTCAACAAGGCAATCCGCCTGCGCGACATGCTGGTCCGGCCCTTCGGCCTCAAGCCGGTCGCCGGCTTCAACCTGCGCGAGCAGCAGACCCCGCGGGTCGGCGACAACCTCGACTTCTTCCAGATCGCCGCAGTGACGGACAAGGAACTGGTGCTGTCGCTCAAGGACAGCCACCTGGATGTACTGATTTCCGTGCACCTGGACCCCAACAACCAACTCAGCCTGACCTCCATCGTCGAACCGCACAATGCACTGGGGCGCTTCTACATGCGCCTGATCGCGCCGTTTCATCGGCGGGTGGTGAGGTCGATGTTGGGCAGGATCTAGTCCGACACGATTCGCGCTCATAAAAAATCCCGGCACCAGGCCGGGATTTTTCATTTCAGCGACGCACTCAGCTGTTAGGCAGCAGGCGGCAGGTGATGCTCTTGATGTAGCGGGTTTCCGGGATTGCCGGGTGTACCGGGTGGTCCGGGCCCTGGCCGCCGCGCTCGAGGAGCTGGATGTTGCGGTCCAGGTGGCGGGCGCTGGTGAGCAGGATGTTCTGCAGGTCGTCTTCCGGCAGGTGCATCGAGCACGATGCGCTGACCAGGATGCCGTCCTTGCTGAGCAGGCGCATGGCCTGTTCGTTCAGGCGACGGTAGGCGCCTTCGCCGTTTTTCAGGTCTTTCTTGCGTTTGATGAAGGCGGGCGGGTCGGCGACGATCACGTCGAAGCGCTCTTCCGAAGCCTTCAGCTCGCGCAGCGCGGCGAACACGTCGCCTTCGATGCAGGTCATTTTCTCGGCGAAGCCGTTCAGCGCGGCATTGCGCTCTACGCCATCGAGGGCGAAGCTCGAGGCGTCGACGCAGAACACTTCGCTGGCGCCGAAGGCCGCAGCCTGCACGCCCCAGCCGCCGATGTAGCTGAACAGATCAAGCACGCGCTTGCCCTTGACGTACGGCGCCAGGCGCGCGCGGTTCATGCGGTGGTCGTAGAACCAGCCGGTCTTCTGGCCTTCCATCACCGGCGCTTCGAACTTCACGCCGTTCTCTTCCAGCGCAACCCATTCCGGCACTTCGCCGTAGGCGGTCTCGACATAACGCTCCAGACCTTCGGCATCGCGGGCGGACGAGTCGTTCTTGAACAGCACGCCGCTCGGCTTGAGCACCTGGATCAGCGCGGCGAGGACGTCATCGCGGTGACGCTCCATGGCCGGCGAGGCCAGTTGCACCACGAGAATGTCGCCGAAACGGTCGACCACCAGGCCCGGCAGCAGGTCGGAATCGCCGTAGACCAGGCGATAGAACGGCTTGTCGAACAGGCGCTCGCGCAGCGACAGGGCGACGTTCAGGCGGTGTACCAGCAGCGATTTGTCCAGTGCCAGCTTGACGTCGCGCGACAGCAGGCGGGCGCAGATCAGGTTGTTCGGGCTCAGGGCGACGATGCCCAGGCCCTTGCCGCCCGCGGTTTCCAGAATGGCCTGGTCGCCGGCCTTGAAGCCATGCAGCGGGGTGGCGGCGACGTCGATTTCGTTGCTGTAGACCCACAGGTGGCCAGCGCGCAGGCGGCGGTCAGCGTTGGCTTTGAGGCGAAGGGTGGGCAGGGACATGACGTCGCTCCGGGAAAAAAGAGCGGGAGTATAGCCTGTCGACCAGGCGAGCACTGCGCCGGCGCGACAAATTGCAGGCCAGCGGCCGGTATTTTGCGTGGCGCCTCGCTGTACTGATCAGGTTAGAATTCCCCGTCAGCCGCGAGTGTGAATTTATGACCCCGGAACTAACCGCCGAACAGATCCAGCAAGCCTTGCAAGGCATCAGCGTCCCGCCCCAACCGCAGATCATGGTGGACCTGCAGATGGAGCAGTACATGCCCGATCCCGACCTTGAGGTGATCGCCAAGCTGATTTCCCAGGACCCTGGCCTGTCTGGCGCGTTGCTGAAGATCGTCAACTCGCCGTATTACGGCCTGACCAACAAGATCGCCTCGATCCAGCGCGCGGTGAACCTGCTGGGCAGCCGTTCGATCATCAACCTCATCAACGCTCAGTCGATCAAGGGCGAGATGAGCGATGAAACCATCGTCACCCTCAACCGTTTCTGGGATACGGCCCAGGACGTGGCGATGACCAGCCTGACCCTGGCCAAGCGCTTTGGCTCCCAGGCGGTGGACGAGGCTTACGCGTTGGGTCTGTTCCACGATTGCGGCGTGCCGCTGATGCTCAAGCGCTTCCCTGAATACATGAGCGTGCTGGAAGACGCCTACGCCAGTGCTGGCGATCACCAGCGGGTGGTGGACACCGAGAACCAGGTGTTCAACACCAACCATGCGGTGGTGGGCTACTACACGGCCAAGTCCTGGCGCCTGCCGGAGCATGTCAGCACCGCCATCGCCAACCACCACAACGCCCTGGCGGTGTTCAGCGACGACTCGCCGCGCAGTGCACCGCTGAAGAACCTGCTGGCGATCCTGAAGATGGCCGAGCACATCTGCGCATCGCACCGGGTGCTGGGCAACCAGAGCGTGGACCACGAATGGAATACCGTCGGGCACCTGGTGCTGGACTATATCGGCCTGTCGGAATACGACTTCGAGAGCCTCAAGCAAACCATCCGCGAACTGGGCAGCCATTGATCCATGCCGGAACTACCTGAAGTCGAAACCACTCGCCGGGGCATCGCCCCTTACCTCGAAGGCCAGCGTGTCAGCCGGGTGATCGTGCGTGAGCGGCGCCTGCGCTGGCCGATCCCCGAAGACCTCGACGTGCGGTTGTCCGGGCAGCGTTTCGTCTCGGTGGAGCGACGCGCCAAATACCTGTTATTGAATGCCGAGGTGGGGACGCTGATCAGCCACCTGGGTATGTCCGGCAACTTGCGGTTGGTGGAAATTGGTTTGCCGGCGGAAAAGCACGAGCATGTGGATATCGAGCTGGAGTCCGGCCTGGCGCTGCGCTACACCGATCCGCGGCGCTTCGGCGCGATGCTCTGGAGCCAGGCGCCGCTGGAGCACGAACTGCTGATCCGGCTTGGTCCGGAGCCGCTGACTGACCTGTTCGATGGCGAACGGCTGTTCCAGCTGTCTCGCGGGCGGTCGATGGCGGTGAAGCCGTTCATCATGGATAACGCCGTGGTGGTGGGGGTTGGCAACATCTACGCGACCGAAGCGCTGTTCGCGGCGGGTATCGATCCGCGCCGCGAGGCGGGCGGGATTTCCCGGGCGCGTTACCTGCGGCTGGCGATCGAGATCAAGCGCATCCTCGCGGCGGCGATCGAGCGAGGCGGCACCACCTTGCGGGACTTCATCGGCGGGGATGGCCAGCCGGGGTACTTCCAGCAGGAGCTGTTCGTCTATGGGCGGGGTGAGGAGCCGTGCAAGGTGTGTGGCACGGTGTTGCGGGAAGTGAAGCTGGGGCAGCGGGCCAGTGTGTTTTGTCCGCGGTGTCAGAAGTAGGTCGTTGCTGGATTGACGGGACTCATCGCTGGCAAGCCAGCTCCCACAGGGGTTTGAGCCGGTCCATGTGGGAGCTGGCTTGCCAGCGATGAGTCCCGCCAATCCAGCAAGAATCTCAGGGCTTCACCACCTCTGAACTGCCCACCCCACGCGGATCACTCGCCGCCTCCAGCTTTCCATTCCGCTTGTCCCAGAACAGCACCTGCTGATTGCCGTAGCTGCGTCCCAGATCCTTCAGCTCATAACCGCGTGCCCGCAGCGCCTGCTGCTCCGTCTCGCTGAATGCGCCCGGCTCATGCTCCACCACATCCGGCAAATACTGGTGGTGATAGCGCGGCACCGCCGGCCAAGTGTCCACCGGCCGACCGTTCAGGTACTCCAGCATCGACAGCAGCACCATGCTCGGAATCCGGCTGCCGCCCGGCGTACCGAAGGCGGCGAACTCTCCAGGGCTCTCGATGAAGCTCGGGCTCATGCTCGACAGCGGTCGCTTGCCAGCCGCCACGGCGTTGGCCTGGCTACCGCTCAGGCCGTAGCTGTTGCTGCCGTGCGGGTCGGCGGCGAAGTCGTCCATTTCGTTGTTCAGCACCACGCCAGTGCCGGGCGCGGTGAAGGCTGCGCCGAAAGGCAGGTTGACGGACAAGGTCGCCGCCACGGCATTGCCGTCGGCGTCGATCACCGCGAAGTGGGTGGTGTGGTCGCCTTCGCGCCAGGCGGGCGACGGCGGCAGGCGGCTGCTCGGTGTGGCGTCGTGCACGTCGATGCTGTCGGCCAGCTCGATCAGGTGCGAGCGCGACAGCAGGCGTGGCACGGGGTTATCCACATGGTCCGGGTCGCCGAGCAGGCCTCGGTCGCGGTAGGCCCGGCGCAAGACTTCCAGCACATAGTGGGCGCGCTGCACCTTGTCGGCGCTGTGCCATGGCAGGCGCTGGAGCATCGCCAGGCTCTGGGCGATGGCCACGCCGCCGGCGGACGGCGGCGGGGCGCTGATCAGTTCGCGCTGGTCGGCAAGGCGATAGCGCAGCGGCTCGCGCTCGGCGGTGCGGTAGCTGGCGAGGTCGTCCAGGCTCCAGATGCCGCCGGCGGCGTTGACTTCCCGCACCAGCGTTTGCGCCACCCGACCCCGGTAGAAACCGTCGCGGCCCTGATCGGCCAAGCGTTGCAGGGTTGCGGCCAGTTCCGGCTGGCGGATCGCTTGGCCGAGGGCCGGCACTTCATTGCGGTCGAGAAACAGTCGGGCGCTTTCGGCGTCGTCGCGCAATGCGTTGAGGCGCAGGGTGGCGCGGTCGCGGTAGATGCGGTCGACGGCGAACCCCTGGTTGGCGAGGCGAATGGCCGGCGCCAGGCTGCTGCGCAGCGGAAGTTTGCCGTAGCGCGCGGCCAGTTCGTCCAGCGCAGCGGGCAGGCCGGGGATGGCCGCCGCCAGCGGACCGTTGATCGACAGGCCGGGTTCGACCTTGCCGTCTTTCAGGTACATGTCCGCCGTGGCGTTACCCGGCGCCTTTTCACGGGCGTCGATAAAGCGGTAGCCGATGGGCGTGCCGGACTGGCGCAGCAGGAAGAAGCCGCCTCCACCGAGGCCAGAGCCATACGGCTCGACCACGGCCAGCGCGGCGCTCACGGCAATCGCCGCGTCGAAGGCGTTGCCGCCCTGGCTGAGAATTTCCCGCGCCGCAGCGGTGGCTTCAGGATGGGGCGTGGCGATCGCCGCGCGCCCAGGTCCGTCGGCCAGGGCCGCAACGCTGTACAGCGCCAGGCTGGCGCCGAGGAACAACGATCGGAGAGGGGCGACGCCCCGCATCAGGCCTTGCCGGTAATACGGCGGTATTTGGTCATCAGCTCGTCTTCGGTTTCCGGGTGGGCTTCATCCAGCGGGATGCAGTCGACCGGGCAGACTTGCTGGCATTGCGGTTCGTCATAGTGGCCGACGCACTGGGTGCACAGGTTCGGGTCGATCACGTAGATCTCTTCGCCCTGGGAGATGGCGGCGTTCGGGCACTCGGGTTCGCAGACGTCGCAGTTGATGCAATCGTCGGTGATGATCAGGGACATGGGGACTCCGGCCAGGCTCTTGCGCACTGGCAATTGAAAACCAATGGGCGCAATTGTGCCGTATTAGCGCCCGCAGTGCACGCGGGCGCGGGTTTCAGGCCGGAGTTGAGATTACTTCTTGAATCGCTCGGTGAGGGCGTCGGCCACTACCGGGTGGACGAACTTGGTGATATCGCCGCCCAGGGCCGCGATCTCGCGCACCAGCGTCGAGGAGATGAACGAATACCGCTCCGATGGGGTGAGGAACAGGCTTTCGACGTCGGGCGCCAGTTGCCGGTTCATGTTGGCCAGCTGGAACTCGTACTCGAAGTCCGACACCGCACGCAGGCCGCGCAGGAAGACATTGGCGCCTTGCTCCTTGGCGAAGTGCGCCAGCAACGTGGAGAAGCCAAGGACTTCGACGTTGGGCAGGTGCCGGGTGACCTCACGCGCCAGTTCCACGCGCTGTTCCAGCGGGAACAGCGGGTTTTTCTTGGGGCTGGCGGCAACCGCGATGATCACATGATCGAACAGGCGTGAGGCGCGTTCGACCAGATCGCCATGGCCCTTGGTAATCGGGTCGAAAGTACCCGGGTACAACACTCGGTTCATCGCGTCGTCCTGGCAGGAGGGCGTTAGGGACTCGGATGGTAGCGCAGCCGATACGGTCGGGCCAAGTCGCCATCACCGGCCCAACGGACTATAGACAGCGCGGCCCGCTGTTGTCATGCAGGCATTTTCAGGCGTTTGGCGAGCTGCTCGCTGAGCCGGGCGCTGATGGCGTAGACCGACAATTGCGGGTTGGCGCCGATGCTGGTGGGGAACAGCGAGCCGTCGTGGATCGACAGGTTTTCCAGTTGATGATGCCGGCCAAGGCTGTCGCAGACGCTCTGGCGCGGGTCTTCGCCCATGGCGCAGCCGCCCATCACGTGGGCGCTGCCGAGGCGGGTGAGGAACAGTTCCAGCGACAGGTCGTCGATCATCGAGCGGGCCTCAGCCAGGTTTTTTGCCGGACGGGCATGGCTATGCAGCGGCAGGACGCTTTCGGCCCCGGCGGCGAACTGAATCTGCGCCATGCTGTGAAATGCCCGGCGCACGCCGTCCCAGGCGTAGGCCGACACCGGGTAATCGAGCACCGGCGTGCCGTCGCCGCGCAACTGCACGCTGCCGCCAACGCTGTCCGGGTGAAAACCGTCGCGCAGCAGGGCCAGCATCACGTGGGTGTGGGGCAGGTCGGCCATGCGCAGGGCGTTGTCCTCGCCAAAGCCGCCGAGCAGCGTGGCGGCCAGGGCCGGGTGCAGCGGCGGCACTTCCAGCTTGTAGCCCATGGCGCCGGTGACACCGCCGCGCCACTGGAAATGGTCGCTGTAGATCGACTGCGGCGCACCGTAGAACGGGTTCACCGGTTCGGCGAAGCGTGCCGCGCTGAAGTTGACCAAGTGCAGGAAGGTTCGCTTGCCGAGACGCTGATGCGGGTCCGGGGCGTCCGAGCGCAGCAGCAGGGCCGGGCTGTTGATGCCGCCGCCAGCCAGCAGGTAGTGCCGCGCCCGTACCCGGATGCGCCGGCCCGTGGGCGCGACGCAGCGCGGGTCCATGGCCACGCAGTGCAGTTCGCGGATGCGCTGGCCGTCGTGTTCGAAACGCTCGGCGCGAGCGAGGTAGAGCAGCTCGCCGCCTTTTTCCAAGGTTGCCGGAATGCTGGTGACCAGCATCGATTGCTTGGCGTTGAGCGGGCAGCCCATGCCGCAATAGCCGAGGTTGCCGCAGCCGCGCACATTGCGCGGAATCACCTTCCAGTCCAGCCCGAGGGCCGCGCAGCCACGGCGCAGCACATCGTTGTTGGCGTTGGGCGGCACCTGCCAGGGGGCGATGTTCAGGCGCTGCTCCATGCGCTCGAACCAGGGCGCCAGGTCGTCCACGCCGAGGCCACTGACGCCGTGTTCACGGGCCCAGTGCTGCAAGGTCGGTTCCGGGGTGCGGAAGCTGGACGTCCAGTTGATCAGCGTGGTGCCGCCCACAGCGCGGCCTTGCAGGATAGTGATGGCGCCGTCCTTGCTCATGCGCCCGATGCCTTCCTGGTAGAGGCGGGCGTAGGCCTCGTGCTCGAGCATTTTGAAGTCGCTGCTGGTCTGCAGCGGGCCTTCTTCGATCAGCAGTACCCGATAACCAGCCGCGCTGAGGTGTTCCGCGCTGGTGGCGCCGCCCGCCCCGCTGCCGATGATGGCGATGTCGGTTTCCAGGGGCAGGTCCTGGCTCAGGGCGGAGCCGTCACGGGTTTTCCAGCCACGGGCGAGGCCGTCGCGGAACAGGTCGGGTACGGGCATGGGCGGGCTCTTGTCGGTCAGAATTTCGGCGGGCCGGGATAACCGCAGGTGCCCCAGGCGTCGGGCAGGCTGTACCAGGCCATCAGCAGCAGTTGCAGCAGCGAGCAGTAACCCTGGCGCAGCAGGTTCAGCGCGCTGTCCTGCCAGCGCAGCAGAAAGGCGCGGATATCTGCGGGGCTGGCCTGGTCCCAGGCGCCCCAGATGCCAGTGAGCGGGCCGCGGGTCAGCGGCAGTGCGAGCACGTCGAGCAGTTGTCGGGTCAGCGCGAGCATTTCCGGCGAGAGGCTGGCCAGCGTGTCGTCGAGACGGGCGAGCACCGCTTCCGTAGCGCTGGCGGGCGCGGCGCCCGCGAGGATCACCGGCGTGATGGCGCGTAGCAGTGGCAGATCAGCCGTGCGCAGCACGCCTAAGCCGCTGGCGGGCGTTTCGGCGGTGCAACCGAGCAGGCTGGCACCGCCGAGGAATAGCGTGGCGCCGAAGCTGAACTTGAGCAGGCCGCGACGGTTGAGCGCGGCGGCGTGGGGCAGGCATGTTGTCATTATTGTCGGGCCTGTGCAGCGATCAGCGGATGAAGAAACGGTACACCAGTTGTTGCAGACGTTTGCCATAAGGCGGGTAGATCAACCGCGCCAGGTTCAGGCGTTGCTTGGCCAGCACGCCCTTGGCCTGGCTGAAGGTCTGGAAGCCTTCGTAGCCGTGGTAGTGGCCCATGCCGGAAGGGCCGACGCCGCCGAACGGCAGGTCATCCTGGGCCACGTGCAGCAGGGTGTCGTTGAGGCAGGCACCGCCGGAATGGGTGTTTTCCAGCACCAGGTTCTGTTCGCCGCGCTCGTAGCCGAAGTAGTAAAGCGCCAGCGGACGCGGTCGCTGATTGATGTAGGCAATGGCTTCGTCGATATGCCGGTAAGGCACGATGGGCAGCAACGGGCCGAAAATTTCGTCCTGCATCACCTGCATCTGCGCGTGGGTGTCTTGCAGCAGATAGGGTGGCAGGCGGCGACCCTGCAGCGGTTCGTCCGGGTACAGGTTGGTCACCGTGGCGCCTTGCAAGCGGGCGTCATCAAGGTAGCCGTTGAGCCGGGCCAGGTGGCGATCGCTGATGATCGCCGTGTAGTCCGGGTTGCCCTGCACCTGTGGGTAAAAGCGTTTTACCGCCTCGCGGTAGGCGTCGATAAAGCCGGCGATCCGCTCTTCCGGTACCAGCACGTAGTCCGGCGCGACGCAGGTCTGCCCGGCGTTGAGGGTCTTGCCGAAGGCGATGCGCTCGGCGGCGTCGGCCAGCGGCACGCGGGAGGAGACGATGGCCGGCGATTTGCCGCCCAGTTCCAGAGTCACCGGGGTGAGGTTGTCGGCGGCGGCGCGCATCACGTGGCGACCGATGCTGGTGGCGCCGGTGAACAGCAGGTGGTCGAACGGCAGGCGGGAGAACGCCTCGCCGACGTCGGCTTCGCCCAGCACCACGCTGACCATGTCCGTGGGGAACACCGATTCCAGCAGGTTCTTGAGTACCAAGCCGGTGGCCGGCGTGGTTTCGCTGAGCTTGAGCATCACCCGATTGCCCGCAGCCAGGGCGCCGGTGAGCGGGCCAATGGCGAGAAACAGCGGGTAGTTCCACGGCACGATCACCCCGACCACGCCCAGCGGTTGGTAGTGCACGCGCGCACTGGCAGGCTGGAAGGCCAGGCCGACGCTGCGGCGGCGGGACTTCATCCAGTGGCCGAGGTGTTTTTCCGCATGGGCCAGGCCCAACACGCTGGGCATGAGTTCAGCCAGCCGGGTTTCGTCGGCGCTGCGCCCGTTGAAGTCCTGGTCAATGGCGGTGACCAACTCGTCCTGTCGCTCGATCAGCGCCTGGCGCAGGGCCTTGAGCCATTGCCGGCGCTGGGCCAGGGGCGGCATGGGTAGGCGGTTGAAGGCGGCGCGCTGTTGTTCGAACAGGGCGTCGAGCCAGTCCAGCTGGGACATCGGGACCTCCATGACTAATTGTTTCGGCTAGAGCATATACTCTAGTTGGCCTTTTTGTGCGGCCCTGCCAGCGATGAATTCCCCACATTCAGCGGATGCACGCACACCATTGAGGCCGTAAGATTAACCAAACATTTCAAGCTCACGCTTTTGGAGCTGGCGTCATGGCCCCGCGTATCAAGACCCGCGAGCGCATCGTGCAAAACAGCCTGGAGCTGTTCAACCAGCAGGGCGAGCGCAGCGTCAGTACCAACCACATCGCCGCGCATATGGAAATCTCGCCCGGCAACCTCTACTACCACTTCGCCAACAAGCAGGAAATCATTGCCGAGTTGTTCAGTCAGTATGAAGAACAGGTGGAAAGTTTCCTGCACCCGCCCAAAGGCCGCCTGGCCACGGTCGAGGACAAGCGCTTCTACTTGAAGGCGATCCTCGCGGCGATGTGGAACTACCGCTTCCTGCACCGCGATCTCGAACACCTGCTCGACAGCGACAAGGAACTGGCTGCCCGCTACCGGCGCTTTTCCCAGCGTTGCCTGTTGCAGGGCCAGGCCATTTACACCGGCTTTGTCGAGGCAGGCATCCTGGCGATGAACACGGTGCAGATCGAGTCGCTGACCCTCAACGCCTGGATCATCCTCACGTCCTGGGTCCGCTTTCTCTGCACCACCCGGGAAAACGCCGCGCATTTGAGTGAAGAAGCCATCAAGCGCGGCGTTTATCAGGTGCTGGTGCTGGAGCTCGGTTTCGTCACCGCCACGGCGCGCCCGGCGGTGGACGCGCTCTGCGAAGAATTCTACGTACCGCTGCAGCAGGCGCTGGAGCAGTAACGCCCCGTTCAATCGATATGGAGACTGTCATGCCTCACGCGCAACTGATTGCACCCCGGCAACTGGCGGAACGCCTCGGCGAGCCGAAGCTGGTGATTCTCGATTGTCGTTTTGCCCTGGAAGATCCGGATTACGGCCAGCGCAGCTATGCCGAGGGGCATATTGCCGGGGCGCATTTCGCCGATCTGGAGCGCGACCTGAGCGCGCCAGTGGTCAAGGGTGTGACCGGACGCCATCCGCTGCCGCAACCGGAGCGGTTGATCGAGCGCCTGCAGCAATGGGGAATCGATAACGACAGCGATGTGGTGCTCTATGACGATGGCCCTGGCGCATTCGCCGCGCGGGCCTGGTGGTTGCTCGCCTGGCTGGGCAAGCGCAGCGGTGTGTACCTGCTCGATGGCGGCCTCAAGGCCTGGCACGCGGCGGGCCTGCCGCTGAGCCTGGATCTGGCGGACAAGCGCGAAGGCACGTTCAGCGGCGAGCCGGATTCGGCGTTGCTGATCAGTGCCGAGCAACTGCGCGAGCGCCTGGGCGACCCGGCGCTGACCTTGCTCGACGCCCGCGCCCTGCCGCGTTTTCGCGGGGAAGTGGAGCCGATCGACCCGGTGGCTGGGCACATCCCCGGCGCGCAATGCGCGGCGTTTACCGACAACCTGGGTGCCGATGGCCGTTTCCTGCCCGCCGACCAGCTCAAGGCACGCTTCGCCAAACTGATCGGCGCGCGCAAGCCGGAGTCACTGGTGGCCTACTGCGGTTCCGGGGTTACTGCCTGCCACAACCTGTTTGCGCTGAGCCTGGCCGGCTATCCGCTGGCGCCGCTGTACGCGGGGTCGTGGAGCGAGTGGATCAATAATCCGCAGCATCAAATCGCGACCGGCGATTAACGCCCCGCCTGCTGCGCCAGCCACTCGGGGATACGCCGTTCCAGGTAGTACCCCGGCTGGCGCAGACTGCCATCGATAAAGCCGACATGACCGCCATGAGCGTGCAGCTCAAGGTGGGTGCTAGTAGCCAGCTCACAGGCTTCGGGAAGGCTGTGGCTGAACACGAACGGGTCGTCGCGGGACTGGATGATCAGCGTCGGTGTGCGGTTTTCGCCGAGGTAGTAGCGGCTGGACGAGCGCTTGTAATAGTCGTTGGCGTCATCGAATCCGTTGAGCGGGGCGGTGACGCGTCCGTCGAAGTCCCAGAAGGTGCGCAGGTTGGTCAGCGGCCCGAGCCGCGCCAGAGTTTCCAGGCTTTCGTGCTGACCATGGTGCTGGAAGTGTCGCTCCTTGTTCTTCAGGTAGGTGATCATTTCGCGAATGAAATGCGCCTGGTAGACCCGCGAGAAGCCCAGGCCGATGCGGTCGGCGCACTGGTCCAGGCGAAACGGTACCGACACCGCCACGGCAGCCTGCAACTGGCTTGCCGATCCAGTCTCGCCCAGGTACTTGAGCAGCACATTCCCGCCCAATGAATAACCGACCGCGTACAGCGGCGCCGACGGCCGCTGGGCCCGCAGGTGCGCGATCACTTCGGCCAGGTCTTCGCTGGCGCCGGAGTGGTAGCTGCGCGGCAGCAGGTTCGGCTCGCCTGAGCAACCGCGCCAGTTCACCGCCACGCTGGCCCAGCCGCGGGCGTTCAGCACGTGCTGCAGGCCAAGCACGTAATGTGAGGAGGACGAGCCGGTGAGTCCGTGCAGCACCAGCACCAGGGGCGCGGTGTTGTCGTGGGGGCCGCTCCAGTCCAGATCGAGGAAATCGCCGTCGCTCAGCCACACGCGTTCTCGCTGGTGCTCCAGTGCTGTCGACTTGCGCCACAGTGGACCCCAGAGGGTTTGCAGGTGAGGGTTGCGAAGTCCTGTCGCGGGGCTGAAGGGCAGGACGGGGGACGTGGACATCATTGTTTCACTCGGGGAACACGCGGCAGGCCTGATTACCAGTGTAAGTGCTGGCTCGGGCGCCTGCCGCGCGAGATGACGGACAAATGACGGTCAGCCGCGTTCCCACAGTGCGTAGTACACCTGACCAGCTTTTTTCTCGCGGTGCAGGCGCCAGTTGCCTGGCAGGTTCAGCGACGAAGGCGACGTCTCGCTCTCGGTATAGATCCAGGCGCGATCGGCCAGCCAGCCGCGCTCTTCGAGCAGGGCGCAGGTGCTTGGCAGCAGGTCCTGGTGGAACGGCGGGTCGAGGAACACCACGTCGAAGGCCAGTTTCGGCTCACCCTGCAGGTAGCGCTGGGCATCGCTCTGGAACACCTGGCCACGTGGGCAGCGCAGTAGTTCGAGGTTCTGCCGCAGGCTGGCGATGGCCGCGGAGTTGCTGTCCAGCGCCACGGAGTCGCCGGCCCCGCGGGACAGGGCTTCCAGGTACAAGGCGCCGCTGCCGGTGAAGGCATCCAGCACCTTGGCGCCTTCGATGTGTGCGGCAAGCCAGTTGAACACGGTTTCCCGCACCCGGTCCGGTGTCGGGCGCAGACCGGGGGCACTGGGGAAGCTCAGGCGACGGCTGCGCCATTCGCCGGCGATGATGCGCAACTGGCCTGGGCCCGTTTGCGGCTTGGATGGACTGGCCATTAATGCTCCGGTACGCCGAGCGGCTGCTCGGCGGGTTTATCGAGGGGTGGTGGCAGCGGCTGCTGCGGCACCTTGGGGCCGGCGGTGACGATTACCAGTTTGTCAGCCGACAGGTGGCGGTTCAGCGCGTCGCGAACCTGTTCCACGGTCAGTTCCTGAGACTGGCGCATGTAGTCTTCGAGGTAGGTCAGCGGCAGATTATAGAAGCCGATGGCACCCAGTTGGCCGACGATGCTCGCGTTGCTGGCGTTGGACAGCGGGAAGCTGCCAGCCAGTTCACGCTTGGCGTCGTCCAGTTCCTGTTGGGTCGGGCCGGTCTTCAGGTAGTCGCTGAGGAGGTCCTGCACCAGCTTGAGGGTGCCTTCGCTGAGTTCCGCGCGGGTCTGCAGGTTGATCATGAACGGCCCTTGCGCCTGCATCGGCACGAAGGTGGAGTAGACGCCGTAGGTCAGCCCGCGTTTCTCGCGCACTTCGCTCATCAGACGGGTGCCGAACGAGCCGCCGCCGAGGATCTGGTTACCCAGCGAGAGGGCGGCGTAGTCAGGGTCGTTGCGGTCGATGCCCAACTGCGCCAGCAGCAGGTGCGTCTGCTTGGACGGGAAGTCGATGTGCGTCGCGCCAGCCTTGGGCTGGGCGGGCGCTTCGACCTTGGCCAGCGCCGGGCCTTTCGGCAGCGCGGCGGACACTTGCGAAGCAATGGCCTCGGCGTCGGCGCGGCTGAGGTCACCGACCAGGGCGATCACCGTGTTGCTGGCGGTGTAGGCCTTGGCGTGGAAGGCGCGCAGCTGCTCCAGGGTGATCGGCGGAATGGTCTTGGCGGTGCCGTCGCTCGGGTGGCCATAAGGGTGCTGGCCGTACAGGCGCGCGAACAGTTCCTGGCTGGCGAGCTTGCCGGGGTTCTGCTTCTGGTACTCGAAGCCGGCGAGGATCTGGTTCTTGATCCGGGCCAGGGCGTCTTTCGGGAAGGTCGGCTTGCCCACCACTTCGGCGAACAGCTTCAACGCCGGCTCGCGCTTGTCGGCAGCGCTCAGGCTGCGCAGCGAGGCTACCGCCATGTCGCGGTAGGCGCCGTTGCCGAAGTCGGCGCCCAGGCCTTCGAAGCCTTGGGCGATGGCGCTGACGTCCTTGCCGGCCACACCCTCATTGAGCATGGCGTTGGTCAACGAGGCGATGCCGGGCGTGGCGCCGTCATGGCTGCTGCCGGCGGCGAAGGTCAGGCGCAGGTCGAACATCGGCAATTCGTGGGCTTCGACAAACAGCACCCGGGCGCCTTCGGCGGTGTTCCAGGTCTGGATGTTAAGGGCGCGGTGGCTTGGTGCCTTGCCATCCAGCTCGGCCAGCGATTGCAGGGTGTTGGTCGGCTTGGCTGCGGAGGCCGGGGTGCTGTCGGCGTAGGCGGGCGCGGCGAGGGCTACGGCCAGCGCGAGAATGCCGAGGCCCTTGAGGTTGAAGCGGGGCAGGGTCTGCTGGCTCATTGGGCGCGCTCCTCGGGCAGTACATGGGCGATGCTCAGGCGCTCGCGGGTGAAGTAGGTGCGCGCGGCGTTCTGGATGTCCGCGGGGGTCACGCTTTTCAACTCGTCCAGCTCGTTGTCGATCAGTTTCCAGGACAGGCCTACCGTCTCCAGTTGGCCGATGGTGGTGGCCTGGCTGCTGATGGAGTCGCGGTCGTAGACCAGGCCGGCGATCACCTGGGCGCGCACGCGCTCCAGCTCTTCGGCGCTTGGCGGTGTGGTCTTCAGTTCGTCGAGCAACTGCCAGATGCCGGTTTCGACCTGAGCGAGGGTCTTTTTCTTCTGCGTGTTCGGCGTTGCCGAGAGCACGAACAGGCTGTCACCACGGGTGAACGGGTCGTAGCGGGTCGATGCGCCGGCCACCAGTTCCTGACCGCGCTCCAGGCGGCTGGCCATGCGGGCGCTGTAGCCGCCGTCGAGCAGGGCCGAAATCAGGCGCAGGGCGTGCACTTCACGGGGATTCTTCGCGGTGGCCAGGCCTGGCACATTGAAGCCGTAGATCAGGCTCGGCAGTTGCGTGCGCACATGCACGGTCAACTGGCGCTGGCCGGGTTCGGCCAGTTCCAGCGGCAGCTTGGTCGGCGGCAGGGGACGTTTCGGGATGCCGGCGAACCAGCGGTCGGCGAGTTTGCGCACTTCATCGACGGTGATGTCGCCGACTACCACCAGGGTGGCGTTGTTCGGTGCGTACCAGGATTCGTACCAGTGACGCAGTTCTTCGACCTTCATGCGTTGCAGGTCGGCCATCCAGCCGATGGTCGGCGTGTGGTAGCCGCTGGCCGGGTAGGCCATTGCCTTGAACAGCTCGAATGCCTTGGAGCCGGGGTTGTCGTCGGTGCGCAGGCGACGCTCTTCCTTGATGACCTCGATTTCGCGGCTGAACTCGTCGGCCGGCAGGCGCAGGCTGGCCATGCGGTCGGCTTCCAGTTCCAGGGCGACGTTCAGGCGGTCACGGGCCAGGACCTGGTAATAAGCGGTGTAATCGTCGCTGGTGAAGGCGTTTTCCTCGGCGCCGAGGTCGCGCAGGATGCGCGAGCCCTCGCCGGGGCCAACCTTCTCGCTGCCCTTGAACATCATGTGCTCAAGAGCGTGGGACAGGCCGGTCTGGCCCGGTGTCTCGTAGCTGGAGCCGACCTTGTACCAGACCTGCGAAACCACCACCGGGGCGCGATGGTCTTCGCGCACTACGACTTTCAGGCCGTTGTCGAGGATGAATTCGTGGGTGGGTTGCGGGTCGGCGGCGAAGGCCGCCAGGGGCAGGCAAATCGTGCTGAGCAGCAGGCCAGCGGCACGGCGGGCTAGAGCATTCATTCGTAGTTCAACCTGTTGGGCTGCCCGCATGGCCTTAGCGTCGGCGGGCTAGGAGGTGCTAGGATACTGATCCGGTTGCCTGGCGACCATGCCTGTCGAGGATGTCGCCGCAAAGGCCCCCCGACAAAATAGACGACGCGCACGAACGAGCCGGATTTAAAAGAGTCTCTTCTGCGTTAAAAGAATTCTGACGCGCCAAGCAGGCGCATCGCCACCCTGAGATAGCCGTCTTCCATGTTTGGTTCCAACGACGACAAGAAAACGCCGGCTGCGCCCGGCGAAAAGAAAGGCCTGTTCGGCTGGCTGCGCAAGAAGCCCCAGCAACCTGTTGTCGAACAGCCTGAAAGCCCCGCCCCGATCGCTCCCGAGCCCGCTCCTGCCGTTGTGCCGGAGCCTCAGGTCAGTGCGGCGCCGGCCATCGCCCCTGAAGTGCTGGCTCCGGTTGCACCTGAAGCGCCGCTCGCCGCGCCGTCCAGCCTGGTGCTGCCGGTGCCGGAAGAGCCGGTCGCGCTGGTGCCTGACCTCGAACCTCACCAGCCACCGGTCATTCCCGAGCGGCCGCTTGACGTTGTGCATGTCGAGCCCGAGCCCGAGCCGCAGCCCGCGCCAATCCCGCAACCCGAGCCTGTTCAGGTCGCGCCTGCTCCCGAGCCAGTTGCGCCGATCGTCGAGCCTGCTCCGGTGGTTGTCGCTGCGGCTCCCGCTCCTGCTCCCGTTCAAGCCCCGGCTCCGGTGGTCGAAGCGGTTGTCGAGCCTGCGCCAGCTCCCGCGCCTGTAGAAGAAGCCAAGACCGGCTTCTTCTCCCGCCTCAAACAAGGCCTGTCGAAGACCAGCGCCAGCATCGGCGAGGGCATGGCCAGCCTGTTCCTCGGCAAGAAAGCCATCGATGACGACCTGCTCGATGAAATCGAAACCCGTCTGCTGACCGCTGACGTCGGTGTCGAGGCCACGTCGCTGATCGTGCAGAACCTGACCCAGAAAGTCGCCCGCAAGCAACTGGCGGACGCCGACGCGCTGTACAAATCGCTGCAGGACGAGCTCGCAGGGCTGCTCAAGCCAGTGGAGCAACCGCTGCGGATTCAGTCGCAGAACAAACCGTTCGTCATCCTGGTGGTTGGCGTCAACGGCGCCGGCAAGACCACCACCATCGGCAAGCTGGCCAAGAAGCTCCAGCTCGAAGGCAAGAAAGTCATGCTGGCCGCCGGTGACACCTTCCGCGCTGCGGCGGTGGAGCAGTTGCAGGTCTGGGGTGAGCGCAACAACATCCCGGTCATCGCCCAGCACACCGGCGCCGACTCGGCCTCGGTAATCTTCGATGCCGTGCAGGCCGCCAAGGCCCGTGGTGTCGATGTGCTGATCGCCGACACCGCCGGCCGCCTGCACACCAAAGACAACCTGATGGAAGAGCTGAAGAAGGTTCGCCGGGTGATCGGCAAGCTCGACGCCGATGCGCCACATGAAGTGTTGCTGGTGCTCGACGCCGGCACTGGCCAGAACGCCATCAACCAGGCCAAGCACTTCAACCAGAGCGTTGAACTGACTGGCCTGGCCCTGACCAAGCTGGACGGCACCGCCAAGGGCGGGGTGATTTTCGCCTTGGCCAAGCAGTTCAGTCTGCCCATTCGCTATATTGGCGTAGGTGAAGGCATCGACGATCTGCGCGCGTTCGAAGCAGAATCCTTCGTTAAAGCACTGTTTGCCGAGCGGGAGCATCCATGATTCGATTCGAACAGGTCGCCAAGCGTTATCCGAATGGTCACGTTGGCCTGCATGAGTTGAGTTTTCGGGTACGGCGGGGCGAATTTCTGTTCGTGACCGGTCACTCCGGTGCCGGCAAGAGCACGTTGTTGCGCCTGCTGCTGGCCATGGAGCGTCCGACCAGCGGCAAATTGCTGCTGGCCGGCCAGGATCTGGGCCAGATCACCAATGCGCAGATCCCGTTCCTGCGCCGCCAGATCGGCGTGGTGTTCCAGAATCATCAGTTGCTGTTCGACCGTACCGTCTTCAATAACGTCGCCCTGCCGTTGCAGATCCTCGGCCTGTCCAAGGTCGAGATCGCCAAGCGGGTCGATTCGGCATTGGAGCGGGTGGCGCTTTCCGACAAGTCCGCGCTGTTCCCCGGAGACCTGTCCACCGGCCAGCAACAGCGCGTCGGCATCGCCCGCGCCATCGTTCACCGCCCGGCACTGCTGCTGGCGGACGAACCCACCGGTAACCTCGACCCGCGCCTTGCTGCGGAGATCATGGGTGTTTTCGAAGATATCAACCGCCTGGGCACCAGCGTGCTGATCGCCAGCCACGACCTGGCACTGATCGCGCGTATGCGCCATCGCATGCTGACGCTGCAGCGCGGTCGCCTGATCGGCGATGGGGAGGCCGGGCAATGAGTGCGACACGCAGTCCAAAAGTATCCGAACGCGTAGCGCCGAAACCGGCTGACCCGCAATCGGATAAAAAGAAGAGGGGCCATGATGATGACGACGGCCCGGATTTCCGCACCCTGCTGCAGGCCTGGCTGGAAAGCCATCGCGCCAGCCTGGTGGACAGCCTGCGCCGCCTGGGCAAGCAGCCGATCGGCAGCTTCTTCACTTGCCTGGTGATGGCGGTGGCACTCAGCCTGCCGATGGGCCTGTCGCTGATCCTGAGCAATATCGAACGGCTTGGCGGCTCCTGGCAGCGCGCCGCGCAGATTTCCCTGTACCTGAAGCTGGACGCCAGCGCCCGTGACGGCGAGGCGCTGCGCGAGCAGATCAAGACCCTGCCCGGCGTGGCCGATGCCGAGTACGTTAGCCGCGAACAGGCGCTCAACGAGTTCCAGCAGCAGTCCGGGCTCGGCGAAGCGCTGCGTGAGCTGCCGGAGAATCCGCTGCCCGGCGTGGTGGTGGTGACCCCGGCGGAAGTCGATAAAGCGACCCTCGAAGCTTTGCGTCAGCGTTTGTCGGAGCTACCGCGGGTTGAGCTGGCGCAGCTCGATCTGGTCTGGGTCGAACGGCTGGCGGCGATCCTCAAATTGGGTGACCGCTTCGTCTTTGGCCTTACCGTATTGCTGGTTTCCGCGCTGCTGCTGGTGATCGGCAACACCATCCGGCTGCATATCGAGAACCGCCGGACGGAAATCGAAGTCATCAAGCTGGTCGGCGGTACCGACAGCTATGTGCGTCGCCCCTTCCTTTATATGGGGGCGTTGTACGGGCTGGGCGCGGGGATTCTGTCCTGGGGCGTGCTGGCATTCGGGCTGAACTGGCTGAATGACGCGGTGGTCGACCTGTCAGGGCTGTATGGCAGTGATTTCGCCCTGGCCGGCGTGCCGTCTGCCGATGGTCTGTCGCTCTTGCTTGGTGCGGTACTGTTAGGGTATATCGGTGCATGGATCGCGGTGGCTCGGCATCTGAGTGAGCTGGCACCACGATAGTGTCTTTTTGCTGGTATTGACTCTTTTGGTTTTCAGGGAACTTGTTTAGCGGTTCCCGGTCAATGTTGGCAGTGCCCATGGGCACGAGTTTAGTGAGTCGGAGGTTTTTTCGTATGACCACTTCGTTGCAGCCTGCCTACGCCTTGGTCCCGGGTGCGAACCTGGAGGCCTACGTACATACGGTGAACAGCATTCCACTGCTGACTGCCGAGCAGGAGCGTGAACTGGCCGAGAGTCTCTACTATGAGCAAAATCTTGAGTCTGCTCGGCAAATGGTGCTCGCGCACCTGCGCTTCGTTGTACATATCGCCCGCAGCTATTCCGGCTACGGGCTGGCCCAGGCCGACCTGATCCAGGAAGGCAACGTCGGCCTGATGAAAGCAGTCAAACGCTTCAACCCGGAAATGGGCGTGCGTCTGGTGTCCTTCGCGGTGCACTGGATCAAGGCCGAGATCCACGAGTTCATCCTGCGCAACTGGCGGATCGTCAAGGTTGCGACCACCAAGGCTCAGCGCAAGCTGTTCTTCAACCTGCGCAGCCAGAAGAAACGTCTGGCCTGGTTGAACAACGACGAAGTGCATCGCGTTGCCGAAAGCCTGGGTGTGGAGCCGCGGGAAGTCCGCGAGATGGAAAGTCGCCTGACCGGCCAGGACATGGCCTTCGACCCGGCTGCCGAAGCCGATGACGACAGCGCCTTCCAGTCGCCAGCCAACTATCTGGAAGACCACCGCTACGACCCGGCTCGCCAACTCGAAGATGCCGACTGGAGCGACAGCTCCTCGAACAACCTGCACGAAGCGTTGCAGGGTCTGGACGACCGTAGCCGCGACATCCTCTATCAGCGCTGGCTGGCCGAGGAAAAGGCCACGCTGCATGACCTGGCGGCCAAATACAGTGTTTCGGCGGAGCGTATCCGCCAACTGGAAAAGAACGCGATGAACAAGGTGAAAGCCCTGATCGCTGCCTGATCTTCCAGGTTTCAGAAACAGAAAGCCCGACTCGAAAGGTCGGGCTTTTTTATTCGCTGTAGGGCCTAAATCAGCGCCCCTGCAACTGCTCCAGATAGCTGTCCCCACCCAACTGCCCCATCTGCTGCCGAATCCACCCGGCCCGCCGTGCTACATAGCTGCTTGGCCGGCTGGCACTCCAGTTGCGCGGGTTGGGCAGTACAGCGGCGAGCAGGCTGGCCTGCTGGCGCGACAACCGACTGGCATCGACGCCAAAGTGATGGCGTGCTGCGGCTTGTGCACCAAACACGCCGTCATCCCACTCCGCACTGTTGAGATACACCTCAAGAATCCGCTCCTTCGACCAGAGCAATTCGATCAGCGCGGTGAACCAGGCTTCCAGCCCCTTGCGCACCCAGCTTCGGCCGGACCAGAGAAACTGGTTCTTGGCCACCTGCTGGCTGAGGGTGCTGGCACCGCGAACACTGCCGCCGCGCTCGTTATGTGCCAGCGCCGCCTGGATAGCCGAGAAGTCGAAGCCCCAATGGCTGGCGAATTTCTGGTCCTCGCCGGCGATGACCGCCACTTTCAGCTCATCGGAGATCCGCTCCCAGGGTTCCCAGTCGCGCTGCAAATCGATGGGCTGGCCGTCGAACCAGGACTCGATCTTGCGCTCGACCATCAACGCCGTGCCTGGCGGCGGTACCCAGCGGAAGATCAGCACCAGCAATACGCTGCCACCGGCGAACCAGAGCAGGGCACGAGCAAGGCGTCGAAATACGGATGACAGCATGGTGATGACTTGGCCGCGGCGGATGAGCGGGCCATTATACAGGCCCTGTGCACCCCAAGGAGTTGTTCCATGCTTCGTAGCTTCCTGATGCTTGCGGCGTTCTTCGGCTTTACCGGTGTGGCCCTAGGTGCCTTTGCCGCCCACGGACTCAAGGGCCGCCTGACCTCTGAATACCTGGCGATCTTCCACACCGGCGTCACTTATCAACTGGTTCACGCGCTGGCGCTGATCGGCGTCGCGGTGCTCAGCGTGCACCTGCCGGGACGGCTGGTGAACTGGGCCGGCGGTCTGTTCTGTCTCGGCATCCTGCTGTTCTCTGGCAGTCTGTACCTGCTGACCCTGAGCGGTATCGGCAAGCTCGGCATCATCACGCCATTCGGTGGAACGGCCTTCCTCGCCGGCTGGTTGTGCCTGGGTCTGGCGGCCTGGCGGATGAACTGACTCGCGGGTCGAAAATCGTGACGAATGGTGTCACCCGGCCTTGGGTTCGGGCGCGGATCGGCGCTAGAATGCGGGCCCCTAAAAATAATGGCGGCCGTGCGCATGCGCATTCAACTGAACGGTGAACCCTTCGAATTGCCCGACGGCGAGAGCGTCGCGGCCCTGCTGAGCCGGCTTGACCTGGTTGGGCGTCGGGTGGCGGTCGAACTGAACCTGGACATCGTGCCGCGCAGCCAGCACGACAGCACCGCGTTGAGCGAAGGCGACCAGGTGGAAGTTGTCCACGCCATCGGCGGCGGCTAGGCCCCCGCGCTTCACCTGCAAGTCCCTCAACCTTCAAGAGGATTACCGATGAGCAACGTTCGTAGCGACAAGCCCTTCACCCTGGCCGGTCGTACCTTCCAGTCGCGCCTGCTGGTTGGCACCGGCAAGTACCGTGACATGGAAGAAACCCGCCTGGCCATCGAGGCCTCGGGCGCCGAGATCGTCACCGTCGCCGTGCGCCGGACCAACATCGGCCAGAACCCGGGCGAGCCGAACCTGCTCGACGTACTGCCGCCAGACCGCTACACCATCCTGCCGAACACCGCCGGTTGCTACGACGCGGTCGAAGCCGTGCGCACCTGTCGCCTGGCTCGCGAACTGCTCGACGGCCACAACCTGGTCAAGCTGGAAGTCCTGGCTGACCAGAAGACCCTGTTCCCCAACGTGATCGAAACCCTCAAGGCCGCCGAAGTGCTGGTCAAGGACGGTTTCGACGTGATGGTCTACACCAGCGATGACCCGATCATCGCCCGCCAACTGGCCGAAATCGGCTGCATCGCCGTCATGCCGCTGGCCGGACTGATCGGCACCGGTCTGGGGATCTGCAACCCGTACAACCTGCAGATCATCCTCGAAGAAGCCAAGGTGCCCGTGCTGGTGGATGCCGGTGTCGGTACCGCTTCCGACGCCACCATCGCTATGGAACTGGGGTGCGAGGCCGTGCTGATGAACTCGGCGATCGCCCACGCGCAGCAGCCGATCATGATGGCCGAAGCCATGAAACACGCCATCGTCGCCGGCCGCCTCGCCTACCTGGCCGGCCGCATGCCGAAAAAACTCTATGCCAGCGCCTCGTCGCCGCTGGATGGCCTGATCAAGTAAGAGCCTCTGATGACTGAATCGCAAGAATCGCCGATCGCCGCCGAAGGCGAAGAGCGCCAACACCGCCGTATCAAGAGTTTCGTGATGCGCGCCGGCCGCATGACCGAAGGCCAGCAACGCGGCCTGGACCAGGGCGGCCCGCTGTACATCCTGCAACTGGCTGACAGCCCGGTCGACTACGACCAGGTGTTCGGCCGTTCGGCACCACGTACCCTGGAAATCGGTTTCGGCATGGGTCACTCCCTGCTGGAGATGGCCGCCGCCGCGCCGGACCAGGACTTCATCGGTGTTGAAGTGCACCGTCCGGGTGTCGGCGCACTGCTCAACGGCGTGATCACCCAGGACCTGAAAAACCTGCGGGTGTACGACTGCGATGCCATCGAAGTGCTGAACAAGTGCGTCGCCGATGGCAGCCTCGATCGCCTGATGCTGTTCTTCCCGGATCCGTGGCACAAGAGCCGTCACCACAAGCGCCGCATCGTCCAGCCGGAGTTCGCCGAGCTGGTGCGTCGCAAGCTGAAGGTAGGCGGTGTATTCCACATGGCGACCGACTGGGAACCGTATGCCGAATACATGCTGGAAGTGATGAACGTCGCCCCGGGTTATCGCAACCAGGCGGCGGACGGCACTTATGTGCCGCGTCCTGAAGAGCGCCCGATCACCAAGTTCGAACGCCGCGGCGAGCGGCTGGGGCATGGGGTTTGGGATCTGAAGTACGAGAAGCTGGCTGATTGATGCATCGCTGCGGTTCGGCGCCCCGACAAGCCAGCTCCCACAGGTGCGGTGTATGCCGATCCTGTGGGAGTCGGCTTGCCGGCGATGAGGAACTCAAAAATTCACCCCCGCCGATCAGCCACCACGCCGATCAACACCAGCACCACCAGCAACACCGGCGCCAGCGCATAGTTGTTGAACTGGCCCAGTCCCTTCACCACCCATGGGGTGGCATAGATCAGCGCAGCGCCGCTGCCGATCAGCACCAGCAGGGCCATGAACGGCACCCGCAAAGCCCCGGCCAGGCCGCCGAGGCGTCCTTCGACCCAGCTTTTGATATCGGTGCCGAACAGCACCAGCAGGCAGCCGACCAGCGCCAGCGAGATTTCCGAAAGGTTGCTACGGCTCCAGCGGGAGATGGTCGAGAGCAGGTCGAGTACCAGGTCCATGCGCTTTCCTTAGGTCAAGAAGTACTGCAACAGGTCGTTGAGGAACAACTGGCCGCGCGCGGTGGCGACCAGTCGCGTCGGTTCGACTTGTAAAAGGCCTTTTTGTTCTGCTTCCCGGCGCGCCGCAGTGAGTTGTTCCAGTGGCAGCCCGGTTCGCTGACTGAACAGCGCAGCGTCGACGCCGTCGGTCAGACGCAGGGCGTTCATCAGGAATTCGAAGGGCAGCTCATCCACCGGCAGCAGCTTTTCGCCGGCCTTGAAGGCCTTGGCCGGGTTCAGGTAGTCCTTGGGCAGGCGGGTTTTCCAGGTGCGCAGAATGCGGCCATCCGGATGACTGAGCTTGCCGTGCGCCCCCGCGCCGATACCGATGAAGTCGCCAAAGCTCCAGTAGTTCAGGTTGTGCCGCGCCGCTCGCCCGGACTGGGCGTAAGCGGAAACTTCGTATTGGTGGAAGCCGTTTTGTGCGAGCAGGGCCTGACCGGCTTCCTGGATATCCCAGAGGATGTCGTCTTCCGGCAGCACCGGTGGCTGGTTCCAGAACACGGTGTTCGGCTCCAGGGTCAACTGGTACCAGGACAGGTGCGTCGGGCCAAGGTCGATGGCTTGTTGCAGGTCGCCGAGGGCATCGTCCAGCGACTGGTCCGGCAGCCCGTGCATCAGGTCCAGGTTGAAGTTGTCGAAGCCTGCATTGCGCGCCATGGCGGCGGCGCGGATCGCTTCGTCGCCGTTGTGGATGCGGCCGAGGGCTTCGAGTTTCGCCTGCTGGAAGCTCTGGATGCCGATGGACAACCGGTTGATGCCCAACTGCCGGTAAGCCTTGAACTTCTCTTGTTCGAAGGTCCCCGGATTGGCTTCGAGGGTGATCTCGATATCGCTGGCAAACGGAATGCGTTGTTCCACTCCGACCAACAAGCGACCCAGCGCCTTGGCGCTGAACAGGCTGGGCGTGCCGCCGCCGAAGAAGATCGAGCTGATCGGCCGGCCATACACCGCAGGCAATTCCTGGTCGAGGTCGGCCAGCAGCGCGTCGACGTAGGCCTCTTCAGGCAGCTCGGGGGTGGCGGCGTGGGAGTTGAAGTCGCAATACGGGCATTTGCGCACGCACCACGGAATATGGATGTACAGCGCCAAAGGCGGCAGATGCGGCAAGGCCGCCCTTGGTGTTTGGGACGTGAAGCCAGCCTCGCCCAGATGCAGTGGCTGTGCCGGCGTTTTTTCGGTCATGCCAGGCCCAGACGTTGACGCAGCAGGCTCATGGCGCGGGCGCGGTGACTCAGTTGGTTTTTCTCGACAGGGGCCAGTTCGGCGCTGGAGCAGTTGCGCTCAGGCACCCAGAACAGCGGGTCGTAGCCGAAACCGTGCTCGCCGCTGGCGGCGGTCAGGATGCGGCCGTGCCACAGGCCTTCGCAGAGGATCGGCAGCGGATCGTCGGCATGGCGGACCAGGGCCAGCACGCAAACGAACTGCGCGCCACGCTCGGCTTCCGGTACGTCTTTCAGCGCGTCGAGCAGCTTGGCGTTGTTCGCCGCGTCGCCCTTGCCGTCGGCATAACGCGCCGAATAGATACCCGGTGCACCACCGAGGAAGTCCACCGCCAGGCCCGAATCGTCGGCCAACGCTGGCAGGCCGGAGATGCGCGCGGCGTTGCGGGCCTTGAGGATGGCGTTCTCGACGAACGACAGGCCGGTTTCTTCCGGCTCGACGCTGCTGAATTCACCGATGGAGCGCAGTTGCACGGTGTCACCGAGCATGGCCTGCAGTTCCTTGAGTTTGCCGGCGTTGTGGCTGGCCAATACGAGTTGCTTGATGTTCATCATTCGCCTGGGAAGACTTCCTGGTTGAAGCTGAAGGTGTTGTTGGCGTCACCCGAGCCGACCGTGATCGAGAAGGTCAGGGTTTCTGGCTGGTCCACCGGGAACTGGGCCAGATAATAGACGGCGCCCTGATCGCTGACCTGTTTGAAGCTCAGGTTGCTCTTGCGGCTGGTCAGGTCACTGACGGTGCCGCTGACGCTCGCGGGGCCCGGCTTGCCCGCCTTGAGCACGGCAATATTGAGCACGCCCTGGTTCTTGCTGCGTACCAGTCCACTGGCCTGCGCCGTGGCGGGCTGCAGGAAGGTGGAGTTGAAGACGCTGTAATGCACGGTGACATCGCCGAAGACTTCCTTGCGCTCCGGTTTTGCGGCATCGGCAGCCAGCACTGGCAGGGCCAGGCACAGGCTGAACAGAAACATGGCTAAGCGACGCATGATCGTATCCTCTGGTGGGGCGGGTTATACCGCGACCTTATGCTCCTGCAGGCCGGGGCTGCTTACACGATAAATGCCGATTTCCCCTAAAAGATTAGGCCAAAGCCGACCGCCCCATCCGTTGCGGTGACGATTGTCCACCGCCAGGCGGTTGAGGACCTGCGCACGGCGTTCACTGCACAGCGCCTCGAAGTCTTCGAAGGTGCAGAAATGGATGTTCGGCGTGTTGTACCAGGTATACGGCATGAAGTCCGAGACCGGCATGCGACCCTTGGTCGCGAGGTACCAGCGGCAGCGCCAGTGGCCGAAGTTGGGGAAGGTGATGATGCATTGGCGGCCCACCCGCAGCATTTCGTCGAGGATCCGGTCCGGGTACTCCACGGCCTGCAGGGCCTGGGTCATGACCACCACGTCGAAGCTGTTGCTGGCGAAGTTGCCCAGGCCCTTGTCGAGGTCCTGTTCGATGACGTTGACGCCCTTGGCCACGCACTGGGCGATGTTGTCGGCGTCGATTTCCAGGCCATAGCCGGCGACCTGCTTGGTGTCGCGCAGCGATGCCAGCAGTTCACCGTTACCGCAACCGAGGTCGAGCACGCGGCTGCCGGCGGGGATCCAGTCCTGGATGATTTCCAAATCGGCTCTCATGGATTCCTCAGCAGACGATGCGGTTCATGTAGTTGGAGAAACCCTGGATGTAGCGCGGGGTCGGGATCAGGAAGGCGTCGTGGCCGTAAGGCGAGTCGATATCCAGGTAGCAGACGTTCTTGCGCGCGGCGATCAGGGCGTCGACGATTTCCCGCGAGCGAGCCGGCGAGAAGCGCCAGTCGGTGGTGAAGGACATCACGCAGTAGTCCGCCGTGACATGGGCCAGGGTCGCGGCCAGGTCGCCGCCGTGGCTGGCGGCCGGGTCGAAGTAGTCCAGCGCCTTGGTCATCAGCAGGTAGGTGTTGGCGTCGAAGCGGCCGGAGAATTCCTCGCCCTGGTAGCGCAGGTAGCTTTCGACCTGGAACTCGACACTGTGGAAGTCGTAGTTGAGCTTGTCGCTCTTCAGCTCGCGGCCGAATTTTTCGCCCATCGAGTCATCGGACAGGTAGGTGATGTGGCCCACCATGCGGGCCAGCATCAGGCCGCGCTTGGGGATCACGCCCTGGTCCTGGAACGAGCCGCCGTGGAATTCCGGGTCGGTGAGGATGGCCTGGCGTGCCACTTCGTTGAAGGCGATGTTCTGGGCCGAGAGCTTGGGTGCCGAGGCGATGTCCAGGCAGTGGCGCACGCGGTCCGGGTAGGTGATGGTCCATTGCAGCGCCTGCATGCCGCCGAGGCTGCCGCCCACTACCGCCGCCCACTGGTGGATACCCAGTCGGTCGGCCAGCCGGGCCTGGCTGTGCACCCAGTCTTCCACTGTCAGCACCGGGAAATCGGCACCGTAGGGCTTGCCGGTCGCCGGGTTGGTGCTGCTCGGGCCGGTACTGCCGTTGCAACCGCCGAGGTTGTTCAGGCTGACCACGAAGAAACGGTTGGTATCGATGGGCTTGCCGGGGCCGATGCAACTGTCCCACCAGCCGGGCTTGCGATCATCGACGCTGTGGTAGCCGGCCGCGTGATGATGACCGGACAGCGCGTGACAGATCAGCACGGCGTTGCTGGCACTGCTGTTGAGCGTGCCGTAGGTTTCGTAGGTCAGCTCGTAGGAAACCAGGGAGCGACCGCAGGCCAGGGCCAGGGGCTCGTCGAACTGCGCCAGTTGCGGTGTTACCAGACCGACCGAATCTTCGGGAAAGACAGTGGACATCGACCCTGCTCACATCTGAATGAGGCGTAAGTCTAAAGACCACCGGAGTGGGCGGCAAGCAATGTGCCGGGGGTTGCGGGAATCGATGCCGCGCCCGGCGCCACGGGTGTTCGTGGCGCGGGCCTGGCGGGTGTCGCTGGCGCTGCGATCAGACCAGCCGACGCAGCACTTCGGGCATGAGGGTCATGGCCGCGAGGTTGTTGATGACCAGCATGTCGAGCAGCTTGAGCGCCATGAACGCGAGGATCGGCGAGATGTCCAGGCCGCCCAGGTTCGGCAGGATGCGGCGGAACGGGGCGAGGAACGGATCGCAGATCTGGTTGATCAGTTCGGCACCCGGGTTGTGGCTGCCGGGTGCGACCCAGGACAGGATCACGCTGATGATCAGGGCGTAGAAGAAGATGTTGAGGAACAGTGCGGTGACCCCGATCAGCGACCAGATCAGCAACTGCAAGGGGTTGCCGATGGTGCCGTAGAGCAGCATCAGGATCGCGCCCATCAGCGCCATCTGCACGATGATCGCCAGCACCAGCGAAGACATGTCCAGGCCGAACAGGCTCGGGATGATCCGGCGCATAGGTTTGAGCAGTGGCTGGGTGGCGCGCACGGCGAACTGGCTGAGCGGGTTGTAGAAGTTCGCGCGGACCAGTTGCAGGATGAAGCGCAGCATGATGATCAGCAGATAAAGACTGCCGATGGTCTGCAGGATGAAAATTGCAGCGGTACTCAGTCCAATCATTTCACGCTCCTTAGTTGCCCAGTTGTTCGGCCATTTCCGCCGAACGATGTGCTGCAGCGCCTAGCGCCTTCTCAACCAGTGCTTCGAAACCGTCAGCCTGGAACGATTTGATTGCCGCTTCGGTGGTGCCGTTGGGCGAGGTGACCCGGCGGCGCAGTTCGGCTGCGTCGACATCGCTGGATACCGCCATGTGCGCGGCGCCCAGAGCGGTTTGCAGGGTCAGCCTGGAAGCGGTTTCCCGTGGCAGGCCGAGCTTTTCGCCGGCGGCGGTCATGGCTTCGATCAGCAGGAAGAAGTACGCCGGGCCACTGCCGGAAACGGCGGTGACCGCGTCCAGTTGTTGCTCGCTGTCCAGCCACAGGGCGATGCCCACCGCCGAGAGCAGTTGCTCGGCTTGCTCGCGTTGTTCTGCGCTGACGTCAGCGGTGGCATACAGACCGCTTACGCCCTGGCGCAGCAGCGCCGGGGTGTTGGGCATGCAGCGAACGATCGGCTGTGCGCCGAGCCATTTGTTCATGCTGGCGCAAGTGATGCCGGCGGCGATGGAGACCACCAGTTGCTCAGGCTTCAGGCTTGGCTTCAAGGCTTCGCAGACCGCTTTCATGGCCTGCGGCTTGACCGCCAGTACCACCACGTCGGCACCTTGGACGGCGCTGGCGTTGTCTTCGAACAATTCGATGCCGTGTTCGGCGTGGATCTTCGCCCGTTGTTCGGCACCCGGGTCGCTGGCGCGGATCTGCGCGGCTTCCAGGCCCTGGGCGCGCAGACCGCCGATCAGGCTGGCGGCCATGTTGCCTGCGCCGATAAAGGCAATACGAGTCTTGCTCATGTCAGGTCCTTGGTAGAAGAAGGTGAAAAATGCATGGATCAGGCCTTGCCATAGTCGCGGGCACCGAACAGCGCGGTGCCGATACGGACCCAGGTTGCGCCTTGGGCGATGGCGCTTTCCAGGTCGTGGCTCATGCCCATGGACAGGGTATCGAGGCCCAGCCCGAGGCTGTCTTGAAGCTCCCGAACACGGGCGAAGGCGGCGTCTTGTGCGGCGCGGTCGTCGGTGGGTTCGGGAATGGCCATCAGGCCGCGCAGGCGCAGGTTCGGCAGCGCGGCGACGGCGGCGGCCAGGGCCGGCAGTTCTTCGGGGGTGCAGCCGGACTTGCTGTCTTCACCGCTGACGTTGACCTGCAGGCACAGGTTCAGCGGCGCCAGGTTGGTCGGGCGTTGTTCCGAGAGTCGTTGTGCGATTTTCAGTCGATCCACCGAGTGTACCCAGTCGAAATGTTCGGCAATGGCGCGCGTCTTGTTCGACTGAATGGGGCCGATGAAGTGCCAGGTCAAGGGCAGGTCGGTCAATTCTTCCTGTTTGCCGAGTGCTTCCTGAAGGTAATTCTCGCCGACATCGCGCACGCCGGCGGCGAAGGCTTCACGCACGGCTTCGGCGGGTTTGGTCTTGCTCACGGCCAGCAACTGGATGCTCGCTGGGTCGCGTCCGCAAGCCGCAGCGGCGGCCTGGATGCGTCCGGCAAGCGTGGAAAGGTTGTCTGCTATGGTGGACATGGATTCGATGCCAGCGGGTCATTGGGTCCGGGGCATTCTACCCGCTTGTCAGTCTTTGGGGAGTCTTATGGAAATGACCGGGCTGTTGGCCCTGGCGCTCAGGGAGGGCGCTTCCGATCTGCATCTGGCGGCTGGCCGGGTGCCGAATATCCGTGTGGATGGGCAGATGCGCCCGCTGGATCTGCCGCCTCTGGAACCGGCGGCGATGCGCGCGCTGCTTGCGCAGATCATGAGTGAACGGCAGCAGCGCGAGTTCGAGGAGCGCCGCGATCTGGACTTCGCCGTGGCCTTGCCGGACAAACCGCGTTGCCGGGTGAATGTCTTCGAGCAATTGCATGGCGCCGGGGCAGTCTTGCGCTTGCTGCCGGAGCGGGTGCCGAGCCTGGAGCAACTGGGGTTGGGAGAGGCGTTCAAGCGGTTGGTGGACGTGGAGTCCGGGCTGGTGCTGGTCACCGGGCCCACCGGGTCGGGCAAGTCCACCACCCTGGCCGCGCTGGTGGAACATCTGAATCGCCAGCGCGCCTTGCACATCCTCACGCTGGAAGACCCTGTCGAGTTCATCCATGAGCCGCTGCGCAGCCAGGTCAATCAGCGTGAAATCCACCGCCACAGCCTTGGTTTCGCCCAGGCCTTGCGAGCGGCGCTGCGTCAGGACCCGGATGTCATCATGCTCGGCGAACTGCGCGACCTGGAAACCATCCGTCTGGCCCTGACCGCCGCGGAAACCGGGCATCTGGTGCTGGCGACGCTGCACACGGCGTCGGCGGTGAAAAGCATCGACCGCATCGTCGATGTCTTCGCCGGCGAGGAAAAGGCGATGGTGCGCAGCTTGCTGGCCGAGTCGTTGCGGGCGGTGGTGTCGCAAGTGCTGGTGCCGCGCGCGGCAGGCGGGCGGGTCGCCGTGCAGGAGATCCTGGTGGCGACCCCCGCCGTACGCAACCTGATTCGCGAAGGCAAACAGGCGCAGTTGTATTCAGCAATGCAGACCGGCGCGGGGCAGGGGATGCAAACCTTGGACAGTTGCCTTCAGGGATTGCTGGCGCGGGGGGATATCAGTGCGCAAAGCGCTCGGGCGAACATGCGTTCACCCTCGGCATCGGCTTTCTAGCGCTTGGCCAGGCGCAGTTGCTCTTGCTGTTGCGGCAGCACGCGCTTGGCCACCACGTAGCGTTTGTCCCAGTACGGCTTGTTCAGCGTATCGATGGTGACGCGCTTGCCGGTACGCGGGGCATGGATGAAGCGGTCGTTGCCGAGGTAGATGGCAACATGGTTCACCCGACGGCTTTTGATGTTGAAGAACAGCAGGTCACCGGGCTTTAGGTCGCTGCGATCGACTTTCACGCCGTGGTCGCCACTGGCCATCGCATTGGAGGTGCGCGGCAGGTCGACGGCGTCGATGTCGTTGAAGGCGTACTTGACCAGGCCGCTGCAATCGAAGCCCTTGCCCGGGGTGCTGCCGCCCCAGCGATAGGGTGTGCCCAACTGGTTGACGGCGCGGCTGAGCACGTCGCTGCTCTGGCTCGGCGGCATCTGCGCAACCGTCTGCGAGGCACCGTGGGTGCGGCGCGAGTGCTGGGGATTGCTGGCTACGCTCTTGGTAGAGCGGGTGGCCGTGGAATGGGCGGTCGATCCTGAAAAGCCGGTGGGAAGACGTTGCTCACGGTTGGTGGCGTGGGCGGCCAGTGGCAATAATAGGCAAATAGTTAGCCATGTCTTGAAAAATGAACGCATTAGGCAGGGCTCTTGTTGGTGTAGGCGCGCAACTTTATAACAGCTTTTTGGTCATTTTCTGATCCACTGGTCGTCTCAAAAGTGTCATACGTCGGCTTGATCGGAAAAAGTCACATATTTGCTTAGAAAATTTTTCTCTAAACCCGGGAGGCTATGAATGAACGGTTATCAGCAGCAAGGGCGTCCTGACACCCACAGCAAGGTCATTGGTTACCTGTTGTGGATCTTTGGTTTTCTTGGCGCGCACCGCTTCTATTACGGCAAACCGGTCACGGGGACGATCTGGTTCTGCACCCTTGGCCTGCTGGGTATCGGTTGGCTGATCGACCTGTTCCTGATCCCGACCATGGACCGCGAAGCAGACCTGCGCTTCCACGCAGGTCCATTGGACTACAGCGTGGCGTGGGTGCTGTTGACGTTCCTTGGGGTGTTCGGTGTGCACCGGATGTATCAGGGCAAATGGATCACGGGTGTGATCTACCTGTTCACTGGCGGGTTGTTCCTGGTCGGTGTGCTGTATGACTTCTGGACCCTGAACACGCAGGTTTCGATGAAGAACGCGCAACAACGGTATTGAGCTTCAAGCTATAAGCTGCAAGAAAGAGCCAGCACTGTGTGCGCCGACTTTTTGCAGCTTACCGCTTGAAATTTGTAGCTGCTTACTGGCGAGTCTGGCGTTGCTGCAACAGCAGGTTGTTGAAGCCACTGCCGGCCAATTGTTTCTGAGCCACGGTCAATTGTTCACGGTTGCTGAACGGACCGACCAGCACCCGGTACCAGGTCTCTTCCTTGACCGTGCCGGATTCCACTTGCACCGACTGACCGAGCAGGATGATCTGCGCGCGCACTTTGTCGGCATCCGCCTGTTTGCGGAACGAGCCCGCCTGCAGATAGAACTGCGTGGTGGCGGCCGGCTTGATCACGGGCGGCGCCGGGGGCGGAACCTCGCCGTTGAGCGCGGCCTGGGCCCGGGCGGTGTCGATCTTCGCCGCTTCCGCTGGTGTGACCGGCGGTTGCGCTGGTACCGGCGGCGTTTTCTCGGGCACGGCTTCCGGCGGCACGATCACTTCCGATTCCGGCAGCAGGGTATAGAAGTCGTACTTCGGCTTCACCGGCTGCTGCGGGCTGGGCGGCGTCTTGTTCGCCTCGGCGACCTTCTCGGCCTTCTGCTGCTCGGGTTTCTCCCGCTTGACCTCATCCCGACCCGGTTCGAGCTTCATCAGGAACACGATGAAGGCACCGACTGTCAGGCCGATCGCCATCCACAACCAGCCCGGAATCGGCTTTTTCGCTGGTGCCTGGTAGCGGCTGGCGCCGCGCTTCGGGGCGGGTTTCTTCTTGGCTGCCAACTTACATACGCTCCAGGGTTTCCAGGCCCAGCAGCTCCAGGCCCTGTTTCAGGGTGCGACCGGTCAGTGCTGCCAGACGCAGGCGGCTCTGTTGTTGTTCCGGGGTTTCAGCGCCGAGGATCGGGCAGTTCTCGTAGAAGCTGGAGAACAGGCCGGCAACGTCGTACAGGTAGCTGCACAGTACGTGCGGCGTGCCTTTTTCGGCGACGTTGTTGAGGATCTCGGCAAACTGCGCCAGGCGTGCGGCCAGGTCTTGTTCCTGCTGTGCTTGCAGAACGATCTGACCTTCAACTTCGCTGAAGTCCTTGCCGAGCTTGCGGAAGACACCGGCCACGCGGGTGTAGGCGTACAGCAGGTAAGGCGCGGTGTTGCCTTCGAAGTTCAGCATCAGGTCGAAGTTGAAGCTGTAGTCGCTGGTGCGGTGTTTGGACAGGTCGGCGTATTTCACGGCGCCGATACCGACCACCTTGGCGATGGCGCGCAGGTCGTCTTCCGGCAGTTCCGGGTTCTTTTCCTTCACCAGGGTGTAGGCGCGTTCCTTGGCTTCGGTCAGCAGGTCGATCAGCTTCACCGTGCCGCCGTCGCGGGTCTTGAACGGGCGGCCGTCCGCGCCGTTCATGGTGCCGAAGCCCATGTGCTCGGTCTGCATCGGGTGGCTGATGAAGCCGGCGCGACGGGCCACTTCGAACACTTGCTGGAAGTGCAGGGCCTGGCGCTGGTCGACGAAGTACAGCGCGCGGTCGGCGTGCAGCACGTTGCTGCGGTAGCGCACGGCCGCCAGGTCGGTAGTGGCGTAGAGATAGCCGCCATCGGCCTTCTGCACGATCACCGGCAGCGGGTCGCCGTCAGCGGTCTTGAATTCTTCGAGGAACACGCACTGCGCACCATTGCTTTCGACCAGCAGGCCCTTGGCCTTGAGGTCGCTGACCACGTTGGCGAGGTCGTCGTTATAGGCGCTTTCGCCCATCACGTCGGCGGGGGTCAGTTTGACGTTGAGCAGTTCGTAGGTCTTCTGGCAGTGCGACAGCGAGATGTCCTTGAAGCGGGTCCACAGCGTCAGGCACTCGGCATCACCGGCCTGCAACTTGACCACCAGGCCACGGGCGCGGTCGGCGAAGGCTTCGGACTCGTCGAAACGCTTCTTGGCGGCGCGGTAGAAGTTTTCCAGGTCCGACAGCTCGTCGCTGGTGATCGGGTTCTCTTCCAGGTAGGCCAGCAGCATGCCGAACTGGGTGCCCCAGTCGCCAACGTGGTTCTGCCGGATCACGTCGTCGCCGAGGAACTCCAGAACCCGGGCCACGGCGTCGCCGATGATGGTCGAGCGCAGGTGGCCTACGTGCATTTCCTTGGCCAGGTTCGGCGCGGACAGGTCGATGACCACTTTCTGCTGCGGGCCGGCCTTGTGCACGCCGAGCTTGGCGTCAGCCAGGGCGGCGTCCAGGCGCGAAGCCAGGGCCTGGGTGTTCTGGAAGAAATTGAGGAAGCCGGGGCCGGCGATCTCGACCTTGCTGATCTGCGGATCGGCAGGCAGCGCGGCGATGAGCTTCTCGGCCAGGTCGCGGGGCTTCATGCCGGCCGGTTTGGCCAGCATCATGGCGATGTTGCTGGCGAAATCGCCGTGGGTCTTGTCCCGGGCGTTCTCCACCTGGATCGCCGGCGTCAGCCCTTCAGGCAGCACACCGTCGAGGGTGAGTTGGGTCAGGGCTTGCTGGATGAGCTGGCGAATGGTGTCTTTCATGGGATTCTCTTTCGACCGCAAGCGCGGCGGCGCTTCGATGCGCAGGTGGAAAAACTGGGCATTATCCGTTGCTGGTGCAAGGTTGCCAACCTTTGGGCCGGCGCTAGTACAGATCTACCGGGTCCACATCCAGCGACCAGCGCACCTGGCGCCCGCTGGGTAACTGTTCCAACACTAGCAACCAGGCGCTGATCAGTCGATGCAGCGGCGCCCGCGCATTGGCCTGAAGCAGCAATTGTGCGCGGTAGCGACCGGCACGGCGTTCCATCGGTGCCGGGACCGGCCCCAGCAATTCGATCCCATGCAGACCTTGCTCGGCCAGCAATCGTTCGGCTGCGGAGCAGGCTTCGTCGAGAAAACCTTCAGCCTGGCCCGGTTTGTGCGCCTCTGCGCGCAGCAGCGCGAGGTGCGCGAACGGCGGCAGGCCGGCGGCGCGGCGCTCGCTCAGGGCCTGCTCGGCAAAGGCGAAGTAGCCTTGCTCGGTCAGTTGCACCAATAAAGGATGGTCGGCGAGGTGGGTCTGGATGATCACTTTGCCCGGCTCTTCGGCCCGCCCGGCGCGCCCGGCGACCTGCACGATCAATTGGGCCATGCGCTCGGCGGCGCGGAAGTCGCCGGAGAACAGCCCGCCATCGGCATCGAGGATCGCCACCAGAGTGACCCGCGGGAAGTGGTGCCCCTTGGCGAGCATCTGCGTGCCGACCAGGATGCACGGCTGGCCGCGCTGGATGGTGTTGAACAACTGGTTCATCGCGTCCTTGCGCGAGGTGCTGTCGCGATCCACCCGCAGAACCGGGAAATCAGGAAACAGAATGCTCAGGCGCTCTTCGGCGCGCTCGGTGCCGGCGCCCACCGGCCGCAGATCGACGTGGTTGCACTGCGGGCACTGGCGCGGGATGCGTTCTTCATGCCCGCAATGGTGGCAGCGCAGTTCGCCGGAGCGCTGGTGCACGGTCATTCGCGCATCGCAGCGCGGGCATTCGGACAGCCAGCCGCAGTCGTGGCAGAGCAGGGTCGGGGCGAAGCCGCGGCGGTTGAGGAACACCAGGACTTGCTGGCCGGCGGCGAGGGTCTGGGCAATGGCCTGTTGCATTGGCCCGCTGATGCCGCTGTCCAGTGGCCGGCTTTTTACGTCCAGGCGCAGGAAACGCGGGGCTTGGGCGCCGCCGGCACGGTGGTTCAGGCGCAGCAGGCCGTAGCGGCCGGAGTGGGCGTTGTGCAGGCTTTCCAGCGATGGAGTGGCCGAGCCCAGCAGGATCGGGATGTTTTCCTGCCGCGCACGTACCAGCGCCAGGTCGCGGGCGTGGTAGCGCAGGCCTTCCTGCTGTTTGTAGGAGCCGTCGTGCTCCTCGTCGATGATGATCAGCCCGGGATTCTTCATCGGCGTGAACAGCGCCGAGCGGGTGCCAATGATGATGTCGGCTTCGCCATCGCGGGCGGCGAGCCAGGCGTCCAGGCGCTCGCGGTCGTTGACCGCCGAGTGCAGCAGAGCGATGCGCGCATTGAAACGCTGCTCGAAGCGGGCCAGGGTCTGCGGCCCGAGATTGATTTCCGGAATCAGGATCAGCGCCTGCTTGCCGGCTTCGAGGGTTTCGCGGATCAGTTGCAGGTAGACCTCGGTCTTGCCGCTGCCCGTCACCCCGGCCAGCAGGAAGGCGTGGAACGTATCGAAACCGGCGCGCACGGCGTGGAAGGCGGCGCGCTGTTCATCGTTGAGCGGCAGTTCCGGTTGCGCCAGCCAGTGTTCGTGGCGGGCCTGCGGGGCATGGCGGCGCACTTCGACCGCCACCATCTCCTTGGCCAGCAACAGGTCGAGGCTGTCCTTGCTCAGCCCCAGCTTGCCCAGCAGGCCATGGGCGACGCCGTGGGGATGCTGGGCGAGGGTGGCGAGAGCTTCACGCTGGCGCGGTGCGCGGGCGATGCGCGGATCATCCTGGCGAGCGTTGGGGGCAACTTGCCAGAAGCGCTCCTGGCGCGCTTCGGCGGGTTCGCCCTGACGCAACAGCACCGGCAGCGCCCAGCTCAGGGTGTCGCCGAGGCTGTGCTGATAATATTGGGCGGTCCACAGGCAGAGCTTGAACAGCGCCGGTGGCAGCGGCGAGACCGGATCGAGCAGGGCGATCGCCGGCTTGAGTTTGTCTGCGGGCACCTCGCTGTGCTCAGCGACCTCCACCAGGACGCCGATCATCTCCCGGCGGCCAAACGGCACGCGTACGCGCATGCCTGGCGTGAGCGTCTGGCGCGCCATGCTCGCCGTGGCCCTGTAGTCGAACAGCCGCCGTAGTGGCGAGGGCAGGGCAAGGCGAAGAATGACGTCGGACACGCGGAGGCTTCTCTGTAAGGGTAATTCCAGATGCCCGCGAGCCTAGCAGACGACAGTCGGTGCAAGCGACAACTTGCGCTGAGGCTTCGCTCTGGTATTATTCGCCGCCTAATTACGTGCGGTATTCAACAATGGTGTTGGGTGGCGGCACGCAGTCGAGGAAATGGCCATGAAAGCAGATATTCATCCAGTTTACGAAGCGGTTGCGGTCACCTGCAGCTGCGGCAACAAGTTCGAAACCCGTTCGACCTTCGGCAAACCACTGCCAATCGACGTGTGCAACGAGTGCCACCCGTTCTACACCGGTAAGCAGAAGACTCTGGATACCGGCGGCCGCGTACAGCGCTTCGCAGATCGTTTCGGTACGTTCGGCAAGAAGTAAGAATGCGCTTGGCTGGCCCTATGGGTCTGGCCTGGTTGCAAAAAAAGGCGCCCCTCGTGGGCGCTTTTTTTGTGGGTGCGATTTGGCAATTGCCGGCCCTGGCGTTCTGCCCGGCGCCCTCCGGCCTGTCATCGGCCAGCGTGCGCAGCGTGGTCGATGGCGACACGCTGCGCCTCGATGACGGTCGCAGTGTTCGGCTGATTGGCATCAATACACCGGAAATCGGTCGCAAAGGACGACGCAGCGAAGCCCTCGCCGAGACCGCCCGTCGGCGCCTGGAGACGTTGGTCCGACAAAGTCATGGTCGCGTCGGCTTGTTGCCCGGTACTGAATCCCGCGACAAGTACGGGCGCACGCTGGCGCATGTCTATGGTCGCTCTGGCGACAATTTCGAAGCCGTGCTGCTCAGCGAGGGTCTTGGCTACCACGTGGCGGTGGCGCCGAATGTGCGGTTGGTCGCGTGCCAGAAACGGGCCGAGCAAGCTGCGCGCAAGGCCGGGGCCGGCGTCTGGCGCAGTTCTCCGGTGATCGGCGCGAGTAGCCTGCGACGCTCTGGTTTCGCTGTGGTTAGCGGCAAAGTCAGCGCAATAGAGCGTAATCGCGGCGGAATCTGGATCGAGATTGGTAACTCGCTGGTGCTTCAGATCCCTTCCAAAGTGCAACGCAACTTTCCGTCTTCCTTTCTTTCCGGCCTGAAGGGGCGTTCCGTCGAAGTACGCGGTTGGGTGCTGGATCGTTCCCGCAAAGGGGGGCTGAAGCCGGGTCAGCAGCGTTGGTTGCTGCAATTGACCGACCCGAGCATGCTGGAAAGGGCCAAAAGATAAAAAATTGTGGACATTTTTTTGCTCGATTGTACACATCGAAAGCCGCGTACTACGCGGCTCTTGGCGGAAAGTCGTAGCTTAAAGGCCTTGACACAAGTGACCGGGCAGTCTTGTCGGCCCTTGGCTCTTTGCGTATCCTCGGCGGTCCGTCAGAACAGTAAACAAGCGGAATGCCCACCATGTCAGACCTGAAAACTGCCGCTCTTGAATATCATGCTCAGCCTCGTCCGGGGAAACTGAGCGTAGAGCTTACCAAACCAACCGCAACCGCTCGTGACCTGGCGCTGGCCTACAGCCCGGGCGTCGCGGAGCCGGTGCGTGAAATCGGTCGCGATCCCGAGCTGGCCTACAAGTACACCGGCAAGGGCAATCTGGTAGCAGTGATCTCCGACGGTACCGCCATTCTTGGCCTGGGTAACCTCGGCCCACTGGCTTCCAAGCCAGTGATGGAAGGCAAGGGTGTTCTGTTCAAGCGTTTCGCCGGTATCGACGTGTTCGACATCGAAGTCGACTCCGAAAGCCCGCAAGCCTTCATCGATACCGTCAAGCGCATCTCCATCACCTTCGGTGGCATCAACCTCGAAGACATCAAGGCACCTGAGTGCTTCGAGATCGAGCGTGCCCTGATCGAACAGTGCGACATCCCGGTTTTCCACGACGACCAGCACGGCACCGCCATCGTGACCGCCGCCGGCATGATCAACGCCCTGGAAATCGCTGGCAAAACCCTGGCCGACGCCAAGATCGTCTGCCTGGGCGCCGGTGCTGCGGCCATCTCCTGCATGAAACTGCTGGTGAGCATGGGCGCAAACATCGAGAACATCTTCATGGTTGACCGTACTGGCGTGATCCACGCTGGTCGCGATGACCTGAACCAGTACAAGGCAGTATTCGCCCACGCTACCGACAAGCGCAGCCTGGCCGATGCTCTGGACGGCGCCGACGTGTTCGTGGGTCTGTCCGGTCCGAACCTGCTGAGCGCTGAAGGCTTGAAGTCGATGGCGCCAAACCCGATCGTCTTCGCCTGCTCCAACCCTGATCCGGAAATCTCGCCAGAGCTGGCCCACGCCACTCGTAACGACGTGATCATGGCTACCGGTCGTTCCGACTACCCGAACCAGGTCAACAACGTTCTGGGCTTCCCGTTCATCTTCCGTGGTGCCCTGGACGTTCGCGCCAAGCGCATCAACGAAGAAATGAAGATCGCTGCCGCCAACGCTCTGAAAGGCCTGGCCAAGCTGCCAGTTCCGAAAGAAGTCTGCGACGCTTACGGTGTTGCGGGTCTGGAATTCGGTCGTGAGTACATCATTCCGAAGCCAATGGACTCGCGTCTGCTGACCGTCGTTTCCGATGCCGTGGCCAAAGCCGCCATCGAGACTGGCGTAGCGACCCTGCCGTACCCGAAACACTACCCGCTGAACAGCGTGGATGAAGTGTTCAACGGTTGATCCGCTGACGTAATAAAAGAAAGCCCCGGCTCGTGAGAGTCGGGGCTTTTTTGTTGGGCAAACATGATGGTCTTGCGCGGAACCTGTGGGAGCCGGCTTGCCGGCGATGGGGCCATCAGTGACAACGCTGCTGCCTGATCGGGCGCCATCGCTGCGGTTCGGCGCCCCGACAAGCCAGCTTCCACAGGGGCAATGCAGCTATCAAGGCCTGCGCACAAACCTGTGGGCTGTTAGTCGCGAAGGGCCGCTCCTACAGTATCGTGAGCGGCCCACCTAAGGATGCAGGAATCAGAACAGATCCATCGGCGCCGCTTCGTCCGCTGGCAGCGGGCTGCCCGGTACGCTGCCGTTGCCCAGCTCGTTGACCGAAGGCGGAGTGTCCTCGGCCTTGAACAGCTCGAAGTAGGCATTCGGCGTCCCCGGCGTTGCCGCGCGGCCACTGACCGGATCGACCCGCAGGCTGAGGATGCCTTCGGGCTCCGGCAACCGATGCTCTGGCTTGTCCTTGAGCGCGGGGCCCATGAAGCTCATCCAGATCGGCAGCGACACCGTGCCGCCATACTCGCGACGGCCCAGGGTTTCAGGCTGGTCGAAGCCAGTCCAGACCGTCGTGACGTAGTCGGCGTTGTACCCGGAGAACCAGGCGTCCTTGGATTCGTTGGTGGTCCCGGTCTTGCCGGCCAGGTCGTTACGGCCCAGTGCCATGGCGCGACGCCCGGTCCCGCGCTTGATGACGTCCTCCAGCATGCTGGTGAGGATGTAGCTGGTACGCCCGTCGATGATCCGCTCCGCGGTCAGCGGGACCTGTGGCTGCGTGGACGGTGCTGCCGTGGCATCGGTAGTGATCGCCTGCGCTTGCGGCGCGGCGATGCCGGCCTGGTCTTCCTGTCCCGACGGAACCCGCGCCGGATTGGCGGTGAACAGGGTTTCGCCGTTACGGCTGTCGATACGTTCGATCAGGTACGGGCTGATCTTGAAGCCGCCGTTGGCGAAAGCACTCCAGCCCGTGGCGATCTCCATCGGCGTCAGGGTTGCGGTGCCCAGTGCCAGGGACAGGTTGCGCGGCAGGTCCTGCTTGTTGAAGCCGAACTTGGCGATGTAGTCGATGGTCTTGTCGACGCCCATGCTTTGCAGCAGGCGGATCGACACCAGGTTACGCGACTTGTACAGCGCCTCGCGCATGCGGATCGGGCCGAGGAAGGTGTTGGTGTCGTTCTTCGGACGCCAGACTTTGTCCAGGTACTCGTCGACGAACACGATCGGTGCGTCGTTCACCAGGCTGGCGGCGGTGTAGCCGTTATCCAGTGCCGCGCTATAGACGAAGGGTTTGAAGCTGGAGCCTGGCTGGCGTTTGGCCTGCATCGCGCGGTTGTAGTTGCTCTGTTCGAAGGAGAAGCCGCCGACCAGTGCGCGGATCGCGCCGTTATTCGGATCGAGGGTAACCAGCGCGCTCTGTGCGCCGGGAACCTGGCTGAAGGCCAGGCTGCCATCTTCCATCCGGCGGACCCGAATCAGGTCGCCGACCTGCGACACATCGCTCGCCTGTTGCGGGCTGCGGCCCTGGCTATTGGTGTTGAGGAACGGGCGCGCCCATTTCATGGTGTCCCAGGCAACGGTGGCCTCGTCGCCTGACCTGGTCAGTACGCGCAGGCCGGTCTTGTCGACCTGGATCACGATGGCCGGCTCAAGGCCGCCCATGTTGCGCTGCTTGCCCAGTTCCTGCAGCCACGCAGCGCGGGTCTTGCCCGGCATGCGTGATTCGGGACCCCGGTAGCCGTGGCGCTGATCGTAGGAGGTAAGCCCGTCGAGTACGGCGTTATTGGCGATGGCCTGGAGATCGCTCGGCACCGTGGTGGTGACCCGGAAACCTTCGGTGTAAGCATCGCTGCCGTAGCGGCCGACCATTTCGGCGCGGGCCATTTCGGCGATGTAGGGCGCGTTCACTTCTGGCGTCGGCACGTGATAGCTGGCGTTCAGCGGCTCGGCCAGGGCGGCCTGGTAGCTGGATTCGTCGATCTTGCCCAGCTTGTACATGCGCCCGAGGATCCAGTCGCGGCGCTCCTTGGCCCGGGCCGGGTTGGCCAGCGGGTTGAAGCGCGACGGCGCCTTGGGCAGGCCGGCGATCATCGCCATCTGCGCCAGACTGATGTCGCGGATCGACTTGCCGTAATACACCTGCGCCGCAGCCTCGATGCCGTAGGCACGGTTGCCCAGGTAAATCTTGTTGACGTACAGCTCGAGGATTTCGTCCTTGGTCAGCTCCCGTTCGATCTGCAGGGCCAGGAGGATCTCGTTGGTCTTGCGCGAGAAGCTGCGTTCGCTGGACAGGAAGAAGTTCTTCGCCACCTGCATGGTGATGGTGCTGCCGCCGGTCTGGATGTGCCCGGACTTGACCAGCTGGGAGGCGGCGCGCATCAGGCTGCTGGGGTCAACACCGTAGTGGTTGAGGAAATTGTCGTCCTCGGCTGACAGCAATGCCTGAATGAAGTGTGGGGGAATATCCGCGAAACGGATTGGAGAGCGGCGCATTTCGCCAAACTCGGCGATCAGCTTTCCGTCACTGCTGTACACCCTCAGCGGTATCTGCAACTGGATGCTTCGCAGCGCCTCGACCGAAGGGAGGCTGGGACTAAGATACAGAAACGCGCCACTCAGACCGAGTACGGCTGCGCAAATGACTGCGACGAAAGACCACCAGAAGAACTTCAGCAGGCGTATCAAGGCTTTGGGATGTCCAGTTGGAGTTTTGGGTTGAGCGCAGGGCCCGGCGGGCCGGAAAAACGCTGGGCATTATAAGCAATTTTCACTTCCCCGCGTGATTTGCACCGGGCGTCAGGAGGGTGCCATTGGCGTCTCCCTGGTCCTGGACGCTCTCGCTTTTTCCATGGAAATGAGGAAACAGGATGTTTGGACGCTCAGGCTGGGATGCCGGTTCACTGCTGGGGGTGGAAATCGCCTCTTGCGCTGTCAGGGTGCTGCAACTGGAACGCCGGGAGGAGGGGCTTCGTGTGCGAGGCTGGGCGGTCGAGCCACTTCCGCGTGGGGCTGTGGCGGACGGTCGGGTGATTGACCATGAGGCGGTCGCCGCAGCCTTGATGCGCGCCTTTGCGCGCAGCGGCGCGAGCCGTCGCGAAGTTGCGCTGGCGGTGCCCGCCTCGGTGGTGATCCAGCATGCCGTGGCGATGCCGTCGGAGCTCGATGACGATGAAATCGACGAACGGCTGCGGGACGAGGCCGAGCAATTCATTCCCTTCGCGGTGGAAGAGGCCGCGCTCGATTACCAGGTATCTGCTGGTGCCCCGGGCTTCCTGAGCGTGGCGTTCACGGCTTGTCGCCAGGAGTGGCTGGACGGCATGGAAGCGGTCATGGACCTGGCCGGCTTGCGGGCACGGATCGTGGACATCGACAGTCACGCCTGGCAACGGGTGTTGAATCGCAAGCCGACAGGACTGGCGGCGGTGCTGCAACTGGAGGTGGATGGCTGGGTATTCCAGGCATTTGCCAAGGACGGTACGCCGTCGTTCAGCGAGCGCCATGTGCCCCTTGAGCCGCAACTGGAGAGGCTGGTCGAATTTGTTGACTTGTGCCTGCTACGTGAGCCGGGTGCGATGCCGGACCAGCTATGGCTCGCGGGTGCGCGTGCTGGCTGGGATGGTCTGGCCGGGCAACTGCGGCAGCGCCTTGGTGTGGTGACGCAGCCGTTCGATCCACTGGCGACATTGCTTGAGCCACAGCAGGGGGCCGCCGATCTGCGTCAGGCAGCGCCGATGCTGGGCGTGGCCTGTGGGCTGGCGCTACGAGGGTACGCCTGATGCACGCGGTCAATTTGTTGCCCTGGCGGGAATGGCGACGCCAGCGGGCGATCCGCGGCTTTCAATATGGGTTGCTGGCGGCGGTGCTGTTGGGCGGATTGCTGATGGTGGTCGTCTTCGGACTGCTCAATCAGCGACTCAACGCGCAATTGAAGGAAAACAGCCGCCTGGATGAACGGACTGCTGCGCTTGATGGCCCCATGGCTGAAGTCGAAGGCCTGGTGGTCCGGCGCGACGCGCTCATTGAGCAGCTAAACGAACTACAGGCGTTGCAGCGCCAAGGCCAATCCGGGGCTGAACTACTGACCCACCTGACGCGGATCGTGCCAGCGCAGGTGCGGCTCTATGGGCTGCAACTGGCCGGTGACGAACTGAGGCTGTCCGGGCTGGCCCGCTCGGGTTCCGACATCGCGCAACTGCTGCGCAATCTGGGGCAGTCACCTGGCTTGAGTGCTCCGGACCTCCAGGAAGTGAAGTCGTCCAGCCAGGGCGAGCGCTTTCAGATAGTGGTCAGCCTGCGCCCGGTTGCGGCTGTAGAACAGTCATGAACATGTCGCTGAGTGCCGGGCCGGTATGGTCGAGGCTGGTGAAGTGCTCCTGGCCAGTGAAGGCGCTGCTGATGGGCGGCTGCCTGTTGATCATTCCGCTGACGGGCTTCGTCATTCATGGGCGCGGTCTGGTCGAGCGCATTGAGCAGGCTGAAGCTATCCACAGTCAGTCGCAGTCCCGCTGGGAAGGTAGATCCGCGCTGGCGGCACGGCTGGAAGCGCATCAGGAGCAGGTGCGGCAACTTGAGGCCGAACTGGCGGGCAGTCGTCGCGAGTTGTTCGATGACGACGGCTTGGCGAGCCTGCTGCAAAACCTGACGCGCCTGGGTGTGGGGCTGACGTTCGAGCAGGTGACGGTCGAGGATGCCAGGACGCGGGAGCACCACGTCGAACTTCCCATCCAGGTGCAGGCCACGGGGGACTACTCGGCGTTACAAGGGTTTCTTTCGGGGCTTGCCGGGCTTGGCCGGCTGGTCGCGCTGCGGGAGTTGCATCTGGCGGCACCTGATGACCGTCCCTCCGGGCCGTTGCTTGTGCAACTGCGCCTCCAGGCTTACCGCGCTGCGCTGGTAGATACCTTGCCTGAGGTGTCGATGCTCCAGTCTGCGGAGCCTCGTGATCCGTTCACGGCCGCCGAGCTATTGGCGAGCGAGGCCGCGCCTTTGAAGAGGGTGACGATGGTCGGGTATCTGCGTGGTCAGCAAGGGCAGGTTGCGTTGGTCCGGGTCGGCGAGGTGCTTTATCCGCTGCGCGAGGGTGATCTGCTGGGGCCTGAACGGGTGGCGAGTATTGATGAGGGGCGGATCGAGTTGATCGCGCCGGAGGCGGCTGGACCGATCCCGCGCGTACTGCGTCTGGGGTCGGTGGCCGAGGGATGATTGGTGTGAAAGGAGACGGAATGAGCAGGATGTTCAGGTCCTTGGGGTTGTGCGTGCTGGTGCTGTTCTCGCACGTTGTCGGCGCGGTATCTGCGCCTGGAGGTCATAGCGGCAAGCCGCTTTCGCTGAATTTCCAGGATGTCGAGGTGCGAGCGGTGTTGCAGGTGCTGGCTGACTTCACCGGGGTCAATCTGGTGGTCAGCGACGCGGTGCAAGGCTCGGTGACACTGCGCTTGCAGGACGTGCCATGGGATCAGGCGCTCGATACGGTGCTGCGCAGCAAGGGTCTGGGCAAACGATTGGAGGGCAACGTGCTGATGGTGGCGCCGCTGGCGGAGTTGAACAATGCGGGGCTGCCATCATCCGGGGTGCGGGAGCAGGCCCTGCTACAGGTCAATCACGCCCGGGCCACGGATATCGCCGCATTGTTCCAGCCGCTGTTGCTGGGCAGCCCGGACGAAGCGCCCTGGGGTGCAATCAACGTCGATGAGCGCACCAATATGCTGATCACCAGCCAGAGTCCGGAGCGACTGGAAATCCTGCGCCAGTTGCTTGGGAAACTGGATGTTCCGGTCCGGCAGATCATGATCGAAGCCCGTATCGTCGAGGCGAATGTCGACTACGAGCGAGGATTGGGCGTGCGCTGGGGCGGCTCGCTGGCGGGCGGCAGGTTGAGCGGGTTGGGGGCTGAGGCGCCAACCTTTGTCGATTTGGGGCTGGACAAGGTGACCTCAGGCATCGACTTCGGTCTGGTGGGCGATGGCCGGCTGCTGGATCTGGAGTTGAACGCCATGGAGAAGTCCGGAAACGGTGAAATCATCTCCCAGCCCAAGGTCATGACCGCTGACAAGGAAACCGCGCGGATTCTCAAGGGTAGTGAGGTGCCCTATCAGGAGTCGGGGGCCAATGGCGCCACATCGATCACCTTTCGCGAAGCATCGCTGTCGCTGGAAGTCACGCCACAGATCATGCCCGGCGGGCGGGTGAGCATGCAGGTCAAGGTCACCAAGGACGAGCCGGACTACCTCAATCTTCAGGGCACGGTGCCGCCGATCCGCAAGAACGAGTTGAACGCGCGGGTGCAGATTGGGGATGGTCAGACCATTGTCATCGGTGGTGTGTACTCGACAACCCAAAGTAATGTGCAGGATAAGGTGCCATTTTTGGGCGATGTGCCGTATGTTGGGCGGCTGTTTCGTCGCTCCGCCATCATCGAGAAAAAATCCGAGCTGCTGGTCTTCCTGACTCCGCGTATCATGAATGACCAGGCGATTGCTGTGAGTCATTGATTCTGTGCGAAATTTGATACTTGTTGGGCCGATGGGTGCTGGCAAAAGCACCATCGGCCGCCTGCTGGCCAAAGAGCTACGCCTGCCATTCAAGGATTCCGATAAGGAAATTGAATTGCGCACGGGCGCCAATATCCCATGGATCTTCGACAAAGAAGGTGAGCCGGGTTTCCGTGACCGCGAGCAGGCCATGATCGCCGAGCTGTGCGCTGCCGACGGCGTTGTTCTTGCGACCGGTGGTGGCGCGGTAATGCGCGATGCCAACCGCAAGGCTCTGCACGATGGCGGCCGGGTGATCTACCTGCATGCTTCGGTTGAGCAGCAGGTGGGACGTACCGCCCGCGATCGCAATCGCCCCTTGCTGCGTACCGCGAATCCCGAGGAAACCCTGCGAGCGTTGCTGACGATGCGCGACCCGCTGTATCGGGAGATCGCCGACCTGGTGGTCGAAACCGACGAGCGGCCACCACGCATGGTGGTGCTGGACATTCTCGAGCGCTTGCAGAAGTTGCCGCCCCGTTAGCGCATGACTATCCTCGGCGACCAGTCATGCCGTGACAGGGCAATCCGTTATCGCGCAGGCCGAATGTTCGAGCCCGCGCCTTTGTTCTTTGTGGGGACACATGCAGACACTTAAGGTCGAACTGGGCGAACGCAGCTACCCGATCTACATCGGCGAGGGCCTGCTGGATCAACCCGAACTGCTGGCACCGCATATCGCGGGTCGGCAGGTCGCCATCGTTTCCAACGAGACCGTCGCGCCGCTGTACCTCGAACGCCTGAGCCGTACCCTTGGCGCTTACTCGGTATTGCCGGTGGTGCTGCCGGACGGCGAGTCCTTCAAGAACTGGGAAACCCTGCAACTGATCTTCGATGCCCTGCTCACCGCACGGCATGATCGCCGCACTACTGTGGTCGCCCTCGGTGGCGGCGTCATCGGTGACATGGCCGGCTTCGCCGCCGCCTGCTACCAGCGTGGCGTGGACTTCATCCAGGTTCCGACCACGCTGCTGTCCCAGGTTGACTCGTCCGTGGGCGGCAAGACCGGCATCAACCACCCGTTGGGCAAGAACATGGTTGGCGCCTTCTATCAGCCCAACGCGGTGCTGATCGATACCGACAGCCTGCGCACCTTGCCGGCGCGCGAGTTGTCCGCGGGGCTGGCGGAAGTGATCAAGTACGGGCTGATTTGCGACGAGCCTTTCCTTGGCTGGCTTGAAGAGCATGTCGATGCCCTGCGCAACGTCGATGCCGTTGCCCTGACCGAAGCCATCCGCCGCTCCTGCGCCGCCAAGGCCGCCGTGGTCGGGGCCGATGAGCGTGAGACCGGGGTGCGCGCTACGCTGAACCTCGGCCACACCTTCGGTCACGCTATCGAGACGCACATGGGCTATGGTGTCTGGCTGCATGGCGAAGCAGTGGCAGCCGGTACTGTCATGGCCCTGGAAATGTCCATGCGCCTTGGCTGGATCAGCCAGCAGGAACGCGACCGTGGCATTCGCCTGCTGCAGCGCGCCGGGTTGCCGGTGGTACCGCCGGAGGAAATGACACCGGCGCAGTTCATGCAACACATGTCGGTGGACAAAAAAGTGCTCGATGGCCGTCTGCGTCTGGTTTTGCTGCGTCACATGGGCGAGGCCGTGGTAACCGACGACTATCCGCAAGAGATTCTTCAGGCCACGCTGGCGGCGGATTACCGCGCAATCGTGGCCCAGCTTTGAGGTTGATGAGAGTCCGATGACCAGTTTGCATGCCGACGAGGCCTTTCTCGGCCACTATCAGTTGAATCACGACCCCTTCGCCGCTCGCGTCCCCGGGTTCAAATTCTTCCCCGCCCAGCGCAAGCCGGTCCTGGGGCAACTGCACCACCTCGCCCGTTATAGCCAGTTGCTGCTGGTAGTGACCGGCCCGCAAGGCGCCGGCAAGACCTTGCTGCGCCAGGCCCTGGTGGCCAGCACCAACAAGCAGTCGGTGCAGAGCGTGGTGGTTTCTGCTCGCAGCGCCAGCGATGCGGCCGGCGTTCTCGCCCAGGTGGCGCAATCGCTGGGCGTGGCCAAGGCCGAAGTGCCGCTGATTCTCGCCCAGGTGGTGCAACTGGGCCTGACCGGCCAGGAAGTCTATTTGCTGGTCGACGATGCGGAACAACTTGGCGAGTCGGCACTCCAAGCGTTGCTGGAACTGGCGGCGGGCACCGCGGAAGGTCGCCCCCACGTGTTCCTGTTCGGCGAGCCGTCACTGATCGCCGGCCTGGAAGCGCTGGAAATCGAGGAAGAGCGTTTTCATGTCATCGAGCTGCAACCCTACACCGAAGACGAGACCCGGGAGTACCTGGAGCAACGTCTGGAAGGTGCGGGGCGTGGCATCGAGGTGTTCACCAGTGAGCAGGTCGTCGATATTCACCACAACTCCGACGGCTGGCCTGGGGCTATCAACCAGGTCGCCCGCGATACCTTGATCGAAGCCATGATCGCCAGCCGCTCGACGGCGAAGCGACCATCTGTGGGGTTCTCTATGCCGAAGAAACATGTGCTGGCGCTGTCTGCCGTAGTAGTGATCGCTGTCGGCGCCGCCGTGCTGATGCCGAAGAAAGGCGACCAGCCGAAGACCGGTGCACCCGCCGAGCAGGCGCAACTGCCGCTGGGGCAGGGGCAGCCGAGCAATGCACAGTCGAACAATGGCGGCCCTGCGATCGAGTTCGCCGGCTCGTCGCAGCCAATGCCGCTGCCGCTGGTAGGCCAGTCGCAACCGGTAATGCGCGGCCCGCTGGCTGAAGCGGCCGGCATGAGTGAGGGCGAAGAGTCCGGTCCTGCCGGCAACACTGCGCTGCAACCACCAACGGTGACCACCATCGCACCTCCTGCGGGCGCGGTAGCAGGTCCAGCGCCGACCCCGGCTCAGCCGATCCAGCCATCCCAGACCATCGCCTCCGCACAGCCGGTTGCGCCTGCTCACCAGCCTGTCGCTCCGGCGGTGGCCAAGCCGGTTGCACCTGCGCCCAAGCCCGTGACTGAAGTGGCGACTGCCAAGCCCGCTGTTCCTGCCGTGAAACCTGCGGAAAAACCCGCTGCCAAGCCGGCTGCGGCACCTGCCGGTACGGCCGGTGGTGGCTGGTATGCCTCGCAAGCGCCGGGTAACTACGTTGTGCAGATCCTCGGCACCAGCTCTGAAGCCACCGCCCAGGCCTACGTGAAAGCCGAGGGTGGCGACTATCGCTACTTCAAGAAAAACCTTCAGGGCAAGCCGCTCTACGTCGTGACCTACGGCAACTTCTCCAGCCGCGATGCAGCCCTCAATGCAATCAAGGCCTTGCCAGCCAAGGTCCAGGCTGGTAAACCTTGGCCTCGCACTGTCGCCAGCGTCCAACAAGACCTGTCGACCCGCTGAAATAGCTCGGTGGCACTACCCCCGCCACCTGCTGAGCGACTCCTGAACCCAAGTCAAGCCTGCTGCGTCGAACGCGGCAGGCTTTTCTGTCCCAGACTGCCGGCCACAAGCTCGTGTTGCAGTCCAGGCTGAAACGCTTCAGACTCGAGCATCGCTGTTACCACGGCATTCGCTTAAAAACATTCAAAAATGCGACATGGATTTTCGCTGATTCGTCAGCAAATTTGTGGGCGTCCCTGTCGCTGTGCAACAATGGCACCCGTATTGCCCCCGCAAAGCTGGCGTTCGTTCGGCGTGGATGGTAAGTGGTTGTATTAAAAAGAGATTTGCCTTTGTGAGAGGCGAACCTGGTGAGAATGTGTCTATGAAAACAGGTCTGTACCATCCCGAAGAATTCAAGGACAACTGTGGTTTTGGCCTGATCGCCCATATGACGGGCGAACCCAGCCACCACCTTTTGCAAACGGCTATTGAAGCCCTGACCTGCATGACCCACCGCGGTGGGATCAACGCCGACGGCAAGACCGGCGACGGTTGCGGTCTGCTGATGCAGAAGCCCGATGCGTTCCTGCGCGCAGTCGCCAAGGCGCAATTCGGCAACGAGCTGCCCAAGCAGTACGCCGTGGGCATGGTGTTCTTCAATCAGAACGACGCCAAAGCCGAAGCCGCGCGCGAAAACATGAACCGCGAGATCCTCGCTGCCGGCCTGCAATTGGTGGGCTGGCGCAAGGTTCCGATCGACACCAGCGTTCTCGGCCGCCTCGCCCTCGAGCGTCTGCCGCAGATCGAACAGGTATTCGTCGGCGGTGAAGGCCTGAGCGATCAGGAATTCGCCATCAAGCTGTTCAGTGCCCGTCGCCGCTCTTCGGTCGCCAACGCCGAAGACACCGACCACTACATCTGCAGCTTTTCGCACAAGACCATCATTTATAAAGGCCTGATGATGCCGGCGGACCTCGCCGCCTTCTATCCGGACCTCAGTGACGAGCGCCTGCAGACCGCGATCTGCGTGTTCCACCAGCGCTTCTCCACCAACACCCTGCCGAAGTGGCCGCTGGCGCAGCCCTTCCGCTTCCTCGCCCACAACGGCGAGATCAACACCATCACCGGTAACCGCAACTGGGCCCAGGCCCGTCGCACCAAGTTCGAGAACGAACTGATTCCGGACCTGGAAGAGCTGGGCCCGCTGGTCAACCGCGTCGGCTCCGACTCGTCCTCGATGGACAACATGCTCGAACTGATGGTCACCGGTGGCATCGACCTGTTCCGTGGCGTGCGGATGATCATTCCGCCAGCGTGGCAGAACGTCGAGACCATGGACGCCGACCTGCGTGCCTTCTACGAATACAACTCCATGCACATGGAGCCGTGGGACGGTCCTGCCGGCGTGGTGATGACCGAAGGTCGCCACGCGGTCTGCCTGCTCGACCGTAACGGCCTGCGCCCGGCGCGCTGGGTCACCACCAAGAACGGCTACATCACCCTGGCGTCGGAAATCGGTGTGTGGGACTACAAGCCTGAAGACGTCATCGCCAAGGGCCGTGTCGGCCCGGGCCAGATCTTTGCCGTGGACACCGAAACCGGCCAGATCCTCGACACCGACGCCATCGACAACCGCCTCAAGTCGCGCCATCCGTACAAGCGCTGGCTGCGCCAGAATGCCCTGCGCATCCAGGCCGACCTGAGCGACGACCAAGGCGCGGCGAGCTACGACAGCGACCAGCTCAAGCAATACATGAAGATGTTCCAGGTCACCTTCGAAGAGCGTGACCAGGTACTGCGTCCGCTCGGCGAGCAGGGCCAGGAAGCCGTGGGTTCCATGGGCGACGACACGCCGATGGCGATCCTGTCGCAGCGCGTGCGTTCGACCTACGACTACTTCCGCCAGCAGTTCGCGCAGGTGACCAACCCGCCGATCGACCCGCTGCGTGAAGCCATCGTCATGTCGCTGGAGATCTGCCTCGGTGCCGAGCGCAACATCTTCCAGGAATCGCCTGAGCATGCTTCACGGGTGATCCTCAGCTCGCCGGTCATCTCGCCGGCCAAGTGGCGTTCGCTGATGAACCTCGACCGCCCTGGCTTCGAGCGTCATGTCATCGACCTCAACTACGAAGAAAGCCTGGGTCTGGAAGCTGCGGTGCGCAACATCGCCGACCAGGCCGAGGAAGCCGTGCGCGGCGGCAAGACCCAACTGGTGCTGACCGACCGTCACATCGCGCCGGGCAAGCTGCCGGTTCACGCCTCGCTCGCTGTGGGCGCCGTGCACCACCGCCTGACCGAAAAAGGCCTGCGTTGCGACAGCAACATCCTGGTGGAAACCGCCACTGCTCGTGACCCGCATCACTTCGCTGTGCTGCTCGGCTTCGGTGCCTCGGCGGTCTACCCGTACCTGGCCTACGAAGTGCTGGCCGACCTGATCCGTACCGGCGAAGTGCTGGGCGATCTGGACGAAGTCTTCAAGTACTACCGCAAAGGCATCTCCAAGGGCCTGCTGAAGATCCTGTCGAAGATGGGCATCTCCACCATTGGCTCGTACCGCGGCGCGCAACTGTTCGAAGCGGTTGGCCTGTCGGAAGAAGTGGTCAACCTGAGCTTCCGTGGCGTTCCGAGCCGCCTGAAAGGCGCACGCTTCGTCGACATCGAGAACGAGCAGAAACTGCTCGCCGTCGAAGCCTGGAGCCCGCGCAAGCCGATCCAGCAGGGCGGTCTGCTGAAATTCGTCCACGGTGGCGAATACCACGCCTACAACCCGGATGTGGTCAACACCCTGCAAGCCGCCGTGCAACAAGGCGACTACGAGAAGTTCAAGGAATACACCGCGCTGGTGGACAACCGTCCGGTGTCGATGATCCGCGACCTGCTCAAGGTGAAGACCGCTGACCAGGCGCTGGACCTGAGCGAAATCGAACCGCTGCAAGCGATCCTGCAACGCTTCGACTCCGCCGGTATCTCCCTGGGCGCGCTGTCGCCGGAAGCCCACGAAGCGCTGGCCGAGGCAATGAACCGCCTGGGCGCGCGTTCCAACTCCGGTGAGGGCGGCGAAGACCCGGCCCGCTACGGCACCATCCGCAGCTCGAAAATCAAACAGGTCGCCACCGGTCGTTTCGGTGTCACCCCCGAGTACCTGGTCAACGCCGAAGTGCTGCAGATCAAGGTCGCTCAAGGCGCCAAGCCGGGCGAGGGTGGTCAACTGCCAGGCGGCAAGGTCAACGGCCTGATCGCCAAGCTGCGCTACGCGGTTCCGGGCGTGACCCTGATTTCGCCTCCGCCGCACCATGACATCTACTCGATCGAAGACCTGTCGCAACTGATCTTCGACCTCAAGCAGGTCAACCCGCAGGCGCTGGTATCGGTCAAGCTGGTGGCGGAAGCCGGTGTCGGCACCATCGCCGCCGGTGTGGCCAAAGCCTACGCCGACCTCATCACCATCTCCGGTTATGACGGTGGTACCGGTGCTTCGCCGCTGACCTCGATCAAGTACGCCGGCGCCCCGTGGGAACTGGGCCTGGCTGAAACTCACCAGACCCTGCGCGGCAACGACTTGCGCGGCAAGGTCCGGGTCCAGACCGACGGCGGCCTGAAAACCGGCCTCGACGTGATCAAGGCGGCCATCCTGGGCGCCGAGAGCTTCGGCTTCGGCACCGCGCCGATGATCGCCCTGGGCTGCAAATACCTGCGCATCTGCCACCTGAACAACTGCGCCACCGGCGTAGCGACCCAGAACGACAAGCTGCGCAAGGACCACTACATCGGTACCGTCGACATGGTGGTGAACTTCTTCACCTACATCGCCGAAGAAACCCGTGAGTGGCTGGCCCGCCTGGGCGTGCGCAGCCTCGGTGAGCTGATCGGCCGTACCGATCTGCTGGAAATGCTGCCGGGCGAAACCGAGAAGCAGAAACACCTCGACCTCAGCCCGCTGCTGGGCAGCCCGCACGTGCCGGCCGACAAGCCGCAGTTCTGCGAAGTTGACCGCAACCCGCCGTTCGACAAGGGCGCGCTGGCCGAGAAGATGGTGCAGATGGCCCTTCCGGCGATCCGCGATCTGAGCGGCGGCGAATTCGATCTGGATATCTGCAACTGCGACCGTTCCATCGGCGCGCGGATTTCCGGCGAGATCGCCCGTCTGCATGGCAACCAGGGCATGGCCAAGGCACCGATCACCTTCCGCTTCAAGGGTACTGCTGGTCAGAGCTTCGGCGTGTGGAACGCCGGTGGCCTGAACATGCACCTGGAAGGTGACGCCAACGACTACGTCGGCAAAGGCATGACCGGTGGCAAGCTGACCATCGTGCCGCCAGCCGGCAGCCCGTTTGCCACCCAGGACAGCGCCATTATCGGCAACACCTGCCTGTATGGCGCCACTGGCGGCAAGTTGTTCGCCGCCGGTACCGCAGGCGAGCGTTTCGCCGTGCGCAACTCCGGTGCCCACACCATCGTCGAAGGCACCGGCGATCACTGCTGCGAATACATGACCGGTGGTTTTGTCTGCGTTCTGGGCAAGACCGGCTACAACTTCGGTTCCGGCATGACGGGCGGTTTCGCCTACGTGCTGGACATGGACAACAGCTTCGTCGACAAGCTCAACCATGAACTGGTGGAAATCCAGCGGATCACCGGCGAGGCGATGGAGGCTTACCGCAGCCATCTGCACCGCGTGCTGACCGAGTACGTCGAAGAAACCGGAAGCGAATGGGGCCGCGAGCTCTGGGAAAACCTGGACGACTACGTTCGCCGCTTCTGGCTGGTCAAGCCGAAGGCGGCAAACCTGAAGAACCTGCTCTCCAGCACCCGGGCCAACCCGCAATAAGCAGCTGCAAGTGGCAAGCCTCAAGCTGCAAGTAAAAGCAGTACGAGGTTTGCCTGGCAACGTGATCGTCTTGCGGCTTGCAGCTAATAGCTTGCAGCTGCTGTTAAGAGGTTTAGAAAAATGGCTGAACGTCTGAGTAATGACTTCCAGTTCATCGAAGTCGGGCGCAAGGATCCAAAGAAGAAGCTGCTGCGCCAGCGCAAGAAAGAGTTCGTGGAAATCTACGAGCCTTTCAAACCCCAACAGTCGGCCGAACAGGCCCACCGTTGCCTGGGTTGCGGTAACCCGTACTGCGAGTGGAAGTGCCCGGTGCACAACTTCATCCCCAACTGGTTGAAGCTGGTCTCTGAAGGCAACATCCTTGCGGCCGCGGAACTGTCGCACCAGACCAACACCCTGCCGGAAGTCTGCGGTCGCGTCTGTCCGCAGGACCGTCTCTGCGAAGGTGCATGCACCCTCAATGACGGCTTCGGCGCGGTCACCATCGGCTCGGTGGAGAAGTACATCACTGACACCGCCTTCGCCATGGGCTGGCGTCCGGACATGTCCAAGGTCAAGCCGACCGGCAAGCGCGTCGCCATTGTTGGCGCCGGTCCTGCTGGCCTGGGCTGCGCCGACATCCTGGTGCGCGGCGGCGTGACCCCGGTGGTGTTCGACAAGAACCCGGAAATCGGTGGCCTGCTGACCTTCGGCATCCCCGAGTTCAAGCTGGAAAAGACCGTGCTGAGCAATCGCCGCGAAGTCTTCTCGGGCATGGGTATCGAGTTCCGTCTGAACACCGAGGTGGGCAAGGACGTGACCATGGAACAACTGCTCGAAGAATTCGATGCGGTGTTCATGGGCATGGGTACCTACACCTACATGAAGGGCGGCTTCCCGGGCGAAGACCTGCCGGGCGTGCATGACGCGCTGGACTTCCTGATCGCCAACGTCAACCGCAACCTGGGCTTTGAAAAGTCGCCGGAAGATTTCGTCGACATGAAGGGCAAGAAGGTCGTGGTGCTGGGCGGTGGTGACACCGCGATGGACTGCAACCGCACCTCCATCCGCCAGGGCGCCAAAGCTGTGACCTGTGCGTACCGCCGCGACGAAGCGAACATGCCTGGCTCGCGCAAAGAGGTGAAGAACGCCAAGGAAGAAGGCGTGAAATTCCTCTACAACCGCCAGCCGATCGCCATCGTTGGCGAAGACAAGGTCGAAGGCGTGAAAGTGGTCGAGACCCGTCTCGGCGAACCGGACGCCCGCGGCCGCCGCAGCCCTGAGCCGATCCCGGGCTCCGAAGAGATCATCCCGGCAGACGCCGTGGTCATCGCCTTCGGCTTCCGTCCGAGCCCGGCGCCATGGTTCGAACAGTTCGGTATCCAGACCGACAGCCAGGGCCGCGTGGTCGCTCCCGAGAAGGGCGCGTTCAAGCACCAGACCAGCAACCCGAAGATCTTCGCCGGTGGCGACATGGTCCGCGGTTCCGACCTGGTGGTAACGGCAATCTTCGAAGGCCGCAACGCGGCGGAAGGGATTCTCGACTACCTGGGCGTCTGATTTACCACTGGGCGCAACAATAAAAACTATTGACCCAGGGCACTCTGATAGACAAAAGGCACGGTAACCACCGTGCCTTTTCTTTGCCTGTCTGAGAAAATGCCCGCACTTTTTTTCCGGATGCCGACATGACTGCCTTGAAGAACGATCGTTTCCTGCGCGCCCTGCTCAAGCAACCCGTAGACGTCACCCCGGTGTGGATGATGCGCCAGGCCGGCCGCTACCTGCCGGAGTACCGCGCCAGCCGCGCCAAGGCCGGTGATTTCATGAGCCTGTGCATGAACCCTCAATTCGCCTGCGAAGTGACCCTGCAGCCGCTGGACCGCTACCCGCTGGACGCCGCGATCCTCTTCTCCGACATCCTCACCATCCCCGATGCCATGGGCCAGGGCCTGTACTTCGAGACCGGCGAAGGTCCACGCTTCAAGAAAGTCGTCAGCACCCTGGCCGACATCGAGGCGCTGCCGATTCCTGATCCGCAGAAAGACCTGGGCTACGTGATGGACGCGGTCAGCACCATCCGCCGCGAACTGAATGGCCGTGTACCGCTGATCGGTTTCTCCGGCAGCCCGTGGACCCTGGCGACCTACATGGTCGAAGGCGGCTCGTCGAAAGACTTCCGCAAGACCAAGGCCATGCTCTACGACAACCCACAAGCCATGCACCTGCTGCTGGACAAGCTGGCGCAGTCGGTCACCAGCTACCTCAACGGCCAGATCCTCGCCGGTGCGCAAGCGGTGCAGATCTTCGACACCTGGGGCGGCAACCTGTCGGCGGCGGCGTACCAGGAGTTCTCCCTGGCCTACATGCGCAAGATCGTCAGCGGCCTGATCCGCGAGCACGAAGGGCGCAAAGTGCCGGTGATCCTCTTCACCAAGAACGGCGGCATGTGGCTGGAAAGCATCGCCGAGGCCGGCGCCGACGCGCTGGGCCTGGACTGGACCTGTGAAATCAGCGACGCGCGTCGCCGCGTCGGTGACAAGGTCGCGCTGCAGGGCAACATGGACCCGACCGTGCTCTACGCCAAGCCGGAAGCCATCCGTGCCGAAGTGGCGCGCATCCTCGCCAGCTACGGCCATGGTACGGGCCACGTGTTCAACCTCGGCCACGGCATCACCCCGGAAGTCGATCCTGAGCATGCGGGTGCGTTCATCAACGCGGTGCATGAGCTGTCAGCTCAGTACCACCAGTAAAAGCGAAACGCCCGGCACGAGCCGGGCGTTTTTTGTGCGGATTAAGTTTCAATTCAGGCGTGCCCGGTAATCTGATCCCATCAAAACCTGCCAAGGATCAGAACCATGAAAACCCGTTACCTCGCCCTTATCCTCGCCCCTCTGTTCAGCACCGCAGCCCTAGCGGCTGGCGCCGGCTATACCGGCCCGGGTGCGCAATCCGTCACCACCGTGGCTGCGGCCAACGAGGCTGCCGATGACACCCCGGTAGTGCTGACCGGTTATGTGATCAAGAAGGTCAACAACGACGACAAGTACGAGTTCAAGGACAACACCGGCAGCATCACCGTCGAAATCGACAACGAAGACCTGCCGCCAGTGGCGTTCAATGACAAGACCAAGGTCAAGCTCACGGGTGAGGTGGAGAAGCACCTGATGTCGCGGGAGATTGATGTGGATGTGGTTGAGATCGTGAACTGATCTGGAGGCCTCATCGCTGGCAAGCCAGCTCCCACAGGGCAGTGCAACTCTTAAGGCTTGCGCTGAACCTGTGGGAGCTGGCTTGCCAGCGATGCTTTCTATCTATGCAGTCTTCGGCGGCAGCTTGCTCAGATACACCGCCACACCCAGCGCCACCACCAGCAAGCTACCGATAAACACCCCGATCCCATTCCACCCGGCGTAATGCCACGCCACCCCGCCGGCCGTCCCCGCCACGCTCGACCCCGCGTAGTAACTGAACAGGTACAGCGACGAGGCCTGCCCCTTGGCCTTCAGCGCGCGCCGTCCAATCCAGCTACTGGCTACCGAGTGGGCGCCGAAGAAGCCGAAGGTGAACACCAGCATGCCGACGATCACCAGCGGCAACGGGGTGAACAGGGTCATCAGCATGCCGCTGAACATCAGCACGATGGTGCCCCAGAACACTCTGCGCCGGCCCAGCTTGTCCGCCAGCGCACCAATCTGCGCCGAGCTGTAGATACCCGACAGGTAGACGATCGACAGCAGCCCCACCAGCGCCTGACTCATGTGATAAGGCTCGGCCAGCAGGCGGTAGCCGATGTAGTTGAACAGGGTGACGAACGCACCCATCAGCAAGAAGGCTTCAAGGAACAGCCACGGCAGACCGGCGTCGCGAAAGTGCAGGACGAAACCGTCCAGCAGGCTGCGCGGGTTCATCGAGCGGGCGCGGAAGTTGCGCGACTCGGGGAGGACCTTCCAGAACACCGCCGCCGCAATCAGGGCCAGGCCGCCGATCACCAGCATCGCCATGTGCCAACTGACGAAGTCGATCAGCACGCCGGTAATCAGCCGGCCACTCATGCCGCCAATGGCGTTGCCGCCGATGTACAGGCCCATGGCCAGGCCAATGTGTTGCGGGTGAATCTCTTCGCTCAGGTAGGTCATGGCCACCGCGGCCAGCCCGCTCAGCGACAGCCCCACCAGCGCACGCATTGCCAGCACGCCCTCCCAGGTCGGCATCAGTGCGCTGGCGAGTGTGCAAAGCGCGGCGCAGAACAGCGCGAAGACCATCACCGGCTTGCGCCCGATACGGTCGGAAATTGGCCCGGTAATCAGCAGGCCGAATGCCAGCAAGCCGGTGGACACCGACAGCACCAGGCTGCTCTGCGCGGCATTGATGGAAAACTCTTTCGACAGCAGCGGCATCATCGGCTGCACGCAGTAGAGCAGGGCGAAGGTAGCGAAGCCGCCGCAGAACAGCGCCAGCACCGTGCGCATAAAGGCCGGGGTGCCTTTTTCGATCCAGATGTCTTGCAGCGTGGTGGCCGCGTCATTGAGCGGAGCGGGGGGAACTTCGTGGGCGTGTGGCGCGACAGCAGTTTTCACGGAAACCTCGGCGGGGTGCGGCCTCGGGGGCAACTGCAAAAAAGCATATAGCTGGCTAATGATCATTTCCAATATATTGTTCGACCTGTTTAAGAGGTTTTACGACCTATTGGAGTCCCCATGGAATTGCGCCACCTGCGTTACTTCATCGCTGTCGCCGAAGAGCTGCATTTTGGCCGGGCCGCGCAGGTGCTGGGGATATCCCAACCGCCGTTGAGCCAGCAGATCCAGGCGCTGGAGCAGGAACTGGGCGCGCGCTTGTTCGAGCGCACCAACCGACGAGTGGAGCTGAGCGAGGCGGGCCGGCTGTTTCTAGAAGAGGCTCGCCAGGTGCTTGCGCAGGTGGACAAGGCCGCCGACGTGGCGCGCCGCGCGCAGTTGGGTGAGCTGGGTGAAATGAAGATCGGCTTCACCTCGTCGGCGCCGTTCAATTCCAGCATTCCCAAGGCCATCTACAGTTTTCGCCAGCGTTTTCCGGCGGTGCACCTGAACCTCAAGGAGATGAGCAGCCGTGATGTCGCCGATGCGCTGCTCGACGAACGCATCGAAGTGGGCCTGATGCGGCCGTTGCCGTTGCCGGACAGCTTGATCGCCACCGAACTGTTCCGCGAGCCGCTGGTGGCGGTGCTCAACGCCGCCCATCCGCTGGCGCAGGGCAGCGAGCAGGGCGTGCACCTGGCGGACCTGGCCCACGAACCCTTCGTATTTTTCCCCCGCAGTTACGGCAGCGGCCTGCACGCGCAGTTGCTCAGCCTGGCCCGGCAGGCCGGATTCAGCCCGCACTTTGCCCAAGAAGCCGGCGAGGTGATGACCATCATCGGGCTGGTGTCGGCGGGGTTGGGGGTGTCGGTGTTGCCGGCGTCGTTCCAGCGCATGCGGATCGACGGGGTGGTCTACCGCACGCTGCTGGATGCCGAGGCGGTGACGGCGGTGTGGCTGGTGCAGCGCCGGGAGCAGGCATCGGCGATGGCCGGGGCCTTCGTCGAGCTGCTCACCCGGAAAACGTGACGGCTATCAGTCGACGCGGGACAGGTCGCCCTTGATCGCGACACCGGCCATGACGGCGCCAGCGTGGCATTCGTAGGTGGTGGCGTCTTTACGCTCGTTCTTCTTGTAGTAGCTGGCGATGTTGGTCACGGCGTTGGCGTTCACCTTCTTCGCGGCGTCCTGCATGGTCAGCAAAGCCGATTGCAGGGCCCATTCGCAGGCCGCTTCGTCGCTCTTGTTGAAGGCGTTGGTCTTCTTGTTGGTGACCGAATTCGGGCTCACCACGGTGACCTTGCCCCGTGGCTGCACGCCGGCCAGGTAGAACTTCACCGAGCCGTCCAGTTTCTTCTCGGCGGTCATCTGCTGGACGACTTTCTCGAAGGGCAGGAATAGCTGGGTATCACGCGCCTGGCTCAGGCCTGGCAGGGCGCAGAGCAGCAGGGCGGTAGTGGCGGTCCAGGTTTTCAGACGCATCTATGTCTCTCCTTGATTAGTGAGCGGTGCTCGATTGTTGTTCACTGACGGCGCGCTGAACCATGCGGTCGGTCTCGATGCGTTTCAGCGCGCGCAGGATGCTCTTGTCCAGGTTCTTGACCCAGCGGTTGTAGTTGCGGTGGATCTTGCCGTCCTTGTAGTCCATCTCGCGGCTGTCGCGGTAGTCGATGCGATAGTTGCTGAGGCTGTAGGTGATATCGACGCGGGCGTAGTACATGTTGCGCACCAGGATATCGGCCTGGATCACCTCGTCGCCGATGTTGCGCACGGTCCAGCCGCGCTCGGCGGCGCCGGTCAGGATGGCTTTCTTGATCTCTTCATGGCTGTAGGTGTGGCCGACCACCAGCAGTTCTTTCGGGGTCAGCAGGGGTTTGGTCGTGCAGCCGGCGAGGCCGATCAGAACCAGGCCCATCAGGGCCGCGCGAATGAGTGAAGACATTCCTTTTTCTCCAGGTGTTGTCAGGTGTTCAGGACCAGCGACGGAAAATCAGCGAGGTATTGACCCCGCCAAAGGCGAAATTGTTACTCATGACATAACCATGGCTCATCGCGCGGAACTCGCCACACAGATAATCCAGTTCGCCACAGCGCGGATCGACGGTTTCCAGGTTCAGGGTGTGCACATAACGGTCGCTGTTCATCATTTCGATGCTGAACCACGCCTCCAGTGCACCGCAAGCGCCCAGGGTGTGACCGAGGAAGCTTTTCTGTGAGCTGATCGGCATTCGTGGGCCGAACAGGCTGCTGGTGGCCAGGGTTTCGGCGATGTCGCCCTGTTCGGTGGCGGTACCGTGGCCGTTGACGTAGCCGATCGCCTCGGGCGCCAGCGCGGCATCTTCCAGGGCCAGCTCCATCGCCCGGCGCATGGTCACCTGCTCAGGGCGGGTGGTGTGCTGGCCGTCGGCGTTGCTGCCGAAGCCGACGATCTCGGCGTAGATGTGTGCGCCGCGCGCGAGGGCGTGTTCCAGTTCTTCCAGCACCAGCATGCCGGCGCCTTCGCCGATCACCAGGCCGTCGCGGCCGCTGTCGTACGGGCTCGGCGATGTGTGCGGGGCGTCATTTTTCAGGCTGGTGGCGTAGAGCGCGTCGAAGACCATGGCTTCGGTCGGGCACAGTTCTTCGGCGCCGCCGGCAAGCATCATCGGCAGGCGGCCGAACTTGATCGCCTCGTAGGCGTAGCCGATGCCCTGGCTGCCGCTGGTGCAGGCGCTGGACGTCGGGATCAGGCGCCCGGTCAGGCCGAAGAAGATGCTGATATTGGCGGCGGTGGTGTGCGGCATCATGCGCACGTAGGAGTTGGCGTTGAGGCCCTCGGCCACCGAGTTGAGCAGCATGTTGCCGAACGCCTTGATGTCCTCGGTGCTGCCGGTGGACGAGCCGCAGGCCACGCCCATGCGGCCGTCGCGGATCGACGGGTCGTCGAGCAGGCCGGCATCCAGCAGCGCGTTCTGCGACGCCGCGACCGCCATCCGCGAGACGCGGCCCATGCTGCGCAACTGCTTGCGGGTCCAGCTTGCGGGGACGGCGAAATCATCCACCGGCCCGGCCAGGCGGGTGTTGAGTTCGGCGAAACGATCCCACTCGTCCATGCGGCGGATGCCGCTGCGATTGGCGGCGAAGTTGGCGGCGATGGTCGGCCAGTCGCTGCCCAGGGAGGTGATGCCGGCCATGCCGGTGACAACCACGCGTTTCATCAGCACAGGCCTCCGTTGACCGCCAGAACCTGGCGGGTGATGTAGGCGGCCTCCGACGACATCAGGAAATTCACCGCACCGGCGACTTCCTCCGGGGTGCCCATGCGCTGGGCCGGGATCATTTTCAGCAGTTCATCGACGGGCACGTGCTCGTCCAGCATCGCCGTGTCGATCAGCCCGGGGGCCACGCAGTTGACGGTGATGCGGCGCTTGCCCAGCTCGATGGCGAGGGCCTTGGCGGCACCGATCACGCCGGCCTTGGAGGCGCTGTAGTTGACCTGGCCGCGGTTGCCGATCAGCCCGGACACCGAGGTGATGCAAACGATGCGGCCCGGCGCGCGGCGACGGATCATCGGCATCGTCAGCGGGTGCAGGACGTTGTAGAAACCGTCGAGGTTGGTGCGCAGCACCTGATCCCAATCGTCGTCGGTCAGCGCCGGGAAGGCGCCGTCGCGGGTCAGCCCGGCATTGCACACCACGCCATAGTAGGCGCCGTGGGTTTCCACGTCGTCGGTGAGAATGGCGGCGCAGGCGGCGCGGTCGGCGACGTCGAACTGCAGCACCCGGGCCTGTTGGCCAAGGGCGCGGACTTCCTCGGCGACGGCCTCGGCTTCGGCGCGGCCGCTGCGGCAGTGCAGGACCAGGTCGTAACCGGCGCGAGCCAGACGCAGGGCGATGGCCCGGCCGATGCCACGGCTGGAGCCGGTGACCAGAATGGTGTCAGTCATTGCGGGGACTCCTCGGAGCCTGCCTCGGCCAGGTAAGTGGCGGCCTGTGGCGGGCGAAAAACGTTCAGGCGGGCCGTGGCGTAAATGCCAGGGCCATGCAGATGGCACTCGAACACGCCCATGCCGTTCTCGTCTTCCAGCGAGCGTTGGGCGTGGATGCGCAGGTGCGAATCGGCGGGGAAATGCTCGACATCACACTGGAACTTGCGGGTGCCGAGCAAAAAGCCCAGTTCCACCGGCTTGTCCTGCTGGCGCGCGCGGCAGCCAGCATAGGCGGCCACGGTCTGGGCCATCAGTTCGATGCCGACCCAGGCCGGCAGGCTGCCGTCCGGGCGGTTGAACAGACCGCCGGGGCGGACGGTGACGTGGGCGTGGATCTGCTCCTCGTCGAACGACTCGATCCCGTCGATGAGGATCATGTCGCCGGCATGGGGCAGCAGTTCGGCCAGTGGCCAGGCAATCATGGGGTGTCTCCGAGAATCAGGCTGACGTTGTTGCCACCGAAGGCGAACGAGTTGCTCATCAGGTGCCGCGGGCCTTGCAGCGGCAGGCGCTGGTCGCCATCGAGCAGGTTCAGCGGTGCCAGTTGCGGGTCGCGCGCGCCGTCCCAGACCTGCGGCGGCAGACGGCCTTCGCGGTTGTCCGCGGCCAGTGCCAGCCAGCAGAACGCCGCTTCCAGCGCGCCGGCGGCGCCGAGGGTGTGGCCGGTCATCGGCTTGCTCGACGAGCAAGGCAGGCGTTCGCCGAACAGGGCGTTGACCGCCAGGCTCTCCATGGCGTCGTTGTGTCGGGTGGCGGTGCCGTGCAGGTTCAGGTAATCGATCTGGTCCGGGGTCAGGTGGGCATTTTCCAGCGCCTTGCGCATTGCCTGCAAGGCGCCGGTGCCTTCGGGATCCGGTGCGGAAATATGGTGGGCATCGGAGCTGGCGCCGGCGCCGAGCAGGGCGACGGTGGTGCCTGTCGGGTTGGCGTCGTGGGTCATCAGGAACACCGCCGCGCCTTCGCCGATATTGATGCCGTCACGGTTGACCGAGAACGGGTTGCAGCGTTGCGTGCTGACCGCCTCCAGGGCGCTGAAGCCGTTGAGGGTCAGCTTGCACAGACTATCGACGCCGCCGCAGATCACCGCGTCGCACAGGCCCATGTCGAGCAGGCGGCGGGCGCTCATCAGGGCCCGTGCGCCGGAGGTGCAGGCGGTGGAAATGACATAGGCCGGGCCGCTCAAGTCCAGCCAGTTGGCGAGGAAGGCCGCGGGTGCGCCGAGTTGCTGCTGGGCATAGTCGTAGCTGGGCGGAAAATGCTGCTCACGCAGGTGTTGGGCAATGCCCTGGCTGGCCTCTTCGATACCGGAGGTGCTGGTGCCGAGGACCACGCCGACCCGCAAGGCACCGAAGCGCTCGATCGCTGCGCGCAACGGCGCTTCGATCTGCAGGCAGGCGGCGTACAGCAGTTGGTTGTTGCGGCTTTGCTGATGCGCCAGATGCGCCGGCAGCTCGGGCAGTTCGCCGGGCACGGCCGCCACCGGGATGCTCCGTCCGGGCACCCAGCGATCGCTCTCGCGCATGCCGGAGCAGTCGCCGGCGAACAGGCCGCGGGCAACTTCAGCCTGATCGCGGCCGAGGGCACACACCAGGCCCAGGGCATTCAGATAAGCGGTCATGGCGTGTTCTCGCGGGGCAGGGGGCTGACTAGATAACGCAGGCCCTGCCCAAGGTTCAAGGTGAAGTCGTCGGCTTGTCGATAGTCGACCCGCCAGCGTTCGCCCAGCCAGCGTTGTTTGTCTTGCTGGCGTGCACCGGGATAGAGGCGTTGCAGCTGCTCGGCCGGGGTCAGGGCGAACAGCAACCCGGCGAACAATTCACGGGCGGCCGGGTTGGGCGGCAGCAGGCCGTCGGCCTGCCAGGTGCCCTGATCGAGCAATTGTCGCGCCTGGGGAATGCCCAGCAAATCCATCAATGACCAGCGCAACCGCTGGTCTTCGCGCTGGATCACCAGCAGCCAGTCCTGGCGCTCCCCGGCCTGTTCGCGCTGCACATGCAACTGCATCGGCAGCGCCAGCGGCGGCAACTGTTCGGGCAGCGGCGCGTTGCTGGCGCAAGCGCCGAGCAACAGGCAGACGCTCAGGACGAGAAAGGGCAGCAGGCGTTTCATGAGGCGGGCACGTCCGGGGTCAGCGGTTTGCGGGCAACGACGTTGACCAGGGTTTCCTCACGCTGGCCAACGGGCGGCGGCTTGCGCAGGCCGGTGCGCTCCAGCAAGCCGAAGTCGCTGGAGCGGCTCCACCACAGGTACGGGTAGGAGACGTTGCGCGGGGTGAACTCGAAGCCCTGGTCGCGAAGCATCTGCAGGTACCCTTCGGCGCTCTTTTGCACATGCATCGGATGACGGAACAGCCAGCGGATCACCCAGGTATCGATATACGCCTCGGTGGACTCGGCGAACAGCAGGTAGCCACCGGGCTTGAGCACACGCCAGAACTCGGCGAGGGCTTTTTCCTGTTCGACCAGGTGATGGAAGGTCTGGTGGCAGAACAGGATATCGACACTGGCGTCGGCAAATTGCAGCGCCGCGCAGTCACTGCCGCGCAGTTCCACGTTCAGGCCCAGGCGACGGGCTTCGGCCTGGCTCAGTTCGAGGCTGTGCGGGTCGGCGTCGGTACCTTGCAACTGACCCGGCGCGAACACTTCGTTGAGGCGGCGGAACGAGCGGCCCTGGCCGCAGCCGACGTCCAGCAGCACCGGCGCCTTGGGTGGTTCCTGATCGAACAGCGTGCGCAGGTCGTTGATCGCCACCCGCAGCACATGGTGCTGCCAGGTGTGGCTGCGCAGGAACCAGAAGCCGAAGCGGGTTTCCTCGACGTAGCTGTCGCTGAAGAAGGGTTGCTCGCTCATGCCGCCGTCCTTGCGCAGACTTCAGCGAGCATGCGCAGGCGGCGCTTGGGTTCGCTGACGAAGGGGTTCTTCTGGTCCCAGGCGTATCCGGCGAGGATCGAGCTGATCATGGCGCGGATCTCGTCGGAACTGCCCGGGTGGTAGATCACGTCCTGGAAGCCGCCGTTGTACCAGCCCTCGACGTAGGCGCGGAAGGTGTCCACGCCGCGCTTGAGCGGGGTGGCGAATTCGCTTTCCCAGTCCACCGCTTCGCCCTGCAATTGACGGTGCAGCACGGCCGCGGCCATGCTCGCCGAACGCATGGCGATGGTTACCCCGGAGGAGAACACCGGGTCGAGGAATTCGGCGGCGTTGCCCAGCAGGGCGAAGCCTTTGCCGTGCAGCGTCTTGACGTTGGCCGAGTAGCCGCCGATGGTCCGCGCCGGGGTGTCCCACACGGCGTTGGCCAGCACTTTGGACAGGCTTGGGGTCTGCGCGACGAAGTCTTTCAGGCAGGCATCCAGGTCGCTCGGCGCGTTGGCGTAATGCTCGGCGGCGGCGACCACACCGAGGGAGCAGCGACCGTCACTGAACGGGATGGTCCAGAACCAGATGTCGCGGTGCTCGGGGTGGGTGGTGATGAGGATCTTCTCGCGGTCGAAACCCGGGTGGTCGATGCGGTCTTCGATATGGGTGAACACCGCCTGGCGTACCGGGAAGCTGGACGGTGCTTCGAGGTCCAGCAGACGCGGCAGCACGCGGCCGTAGCCGCTGGCATCGAGGACGAACTGCGCTTCGACGCGGTACTCGCTGCCGTCCAGACGACGGACGCTCAGGTGCGGGTGCTCGCGCTCGAAATCTGCGGCGATGATTTCTTCTTCGTAACGGATCTCGACGCCTTGCAGGGCGGCCTGGTCGGCCAGCAATTGGTCGAAGCGCGCGCGTTGCACCTGGAAGGTGGTCGGCTTGCCGCGCGAGAAGGTCTCGCCGAAATCAAAGGCGCTGTACTCGTCGCCCCAGGCGAAGGCCGCGCCGTTCTTGCGCTGGAACCCGGCCGCTTCAAGGGCTTCGAGCATGCCGGCTTCCTCGACGAAGTCGAGGCAGTGCGACAGCAGGCTTTCGCCGATGGAGAAACGCGGGAAACGCTGGCGCTCGATGATCAGCACGTCATGGCCCTGGCGCTTGAGCAGGGCGGCGGCGATCGCGCCGGACGGGCCGGCGCCGATGATCAGGACCTGGCGTTGTTGCAATTCAGTGTTCGGCATAAGGCCTCCTTGCCGTCGGAATAGTCTTGAGAGGAATGCGGTGCAGCCCGGCGATGGCGGGCATGAGTGTGGCGATCAGGCTCATCAGCATCAGCGCGAAGTACAGCGCCGGGCTGATCAAGTGCTGTTGCAGGAGCAGGTTGAGAAAGACGATTTCGCTGAGGCCGCGAATGTTCAGCAGCAGCGTTTCCCGCCATTTACTCGCGCCTTCGAACGAAGGCCCTGCCCAGCTCAGGCCGAGCCAGTTGCCCAGCAGCTTGCTGACGATCGGCAGCAAGAGCAGGGCGGCCAGATGTACCGCATCGAAGCCTTGCAGGACGTGATGGATGTCAATCTGGATGATGCCGAAGGTGAGGATCAGCGGAATCGCCACGCCGTTCTGCAGGCGCTTGATCCACCGCGCCGGCAACGGCATGCGCAGCGGCAGCTTGAGCCAGGCCAGGCAGCACAGATAACCGATGCCGAAAATCAGCGCGTTGAGGCGGTAGTGCTCGGCGATGAACAGCAGCGTCAGGAACAGCAGGCCGTAGATCGCCGGCCGGCGCAGGCCGAGGGCGTACAGCGGCAACGGCAGGCAGGCGCCGAGCAGCGGCAGGATCAGGCTCAGCGGTTGCAGGCTGCCCTTGCCCAGGCCGAACAGCAGCCAGCAGACCACGTCGATCATGATCGCTGCCTGCATCAGCCTGCGCGTGGCGGCGGGCGGGTAATCGATGTTGCTCAGGTACAGGTACAGCACCGGAATGGCGGTGATGGCGAAGACCAGGCCGAGGGCGAGCGAGGTCAGCCAGGGTTGCTCGGGTAGCAGCCACACACCGCAGGCCAGGCCGCAGGCGAAGGGCACGAGAAAACTCGGCAGGGCGATCTTCAGGCTCTGCCGGTCGAATTTCAGCTCCACCACATCCGAGAGGATGTGCCCCAGTAACAGGGCGAAGCTCATGCCGTAGAGGGTTTTCAGCCAGACGGGCGCGACCAGTTCCGCACCACTGAGCTGCCAGTTCGGCTCGACCCAGAACAGCATCAGCAGCGGCAGGCCAAGGGTCGCCAGCAGCAACTGGCTGACGATGCTGATCAGGCCCAGGCGCCGGCCAATCTCGCTGGCGATCAGGAACAGCGACAGGGCCAGGGCCCAGAACAGCAGAATGGTCATGCCGACGCTTCCTTGTGGCGGCTGGCGGCCCAGGGGGCCAGGACGAAGCTGAAGGCCAGGCCGAGGCTGACGGCCAGGCCGAAGTTGCTCACCGCCGGCGTACTGGACACCGCCAGCAGGCCGAACGACAGCCAGGTGGTGGTCGCCGCCAGCAGGGTGCCGAGCAGGCTGACGGCGCTGCCGCCGATGTGCTCGTGCATGAGGATCGAGTAATCGACGCTGATGGCGGTGACCAGCAGCAGGCCGAACAGGCTGAACAACGTCAGCGGCTGACCCAGCCAGCCGAGGCTGGCCAGGCTGCACAGCGCCGCCAGCAGCGGCAGGGCGACGATGCGCAGGGCGCCACCGAAGCCGAACGGCAGGATCAGCAGCAAGGCGATCAGCACGCAGGACAACAGCTTCAATTCGGCGGCGCTGATCTGGGTGGCCGCGAACAGGCGGTTGAGGTCGCCGAGACGGTCCACCAGTTGCACGCCATCGAGGTCCACGACCTGCTGGCGCAGCAGCGCCGGATCGCTCAGGCCCTGGAGGCTGACGACAGCGGCCACACCCTGGTCATCGGCACCGAGCCAGAGCGGCCGCCAGGCTTCGCCTAACGGCCCGGCCAGGACCTGATCGATATCCAGCGTCGGCAGGGCTTGTACCTGCTTCAACTCGTTTTCCAGCGTGGCGGATGGCACGCCGACGTCCAGCAGCGGCTGCCAGTGTTCGGGCAGGCGGGTCAATGCGTCGCGCACCTGTTGTTGATCGGCGGGGCTGGCGATCGCCTGGCTGAGCGCCATGTAGCCTTTCAGCGTGCCGGCCTGAACCTGCTGGTCGAGGCGCGTGCCCAGTGCCTGCAAACGTGAGAGCAACTGGCTCTGGTCGACGCCGCGCACCAGATAGAACTGGCTGGTGGGCTGGTAGCCGGTGATCCGCGCAACGTCCTTGGCTTCCTCCAGCAGGCGCGGCGAGCTGCCGACCCACTGGCGAATGTCGTTGCGGGTCTCCAGGTGCCACAGGCCGCCGAGGCAGAACAGCAGCAACAGGCCGAGCAGCGCCGGGCTCGGCACCCGCCGCAGCAGTGCTTCACGCAGGTTGACCAAGGCGGTTGCGAGGGTCAGCGGCCACTGCGCCGGTTGCAGCGCGACGCCCTTGAGCAGCGCCGGCAGCAGACACACCGCGCTCAGGTAGGCGCCGATCAGGCCGGCGGCGGAAAAGGCGGCAATCTGGGTCAGTGCCGGGAACGGCGTGAACGCCAGCGCCAGGTAGCCGATGCAACTGGTGGCCAGGCTCAGGCTCATGCCCGGCAGGGTCAGGCGCACCGCGGGCCAACTGTGCCAGGGGCGCAGGCTCCAGCTTTTCGACAGGTAGTGCAGCGGGTAATCCACTGCCACGCCGATCAGGCTGGAGCCGAGAACGAGGGTCATCACATGCATCTGGCCGAACAGGGCGACGCAGGCAGTGGCGCCGAACAGCATACCCACCAGCACCGGGACGAAGGCCAGCAGCGCCCGGGGCCGACGGAATGCCAGCAGCAACAGCAGGATGATGCCCAGCGTGGCGCCGCCACCGACCCAGGTCATTTCGCGCTGCGCCTGTTGCTGGCCATCGGCGGCGTAGAGCAGGCCGCTGGCGGCAATCAACCGGGCGCCTTGCTGGTCGGCGAGGTGGCGACTGTCGGCGAGCAGCCCGGCGACCTGCAACGGTAGCTTCATGTCGAAGGCGTTGCCTTGGGTGCGGGCACGCAGCATTACCCAGTGCTGGCCGTCGGCTTCGGCGATCAGGCTGCCGCTGGCGGTATCGAACTGGATGGCCGCCGGACGCGGCTGGCTGTTCTGGATACGTCCGGTCAGGCCCAGCCAGTCATCCTGGCTCGGTACCAGGCTGAAGCCGGAAAAGGGATCGAACAGGCTTTGCACGCGCTGCTGGATAAAGGCTTGGGGGGACTCCACCAGCGTGTGTCGGTCCGCCGCCGAGAGCATCGCCAGACGGCCTTGCAGCAGTTGCGCACGCAGCGCGGCGATGTCGGTCTGCAAGCTCCACTGGACCTTCTCGAACAGACCGCTGGCCTGCCATTGCTCGCCCAGTTGCGCCGCGAGGGCGATGGCTTTGTCACGTTCTGGATGGCCGACCAGCACCAGGATTTCGCGGTTCAGCGGCTCCTGCATGCGTTGCTCGGCGCGCTTGACCAGCGGGTCTTCGGTAGCACCGGGGACCAGGCTCATCAGGTCGGCGGACAGCGGCGCGCCGCGATGCCACTGCCAGCCGGCCAGCAGCAGGACTGTGCAGAGGATCAGCAGGAACAGTCGCGGCAGCAGGCGCTCAGTCGACAAGGTCGTGGCGCTCCGCGTCGGTCAGGCTGGCGCTGGTGCTCGATGGCATGCGCAGGACCGTGCTGTCGCCCTGGGTCTCCTGCAACTGGATGCGTTCAACATAGCGGCCGCCATCAATGTCGATCTGGTTGAAGATCTGCTTGATCAGCAGCGACTTCGGCACCAGCCGCAGTTGCCAGTGCTGTGCATCGCCTTGCAGGCTCAGCTCGAAGTCCCGCTCCAGGCCGCCGCTGTCGCCTTGCAGCACGGCGAAGAACAGCTTGTTCTGCTCGGTCCCGGCGGTGCGCGTCGGCACCATTTGCCAGCCAGACGCATCGCGGCGGGCGATGCCCTTGGCGTTGAGCCGGTAATCCTGTTGCAGCGGTGTTTGCAGCAGCCACAGCAGGCCGTGGTCGCGGGCGAGGACGAAGTGGCCCTTGCTCAGCAGTGGCTGGGGCAGGGCGCGCAGGTGTTTTTCCTGGACGAACTCGCCCTTGATCACTTCCGGCTCGCTCAATTGCTTGCGCAGGTCGTTCAGGTCGAACGCCTGGGCCAGCGCGCTGGCGCCCAGCAGGCCGAGGCAGAGCAGGCTTCGCAGCAGTGGCTTCATGACAGCACCTTGTTCACGGCGTCGAGCATCACCTGGGGCGAGGCCAGTTGCATCTCGCGGCTTTCGATGTGCACCGCGACCTGCACCGAGCTGGCGCGGGTCATGCGCTCGCCGGTGGCGGCGTCGCTGATCAGGTAGTTGATCTTCAGCCGGTTCTCCCATTCCACCAGGCTGGCGCGCACCTTCAGGCGCTGGCCGAACACTGCGCCGCGCACGTAGCGCAGTTGCAGGTCGATCACCGGCCACGCGTAACCCGAGGCGAGCATTTGCTGATAGTTGTGGCCGAGGTGGTCGAGCAGCGCGCAGCGCGCCACTTCCAGGTATTTGACGTAATGCCCGTGCCAGACCACCAGCATGCTGTCGACGTCGAAGAACGGCACCAGCACTTCGGTGTCGACGTGCAGCGCTCCCTGACTACGCATGCAGCCTCCAGTGTTGTGCGGCGATACGTTGCAGGCACAGGCGCAGGTCGCTTTCCAGCGCGCGGTCTTCGATTACCGGGGCGAAGTCGCCGAGCAGTTGGTCGTGCATTGCCGCCAGCGCGGGCGGCAGGTCGCGGGCTTCGGCTTCGCGACCACGCAGCCAGACGCCCTGGTTGGCGGCCAGCAGGGCGGCGGCGGCGACCTGTTCGGTCAGCTCCAGCACCCGCAGCGCGTCACGGGCGGCGATGGTGCCCATGCTCACCTTGTCCTGGTTGTGGCACTCGGTGGAACGTGAGAATACGCTGGCCGGCATGGTGTTTTTCAGGGCCTCGGCGGTCCAGGCGCTGGTGCCGATCTGCACGGCCTTGAAGCCGTGGTTGAGCATGGCGCGCTCGGCGCTGGCGCCGGACAGGTTGCTCGGCAGGCCGTGGTTGTAGCGCACGTCCACCAGCAGAGCGAGCTGGCGGTCGAGCAGGTCGGCGACGTTGGCCACGAGGTTCTTCAGGCTGTCCATGGCGAAGGCGATGTGCCCGCCATAGAAGTGCCCGCCGTGCAGCACGCGCTCGGCTTCGGCGTCGATGATCGGGTTGTCGTTGGCGCTGTTCAGTTCGGTCTCGATAAACCCGCGCAGCCAGCCCAGCGAGTCGGCCAGCACGCCCAGCACATGGGGTGCGCAGCGCAGCGAGTAGCGGTCTTGCAGGCGGTGCAGCGGCGCAGTCGGTGCGTCGATGGCGAGGTCCTGGCGAATCCACGCGGCCACTTGCATCTGGCCCGGGTGCGGCTTGGCGGCGAACAGGCGCTCGTCGAAGTGTTCCGGGTTGCCTTGCAGGGCGACCACGTTGAGCGCGGTGATGCGGGTCGCCAGCTTGAGCAGGTAATCGGCGCGGGCGAAGGCCTGGCAAGCCAGGCCGGTCATCACGGCGGTGCCGTTCATCAGCGCCAGGGCTTCTTTGGGCCGCAGCACCAGCGGTTCCCAGCCCAGCTCGCGGTGCACGTCGGCGGCCAGGCGGCGCTCGCCGCGGAACAGCACTTCGCGCTCGCCGGAGAGGGTCGCGGCGACATAGGACAGCGGTGTCAGGTCACCGCTGGCGCCCACCGAACCTTCTTCCGGGATCAGCGGCAGGATGTCGTGGGCGAGAAACGCCTGCAGGCGCTCCAGCAGTTCGATGCGCACCCCGGACACGCCGTGGCACAGCGACTGCAAACGGGCGGCGAGCACGGCGCGGGTCGCCGGGGCGTCCAGCAGACGGCCCAGGCCGCAGCCATGGAAGGTGTAGAGGTGACGCGGCAGTGCTTCGACGTGTTCCAGCGGCACGGCCACCACGCAGGAGTCGCCGTAGCCGGTGGTGACGCCGTAGATCACGCCTTCCTTGTCCAGCAGGGTGTCGAGGAACTGCGCGCCGCGGGCGATCCGGGCGCGGTAGTCGGCGTCGGCCTGCAGGCGTGATTCGGCCTGGCGCTGGCTCACGGCCTGGATGTCTTCGATTGAAAGCGGCGACTCGCCGAACGTTACAGGCTCATGCGGATGCATCGTCATCAGTCTTCCAGAATGGGTAGAAATTGAACCATTGCTGCGGCGCTTGCAGGCAATAGTGGCCAAGGCGGTCGGCGTAGCGTCCGGCCCAGTCGGCGATCACTTGATCGCGCTGGCCACGGCGCCATTCGATGGCCGGGGCGAAGGGTTCGAGAGTCACCTGGTAACGGCCATCGCGTTTCAGGCAGAAGAACAGGTTCGTCTGGCATTTGAGCAAGCCGGCCAGCAGCCATGGGCCTTGCGGGAAGGGCGCCGGATGGCCGAGGAAATCCACCGTGACCGTGCGCCCGCCGTGCAACGGCACGCGGTCGCCGGCGATCGCCAGCCATTCGCCGCGCTCCAGGCGCTGGCTCAATTGCAGCATGATCGCCGGGTCCAGCTCGCTGACCTGGATCAGCCGCAGGTTGGTCGCCCCGGCCTCGCCCAGCAGACGGTTGAAGCGCTCGGCGTGCTTGGTGTGGACCAGCACGTTCATCGTCACTTGCTCGCCCAGTTCGGCGAGCGCCCGGCACACTTCGAGGTTGCCCAGGTGCGCGCCTACCAGCATCTGCCCGCGTTCGGCGCGCAACTGGCTGCGCAGGTTGGCGGGATCGACGATCTCGATCTGATCCAGGCCGAGCCGGCCGTTCCACACATCCAGCTTGTCCAGCAGGGCATCGGCGAAGGCCATGAACTGGCCGAACACCCGGCGATGGCTCGGCCGCAGTTCTTGTTGGCCGCTCCATTGCGCCAGGCGCTGCTGGTACTGCCAGGCGCTGTGACGGGCACGGCGTCCGAACAGGAAGAAGTACAGGACGATGCCGTAGAGGATCGGGCTGAGCAGGCGCCGGCCCAGCAGCTTGACGCCGAAGGCGGTGAGCTTCATCAGCAGGAAGCTGCCGCGCTCTTCGTGGGCGGCCCAGTGCCGTTCGCTCATGCCCGCCACCGCCGCCAGAGAATGACCGGCGCACGCAGGAGCATGCCGAAGAACAGCTTGGTGTGCATGGTCGAGATCAGCGCGTTGTCGTGGAACAGACGGAAATGCGAGAGGCCGTCCTGCGGGTAATGGACCTTGGTCGGCAGCCAGCGCATCGGCTGGTTGCGCCACGCCAGGCGGACGAGGATTTCCGGGTCGAAGTCCATGCGCCGGCCGAGGTTGACCGAGTTGATCAGGGCCAACACCGGCGGCAGCGGATAGACGCGAAAGCCACACATCGAATCGGGAATGCGCAGCGACAGGCTGTTGATCCACACCCACACGTGGGTCAGGTAGCGCGCGTACAAGCGGCCTTTCGGCACGCTTTCGTCGTACTGCGGAAAGCCGCAGATCAGCGCCTCGGGGTGTTCACGAGACTGTTCGAGAAAGCGGCTGACATCGGCCAGGTCGTGCTGGCCGTCGGCGTCCACCTGCAGGGCGTGGCTGAAGCCCAGCCGCGCCGCTTCACGCAAGCCGGCCATGACCGCGCCGCCCTTGCCCTGATTGACTGCCAGGCTGACCAGAAACACCTGATCCTGCTCGGCGAGTTGTTGCAGCACGTGGGCGCAGGCCGGGCTGCTGGCGTCGTCCACCAGCACGCAGGGCAGGCCGACGGCGCGCAGGTCGGCGACCACTGCGGGCACAGCTCCTTCGTGGTTGAACACCGGGATGACCGCGCAGGGCTTATTCATCGCCGGCCTCCAGCAGAATGCGGCCGCTGGAGCAGGGCGCGCCGTCGTTGCTGTAGGCGAAGTAGAGCTTGCCGCGCTCGGCGTCGAAACGCAGGGTCAGCAGCAGGCGATCGCCGGGGCGCACCAGTTGCTGGAACTTCAGCACTTCCATTCCGGCGAAGCGCCGTGGCCGGTCCAGCAGCGCCTGGCCGAGGGCGATGGCCCAGTCGACCTGGACCACGCCGGGCAGCACCGGGGTCTTCGGGAAATGGCCGTTGAAGTACACGAGGTCGCCGGAGATCGCCAGGTGCAGGTGAGTTTCCTCGCCGTGCTGCTCTTGCGACAGCACGTCTGGCCCGTGTGGCCGCGGCGCCTGCAACAGTGCATCGACCGTAGCCTGGGGCAGCTTGCCCTGGGCGGTGTAGGGCAGTTGTCGCAGCAGCCGCCAGCGCCGCGGCAGGGCCAGGGCTTCGCAGTGCGGGACGAGGTGCGCACGCAGGGTTTCGGTGACGGCGCGTCGGCCCTGGTTGCGCAGGGCGTGCAGGCCGGCGGCGCTGAGTTGCACCAGCGCGCCGAGGAAGGCCCGGCGTTCCTGGATCATCCCCAGGCGGGTGTCGTCGACCCACGGGTGTTCCAGCAGCGCCTGTTCCAGGGTCGGCAGGGCGATGCGTTTTTCTTCCAGCTTGACGATGCGGTCCAGCCGGCCGATCAGGCGGAAGCGCCCGTGCTCGTCGAACGACACCGCGTCGGCACTCTGTTCCACATGGCCTTCGGGCAGGTAGGGCGACTCGATGCGCAGCGCGCCTTCGTCGCTCTGGCTCAGATGGATCCCGGCGAACGGCTGCCACAGGCTGTCGTCCTGGCGCCAGGCGATGCCACCGGTTTCCGAGCTGCCGAGGATTTCCGTCGGCCGTTGTCCGAGGCGCTCTTGCAGGACTTGCGCGGCGTCGGCCGAGAGTTCGCCGCCGCTGGAAAACACCCGGCGCACCGGGCTCAGGGCCGGCCAGTCGAGGTTGTCGCCCATGCGCTTGAGCAGCGCCGGGCTGGCGACCCAGGCGAACGCCGGGTGCTCGCGGCTGGCGCGCTGCAGGTCTTCGGGGAACGGCAGTTGCCGGCGCACGAACGGGCGACCGGCGCACAGCGGCCAGAGCACCCGGAACAGCAAGCCGTAGATGTGCTGAGTGGCGACGCTGCCGATGATGCAGGCCGGACCGAGGTCGGTGCCCCACAGGTCTTCCAGCACCCGCACTTCGGCGGCCAGTTGGCGCAGTTGTTTGTCGATGCGCTTGGGCTCGCCACTGGAACCGGAGGTGCACAGGCTGACGCGGCACTCGCGCAGGTCCAGTTCGGCCGCCGCCAGCGGGGCGTCGAACAGGGCTTCGGGGCTGTGGTCCTGCTCGCTTATCCACAGGTCGACCTGATCGGCCCAGCGCTGGCGGGTCTGCGCTTGCAGGTCCGCCGGCAGCAAGACCTGGACCCCGGCGCGCCAGGCGCCGAGCAATGCCACGGCGAGTTGCGCGGCGTCTTCAAGGTACACGGCGACCCGGCGGATGCCCCGGCGTTGCAGGCCAGCGGCCAGTTGCAGGGCGTGTCCGGTCAGGTCGGCGTGATCCAGCGCCGGGGCGAAGGTGACTGGCCGCACGGCATCGGCCGGCAGCAGCAGTCGCTCAAGGTTTATCCATTTCATGAGCGTCCTCGCACACGTTGTCTTATCAGCCATTCAATGGCGAACATCAGGCCCATCAAGCCGTAGGCGATCAGGCCGTTGTACAGGGTCCACCAGCTCAGCGGCGCCCACAGGGTCAGCGCTGCGGCGACCAGGCCGTTGGCCAGGAAGAAGCCGCTCCAGACCCAGGTCACCCGGCGGGTGTAGCGGATGGCGATGTCTGGAAGCTGCGGGTCGGTCAGGCGCGCCAGGCGCTCGACGATCGGCGGCCCGAATTTCAGGCTCAGGCCGAACAGCGTCAGCATGAATGCACTGACCAGCACCGGGTACCAGCGCAGCAGCGCCGGGTCGTCCACCACCGCCAGCAGCACACAGAAACCGATCGCCACCAGGGCCATCCAGCGTCCGCCCTGGTTGTTCGGCTGGGTCAGCGCTCGCGCCAGCCACAGCCCGCCCAACAGCAGGCCGAACTGCCACGGCGCGAAATGCTCCATGCCGAAATGCACCGCGAACGGATAAAGCAGACCGGCCAGGACCAGCCCGAGGCCGATCAGGCGCTTCATGCTTCCTGGGCGACCAGGCGGTACACGGCCTCGACCACGTCGTTGACGGTACGCACCGCCTTGAACTCGTCGGCGGCGATTTTCTTGCCGGTCTGGCGCTTGATGTGGTCGATCAGGTCGACGGCGTCGATGCTGTCGATTTCCAGGTCCTGGTACAGGTTGGCGTCCAGGGTGATGCGCGCGGCGTCCAGTTCGAACAGTTCGACCAGCGCGTCGCGCAGGATGTTGAAGATGTCTTCGCGAGTTTGCATGGTGCGGTCTCAGGCTGCCTGTTTGGCGGTGACGAAAGCCGCAAGGCTGGCCACGCTGGTGAAATGGTTGCGGGTGTCTTTGGCGTCGGCGTCGATCTTGATGCCATAGCGCTTCTGGATGGCCAGGCCCAGTTCCAGGGCGTCGACCGAATCCAGGCCGAGGCCTTCGCCGAACAGCGTCTGGTCGTCGCCGATGTCGTCGGCGCTGATGTCTTCCAGGCCCAGGGCCTCGATGATCAACAGCTTGATGTCATTGTTCAGTTGCGTTGGTTCGCTCATCTTCGGCGAGCTCCTTGATGAAGTACTGGTGCAGATGGTCGTTGAGTTTGCGCGAGGCCTGGGGTGCCGGGCCTTGGCTGGCGAAATCCTGGATGGTGATGTCGGCGCCGACGTGCAGGCTGAAATGCACCCGGCGCGGCGGTATCCGGTACCAGGGCTCGGCCTTGGTCAGGGTGCTGGGGTTGACCCGGATGGTGACCGGGGTAATGAATTGCGCTCCGCGCAGGGCGATGGCCGCCGCGCCGCGGTGGAAGGCCGGGGCCTGGCCGGGCACGGTGCGGGTGCCTTCGGGGAAGATGATCAGTGTCTGGCCGCTTTGCAGGGCGCCGACCGCGGCGTCGAGCATGTCCATGCTGCCGTCGTTGCTGATGTACTGCGCCGAGGTCACCGGGCCGCGCGTGCACGGGTTGCGGAACAGGCTCTGCTTGACCACGCAGTTGGCCTGGCGCACCAGGCCGATCAGGAACACCACGTCGATCAGCGACGGGTGGTTGGCGATGATCATCTGGCCGGGGCGCCCGAGTTTTTCCGCACCGCTGACTTCATAGGTGAGCACGCCGCAGGCGGCCATGAACCGGATGAACCGCCAGAACAGCCAACTGATGGTGTGGCGGGCGCGTTGCCGGTGGCGGGCGCTGTCACCGGGCAGGCAGGCCAGCAAAGGGAACACCAGCAAGCGCAGGCACAGCCCGCCGAGGCCGAACAGCAGGAAGCTGATGGCCGTGGCGACGAGGCGCCAGAGATAAGCGTCCTTCGGACGGCTCAGGCCTTGCGTTGCCAGTTCCATGTGCGGCCCTTCAGCGAGTGTTGGAAAGCGGACTGGTCATCGAGCCGGCAGCGTAGCCAGCTCAAGGCGTGAGGTTCGGTGACGCCGGCGCTGCCCGATGGTGGGGCCAGGGACAGGCTCCAGTCGTCGCCCGGGGTCAGCAGCAGGCCGACGGCGTAGGCGAACGGCACATCGGTGATCCACGGAAGATAGGCTTCGGGTGGCGTTTCTTCGGCCACGATCAGCAGCACGGCGGGCGCGCCGTCATGCAGCAGACCGGCGGCTTCCAGCACGCCCTGCTCGAAACCGTCGTCGGCCGCGGCGATAGCGCTCATCTCGCTGCGTTCGCCGCGCAGGATCGACCACAGGCCGATCACGGCGTTGTGCACCGACAGGCTGAACTGAGTGGGCGACAGGGGTTCGCCGTTGGCGAGGTCGCTGAGAATTTCGAAGGTGCGGGGTGTCTCGCCATGGCGGGAGACGAAGACCAGCGGCAGGTCGTCCAGGCCTTCGGCCAAGGGCCAGCCCACGGCGAACGCCATGCGTGCCAGGCGGCTGAGGCGGCGACGCTGCATGGCCGGCAGGAACGACACGTCCGGCGTTTGTTCGCCATCATCGGCGATGCTGGCGCCCTGGCTCCATTGCTGCCAGTCGCCCACCGTTTGAAGGCCCGGCGCCCAAGCGCGCCACTGGCTGATATTGAAATTGATCACGGTGTTGATTCTCGCCCTGAGGGACTTCCATGCCGAGGGGTGACTCGGAGCAACGGCCAGCAGGGGCGACACTATCGCCGAGTGCCGCGCATTATCCGGGTGCAGTGGGTTCGTAGCAAACAAACAGTCAAATAAAATTGCTTGACTGGGAGGCTCAGACCCCAGCTTGCCCATTGTATTTTCTGGCGCGGGCCTTTCCCGACAGGCGGTGGTATCGGGTTGTCGGTCGGCTGCCCCGATTCTTGAGCGTCACAACGCTGGTCAAGTCGGTGACGGACTCACATACTCGGACATTCCCTGATACACGGAGGTCTTTCCATGCGGCGCGTGGTGTTCAATCAGAAAGGTGGCGTGGGCAAGTCCAGCATCGCCTGCAATCTCGCGGCGGTGAGTGCCAATGAAGGCTATCGGACCCTGCTGATCGACCTGGATGCCCAGGCCAACTCCACCCAGTACCTTACCGGCCTCACCGGCGAGGACATTCCCATGGGGATTGCCGACTTCTTCAAGCAGACCCTGTCTTCCGGGCCGTTTGCCAAGAAGAACAAGGTCGATATCTACGAAACGCCGTTCGACAACCTGCACGTGGTTACTGCGACCGCTGAGCTGGCCGACTTGCAGCCCAAGCTCGAGGCCAAGCACAAGATCAACAAGCTGCGTAAGTTGCTCGATGAACTGGCCGAGGATTACGACCGGATCTACCTGGACACCCCGCCTGCGTTGAACTTCTATGCGGTGTCCGCGCTGATTGCTGCTGATCGTGTGCTGATTCCTTTCGACTGCGACAGCTTCTCGCGCCAGGCACTGTATGGCCTGTTGGCGGAAATCGAAGAGCTGAAGGAGGACCACAACGAAGACCTGCAGGTCGAGGGGATAGTGGTCAACCAGTTCCAGTCCCGCGCCAGCCTGCCGCAGCAGATGCTTGAAGAACTGCTGGCTGAAGGTTTGCCGGTGCTGCCGGTGTACCTCAACAGCTCGGTGAAGATGCGTGAATCACATCAGGCCAATCTGCCGCTGATTCACCTTGAGCCGCGGCATAAGCTGACTCAGCAGTTTGTTGAGTTGCATTCTCTGCTTGAAGAGAACGCTTGAGAGCTGTTTTGTCCGCAAAATCGATCGCGAGCAAGCTCGCTCCTACAGGATTCTGAAATGGTGTGTGACCTGTAGGAGCGAGCTTGCTCGCGATTTGCGGGCCGCCGAAAGTTCAGGAAGAACAACTGATCTCCAGATGCTTGCCCCACTCCGGCGGCCGCTCCGCATAGGCTTCCATCCCCGGTTGTTCCTCGAACGGCCGGGTCAGCACTTCATGCAGCCGCCGTACTTCCGAGAAATCCCCGCCCTGCGCCGCTTCGATGGCGCGCTGCGCCAGGTAGTTGCGCAGGATGTACAGCGGGTTCACGCCATGCATCCGCTCGCGACGCCCGCTGGCGTTGTCAGGTTCCCGCGCCACGCGGGCCAGGTAATCCACTGACCAGCCATCGAAGCCCGCCAAATCAATGAAATCATCCCGCACCACGTTCAGCGCCTGTTCCACCGGCTGGTCACCCAGCTTGCGGAAGAACAGCGTGTAATCCACCGCGCCAGGCTGCATCAGGCTCAGCAGGCGCTGGATCAGCACCTTGTCGTCATCCTCGGCGGTGGTCAGGCCGAGGCGGCGGCGCATCAGGTCGAGGTAGTGCGCCTCGTACAGCGGCAGGAACAACCCAAGGCTTTCCTGCAACGCCTCGACGCTGATGAACGGCGTCAGCGCCTGGGCCAGCGCGCTGAGGTTCCAGTGGGCGACCGGCACCTGGTTGCTGTAGCTGTAGCGGCCCTGGTCGTCGGAGTGGTTGCAGATGAAGCCGGCGTCGAAATCATCGAGGAAGGCGAACGGGCCGAAGTCGAAGGTGATGCCCAGGATCGACATGTTGTCGGTGTTCATCACGCCATGGCAGAAGCCGTAGGCCTGCCACTTGGCGGTCAGCTCCGCGTTGCGTTCGACGATGGTGCGGAACATTGCCAGGTACGGCTCGTCCGCGTCGCGGCATTCCGGGAAATGCAGGTTCAGCACGTGCTCGGCGAGGATGCGCTGCTGTTCCGGCTGGCGGGTGTAGTAGAAGTATTCGAAGTGGCCGAAGCGGATATGGCTCGGCGCCATGCGCAGCAGCATGGCCGCGCTTTCCTTGGTTTCGCGCCACACCGGGGTGTTCGAACCGATCACGCACAAGGCCCGGCTGCTGGGGATGCCCAGCGCGTACAGCGCTTCGGAGGCGAGAAATTCGCGGATGGACGAGCGCAGCACCGCGCGGCCGTCACCCATGCGCGAATACGGCGTCTGGCCTGCGCCTTTGAGGTGCAGGTCCCACGAGTCGCCGGCGTCGTTGCGCACTTCGCCCAGCAACAGTCCGCGGCCGTCACCCAGGCGCGGGTTGTAGGAGCCGAACTGGTGGCCGGAATAGACCATCGCCCGCGGCTCGGCCTCGGACCACAGTTTGTGGCCGCTGAAGAGTTCGGCGAAGACGGGGGAATGGGCTTCGGTGGGCTCAAGGTCGAGCAGGGCCATGGCGGCCTCGCTGACGACCACCAGTTGCGGGTCGTCGAGCGGCTCGGGCAGCACCGAGGTGGAGAACGCATCACCCAGGCGGGCGAAGCGATTGTCGAAGGTCAGTTCGTCGAGGGCTTTCAACGGCCATCTCCTTGGGAAAACCTGAGCATTCTGCAAGGGTATGGCCGTTGGCGTCCAGTCAGGCGGGCTTGTTGTCCGCCCCTCCGTCGGTGTTTTCCGGCGGCAGGATGGTTTTTTCCTTGGCCTCGGTCGGGACCAGTTTGTACTCCTGGCCCTGGGTGTTTTTCAGGTAGATCTCCATCTGGCGGAACGAGATGTTGATGTGCTGGCGCTTGAACTCTTTGTTGATATAGCGGTTGATCTCGTCCAGCACCGGGTTGCGGTCGCCGAGGTCACGCACGTGCATGCGCAGTTCGTGGTCCAGGGTGCTTTCGCCGAAGTTGAGGAAGTAGACGATCGGCGCCGGCTCCTTGAGCACCCGCGGGTTCTCGTTGGCCGCCTGCAACAGCAGGGTGCGCACCAGGTCCAGGTCCGAACCGTAGTCGACGCCCAGCTTGAGGGTTACCCGGGTGACCGTGTCGGTCAGCGACCAGTTGATCAACTGGCCGGTGATGAAGGTCTTGTTCGGGACGATGATGTCCTTGCGGTCGAAGTCGGTGATGGTGGTGGCGCGGATGCGGATCTTGCTCACCGTGCCCGACAGGTTGCCGATGGTGATGGTGTCGCCGATCCGTACCGGACGCTCGAACAGGATCATGATGCCGGAGATGAAGTTGGCGAAGATCTCCTGCATGCCGAAGCCCAGGCCCACCGACAGCGCGGCCACCAGCCATTGCAACTTGTCCCAGCTCACGCCGAGGGCCGACAGGGTCGAGACGAAGCCGACCCCGGCAATCACGTAGGAGAGCAGGGTGGTGGTGGCGTAGGCGCTGCCTTGCGCCAGGTTCAGGCGTGACAGCACCAGCACTTCCAGCAGCCCCGGCAGGTTGCCGGCCAGGGCGATGGTGATGCCGATGATCACCAGGGCGCCGATCAGGTCGCCGAGGCTGATCGGTACCATGCTCATGCTCGCGCCGGTGCCGCTGGTGTATTCGTACAGGGTGATGTTGTCGAGGTAGGCGAACACGCTGATCAGGTCGGCCCAGACCCAGTACAGCGCGGCGAGGAAGCCGCCGAGCAGGGCCAGGCGGATCAGACGCAGGGACTGCTGGTTGACCTGTTCGATGTCGAGGGTCGGTTCCTCCACCACCACTTCGCCGTCCAGGCCTTCCTTGACCGCCTGGCGTTTGCTCAGCGCGCGCTGGTAGGCCAGGCGCCGCGCCGCCACAGCGAGGCCGCGGACGAAGGCGGCTTCGATCACCAGCCAGAACATCAGCAGGTACAGGGTGTCGATCAGCCGGTCGGTGAGTTTCAGCGCGGTGTAGTAGTAGCCGAAGCACACGGCGATGAACAGCGCGATGGGCAGTGCGGTGAACGCCACGCCCACGGCCTTGCGGAACAGCGAGGTGTTGCGGTGGGTCGGGCTGCTCAGCAGGAGGCGGCTGAGCAGCCAGGCCATCAGGCCGTAGCAGGTCAGCACCACGCCGATGCCCAGCACGTCGTCGGCCAGCGCCGACGGCTGGTGCTCGGCCACCGCCACCACACCCACAAGGGCCAGGACCACGGTGCCGAGGCGGCGGATCCAGCTTCGCAGGAACTCGACCTGCGGTTTTTCCCAGCGGAAATGCAGCTCGGCAACGCCGCCCGGGGCCAGCACGCGGTAGGCGGTGTAGAACACCAGCCAGGCCTGGGCGATCTGCCACAGCGCGGCGCCGAGGTTTGCGTTCTGGCCGCGGGCGTCGATCTGCAGCGCATAGCCGCACAGCGCCAGGAACAGGCTGACCGGCAATGCCAGGAGGATGTTGATCAGGATCGCCTGGGGCGTATGCCACTGGCTGTCACGCTTGAAGTGGCCGACGTCGCCGTGGACCTTGCTCAGTTGGTGGTACAGGTACTTGCGCCGCCAGAGCAGCGCGCCGATCAGCAGCAGCAACGGCAGGAACAGCAGCGGGCGTTGCAGCAGGCCGTCGGCCAGCTCGTTGATCCCGGCGCCCCACGGCAGGCTCATCACCTGTTTTTGCAGGCGCTCGGGGACGGTGCGCAGCCATTCCAGGTCCAGCGGCTTGTTGCTGGGGATCCAGAACATCTGCTCGTCGAGGGTGGCGCGCAGGTTCTGCGCGGTGCTCAGCAGCTGTTTCTGGTTCAGTTGCAGGGTGATGGATTCGTTGAGCAGCGCGCTCAGCTCGCGGTTCAGGCGTTCCAGCAGGTCGGAGCGGGTGATCGCCACTTCCAGCAGGGCCTTGCGCAGGTTCGGCGTGACCTGTTCGGCCGGCTGGTTTTCCAGCAACTTGTCGACGTACTGGCTCGGCGTGCTGATCTGTTCGCGCTGCTGGTTGACCTCGAACTGGTAGAGGCGAATGTCGGCGATCTGGTCGGCCAGGTCGCGGTCGAGCTTGAGGTGCGGCAGCGCCTGCTTCTGTTTGTAGAGGATCTTCGACAGCAGCAGGCTGCCCTTGAGCACGCTGATCTGCTCGTCGAGGGCCTGGTCGGCCTGGGTCAGGCTGTCCAGTTGCTGCTTGGCCTGGAGGTTCTGCTGGGTTAGCTCGTTGAGGCGGTCGGTGCTGCGTAGCAAGTAGTCGGAGAGCTTGAGGTTGGCGGCGCTTTCGGTGGCCAGCAGCGTGCTGCCGCCGGCCTTTTGCGCTTCGATCGATTGCTCGGTGACGGTTTGTTGCGACTGGGCCAGGCGTTTTTCGTTGATTAGCGTCTGCAGGTCCTGGATTTCCTGCTCCATGCGTGCGGCGCGCTCGATCAGCAGGTCGTGCTGGCTGTTGCCGAGGTCTTGCAGGAGGCTGTTGCCGGCCAGTTCCTGGCGGCGCAGCAGGGTCAGGGCGCTGAGCGAGGCCAGTTCGGCGTTGAGTTGGTTGCGCTGGTCGGCGGAGAGGGCCTTGCCGCCGTCCTTGCCGAGCTTGAGGCTGGTGTTGATCTGCTGGCTGCGGGTCTGGTTGTTGCTGATCTCGGCCTGGGCGCGCTCTGGGCGGGTCTGGGAATTGATGATCAGGCTGTTGGCTTCGGACAGCGCCTTTTGCAGTTCACCCTGTTCGGTGGTGCGCTCGGAGAGCACCTGCTCCAGTTGCGGCACGCTCATCGCGGCGTAACGCTGGGCCACCGGGACCGACTTGCTGGCCAGCAGCCTGGCCAGTTCGCGCTGGTTCTCGGCGGTCTGCTTCGGCGCGTCGGCCAGTTGCTGCTTGAGCGCGGTCAGGCGCTTGTCGTAGTCGTCCTTGCTGGCCAGAAGCGACAGGGTCTGTTCGAGCACCTGTTGCAGCGCTTTCTGGTCGGCTTCCGGCAGTTTGCGCTCGGCGATCTTGTCGAGGCTGTGCTGGACGCTGGCGGTGGTGGGTGGCTCCGCCGCGAAGGCGAAGGAGAGAGACAGGCACAGCCCGAGCAGGGCCGCGCAGGACAGTGTGCGCAGTGACATAGGCAGAGAATTCGTGCAACCAGGCTGGAAAGACTGAAGTTTAGAGGAACAACCCGGGGCCGGGTCGGCTACCTTCCGGGAATTTGATCCCCACTTTCTGGATCTTGTTCCCTTCCATCAGAGCAACGGTCCAGGTCGTGTTGTTCCACTCGATCTGGTCACCGACGATCGGCGCACCGCCGACCTTCTGCTGGATGAAGTGTGCCAGCGGCATTTGCGGGTCCTGGCCATCGAGCTTCAGACCGTACAACGCGGCTACAGCCCCCAGTTCTGCGTCACCTTCGAGCACGAAGTCGCCGAAGAAGCGCAGGTCGAGGCCACGTTGCGGCGCCTGGCTGAACAGTTTTCCGAGGGCCGAAAGGTTGTGTTCGTGACCGATCACGCAGAGCAGATCGCCGACTTCGAGCACCGTACTACCCGACGGATGGAGCAGTTGCTGGCCGCGAAACAGGGCCGCGATGCGGGTGCCTTCGGGCATTTTCAGCTCGCGCAGGGCGGCGCCGATGCACCATTTCTCCGCGCCGAGGCGGTAGACGAACAGCTCCCACTCGCTGGTGATGTGCACTTCCAGGGCCGATCGCGAGATCGGCGCCGGGTCCGGCGGTACGGTCACTTTCAGCAGGCGGGCGACCCACGGCAGGCTGGTGCCCTGCACCAGCAGCGAGACCAGCACGATGAAGAACGCCAGGTTGAAGTACAGCTGGGCCTGGGGCAGGCCGGCCATCAGCGGGAACACGGCAAGAATGATCGGCACCGCGCCGCGCAGGCCGACCCAGGAAATAAAGGCTTTTTCGCGGCCATGGAAGGCCTTGAACGGCAGCAGGCCGACCAGCACCGAGAGCGGCCGGGCGAACAGGATCATCCACAGCGCCAGGGCCAGCGCCGGCAGGGCGATGGGCAGCAGGTCGTGGGGCGTGACCAGCAGGCCGAGGACCAGGAACATGCCGATCTGCGACAGCCAGGCCATGCCATCAAGCATGTGCAGGATGCCGTGGCGGCTGCGGATCGGGCGGTTGCCCAGCACCAGGCCGAACAGGTAGACGGCGAGGAAGCCGCTGCCGTGCAGGGCGTTGGTCATGGAGAAGATCACCAGGCCGCCGGCGATCACCAGGATCGGGTAGAGGCCGCCGGCCAGGTTCATCCGGTTGACCAGTTGCAGCATCAGCCAGCCGCCGCCCAGGCCGAGCACGCCGCCGATACCGAATTCGCGCACCAGGTGCAGCAACAGGCTCCAGTGCAGGCCGGTCTGGCCGCTGGCGATCATGTCGATGAGGGTGACGGTAAGGAACACCGCCATCGGGTCGTTGCTGCCGGACTCGATTTCCAGGGTGGCGGTGACCCGTTCGTTCAGGCCTTTGCCGCCCAGCAGCGAGAACACCGCGGCGGCGTCGGTGGAGCCGACGATGGCGCCGATCAGCAGGCCCTGCATGAGGTTCAGGTCGAACAGCCAGGCCGCAGCCATGCCGGTGAGGCCGGTGGTGATAAGCACGCCCACCGTTGCCAGCGACAATGCGGGCCAGAGTGCCACGCGGAAACTTGCCACCCGGGTGCGCAGGCCGCCGTCCAGCAGGATCACGGCCAGGGCCAGGTTGCCCACGAGGTAGGCGACAGGGTAGTTGTTGAAGATGATCCCGCCACCATCGACACCTGCGACCATGCCGACCGCGAGGATGATGACCAGGATAGGGATGCCCAGCCGTGACGACAGCGAGCTGACCAGAATACTTGCACCCACCAGCAAAGCGCCGATCAAGAACAGGCTGTTGATGGTGCTCGCATCCAAAGGCGTTACTCCGGGACATCGCGGGGAAGAGGACCTGTCTGATAAGCAGGTCGCGTGCCAACCGATTCTAACCTGATGAATTGGCGGGCTGTAAAGCGTTTCCGCAGATGTAGAAAAGGCACCTGCGGGAGGTGCCTTTCATGTGTTGGCCTAATCGCGAGCAAGCTCGCTCCTACACTGTAGGAGCGAGCTCGCTCGCGAAGGCCTGCAAAGCAGGCCCAAATACACTCAACCCTGCTTGAACTCGCGAGCAGGCTTGCCCTTCACCGGTGCGCCATTGGCCACATGGTACTTGGCGGTGCTGCGCGGCAATGGCTGACGATTGCGGATCTTGTCGGCGATTTTCTCGGCGATCATGATCGTGGTGGCATTGAGGTTACCGGTGATGATGATCGGCATGATCGACGCATCGACCACCCGCAGACCTTCCATCCCGTGCACACGCCCCTGGCCGTCTACCACTGCCATCTCGTCGTCGCCCATCTTGCAGGAGCAGGACGGGTGGAACGCGGTCTCGGCGTGCTCGCGGATGAACTGGTCCAGTTGCTCGTCGGTCTGCACGTGCTCGCCCGGGCTGATTTCGCGGCCACGGTAAGCGTCCAGTGCCGGCTGGGCCATGATTTCGCGGGTCAGGCGGATGCCGTCGCGGAATTCCTGCCAGTCCTGCTCGGTTGCCATGTAGTTGAACAGGATGCTCGGGTGCTGGCGCGGATCCTTCGACTTCAACTGGATACGGCCACGGCTCGGCGAACGCATCGAGCCCATGTGCGCCTGGAAGCCATGTTCCTTCACGCCATTGGAGCCGTTGTAGTTAATCGCCACCGGCAGGAAGTGGTACTGGATGTTCGGCCATTCGAATTCCGGACGGGTACGAATGAAGCCACCGGCCTCGAACTGGTTGCTGGCGCCGATACCGGTACCTTTGAACAGCCACTCGGCACCGATGGCCGGCTGGTTCCACCACAGCAGCGACGGGTACAGCGAAACTGGCTGGGTGCAGGCGTATTGCAGGTACAACTCCAGGTGGTCCTGAAGGTTTTCGCCGACGCCCGGCAGGTCGTGGACCACCGGAATGTCGAAGCTTTCCAGCAGTGCGCGGGAGCCCACGCCGGAACGTTGCAGCAGTTGCGGCGAGGCGATGGCGCCGGAGCAGACGATGACTTCCTTGCGCGCACGGGCTTCCACACGCTCTTCGCTGGCGCCTACCAGGTAGGTCACGCCAACGGCGCGCTTGCCTTCGAACAGCACGCGGTCGCTCAGGGCGTGGGTGACGATGGTCAGGGTCGAGCGCTTCTTGGCGGTGTCCAGGTAACCGCGGGCGGTGCTGGAGCGGCGGCCGTTCTTGGTCACGCTGCGGTCCATCGGACCGAAGCCTTCTTGCTGGTAGCCGTTGAGGTCTTCGGTGCGCGGGTAACCGGCCTGTACGCCGGCTTCGACCATGGCGTGGAACAGTGGGTTGTTGCCGGCTTTGGGCGTGGCCACGCTGACCGGGCCGTCGCCGCCGTGGTAATCGTTCGGGCCGATGTCGCGGGTTTCCGCTTTGCGGAAGTACGGCAGGCAGTCCAGGTAGGTCCAGTCTTCAAGGCCTGGCAGCTTGGCCCAGCCGTCGAAGTCCAGGGCGTTGCCGCGGATGTAGCACATGCCGTTGATCAGCGAAGAACCACCCAGGCCCTTGCCGCGACCACATTCCATGCGGCGGCCGTCCATGTGCGGCTCGGGATCGGTCTCGTAGGCCCAGTTGTAGCGGCGACCTTGCAGCGGGAAGGCCAGCGCGGCCGGCATCTGGGTGCGGAAGTCGGCGCGGTAGTCCGGGCCGCCGGCTTCCAGCAGCAGGACGGTGACGCCTTCGTCTTCGGTCAGGCGGGTCGCCAGGGTGTTACCGGCCGAGCCGGCACCGACGATGATGTAGTCGAAAATATGGGACATGTTCAGTTCCCTCATTGGGCAGTAGGCGGGGAGAGCGGGAGGCGCCCGGCCAGCAAGGACCGGGCGCGGCTACAAAAGGGCGCTTAGAACACCGAGGTGTAGGAACCCAGCTCGACCTGTACCGACTTGATGCGGGTGTACTGGGCCAGCGAGCTGACGCCGTTTTCGCGACCGACGCCGGACTGCTTGTAGCCACCGACCGGCATTTCCGCCGGCGACTCGCCCCAAGCGTTGATCCAGCAGATGCCGGCTTCGAGCTTGTGGATGATGCGGTGGGCGCGGCTGATGTCGTTGGTGCAGACGCCGGCGGCCAGGCCGTATTCGGTGTCGTTGGCGCGACGGATCACTTCTTCTTCGGTTTCGTAGCTGAGGATGCTCATGACCGGGCCGAAGATCTCTTCCTTGACGATGGTCATGTCGTCACGGCAGTCGGTGAACACGGTCGGCGCGACGAAGGCGCCCTTGGCGAATTCGCCGTCGGTCAGGCGCTCGCCGCCACACAGGACGCGGGCACCTTCTTCCTTGCCCTTGGCGATGTAGCCGAGGACGTTTTCCAGGTGCGCGAAGCTGACCAGCGGACCGAAGTTGGTGTTCTCGTCTTCCGGGTTGCCGACGCGGATGCGGGCGACACGTTCAACGATTTTCGCTTCGAAAGCGGCCTTCAACGATGCCGGAACGAACACGCGGGTGCCGTTGGTGCAGACCTGACCAGAGCTGTAGAAGTTGGCCATCATGGCGATGTCGGCGGCCTTGTCCAGGTCGGCGTCGTCGCAAATGATCAGTGGCGATTTGCCGCCCAGTTCCATGGTCACTTCCTTCAGCGAGGAGCTGGAGGCGCTGGCCATGACTTTCTTGCCGGTGACGGTGCCGCCGGTGAAGGAGACTTTTTCGATGCGCGGGTGCTCGGTCAGCCAGGTGCCGACTTCGCGGCCGCTACCGGTCAGGACGTTGAACACGCCATCCGGCAGGCCGGCTTCGGTGTAGATCTCGGCCAGTTTCAGGGTGGTCAGCGAGGTGACTTCGCTCGGCTTGAAGATCATCGCGTTACCGGCGGCCAGGGCCGGGGCGGATTTCCACAGGGCGATCTGGATCGGGTAGTTCCACGCGCCGATGCCGACGGTGACGCCCAGCGGCTCGCGACGGGTGTAGACGAACGACGATTCGCGCAGCGGGATCTGCTCGCCTTCGATGGCCGGGACCAGGCCTGCGTAGTATTCCAGCACGTCGGCGCCGGTGACGATGTCGACGTAGCGGGTTTCCGAGTAGGACTTGCCGGTGTCCAGGGTTTCCAGGGCGGCCAGTTCGTCGTTGCGCTCGCGAAGGATGTCGACGGCGCGGCGCAGGATGCGCGAACGCTGCATGGCGGTCATCGCAGCCCAGACTTTCTGGCCACGTTCGGCGCTTTCGACGGCGCGCTCGACGTCAGCCTCGGTAGCACGTTGCACATGGGCGAGGACTTCGCCGTTGGCCGGGTTGATGGCTTCGAAGGTGGCATCGCTGCCAGCGTCGACATAACCACCATCAATGTAGAGTTTTTGCGTTTCGAAACGGGCCATAGTGTCCTCGCAAGTGCAATGTGTTTTGGCTATCCGGCGGCAACTCCCGACTTCTTCCGGGTCTTGCTGCGCGGGGTTTCAGAGGCCTGGTTCTGTGCGTCCGGGCTCGTCTGTTTCGCCAGTTGTAGATCCATGTATTCGTAAGCGATTTGTTGCGCCTGGGTGGTGTCGAAGGCGTCTCCGGACAGCGCACCGCGCAGCCACAGACCGTCGATCAACGCTGCCAGACCGCGGGCTGCGCTGCGTGCTTCGGGCAGCGGCAACACTCGGCGGAACTGGCTGCACAGGTTGGAATACAGGCGGTGATCGTTGATCCGCTGCAACCTGTGCAAGGACGGCTGGTGCATGCTGGTGGCCCAGAACGCCAACCAGGTTTTCATTGCCGGGCCATTGACCTGGCTGGCGTCGAAGTTGCCTTCGATGATCACCTGCAGGTGGGCACGCGGGCTGTCGTCCGTGAGTGCCTGGCGGCGGGCGGCGACGCCCTCGCTCAACACCGTCATCAAATATTGCATGGTCGCTGCGATCAGGCCGTTCTTGTCCTGAAAGTAGTGACTGATGATGCCATTCGACACACCGGCCAAACGGGCGATCAGCGCAATGCTGGCATCACCCATGCCGACCTGGTCGATAGCCGTGAGTGTGGCTTCGATCAACTGCTGGCGGCGAATGGGTTGCATACCGACCTTGGGCATCTTGCAAATCTCCTCAGGCCTGCGAGCAGACGACAAGCGGCTGACTCGGCGAAGGCCAGTCTATTTTGTTTTGATTGAACGTTCAATCAACAAAGAATAAGCTCTGCGACAATTTGTGCCATTGACAGGATTTTGAGCCCGTCAGAAGGCGCGAATTGGCACCCCGGAAAGCCGTGGAGCCCCGTAAAACATGGTGTTTCACGCGCATAGACGCACCGTTGAACAGCGTTGCCGTCCGGCCAGTGGCCGCGCGGCGCAACCCTCGAGCCGGGGTTTTCAGCCTGTTTTTCAACGCATTCGATTTGGGACCACGGTTTTTCAAGGTGCTTTTATAACACCTGACGCAATGGGGCTATTGCACCAATTGCGCGGGTGAACGGGTCGTTTCACTTTTTCTCACGCACCGCCTGGAGCATCCGTGCAATGAGTTCTGCCTCCCTGATAAAGACCCCCGTCGAGAGGGTTCGGGTCAACAGCGTGGTGTTTTTCACCTCCACCCTGCTGATCCTGTTGTTGACTGCCTTGCTGATCGCAGTTCCGGAAACCGCAGGCCACGTGCTCGGTCAGGCTCAGGCCTGGCTGTCGCGCAGCTTCGGTTGGTATTACATGCTGGTGATCGGTGGCTACCTGGTGTTTGTCATCGCCATCGCTTTTTCGTCCTACGGCAAGCTCAAGCTCGGCGGCAAGGATGACAAGCCGGACTTCAGTTATGGCGCCTGGGCCGGCATGCTGTTTTCCTCCGGCATCGGCATCTCGCTGTTGTACTTCGGTGCTTCCGAGCCGCTGGATCACTACTACAACCCGCCCGAAGGTGCTTCGGCCAGCCTGCAGTCGGCCCGCGCCGGCCTGCAACTGACCTTCCTGCACTGGGGCCTGCACGGCTGGGCGATCTACGCGCTGGTCGGGTTGGCCGTGGCCTACTTCGCCTACCGTCACAACCAGCCGCTGGCCCTGCGCTCGGCGCTGTACCCGCTGGTCGGTGAACGTTGGGTCAAGGGTGCCGCCGGGCATACCGTGGACATCTTCGGCATGTTCGTGACCCTGCTGGGATTGGTGACCAACCTGGGCATCGGCTCGATGCAGGTGTCGTCGGGCCTGGAATACCTGTTTGGCATGGAACACAGCAACACCAACCTGCTGATCGTCATCCTGGTGATGAGCACGGTGGCGACCATTGCTGCGGTGTCGGGTGTGGAAAACGGCATCCGCCGCTTGTCCAACCTGAACATCATTCTGTTCAGCGGCCTGCTGCTGTTCGTCCTGCTCAACGGCCCGACCCTGCACCTGCTCAACGGCTTCGTGCAGAACATCGGCGACTACCTCAACGGCGTGATTCTCAAGACCTTCGACCTCTACGTCTACGAAGGCGATGCGGCCAAGTCCGAGCGCTGGCTGGGTCTGTGGACCGTGTTCTATTGGGCCTGGTGGATTTCCTGGGGCCCGTTCGTCGGCATGTTCATCGCCCGGATTTCCCGCGGCCGCACCGTGCGTGAGCTGGTGGCCGGCGTGCTGCTGATCCCGCTGGGCTTCACCCTGGCGTGGCTGTCGATCTTCGGTAACACCGCGCTGGACCTGGTGATGAACCACGGCGCGGTGGAACTGGGACGAACGGCGTTGGAGCAGCCGTCAATGTCGATCTACCAACTGCTGGAGCACTTCCCGGCAGCCAAGATCGTCGTGGGCGTCGCCGTGTTCGTCGGCTTCGTGCTGTTCCTGACCCCCGCCGACTCCGGCGCGGTGATGATGGCCAACCTGTCGTGCAAAGGCGGCAACGTCGACGAAGACGCGCCGCACTGGCTGCGTATCCTCTGGTCCGCGATCATCACCATCGTCACCGTCGGCCTGCTCTTCGCCGGTAACTTCGAGGCGATGCAGACCATGGTTGTGCTGGCTGGCCTGCCGTTCTCGGTGGTGCTGGTGGTGTTCATGTTCGGCCTGTACAAGGCCATGAAACAGGACAGCCAGGTCGAGCAGGAACAGGCTGAACTGGCCGCGCGCGGTCGTCGTGGTTTCAGCGAGCGGCTGAGCCAGCTCGACCTGCAACCGACCCAGGCGATGGTCCAGCGTTTCATGGACAAGCAGGTCAGCCCGGCGCTGAAAGACGCCGCCGCGCAATTGCAGGGCATGGGCCTGGCAGTGGAAACCCGCGTTGGTCAGTCGCGTTCGTCGATGGGCCTGCGGGTGACCATGGAAGAGGGTAACCCCTTCGTCTACGAAGTGAGCCTGGATGGTTATCTGGCCGCGCCGAACGAAGCGCCGGCAGAAGGCGAAAGCGAAGTGCGCCAGCGCTTCTACCGTGCCGAGGTCTATTTGCACAACGGCAGTCAGGAATATGACCTGATGGGCTTCACGCCCGACCAGATCACCCGTGACGTGCTGGACCAGTTCGACAGCCACCGCCAGTTGCTGGGGCGCGTGTATAGCTGATCGTCGATCGCTGAAATGAAAGAAGGGCCTTGCCGGTGACGGTGAGGCCCTTTTTCATTCCGGCTTCCAAACCCTGTGCATTACCGCTACCCCACCACCCGATTGCGCCCGCCCTGCTTGGCTCGATACAGATTCTCGTCTGCTTGCTTGAGCACTTCCGCGGCGCTGTTCGCCTGCGGCCCGCGACAGCCGACGCCGATGGACAAGGTGATGTGCCCGACCCCGGTCACGGCCGTCGCCTCGATACTGGCGCGGATCCGCTCGGCGATGGCGCAGGCGGCGGTGACGTTGGTGTCCGGCAGCAGCAGGACGAACTCTTCACCGCCCGCGCGGCAGGCCAGATCGCCGGTGCGCGAGTGCCGGGCGATGATCTCGGCCACCTGCTTGAGCGCCACGTCGCCGGCATCGTGGCCGTAGGTGTCGTTGACCCGTTTGAAGAAATCGATATCCAGCTCCAGCGCCGAATAGGCTTGTTGCGACTGATCGAGCAAGGCCAGGGCGGCGTCCATCGCGCGGCGGTTGGCGAGGCCGGTCATCGGGTCGCTCTGCGCTTGCTCGTTGAGCCGACCGATCTTGCGGTGGATAAGACTGACGCTGTCGATCAGAGCCTGGCGGATGGCGGCCGGCTCCTTGTACCAGGCCTTGATGCGGCCCAACTGATCGATGGTCTGTGGTTGCGACAGTTGCGTCGCGTTGTCCGCCAGCTGTTGTAGCGGGCGGGTGATCCAGCGGGCACCGAACCAGAGTAGCAACAGTCCGATCACGCTGGCCGGGAGCAGGTCCAGAAACATGTCGCGCATCAGCCGGCCGAGGGTGGACAGGGCGATGCCCCGCGGTTGTTGCGCGACCACCGCCCAGTCGGCATTGGCGACCGGGGCATAGCCCGCGAGCATGGGCACGCCTTTGGAGTTGTTCGCCTCAAGCGTGCCGCTCTCCCCGCGCAGGCCCGCATCCACCGTGGCGCTGCTATCGAGGACTTCGCCGATGCGGTTGGCGTCGGGATGATGCAGCAGGCGCTGGTGCTTGTCGGCGACGAAGGCGAACGTGCCGTCGTGGTGGAAATGGTTCGAGACGACCGTGCTTAGTGCGCTGTCTTGCTGGATATACACCGCACCGCCGAGCACGCCGAGAAAGGCGCCGTCTGTGGCGAAAATGGGTTGTGAGATGAACACCATCAGGTTGCCGTTGGCGGAGGGGTAGGCGTGGCTGACCAGTGGGCGGCGCAGCGCCACGGCCCGCTGCATTTCCTCGGAATCCGGCTTGCTGCCCTCGGCCAGCAGGTTATCGGGATGGCTGTGCAGCACCGTGCCCCCGGCGTCGGTGATGACGACCGTGTTGAACGCATTGTCCTGGGCTTGCAAGCGTTTGGTTTCCGCGTGCATGAGGTGAGGGTTGGCGTAGTCCTCGGCCAGTTGTAGCGCACTGTAATGCAGGTGGGCGTGGGCTGATTTGATAAAGGCGCCGATGCTGGACGCCACCTTGGCGGCGTAGGCGTGGTTGGCTTCCAGGGTCGCGTGGATGAGGGCGTCACGCTGGACGCCATAGGCCACCACCAGGCTGTTGGCCAGGGTCGCCAGGGCCGAAAACAGGGCGAAAGCCAGCATCAGACTGCGCAAGTTGAGGAAGTGAAAGGTCCGGCGTTTCATCGCGTGCGGGACGTCCTTGAGGAGGGCACGCGATTGAGGATAGGCGGGATTGGCGAATTGTATTGGGACCGCTTTGCGGTCCTTCCCGAGCAAGCTCGCTCCCACTAGGGGATGAGCTGCGCTCTGCTTGCTCGCGAAGGACCGGATCAAGGCTCAGCCGTGGTTTTTGCCCAGCAGCGCGTGATACAGCTCGCTGTCGCCGAGAATCCCCACCACACGGTTGTCCTCTTGCAGCACCAGCTTGTTGCCGGTCTGGTAGCGGATCTGCAGTGCTTCGCGCATGCCGATATTGACGTTGACCAGGGTCGGTTTGCGGCCAAGGCCTTCCACGGCCTCGCCCGGCGCCCAGTTCTGCAGGTCGAGGCCGTTCACGCCCTGACGGGCACCCTTGATGGTGTTGCCTTCGGCCAGGTCGAGCCAGGAATCACCGCTTGGGTCCAGGCACACCGAGCCGTTGATGCGTTTGCACTGGTCCAGCGTGCGCATCAGGCTGCGACCGCAGAGGACATTGAGCGGATTGGTATGGGCCACAAAGGTGCGCACGTAGTCGTCCGCCGGGTTGAGGACGATCTCTTCCGGCTTGCTGTACTGGATGATCTTGCCGTCTTTCATGATGGCGATACGGGTACCGAGCTTCAGCGCTTCGTCCAGGTCGTGGCTGACGAAAACGATGGTCTTGTTCAGCTTGTGTTGCAGTTCCAGCAGTTCGTCCTGCAAGCCCTGGCGGATCAGCGGGTCAAGGGCGGAGAACGGTTCGTCCATCAGCAGGATGTCGGCATCCATGGCCAATGCGCGGGCGAGGCCGACGCGCTGCTGCATGCCGCCGGAGAGTTCGTCGGGCTTCTTGTTGCGCCACTGGGTCAGGCCCACCAGCTCCAGCTTCTCGTCCACCAGCTTGCGCCGCTCTTTCTCCGGGCGGCCCTGCATTTCGAGGCCGAAGCTGATGTTCTCGCGCACCGTCAGCCAGGGCATCAGGGCGAACTTCTGGAACACCATGGCGATGCGCTGGGTGCGCATCATCTTCAGTTCCGCCGGGGTGCAGTGGGCGATGTCGATGTGTGAGCCTTCATGCTCGACATACAGCTTGCCGCGGCTGACGGTGTTGAGGCCGTTGATGCAGCGCAGCAGGCTGGATTTGCCCGAGCCGGACAGGCCCATCAGCACGCAGATCTCGCCTTTGTTGATGTCCAGGTTGGCTTTTTCCACGCCCACCACCAGCCCGGTCTTCTTGAGGATTTGCTCCCGCGTAAGGCCTTGGTCGAGCAGGCTGAGTGCCTCACGCGGTCGATTGGAGAAGATGACGTCTACGTCTTCGAAGCGAATGATGCTCATGCCTCACCCCTTACCTGTACATCGGGTTGTTTGCAGATACGGTCGAGCATGATTGCCAGCAGTACGATCGCCAGGCCCGCTTCGAAGCCCAGGGCGATATCGGCAGTGTTCAGTGCGTTGACCACGGGTTTGCCCAGGCCATCGGCCCCCACCAGCGCGGCAATCACCACCATCGACAGCGACAGCATGATGCACTGGGTGATACCGGCCGCGATGCTTGGCATCGCATGGGGCAGTTCAATACGGGACAGCAGTTGTCGGCGCGAGCAGCCAAAGGCCTTGCCGGCGTCGAGCAGTTCCTGGGGCACGTCGCGGATACCCAAGTAGGTCAGGCGGATCGGCGCGGCGATGGCGAACACCACCGTCGAAATCAGCCCGGGAACCACACCCAGACCGAACAGGGTCAGGGTCGGGATCAGGTAAACGAAGGTGGGGACCGTCTGCATCAGGTCGAGAACCGGGCGCATGGCGGTGTAGAACATCGGCTTGTGCGCGGCGACGATACCCAGCGGCACGCCGATGGCCACGCAGACCAGGGTGGCGAACAGGACCTGGGCCAGGGTCTCCATGGTTTCCTGCCAGTAACCCAGGTTGAGGATCAACAGGAACGACGCCACGCAAAAGGCGGTCAGCGCCCACTTTCGCTGGATCAGGTGTGCGCCCAGTGCGATCAGCCCGATGAGGACGAACGGGTTGAACCAGGTCAGTGCCCCGGTCACCCCGTGAATCATCCATTCCAGCGCCGCGGCGAAGGCATCGAAGTAATTGGCGCCGTGTTGGGTCAGCCATTCAACGAAGGCCGCGATGTGCTGGCCCAAGGGTATTTTTTGATCGATCAGCATGATAGCGAGCGTCCACCTGCAAGGATTCGAAAACTCCCCGCGGCGGTCTCGCCGCCGCGGGGGCGTGCTTACTGCGTGAGTTTGGCCTTGGCCGCTTCCAGGCCGGGTTTGCCGTCTACGGTGGTTACGCCGGCCAGCCAGGTGTCGAGCACCTGTGGATTGTTTTTCAGCCAGGCCTTGGCGGCGGCGTCGGGTTTGGTCTTGTCGTCGAGGACGTTACCCATCAGCGTGCTTTCCATGTCCAGGGTGAAGGACAGGTTTTTCAGCAGTTGACCGACGTTGGCGCATTCCTGGGTGTAACCCTTGCGGGTGTTGGTCAGCACGGTGGCCTTGCCGAAGTCAGGGCCGAAGAAGTCATCGCCGCCGCTCAGGTACTGCATCTTGAAGCGCTTGTTCATCGGGTGCGGTTCCCAACCGAGGAACACCACGTCGGTGCCGCGTCGCGCCGCACGATCGACTTGCGACAGCATGCCGGCCTCGCTCGATTCGACCACCTTGAAACCGGCGTCTTTCAGGCCGAAGGCGTTCTTGTCGATCATGCTCTGGATGGTGCGGTTGCCGTCGTTGCCGGGCTCGATGCCGTAGATCTTGCCGTCAAGCTCCTTCTTGAATTTGGCGATATCGGCGAAGTCCTTCAGGCCTTTGTCATACAGCGCCTGGGGGACGGCGAGGGTGTATTTGGCGTTTTCCAGGTTGGCGCGGACAGTTTCCACGGTGCCGGCATCACGGTACTGCTTGATGTCGTTTTCCATGGTCGGCATCCAGTTGCCGAGGAACACGTCCATGTTCTTGCCGTCGGCCAGCGACTTGTAGGTCACCGGAACGGAGATCATGGTGGTGCGGGTCTTGTAGCCCAGCGCTTCGAGAATGGCGCTGGTCACAGCGGTGGTCACGGTGATGTCAGTCCAGCCGACATCGGAGAAGTTGACGGTGTGACACGCTTCAGGCTCGGCGGCCTGGGCCAGCGCCGGGAGGCTCAGTAGCGCGGCCAGTAACAGCGAAGGTGAACCTTTCATGAGTGGACTCCTTAGTGTTTTTTTTCGGACGTCCCACGGGACCGCCGTGCTTTATGTCTGCATTCGGTCGGGTGGCTGCCGGGCGACAGCGGGACGAGTGCCGTGCAATCGAGTCGATACCGATCATCTACCAGCGAAAAACAAACGCCTACAGGGTGCGTCGTAACCAGTACAGGCAGGGTCGCATCCAGTGCCAATGAGGTCGCATATGGATTCATCGGCCCCGATAAACGCTCTTTCGTCCAATCTGCGCCGCAAAAAACGGCGCTTTCAGGCTGCTCGCAAGGGGCGGCGTTGCTGGACAAGAGTGAGTCGGTTGCAGACGTCAGGGGCAGTGCCAAAAGCCTGATGATGCGCGGAATCGGCGGATTGCCGCCCAGTCAGCGTAGCAGCTGTGGCCTCCGTGCCCGGGCTGCGTACGCCTGCCCAATCAGGAGGTTCGTGGCCATGGCCATCAGTGTGTTCGACCTGTTCAAGATCGGCGTCGGCCCGTCCAGTTCCCATACCGTCGGGCCCATGCGCGCCGCGGCTCTGTTCGTCCAGGGCCTGCGCGAGCGGGGCGAACTGGAGCAGGTGCGCCGCGTCGAAGTGCGCCTCTACGGTTCGCTCTCGGCCACCGGTGTCGGCCACGGCAGCGACAACGCCGTGATCATGGGCCTGATGGGCGAATGGCCGGACGCGATCGACCCGTCGCAGATCGGCATCCGCATCGCCACGCTTCGCGAAACCGACACCCTGCTGCTCGACGGCCGTCTGCCCGTACCCTTTATCTGGCAGCGCGACATGCGCCTGCTGGACGAGAACCTGCCCTACCATCCCAACGCCATGACCCTGGTGGCCGAAGGCGCTGACGGCGAGCTGCACAGCGACACCTATTACTCGGTGGGTGGCGGCTTTGTGGTCGATGCGGCGCAGGCCGCCAGCGGTGTGCTGGATAGCGACAACACCGTGCTGCCCTACGATTTCAACAGCGCCGAGGAACTGCTCGAACGCTGCAAGCAAAACGACATGCGCGTGTCGCAATTGATGCTGGAAAACGAGAAGGTCTGGCGCAGTGAAGCGGAGATTCGCGCCGGCCTGATGAAGCTCTGGCAGGCCATGCAGGATTGCGTGGAAAGTGGCCTGAAATACGAAGGCATCCTGCCCGGCGGCCTCAATGTGAAACGCCGCGCGGCCAAGTTGCACCGCAGCCTTCAGGAGCTGGGCAAGCCCAATGTGATCGGCTCGACCTTGAGTGCGATGGAGTGGGTCAACCTCTACGCCCTGGCGGTCAACGAAGAAAACGCCGCAGGTGGGCGCATGGTTACCGCGCCCACCAACGGCGCGGCCGGGATCATTCCTGCGGTGCTGCATTACTACATGCGCTTCAGCGATGAGGTCAGCGAAGCCTGCGTGGTGGACTTCTTCCTCGCTGCCGCAGCGGTGGGCATCCTGTGCAAGAAGAACGCGTCGATTTCCGGTGCCGAAGTCGGTTGCCAGGGCGAGGTCGGCTCGGCCTGCGCGATGGCTGCGGCGGGGCTTGCCGAAGTGCTCGGCGCGACTCCGGCGCAACTGGAAAACGCCGCCGAAATTGGCCTGGAACACAACCTGGGTCTGACCTGCGACCCGGTCGGCGGGCTGGTCCAGGTGCCGTGCATCGAGCGCAACGCCATCGCCGCGGTCAAGGCGATCAACGCCGCGCAGATGGCTCTGCGGGGGGATGGTGAACACTTCATTTCCCTCGACCGGGTGATCCGCACCATGCGCGATACCGGCGCCGACATGCACGACAAGTACAAAGAAACCTCCCGCGGCGGTCTGGCGGTCAGCGCGATCGAGTGCTGAGGTCGCTGCGCCGTTTTCGCTCAGTTGCCTACGCCCGCGCCGCCTTTTGGCGCGTGGGCGAAAGGCCAGTTTTTCCTACGCTGAAAATCCCTCCGTACTACCTCAGGTGACACTCTTTCGTGTCGCTTCTGGGCAACTTTCCCACCAGTGCTACCGAACTGCTCACCACGCCTGCCGATAAGCCCTGGACCGGCCCTTTCCGTTCACTGGAGCGGCTGGTCGAGGGCGCTTTTTAGACGTGTCGCGACGTCGCTTTCAGGATTTATTGAATAGCTGTTCAATTTCAGGCATGGCATTTGCGTTGTGATTGGCAAAGCCCCTGCATTCGAACCGGGGCGAAAACAAAAAAGCCCCATGCCTGAGGCGCAACCTGCATTGTGTGAGGAGAGATCGCGATGACGTCGTACAACTCCGGGGCCCAACCCCAAAACCGCACGCCCCAATCCATCGGTTTCCTGCTGTTGGACAACTTCACGCTGATTTCCCTGGCATCCGCCGTTGAACCGCTGCGCATGGCCAACCAGTTGTCCGGTCGCGAGCTGTATCGCTGGCATACCCTGAGCGTGGATGGCGGCCAGGTCTGGGCCAGCGACGGTCTGCAGATCACTCCCGATGCAGCGATGCACAAGGCGCCGCCGATGGACACCGTGATCGTCTGCGGCGGCATCGGCATCCAGCGCACCGTGACCCGTGAACACGTCACCTGGCTGCAGAGCCAGGCCCGTCAGTCGCGCCGCCTTGGTGCGGTGTGCACCGGCAGTTGGGCGCTGGCCTGTGCCGGCCTGCTCGATGGTTTCGATTGCAGCGTGCACTGGGAATGTCTGGCGGCGATGCAGGAAGCCTTCCCGCGGGTGAGCATGAGCACCCGCCTGTTCACCCTCGACCGTAACCGCTTCACCAGCTCCGGCGGCACCGCGCCGCTGGACATGATGCTGCACCTGATCAGCCGCGATCACGGCCGCGAACTGTCGGCGGCAATTTCGGAAATGTTTGTCTACGAGCGCATCCGCAACGAACAGGATCACCAGCGTGTGCCGCTCAAGCACATGCTCGGCACTAACCAGCCGAAGCTGCAGGAAATCGTCGCGCTGATGGAAGCCAACCTTGAAGAGCCGATCGACCTGGATGAACTGGCGGTGTACGTCTCGGTATCGCGGCGCCAGCTCGAACGGCTGTTCCAAAAATACCTGCATTGCTCGCCGTCGCGCTACTACCTCAAGCTGCGCCTGATCCGCGCGCGGCAGTTGCTCAAGCAGACGCCGATGTCGATCATCGAAGTGGCGTCGGTGTGCGGGTTCGTCTCCACGCCGCACTTCTCCAAGTGCTACCGCGAGTACTTCGGCATTCCGCCGCGGGATGAGCGTGTGGGTTCCAATACGGCCCAGCAGGTGGCGATGATGCCGATCCCGCAGGCGCTGGTGTTGTCGCCGCTGGCGGGGCCGATGGCGGCGTTGAGCCAGGCGCGGAACGAGTCGACGTTTGCGAGTGTGAGATTGTAAGAGCGAGCTTGCTCGCGATTCTCTCTGAGGGCCGCTGGCCCCATCGCGAGCAAGCTCGCTCCTACAGGTCTGGAGCGGCTTGTAGAGCGACTTCGATTACCGGTGAGCTGCCTTGAACTCCGCCAGCGCCGGCAACAACTGCTTTTCAATCGCCTGACGCACCGCCGGCAAGATCGTCGCGCTGCCGGTGTACATCTGCTCGACCATTCCTTTCAGCGCCTTGGCCTGTGGCTCGCTCAGCCCGCGCACCGCGTGCTCGCACGCCTGTTCGGCGCTGACCCCGGAAGGTGTTTCGAAACCGAGGGCGCGCAGGTGCCCAACCAAGTCGTCCTGATCAATCAAATCCGCGTGCATCATGGCGTTAGTCCTTGTGGCAGGTGAGATCGTGGACCGATTCTGGAAGCGCTCGGCGAGCGCGGCAAGGGCAGATTGTCGCGATGGCCGCATTACCTATGAACAGGTCGTTTTCGGCAATATTGCGCGACGCGGGAGTGTGCACACTGAGGCCATGCACAGGTTGAGGGCGGTTTGGTCACCGGTCTTCTGGCAGCAGGTAATTTGCTCACTCTTCGCCCCGGACGCGTCACGGCTATCCGGGGCTGTTTTTTGGGCGGGTGAAAATCAGAGGGCCTAATCGCTGGCAAGCCAGCTCCCACAGAGACCGCATGCACAGGCTCCTGTGGGAGCTGGCTTGCCAGCGATTAGGTCTCAGCCCGACAGGCCGATCACCCGCCCGATAAACTCCGCCGCCGGCAAATCCGCCTGCTCCGCGACGATCCCCCGCAACCGCTCCACCACCTCCTCGGCAAAGGGCGCCGACTTCGGCCCCGCCAGGTCCACATGCAGCAGCATCTGTTCATTGGCCGCCAGCGCCGGCTCGAAGCCTTCACGGTGCAGGCTGTGATAAAGGTGCAGGCGCTTGCGATCGAAGCCGATCACTTGCGTATTCACCCACACCGGCGTCCCGAGCTTCACCTCATGCAGGTAGTTCAGATGGCATTCCAGGGTGAACAACGAATGCCCTGTGGCATCGCGGTTGTCACCGTCCAGGCCGATGCGCTCCATGAACGCATCGGTGGCGTAGCTGAAGATCAGCAGATAGAAGGCATCGCGCAGATGCCCGTTGTAATCCACCCAGTCTTCCAGCACCGGGGTCTGGTAGGTCAGCAAGGCAGGCATCGCGTTTCTCCGGGTCAGTCGCTGAACGTCATGCCGTGGCGGGCCTTGGTGGTTTTCACCGCGTCCAGCACCGCCAGCAGGCAGTCATCACGATAGCGCTCCAGCGAGGCAATGCTGCGCTCGCCGCGCTGGTCGGTGGTGCCATCCACCACGGCGTCGATCAGTTCGTCGGTCAGCGCCGGGGCGGGCAGGTAGGTCCACGGCAGTTGCAGCGCCGGGCCGAACTGCGCCATGAAGTGGCGCATGCCAGCATCACCACCGGCCAGGGTGTAGGTCAGGAAGGTGCCCATGAACGACCAGCGCAGACCGGCGCCGAAGCGGATCGCATCGTCGATTTCGCCGGTGGTGGCCACGCCGTCGTTGACCAGGTGCAGCGCCTCGCGCCACAGCGCTTCCAGCAGGCGGTCGGCGATGAACCCGGGGACTTCCTTGCGCACATGCAGCGGTTGCATGCCGAGGGCGCTGTAGACCTGTTTCGCCGCCTCGATAGCCTCGGGCGCGGTGTTCCGGCCGCCGACGATTTCCACCAGCGGCAGCAGGTACACCGGGTTGAACGGATGGCCGACCACGCAGCGCTCGGGATGGATGGACGACTCGTAGAACTCGCTGGGCAACAGCCCCGAGGTGCTGGAGGCGATCAGTGCATCGGGCTTGGCTGCCGCGCTGATCTTGCCGTGCAGGTCGAGCTTGAGTTCCAGCCGCTCTGGCGCGCTTTCCTGGATGAAATCGGCGTCGCGCACGCATTCTTCGATGGTCGCCACGAAGCGCAGCCGTTCCTGCGACGCGCCGGTCGCCAGGCCTTGTTTCTCCAGCGCAGGCCAGGCGTTGGCGATGCGTTTGCGCAGGGCCTGCTCGGCGCCGGGCGCCGGGTCCCAGGCCACCACGTCGAGGCCGTGGGCCAGGGCGCGGGCGACCCAGCCGCTGCCGATCACGCCACTGCCCAGGGCGGCGAAAGTTTTGATATCAGTGATAAAGCGCATGTATGGCTCCTATGGCTCAGCGACGGGTCAGGTTCATTTTGGCGCGGCCTTCGGCGGGGGTCAGAACCCGCGCGCCCAGGCGGTGAAGGATCTCGGCAGCGCGCTCCACCAGTTGGCCGTTGCTGGCCAGCACGCCTTTTTCCAACCACAGGTTGTCTTCCAGGCCGACCCGTACGTTACCCCCCAGCAGTACCGCCTGCGCGGCCATCGGCATCTGCATGCGACCGATACCGAACCCGGCCCAGGTCGCGCCTGGCGGCAGGTTGTCGACCATGGCTTTCATGGTGGTGGTGTCCGCCGGCGCGCCCCACGGGATGCCCAGGCAGAGCTGGAACAACGGGTCGTCCAGCAGGCCTTCCTTGATCATCTGCTTGGCGAACCACAGGTGGCCGGTGTCGAAAATTTCCAGCTCGGCTTTCACGCCCAACTCGGTGATGCGCTTGGCGCCGGCGCGCAGTTGGCTCGGGGTCGAAACATAGATGCTGTTGCCGTCGCCGAAGTTGAGGGTGCCGCAATCCAGGGTGCAGATTTCCGGCAGCAGGGCTTCGACGTGTGCCAGGCGCTCCAGCGGGCCGATGAGATCGGTGCCGGGACCGAATTCCATGGGCATTTCGCCGGGGCCGATCTCCAGGTCGCCGCCCATACCGGCGGTGAGGTTGACGATGATGTCCACGTCCGCCTCGCGGATGCGTTCCATTACTTCGCGGTAGAGCGCCACGTCGCGGCTGAAGCGGCCGGTCTCGGGATCGCGGACGTGGCAGTGGACCACGGTGGCGCCGGCCTTGGCCGCTTCCACTGCGGCGGCGGCGATCTGCTTCGGCGTGACTGGGACCAGGTGGCTTTTGCTGGCGGTGTCGCCGGCGCCGGTGAGGGCGCAGGTGATGATGACGTCGTGGTTCATTGCGAGGTTCCTTGGGGCGTGTCTGTCTGTCTGGCTCGTGGCCTTTGTGGGCGCGTAGCATTTCTGTAGGAGCGAGCTTGCTCGCGATGGCCGTGTCGCGGGCTCTGTGAGGGCCTTATCGCGAGCAAGCTCGCTCCTACAGGGAAGGGAGGGCGGTGGGGTCAGTTGGCGGTGAGTTTCAGGTTCTCAGCGGCGGGTTGCCCGTCCAGCGTGGTCACGCCTTCCAGCCAGCGGGCCTTGTCCTCGGGATGGTCCTTGAGCCACTGCCGTGCCGATTCCAGTGCGTCCTTGTGGTCCAGCAGCGGTTGCATCATCCGGCTCTCGGCTTCGGCGCTGAAGGTCAGGTTGCTCAGCAGGCGGCTGACGTTCGGGCAGCGGCTGGCGTAATCCGGCGCGGTGACGGTCCACACCGTGGCGCGGCCTTCGTCCGGGCCCAGAGCGTCTTCGCTGCCGCTCAGGTAGGCCATGTCGACATTCACGTTCATCGGATGCGGCGCCCAGCCGAAGAACACCACGGCTTCCTTGCGCCGCACGGCGCGATCGACCGCGGCGAGCATGCCGGCCTCGCTGGACTCCACCAGCTGGAATTTGCCCAGGCCGAACTGGTTCTTGGCGATCATCGCCTTGATCTGGGTATTGGCCCCGGAACCCGGCTCGATGCCGTAGATCTTGCCGCCCAGTTCTTTCTGGAATTTTTGAATGTCGGCGAAAGTTTTCAGGCCCTTGTCTGCCAGGTATTTCGGCACGGCAAGGGTGGCGCGGGCGTCGTTCAGGCTGGGAGTGTCGAGTACCTTGACCTGCCCGGCGTCGATGAACGGGGTGATGGTCTGGGTCATGATCGGGTTCCAGTAGCCCAGGAACAGGTCCAGTCGCTGGTCACGGATACCGGCGAAGATGATCTGTTGCGAGGCGCTGGTCTGTTTGGTCTGGTAGCCGAGGCCGTCCAGCAGCACCTGGGTCATGGCGCTGGTGGCCATCACGTCGGTCCAGTTGACGACGCCCAGGCGGACGTTCTTGCAGACGGCCGGCTCGGCGGCCAGTGCGTTGGTGCTGAGGATTGCGGTACCGACGAGCATCAGCAGCGATCTGTACATGGTGGCTCCTCCAACGGCAGTTCTAATTGTTATAGGGATGCGGCTTCTGCGAGCCGTGGTGCTCAAATTACGCGGGGTTCAGCGTAGAAAATCGCACTGTGGCGACCGACGCTTGCACAGCGGCGACCTGCGCGGTATTAACCGCACTTCCCTGGCTGTCGAGTCGCCACCATGTCCCAGGATTTCCACTTTCTGCTGCTGCCCGGATTCTCCGCGCTGGGCTTCATTTCGGCGCTGGAGCCGCTGCGGGTGGCCAACCGTTTCCGCTCTGGGCTGTATCGCTGGCGGGTGCTGAGCCTGGATGGCGGGGCGGTGTTGGCGAGCAACGGCATGTCGGTCAACGCCGACGGTCCGTTGGAGACATTGGGCAAGGGCGCGACGCTGCTGGTAGTGGCCGGTTTCGAGCCGTTGCAGAGCTATGGCCCGGCGCTGGCGCACTGGTTGCGCAAGCTTGATCACGACGGCGTGGTGCTCGGTGGCATCGACACCGGCACGCTGGTACTGGCCGAGGCCGGGCTGCTCGACGGCCACCGTGTGACCTTGCACTGGGAGGCGCTGGAAGCGTTCAAGGAGCGGTACCCGCGTTTGGAGGCGACGCAGGAGCTGTTCGAAGTGGACCGCCGCCGCATCACCTCGGCGGGCGGCACCGCGTCCATCGACCTGATGCTCGACCTGATCGCCCAGGCCCATGGCGCCGAGCTGGCGATTCAGGTGTCCGAACAGTTCGTGCTCGGGCGCATCCGGCCGCGCCAGGATCACCAGCGCATGCAGATCGCCTCGCGTTACGGCATCAGCAACAGCAAGCTGGTGCAGGTGATCTGCGCGATGGAGCGCAATACCGAGGTGCCGCTGAACACCCTCGACCTGGCCGGGTCGGTGCAGGTCAGCCGGCGCCAACTGGAGCGGCTGTTCCGCCTGTACCTGAACGACACGCCCAGCGGCTTTTACCTGCGTCTGCGCCTGGACAAGGCGCGGCAACTGCTGCGCCAGACCGAGATGAGCGTGCTGGAGGTGAGCATCGCCTGCGGCTTCGACTCACCGTCGTATTTCACCCGCAGTTATCGGGCGCGGTTTCAGCGGTGCCCGCGGGAGGATCGGCGGGGTGTCAGTGGTGGGTGATCTACAGCCCGTCCTGCAACAACTTCAGCGGCAATACAAAGCCCTTGAACAGCGGCTGGGTGAACGGGTTGTTGGCTTTCTCGGTACTGATGCGGTAACGCATGCTGCCGTCCGGGGCGGAGAAACTGAGGTCCACGCTGGTGCTGGTGGTGCCGTTCAGTCGCGCCTGGCTCAGCAGTCGATAAAGCGACCAGGGCCCGCGATAGACCAGGCCGCTGCTGCTGCCACCCGCATTGACGAGGCTCATGCGGCTTTCGTTGTTGGGGGCCAGGGTGTTGGGCCAGATCAGCGCCGTGCTGGTCGTCGGGCCATGGTTGTAGGTCACCAGTTGTCCTTCGACGCTGAGCGAGCTGCTGCGTTTGTTGGGCGCCAGGCCCAAGGGCTCGATATAGAACTGCACGCCGAGTAAGCCGCGACTGTTGAAGAAGGCATCGCGGATGCGATCGGCCGACTCCAGCCGGGTCTGTACGTCAGCCCGCACCAGGTAGCCGCCGAGGCGTTCGGAGTAGAGGGCCTCCAGGTTTTCTTCGAGAAACAGGTTGAGGTACTCCTCGCGGAATTGCTGTAGCCGACCCTGTGGGCCGAAGAACGCGGTGAAGTCTTCCAGCGAAACTTCCTCCCGGCTGCCGGGGCTGAATGGATAGCGATCAGCCAGCCGCTCGCGGTAGAAGCGATGAATGTCGTTATCCCAGCGCCGCTCCAGCTCGCGCAGCGCTTCCACCAGAATCACCCGCGAGGACTCATTGGCCAGTTTGGCCACCTGGCGGTTCATCGGCTCGGGCAGCCCAGCGGCAACCCGCTGCAGGTTGGCGATGGGGTCGGGGCCTTTCAGCGAGAAGCGCTCCACAACCATGGCGAGCGCTGCTTTACCGCGGTCGGGGCTGTCGTGCACCAGGCGGACCTTTTCCTGCACGCTGCCAATTGCCAGCATCGTTTCTTCCAGGTAGGACGCTCGTTCTCCCCGGGCTTCAAGCAGTTGGGTCAATGGCGTGAAGGCACGCACGATTTCCAGGGTCATCGGTGTCTGAGTGGCATCAGCACTGACCTCGGCCACCTGATCGGTCAGTGTCGCCGCCTTATCGATCAGATTCGCCGTGCTGCTGACGGAAGCGGGTCTGACGCCGAGTTCACTGTTATCACGCACTGTTTCGACCAGTCGGCGCAGCGGATCGGCCGGGCCTGTGATACTGCCCAGGATGCTGACGGCGTCGGTGATGTCGTGGAAGTCCCGGACCTCAAGCTGGCTGAGGTTGCGCCGCCAGGTGTCGACGTAGGCGCGGCTGTAGATCGCGCGGATTCGCTCGGCCAGGATTGCTTTATCAGCCTGCGAATAATCAATTCCGGCGCGTTCGCCCAAGGCCCATTGGTCGACCATCGCCAGCTCGGTGAGGCCATCGTTGTGTTGGGCGAAGTAGCTGCGATAGCCGCTGGCGGTCAGCAGGGCATCGATGCGTCCGTCGGAAGAAAGAGACTCCCCTTCAGGCCCCTCCGCCGTTTCGGGTTCGGTCTGGTAGACGATGTCGAAGGCCGGGCCGATTTCATTGCGCAGATCCAGGGGCGAGCGCAGGGATGCGCCGGCCTCCTGGCGCATGGTCATGTACACCCGCTCTGGCAAGGGAATCTGCTGCAGATGCCGCTGAACCACGGCAACCCGATCGTGATAGTTCGGAAGCTGTGTGTCGGCGTACTTCATGGCGTATTCCAGATGCCGCATCAATGCACGCTGGGTGCCGTCGTTGCCCGGGAACGCCCGTTGCCAATAGGCAGCCATCCAGCCTTCCACTACCGGCGTGCGGCGATTTGGGCGATCTTCGATCATTCGGTAAACACGCAGGGCCGCCAGTTGGGCGTCACCCTCGATGTCGGCGCCGTCCAGCGCTTCCATGACGCCGCTGGCCAATGCCGGCAGAAAACGCTGTGAGAGTAACGCCAGGTAGGCTTCGTCCACCTTGGGGCCTATCGCCCGGCCCTGATACAGGCCCATGTTGGCCAGCAGTGGCCAGGCATCGCGGTAGTCGCCATAGACGGCGACGGCGTTGCTGATCTGGTCCAGTGGCTGCAACAGGTTGTATCCGGTTGGGTCCAGCGTGCCGTCGATGGCGCTGGCGCTGAAGTCGCGGCTGCGCTCCATGACACTCGAGGCCTTGTCGCGGTTGACGGTGTAATAGTGGTGCCAGCCGCCAATGATCATCAGGCTGCCCAGCGACGCAATGCCGAAATGCAGGGCGAGGGCGTGTTTCTTCTGTCTCAGGACACGAGGGTTGTCGCCGGCCAGGCCCGACTCGGGATAGATGATGCGCTGGAAAAGTTGCTGGGCAAAATAGACCATTGCCCGTCCGCTGGGGTGCATATTGTTGGCCGACTCGCGCAGGCCGTAAGTTTTTGCCGCCGATGCCACAAAGGCATTGTTGAGCACGCCTTGTTGATACACCGAAGAGAAGAACACGCCGCGTGGCAAGGATGGCGTGGCGAAGCGGTCACTGCCCATCACGTCCGCGAGGAAGTCCAGCAGCACCGAGCGCAAACCGGACATCTGCCGCACCAGCGAATACAGGGACTCGCGTTGGGACGTTTCGCCGACATCCGCCATGGCGTCGAAGACTTGCTCGTTCAGGCGGTCGAGTAAGGCGTCGTAGCGCACACCCAGCTCCTCGAGCCACGCGTCGTAGTCTCGTACCGAATCCAGGGTAAACGTGAAGCCGAAAATATCCTCGCGAGCCGACTTGGGCAGGCGGGCGAACAACGGCTCGAAGCCTTCGAGCAAATCGAACTTGCTCAGCACGACATACAACGGCGGGCGCGTGCCGAGTTCGCGGCTGAGTTCGATCAGCCTTGCCCGCAGCAACATGGCCAGGGCTTTGCGGTCGCTGGGTTTCTGGTTCAGCAAGGTCACCAGGCTGACCATCAGGACGACGCCATTCAGCGGCCGGCGGCTGCGATTGCGCCCCAGCCAGCTGACGAAGCTGTTCCACAGGCGCGAATGAAGGTCTTCCGGTAACCCGGCCGTGGCGCGTCGCAGCGAGGAGTCCTGGTCGACAGTGGCCGAGGCCGGCATTTCGTTTTCTTGCGGGTTGGCTGCAACCCGCGGCTGGCTGATGATCTCGCCCGGAGGGTCGATGAGCACCGCCTGGTCGCCGATGCACCAGTCAATCGGGTAGATCCTGTCCGGGTCGTCCTGCACGCGCCAGCTACCGGCTTTCATTTCTCCTGTCAGGGAGAAGCTCGGGTTGGAGCGGTTCACGAAGCTGGTCTTGCCCGAGTTTTCCTGCCCGAGAATCAGATACCAGGGCATCTGGTACAAGGCATTGCGGCCTTTGAGGTTGGATTGGAGCAGTGCCAGGCTGCGGTCGAGATCGCGTTCCTGTGCTTCGATGTAGCGCAGGCAGCTATCGGTCTGCACTTCCTGATCATGTTTGCGTTCCGCCTCCAATAGCCGAGTGTGCCGACGCAGGTGAAGCGCCCAACCCAGCAACGGAATCACCAGCAACATGATCGTGGCCAGGAACCTCGCGGTCAGGTTGCCGAGGGGCTGCCGCTCGGCAACGGTCCACAGCGGGCCGAGCCACCAGATGGCAATCACGGCCATTGCCAGGGCCAGCAGCATGAGCGGCATGCCGGGTTTGACCCAGCGCAGAACGGGCCGGCCGTATTGTTGCAAGTTGGACCAGATGTTCCTCAAAGCAATGCTCCTGTTCAATTCTTGTGTTCTTCGCCAGCCGGCGCGTGCCGCACCAGCAACTCGTAGAGTTCCGGTTCCCACGCCCGGATGGAGGCGCTGTCCATGACGCTACGCGCCCGGGCATATAAACCTTCGGCGAGCCAGATCAGCCCTCGGGAGGCGAGCAGCTCGGCTGCGATGGCCATGACATGACAGCCGTGTCTCACATCGGTCTTTTGCTGCTGGAGTGTTTCCAGGCGTCGAAGCATCGACTCCACGCCTGTGGAGTCCAGCAGCGCACTCAGTTCGTCTCGCAGTGCCGGGTATTCCAGGCCTGAGCCGGTTTCGGTGTTCTGCGCGGCACCGCTCAGCCAGGCCTGAGTGTCGTCATCGATGAAGGGGCGACCATCGGAAAATTCCAGCGTGGTCAAGGCCGGCAGGCGGGTCACGAAGCGTTCGCTGGCTTGTCGTATGGCCTCGGCTACCCGTGGCATTTCCAGCTTGCGAGCGGTGTCAGCCGACAGATAGCTGCCGCGGAGCCAGTACGGCGACGACGCAACGCTGCGTTCGATCTGTTGCAAGAGGGTCGGGCCGACACTGTTGGTTGTCAGGGCTTCGGCGTAGCCGTCTGCGACATCCCGTGGGACAGCCATCAACTCTGTGCGGTTGTCCTTGGCCGCCGAGGGCACCTGTGTCAGGTGTGACCACAGGGCGAACCGGCGCAGCAGATAGCCGGTCGGGTCATAGGCATCCTGCCGATTGATGATCTCGGCGGCCGAGAGCAGTGAGCGGCGATTCTCCCGTCCATTGCCCGGATTGGACTGCAGGGGAGCGAGGAGCGTATCGGCCAGCGCCTCGCTTCTGGAGGGCTGATAGACGGGGTGTTCGGACAGCTCCGGCGCCCGGGTGGCTTCGGTGTGCTGTCGTAGCTTGCCTTCCAGCTTGCTTAGCTCCGAAACATCCAGCCCGGTCAGCGGTGCATTTGCCTGGAGGTTGTCGAGCGCCTGCTGGCCCGCCTTGTAGAAATCTTCGGCGTAGCCTTTGCGGTCCAGCCTGGGCAGGGCCTCGCTCAGTCGCTCCAGATGCTGCTCAACCAGGCGGCGCTTGCTCGAATAACCCGTGGCACCCGGCTTGGGGTGCCCTGTTTCCCAGTACTTTTCCACCATGCCGGCCAGTACGCCTGCGGCTTCGGCCCAGCTCCGCCAACTGTTCGTTCGCAGGTGCACCGTCATCAGGTGGCCAGCGATGCGGAAGTGCTTGCAGTGGTTGCTCAGGTACTGTCGAGCACTCTGGTCGACGAGGTTCCAATCGATGGCCTGCTCCTGCAGGCCACCGAGCTTGATCATTTCATGATCAATGTCCTGGAACAGCGGGTTCTCTTCATCGAACGTACCCGCAGGCTGGCGCTCATCCAGCGGAGTCAGCAGCGCCTTGATGTCGAGCGGGGGGAGCTGCCTCACCACTGACAGGCCTCCCGTTGTCTCGACATCTGGTCCGCCAGTGCGGTGGCATCGAAACGCATGCCATCGAACGGATCGTGATTGCTCTCGACTTGCAGCAGTTGTGCTGGACGCGTCAGATGGCGCAACTGCTCGATGGCCACCAGCCCACGGCCGGCGTCGCTAATCGTGCCGTCTTCCAGCACTTGCCAGGGACGGGCAGCAGTAATCGGCCTGCCATCCAGCAGCAGCCTGATAGTGATGTGGTTCACCGGCAGTGGGTCGGCGCTCAGCAACTGCAGCCGGGATATGTTCGACAGGCAACTGATCGCCAGGTAGGTTTCGGCGGCAGTACCGCTAAGCGCGGGTGCGGAAATCACCACTTTGTCCTGCCCGGGCAGGGCATCCGCGCTGCGACTGATCCTCGATGCGGTCTCCTCCGGGCGCCTTCCCGCCTCATTGGCATTGACCAGGCGCGTGATGTGGGGCGCCTTCACTGCCTGCTCGGCAACGACCGCATCGGCTGGAGGTTGTTGTGAGGGATAAGTGGGTGGCGTTTCGGCTACGGCATCGAAGCAGGCGAGGCGCTCCAGCGCGGAAGTGATCCGGGTGCAGTCAGGGCCTGCCGCCGTGGCGGGTTCACCACTATCGCAGCCAGCCAGAATCACCGCCGCCAGCACTGTCAGTCTCATCAAACCCTTCCGCTCGGAAGTCAGGCCACCGGCCTGGAGCTGTTTGCACAGAAGTGGCGCAACATCCATGGAATTCATTTCGTCCTCCGGCCTCAGATCAACGTTGCCGCGAACGCGCCATCGGTCCAGCTCAGTTCCGCATGCTGGATTTTTTCCCCGCGAGACAGTCGTTGCAGTACGGCCAGTGACAGGGGTGGGAGCAACTCGCCATCGATGATCGCATCGAGCATGCGCGCTCCATTTCGATGCCGCGCACAACGTGCCCGTAGCTCATTGCGCGCGGCATCGGTGATTGCCAGCGTGGCTTCGTGGCGTTGCTGAAGCTGCTGTACCAGCCGTTGCAGACGTCCATCGATAATCTCGGCGAGTACGTCCTCATTCAGGTAGCAATACGGAACGACCTGCATACGGGCCAGCAATGCCGGTTTGAAAAAGCCCATTAGCCGCTGGCGCAGCACATCGCCTTCCAGGTCTTGCAGCGACTCATCGTCCTGATCGAAGCCCAGGTTGGAGGTCAGGAAGAACAGCACGTTCTGACAGTCGATGCGCCGGCCTTCGCCATCGTTCAGCTCGCCCTTGTCGAAGGCCTGGTAGAACAGGTCGAGCACTTCCGGATGGGCTTTTTCCACCTCATCGAGCAGCACCACCGAATAGGGCTGCTTGCGAATGGCTTCGGTGAGAACGCCCCCCTCGCCATAGCCGACATAGCCAGGCGGAGCACCCAGCAGGCGAGATACGGTGAACTTCTCCTGGTACTCGGACATGTTGATGGTGGTCAGGAACTGTTCACCACCGAAGAGCGCGTTCGCCACCGCCAAGGCGGTTTCCGTCTTGCCGACGCCACTGGGGCCGACCAGCAGGAAGGCGCCGATCGGCGTGCCTGGGCGGCGCAGGTCTGCCAGCGCGGTCAGCAGGCGCCGGTGCAGAATTCCAAGAGCAGTATCCTGGCCTTTGATGCGGCTTTTCAGGTTCGACGGCAAGCTTTCCAGACGCGCCATCTGGTCGCTGCTGATCGTGGTGGCCGGAATGCCCGTCCAGTCGGCAATCACCTGGGCTATCTGTTCAGCGCCGACATCGGCGTGCACCAAGGCGCCTGCACGCTGGAGCTCGCTCAACTGTGTGACCTTTTCGGCCAGTACCCGCGTAACCGTCTCATCGTCGTTGCCAGCTCGCAGGGCAACGATTTCGTCCACCAGTGCTTTTTGTTGTTCCCATGACTGACGCAGTTGCAAGGTGTTACCCAACATGCCCTCGCGGGCCGTGGCCAGCGCTTCCAACCGACCCGGGGCGGTCGCCCGGCCAGCCTTGCCGTCACGTATCAGTTGGGCGGATTCGGCGTCGATCTGTCGGAGTTCGTTCTCCAGTGCGTTGAGTCGCCTTGGCGGCTCGGCCAGTGCAGACGCGACTCGGGCACAGGCGGTATCGAGCACGTCGATGGCCTTGTCCGGCAACTGCCGTCCAGAGAGGTAGCGGCTCGACAGGGCGGCGGCGGCTTGCAGCGCGTCATCGCCGATGAACACCTGATGCGATGCTTCGTAGACGGGGCGCAAGCCACGCAGAATGTGCACGGCCTGTTCGGTGGTGGGTGACTCCAGTTTGACCAACTGGAAGCGGCGGGTCAGGGCGGGGTCCTTCTCGAAGTATTTCTTGTACTCCGACCAGGTCGTAGCGGCGATGGTGCGCAGCTCGCCCCGCGCGAGCGCCGGCTTCAGCAGGTTTGCCGCGTCGCTGCCGCCGGCGAGGTTGCCGGCGCCGATCAGGGTGTGGGCCTCGTCGATGAACAGGATGATCGGCCGGGCGGCGCCCTTGACCTCGTCGATTACCGCCTTCAGGCGTTTTTCGAACTCACCCTTCACGGCAGCACCTGCCTGCAGGGCACCCAGGTCCAACCCCCACAGTTCGACCCTGCGCAGCGGCTCGGGCACGCGGCCCTGCACGATCCGCAGGGCGAGGCCTTCTACCACTGCGCTCTTGCCGACGCCCGCATCGCCCACCACGATGGGGTTGTTCTTGCGCCTGCGCGAAAGGATATCGATCATCAGATCCATCTCGGCATCGCGACACAGCACCGGGTCCATGCGTCCTTCGCGTGCCTGGGCGGTGAAGTTGTGGCCGAACCTGGCCAGCGCACTGTCCTCGCCTGGCTTTGCTGCCGATGCCTGCGGTTCAGCTGTAACCTGCAACGTTTCCGCAGAGGCCGCCAACTGCGTCGCAAAGCGTTTACGCAGTGATTCGCGGTTGACCCCGTCGAGCAAGCGGATGGCCGCCAGAGGCAGGTAGCGTGCCGGACTGAGCAGTGCCGCCAGGAAGACCGCGCCGCTGCGTATGTGCGGTTGTCCCAGTTCTACCGAACTGAGCAGCCAGGCATCTTGTAAAACCTCAACAAGAAGCGGGGAAAAGGACGGGTACTGGCTGCGACCTGAATCACGGTCCTCGAAGCCGCTGGACAGGGCATGCCGCACGGCATCGACGGCCAGGCCTGCGCTGGCGATCGTGATGCGGACGTCGCAGGCAGGCTGGCCGAGGAATGCCGTCAGCAAATGCATAACGGTCACCTCCGCGCCGCCTTGGTCGATGCACAGGTTTCCTGCTTCTTCCAGCGCCTGCCGGCAGCAGGGACTGAGACGTTCTAATAGCGCAGCCGGATCAACCGTGATCATTTTTTGTAATTCACCTTTAGATAAGCAGGAAGTACTTCCTTGTTGCGCGGTCGCCCACTGTATGGGGCGTGTCGATTGTTCCGCGTGACACTTGGGTTCTATTGAAAAAGTGCAACGAAACTGGAGGTGCGCAACGACCTGAAAAGAAAGCATTAAAGTTGATTACTTGTATATAGGAATATTCCGGTAGGGCTTCGAAAGGTTTCTTATAGTTTGTTACTTAAAGTTTGAGGGTATTTCCTATTGGTAATTAGGAAATTTCCTATTTTTTTGCTGCTTGTCCTTGCTCTAGCCTTGGCGCTGTTTTGAGTTGAGGCGAGTTCGCTGGCGTTGCTCCGGTATTGGTATGGGGCGAAATGGCTGATCTATTCGTGGGCTGGATAATTTCTATGTGACTCGATGAGCTCATCGGGGCGCCGCGTTTCATCGCAATCGTGTAGTGGTATTTCGATGAGCGCCAATTAATAAGCGAACTTCCGGAGAAGTGGTTCATGGCAAATAAAAGAGGCTCGGTCGCCCCCAAGGAGCGAATCAATATCACCTATGTTCCCGCCACCAACGGTGAGCAGGAAGAGGTGGAGCTCCCTTTGCGATTGTTGGTGGCGGGGGACTTTATGGGGCGAGAGGAGGACAGTGCGCTCGAAGATCGAATTCCGGTTCGTATCGACAAGGACACCTTCAACAGTGTCATGGCGGAGCAGTGCATCAGCCTCAAGGAAAGTGTTTCCAGTGCACTTTCAGAAAGTGCGGAAGACACGCTGGACATAGATCTCAAATTCCGCGCCATCGATGACTTTGGCCCTGATGCGGTCGCCCGCCAGATTCCTGAGTTGAACAAGTTGCTCGAATTGCGCGAGGCGTTGGTCGCCCTCAAGGGGCCTCTTGGCAATGTTCCGGAGTTCCGCAAGCAACTGCAGGCCATGTTGGGTGACGAAGCTGCGCGCGGCCAGCTTGCCAAGGAGCTGGAGGCAGTGCTGGGCGAAAGCCTGAACTGATCCGGTTCTGTCCGGCCCGAATGGGCTGACGAGCAATTCATCCATTCATTTTTCAAGGGATATGAGCATGACCGAAGCGCAATCCGCCCCTGTCGAGCAACAACGTTCAAATCATGAAGGTGGCCTGCTGGCCCAGATCCTTGCTCAGACGCGAATCGAGCCAAGCCAGGAAGGGTATGCCGTTGCCGAGCGCGGTGTAGCTGCTTTCATTGCCGAAATGCTCAAGTCGTCTGATCAACAGCGACCGATCAACAAGCAGTTGGTCGACCAGATGCTGGCGCAGATCGACGCCAGGATCGGCAAGCAAATGGACCTGGTACTTCATCACCCGAGGTTCCAGGCGCTGGAGTCGAGCTGGCGTGGTCTCAAGTTCCTCATTGACCGTACGGACTTCCGCGAAAACACGATCATCGATCTGCTGCACGTGACCAAGCCGGAGTTGCTTGAGGACTTCGAAAGCGCCAGCGATATTACTCGCAGTGGCCTTTATCGACACGTCTACACCTCCGGCTACGGCCAGTTTGGCGGTCTGCCGGTGGGATGCATGGTCAGTAACTACACCTTCGGACCGTCGGCTCCGGATATCAAGCTGCTCGGCTACGTCGCCTCTGTCGGAGCGATGGCCCATGCACCATTCCTCGGTGCTGTCGGTCCGGAAATGTTCAATCTTGAGTCGTTCCAGGAGCTGTCGAACCTCAAGGAAGTGAAGGACATTTTCGACGGGCCACGCTTCACCAAGTGGCGCGGCCTGCGCGATTCCGAGGACGCTCGTTATCTGGGGCTGACCATGCCGCGCTTCCTGCTGCGCCAGCCTTACGACCCACTCGAGAACCCTGCTCGCAGTTTTGACTATCGCGAGACCATCGACGGCGATCACCACAACTACCTCTGGGGTAACACCTCATTTGCGCTAGCCGGTCGCATCGTCGACAGCTTTGCCAAGTATCGTTGGTGTCCGAACATCATCGGTCCGCAGTCGGGCGGTACCGTAGATGACCTGCCGGTTCATCTTTACGAATCCCTTGGCCAGCTTCAGGCCAAGATCCCTACCGAAGTGCTGGTCTCTGACCGTCGCGAGTTCGAGCTGTCCAGCGAAGGCTTCATTCCGCTGACCATGCGCAAAGGCAGCGACAACGCGGCCTTCTTCTCGGCCAACTCGGTGCAGCGTCCCAAAGTGTTCGCGAAGACGCCCGAAGGCCAGGCGGCGCAGACGAACTACATGCTCGGCACGCAGTTGCCCTACATGATGATCATCAACCGGCTGGCCCACTACCTCAAGGTGCTCCAGCGCGAGCAGATTGGTAGCTGGAAAGAGCGTCCGGACCTGGAGCGGGAGCTCAACAATTGGATCCGGCAGTACGTCGCCGACCAGGAAAGCCCGTCTTCCGATGTGCGCAGCCGTCGACCTCTGCGCGCGGCGAAAATCGCGGTGCAGGACGTCGAGGGTAATCCTGGCTGGTATCAGGTATCGCTGTCGGTCCGCCCGCACTTCAAGTACATGGGCGCCAACTTCGAACTCTCGCTTGTCGGTCGGCTCGACAAGGAATGACGGTGAATCCGACCGTATCGCCCTCGTCAGGTCTGGGGAGCCTGTTTCAGCGGCTCGACCCGGATCTGCCGCCTCGGCGCTTGCGCACCCGGCAGGGATTGGCTTCAGAGCGGATTCTAGCCATCAAGAACAATCTGGAGCAGTTGCTCAATTCTCGTCAGGGTGGCTCGCAGAGCTGCCCTGGCTTGGGGTTGCCTGACATGAATGATGCCGCTGCTGGGCAGTTGGAGCTGAGAAATCAGATCTGTCAGAACATCCGCGAAATGATCGCTCTCTATGAGCCTCGAGTCCGGGTACTGGACGTTCGCATGCTTGCCGCGGCTGAGCAGCCGCTGGGTCTGTGCTTTCGCCTGCACTGTCAGATCCCGCTTGTGGAGGCGTCCGAGCAGGTCGAAATAGACCTGCTGGTTCATCAGCGACAGCAACGGATTCAGGTGCTGTGAATACACTGGCCGAGGAGGCGGGATGCCACTGAAGAGCAAGTTCCGGGAGGAGCTGGATTATCTGCGTCGGCTCGGTCGAGTGTTCTCGCGCAACAATCCGCAACTGGCTCGGTTTCTGGGCGACGAGGCTACCGACCCGGATGTCGAGCGGCTGCTGGAGGGCTTCGCGTTCCTGACGGCCAGGCTGCGGCTGAAGATCGACGATGACTTTCCGGAACTGACGCATCCTCTGTTGCAACTGCTGTGGCCGAACTATCTGCGGTCGCTTCCCAGTGCCACCATCATGCAGTTTCCACCCGTGGACCGGTCGATCACCGTCCGCCAGCGTATCGCCAAGGGCGCGCGTATCCGCTCGCGCAGCGTCGACGGTGTGGAGTGTGAGTTTCGCACCTGCGCGAATGTCGATGTCTATCCGTTGCAGATCAGCGGAATCAGCGATGTGCATTCGCTGGAGAAATCGACGGTCCGCGTGGACCTCATCACCCTGAGTGGAAATCCGCCAAGTACCTACGATTGCGACCGCCTGGATTTCTACCTGAGTGGCGGCGACTACACCGCCATGACCTTGTATCTGTGGCTGTCCAGATACCTGGCCGATGTGCGTCTGGAGTGTGACGGCGTGGTCAGGCACATACCTGCCAGCCAGATCGTTTTCCCGGGGTTCAGCCCGGACGAAGCATTGCTGCCTTACCCCAAAAACGCCCTGGACGGATACCGCATCCTGCAGGAGTACTTCCTTTTTCCTCGCCGCTATTTCTTCTTCGGCCTCGTTGGGCTGCGTGCCCTTTGGCCCACCACCAGCACCGAGCGTATCCGCCTGGAGTTCCGTTTTACCCGGCCCATGCCGGACGATGTGCGCGTACAGACCGGTGACATGGCGCTGTACTGCGCGCCTGCGGTTAATCTCTTCGAGCACGACGCCGAACCGGTGAGGCTGACCGGGAAGACCCTCGACCATCGTGTGCACCCGGCGGGCAAGCGGCCCGATGCCTATGAGGTGTTCAGCATCGATCGCGTCGACGGCTGGAAGAGCGAAGCTTCCGATCAGCCTGGCGCCTGGCTGCGAACCTACCAACCGTTCGAGTCCCTTCGTCATCAGATCGATTTCGAGCAGGGGCGGACCGTCCTCTACTACCGCACCCGAATCGCCCCTTCGCTGATGAGTGCCGGTGTCGAGCACCGGGTATCGTTCGTGCGCAGCGATGAACAACGCTACATCGGGCGGGAGGAAACCGTTTCTTTCGCCCTGACCTGCAGCAATCGTGACTTGCCACAGGCATTGGCGGTGGGCGATATCTGCATACGCACGCCGGGCATGCCCACCTTCGTAGCTTGCCGCAACCTGACCCCGCCCACCCCTTCGTACCGACCGGTGCTGGAAGGTGATTTGCTGTGGACGCTTATCTCCAACCTGTCGCCGACCTACCTGTCGCTACTGTCGGCCGAGCCCTTGAAGGCCGTTATCCGCGCCTATGATTTTGCCGCCCACCATGACGTCCAGCGTGCACGCTCCACACAGATGCGCCTGGGCGCCTTGCTGGAGGTGCAGACGGCTCCAATCGATCGCATGTTCAAGGCACTTCCCATCCGCGGATTGCGCACCGTGGTCAAGCTCGATCAGGACGGGTTCTCCTGCGAGGGCGATCTGTACCTCTTTGGCACGGTGCTGAGCCACTTCCTCTCCGTGTACGCCAGCATTTCCTCCTTCCATGTGCTGGAGGCCATCAACGTCAAGAATCAGGAGCACTACGCATGGCCGATGCGCAGCGGAACCCAGCCCCTGATTTGAATGACGTTTTGCTTGGCGAGGCCAGGAGTCATGACTTCTTCTGCCTGCTCGAGCGCCTGCACGGGTTGCATGGTGATGATCTGGAGTCTGCCGAGGCCTACGCGGCCGATCAGCAGCGCATTCGCCTGAGCAATTTTGCCGGCGTCGGTTTCCCGGCCTCTGATGTCTTCCTGGCGCAGCGTCTGGAGGGGAATCTGCCGCATCAGTACCTTGTGCAGGCGACCTTCTTCGGTATGCACGGTCCCGACTCCCCGCTGCCGTCGTACTACCTCGAACGCCTGGCTTACGAGGCGGGGCAGGGCGAGGGTATCCGTCCTGCCTTTTTCGACTTTTTCAACCACCGCCTGCTGACCCTGCTTCACCAGGCCTGGCGCAAATACCGCCACTACATCCGCTTTCGCCCGGGCGCGAGTGACCGGCTTTCGCAGCGTCTCTTCGCCCTGGTAGGGCTCAAGGATGATGCCATTCGCGGCGCCACGCCGATCGCCTGGAGCCGGCTGCTCAGCTTCGCCGGTGCCGTGGTTCATCGCAGTCGCTCGCCTGCCATGGTAACGGGGCTCATTGCTCACTGCTTCGACCTGCCGGACGTCAGCATCCGCGACTTCGAGCTGCGCTATTCCGATATCGACCCGGACGACCGCACGCAGCTTGGGCTGCGCAACGGGCAACTGGACGAAAGCTTTCGCATCGGCGACAGCGTCCGAACGCGCCACTGCAAATTCACCATCGTTATCCACAGCCTGTCGGAGGCACGTTTTCGCGAGTTCCTGCCCAACGGCGAGAACTTCGAGCGGTTACGCATGCTGGTCGCCTATCTGCTGCGCGACCAGACCCCTTGCGACCTTGAACTGGGGCTGTGCGAGAACGAAATCCCCGCCTTCAACCTGGGGCATGACACCGGCTGCCAGCTTGGCTGGACCAGCTTTCTCGAGCAGCCGCACCTGCGCACGCCTCCCCCTGTTCGACTCACGGTACGCACATGACTGTAGATAACGCCGTTCGGCGCCTGTCCCTGGTGGTGGACAACCCCCAGGCGCTCCAGCAAGGCAGCAAACCTGGCCATGTCTTCGTTGCCGAAGGCGGCACCATTGGATCGCAGAACGCCAGCTGGACACTGCGCGACCGCAACGGTGGGGTCAGCCCCCGGCATTGCGAGATCCTTCTTGAGGATGGTGCTTTCCTGGTTATCGACCGCTGTGGCAACACCACCGTCAATGACCAGACACAACCGCTCGGTACCAACGCCTGCGCCAGGTTGAGCAATGGCGACAGGCTGCACATCGGTCCGTACCTGATCTCCGTTCACCTGGGCGATGAACTTCACCCTTCGGGCGATTCCGGGCTTCATTCCAGCGAACCGGGACATCTGCCCATGGATTTTCTGGAGGCATTGCCCAACGCCGAAGCGCATGACGTCGATAGCGACTATCGACAGCAATCAGGCTGGAACGAGTTCCAGGCGCTCGGTGCCCCGCAAGGGCCTCAAGGCCTGCTCGATCCTCTCGAAGCGCTCGACGTCGCCCACGACGGCTCAATTGCCCATCTCGATCCGAATCACTACGGACAAACGCCGCTGGCCGCCCAGGCCGACGTCGGCAGCACCCGATCCGAAGCCATCTACGGCGCACCCATGCATGCCCCAGGAGAACCCAACATGTCGGAACAGGACACACAGCCCGCGGCCGCCCGAGAGTGGGTTCAACGCCAGTTTTCCAGCAACGCAGAGCCGGTCGGCCTGGTCGAACCCCTGGTGGAGGGTATTGGCGCAGCGGTTGGAGCGATCGATGAGCAGGAGGCCTATGCGCTGCTGAACGAGTCGGGACGTGCACTCGGCGCGTTGATTCGCGGCCTGTGCGCCCTGAATGCTCCCCAGGCTGACGATCAGCAAAGAATTTCCCTGGCCGGGCGCACGCTGCAGCCCATCGAAGACAACCCTTTGCGTCTGGGACAAAACTACCCGGACACCGTGCGAGCGCTTTTTTCCGCCGAGCGCAGCGTTGTTCACCTGTCACCCTCGGCGGCAGTGGAAGAGTCGCTTGAGCAGATTCGCCGACAGCAGGTGGCGACACATAAGGCCATCACCGCCGGGCTCGCCGCGCTCTTGCAGGCGTTCTCACCCGGACAACTGGAGCGGAGATTCCAACGCTATTGCCCTGCACGCAGCGGACAGCCGCAGGCTGCCGACTGGGCGTGGCAAATGTACGGGCACTATTACGACGAACTGACCTCCGGCCGGCAGCAAGGCTTCGACAAGCTGTTCTGGGAAGTTTTCGAGCAAGCCTTCGATCAGGCGCTGCGCGCGGAGGCATGATGAGGCACGCCATTGCGCTCCTGCTGGCCTCGGCCGCGCTTGTCGGCTGCAGCACCGTGGGCAACGTGCTCACAAAGACGGGTCAGGTGCTGATGACTCCGTCTATCCAGGTCGGTGCTGCGCAGGACCAACCTTCCCAGGTCGCTCTGAGCTTGTACGCCAGCCCGGACGTCAACCCTAACTCGCTCAGCTACCCGGCGGCGCCCTTCGATGAAGCGGAGCCATCGTCATGGGACCAGGAGGAGCAGGGGCCTTTCGCGGTCAATTTTCGCAGTGCTAGCAAAGACGAACTGATCGAGCATCTGCGTGCACTGCTCGGTCATTTCGAGAACGAGCGAATGAGCGCCTTCACCACCCTCGCTGTGCGTCAGCGCCTGGCGATTCCCGGTTTGGTCGTAGACGAGCACGCGCCACCCCTGACCCTTGGCAAATCACAGCCAGAAACCCTGTTCGACGGCACCACGACCGAGCGATGGCCACTTCCCTCGAACTGGATGCTGCGCCAAGGGGTGTTGCTATCTACCCGTGAAAGTGGCGTCGGGGCCTCCGCCATGGATAGCCCGGACCTGGGCCAATACGGCCGTGGTCCGGTCCTGGCTCAGGCGGCTGAAGTGCGTGCTCCACCGAGCAATGCCACGCCCATTGGCTTTCGCGTATTGCAGTTGAAGGACGACTCCATGCTCGAAAACGCCGACCCCGAGTCGCTCCGCAACACGCCCGAGAAAGCATTGGGCAGCACCCTCCTGGCCTCTGACGACTACATCCTCACGCCTGGCCAGTTCAAGTTCATCGAGTTCGCCGACGTCGACGAAAAGGCGCGCTACATCGCGGTGGTGGCGGATTTCCACGACCCCAATGCGGAGCGCTGGCACGACGTTTTTCGCATCGAGCCTCGCGGTCGCAAATACCCGCTCATGGTGATGCTGCAAGGCAGCCGTGTTGCGCTCACCGATGAAAGCTACCGCTCCGCGCCAGTCCCTGGCGACGCCTCCTCCCCTGCGAGAACTTACCGATGACCACCCGCAATCCCGTCGTCTGGGGCGAAGGACTCTTCGTCAAACCCCAGCATTTCCAGCAGACCACCCGATATCTGGAGCACTGCATCAATGCCCGCAGTGGTAGCCGGTACTGGTATGGCTTCACCGAACTGGAGCTGAACCAGGAGTTTCTCGCCTTCGGCAAGATCGCCATCATTCGCGCCCGGGGTGTCATGCCGGACGGCACGTTGTTCGACATCCCGCATGATCAGCCGCCGCCGGATCCGCTGACTATCCCGGACGCCAGCGCGGCCAACCAGACGGTCTATCTCACGCTGCCGTTGCGTTCGGACGGCACCGGCCAGGTACGCTGGCCTGACAGCTATGGCAATACCCGCTATCTACTGAACTCGGAAGATGTCCGTGACATTCACAGTCACCAGGGCAATCACGCCCCGCTGGACCTGGCCGTGCCCAACTTGCAGCTGGCACTGGAGCGCGACGATCGCAGTGCCTTCACCAATCTGGCCCTGAGCCGCATTCTGGACCTGCGGCCCGACGGCAGCCTGCTGATGGACGCAGGGTTCTACATCACCGGTCTGCATCTCAATGCCATTCGTCCGCTGGCGCATTTCATGGAGGAAATCTCTTCGCTGATGCACGAGCGGGCCAAGAGCATCGCCCAACGCATCGGTTCGCCCGCTCAGTCCGGGGTGGCGGACTTCACAGATTTCAGCCTTCTGCAGGCCCTCAATCGCTGGCAGCACCAATTTCGCCATTTGGCGCGGGATCCCGACGTACGCCCTGTCGATGCCTATCTGGCCTGCGGGCAAGCCAGCGGCGAGCTAGCCACCTGCATCGACGGCTCGCGCCTTGCGCCCGAGTTCCCCGCCTATCAGCACGACAACCCGAAAAACACCTTCCTGATGCTGGAGCAAACCCTGCGCCGCCTGCTCGGCACCGTGCTGCAGCCGCGCGCCGTATCGCTTCCGCTGGTCAAGCAGGCGCACGGCATTCTCACTGCGCAGATCAACGATGGCAGCCTGATGGAAAGTGCCGATTTCATCCTCGCTGTGCATGCCCGAATGCCGCTGGAGAAGATGCGCCACTTGTTCCTGCAGCAGGCCAAGGTCGCCTCCCAGCAAACACTGCTCGACCTCATCCGCCTGCAACTGCCAGGCATCCCGCTCAGTCCGCTGCCCGTGGCGCCCAGACACCTGCCGTTCCACGCCGGCTTTACCTACTTCCAGCTCGATCGCACCGCCGGCAACTGGCAGAAGATGATGCCGAAGGGCGCTGACAGCTTCGGTTTCCACATCAGCGGTGATTTCCCGGAACTGCAACTGCAGTTCTGGGCGATCCGGAGTCAATGACATGAGCACTTCAACCCAGACCGGCAACGACCTGTCCGAGGTTATCGGATCACCGGCGCCTGGCCGGGCGCGGGACAATTTGCAGCGTTCCGCGGCATCCGAGGGCATTCAGGACAAGAACAGGGTGCTCTTCGAATCTTCGGGCAATACCGACCAGGACACCGACCTGCAATTCCAGTTGCGCGGTCACAGCCTCAATCCGCTGATAGATGCCGCCCAGCAAATGCTTGGCCTGGTGATACGACTGCGCCGGCTAGACCGGTGCGATGACATACCTGCGCTCTATTCCACGGTACGCGACCAGATCACTGCGCTCTCCGAGGAAGTTCGTCAGCGGGGTTACGACGGTGCCACGCAACTGGCCTACCGCTACGCACTGTGTGCCTTTATCGACGAAGCCGTGATGGCCACGGAGTGGGGGCGCGCTTCTCTATGGCGGGAGCGCTCGCTGCTCAGCTACCACCACAACGAAACCTGGGGCGGCGAGAAGTTCTTTACCGTCCTCGCGCGTATGCAGATAGACCCGGCTCGCTACCGTGACGTGCTGGAGTTCAAGTACCTCTGCCTGTGCCTTGGTTTCCAGGGCAAGTACGGCCAGCAGCACAACAACAAGGATGTCCTCAATGGCGTCATCGGCAAGCTGCATCGAATCCTCCGCACGCAGCGCGGCGACAGCCCCGAGCGCCTGATCGACCCGCCGGACAACGTGGCATCCCGTCGCTATCGCCTGGCACGGCAATGGCCGCTGTGGACGCCCTGGGCGATTGCCGGTGCGGTCCTGCTCGCGGCCTATCTCTACTTCTCCATCAGTCTGGGGAGCACCACCGAAGAGGTGCTCAAGTCCCTCGACTTCATCCTCAAATCCTGACGTTCGAGCAGTTCAGCCACTGCTCATGAATTTGAAGTAACGCTTGCTTCAAACCCCTTGCCATCACCGATGGCGCCATGGCCCACAAGGCCTTTACACCAACGAAACAAGGAGGCAATCCATGCCAACTCCTGCATATATCAGCATCCATGGAAAAACCCAGGGATTCATTACCGACGGCGCATTTACCGACGAGTCCGTGGGTAACATCTATCAGCAGGGTCACGAGGAGCAGATCCTGGCCCAGGAAATCGAACACCTGATCAGCACTCCGACCGATCCGCAAAGCGGCCAGCCTGCCGGTCAGCGCGTGCACGGGCCTTTCACTTTCACGTCGTCGCTGAACAAGGCCACCCCGATGTTGTACCAGGCACTATCCACCGGCGAGACCCTGACGGAGGTAGAAGTGAGGTGGTATCGCACCTCCACCGATGGGCATCAGGAGATGTTCTTCACCACCCGCCTTGAAGACGCCACCATCGTCAGCATCAACACCGTCTTGCCCCACGCCCAAGATCCTGAAATGGCCGGGTACACCCAACTGGTCAAGGTCGCCATGGCCTACCGCAAGATCATCTGGTCCCACGTCATCTGCGGTACCGAGTCCTCGGACGACTGGCGCAAACCTCAGGAAGCCTGATCACCAGGTAGTTCTGGCGACCGGCGCTGTAGCGCGCCGGTCGTTTTCTCTCGCACAAGGAGTAGTGGCCCGATTCAGGGCTGACGAGGACTTTCCATGCCCGCCCAATCCGACCTGCGCTTCACCTTCACCGCCGGTTCCGATGACTTCGAAG
>NZ_QKVL01000100.1 GCF_003231275.1 Pseudomonas huaxiensis
ACCAGCGCCCGCCGCGATCAGCGCATGGCCAAGGCGGTTGGCGGCGGCGTTGAGTTCGGCGTAGGTGTCCTGGCGCTCAAGGCACGAGACGGCAATACGCTCTGGATGCGCGGCCACTCGCTCTTCAAACAGCGCCACATAACTGCGTTCCAGCGGATAGTCACGGGCGCTCTGGTTGCAGCCCTCTATCAGGAAGGCGCGCTCTTCGGCGTCCAGCATCGGCAACTCACCCACCCGGGCATTGGCGTCGGCACACAGGGCACGCAGCAGATTGCGCCAGTGGCCGGCCATGCGTTCGATGGTCGGGCGCTCGAACAGGTCGGTGGCGTACGTGAACGACGCCGTCAGGTGCTCGCCTTCACCGGTGGTTTCCAGCATCAGGTCACAGGCGATGGCATGGTCGCGGTTGTCTTGCGCCAATTGCTCCGCGTCCAGCCCTTCGACCCGCAGGCCGCAGGCCAGCTGATTGCCGCCGATGTCATTGGTCTGTGGACGATGGTTGTACATGGCCTGGAACAGCGGGTTGCGACTCTGACCACGAGCCACTTGCAGGCCGTCGGCCAGCGCATCGAACGGCAACTCCTGATGGGCCTGGGCGCCCAGCGCGGCTTGGCGCACGGTCTGCAGAAGACCGGCGAAACGGCTGTCGCTGCGCACTTCGCTACGCAGCACCTGGGTGTTGACGAAGAAGCCAATCAGGCCCTCGGTTTCGCTGCGGGTACGGTTGGCGATCAGGCCGCCGACGCGAATATCGGTCTGGCCGCTGTAGCGGTGCAGCAGCACCTTGAACGACGCCAGCAACACCACGAACAGGGTCACGCCCTGGCGCTGGGCCAGGGCTTGCAGGTTTTTCAGCAGGTCGTCGTCGAGGGCGATATCCAGGTGCCGACCCTTCTGGCTCGGCACGGCGGGATGAGGACGGTCGGTGGGCAGTTCCAGCACCGGGTGCTCATCGCCCAGGTGGCTGCGCCAGTACTCCAGTTGCCGCGCCTGCTCGCCGGCCTCCAGCCAGGCCCGCTGCCACAGGGCGTAATCGCGGTACTGCACGGCGAGCGGCTGGATCTGCGGGGTAACACCTTGCGCCAGCGCATCGTAGTAGCCCATGCACTCGTCCAGCAGCACGCCCATCGACCAGCCGTCGGTAATGATGTGGTGCAGGGTCAACAGCAGGATAAAGCGGTCGGCGGCGAGCCGGAGCAACTGCACGCGGAACAGCGGGCCCTGTTCCAGATCGAAGGGCCGATTCGCCTCCTCGGCCATTGCCTCACGGGCCTGGGCCGCGTCCGCGACATCGCGAACCGCGATACGCACCGGCGTCGCAGCGGCGACACGCTGCGTGGCCTGTTCGTCATCCTGGAAGAAGGTGGTACGCAGGCTTTCGTGGCGCTCTACCAGCAGACCGAAGGCGCGCTCGAGCGCGGGGATATCGAGGGCGCCGTCGAGGCAGACGGAAATCGGCAGGTTGAAGCCGGCGGACAGGGGGTCGAGCTGCCAGAGAAACCACATGCGCTGCTGGGCATAAGACAAGCCGTCGCGTCCGGCCACGCCTTCACTGGAAGGGATGGGAAACAGGGCAAAGTCGACCTCTTCCCGGCGCAGCGCCTCGAGGAACAGGCTGCGCTTTTCGGCAGGCAGCTCGACGAAGCGACGGGCGAGTTTCTGGGCGTGTTCGGCATTCATGGGGTGTGTCCTTGCTGATCGGCGTGACCATGGGTGGGTCGTATCAACAAGAACGAATAGGAATGGAAATATTTAGCAAGGAATGAAGGTGTGGGGACCAAGGGGGCCCTTCGCGAGCAAGCTCGCTCCTACCGGGACCAAAACTCCGTAGGAGCGAGCTTGCTCGCGAAGCGCCCACACATCCTAAAAACCGTAAATCAGCGCTCGGAATACCCCTGCGCCATTGCCACCACCACCTTGCGCTTGCCGGTAAACGGCGAGCGCGCATGGGCCGCAAGCATGTTATCGAGCATCATCACGTCGTTCTCCAACCACGGGAACTTGATGGTGCATTCGTCCAGCACGCCGCGCACTTCGTCGAGCAGATCGACTTCGATCGGCGAGCCGTCGCCGTAATAGACGTTACGCGGCAGGTCTTCCTCATCCACCACATCCAGCAGGCTTTCCCGCACTTCGGCCTGCAGGTTGGAGATGTGGAACAGGTGCGCCTGGTTGAACCAGACCATGTCCTGGGTGATCGGGTGGCGCGCCACCGACTGGCAGATCTGCCGGGTGCGCAGTTCGCCGTCGTCCTTCCACTCGCACTGGATCGAATGCGCGCGGCAATAGGCCTCGACCACGCTTTCGTCCTCGGTGTTGAACACCTGGCTCCACTCCACGTCGAGGCCGTTGCCGTAGTTGCGCACGTACATCAGCTTTTTCTCGATGAAGCGATCGCGGATCCGCGCCGGAACCTTGCGGTAGACCTCACGGCTGTCGGCAATCGGCGTCTCGCCACCGGTCTCTGCGGCGATCATGCTGTAGAACCAGATGCGCATCGGCCAGTCGAGCGTGTAGGCCTGCTCGTTGTGCAGCGGAATGCTCTGGTGCGCCGGGTATTCGGTGGAGGTGTAGACGCCCTTGGTCACGTTGCTGCGCGGGGTAGAGCCGAATTCGTAGCTGAGCAGCGGATCACCGAAGCCCGCAGCGAACTCGCGAAAGCGCTCGGCACCGCCCACGTCGAAACCGCGGAACAGAATGCCGCCGGCGGTGTACAGGTGCTGCGCCACCAGCGGTTTTAACTCGCCAAGCGCTTCCATCAGATCCAGGCCGGGTTCGGGCGCCTCGATCAACATGGGCAAGGTGCCCGCCCCGGCCAGCAAAGGTCGGATGTCCAAACTCAACGCATGACTCATGAAATTTCTCCCTGAAGGGTGCAATCGCCCGAGCCCCAGCGGTCAGGCGCGACACCGGTGTCCTGATGGAACGTATGGCCTTGGCGGAAAATTAAGGTTGTTCGTGGAATGGTGGGGCGGTGATCTTTGGGCTTGAATTTTTGGGCTTATCCATTGGATGTGGCG
>NZ_QKVL01000101.1 GCF_003231275.1 Pseudomonas huaxiensis
AACGTGAGCATAGTGACGCACAGCCGAATCGTATTCCACGTGCGCAGTATTAATGGTAATACCACGAGCCTTCTCTTCCGGAGCGCTGTCAATCTTGTCGAACTCGACCTTGGCCGAACCGAAAACCTCGGAGCAGACACGAGTAAGCGCTGCAGTCAACGTGGTCTTGCCATGGTCCACGTGACCAATGGTACCAACGTTAACGTGCGGCTTATTACGCTCAAACTTTTCCTTAGCCATCGACACCATCCTCTAACAGAAGAATTTAGCTGTGACACCAACCATTAAAACAAAGGCAGATATTTTCATATCTGCCTTGTTATATGGAGCTCTTGAGCGGATTTGAACCGCTGACCTCACCCTTACCAAGGGTGTGCTCTACCAACTGAGCTACAAGAGCGAAACACATGTTGCAAAAACAGCAAACCTGGAGCGGGTAGCGGGAATCGAACCCGCATCATCAGCTTGGAAGGCTGAGGTTCTACCACTAAACTATACCCGCGGAGCTTGCGGCTCTCGCTAAAATGGTGGAGGGGGAAGGATTCGAACCTTCGAAGTCGTAGACGTCAGATTTACAGTCTGATCCCTTTGGCCGCTCGGGAACCCCTCCTGAGCTTGGTCGGCATTTTCTATCTTTGCCTACCTACTGTCAAGCTTTTTCTCTTTAAAATCTTGAGGTTAGCTATTTGACAGTCACTTCGCAGATCAGCCACTTAGTGGTTATCCCTGTGAAGCGGGCGCCATTCTATGCAAACTATTCGACGGTTGCAATACCCTCGCACTGCATTATTTTACTCTTTAAGTCTTTGAAATCGCGGGAAAGAGTCGCAACCAGGGTTTCATCCAGCAAACGCTGGCTCTCGGGTCTAACTTGAAGCCACCAACCCGGATTATCAATTATCCTCCCCACCACTTTGCGGGATGAGATATCCAGGGCAGTCAGCCGCTGCCGCAGCACCTCCAGCACCTCCGGCGTCTCCAGGCCCCCGAGATACATGCACTGCTTTTCCGACTTGAGCTGTTCAGCCTCGCTCAAGAGACGGATATCCTGCTGGCTGCCCTTGTAAAGGGAGAGCGATTCGACCTCTTTCGCCCTAAGCGGCGCTTCCTGCTGGTGCCAGATGTAATAGAAGACGTTCAGAACCAGGAATAAAAGAAACAGCCAACGCATACGCACCTCAGTCCAACGGACAAGCAATGGCAAGCCCAACAAAGACCAGATCGGGCACGATCCGAGCCATCGGTGCTACCTGGTGCACCAGTGCCGCATCACCACCCGTTATGAACAACGCGAAGTCATCCCCCCAAAGCCGATGCGCCTCCTGAAGTTGCGTCAGGACAAACCCCTGCAGCATCAAGGTACAACCACGCTCGACCGCCTCTACTGTAGAACGGCCCGGCTCAAGACACTCCAACGCCTGCTCGGCCGAGGCGCCGTCGTAGCGAATTCTACGAGTATGCGTGCGTAGCTGATTTCGCATCAAAGGCATGCCCGGACAAATGAATCCACCGAGATGCTCACCTGCAGCTGTGACAAAGTCCGAGGTGACAGCCGTCCCGAGGTCAATGACTACACTGGCTGTCTTGGCGAGATGATAGCCACCCAACAGTGCGAGCCAGCGGTCAAGCCCCAGACGCTCATAATCCACATAGCCGTTCCGAACACCAGCCAGATTCTTCGCTGGAACAGCCTTCTTGACCGTCAACCCGTATGCCGCGACCAGAGCCGACACCAGGAGCGACGTCTCCTCTTCACTACGCACACTCACCAGACGGCAATGCTCTGGAGCCAGCCCTGCCTCGCGAACGGCGAGGAGCAAGGCCTCGTCCGAGTCAACCACGCCACCAAGAAGAACCGCACCGCTCCCCTGGATAATGCGCCACTTGATAAAGCTGTTCCCACAATCAAGCTCAAGAATCATCGCGCAACCTCAAGCTGAGTTCACCACCACTAAAGCTCTTTTCCACACCAGCAACCTGAAGGCGCAAAGCCCCCTGGTTATCAATACCCACCACAACCCCGTCGATACTGTGCACTCCAGCAACCAGCGACACAGCCCGCCCCTGCCACAGGTGAGCCGCCTCCCACTCCTCTCGCATGCTGGAAAAACCCTTTTCGCGGTGCCGGGCCAAATAGCGCTCGAGGTTATCGCAAAGCAATGCAGCCAAGGTGTTTCGGTCACTCATCCGCCCCGTCTCCAGATTGACTGACGTCCAGGCCTGATCGACTTCAGCCTCGCGCATGTTGACGTTGATCCCGATGCCAAGCACGACATGACATACATCAGCAGGATCACCCACCAGCTCCAGAAGGATTCCGGCTATTTTACGATCATCTACCAGTACATCGTTTGGCCACTTCAAACCAGCCGAGGCAACACCAATAGATAACAACGCCTGCCTGACCGCGAGCCCCACCACCAGACTCAGCCCTTCTAACTGCCGCATACCGCCCTCTATTCGCAAAACCAGGCTGAAATAGAGGTTTTCCGCAAACGGGCTTACCCAGGAACGACCGCGACGCCCGCGGCCAGCGCTCTGCCGCTCTGCCAATACCAGGAAAGGCGCGGCTTGCCCGGCAGCAATCAATCGCAATGCCTCCGCATTGGTCGAGTCGATTTCATCATGAATCAATACCGGCCAGCTAATTCCGGCCGACGCCTGAGCAATGCTTTCTGCATCGAGCAGCAACAAAGGTGTCGACAGCCGATAGCCCCTTCCCCGGACTTTGTAGACCGTCAGGTTCAACTCGGACTCCAAGAGCTGCAACTGTTTCCACACAGCGCTCCGACTCACCCCTAACGCCGCCCCCAAGGCTTCGCCCGAATGAAATCGACCATCTTTCAGGAGTTTTAACAACTTCAGCATGCCAATCTCGACTCACAATGAGGCAGGCATGATAGCCATGCACAAGGAGATTGCATAGAAAACAGAAGAGCACTGAATGGCGTGAAGAAGAGGCAAAGTAGATGTGTGCCCGGAATAGGACAAATAGCAGTTCCGAGGATAAAAACCG
>NZ_QKVL01000102.1 GCF_003231275.1 Pseudomonas huaxiensis
GTTGTCGTCCTCTTCATTACGATGCCTGAGAAATCCCAAAGGCGACCCAAACGGCTTATCGGAGAGGAGTCGCTCAGAGGGTTATGCAAATCAAATGAATCAAGACCATGAGCTATCTTGTTTATTGAATCAGAGAAGCTGTAACTTAGCAGCTTGAGCATGCTGGAATAGCCAAACGCCACCACTGATGCCATAATGGCATGATTTGAAACAGTGTATAATTGCTATATTTTACACAGCCTAATTTACGACGTAAAACTTAAGGAATGGGACGGTAACATGTCACTTTTCAGTCAATTGAAAAAACTTCAATGGAAACAACTTCAACATGACGAAAAGTATCATAAAGAGATATGCCTGCTCACCGTACAGCGCCGCATTACTCACATGACACTTCACCTGTCAAAATATAGCTCAAAAATTGTTAAGTCCGCCTTCACTGAAGACTCTGATGTTTTAAAAAAGAGCCTTATTGATACAGTAATAATTATTTTCTCTTCAGCAAACATCTTCAACCACTCTATTGGTTCAAAGTACTCAAAAAACTTCGATAGTATTCAGTCAGTTGGAGAAAGCGTATTGAATAGTTTTCCGACAGGAAAACACAACATATTGTTAAGTCTTGCAGTTGAAATAAGCTCAACCACAGGAAATATGTGCAAAGCTGTAGAGTCCCTGGATCATCTGGAGCCCTACGCGTTTAGAGAGAGCTTACTGGACTCACTTCATTCTTTATTTGAGCTTTCACTTGCATTGGCTTGCATAGTAGGAGTAGAAAATATCCCTGAAAAAATCAGTGATAGACTTTACGCAGTAGAAAAAAAGAATCTTTTTTTTGATGAACTCGGAAACTACAAGGAAGGTTACAATTAATGTTCTGGAGCGGCAAAACTCTCGAAGAAATCAAAGACTCTTTAATAGTTCCATCTGAAGGAGACAGCGATAAGATAAAAATTGATTGTGCAGCTATATCTTTAACGTTAGGAAATGAAATATACGTAACACCCAACACAGATAAAGAACCTCCTGTAAAACAAATACTGGAACGCAAAAAACCACAATTTATAATCCCCAAAGGTCAATTTGCTTTATTGACAACAAGCGAAACAGTGATTGTTCCACACTATGCCTTGGCATTCATCTCTTTTAAAGCCAAATATAAGTTCAAGGGTTTAATAAACGTATCGGGTTTTCATGTTGATCCGGGGTGGAAGGGACAACTCACATTTTCAGTCTATAACGCTGGCCCAACAGACATTCTCATGGAGAGAGGTAAGCCCTTTGCTCTGATCTGGTATGCGGATCTAGATAATAAAGCGAGCAAATTTGAGCCATACGCAAAAGAAATTAACACTGCTCACACTGGACTAGATCATGAAAAAGTTGCGGCGATGACGGGGGAAGTGTTTTCCCCATTTAAATTAAAATCAGAGATTGAAACATTAAAAAAAGAAATGGTTATGCTGGAAAGCAAAATACTGACACGATACTCTTTGGTATTTTTCGCTATATTTACAGCGATTATGACAGCTGCATTTAGAAACCATATTGCAGAGTGGCTTAAAGCTCTCGCAAACGCCCTGAAGACAACAGCCATATAACATGAAAAAACTAGAAAAGTCAGTATGTTACGATGAGTACTGGCGTTTTGCATATGCGCGCCAATTGAGATATGTCGCAAAAAAAACAAGCACCAAAATAGAACACATCGACCCAATTCTAGATCAATACAAGTTCACCAATTGCTATCGAGCAACAGATAGAGTTTCCCAGTACCTAATTAAAAACATCACAAACTGTAAAAGCACTTCAAGGGATGATGTTTTTTTCAGGATTTTAATATTTAAAATTTTCAACAAAATATCAACTTGGGAATTGCTCGAATCTAAAATAGGAAATATTTGTGCATCTAGATTCAACATCAATGAATACACAAAGTACTTGAATGAGTTAAAGGAAGACAGGCAGAAAATATACTCTGCCGCCTACATAATGCCGTCAGGGATGCAGTATGGATCCAATATAAAGCATGTGAACAATCTTCGCATGATTCAGCAACTGCTGGATTCAGATACTGCATCTAAGGTTTGGGGGGCTAGTTCGCTCGAAGAAATTTACCAGATTTTTATCAGAGTCCCGTCTATAGGTAAATTCCTTGCTCTGCAGCTAGCCATCGACTGCGCATATAGTTCTTACTCAACTGCAGAAGAGAGCCAATTTGTAATTGCGGGACCAGGCGCAGAGAGAGGTATTAAAAAATGCTTCCCGACGGCCACTCCGGATGAATTCACACGTATCATAAGTCATATGCACGAGACTCAAGAAAGTGAATTTAAAAGGCTCGGACTTAATTTTCATTACTTAGAAAGCAGAAAACTCCAATTAATTGACTGCCAGAATATTTTTTGCGAGCTGGACAAATACCTTAGAGTAAAGCTCCCCGAATTCAACATAGAAACCACTAGAATAAAACAGCTCTATAAGCCAAATAAATCTACAATCTCTTTTGAGCTACCTCATAAATGGACACGTGAGAATTAAAAATGAGAATTTATATTCACAACCCCCTTTCTACAAACCAAAGAATTTTTGTAGTCATCAGCCTAATAACCTTTATAGCCTCCATAATAATCATTTATATAAGCGCACCAGATTTTGTTCATGGCTGCGCTACCAAAATCTCACATCCAGACCAACCAAGTTATTATGTAATCCGTCAGGATTGCATTGCAAATTTCGACAGCATAATCAATTTCTACAATGTAACCTTTCATTTTATCATTTGGCTCTCTGTAACTTTAGCCTTCCTATCGTTGCTAGCACTTATTGTAAAAACATGGTCATGGATGTTGGATAGCTGATTTACATCGATGAACTAGGCCCCGCATACCATATGCGGGGCCAAGCATTG
>NZ_QKVL01000103.1 GCF_003231275.1 Pseudomonas huaxiensis
GAACTGCTGGTCAAGCCGGGCCATGAAGCGATCGGTGCTTTCCTGGAGCACCTCGTTGAGCAGCGAAAGGTATTCGCCCACCTTGAGGGACACGGTGATCCGCGTGACCTCCACACCGTAGTAGCGCAACAGGGCCCCGCGGTGCAGGTACCCGAGCAATGCCCGGGTGTTCTCCGACAGCTGGTTGCCGAGGCGACTGCTGGCCGTCGCTCCAGCGGACAGCAGTTGGCCGATGGCGTCCTGTACGGGCCCCGTCATGAGGTCCTTGGCTTGCTGGGTGGTGATGAAGGTCTTGATGCCGTGATAGACCCGGGTGAACTCGTCACCCGCAAGGGCATCGTGCAGTTCCCCGAACAGCGGCCTGTTCCTCGCGGTCAGGGCCTGGTAGAGCAGGCTGTCGCGGTTCTCCAGCAGGGTTTTCCAGAGGCGAAGGGTAGGGCCCGGTGGGCCGTCCACGCTGCGTTCGGTCGGGCCACCGGCCAGGCAGGTCTGCATCATGCGGATGAACAGCGCTGTCGAGCGCTGGTCGGTAACGCTGTAATCATGCAGGGCCGCCCGTTGATAGGCCGCGCCCTGGTACTGGCGTTCGTAGTGTTCGGCGACGTCGTCGATGACTCGTTGCCAGCCGGTGAGCGTGTGCTGGTAGCCCGCTTCGAACGTCGCACGGGCCTGCTCGTCGTAGCGTTCTTCCAGCCGCTGCCTGGCCTTCGCTTGCGACATCGAAGCCACACGCGCGGTTTGCGCCTCGATATCGAGCATCGGCAGGTTCGGATTGAGCACCGGATTTTTGTTTTGCTCGCGTCGCCACCTGTCTTCGTCCTCCGCGCGCTTCTGCGCCTTGAGTCTCGCCATTTCGGACTGATGCCCACGAATCGCGAGCAAGGCCTGGGAGGTGAAATACTCGAAGCTGCGCTGCGGTTCGGCACACCATTGCTGCATGGCCTGGTGGCGAAGCAGGCGCTGGGCATTGAGCTCCTGGACCACGCCAATGGGGTCAGGCAGCACCAGGGCCAGTACGCCGTTGGCGAGTTCGTGCTCCTGGATGATGTTGCGCAGATGCCCCTTCAAAGCGCGCAAGCGGTGCTGGCGGCCGTAGAAGCCATGCACGCTGCGGAAATCGCCAGGGATGTTTTGTGCATATTCGAGCACCTGCTGCAGCTGCGGGTCGTTTTCGCTCATGGCGATGCCGACGCTGGCGGGGTCGTTGCGAGCGGCCTTCAGGTCGAGTCGGTGGAAGCGCTCGTCGAGGTTCACGCCGTCGACCGTGCCGCCGCGCAGGTAGCTATCCAGAACCGCCTTGGGCCAGGGATCGTTGGCGATGGCCAGCCAGGCGGTGGAGTACTTGCGGGTGTCGATGTTGATGAAGGCGGCAGGCATGTCGTGATCCTCCCGGATGCAGGCCTCGCACAGCGGGCGCGGCTCTTCGCGCGGCATCTGGTAAGGACGGAACTGGCTCAGCGCCCCTTCGGGCGAAATCTCGTAGGCCTGCCACTCCCGCTGGTCGAGCAGTACATACAGATACCCCTGGCGCAGGATGCGCGGCTGATCGAGGCGCATGGGCACGGCCTCGACTTTGGAGCCGCGGGTCAAGGGCAGCAAGCGGGTGTGCCAGGGCTGCGGGGCATAGGCGGCGCGCAGGGGCAGGATGGGCAAGCCGCTGCGTTGGCAGGTGGCACAGAGGTCGATGGGTACCGGGCAGGTCTCGCCGGTGGCGATGTCGGAAACGACACTGAAGCTGATTGTCATGAATAGTCCTTCGCACGGGGCAGGTCAGTGAAGGTGCGTTTCCAGAGGGCTTCGCTGTAGTTGCTGGCGAAGTGGCTTTGCAGGTCCAGCGCACCTTTTCCGGCCTTGGCGATGAGCGCCTGGATTTCCGGGTGTCGCAGCAGAAGCGGGTGGATGAACACCTGGTGCAGGCAGAGCGCGGTGATGTCGCGGTGATCACGAAGCCCGAATGCATAGGCATCGCGAACCAGGCGCAAAGCATGGAGGGCGGCCTTGGGTGGCAGGAGGGTGTCGCCCGTCCAGCGCCACGGAGCGAAGCCGACAGGGCGTTGCAGGAGACGCTGCCAGGTGCCGAGGAAGCTGTTGATCAGCGGTGCCCACTGCTGGGCTTGTCGGGCCGCTTCCGGCAGTACGACCTCGAAGGGGTTGTCGGAGCCGCGCAACACGGTATGAACGCCCCAGCTGAGCGGGCATAACCAGAAACGAATGGGGTTCAGCAGCCCGGATCTCTCGCTGGCCGCCGTGGCGCTCAACAATTCCAGTCTCAGTGGCTCGAACCAGGGAGTGGGGCGTCCGGCCTCGCTTGCAGTGCTATGGCAACCGGCCACGATCCGGCTGGCGATGACATCGAGCGGTTGCGGACTGAGGAGCCAGCCGCAGATATAGCGCTTGTGATAGCCAGGGTCCTTCGCTGCGCGTTCGGCACTCCACTCCAGAAGGTGCTGCGCCGGCGCTTCACCGGGTTTCGCCAATTGAACCAGCGCGGGACAGGCGTCGGGAGCGTGGGCCAGGTCCGGGCGCAATACGCGCATGACCGCAGCATCGCCCAGCGACTGGACCAGGGACGGCACACTGAGCGGATGCTCCGGCGCACATTCGGCCAGGCCGTCCAGTAGCAGATACAGGTAATCGTCCGGCTTGCGGTATTGCTCGAGGAAGTACGTGACAGACCCTGTGCTCATTTGATTTTCCTTTCACACGTGGCTTGTGCGCCCTCCACCACGTTGCTGGCCTGCGACAGGCCGTTGCCGCTGCCTCCGCCGGTCTTGGTCGCCGGTCCGTTGAGCGTGAGCGCGATCCCATCCAGCGTGATGCCCGCACTGTCGATATGCAGCGTGCCGCCGGGGCCCTTGATGATCACGGCTTCGGACGCATGGATTTCATACACCTGGGTGTGGTGG
>NZ_QKVL01000104.1 GCF_003231275.1 Pseudomonas huaxiensis
GGCCTGAGCAGCAGGGATAAACAACACGCCAGCCAATCCACAAATGGCAACGCGCCTTGCCTGAACGAGGAAACCCATCATGAAGCGTCTCCCGTGGGTGAATCTCCGGTCACAGGGCATGACTGCGGCTTCGGGAGTTTCAGTGGCGTTTTGATCGGGTACTCAGGGCTGCCGTAGCGATGGCAGGAGGTGGTGACCTGGATTTCATCGCATGGCAGGAAATGCACGGTCAGGCCGCAGGTGGACTGGCCCGTGTAGTCGGGGACCGGTGCGTGCCTGGACTGTTGCTGTTTCTGGGCATTGACCCTTTGTTTCCACTCCATATACTTCGGCCAGTCGTCAAAATCAGGAACGTCATCTGAAAATGCGATGCCTGTTTCCCAATCAACACGTACCGTCATTCCGGGTTGCCATTTCCCGGGCACACTGTAGTGACCACCTCCACCGCCCTGCCACGGCCCGATGATGTCCAGCCCGGAACGCCCGTCGACGCTGAACTTGTTGATCGCCCAATGGGTGTGGTTCACCCCCTTGATGATTCCGGCCTGAGCTACTGGCATGCACAAGCCACTCGCCACCCCACATGCGGCAACCAGGCGCGATGCTCGAAAGAAAGCTTTCATCAAGAGGCTCCTTCAGCACGGACGCGCTCGACCACGGGGCATGACTGCGGTTCCGGGAGTTCCAGCGGGATTTTGATCGGGTATTCATCGCTGCCGTAGCGATGGCAGGAGGTGGTGACTTGCAACTCATCGCAAGGCAGAAAATGAATCGTGATGCCGCAAACGTCCTCACCTGTGTAATCAGGAACAGGGACAACTTTGCTGAGTTGCCGATTCTGCGCTCGTATTTTCGCCAGCCAGGCGTCATAAGCCTCAGAGTTCTGAAACCCGGGAAAGCCATCGGGATAGGCGATTCCCGTCTCCCACTGCACCTTCACCGTCATCCTTGGGGACCACCGCGCAGGCATGCTGAAGTACCCTCCCCCACCACCTTGCCAAGGTCCGATTATGTCCAGCGCCGACCGCCCATCGACGCTGAACTTGTTGATCGCCCAATGGGTATGGTTCACACCCTCAATAATTCCGGCCTGAGCAGCAGGGATAAACAACGCGCCAGCCAATTCACAAATGACAATGCGCCTTGCCTGAACGAAGAAACTCATCATGAAGCGTCTCCCGTGGATGAATCTCCGGTCACAGGGCATGACTGCGGCTTCGGCAGTTTCAGCGGGGTCTTGATCGGGTACTCAGGGCTGCCATAGCGATGACAGGACGTGGTGACCTGGATTTCATCGCATGGCAGGAAATGCACGGTCAGGCCACAGGTGGACTGGCCGGTGTAGTCGGGGACAGGGACTTGTTGGGTGTGCTGGCGTTTTTGGCCTTGAATCTCTCTTTCCCAAGCCAAGAACCTTTCCCAGTCAGCAGTACCCGGAAATCCAGAGGAACTTCCGACACCCGTTTCCCAATCAACTTGTACTGTCATCCCGGGTTGCCATTTCCCGGACACACTGTAGTGACCACCTCCACCGCCCTGCCACGGCCCGATGATGTCCAGCCCGGAACGCCCGTCAACGCTGAACTTGTTGATCGCCCAGTGGGTATGGTTAACCCCCTCGATGATTCCGGCCTGAGCTACTGGCATACACAAGCCACTCACCAATCCATACGCGGCAACCAGACGCGATACTCGAAAGAAGGTATTCATCAAGAGGCTCCTTCGCCACGGACGCGCTCGACCACGGGGCATGACTGCGGCTCCGGCAGGTTGAGAGGCGTTCTGATCGGGTACTCAGGGTGGCCGTAGGCATAACAGGAAGTAGCGACCTGAATCTCGTCACACGGTAAAAAGTGCACGGTGATTCCACAGGTGCTCTGTTCGGAGTAACTCGGAACAGGCACTGATCGACTGTGCTGGCGCCGTTGGGCGACGACTCTAGCTCTCCACTCCACGATTTTTTCCCAATCATCAAAACCAGGAAAATCCTGGGAACTACCAACTCCCGTCTGCCAATCAACCTGCACCGTCATCCCTGGTTTCCAGCGTGAGGGCAAACTGAAATGCCCTCCTCCACCTCTTTGCCAAGGCCCGATCGTATCCAACCCCGACAACCCATCAACGCTGAACTTGTTGATCGCCCAATGGGTGTGGTTAACCCCCTCGATGATTCCGGCTTGAGCAGCAGGGATAAACAACGCGCCAGCCAATCCACAAATGACAAGGCGCCTTGCCTGAACGAAGAAACTCATCATGAAGCGTCTCCCGTGGGTGAATCTCCGGTCACAGGGCATGACTGCGGCTCCGGCAGGTTGAGAGGCGTTTTGATCGGGTATTCAGGGCTGCCATAGCGATGGCAGGAGGTGGTGACCTGGATTTCGTCACATGGCAGGAAATGCACGGTCAGGCCGCAGGTGGGTTGGCCTGTGTAATCGGGGACTGGGACTTGTTTGGTGTGTTGGCGTTTTTGGGCGTGAATCTTCTTTTTCCACTCCGCATACTTTGGCCAATCCCCGAAACCTGGAAAGTCGTCGGTATAGGCGACTCCTGTTTCCCAATCGACACGCACTATCATTCCAGGTTGCCACGGCCCGGACACGCTGTAGTGACCGCCTCCACCACCCTGCCAAGGTCCGATAATGTCCACTCCATACCGACCATCGACACTGAAATGATTGACCGCCCAGTGCGTGTGATTGACCCCCTCAAGAATTCCCGCCTCTGCGCTCCTTCCCATCGGCATGCAAAGCAATCCGCACAGCATGACCGTCGCTGCCAGGCCAACGCGCCCGCTGCAACTCTGCGTAGGGTTCTCACA
>NZ_QKVL01000105.1 GCF_003231275.1 Pseudomonas huaxiensis
AAACACCAGCGCCGGAGCGTTCGGCGTTGCGGCGACCTGCGCCTCGATCAGGCTCTGGATGCACGCCTCGCTCGGGAACTCGGCCACAGTGGCGTTCCAGTCGCCGAGGATGTGCTGTTGCTCGACCGCGGACAGCATCGACAACTCACCCAGCGCCGCCTGCGGATTGGCCACCAGCGCCAGCAGGAGGTGCTCGAAATGCGCGCCAAGTTGCGCCACGGTGTCGCCGGCCAGTTGCTGACGGTCGTAGCTCATGCGCACGGCCAGCTCGTCGCCCGCTTCGATCACCAGGGTCAGCGGGTAATGGGTCTGCTCCTGGCTGACCACCTTGTCGAACACCAGGGCGTCCGGCGCCGCGTTATGCAGCGCGTCGGCGATCGGGTAGTTCTCGAAGACCATGATCGAATCGAACAGCGCTTCGCCATTCCAGCCCGCCCAGCGCTGGATGTCATACAGCGGCGTGTGTTCGTGTTCGCGCAGGGCCAGGTTTTGCGCCTGGACCTGTTGCACCCACTCGGCGACGGTCTGCTCGACCCGAGGACGGCCCACCACCGGCAGGGTATTGATAAACAGGCCAAGCTGTTCTTCGACACCCGGCAGGTCGGCCGGACGCCCGGCGACGGTGGCGCCGAAGGTCACCCCGGACTGCCCGGTGTAACGCTGCAACACCAGCATCCATGCCGCTTGCAGCAGGGTGTTGGCGGTGACGCGCTGGTCGCGGGCGAAGTCGTTGAGACGACGGGTGTGTGCGCTATCCAGGGTCAACAGCAGATCGGCGAAGCCTTCACCCTCGACCGGTGCCTTGAACACCGGCACCAGGCGGGTCGGCTCGTCCAGCCCGGCCAGCTGGCCGAGCCAGAAGTCCTGACCAACCTGAGCGTCCTGACGTTGCAGCCATTCGATGTAGTCGCGGTAGCGCTTGCCGGCCGCCGCTACATGACCGCTGTAGCGCTGCAGCACTTCGCCGAGCATCCGCGAGTTGCTCCAGCCGTCGAGCAGGATGTGGTGGCTGGTGAACACCAGGTAGTGGCTGTCCTCGGCAGTGCGCAACAGGGTCAGGCGCAGCAGCGGGTCGCGTTGCAGATCGAAGCCGCGTTGTTTGTCCGCCTCGGCCCAGGCCGCCAGAGCCTCGTCCGATATGGTCTGGCCACGCAGGTCCAGCTCGGCGAACGACACCGCCACCTGGCGGCGAATCACCTGCAACGGCTGGGCGAAGCTGCTGACGAAATTCGCCCGCAGCACATCGTGGTTATCCACCACCGCCTGCCACGCCGCGCGGAAGCGCTCGACATCCAGGCCACGCACCTGCGCGAGCATCTGGTTCACGTAGCTGGAACCCTCCTGCTCGTACAGGCTATGGAACAGCATGCCCTGCTGCATCGGCGACAGTGGATAGACATCGGCGATCTGCGCCGCGGCCAGCGGCAGGCTGTCCAGTTGCTGCTGGTCGAGGCCGGCCAGCGGGAAGTCCGATGGCGTCACGCCGGCCACACCGGCGGCCACGCAGTGCTCGATCAGGTGTTGCAGTTCCTGGCCGTAGGCATCGGCCAGGGCTTGCACAGTCTGCACGTCGAACACTTCGTTGCTGAAGCTCCATGCCAGTTCCAGTTCACCCTTGAGCACCTGGCCGTTGATCGCCAACAGGCTGCCCAGTGGCGCCTCGGGGCTCTGGCCTTCGCCACTGCCTTCGCCGGACGGCGCGAACAGCGCGCCTTCGGCGGCGAAGCTGGCATCCAGTTGGCCGAGGTAGTTAAAGACAATCTCGCCCTGCGGCAATGCGGCGAGGCTGGCTTGCGCCGCGTCGCTGCCCAGGTAGCGCAGCACGCCATAACCGAGGCCTTTGTTCGGCACGCCGCGCAGTTGTTCCTTGATTGCCTTGATCGACGCGCCCAGCTCCGCGGCCGGGGTCAGTTTCACCGGGTACAGGCTGGTGAACCAACCGACGGTGCGGGTGGTGTCGAGGCCATCGAAGAGCTCTTCACGGCCATGGCCTTCCAGGCGCACCAGGGTCTCGGCGTGGCCACTCCAGCGGCTGATGACACGAGCCAGCGCGGTGAGCAGCAGGTCGTTGATCTGCGTGCGGTAGGCCGCCGGGGCGTCCTGCAGCAACTGGCGGGTCAGCGCACTGTTCAACTGCGTGCGAACGGTCGCTTCGTGCTGGTGCTGGCGGCCGCCGTCGGCACGGTCCAGCGGCAATGCGTCGCTGACGCCCTGCAACTGCGCCTGCCACCAGCCCAGTTCCTGCTCCAGCGCCGAAGTCCCGGCGAAGGTGCGCAGGTGTTCGGCCCAGACCTTGACCGAATGGGTCTTGGCCGGCAGCGCGGCACCGTTGTAGGCCGCTTGCAGGTCTTCCAGCAGGATGCGCCAGGACACACCGTCCACCGCCAGGTGATGGATCACCAGCAGCAAACGCTGTTCGCCCTGCGGCAGGTTGACCAGCAGTGCGCGCAACAGCGGGCCGTTCTGCAGGTCGAGGCTGCGTTGTGCTTCGTTGGTCAGTGCAGCCAATTGATCGCGGCTGGACAGCTCGCGTACCCACAGCAACTCGCCGGCAGCGGCGTCGCGGAAGCGTGCGCGACCCTCGACGAAGCTCAGGCGCAGCGCGTCGTGATGCACCAGCAGCGCCTGCAAGGCCGCCTCCAGCGGCGCGGCCTCCAGGTGCACGGTCGGCTTGAGCAGCACCGACTGGTTCCAGTGATGACGCTCTGGAATGGCACTGTCGAAGAACCAGTGCTGGATCGGCATCAGCGGGGTTTCGCCGGTCACCGGGCCCTGCTCGATACGCACCACTGCGGCACGGCTC
>NZ_QKVL01000106.1 GCF_003231275.1 Pseudomonas huaxiensis
GCGGATGCTGATCCGCATCTTGCGGCAGAGCGATATCTGGGCCCTGAGCTTCTCCGAAGCGCGCATGACATAAGTGGCCACCGCCTCCTTTATCGGCGCAAGGTCGGTAAGGCGCTTGCCGAACATCCTGCTGCAGCAGATTTCTTGCTTGGGCGGATCCGGCTCATCGAGTTCCAGGCAAGCGGTGCCGGCCAGCTCTCGCGCAGTTTTTTCTACCACCACGCTGAAGTTCTTCCGGAGTGTCCAGGGATCAGCCAGCGAAAGGTCCCACGCCGTCCGGATGTTCATGCCCTGCAGGTGCGCCGTCATCCGCCGGCCAATACCCCAGACGTCAGACACGTCGCACTTTTTCAGCACCCACTCCCGCTTGACCTGGTCACGCAGGTCCACCACCCCACCGCTCTGGACCTGCCAGCGCTTCGCTGCATGGTTGGCGAGCTTCGCCAGGGTCTTCGTGCCGGCGATACCGACGCCAACGGGGATACCGGTGTGCTGCAGCACCCGGGCGCGGATCTGGCGGCCGAGCTGTTCCAGGTCGCAGGTCATGCCGGTCAGGTCGGCGAACGCTTCGTCAATGGAGTAGACCTCAACGGCCGGCACCATACCCTCGATCACGGCCATGACGCGCTGGCTCATGTCGCCGTACAGCGCGTAGTTGGACGAAAAGGCCACGATGCCGTGCTGACGAAGCTTGTGTTTGATCTGGAAGAACGGCTCGCCCATCTTGATGAATGGCTTGGCGTCGGCACTCCGGGCGATCACACAGCCGTCGTTGTTGCTCAGCACGACAATGGGAGTCCGCAGCAAGTCCGGGCGGAGGACGCGCTCACAACTCGCATAGAAGCTGTTGCAGTCGACCAGGGCGAATACCGGCTCAGGCGCAGGGGTCATGGCTGCGCACACTGAATGTCACCACGCCCCAAATCAGCAGCTCATCGCCTTCGAGGATGTAGCGCGGTGCATAGCGCCTGTTCTCCGACAACAGCGCAACCTGCTGGCCGATCTTCTGCAGGCGCTTGCACACCGGTTCAGCGTTCACCGCGGCGATCACGATGTGGCCGTGGCGGGCCTCTATCGATCGGTCGACCACCACCAGGTCGCCGTCGAAGATGCCGGCGCCCTGCATGCTGTCGCCGTCTATTCTGACGAGGTACATGTGCGGGGCACGGATGTCGAACAGCTCGTCCAGTGAGATCTGTTGCTCCATATGATCCGCAGCCGGCGACGGAAAACCGGCTACGACAATACACCGATTGCCCGGTACAACGTCGCGCCTGGCACGGGGGCTGATCCTGCATAGCGTGGAAAAGGGTCTACGCATTGACCCATGCCACTGGAGCTGAGCTCCGTTCTGGGCGAAGGGCAAACGCCCGAACCCGATAAATGCGCGAGTAGAGACAGTGACCACCGGCAAGTTCTTCAAGGCACTCTGGACCAATGGCCGAGCCTTGGTGATGGCCGATGGTTGGTATGAATGGGTGAAGGGTCCAGCGGCTCCAAAGGAGAAGCAGCCATATTTCACTCGACTGAAGAGCCAGGCGCCGATGTTCATGGCGGCGCTGGCCCAGGTACATGCCGACCTGGAATCGCATGAAGGGGATGGGTTCGTGATTATCACGGCCGCGAGCGATCAGGGCATGGTCGATATCCATGATCGCCGGCCGCTGGTGCTGGCCCCTGAGCACGCCCGGCAGTGGATTGATCCGAACCTGACGGCAGCGCAGGCGGAGTTAGTAACGAGGGAGCTTTGCTTGCCGGTTGATGAGTTCGAATGGTTTCCAGTCAGCACGGCGCTGGGGAACGTTAGAAACCAAGGTGCAGAGCTGATAACGTCTCTGCCGCCGGAGCCGGCCCCACAGAGAATTTGCAATCAATTGCACCGCTAGCTCTTACCGACCGCTTGCAAAATTTTAGCGGCTAAATCCCAAGCTGGGTTTTGAAGTCCGCTTTCAACCCTTCTGTTGGGATTCGATTCCTATGCCAGGATCTCTAGGCAGCTCTCAGGGTTTCATTCATTCGTCCGCTTCCTCAGCGGGGTTTCTGTTCAGTTCCTCATTTCTATCTTTTTTCGTTTCCTAAGCTGGTTTTGGGTTCAGCTTTCATTTTTTCTTCCTTTCTCATGTCTGCTCCAACGTTCTGTTTTCTTCAGGCCTATCTTTGCAAGCCTCTCCTAAGCCAGATTTCTCTGTTATGTCTTTAACCGCTTCAATTTGATGCCTTTCCTATCGTACGTTTCGTTTCGGCCTCTAAAGACCTATTCGAGACAACAAACTCAACATTCCATTTAGAATGCGGCTTTGACTACTGCCATTCTGTTTTGCTTGCCGAGATGCATTTTCGGCTCAGTATTTAATAGTTCTGTTTTGAATACGCCTTTCACATCAGTTTTGTTTAGCTAAATTCTCAACACTTAAATCCAACATTTAAAAACTCAGCAACGGGTACAAACCCTGCTTTCGACACCCCAACTCCAATTCAGTCTGAAAAGCCCTGAAAGCCCAGCCCACAAGGCTTAGACGCCAAGTCCAAGAATAGGAAATCACAAATTTTTCAAATACCCCCTCCAACATATTGACGCATACCCCGAACTCGAACTACTTTAAACAAACAGCTCAGCAAGTCGCCGTAACACCGCCCTCAAAATGCAGTGCAGCCCCCTTACGCCTCAAGGATTAAACAACATGAGTATCACAGTGCTCGTCACCATCGCATATATCGAAACCGTCAAACTAGTGAAAGTCATTCTGATCATTTATGCAGGAGGCATTCCAAGCGTTTAAAACAGGCCACCT
>NZ_QKVL01000107.1 GCF_003231275.1 Pseudomonas huaxiensis
TTGCAAGTCGTAGGCCGCGTGGCCCCGGAAGGCACCGTAGCGAGGGGACCCGAAGCGCAGCGTAGGGCCGGATGCGGGAGCGAGCGGTTTTGCCTACTTTTCCCAAGCAGAAAAGTAGGCCGCCGTAAGGGCGGAAGGGGCCGGCAGCCTCGCCAAATCGAATGGATAAGCTCGCATCACCCAAGCCCAAATCCCCAATCCATGGCCGCGAGCAACAGATCAGTGAGCGTTGGCAGGACGGCGGTGCGAGCGCCGAGGTTCCGGCGCATTCACGTGTGGATCAGGCTGTTGATGGTGCAGATGATGCCGGCGGGCGATACGCAACACCCCCCACAACATCGCAGCCGCCACACTCAGCCAGGCTGCGATCAACATGAAAATCGCCATGGTCAGGCTCATGGGTGCCTCCTTCTTCAGTACAGGCAGGACCAGTAACTCAGACACCCCCTTAGTCTAGACGCTCACTTATTTCAGGCTATTGACCGATGGTCTGAGGCCTTGGGCCGCTTTGTTCTAAGGCGGGCGCGGGCTATACCGATGCCGTCCGTCGGCCTATGATCGCCGCTCAAGCCCGGGCGTTGCCTGCCTGGCATCCGCTCAAGCGAGGACCCATGCCGATCCTTTCCACAACGCCACGCCGTGTTTTTGCCGCCTGCCTGCTGGCCGCGACCCTGGCCGGCTGCGCCAGCCAGCAGTCTTCCGAACTCAAGCAACTGCCGCAGCGGGTCGAACTCGGCACGGTGCCGTTCTTCCGTGGCAACGCCAACCAGAGCGCGCCAATGGCATTGGCGGCGATCCTCTCGCAGCAAGGCGTGCGCATCACGCCAGGGCTGCTGGAAGGTGCGCTGAAACTGCCTCAGGCGCAGGAGCGTCTACAGGCGTCGATGCAAACCGTCGCCCAGCAATACGGCATGGTGGTTTATCCGCTGGACAGCAGGCTGCCGGCCCTGCTCACGCAAGTGGCGGCGGGTAATCCGGTGTTGTTGCGCTATCAGGAGGGCTCGGCATTCTGGAGTGAGCCGCGTTACGCCCTGCTGGTCGGCTACGACCGCTACAAGGAGCGTGTGCTGCTGCGTGCCGGAAACAGCCGGCGCATGCTGATGGACTTCGGTTCTTTCGAATCGGCGTGGAAGAAGGAAGGGGGCTGGGCGGTGCTGGTGCAGCAACCGAAGCAACTGCCGGCCCAGGTGGACCGGCAGCGCTGGCTCAAGGCGGCGAATGACCTGGCCCAGGCAGGCCAGGAACAGGCCGCGCGGCAGGCCGTCAACGCCCTCGGACGCTGACGGCCGCCGGATGTTACACGCCCAGGCGGTCGCGCAGGGTGTAGTACCAGGCGCCGATAGCGCTGAACGGTACGCGCATCAGGTGACCGCCCGGGAACGGGTAGTGCGGCAGTTCGGCAAAGGCGTCGAAACGCTCGGCCTGACCGCGCAACGCCTCGGCCAGCACCTTGCCGGCGAGGTGGGTGTAGGTCACGCCGTGACCACTGCAACCCTGGGAGTAGTAGATGTTGTCGCCCAGACGACCGACTTGCGGCAGGCGCGACAGGGTCAGCAGGAAGTTGCCGGTCCAGGCGTAGTCGATCTTCACGTCTTTCAGTTGCGGGAACGCCTTGAGCATCTTCGGACGGATGATCGCCTCGATGTTCGCCGGGTCGCGGGCGCCGTAGACCACGCCGCCGCCGAAGATCAGGCGCTTGTCGCTGGTCAGGCGATAGTAGTCGAGCAGGTAGTTGCAGTCTTCGACGCAGTAGTCTTGCGGCAGCAGCGTGCGGGCCAGCTCATCGCTCAGCGGCTCGGTGGTGATCACCTGGGTGCCGCACGGCATCGACTTGGCTTGCAGTTCCGGCACCAGGCCGCCGAGGTAGGCGTTGCCGGCAACGATGATGAACTTGGCGCGTACGCGGCCGTTCGGGGTGTGTACTACCGGGTTGGCGCCACGGTCGATGCGGATGGCCGGGGACTGTTCGTAAATCTTGCCACCCAGGGACTCCACGGCGGCGGCTTCGCCCAGTGCCAGATTCAGGGGGTGGATATGACCGCCGCTCATGTCGAGCATGCCGCCGACATAGCTGTCGCAGGCGACCACTTCGCGCAGGCGGTTCTTGTCCATCAGTTCCAGTTGGGTGTGGCCGAAGCGCTCCCAGAGGCGCTTCTGCGATTCCAGGTGGCCCATCTGCTTGTTGGTCACGGCGGCAAACACACCACCGTCCTTAAGGTCGCACTGGATGTTGTACTTGGCCACGCGCTCACGAATGATGCGGCCGCCTTCGAAGGCCATTTGCCCGAGCAGTTGTGCCTGGCGCGGGCCGACGGTGCGCTCGATGACATCGATATCGCGGCTGTAGCTGTTGACGATCTGGCCGCCGTTACGGCCCGACGCGCCGAAACCGACTTTGGCGGCTTCGAGCACGGTGACTTTGAAGCCGTGTTCCAGAAGGAACAGGGCGCTGGACAGACCGGTGTAACCGGCGCCGATCACGCAGACATCGGTCTCGACTTCTTCCTGCAGGGCAGGGCGCTGCGGCACTGGATTGGCCGAAGCGGCGTAATAGGACTGTGGGTAAGGAGTGGCGGCCATGGGGCGGGACCTCGAATCTGTGTGACTTTGTAGTTGTGTGTTTTGTATTTTTTACGAATATGCAGATCCTATCAATAATAATAAACACCCGCCAGCCGGACGGTCGAAAACATCGAAAACCCGGTTTATGCATAAATAATTTTATTATTCAGTGGTTTAGCTGAAAAAAGCTGTTGACACACTTTGCCGAATGCGTAGAATGCCGCCT
>NZ_QKVL01000108.1 GCF_003231275.1 Pseudomonas huaxiensis
TGCGGGTGCTGCCACCGGCCAGCTCAACGGCGCAGGTAACGTGCAACTCGATGCGGGCGAATTCCGGGTTGATGAGGGCACCTTCAGCGGCGCGCTGAGCGGAAACGGCGACCTCTACAAAAACAGCAGCGGCACACTGCAACTCAGCGGCAACAGTTCGCTGGCCGGGGCAACCACCGTTGCCGGTGGCATCCTGCGGGTCAATGGCAGCCTGGGTAACGGCAGTGTTTCGGTCGAGAACGGTGCATCCCTGACCGGCAGCGGCACCCTGGGTGGCGCAGTGACTGTCGCCAACGGCGGCCACCTGAGCCTGGCCAGCGGTTCGGTGCTGACCCTGGGTTCGTTGGTGTTGAATGACCTCTCCAACCTCGACGTCGCCCTCGGCGCCGCCACTGCGGGCGCGGCGGGCATGGCCAACGTCAGCGGCAACCTGACCCTGGACGGCAAGCTGAATATCACTGACGCCGGTGGTTTCGGCATCGGCGTGTACCGCCTGTTCGACTACAACGGTGCGCTGATCGACAACGGCCTGGAACTCGGCGTACTGCCAACGGGCGTCCCGACCAACGAGCTGGAAGTGCAGACCAGCGTCGCCAACCAGATCAACCTCGTGGCGGGCGGCCCCGACTACATCCGCTTCTGGGATGGTAGCGAGCTGACCGGCAACGGCACCGTCGAAGGCGGCAACGGCACCTGGAGCAGCACCAATAGCAACTGGACCACCATCAACGCCGGGCTCAACGGCGCCTGGAACAGTTCGTTCGCGGTGTTCCAGGGCGCGGCCGGCACAGTTGTCGTGGATGGCACCCAAAGTGTCACCGGCCTGCAGTTCATCACCGACGGCTATCAACTGGTGGGCGGCGGTGCGGATTCGCTGCAACTGGTCAACGGCACCAGCGGCTACAGCACGCTGCGCGTCGACAACGGCGCGACCGCAACGCTGGACGTAAGTCTCGGCGGCAGTGGTGTGTTGAACAAGGTCGACAGCGGCACGCTGGTGCTCAATGGCACCAATACCTACAGCGGCGGCACGCGCCTGACCGCGGGCACCCTGGTGCTGGGCAACAATGCCGCACTGGGCACCGGCAGCCTGCGCGTCAGCGCGGGCACCACGCTGGACAGCAACACCCCCGTCAGCGCGGGCAACACGGTGATCCTCGATGGCGACCTGACGCTGGCCGGCAACAACGACCTGACCCTGACCGGGCAGATCAACGGCAATGGCGGGCTGATCAAGAACGGCGCCAACGTGCTGAGGCTCGATGGTAACAACAGCTTCCAGGGCAACACCGAACTCAACAGCGGCACCCTGGTGCTGGGCCATAACAAGGCGTTGGGCAGCAGTGTGCTGGCGGTCAATGGCACCAGCACTGTGCTCGCTGCCGGTATCTCCGAGCTGAAGAACCGCATCCAGTTGGCCAGCAGCCTGACCCTGGGCAACATCGATCCGCTCGCCCTGACCGGACGCATCAGCGGCAACGGCACCTTGATCAAACAAGGCCCCGGTACCGTGGACCTGACGGGCAGCAATGATTTCAGCGGTACCTACCGCATCAACGATGGTCGCCTGAATCTGGCCGGCAGCAACAGCACCGGCAATCCAGCGATCGACATCAGCACCGACGGCACCCTCGGCGTCGCGGTCGACAGCGCCGTGGGCCTGCTCAGCGGGCAGGGCTCCATCGCACTGGAAAACAACAGCCTGCTGACCCTGATCGGTGGCAGCTATGACGGCGCCATCACCGGTACCGGCAGCCTGAACAAAGTCGGTAGCGGCGGCCTGATCCTGTCGGGCGTCAGCAACATCAGCGGTGCCACGACCCTGACCGAGGGCAGCCTGTCCGTTACCGCTCAAGGCGTGCTCGGCACCTCTTCGCTGAGCGTCGCCAGCGGTACTACCCTCGGCGGTAACGGCACCATCGATGGCGCGGTGACCATCGCCGATGGCGGCCATCTGGTCGTCAACAGCGGCAAAACCCTGACCACCGGTAACCTGACCCTCAACAACGATTCCAACCTCGACGCCTTGCTGGGGGCCGCGGTACCGGGTGCCTCGGGCCTGCTCAAGGTCAATGGCAACCTGGTGCTGGACGGCAAGCTCAACGTCACCGACGTGGGTGGCTTCGGTCTGGGCGTGTACCGCCTGATCGACTACACCGGCACCCTCACTGACAACGGCCTGGCCCTCGGCACGCTTCCGGGCGGTCTGGTGGCGGGCGATCTGGACGTGCAGACCAGCGTCGGCAGCCAGGTCAACCTGGTGGTCGGTGCTGCTGCAGGAAATGTGCTGTTCTGGGACGGCGCCGGTAACGGAATCGGCGCCATTGATGGTGGCAACGGCACCTGGGGTGCAACGGGTAGCAACTGGACCAACGCCAGCGGCAACTTCAACCAGGGCTGGAACGACGGCTTCGCCGTGTTCCAGGGCAACACCGGTACGGTCACCGTCGAAGACACCCAGAGCACCACCGGCCTGCAGTTCCTCACCGACGGCTACAGCCTGGTGGCGGGCGCTGCGGGTGAGCTGAATCTGGTCAACAGCGGTGCGGGTTATGCCGGCGTGCGTGTCGGCAGCGGCAACACGGCCACGCTCGATGTGAGCCTGATCGGCAGCGGCACCCTGAACAAACTCGAAACCGGCACCCTGGTGTTGAACGGCAATAACAGCTACAGCGGCGGCACTCAGCTCAATGGCGGCACGCTGGTAGTGGGCAGCAACTCCGCGCTGGGCACCGGCACGCTGACCACCGCC
>NZ_QKVL01000109.1 GCF_003231275.1 Pseudomonas huaxiensis
AGCGGTGGTCAGCGTGCCGGTGCCCAGCGCGGCATTGCTGCCCACTACCAGCGTGCCGCCATTGAGCTGAGTGCCGCCGGTGTAACTGTTGTTGCCGTTCAGCACCAGGGTGCCGGATTCCAGTTTGTTGAGGGTCGCGCTGCCGGTCAGGTTCACATCGACCGTGGCGGTGTTGCCGCTGCCCACGCGCACGCCGGCATAGCCAGTGGAACCGTTGATCAGGTTCAACTCACCTGCGGTACCCGCGACCACGTTGTAGCCATCGGTGAGGAACTGCAGGCCGGTGGTGCTTTGAGTGCCTTCGACCGTGACGGTACCCGCCGCGCCCTGGAACACGGCGAAGCCGTCCTTCCAGCCCTGGTCGAAGTTGCCGGTGGCGTTGGTCCAGTTGCTGGCCGTACCGCCCCAAGTGCCGTTGCCTCCGGCAATGCCGCCAGGGGCGGTGGTGCTGCCGTTCCAGAACAGCACGCTACCCGCGCCGCCACCGACCAGCAGGTTGACCTGATTGCCAACGCTGGTTTGCACTTCCAGGTCGCCCGCCACCAGGCCACCCGGGATCGTGCCGATCGCCAGACCGTTGTCGGTGAGGGTGCCGGTGTAGTCGATCAGGCGGTACACGCCCAGGCCGAAGCCGCCCACGTCGGTGACGTTGAGCTTGCCATCGAGCACCAGGTTGCCGTTGACCTTGATCATCCCCGCGTTGCCGGCGACGGCGGCGCCAAGGAAGGCGTCGAGGCTGGAATCGTTGTTGAGGGTCAGGTTGCCGGTGGTCAGCGTGTTGCTGCTGATGGCTTGCAGATGCCCGCCATCGGCGATGGTCACGGCGGCGTTGACGCTGCCCTTGCCACCGAGGGTGGCGCCATTGGCGACGGTCAGCGAAGACGTGGTCAGCGCACCGTGTGCGAACAGGCTGCCCGAGGAGACGGTGGTGGCACCACTGACGTTGCTGACGCCGGTCAGCGCTACGATGCCGGAGGCGATGTCCAGGCTGCCGGCCCCGGTGATGCTGCCGGCATAGGTGCCGTTGCGCAGGGTCAGGCCACTGTTGTTGTAGAGCTGGACCGCGCCCTGTCCGCTGAGCTGATGCAAGGTGCTGTCGACACCGACGCCAAGCGTGGCGCCCGTGCCGACGCTGATGCGCGGGGTGTTCGAGCCATTGCTGCCCAGCAGATTGAGCCGGCCAGCGTCGATCTGGTAGTCGCCGGAGAAATTGCTGCTGCCCGTCAGGTCGACGGTGCTGGCGCCTTGCTTGACCAGGGTGCCGCTGCCGCTCAGCGCGCCGCTCAGGGTCAGGTCATGGCTGCCGGCCAGGGTCAGGCTGGAGCCGGAGTTCACGCCAATCGCGTTACCCAACGTCATTGCAGCGCTGGTATCGAGACTGGCCGGGCCAGCGACGGTAAGCGGACCGGTGCCCAGCGCGGCGCTGTTGCCCAGTACCAGCGTGCCGGCGTTGAGGGTGGTGCCGGCGTAGCTGTTGGCCTGATTCAGGGTCAGCGTGCTGCTGCCATTCTTCACCAGCGTGCCAGTGCCCTGCACCAGGCCGTTCAGCGTGAGGTCGTGGCTGCCAGCCAGGGTCAGTGCGCCGCTGAGGAGCAAATCGTTGACCAGGCTGACCGCCTTGTTGCTGTCCAGCGTGGTGCCGGCAGAGGTGGTCAGGTTGCCGGAACCCAGTGCCGCGTCGTTGCCCAGCACCAGGGTGCCGCCGGAGAGGCGGGTGCCATCGGTATGGCTGTTGTTGCCATTGAGCACCAGGGTGCCGCTGTCCAGCTTGTTCAGGATGCCGTTGCCGGTGAGGTCGACGTCGAGGGTGGCGGTCTTGCCGTTGTCGACGCGCACCGTGGTGTAGCCACTGCTGCTGTTGACCAGTTGCAACTGGCCCGCCGCGCCGCCGGCCAGGGTGTAGTCATTGATGAACTGCAAGCCGTTGGCGCGCTGGGTGCCCTCGACGGTGACAGTGCCGGCCGCGCCCTGGAACACCGCGAACGAGTCGTTCCAGGCGCCATTGAGGCCGGCATTGAGGGTGGTCCAGTTGCCGTTGCTGCTGTTCCAGGTGCCGTTGCCGCCTTCGACGGTGCCGTTGCCGGTCAGCTCGCTGCCGTCCCAGAAACGGATGTAGTCGGGGCTGCCCACCACCAGGTTGACCTGGTTGGAGACATTGGTCTGCAGTTCCAGTTCATTGGCCGGGAGGCCGGTCGGCAACCCCCCGAACTGCAGGTCGTGGTCGATCAGCGAACCGTTGTAGTCGAACAGGCGGTACACGCCCAAGCCGAAGCCACCGGCGTCGGTGATATTCAGCTTGCCGTCCAGGGTCAGGTTGCCGCTGACGTTGGCCAGGCCCGCCGCGCCCGGCGTGGCGGTGCCCAAGGCGACATCGAGGTTGGAGAGGTCATTCAATACCAGCGAACCGAGGGTCAGCACCGAACCGCTAGCCAGACTCAAGTGGCCGCCGTTGGCGACGGTCACTGCGCCACCCAGGGTACCGCTGCCGGTCAGGGATGCACCGTTCTCGACCGAAACACTGCCGTTACCCAGGCTGCCGTTGACCCGCAGGATGCCACCGGCAACGGTGGTTGCCCCGGCCAGCGCGCTGTTGCCGCTGAGTTGCAGTGTGCCGCTGCTGTTTTTGTAGAGGTCGCCGTTTCCGCTCAACGCGCCGCTGAAGGTGCCCTCATCAACCCGGAATTCGCCCGCATCGAGTTGCACATTACCCGCGCCGTTGAGCTGGCCGGTGGCCGCACCCGCG
>NZ_QKVL01000011.1 GCF_003231275.1 Pseudomonas huaxiensis
GGTGCCGGGGCCGGCGGATTTGCTGGCAATCGAGGCGACGATTTCGGCGTAGTGAACCTTGGCCACGCGGGACACGGCCGCGACCATCGGAATCGTCGCCTGGCCGCCACAAGTGACCATATTGACGTTGAGCTGGTCGAGGTTCTGCTCCAGGTTCACCACCGGCACGCAGTACGGACCGATGGCGGCCGGGGTCAGGTCAATCAGGCGGATGCCGGGTTTGATCGAGCGCAGGAAGGCGTCGTTCTTGACGTGGGCGCCGGCGCTGGTGGCATCGAAGACAAAATCGATATCGGCGAATTCAGGCATACGCGTCAGGCCTTCGACACCCTCGTGGGTGATGGCGACACCCATCCGCGCGGCCCGCGCCAGACCATCGGACGCCGGGTCGATGCCGACCATCGCGGCCATCTCCAAATGCTGGCCATGGCGCAGGATCTTGATCATCAGGTCGGTGCCGATATTGCCGGAACCGATGATGGCGACTTTCAGTTTGCGTTGACTCATACCGCTTCTCCGTAGACTTCGGCGAGCAGGATCACGTCCTGACCGAGGGTGTCGGCGTACAGGCGCTGGACCGCGTCGGCGCGCAGCGTCAGGGCGGCGCGCTGGTTGATGTAGCCTTTGTCGGTGATTTCGCCGTCATTCAGGCTCGGCGGGGTGTCGAGGATCATCAGCCGCACCGCATGCTGCGATGACGCCGGGAAGTCACGGGCCAGAGCCTTCAAGCCGGCGCACAGGGCCAGGCGCACTTCCGCTTGCAGCGCCAGTTGCGCGCCGCTCATGGACTCGCCAGCCTTGCCCAGCAGTTCACGCAGGGCCGGGGTCGGGTAGACCAGCGCACCGATCACGTCGCGGTCGTGGCCGCAGATCACGCAGTCGCTGGCATAGGGCACCAGGGCGCTGACCAGCCGCGGGCGCAACGTGCCCACCGACACCCAAGTGCCGCTGCTGAGTTTGAAGTCCTCAGTGACCCGGCCATCGAACAGAATCCCCAGCTCGGGTCGCTGCGGGTCCACCAGCCGGCCGGCATCGCCGATGCGGTAGAAGCCCAGTTCATCGAACGCCGCCGCGGTGCTCTGCTCGTCGTTGAGATAACGCGGGAACACCGACGGGCCGCGTACACGCATTTCCAGCTTGTCGCCACTGGGCACGAAGCGGATCTGCGTGCCCGGCACCGGCAGGCCGATATTGCCGGCCTTGTCCAACTGGAAATGTACGCTGGTGACCACCGGCGACGTTTCGGTCGAGCCCCATTCGGTGGCGAAGAACAGCGGCGCCTCGCGCACTTCGGCGGCGCGGGCCACCAGCCGTTGCCAGGAGCTTTGCGGCAACGCGGCGGCGGCGTAGAACAACAGTTCCAGGCGGCCGAACAAGGCGCGGGCCAGTTCTTCGTCACGCTCCAGGTACGGCAACAGCGACTCGTAACCGCGCGGCACGTTGAAGAACAGCGTCGGCTTGACCGACTTGATGTTCTCCACCGTGCGGTCGATCTGTCCCGGCAGTGGCCGGCCATCGTCGATGTACAGGGTGCCGCCGTTGCGCAGCACCAGGTTGAAGTTGTGGTTGGCGCCAAACACGTGACTCCACGGCAGCCAGTCCAGCACCACCACGTCAATCCGCTCGATGAAGGGCCAGCACTGAGCGATGGCCTGCTGGTTGGCGCAGAGCATGCCGTGGGTGTTGATCACCGCCTTCGGCGAGCCGGTGGAACCGGAGGTCAGCAGGTAGCGCGCCGGGGTGTCGCCGCTCAGGCGGGCAAAGGCGTCCATCACCGCCGGGCTTTCCGGTTTGTAGAGCAATGGCAGTGCCAGCCCGTCGGGGATTTCCTGGGCGTTGCGCGCCGCCACCACCGGGCAGCGTGGCGCGACCAGCTCGATGGCGCGGCAGAAGGCATCGCCGTCGTTGACGAAGATCAGCGCCGGGTCCAGCACCTCGATGATCGCCTTGAGCTTGGCGCAACCGCTACCGGTGTTGCGGGCATAGGCCACCGATACGGTGGACACCGGAATGCCCACGTGCATGGCCGCCAGGGTCAGCAGCGCCTGGTCGATATCGTTTTCAGAGAGCATCAGCACCGGGCGCCCAGGCGCGGTGTCCAGCTCCAGCAGGCCCTGGGCCAGAGCGCCGACACGCTGGCGCACTTCACGGTAGCTCAGGGTGAACCAGCCACCGTTGCGGCGTTCCGCCAGGTAAGCGCGGTCGGGGGTCTGATGCGCCCAATGCTCCAGCCATTCGCCGATGCAGCGCGCATAAGGTTGCAGGGGTTCGGCCGAGCCGAGGATGAAACTGCCGTCCGCGCCGGGCTCATAGAGCACGCGCGCCGGCGCCAACCGCGTCGGGTCGTTGAAGATGTCGTACATGGCACGCCCTCATGAGTTCGGCGGGTCAGGTGCCCACCGCTCACTGATTTATTGTTGTGACGTTCGCCAGCCTGGTGGCCGGCCTTGAAGGTGTTGGCTCGTTCGTTTCAGGCGAAGTGGCAGCTCACCTCGCCAAGCCGGGTAAGGCGCAGGCGCAGGCTGTCGCCGGACCGGACCTGGACCATCGGCCCAAGCGCACCGGACAGCAGCACATCACCGGCCTGCAACGGACGCCCGGCCTCGGCCATGGTCCGCGCCAGCCACAGGCAGGCGTCCAGCGGGTTGCCCATGCAAGCCGCGCCAACGCCGATGGCCGCCTGTGCGCCGTTTTTCTCCAGCAGCATGCCTTCCAGCGCGAGGTCGAGCCCGGCCAGGCTCACCGGGGTCTTGCCCAGCACATAAAGACCGGAGGAGGCGTTGTCGGCGACGGTGTCGACCAGGGTGATTTTCCAGTCTTCGATCGCCGAATCGACGATCTCCAGCGCCGGCAACACATGGTCCACAGCGCGCAGCAGCTCGGCCAGGGTGGTGTCGGCGTGCGGCAGGTCACGTCCGAGGACAAAGGCAATCTCGCCTTCGGCCTTGGGCTGGATCAGCCGCGTGCTGTCGATGGCCGCGCCGTCGAGGACTTCCATGTCGGCGAAGAGCATGCCGAAATCCGGTTGATCGACACCCAGTTGTTGCTGCACCGCCAGCGAGGTGAGGCCGATCTTGCGCCCGCTCAGGCGCCGGCCGGCGGCCAGGGCGGCCTGGGTATTGAGTTCCTGGATGGCATAGGCGTCGGCCAGGCTGTTGATGTCGAAACGCTCGGAAATGCGCCCGCACGGGGTGCGGGTCTGCCGGGCGCGGGCCAGTGCTTCGGCGGCCGGGTGCAGGGAAGGATGAGTCATCGTGTTTCTCCTGAAGGCAAGTTCGGCTTACAACGCGCGAGCGCGGCTTTCCTGGTAACCCTGGTGCAGTTCATCCACCAGTTCAGCGACGCTGTAGTGGCGGCTGATTTGCCCGACCCCCTGCCCCGCCGACCACACGTGCTTCCAGGCCTTGTTGGCGCTGGCGATGTTGCCGGAGAAGTCAATGCTGGCGCGGGTTTCGGTGGCCGGGTCGATACCGGCCTGCTCCAGCGACGGACGCATCCAGTTGGCCAACACGCCACTGACCGCCTTGGTGGTGACCACGTCATCCAGCGAGCAATCCACCAGCATGTCGCGGTAGGCGTCTTCCACCAGGCTTTCCGCAGCCGCCACCAGGCGCGTGCCGACCAGCGAGAAGTCGCAGCCGAGCACTTGTGCGGCGTGGATGTCGCGACCGTTGGAGATAGCCCCGGCCAGGCCCAGCGGACCGTTCCAGAACTGCCGCACCTCGCCTGCGAAGGCGAACGGGTTGTAGTTACCGGTGTGGCCGCCGGCGCCGTTGCAGACCAGCACCAGACCATCGACGCCAGCGTCCACCGCCTTGCGCGCCAGGGCCGGGCTGATCACATCGGCAATCACCACGCCGCCGTAGGCGTGCACGACATCGAGCACGCGCTTGGGACTGCCGAGTGCGGTGGAGACAATTGGCGGCTGGTAGCGTTTGACCAGTTCCAGCTCGGCGTCGAAACGGTCGTAGGTGCTGTGCACGATCATGTTCAGCATCCATGGCGCGCGGGCCTCGCCGCGCTGGCTGGCGGCCTCGCGCTCGGCGACTATCTCGCCGAGCCACTGGTCCAGTTGCTCGACGGTGCGGGCGTTGGGCGCCGGGAAGCTGCCGATGATCCCGGCCTGGCAGCAAGCCGAGACCAGCTTCGGCCCGGAAACCAGGAACATCGGCGCGGCCAGCACGGGCAGGTTGAGGCCGGCGACCAGGTCCAGCAGGTGTTGTTGCGGTGCACTAAGGCTTCTGTTGCTCATCACGCATCTCTCTTGTTTATTTTGTAGAGCACGCTGGCTTGGTTCAGGTCTTGCGATGCTTCGCCGCCCCGCTGCTACGGATTTCCCAGCCGCCATCGCTGTGGATGATGTTGGCGGTGGTCAGCCCGGCGTTCTCCCGCGAGGCCAGCAGCACGTAGTGGCCGGCGTGGTCCTCGGGTTCGGCGATACGCTGCAGCGGCACCGCCTGGGCGGCGCCGGCTTCGAAGCCGGGAATCTGGTTCAGCGGCACGCTGCGGCTGTTCAGGCCTTCCAGGCTCTTCATCGGCGTGTTGGTGGCGCCGGGGGCGACACCGTTGACGCGGATGTCCGGCGCCAGCTCGTAGGCCAACTGGCGGATCATCCCCACCAGGGCATGCTTGGCGGTGACGTAGAGAATGCCACCTCCGCCGGCATAAAAGGCGCTGTTGGACAGGGTGAAAATCATGCTGCCGCGGGTTTCGCGCAGCGCTTCGGTCGCCGCCTGGGCACCGAGCAGGTAACCCTGGACATTGATCGAGAACAGCTTTTGGAATGCGCCTTCGAAATCTTCCGGGGCGATGCGGTCGAGCCGGGTGAAATAGTCGAATACCGCGGCGTTGCCGACAAAGGTGTCGAGCTTGCCGAAGGCTTCCAGCGTTGCCGCCACGGCGCGCTGGTTGTCCTGCCAACGCGAGACATCGCCTTGCACGGTGATCACCGCGTCGCCCAGCTCGGCGGCGAGCGCCGCCAATTGCGCGGCGTCACGGCCCATGACCGCGACCTTCGCCCCTTCGGCGACATAGCGCCGCACGATGGCGCTACCGATGCCGCCAGTGCCGCCGGTGACCAGTGCGACCTGGTTGTTTAGCCAACCCATGTTTCACTCCTCAAAGATGCCGCTGAACCTGATGCAAACCCTGTGGGATCTGGCTTGCCAGCGATGGAGCCAGTCCTGACACAGTTGTTGTTCCTGATGGCCTCATCGCTGGCAAGCCAGCTCCCACAGGTGGGGTACTGTCTGTCCGGGTTACAAAAAGGTATTGATGTTCTTGCACAGCAACATCGCATTGGGGATCAGGATCTTGCGCTTGAGCAGCTTCAGCCCGTCCGCCTCGACCCGCAGTACATCCTCGCGGCGACCGGTGATCTGCGACTGCTCATCCAGCCCGCGGCTGCGCACGTTGATAAAGCAGGAGTAGGCGCGGTACTCGCCCGGCGCCTCACCGGCATACACCTCGATATTGCTGACCAGGTGGACATTGCGCGTCGGCGGGTTCTCGGCCCAGGCCGACGGCTGCTTGAAGCGCGACACCCGGCGTTGCAGCTCGCGGATGCCGTCGTCGAAGAAGGCCATGTGTTCCAGGGTGTAGGGCCCGGACTTGTCCTCGCGACGACGGTTCTCGATGCCGGGCATCCAGTAATGAATCGCCTCGCTGAGGGTCTGCAGCCATTCGTCCCAGCATTCGTTGTCCAGCAGGCGCGCTTCGCGCAGCAGGAATTGCTCGACGCGGCGCACGTCGTCGAAGGTCAACTGTTGTTCCAGTGTCATGCGGACTTCTCCTCAGCGCATCTTGCCGTTGCGGTCCGGGACATCCGCCCAGGTCGGCGCTTGCAGCAGGTCTTTCCAGCGCTGGTAGAACGCCCGCGCATTGCATTCGTTGAGCTGGCCCTTGAACACGTTGCCCGGCAGCTCGCTGTTGTCGATCCGGCTGTCCATGCCCAGGCCGACGTACAGGTCCTGGTAACGGGTGACTACGCCGCGCGCGGTCTTGGTGCAGTACTCCCAGTTCTCGCCGTCGTCCATCTCGAACACGCCGGTGGGCGAGAAGGTCATCATCGCGCCGCGGCGCCATTTGTCCTTGATGTCCTGCGGGGCGTTCTTGTTGACGATCACCCAGGTGAACAGCTCGATCTTGTGCGGCCCGCGCGGCTGCCAGATACGCACGGTGTTCTGCCCCGGCAGGAAGGAGAAGTTGGGGAACACGGTGAACGAGGAAATCGCCCCGATCAGCTTCGAGCGGAATTCGCCCAGGCGCTCGGCGACCTTGGGCCGCAACACGTGCAGGTATTTGTTGATATCGCGCTCGCCGAGGGTCGCGGCGTTGCCCACCACGTCGGTGGCGAACTCGTAGCCGTGGCCGTTCCAGTTGACCGAGTAGGACTCCGGCAATTCGCCGACATTGGTCACCGGCCCGCCGAGCATGGCCTTGGCCGCCGAGTCGTGGGTCCAGCCGCCATGAAGGATGTCGCCAACGAAGTTTTCCGCAGCGATCTTCCAGTTGCAGTCGATGGTGGAACGGATACAGCCGCCGAGGAACTCGCTGCCGCCCTCGTCCATATCGAGCATCACGTCGAGGTACCAGGTCATCGGCCCGAGGTATTCCTCAAGGGTCGGTGCGTCGGCGGCGAAGGTGGCAAACACCAGACCTTTGTAGGTGCCGACCCGGGCTTCGCGCAGGCCGTGTTTCGATTTGTCGAAGTTGCTTTCTTCGTAGCACTTGGATTCGTGCATGCCCATCAGTCGGCCACCGTCGGCGCCGAACGACCAGCCGTGGTAGTTGCAGATAAAGCCGCGGGCGTTGCCGGCCTCGGCGAAGCAGACCTTGTTGCCGCGGTGCGGGCAGGAATTGAGGAAGACTTTCAGCGAGCCGTCCTTCTGCCGCACCACCAGCACTTCGTCCTCGCCCATGGAGGTGGTCAGGTAGTCGCCGAATTTCGGCAGTTGCGATTCGTGGGCAACGAACAGCCAGCAGCGGGCGAAGATCTTTTCCATCTCCTGCTCGTAGATGGCCTGGTCCCAGAACACCTTGCCCGACAGCCGGCCTTCTTCCATGTCGCAGATGCGATCGAGGTTATCCAGGCTCGGGGTGGATTCGATGGTTCTGAGCGGTATGTATTTATTGTTATCCATGGTTCGGACTCACACAGGAATGCGGTGGGACAGCGACGACGTCAAACCGGGCTTTCGGCCGCAGCCAGGGCCTCGTCGGCTTCAAGGGCGACGTCGGCGTACACCTCGCGGTCGGTGACGATGATCTTGTAGGTGCGCAGGTGCCGTTCGCAGGGGAAGGTCACCGCCTTGCCGCTGGGGATGTGGAACTGGCCCCAGTGCACCGGGCAGGTGATCAGGTCGTCTTCCAGATCGCCCTCGGCCAACGAGGCGGTGGCGTGGGTGCACATGTCGGTGGTGGCGTAGAAGGTGCCGCCCAGGTTGTAGACGCAGATCGCGTCGCCCTCGGCCTGCTCGACCTTCTTCAGTTCGCCCGGCGCCAGTTCGTCGCGCTGGCACAGCAATACCCGGCTCATGCCCGGCCCTCCTTTAATTGCACAAAGCCCAGGCCGGTGACCCAGGCCGGCACCGCCTCATAGGCGACCACTTCGCCCACCGGCTGCTCCAGCGCGGCCATGGCGCAGGCGAAGTTGCGGATTTCCATGGCGCCGTTGCCGGCGCGACGGAGGATCTCTTCGTCGCTGTAAGCGCACAGGCCTTCCAGATCGCCTTTGACCCCCAGTTCGAGAATTTCGCGGTCGAAGTCTTCGGCGACCTTGCCCATCTCGACGGTACCGACCCAGTGGCTGATGCCGCCGCTGCCGATGATCACCACGCGCTCATCGGCGTCGAAGGCTTCCACCGCCGCGCGCAGTTGCCGGCCGAGGTCGGCCGAGCGCTTCAGCGTGATATACGGATCAACGCCGCAGGCCAGGTACACCGGGATACTCGGCAGGGTCTTGCCCAGCAGTTGCTCGGCGGGCTGCACCACCAACTGGTGCGGGATCGAGAACGAATGGTCGACGGTGAAACTGCGCGCCACGCTCCAGTCCACACCAGTGGCGTCACCGTGGGCGACGATGTGTTCGGCCAGCGCCTGGTGGTTGCTCACCACCCGGCGTTGCAGCCCCGGCAGGCGGTCGATCGGGCCGTCGACGTCGCCGGTGCCGATCACGTAGCGCGGCAGGCAGTGGGTGCCGAACAGAATGTAATGGTCGCAACCGACGATGATCACCGCGGTCGGTTCCAGCTCGGCGAGGCGCCGGGCGCAGTCGGCGTAGGCTTGCCACACCGCCTCGCGCTGGGCTTCGGGCGGCGCATTGGGCGCCACGAACATGACCGGGTCGTGCGGCATCCAGAAGCCGCCTACTATCTTGCCCATCTCATCACCCCTTGAGCGCGGCGGAGAAACCCGCGCTGAGTTCATCGGTGCAGCCGAGGCGCTGCTTGTAGATCGCCATGTCGCGCTCCACGGAAAGTTCCTGCCAGAAGCCCATGGTCAGCATCGGGTTGACCCCGGCCGCCTGCAGCCCGGCGACATCGAAGCCGAGGATCATCGCGGCCTCGTCTTCGCTCAGTTCGAAGCGGGCGAGAAAGCCCGCAGCGTCCTGGCGAAACCGCTCTTTGGCGGCGCGCTCGACGCACAGTTGCCAGAGCACGCGCTCCATTACATTTCGGCTCATGGCGCTTACTCGCTGAGGAAGTCGCGGACCAGCGCGGCGAAGCGCCGTGGCTGCTCGCTCTGCACCCAATGGCCGCAATGACCGAACAGGTGCAGGTCGGCGTTCGGCACGCTATTGGCGATCAGCAGGCCGCATTCCGGCGGCACCACACGGTCTTCGCGGCCATGCACCACCAGGGTTGGTGCGGTGATTTTCGCCAGCGCTGCGGCAGGGAAGCCTTTAACCAGGGTCTGGCCCTCGGCGGCCGGGCGCGGGATCAGTTTGCGCAGGGCGTCCTGAGCGCCGGGCCGGACACTGGCCTCGAAGCGCGACTGCACCAGTTCGTCGGTGATCAATGAGGTGTTGTAGGGGAACAGTTCCATCAGGCGGCGCATGTTCTCTACCGACGGTTCATATTCCCAGGCGCCACGCAGGCCGGGGGTCTGCACGAATTCGCCGGCAGGAGTGCCGAGCAGCACCAGCTTGTCGACCCGCTCCGGAGCGAACACCGCCAGGCCGATGGCCACGGCGCCGCCGAAGGAGTTGCCGATGAAGGAGGCTTTCTGGATATCCAGCGCATCCATGATGCCCAGCAGGTGGTTGACCCAAAGCTTGATGTCGTACTTGGCGTCGGCCTGGAATTCGGTGAAACCGAAGCCGGCGATGTCCGGCACGATCACCCGCCAGCGGTCGGCGAACACCGGGATGGACTTGGCCCAGTTGGTGCCGCCGGACACACCCGGACCCGAGCCGTGCAGCAGAAACAGGGCATCACCCTGGCCGGCTTCGTAGTAGTGGGTGTTGTGCCCTGCGGCCAGCAGCGTCTTGGCAATTGCGCTCATCGAGGTCTCCGTTTTTATTCTTAACATACAGATGTGTATCCGAATGCTATGGATGGTTTTGACGTGCGTCAACGAAAAAAACGCGCAATGGTGCAAAAATATGTAGGTCAACCTACAGATGTGTATTTAAAGAAATGGGTGAATTCGGCACACTGCCGGTGCCCCGGAGCGCGCTCTGGCTGCGCCGGCGGCAATAGCCTCGGCATTGCGCCGGGCGCTAGAATGCCCTCCTTAGCGCCCCGGGCCGGGCCACGATCCTGCCGCCCTGGCGCCTTCCAGCTCGATGAACAAGGCCCTTACACAATGTCATCACGCACCAACCTCACCCGCGAAGACTGGATCCACGCCGCCCAACATGTGCTGGTCAGCAGCGGCGTCGATGCGGTCCGGGTCGATACCCTGGCCAAGGAACTGAAAATCACCCGCGGCAGCTTCTACTACCACTTCAAAAGCCGCGGCGAACTGCTCGAAGGCATCCTCGGCAACTGGCGTGCGCGCGCCACCGAAGACGTGATTCTCAACCTGCGCAACGCTCATGCCTCGCCGCTGCAGCAACTGCAGCGCCTGCTGGAATTGCCATCCCACGGCCAGACCGCCAAGGAAGCTGCCGCCATCGAACTGGGCATCCGCGCCTGGGCCCGCCGCGACAAACAAGCGCGTCAGGCCATCGACGAAGTGGACAGCCATCGCCTGAACTACATCGAGGGCTTGCTGATCCAGGCCGGTGCGCCCGCCGATGAAGCACAGGACCGCGCCTACCTGATCTATGCGTACCAGATCAGCCTGTCGCTGCTGCACAGCGACGACACGTCCGAGCAGCGGCTGGACCGCAGCCAGCGCATGGCGGGGTTGTTGTTGCCGCAGGGCGCTGCCGTTCCGGCCTGAGGCCTGTGGGAGCTGGCTTGCCAGCGATGGCGATAGTGAATTCACCGACGCCATCGCTGGCAAGCCAGCTCCCACAAAATGATTTGCCAGCCGCACCGTCCTGATACGGCTAAAACCCCTAAAAGATACATAACTGTATCTTTCGATTTCAAAACCACCTCTTTCTCCCTCCCCCTATTGACAAACCTCCGTCATGACCCGCTAGTCTATACATACACATTCGCATGTGTATTCCGATAAGGTCGCCCACAGCCCACACCGGGGCTGGACCCTAAGACAATAAAAATACAGTTGGGTATCTCACTATGTTCTCGCATGCGCGCACCGGCCGCCCCGCCGATCTACCGCCTCCCCCCGACCTGACCGACAGCCCGTCCGCGCGGCCCGGCCTTTCCTACCCCATCGCTCGCTGAGGGTTGCTCATGGATCTCTCGATACTGGCGTTTCTCGGCCAGGACGGCCTCACTACGGGTGCTATTTATGCGCTGGTGGCCCTGGCGCTGGTCCTGGTGTTCTCGGTCACCCGCACCATCCTGGTGTTCCAGGGCGACTTCGTGACCTACAGCGCCCTGACCCTGGCCACCCTGCAACTGGGCCTGCTGCCCGGCACCTTGTGGCTGCTGATCGGCCTGTCATTGCTGGCCTGCACGCTGGATGCGGCGATCGCCGTGCGTCACGGTCATTACCGGCGCCTGCCAGGCCTGGCGCTGCGTTACCTGAGCGTGCCGGCGCTGCTCTGGCTGGTGCTGGGCAATCTCGATCTCGCTGCCCTGCCCGGCGTGCTGCAGATCATCGTCACCCTGGCCCTGGTCACACCGCTGGGCCCGCTGCTGTATCGCCTGGTCTACCAGCGCGTGGCGGAAACCTCGGTGCTGTTGCTGCTGATCATCTCGGTGGCGGTGCACATCGCGCTGGTCGGCATCAGCCTGTGGATGTTCGGCGCCGAGGGCGTGCGCACCCAGGCGCTGAGCGACGCCAGCTTCATGCTCGGTGACCTGCCGGTAAGCCTGCAAAGCCTGCTGGTGATCGCTTGCGCGCTGACGCTGATCGGCCTGCTCTACGCCTTCTTCGGCCACAGCTTGTACGGCAAGGCCCTGCGCGCCACCGCGCTGAACCGCAACGGCGCGCAACTGGTGGGCATCCCGACGCAACTGGCAGGCCAAAGCGCGTTCGGTCTGGCGGCGTTTATCGGCGCGGTCTCCGGCGTGCTGATCGGGCCGCTGACCACGCTCTATTACGACTCCGGCTTCCTCATCAGCCTCAAAGGCTTCGTCGCCGCGATCTTCGGCGGCCTCGCCAGTTACCCCATCGCCGCCTGCAGCGCGTTCTTCGTCGGCGTGCTGGAAAGCTTCGCCAACTTCGGCGCCTCGGCCTTCAAGGAAGTCATCGTGTTCACCCTGGTGATCCCGGTGCTGTTGTGGCTGTCGCTGAAACACCCTCATCTCGAGGAGCAACACTGATGATCCGTCGCCTGTTTCCCCTGATCCTGCTGCTCACGGCCATGTGCCTGGCGCCAAGCGTGCTGCCGCCGTTCCACGTCACCCTACTCAACTACATCGGCCTGTACAGCCTGGTCGCCATGGGCCTGGTGCTGCTCACCGGCATCGGCGGCATGACCTCCTTCGGTCAGGCCGCGTTCGTCGGCATCGGCGCCTACGCCACCGCGGTGCTGTGCACCGAGTACGGCCTGTCGCCCTGGCTCGGCCTGCTGGCCGGACTGGCGATCACCCTCGCGGTGGCCACCAGCCTCGGCCTGCTGACCTTGCGCCTGGCCGGTCACTACCTGCCGATCGGCACCCTGGCCTGGGGCCTGGCGCTGTTCTACCTGTTCGGCAACCTGCCGGGCCTTGGTGGTTTCGGCGGCATCCAGGACCTGCCGGCCATCGAGCTGTTCGGCTGGCGCATCAGCAGCGCCGCCGACTTCAGCCCGCTGCTCGGCCTGATCCTCGCCGCCAGTCTGTGGCTGCTGCACAACCTGCTCGACAGCCGCCAGGGCCGGGCCATCCGCACTCTCAAGGACGCCGCCGGCATGGCCGAGGCAATGGGCATCCCCACCGCCCGCAGCCGCTTGCAGGTGTTCCTGATCGCCGCGCTGCTGGCCTCGCTGTCCGGCTGGCTGTACGCCCACCTGCAACGGGTGGTCAACCCGACGCCGTTCTCGGTGGTGATGGGCATCGAATACCTGTTCATGATCGTCCTCGGCGGCGTCGCCAGCCTTTGGGGTGCGCTGCTCGGCGCGGCCTTGCTGACGCTGATCAAGCAGGTGCTGCAGGATGTCCTGCCGCACCTGTTCGGCCAGGCCGGCAACTTCGAAATGATCTTCTTCGGCGTACTGATCATCCTCGTCCTGCAATACGCCCGCGGCGGTCTGTTGCCGCTGTTGCAGGCGACACTGCCCAAGCGCCGGCGCAGCACCGCGCTGCCCGCCGAGGCCGCCGCCCTGCCCCGGCGCAGCATGCCCGCCCACGGCCAGCCGCTGCTGGTGGCCGAAGGACTGATCAAGCGTTTCGGCGGCCTGGTTGCCAACAAGGACATGGGCCTGGCGATCAACAGCGGCGAAGTCACTGCGCTGATCGGCCCCAACGGCGCCGGCAAATCCACCCTGTTCAACCTGCTCTCCGGGGTGCTGTCACCCAACGCCGGGCAGATCAGCTTCCTCGGCCAGCGCATCGACGGCCTGGCGCCGCGCGCCATCGCCCGCCTCGGCGTCAGCCGCACCTTCCAGCACGTGCGCCTGCTGCCGGACATGAGCGTGCTGGAAAACGTCGCCCTCGGCGCCCATATGCGCGGCGAAGCCGGCCTGCTGCGTTCGATGCTGCACCTGGAGCGCGCCGAGGAAGCCAGCCTGCTGGCCGAAGCCGCGCGGCAGATCGAGCGGGTCGGCCTTGGCGAACACCTGCACACCCCGGCGGGCAGCCTGGCGCTGGGTCAGCAACGCATCGTCGAAATCGCCCGGGCGCTGTGCAGCGACCCGATCCTGCTGCTGCTCGATGAACCCGCCGCCGGCCTGCGCTACGGCGAGAAACAGGCCCTCGCGCAACTGCTCGAACAACTGCGCGGCGAAGGCCTCGGCGTGCTCTTGGTGGAGCACGACATGGACTTCGTCATGGGCCTGGCCGACCACATCGTGGTGATGGAATTCGGCCAGCGCCTGGCCTGCGGCACCCCGCTGGAAATCCAGGAAAACCCGGCGGTCCTGGCCGCCTACCTCGGAGGTGTGGAATGAGCCGCCTGCTGGATGTACGCAACCTGTCGATCAACCACGGCAAGGTGGAAGCGGTGCGCAACCTCGACCTGCACCTGGACGAGGGCCAGATCGTCAGCCTGATCGGCCCCAACGGCGCCGGCAAAACCACTTTGATGGCGGCGCTGATCGGACTGCTGCCGTCCGTTGGCGAGGTGAGCTACGCCGGCCAGCCGTTGCAGGCCCACCACGGCGTGGCCCAGCGCATCGACAAGGGCATGGCGCTGGTGCCGGAAAGCCGCGAGCTGTTCGGCCTGATGAGCGTCGAGGACAACCTGCGCCTCGGCGCTTTCAGCCGCCACCGCCAGGGTCATCGCGATCACCAGCAGACCCTCGATGAAGTCTTCGCGCTGTTCCCGCGGATGCGTGAACGCCGCGAACAGGCGGCCTGCACCCTGTCCGGTGGCGAGCGGCAGATGCTCGCCATCGGCCGCGCGCTGATGGCCAAGCCGCGCCTGCTGATGCTCGACGAACCGAGCCTGGGCCTGGCGCCGCGGGTGATCGGCGAGATCTTCGACATCTTCAAGACCCTGCGCGAACGCGGCGTTTCCATCCTGCTGGTGGAACAGAACGCCCGCGCCGCGCTGAAGATTTCCGACTACGGCTACGTCCTGGAAGTCGGCGACATCGTCCTGCACGGCGATGCCACCGACCTCGCGCAGAACCCCCGGGTGGTCGAGAGCTACCTGGGACGCAAATCCTCATCCACCGCCACGGAGGCCGCCCGCGCTACCGGCTAGCACCCGCCGTTCCCGACACGCTCAACGCCATAACAACAATACTCAGGAGCTTCCATGAAACCGTTCATTCCCTTGCTGCTGGTGGCCGCCCTGTCGGCTGCTGCCCAGGCCGACGTCACCGTCGGCGTGATCCTCTCCACCACCGGCCCCGGCGCTTCGCTGGGTATTCCGGAACGCAACACCATTGCCCTGCTGCCCAAGGAAATCGCCGGCCAGGCGGTGAAATACGTGGTGCTCGACGACGGCAGCGACAGCACCGCTGCGGCGAAGAACGCGCGCAAGCTGGTCAGCGAAAACCAGGTGGATCTGCTGATCGGTTCCACCACCGTGCCGACCTCAGCGGCCGTGGCGCAGATCGCCAAGGAAAGCCGCACCGCGCAGATCGCCCTCGCCCCTTACACGCCGCCAGGCGGCGAGCAACAGTGGATCTTCACCATCGCCCAGACCAATGCGCTGATGGCCGAAGCGCTGATCGAGCACATGAAAGAAGCCGGGGTGAAAACCCTCGCCTACATCGGCTACAACGATGTCTGGGGCGAGGACTGGCACAAGGTGCTCAGCGAACTGGCACCCGCCGCGGGGATCACGCTGGTCCGCGACGAGCGCTTCAACCGCACCGATTCCTCGGTCAGCGGCCAGGCCCTGAAAGTCATGAGCGCCAAGCCCGACGCCGTGCTGATCGGCGCCACCGGTACCCCGGCTGCACTGCCCCACACCGAACTGCGCCGCCTTGGTTACAAGGGCACGATCTACCACACCCACGGTGCCGCCAACTCGGCCTTCCTGCGCATCGGCGACAAGGCGCTGAACGGCGCGATCCTGCCGGTAGGCCCGGTGGTGGTGTGGGACAAATTGCCGGAAACCCACCCGTCCAAAGCCGTCGCCAGCGACTATGCCCAGCGCTATGAAGCGCAGTACGGCGCGGGCAGCCTGTCGCCGTTCGGCGCCTACCTGTACGACGCCATGCGTCTGGTCGAAGCTGCGGTGCCTGCCGCACTGAAAACCGCCCAGCCGGGCAGCGCGGAATTCCGCCAGAGCCTGCGCGACCAGCTGGAAAGCACCAAGGACGTGGTCGGCACCCATGGCGTCTACAACCTCAGCGCCACCGACCACTTCGGTCACGACCAACGCGCCCGCGCCCTCGTGACCGTGAAGGACCAACAGTGGGTCCTGCTGCACGCCCCTGAATGAACCCCGAAAACAACAATAAGAAAGGCCACACCATGAACCGACTCAACACCGCTGTCGCCCTCGGCTCGCTTTGCGCCCTCAGCCCGGTCCTCCAGGCCCAAGGCTTCTTCGAAGACAGCAAGGCGACCGTCACCGCCCGCAACTACTACTTCGACCGCGACTACAAAGGCACCTCGGCGCAATCGGCGACCCGCGAATGGGCCCAGGGCTTCATCCTGCGCTTCAACTCCGGCTACACCGAAGGCCCGGTGGGCTTTGGCCTCGATGCCCAGGGCCTGCTCGGCATCAAGCTCGACTCCAGTCCCGACCGCACCGGCACCGGCCTGCTGCCGTTCGACAGCACCGACCGCCATCCCCGCGATGACTACTCGGAGCTGGGCCTGACCGGCAAGATCAAGGTATCCAAGACCGAGCTGCAGGGCGGCACGCTGATGCCGATCCTGCCAATCCTGTTCGCCAGCCCGACACGCCTGCTGCCGCAGACCTTCCGTGGCGTGAACATCAAGTCCCAGGATATCGACAGCCTGACCCTCACTGCGGGTCGCCTCGACCGCATGAACCAGCGCGACTCCACCAACGACCAGAAGATCTCCATCGCCGCGCCCAACCGCCGCTTCAACGGCGCCGCGCAGTCGGACGCCTTCAACTACATCGGTGGCGACTACCAGTTGTCCGAGCCGCTGACCCTCAAGTACTACCACGCCGAACTGGAGGACATTTACAAGCAGGACTTCGTCGGTTTCATCGACAACCGCGCGCTGGGTGGAGGTCGCCTGAAGACCGACGTGCGCTACCACATCAGCCGCGAAGACGGCCCGGCCAAGGCCGGCGAAGTCGACAACCGCACCTTCGGCATCATGGCCACCTACAGCCAGGCCGGACACAGCCTTGGCCTGGGCTGGATGCAACTCAACGGCAACACCTCCATGCCCTACATCGCCGGCTCCGAGCCGATGGTGGTCAGCGAAGGTGCGCTGAGCAGCGAATTCCTCAACCCCAAGCAACGGACCTGGCAAGTGCGGTACGACTACGATTTCGTCGCCATGGGCGTTCCCGGCCTGAAAGGCATGCTGCGCTATCTGGACGGCAGCCATATCGAACTGCCAACGGCGTTGGGCGGGTCGGGGTTGAACGAAAGCGAGAAGGATATCGAGCTGTCGTATGTGGTGCAGAGCGGGCCGCTGAAGAACGTCGCCGTACGCCTGCGACATGCCTGGTACCGCAACGACTTCGCCCCGGCGGCGTCGTTCCGGGATGACAATGAGCTGAGGGTGAACATCGATTACACGTTAGCGTTGTTCTGATGAAATGAGCCCCCGCCTGGTGCGGGGGCTTTTGTTTTATCCGCACCTCATTCCAGGGTAATTTTCCCCGCCTCGATCACTTCCCCCCAGCGCTTGTTGTCCTGCGCGATCAGCTCGGCGAACCCTTCAGGCGAGCTGTGCTCGACGCTGATGCCGTTCTGGCCGAAACGCTCTGCGGTCTGCGGCGCCTTGGCGATAACGTCGATGGCACCGCTCAGTTTCTGCACCAGCTCCGGCGCGGCGCCTTTGGGCAGGACGATACCGAACCAGCCCGAGGCAACGAACCCCGGCAGCCCGGCTTCGGTGGCGCTGGGTACGTTCGGCAGCAACGGCGAGCGCTCGGCGCTGCTCAGGACCAGGCCCTTGAGTTTGCCGGCCTGGATCTGCGGCGCGAGCACGGTCAGGGTGTCGACGGCCACGTCGATTTCACCGCCGAGCAGACCGGTCACCGCCGGTGCGCTGCCTTTGTACGGCACGTGCAGCAGGTCGGCGCCGGACAGGTGCTTGAGCAGCTCACCAGACAAATGGCACAGCGTGCCGTTGCCGCAGGACGAGTAACTCAGCGCCCCGGGATGGGCCTTGGCTTCGGCGATCAGGCCCGCCAGCGAGTCGATCTTGCTGCTGGTCTGGACCGCAACCACGTTGGGCACGGAGGCGACGACGGCGACCGGCACGAAGTCTTTCTTCCAGTCGTAACGCAGGTCTTTTTGCAGGTTGGGCAGGATCGCCAGTTGCCCGGCGGTAGCCAGCGACAGGGTGTAGCCGTCCGGCTTGGCCTTGGCCACAGCCTCGGCGGCGATGGCGGTACCGGCGCCCGGTTTGTTGTCCACCACCACCGGCTGGCCGAGGGAGGCCGACAGTTGCTCAGCGTAGTAACGGCCGACGGTGTCCGCCGCGCCACCCGGCGGGAACGGCACGATCAGGGTCACGGCGCGGCTCGGGTAGCTGTCGGCCTGGGCCAGGCCGGTGATGCCCAGGGCCAGGGCGGCCAGGGCAAATTTCAGGGGTTTGGCGAATTTCATGGGCGGTTCCTGGAACAGAGGGATCGGAGAAGGATTCAGTCTTCGCTGAAGGCCACCTGGCGGGTGGCGCGTACCCGTGGCGAGAGCATCAGCACCACCACCAGCACGCAGATGATCAGCAGGGTCAGGCTCAGGGGACGGGTGACGAACACCGTTGGGTCGCCCCGCGACAGCAACATCGCGCGGCGCAGGTTTTCTTCCATCAGCGGGCCGAGCAGGTAGCCCAGCAGCAGCGGCGCCGGCTCGCAGCGCAGCTTGATGAACAGGTAGCCGAGCAGGCCGAAGGCGACGGTGAGCAGTACGTCGAACAGGCTGTTATTGACGCTGTACACGCCGATGCAGCAGAACAGCAGGATCGACGGGTACAACAGGCGGTACGGCACCGCCAGCAGGCGCACCCAGATACCAACGAGTGGCAGGTTGAGCACCAGCAGCAACAGGTTGCCGATCCACATGCTGACGATCAGACCCCAGAACAGCTCGGGGCGGTCGTCGATCACCTGCGGGCCGGGGACGATGCCGTGGATCATCATGGCGCCAGCCATCAGCGCCATGACCGCGTTGGACGGCAGACCCAATACCAGCATCGGGATAAACGAAGTCTGCGCGCCGGCGTTGTTCGCCGATTCGGGGCCGGCAACGCCTTCGATGGCGCCCTGGCCGAAACGCTCGGGTTGCCTGGCCAGGCGCTTTTCCACCATGTACGAAGCAAACGAGCCGAGCATCGCGCCGCCGCCGGGCAGCACACCCAGCAACGCGCCGAGGCCGGTGCCGCGCAGGATCGGTTTCCAGCTACGGCGGTAGTCTTCTTTCGACGGCAACAGGCTGCCGACCCGCGCCACCTTCGGCACTCCGCCGTGGTCGCGCTCGAGGTTGGCGATGATTTCGGCGATGCCGAAGATGCCCATGGAAATCACCACGAAGCTGATGCCGTCGCTCAGCGCCGGAATACCGAAGGTGAAACGCTCGACGCCGGAGTTGACGTCGGTACCCACCAACCCGAGCAACAACCCGAGCAGGGTCATGGCCACGGCCTTGAGCACATCGCCCTGGGCCAGCACGATCGCCGCCACCAGGCCGAGCAGCATCAGCGAGAAATATTCCGCGGGACCGAACTTCAGCGCGACCTCCGCCAGCGGCGTGGCGGCGGCGGCCAGCAGCAGGATCGCCAAGCTGCCGGCGACGAACGAACCGATGGCGGCGATCGCCAGTGCCGCCCCCGCCCTGCCCTTGCGGGCCATGGCGTGGCCGTCGAGGCAGGTGACCACCGAGGACGATTCGCCCGGCAGGTTGACCAGGATCGCCGTGGTCGAGCCGCCGTACTGCGCACCGTAATAGATGCCCGAGAGCATGATCAGCGCGGCGGCCGGGGTCAGGCCGTAGGTGATCGGCAGCAGCATGGCGATGGTCGCCACCGGACCGAGGCCCGGCAACACGCCGACCAGCGTGCCGAGGGTGACGCCGAGCAGGCAGTACAGCAGGTTGTTAACGGTGAAGGCGGCTTCGAGGCCGATGCCGAGGTGGTCGAGCAGTTCCATGATCCGTCCTCAGACCGGCCAGGCTGGCAGGTTCAGGCCCAGCCCCCAGGCGAACACCAGCACGCTGAACAGCCCCAGCGCGCAGCCGAGCACGGCCAGTTCGGCGAGGTTGGCGCGGCGCCGGGCCAGGCCGCTGAGCAGGGTCATCAGCAAGGTGGACAAGCCAAGGCCGAGGCTCGGCAGGAGCAAGGCGAAGGCCACCACGCTACCACCGATGGACAAGCCTACCCGCGCCTGGAACAGCTCGCCCAGCGCTACCCGCTCGCGGGACAACAGAAGCCCGCGCACCAGCAGCGCCACGCCCAGCCCGCACAGGGCCAGACTCACCAACCAGGGAAAATAGCCGGCGCCCATGCGCATGGCGGTGCCGGTGGCGTAGTCGCTGCCGATCACCAGACCAGCGATGCCGAAGCCGAGAAACAGCAGGCCGGCGAGGACTTCGCGGGCATCGAAAAGCAGGGATCGCACTTGAGTGGCGCGCAGAGCATCGGACACGGAACATCTCCAGGTGCCTTGAAAGGCACGGTGGCGGACGATCCGCGCGTGCGGTCTCGTGGGTTTCAGCGTGAAAGAAAGACCATCAGGCGCCGCGTTGTGCCTCGCGGGCGGCGACCTTGGCGCGGGTCAGCGGCAGCAGTTCGCGGCCGTACTCCTCGGCGTCGTTGACCGGGTCGAAACCGCGAATTAGGAAGGTGGTCACGCCGAGGTCGTAGTAGGCCAGCAAGGCATCGGCCACCTGCTCCGGGGTGCCCACCAGCGCGGTGGAGTTATGCCCGCCGCCGACCAGCGCGGCGATGCCGGTCCACAGACGCTCATCAACCCGCTCGCCCTGGGCAACGGTGTCCAGCAGGCGCTGGGCGCCGACGCTTTGCGGCTTGTTGGCGATCACCGGGCCAGAGCGTTCAAGACGCTGGCGGGCGGTGGTGAGGATGGCGTCGGCCTTGGCCCAGGCGGCGTCTTCGGTGTCGGCGATGATCGGCCGGAACGACACACTGAACTGGATTTCACGCCCGTGCCGCGCCGCTTCGGCGCGCACGTTGGCGATGGTCTCGCGGGTCTGCTCCAGCGATTCGCCCCACAGCGCGAAGACATCGGCGTGCTTGCCGGCCACTTCCAGCGCCGCCTGCGACGAGCCACCGAAATACACCGGCAGGTGCGGTTTCTGCAGCGGCTTGATCGCCGAGAAAGCGTTTTGCGCCTGATAGAACGTGCCGTGGTGGTCGAACGGCTGCTCTTCGGTCCAGACCTTGCGCACCACCTCGAGGAATTCGTCGGTGCGGGCGTAACGCTGGTCGTGCTCCAGATAGTCGCCATCCTTGCGCTGCTCGCCGTCGTTGCCGCCGCTGATCACGTGGAGGGCCAGGCGGCCGTCCAGCAGGTGTTCCAGCGTCGCCAGCTTGCGCGCCGCCAGGGTCGGGGCGATGAAGCCGGGGCGGTGGGCCAGCAGGAAATTGATCCGCGACGTCGACAAACCGGCCAGCGCGGTCACCAGAAAACCGTCCGGCTGATCCGACCAGTAGCCCACCAGCAGACGGTCGAAACCGGCGTCTTCGTGCACCTGGGCAAAGCGGGTGATGTACGCCTTGTCGAAGATCGGGCCGCTGGCGTCGAGGGTTTCCGAAGACAGGCGATGGCCGATCATGCCGATGAATTGAACGCTCATGCTGGGGGGCTCCTTGAGGCGGTTGAGAAAGCTTGATGGTTATAGAAGGCGCTTTCTTCAAAACGAACGCTTATAAGCTAACGATCAGCTCCTCCGTTGTGAAATTCTTTTCCGGCATAAGCTAATATAAAAAATAAAGAATAATATTTGATCTTTAAAATTCTCTTTGCGCATATTAGCTTATGCAGAATTTGAATTTTGAGAATCATCTGGCGGTTGCTAGGGTTCTCGAAAACCGCAGCCTGAGCCCTTGATCATGACCGAACCGCTACGCCTGGACCGCCTTCGCCAGTTCATCGGTAACCTCGCCGACTTGCTCGACCAGGAAACCGAGGAAGCCACCATTCTCGACCGTGGCCAGAATCTGTTGCAGCAACTGGTCGCCCATGACGACTGGCTGCCCGAGGAGCTGGCGCAACCCGATCCCACCCGTTACCAGCAGTTCCTGCTGCATGCCGATTCGCGCCAGCGCTTTTCCGTGGTCAGCTTTGTCTGGGGCCCGGGCCAGAGCACGCCGATCCACGACCACCGGGTCTGGGGCCTGATCGGCATGCTGCGCGGCGCCGAGTATTCGCAGGGCTTCGCCCGCACCGACAGCGGCGCCCTGATCCCCGCCGGCGACGCCGTGCGCCTGGCGCCCGGCCAGGTGGAAGCGGTATCGCCGCGCATCGGCGACATCCACCAGGTCAGCAACGCCCATGACGATCAGGTCTCCATCAGCATCCACGTTTATGGCGCCAACATCGGCGCGGTAAAACGGGCGGTCTACCTCGCCGACGGTAGCGAAAAGCCCTTTATCTCCGGTTACTCCAACACCCGCTTGCCCAATATCTGGGACCTGTCCAAAGAGAACCCCGCCCCATGAGCACCGCGACTACCCGCTCCTACGCCGAGCTGCGCCAGCACCTGCTGGCCAAGCATGAACTCGCCCTGATCGATGTGCGCGAAGAAGCGCCCTTCGCCCTGGAGCACCCGCTTTTCGCGGCCAATATTCCCCTGTCGAAACTGGAAATCGAGGTCTATGCCCGAGTGCCCCGGCGCGACACCCAGGTGACCGTGTATGACGACGGCGAAGGCCTTGCCGCCCTCGCCGCCGAACGTCTGCTGGCCCTCGGTTACACCGACGTCGCCGTGCTCGACGGCGGCCTGGCTGGTTGGCGCGAGGCCGGCGGCGAACTGTTCCGTGACGTCAACGTGCCGAGCAAGGCCTTTGGCGAACTGGTCGAAAGCCAGCGCCACACACCTTCGCTGGCGGCCGAGGAAGTCCAGCAACTGCTGGATGACAAGGCCGACGTGGTGGTGCTGGACGCCCGCCGCTTCGACGAATACCAGACCATGAGCATCCCTGGCGGCATCAGCGTGCCGGGCGCCGAACTGGTGTTGCGCGTCGCCGAACTGGCGCCGGACCCAGCCACCCGGGTCATCGTCAACTGCGCCGGCCGCACCCGTAGCATCATCGGCACCCAGTCGCTGGTGAACGCCGGCATCCCCAACCCGGTGTCGGCCCTGCGCAACGGCACCATCGGCTGGACCCTGGCCGGGCAGAAACTGGCTCACGGTCAGTCGCAGCGCTTCGCTTCCGTCAGCGCCGATACCCGCGCCAGTGCGGCCAACCGTGCCCGCGCCGTGGCCGATAAAGCCGGCGTGGCGCGCCTGTCCAAAGGCGGCCTGAGCGCCTGGCAGGCAGAAAGCAACCGCACCACCTACCTGTTCGACGTGCGCACCCCGGAGGAATACACCGAGGGTCATCTGCCGGGCAGCCGCTCGGTGCCGGGCGGGCAACTGGTGCAGGAAACCGATCACACGGCCAGCGTACGCGGCGCGCGGATCGTCCTGCTCGACAACGACGGCGTGCGCGCCAACATGAGTGCTTCGTGGCTGGCGCAGATGGGTTGGCAAGTGGCGGTGCTGGACGGGCTGGAAGCGGCCGACTTCAGCGAAACCGGCGAATGGCAGGTGCCGCTACCCGCCCTGCCCCAGCCGCCGTCGATCCAGTCCGCGCAACTGCAGACCTGGCTGGACGAAGGCGACACCGTGCTGCTGGACTTCACCACCAGCGCCAACTACGTACAGCGGCATATTCCCGGCGCGCACTGGGCGATTCGCGCGCAACTGGCGCAGGCGCTGGAGAAGCTGCCGGTGGCTGAGCGTTATGTGGTGACCTGCGGCAGCAGCCTGCTGGCGCGCTTTGCCGCCGTGGACTTGCAGGCGCTGACGCGCAAGCCGGTGTTTTTGCTGGAAGGCGGCACGGGGCGCTGGATCGCCGAAGAACGCCCGCTGGAGCATGGCGAAACGAGCCTCGCCGTGCCGCGCAGTGACCGTTATCGCCGGCCGTATGAAGGCACCGATAACCCGCGTGAAGCGATGCAGGGGTATCTGGATTGGGAGTTTGGTCTGGTCGAGCAGTTGGGGCGGGATGGGACGCATGGGTTTTATGTGATTTGAAGGGGAGGAAGGGAATTTCATCAAGGCACACAAGCTTTCGTCACTACTGAAATCGAGCGCCGCACCGACGGCGCTCGATTTCAATAACGACCGGTCAAGCCTGCTGCATGAACGCCAGGCGCGCCGCAAAACCAATCAGCAATCCCCCAAACAGCCAGCGCTGCATGCGCTGTGCTGTCGGGTTCCGCTCAAGCCAGCCGCCGATCCAGGTTCCAGCTAGCGCGTAACTGCTGTCGAACACGAAGCCTACCCCCACCAGCACCAAGCCGAGCAGCGCAAACTGCGTCGTCACCGGCTCCGCGTCAGGCGTGATGAATTGAGGCAGCAGCACTGAGCAGAACAACAGCGCTTTGGGATTGAGCAGGTTGGTCAGCACACCTCGTTGAATCGCCGATCGCAAGGGCGCTGCCTGAAGCTGTTTGCCGGTGCCGGCCAATGAGGCGAACGCGCCCGGTTTGAACAGATGCACCCCCATCCACAGCAAATAGGCCGCCCCTGCGATACGCACCATGTCGAATGTCCAGGGCGCCACCTTGAACAGCGTCGCCAGGCCCATCGCCGCCAACGCCACATGACAGCCACGGGCGATGGCCAGACCCACTGCCGTCGCCAGTGCCGCCGCTCGCCCCTGACTTGCGCCGGTCTGTAGCAGCAAGATCATGTCGGGGCCGGGCATCAGGAAAATCATGGCTAATGCCAACAAATACAACCCTGGGTTATCCATTGCTCGGTACTCCGTCTGATTGAGCGCTGGACGGAAGTCTAACGCTCAACCCCGGGGCAAGTGCTTGCGTGTTCAACCCCGTAAATGGCTAGAATTGGCATGTTCTGCCAATCTTGATTTTCAAATAGGCCTGATATGCCAAAAACCAAACTCGACGCCTACGACCGCCGTATTCTGGCGGCCCTTCAGCACGACGGCCGCCTGACCAATGTGCAGTTGGCGGACGAGATCGGCCTGTCGGCCTCACCTTGCCTGCGCCGCGTGCGTCATCTGGAGCAGGCGGGAGTGATCCGGGGTTATCAGGCGAGCCTCGATCCTGATGAAGTTGGACTGGGGTTGACGGTGTTTGTCGGCATCAAGGTCGAGCGCCATCACGAAAAAGAAGCTGAAAACTTCCGCGAAGCGGTGTTGGCGCTACCGGAAGTAATTTCCGCTTTTCTTGTGTCAGGTGAGTCTGATTTTCTGCTGCACGTGGTAGTGCCTGACTTGCGCGGGTATGAACGTTTTCTTACGGGGACCTTGCTCAAGTTGCCGGGTGTGAGTGATATCCGTAGCAACTTTGCAATACAGACGGTCAAGGCGCAAAGTCCGCTGCCGCTTGGTCATTTGCCTGATTGAGGGGCGTGCATTCAAGAGCGACGCCGCGAGAGTTCTTGGATATTTGAGGGTCCACACGTTCACAAACTTCATAGAACGCAACTGCCAGATCTCGCTTACACATCATTAAGGACAATGCATGCCCCTGATTTCGCAACGCGTAGAGCAAGCTCGTAACGGCACTAACGATAAGGTGATTTGCCGAATGGCCTCAGGGTGGGCAGTCATGGGCGACGTCCAATTTTTACAGGGTTACTGCCTGTTGCTGCCCGACCCCGTTGTCCCTAGTCTCAACGATCTGAGTGCCGAGGCCAGAGTAACCTACCTGCTAGATATGACCCGCCTTGGAGACGCTGTCTTGGAGGCGACCGGTGCACTTCGCGTGAACTACGAAATCCTGGGAAATACTGAGCCAGAATTGCACTGCCACATCTTTCCCCGTTTCGCCTCGGAGCCGGAGCACCGTCGCAAAATGCCCGTATGGTTTTATGACTGGAAAACAGCGACGCCCTACGATGAGCAGGCGCATGGTCAACTGCGCAAGAGAATTGCTCAGTTATTGAATTCACCAAGCCACAGCGTGGAAAGCGCCTGATTTACAGGAGTAAATAACCTGCAGCTTCTGGCCGATTGCAGCCCTTCGCATGAGGCCGCCATGGATCGATAGCTGCAGTTCGCGAGCGCGCCCCTTTCGCGACCCTAGTTCGCGGGCAAGAGGATCACGAAGTTCTTTTTCATGTCTTCCAGCACGGTCCATTTGCCCTTGGCGCCCGGCGAGAAAGGGGACCGGTTTATTTCTCGACCACTCAACCAAGAAATAAATCCGCCCCCTTTTCCCTGGCGCACCCAGATTCCGCAGTTGCACCCGACAGTCAATTCACTTCAAGGAAGAAAAATGCTCCGCCACACCCTGCTCGCAGCGGCAACCCTCTCACTTTGTGCCTGTGCGGGTATTGCCCACGACACGCCAGAAGCAAGACAGCAAATCAAACACGATCTGAAACTTCAGCAAATCGATGCCACGGCCACGATGAGCTACTGCAAATTCCCAATCGGTAGCATCGCCCTTTGCAAGGCTACGCCTGGTATCGGTGTACTGACCGCGAACAAGCTGCTCATGGTCGATTACGCCAATGGGGCTTACAAACAGGATGGCGTGCTCACAACCCAAGATGTCCGCTGTATTTCGGACAGCGACGGCCACTGGTTTTATGTCTTCACTGAAAACCAGGCGATTGCACTTATTCCCTATACCAATACAGGCGCAAAAAGGAACCCAGCGTTCCGCAATAGCGCAATTAAAACGTTGCTTGCCAACGGTCAGCCCTTGCTCACTGGAGCAGAAAGCAATTTCATACGCGAAACAGATAAGCGCCATTACAGCGTGTCGACCTTGAATGTGAGTGGTACGCCGGTGCCGATTGTCAGCTCGTCATCGTACGGAGAGATATTCAGTCCCTGCGCAGAAAGCAAACAGTGAATCGACACCGACGGATGACGGGCCGCACAGGAGGGAAAGGGACAGATTTGTTTCTCAACCACTCAAGAAATAAATCCATCCCCTTTTCCTGCTTTTTCCGGAACCCGCTCGCACATCCACTTCAGTGCTCGAGATCTTCTTATGCAGACTGAACAGACTAGGCTACTCGCGCTCGCACTGCTTGAGATCCGGGTGTTGCTTACTGACTTTCTGGGCAGCGATGTTGATGCTCCAATGAGCGTCCGTGTCGCGGCCCATATGGCCTATGCACTCCACAATGAGGCGGAGGCTGTCTACAACAACTCAGGTTTTCAGATTGAACAAGTTAGCGCGAAAATCGCTGCGATCGATCAAATACTGGGTGTCACTGATGGGGCCGCGCTGTTGCGCAGGTTAGGCGCCGAGGCCAACGCCATGACCGATAGCGCTAAACCTTGATGACTACTTCTGACCGATCTCAATTCTTCGAAAAAGGGGACCGAAAAAGGGGACAGATGCGTCCCCTTCTCCCCACACTAGGGCCGCGCTGCGCCCCTTTCGCGACACAAGGCCGCTCCAAAGGCTCAGTTTGGGCGACAGCGCAGCCATGAGGTAGAGAGCTGTTGTGGCCTGCCGAAGAACATTCGAGCACCGCCAGCAGGCAAACATGCAAACTGCCCTTGCGCTGCGCCCAATGAAACGCCACCCCGTGCCTAGTTCGCGGGCAAGAGGATCACGAAGTTCTTTTTCATGTCTTCCAGCACGGTCCATTTGCCCTTGGCGCCCGGTTCGATAATGAACGTGTCGCCAGCGGCCAGTGTGATGGGGGCGCAACCCTCAAGCTCGATGACGCAGCATCCACTCAAGACATGGCAGAACTCCCACACTTTGTAGTCGATGCGCCACGCTCCGGTGCTGGCTTCCCATTCTCCGGAAATGCGACCTTGCTGTTCATCGTGATAGTACTTGGACGTCAGCGTATGAGGGGTACCTTCCAGGACCTCTTCAAAAAAGGGAAGGTCGCGCACCGGTTGGATATCCAGTTCGCGGAACACGGTCAATGTCTTGTTCATGGTTTTTTCTCCAGCACATTGTGGGTAGGGCGATACATCAAATAGGCTTCACCGGTTACGCCCAGCATCGGGTGCGGAACGATTTGGCAGGTTTTAACAACTTGAAAACCGTGACGTTCGTAGAAGCGGCGTGCACCGTGGTTTTCTGCATAATCGATCAGGCATAGCCCATCTAAACCAGAGTCCTCAGCGCGCTGCTGGGCGTGACGAAGAAACTGGACGCCCAGCCCCTGGCTGCGCCAGGCCTCATCCAGAGCCAGGCTGGATATGTACAAGGTGTCGGGTATTTCCATGTCGGAATAAGGCGCGAGGACCGGGTCTGTCTCAACAGGCCTGTCGGGGGTCTCGTACAAGGCGTAGCTATGCATCATGCCGATGACGCGCCCTTCGAAAGTGGCCATCAAGCAGTTCTTGTAGGAAAAGTCGCCCTGCTCCCTGGCATAGCGAGACGCACCGACACTCAGCAGTGCTTCTCCCGGTGCGGCCAGCTTGCTCCATATGTAATCGGCCATGCCCTCCGATGTCAGTTGAAAGAAGCGCGCAATATCGTGCGCGTCCGAGGCTTGAGCGGGTCTGAAATCGATAGGCACGTACAGTGCTCCCATGGGATCGGGTGGTTAGTTCTCAAGGATTGCGCCTTTGACAGGGTGGCAGGGTAGGCGGTTTGAACGGTTCCCATCATGCTCTGGGCGAACACCGTCAGCACGGCGTGCGACACTGCCCCATGCTCAAAGGCACGTGGCCGTCTAATGGCTCAGGCCTGGGGAATTGATCGTGCAGTTGTCGGAGGTGGTGAGGCGAGAAGCGGGGCGATGTTCACTTTCATGGCGGGATGGCCGGAAGCAAAGCAGGGTTGTTTCTAGATGGGGTCGTATTTCTCGAAAGGCGGCTACCGACCCAGAGCAGTCCTTGGCGGAGGCCGGTTAACGATCCAAGGGCTGTCTTTCATAGGGTGCAGCAAACGGCGAGTAGCCTGCCATTTATCGAACAGGGTCAACGATGATTCGGCGTAGCACTCCTATGTTGCTTGGCGACTGACCCGGAATTTCCAGATCCTGCAGGTCGAGCTGGTGGCGGGAGGCATCTAAGGCAGTACCTATGACCGCACTGAGACGGGCCACAGTTATCCCCTCGACGAACCAGCTACACCCTCGATGTGTTTGCGGGCCAACCAACGCGCACTAAATCTTTTCAGGGATAGGTCGCCGGGTAGATGTCGCGCAATCCGGTCCTCGACGCTGACGGCGGTTTCAGGTACAGGCCAGAGTAAATGCGAGCTTCTAGTCTTTGTGCGGTCTCACCAAGTGGGAAACTTCCCGGTTTCTCCTGCTTTTTACAATCAAGGTTCCGGAATGGCCGCCGATAAGGGGCAGAGCATTGCGGCTTTTTACCGTATGCCCGAAACATTGATCAAAAGCATGGAGCGAGATATGGCATATAGAGACGATCCGGATTTGAAATTCCTGGGCTCGATGGATTCCAGTGACCTGAATGATCTGGTCTATTGCTTGGTGTATGACAAAGACGGCAGCTCGCGGCTAACCGAAGAGCTGTCCACGACGCCCGAATACAAGTCGCATTATCCTGACCACAGGCGTTACTGGCAGCAGATCGCCGCCGAGATCCAGTGTTTCGGGGGGAACACGATTGCCACGATGCTCCGTGGTGGCAAAGGTGTCTTGTACCGTGAGGTACTTGAGGATGTCTGCGACAAGCTCAAGGTCAACTACAACAAGGGCTCGAGGGTCGACCTGATCGAACAGAACCTGCTGGGCAAGATTCTGCGCGACGCGCTGGAAAAAATGTCAGCCGAAGAGATCAAGGAATTGGGCGAATCCATTGGCCTCAAGAACACCAACCTGTTTACGGCGGAAGCGATGTTCGGTGTATTCCAGACCGTGTTTCGGGCGGGCGGCTTCAAGTCGTATCAACTGACGGCGATTGTGGTCAACGCAGTCCTCAAGGCGCTCATCGGTCGCGGCCTGAGCTTCGCTGCCACCGGCACGATGATGAGAACGATGGCGGTCATCACCGGGCCAATCGGCTGGGTTGTCACCGGAGCGTGGACTGCCGTGGACATTGCCAGTCCAGCCTTCCGGGTCACCATTCCGACCGTTATCCAGATCGCCGCACTTCGGCAGAAACAGGCTTACGGCGCAGCGGCTGAACAGGTTTCGTTTGGTTAACTCACTGCCTATTGATCTGTAGGTGTCCGGCGAACTCACCTTCCGAGCTCCAGCATTGAAAACGATGGTGCCCGCGTATTTGAGCGGACACCATCGCTTTCAATGCTGGAGCTCGGAAGGTGAGTTCGCCGGACGCTTACTTTGAGCCGGCTGTTACCACTTGTGAAGCCTTGCGCCTGAACTTCACGCAATAGCACCGTCGCTGGAATCGTTCTCCAGCAAAGCTCGTCCCGCCGGGTCAGTGGCCAGCAGGCTGCACTGGTGCAGGTTGAGGAAGAGCCCATTCTTATATTCCACATCCCGCTGGGCTCCCTCGAACACGAAGACAATTGGCGCTATTGGCCACTGACAACTATGGGTCGAAAGCAGCCAGCGGCGTACCTCTAGCAAGGGCACTATCTCTACTGAATACTGAACGAAAAAGAACGAAAAAGGAAAAAGGGAAAAGGGAAAAAGCAACGAAAAAGGGGACCGGAAAAGGGGACAGATTTATTTCTCAACCACTCAACCAAGAAATAAATCCGTCCCCTTTTCCCCTTTTCCGCGCGTCCCCTTTTCCGCGCTCACAGCGTAGCTATCCGGTGCAGTGATTTCGACACAAATTCGACAGTTTTCCTCTCGCTGCTACGCTCACAGATGGCAATCTGCCACGCTCACAGGGTGTACATGGAGTTGAACCTGCGGCTGAATATGAGTAGCTGGTCATCTGGAGCAAGGAGCCCACCTCCTTCCCAAGTCCCATGTCTGTAGCCGGGCGCTCGGCTATTGCCGCAATGTGACTCACAGGGAGCAGATAATGAAAAAGGAAATAGCAGCCTCACTAATCGCATTAACAGTTATTTTAAACGGATGCGGGTCTTCAGTACTCATAAAGCAAGAAGCTACAAGCACAGTGACTGCCGGCAAAAGCGCCATCACTGAGATAAATAAATTCTACGACTTCCTATTTAACAAGCAAGCGGAGCTTGCCGCGACAATAATCGCTAGAAACACATCATGCCAATACGGCGAATTCATAGTAGTGAGAATCCCCAAGAATAAAGGGGACAAAGATAAAGGGCTATGCCTATCCAGCTCCGAAATATCTGCCTGGTATAAAGATAAAAGCTTAGGGGAAGAAGTAAAACTTAGTCCACTAGAAAAAAACTCACTCAAAACCTCCATGGATATACTGGAGGCTTTCTCCGTATATCTTGAAGCGCTATCAAAGCATACTACCGCCCCTGAGACACCTATCTCCGGCACTCTCGTGGGAGTTAAAAACGAACTAGAATCCATCAATACAAAAGTGGAATTCCTAGAGACCAACGCAAAGGCAAAACTAGCTCAAAGCGCTGCAATTACTGACTTTATAGCGTATTTAGAAAATCTAATCGAGAACAGCAACAACGCTAAAGAAATTGAAAGAATTGTTAGCACCGAGGGGTCAAGGCAAGAGCAAAATTTACTGGCAGTCGCTGCCGAAGCCGATGGCATATATAAGACCTATGTAGCCACAATGAGCTCAACACTAACAACAACCCTAGGCGAATATTATAATAAAAACATAGCCAGCAAAGAATTTGATACAGCCGAAAAACGACAAATCTACCTATCAACTCTATTTAAACAAGAACAACTGGACAACCAAATTAGCACCTCACCGTCACCTGGCGGAGTTGCCATTAGGAAATTTGCAACTGCGCATGCCAAATTACGAAACGCAATTTCCGGCAACTATTCAGAGGAACAAAGGGCATTTATCATCGATGAAAATACCAAAGAGCTAAAAGAAGGCCTTCAAAATCTGGCCAGCCTGGTTCAATTCGCACTTTCAATCGCTATCTAGCCACGGAGCAAAGAAAAAATGACCACTACTAAAGAAAGAGATGACTTTGTAAACGCTCTCTTCCAGCTCCATCAAGCCTGCAACGCAAAAGCAAAAGATGGCAGATTGACCGACGACGATCGAAGCGTCTTTATGACTGCGATAATTTATTTAAACTCTGATCTTGGGAAAGCTTGGAGCAGGGATTTCACACCAATACCCTCCAACCTAGTAAAAGAAGCAATTAAAGAGATCATTCAAGCCATTGCAGCAACTAAAGCAGCAGTAGACACGCAAACCGTCCAAGTCGCAGCCAAAGAACTATGGGACGCAAATACAGCAATAGACAATGCTCTCGGAGCAGAAAACTAACCCACAGGATGATATATCCCAGGCTCTGTCTGAAATTCGGAGAAACCGAACGCCAGTGTCGGAAAAGGGGACCGAAAAAATCCGTCCCCTCTTCCCGGCCCCTTCCCCCTTGCTTTTCCCCTTTTCCAGTCAATCTTTCTGATTGCGAGCCCAACCGAAGAACCTTCTAGACCGATAAGCGGGCTTGCTGCCACTCACTCCAACAATTCTCTGGTGCAATGTCTGGATAACCGCGTTCTTCTTCCATCGCGAACGCGGCACTCACGGGCACTGCTATACAAGTAGCGTTATCGCGAATCTCAAGCACTTCCTCCTCATTGAGCGGTGAACCTTTTCGATTTTCCGCCGCCTTGAGCAGGACGACGAGGGCAGGTATACAAACAAGGCAGAGTGGATCGGTTGACATGGGGCTATCTCAAGCGGGAAGAAGACAAGGTGCAAGTTTCATAGCGTGAGACAGAACGTAAAACCTCACCTGAAAAACCAACACCCAACATTATTCGCAGCACTATCCAAGCTGATAATCCAACCAAATACGATGCGTACCATCAGCATCGACCTTAATCCCGCCCGTCCCCGATATCCCTTGCAGATCCCCTGTCCCACTACCAGCAACTATGCTGAAAAACTCATCTGCGCGATTGGTGCCCGTAGTGGACGCGGAATGAATGAAATTGAACGTCCCCTGCCGACCATTCACAGTTCCATCGAAACTTTCGAGCGCTATGTAGCTGCCCGTTCTGGTCGTTGGATCGAAGGCGGCGGTAAAGACTGTGGAGGACGTCCCGCTTATGTCGCCCGAATAGGTTTTCTCCATGGTGCTGACGGACACGGGCAAGGCGGTGGTAATTTCCGGCACCGGCGACAAGCCTGTCGGGGTGAAATCTCGAGTGGAAAACGTGGCTGATGCTTCCATGCGAATCTGTCTCTGTTCTGATGTATGGGGACTCACTTTACTCGCGGCACAACTGCATCCTCAACCCGTTCGGAATACTCTGACCGATCGCAATACAACACCTCGCCCAAGCTGATAGCTGACTTCTTTCAATCACCAACCCAAACCATCGTCTGCACCACGATATGCGGATGACTATGCAAAGGCTCCCACTCATCGATAAACGAAAAGCCCTGCTTAAAATACAAATTCGCGGCCCTGGCGTTCTCAGGCGAGACGTCCAGAAAGACCCGTTCATACCCCCGTTCCAGAGCCCGAGACTTTACCGCCTCGACCAACAGCCCCGCCGCTCCTGAACCACGCCCAGCAGGCGCGACCCACATGCCAATCAGGTTAAAGCGCCCAGCATCACTGATCGCAGCGCCAATCATGCCAATGGGTTTGTCGCCGTCAAACGCCAGCCAGAATTGCGTTCCGTGCGAAGACGCACGCGCCTGCCACTCTTCGTCGGTGTAGGCAGCAGCAGTCTGGTGACTCACGCCAAATGCGGTGGGTGCATCAAGAAGCGCGGCGAGACGGACGTGCTTCAGGAGCATCCAGTCTTTTGTTTCGGTGAGTCGGGTGTGCACGAGCAGTCGTTCTCCATAACATTTCAATTCACTGGGTCACCCGAGCCGAGGGCTTGATCCGGGCAACAACATGAACGGCCCACTGTAGCCGAACCCGCTTGGCATCAGCCACACGCGTCAGACCAGACCGCCCAGCCCAGAAACCCCGCTCCCAACGCCCAGCACCAGATTTCCTGTATACAAAATAAAAAAATCCTGTTTACACTAATCCACGCCTACGACATCGGTAATCGCCGATGCGTATTGCGACGGTCTTAGCCATGCAACACCGACACTTGCTCGCCCCCCTCGAGCGTCATCTCCGAATGTCGTTCATCCCTGTCCCCCTCCTCGTCCCCTTGGCTACGGCCAATCGCGACTCGCAGGACGGCCCGGACCTGTTACCCAATACCTTTCGCCACCGCCTGAGCCCGCCAAGGATCTCTCCTTGCGCCGAGCCCAGGCGTGCGTTCGTGCACTGATCGACCCCGCCGGCAACGCCGTAGCGCCCTACAGCGCCGGGCGGCACGGGCTTTGCTCGGGTCGCTGACCGGGTGCCGGTACACATTCCCGTTGAAAACAAGACTCCCAACAGGAGAGGAACACCCATGCCCAAGACTTTATTGGTCAAGAACGCCGAACTTCTAGTGACGATGGACGGCGAGCGCCGCGAGATCAAACGCGGTGGCCTGTACATCGAGGACAACGTGATCAAGCAGGTCGGCCCCAGCGATGAGCTGCCGCAGCACGCCGATGTGATCCTGGACATGACCGGCAAGGTGGTCATCCCCGGCCTGGTCAACACCCACCACCACATGTACCAGAGCCTCACCCGCGTGGTGCCGGCAGCGCAGGACGGCGAGCTGTTCAACTGGCTGACCAACCTGTATCCGATCTGGGCACGGCTGACGCCGGAAATGATCGCGGTGTCGACTCAAACCGCAATGGCCGAGCTGATTCTGTCAGGCTGCACCACCTCCAGCGACCACCTGTACATCTACCCCAACGGCTGCAAGCTGGACGACAGCATCCACGCCGCCGGGGAAATCGGCATGCGCTTCCACGCCGCCCGCGGCAGCATGAGCGTCGGCCGCAGCCAGGGCGGCCTGCCGCCTGATTCGGTGGTCGAGAAGGAAAGCGACATCCTCAAGGAGTCCCAACGCCTGATCGAGGATTACCACGACGCCAGCCACGGCTCGATGCTGCGCGTGGTGGTTGCGCCCTGCTCGCCGTTCTCGGTCAGCCGCGACCTGATGCGCGAAGCGGCGGTGCTGGCGCGCCAGTACGGGGTGTCGCTGCACACCCACCTTGCGGAAAACGTCAACGACATCGCCTACAGCCGCGAAAAATTCGGCATGACCCCCGCCGAGTACGCCGAAGACCTCGGCTGGGTTGGCCATGACGTCTGGCACGCCCACTGCGTGCAGCTCGACCAGCACGGTATCGAGCTGTTCGCCCGCACCGGCACCGGCGTCGCTCACTGCCCGTGCTCGAACATGCGCCTGGCCTCGGGCATCGCGCCGATCCGCAAGATGCGCGACCACGGCGTGCCGGTAGGCCTGGGGGTCGACGGTTCGGCGTCCAACGACGGCGCCAGCATGATCGGGGAAGTGCGCCAGGCCCTGCTGCTGCAGCGCGTCGGTTTCGGTCCGGATGCGATGACCGCTCGCGAGGCGCTGGAAATCGCCACGCTGGGCGGCGCCAAGGTGCTCAACCGCAATGACATCGGCGCCCTGGCGCCGGGCATGATCGCCGACTTCGTGGCCTTCGACCTCGGCCATGTGTCCTACGCCGGCGCCCATCACGACCCGCTGGCGGCGCTGGTGTTCTGCACGCCGACCCAGGTTCACACCAGCGTCATCAACGGCCGCGTGGTGGTCAAGGATGGCCGCATCACCACCATCGACCTGCCGCTGGTACTCGAACGCCACAACCAACTGGCCCGCCAGTTGGTCATCGGCGAATAACCCACCCCGGCCGCTGCGCCCGCAACGGCGCAGCAGCCGGATCACTGCTGCCTTGCCTTCACCGTATTCATCCCGTGCGACTGAGACCGTGCTGTTAGACGCATCAAAAAAACAAAAGCGAGCTATTCACCATGACTTCTCCTGCTTCATCCCTCCCGGAAGACGAGAACCTCGGCGTCGGCGCCAACCTCGCCTACGGTCTTCAGCATGTGCTGACGATGTATGGCGGCATGATCGCCGTGCCGCTGATCATCGGCCAGGCTGCCGGCCTGAGCGCCACCGACGTGGGCCTGCTGATTGCCGCGTCGCTGTTCGCCGGTGGCCTGGCCACCCTGCTGCAGACCCTCGGCATCCCCTTCTTCGGCTGTCGCCTGCCGTTGGTGCAAGGGGTGTCGTTCGCCAGCGTCGCGACCATGGTCGCCATCATCGGCAATAACGGCACTGGCGGTTTGTCAGTGGTGTTCGGCGCGGTGATGGTGTCGTCGTTCGTCGGCCTGCTGATCACGCCGGTGTTCTCGCGCATCATCAAGTTCTTTCCGCCGCTGGTCACCGGGATCGTCATCACCACGATCGGCCTGACCCTGATGCCGGTCACGGCGCGCTGGGCCATGGGTGGCAACAGCCAGGCCGCCGACTTCGGCAGCACGGCCAACATCTCCCTGGCGGCATTCACCCTGGCCACGGTATTGCTGCTGAGCAAGCTGGGCAGCGCCAGCCTCTCGCGCCTGTCGATTCTGCTGGCGATCCTTATCGGCACCCTGGTGGCGATGGCCTTTGGCATGGCTGATTTCTCCAAGGCCTTCGACGGTCCGCTGGTTGCGCTGCCCGGCATCCTGCCGATGGGCGCTCCAGAATTTCAGCTCGCGGCCATCCTGTCGATGCTGATCGTGATCGTCGTGACCATGGTCGAGACCTCGGCGGACATTCTCGCCGTCGGCGAAATCATCGACACCAAGGTCGACTCCAAACGCCTCGGCAACGGCCTGCGTGCGGACATGATTTCCAGCGCCCTGGCGCCGCTGTTCGGCTCGTTCACCCAGAGCGCCTTTGCGCAGAACGTCGGCCTGGTGGCGGTGACCGGCGTCAAGAGTCGCTACGTGGTGGCCTATGCGGGGATGATTCTGGTGGTGCTGGGGTTGTTGCCGGTGATGGGCCGACTGGTTGCCGCCGTACCTACCGCAGTCCTTGGGGGTGCCGGCGTGGTGCTGTTCGGCACCGTTGCCGCCAGCGGCATTCGTACCCTGGCGCAGGTCGACTATCGCAACAACATGAACCTGATCATCGTGGCCACCTCGATCGGCTTCGGCATGATTCCGATCGCCGCGCCGAGCTTCTATCACCACTTCCCGGCCTGGGTCGAAACCATCTTCCACTCCGGCATCAGCTCGTCAGCGATCATGGCGATCCTGCTCAACCTGCTGTTCAACCACCTGCGGGCTGGCAATTCGGACAATCAGTCAGTGTTCGCCGCGGCCAGTGAGCGCACCTTGCGCTACACGGACATCTCCGGCCTGAACGATGGCGACTTCTTCCGCGATGGCAAACTGTTTGACTGCGATGGCAAGGAAGTGCCGATCGTGGAAAGCGACGAGGCGCATGAGCAAGGTCATGCGCCGCGTAAAAGGAGTGTCGAACAGGTGCACTGAGCCAGCCTGTCTATCTGTAGGAGCGAGCTTGCTCGCGATGCGTCGGTGAATTCACCGATGCCTTCGCGAGCAAGCTCGCTCCTACAGGAGGGGGGGGGGCGCCGTATTTCTTCTACGGCGCGGGGTTCGGCTGTTCGACGTGAATCGCTTCGATCCCGCGCAGCAACTCTTCGGTCAACTTCACCTCAACGCTGCCCAGGTTGCTGTGCAACTGCTCAAGGGTGGTAGCACCAATAATATTGCTGGTCACAAACGGCCGGCTGGTGACGTAGGCCAGCGCCAGTTGCGCCGGGTCAACGCCGTGCTCCTGCGCCAATGCCACATAGGCCGCAGTCGCACGCTCCACTTGCGGGTTGTTGTAGCGCTGGAAACGATCGAACAGGGTCAGGCGCGATTTCGCCGGCTGCGCGCCGTTCAGGTATTTGCCCGACAACACACCAAACGCCAGCGGCGAATAGGCCAGCAGGCCGACCTGCTCACGAATGGAAATCTCCGCCAGGCCCACTTCGTAGCTGCGGTTCAGCAGGCTGTAGGGGTTCTGGATCGACACCACGCGCGGCCAGCCACGGATCTCGGCCAGGTGCAGGAAACGCTGCACGCCCCACGGCGTCTCGTTGGACAGACCGATCTGGCGCACCTTGCCCGAGGCCACCAGGTCGGCCAGCACTTCCAGGGTGTCTTCGATGGCGACGGCTTCATTGTCGTCAGCGTCGTGCACGTAGCCAAGCTGACCAAAGAAGTTGGCCTGGCGATCCGGCCAGTGCAGTTGATAGAGGTCCAGGTAATCGGTTTTCAGGCGCTTCAGGCTTTCTTCCAGCGCCGCAGTGATGTTGGCGCGGTTGAGGCGGGTATTGCCGGCACGGATATGCTCGATACGGTGCGGGCCGGCCACTTTGCTCGCCAGTACCCACTGATCGCGGCCACCGAAACGCTCGAAGTAGTTGCCGATGATCCGCTCGGTTTCGCCATAGGTCCGGGCGATTGGCGGCACCGGGTACATCTCGGCGGTGTCGAGGAAGTTGACCCCGGCCTCACGGGCCACGCGGATCTGTTCGAAGGCTTCGGCCTCGCTGTTCTGCTCGCCCCAGGTCATGGTGCCGAGGGCGATGGCGCTGACTTCGATTCCGCTGTTGCCCAGTTGACGCTTTTCCATGAATCACTCCTTGGTTGATAACGGCGAAGGCCGCTGGCACCCCGAGAGGTGCCAGCGGCCCTGGATCGGTGACGGTATCAGCGCTGCACGGCGGGCTTGAAAAGCTCCACGGCGCTGGCGTCGATCTTGCGTGGCAGCAGGCCCTGGGTAAAGAACACATCGGCGATCTGCTGCTGCTCGGCGAGGTTGTCGGCCTGCACCGGCTGCACATCATAACTGCGTCGGCCATTGGCTTGCTCGACCGTGGCCACATCCAGGTTACCCCACAGCGGCCCGAGCACCTTGGCGGCATCGGTCGGGTTGGCCTTGATCCACTTGCCCGCCTTGCTCAGCGAGGTAAACAAGGTGTTGAGCACCTCGGGGTGGGCCTTGGCGTAGTCGCTGGACGCCAGATAATAGCGCTGGTAGTTGGAAAGGCCCTCGCCATTGCTCAAGACCCGCGCATGTTGCTGACGCTGGGCGCTGGCGACGAAGGGGTCCCAGGTGACCCAGGCATCCACCTTGCGGTTCTCGAACGCGGCACGGCCATCGGCCGGAATCAGGTAGGCCGGCTGGATGTCGCTGAAGTTCAATCCAGCCTTGGCCAAGGCCTGGATCAACAGGTAGTGGCTGCCGGCGGCCTTGGTCACGGCGATCTTCTTGCCCTTGAGGTCGGCCAGGCTTTTCAGCGGCGAATCCGCCGGCACCAGAATGGCCTGGGCCAGCGGCGACGGGGTTTCCCGGGCGAAGTAGGTCAGCTTGGCGCCGGCGGCCTGGGCGAACACCGGCACGGTGTCGGCGACGTCCGCCGAGACATCGACGTTGCCCAGGTTGAGCGCTTCGAGCAGCGGAAGACCACTGGCGAATTCATGCCAGGAGACGGTGATGCCCTGCCCGGCCAATTGCTTTTCCAGATCGCCCTGGGCCTTGAGCAGGGTCAGCAGGGTCGAGGATTTCTGGTAGCCGATGCGCAGGGTTTCTTCGGCGCTGGCCGTGCCGACAAGACTGGCGCCAAGCACCACGGCGGCGGCCAGCCGGTACAGACGCTGGAATGGAATCATGCGGGAAGCTCCGGTTTCAGTGGGTTTGGGTCAGGGCGGCGGCGGCCGGCAGGACGAAGCCGCTGGCAAAGGTCGGTTTCACATCGAGGCGTTCGGCGATCAGGGCGTGGGCCTGGTAGAAGTCGGCGGTTTCCTGTTGCTCGCCGATGGTCTTGGCGTCCACCGCCTGCCAGCGCAGTTGCCGGCGTTCGAACTGCAGGCGCGCGGCCTCCACCGGGAAGCCGATGATCTGCGCCAGGGTTTTCGAATAGCTGTCGAGGTTGTGGTTGGCCCAGTCCTGAGCCTTGGCCAGGCGTGTCAGGTAATCCTGCAGGGCGTCGCGGCGGGCCGGGTCGGCCAGGGCCTTGTCGGTGGCGGCGAGGAAACTGTTGCCACTGGACAGGCCGCGGCCATTGACCAGCACCCGACCCTGCCCGCTCAGCTCGGCCAGCGCGGTGTAGGGTTCCCAGGTGGCCCAGGCATCCACCGAGCCGTTGGCCAGGGCGACCTTGGCGTCCACCGGGCCGAGGAAGCGGAACTCCACGTCTTTCTCGGTGAGACCAGCGCTGGCCAGGGCCTTGAGCGCCACATAGTGGCCGATGGAGCCGCGCCCGGTGGCGATGCGCTTGCCCTTGAGGTCGGCGGCAGTTTTCAGCGCCGACTTCGGTTCCACCAGCACTGCAGTGCCGTAGGCATCGGATTTGTCCACGGCGATGGCCTTGACCTGCGCCCCGGAGGCCAAGGCGAACAGCAGCGGCGCGTCGCCGATGATGCCGGCGTCGATCGCCCCGGCATTCAGTGCCTCGGCCAGCGGTGCGGCGGCGGGAAACTCGGCCCAGCGGATGTCATAGGGCAAATCGCGCAGGGCATCGGCGGCTTCCAGTTGGGCGCGCATGTTGCCTTTCTGGTCGCCGATGCGCAGTTCGAGGCGGTCGGCGGCCAGCACCTGGCCGGCCAGCAGCACAGCGGCGCCAAGCGCCAGAATTCGTTTGAAAGGGATCATCGCGGGCACTCCTTGGAGGCTGGACAACAGCCTGTTGTCAGGTTCTGGGTTCCATCCGTCGGTCGCGAATGTCGGTGCACTGTACCGGCACCTAGATAATCAGTGAAATGCATTTTGGTCATAACCTAATATGCGAACAATTTTTCAATCTTGTGATTAGCTTAGAACCAGAAAGAATTTTACAGCGCATTACACCGAGCATACGGTCATAAGCCCCGCTGGCATGGATCCGCTGTCCTGGGCGGGGACAACGGCGCTCCCACGGGGCGCCTCCCGTGCGTCTTATGCGATGAGTGCCTGATGAGCCAGTCTTCCGCCACTGCTGTCCCGCTGCACCGGCCGACCTTGTCGGACAGTGCCCCGTCCGGCCTGGACCCGGTCGTTCTTTCGACCATCACCCGCGAACTGGCGGCCAGTGCCGCCGACTACGACCGCAGTGGTGCCTTCCCCGCCGCCAACTTCGCCCTGCTGCAACGCCATGGCCTGCTCGGCCTGACCGTGCCGAAGGCGCTGGGTGGCGGAGGCGCCGACCTGCCCAGCGCACGCAAGGTGATTGCCGCAGTGGCCAAGGGCGAGCCGTCCACCGCGCTGATTCTGGTGATGCAGTACCTGCAGCACTTCCGCCTGCAGGACGACCAGCGCTGGCCGGCCCACCTGCGCGAGCGACTGGCTCGCGAGGCCGTGGAGAACGGCGCGCTGATCAACGCCTTCCGCGTCGAACCGGAACTGGGCACCCCGGCCCGCGGCGGCCTGCCGGCGACCATCGCCCGGCGTACTGCCGAAGGCTGGCGGCTGTCCGGCACCAAGCTGTATTCCACCGGCAGCCATGGCCTGGAGTGGTATCTGGTGTGGGGCCGCAGCGACGATGCCGACCCGCTGGTGGGCGGCTTCCTGGTGCACAAGGACACGCCGGGCATCCGCATCGTCGATGAATGGGACCACCTCGGCATGCGCGCCACCTGCAGCCACCGCGTCGAGTTCGACAACGTGCTGCTGCCCCTCGATCACGCCGTCGCAGTCAGCCCGGCCAGCGCGCCGCGCCCGGAGCTGGACGGCGAAGGCCTGGTGTGGATGGCGGTGTTGCTGTCGAGCATCTACGACGCGGTGGCCCAGGCCGCGCGCGATTGGCTGGTGACCTTCCTGCGCGAGCGGGTGCCGTCCAACCTCGGCCAGTCGCTGGCCAGCCTGCCGCGCTTCCAGGAGCGGGTCGGGCGCATCGACACCCTGCTGTTCGCCAACCGTAATCTGCTGGACTCTGCCGCCGCCGGCCTGGTCGAGCCGAAGAACGCCGGCCAGCTCAAGCAACTGGTGACGCAGAACGCGATCCAGGCGGTGGAACTGGCCATCGAGGCCACCGGCAATCCCGGCCTGTCGCGCCATAACCCGCTTGAGCGGCACTACCGCGACGTGCTGTGCAGCCGCATTCACACCCCGCAGGACGACGTGGTGTTCCACGGCACCGGCCGCGCGGCCCTCAGCGAGGAAGCAAGCCAATGAGCACCATCAGCGTGATCGCCAGCCAGCTGGACCCGCAGTCCAACGAATTCATTCGCCAGCAACTCCCCGAGCACCGGGTGCTGGACCTCTCCCCGGATCAATTCAACGCAGAGCGCGCCGATGTGCTGATCGTGCGTCCGATCAACGTGCGTGGCCGTCGCGTCGACCAGCCGCCTGCGGGCTGGCCGTGGTCGCTGCGCTGGGTGCAACTGGTGTCGTCGGGCATCGACTTCTATCCCGACTGGCTGTTCCAGGGCCCGCCGGTCACCAGCGGCAAGGGCAGCAATGCCGAACAGGTCGCCGAGTTCGCCCTGGCGGCGATTTTCTCGGCGGCCAAGCAGTTGCCGAACATCTGGGTCAAGGACGACGACTGGAGCTTCACCCCGCTGCAACCGGTGCGCGGCAAGACCCTCGGCATCCTCGGCCTGGGCAGCATCGGTCGCGCCCTTGCCGCCAAGGGCCACGCCCTGGGCCTGCGGGTGATCGCCCTGGGCCGGCCGGGCCTGGCGCTGGAAGCCGGCGTGCCAGTCGAGGCGGTGGCCGACCTGCACCAGTTGTTCGCCGAGTCCGATCATCTGGTCATCGCCGCGCCCCTCACCGCCCAGACCCGTGGCCTGATCAACCGTGACGTGCTGGCCAGCGCCAAGCCCGGCCTGCACCTGATCAACATCGCTCGCGGCGGCCTGCTCGACCAGCAAGCCTTGCTCGAAGGGCTGGAAGCCGGCTGGATCGGCCGCGCCACCCTCGACGTCACCGAGCCCGAGCCGCTGCCCGCCGGCCATCCGCTGTACAGCGACCCGCGGGTGTTCATTTCGCCACACACCTGCGCCATTTCCACCGAGGGCATCCGCGGTTTCGCCGAGGATTTCGTCGAGAACTTCCGCCGCTACCACCAGGGCGAAGCGCTGCGCAATCTGGTGGACCACCAGCGCGGCTACTGAACCTAAACCTGAACCTATGAACTTGACGCGCCGCCTGGCGCGTGGGGAGCACTGCAATGACTGCCGTTTCCGTTCTGACCGTTACCTCCGACCTCGATAGCGTGCGCCAGCGGGTCAGCGCCGAAGAATGGGAGGTGCGGGTCAAACTCGCCGCCGCCTACCGCCTGGCCGCGCTGTTTCGCTGGACCGACCACATCTACACGCACTTCTCGGCGCGAGTGCCCGGTCCGGAAGAGCACTTCCTGATCAATGCCTATGGCCTGCTGTTCGATGAAATCACCGCGTCCAACCTGGTCAAGGTTGATGTCGACGGCACGATCATCGACGACCCGCTGGGGCTGGGCATCAACCAGGCCGGCTACGTGATCCACAGCGCCATCCACCGCGCCCGCCCCGACCTCAAGGCGGTGCTGCACACCCACACCCGCGATGGTGCGGCGGTGTCGGCGCAGCGCGATGGCCTGCTGCCGCTGTCGCAACATGCGCTGGCCTATTACAGCCGGGTCGTTTACCACACCTACGAAGGCGTGGCCCTGGACCTGGACGAGCAAGAGCGCCTGGTTGCCCACCTGGGCACCAGCAATATCCTGATCCTGCGCAACCATGGCCTGCTCACCGGTGGCAGCAGTGTCGAACACGCGTTCCGCGAGCTGCATGGCCTGGAGCGCGCCTGCAACATCCAGATCGCCGCGCAGGCGGGCGGCAATGCCGACCTGCTGTTCGCGCCTGAGGCGGCGATCGAGAAAGTGAAGCAGCAGACTGCGGCGTTTCTCGATGGCAACAACCCGGGGATTCAGCGGCACTGGGATGCGCTGATTCGGCAACTGGATCGGGAGGGGGATGGTTACAAGCATTGATTTTTTGTGATGTTCAAGGCCATCGCGAGCAAGCTCGTTCCTACAGAGAAAATGCGTTGCACCCGTAGGAGCGAGCTTGCTCGCGATGGCCCCCACCCCCATCCAACTGACCGACCCCACTCAGGGAGGAAATCCAAAAAAACAGCCAGGAAGCCCCCACCATGCCCCGCTCCACCTTGCGCCACACACTCCCGCCGTTGCTCTTGTCCTTGCCCCTGACCACTTTCGCCGCCACCGACGCCCCCAAGGAAGAACGCCTCCCGAGCGTCACCGTGACCGCCGAGCACCGTCAGGAAAACCTGCAGAAAACCCCGGTGGCGATCAGCGCCTTCGACGAGAACACCCTGCGTGACCAGCAGATCAACAATATCCGCGACCTCTCCGGGCGGGTGCCGAACCTGACCCTCAACCGTCAGTCGATCTCCTACAGCGCGCAGACCTACGGCATCCGTGGCATCGGCGAAACCGACCCGATCCAGGAAGCTGCGGTGGCGGTGTACGCCGACGACCTGTACATCCCGCGGGCGATTTCCTCGATGCTCGACTTCAACGATGTCGAGCGCGTCGAAGTCCTGCGTGGCCCGCAAGGCACCCTCTACGGGCGCAACAGCGCGGCCGGGGCGATCCGCGTGATCACCCGCGACCCGGACCAGAAAACCCGTGCCTTCGTCGAGCTGGGCGCCGGCAATTACGATGCGCGCAACGGCCGCCTGCTGATCAGCGGCCCGTTGGTGGACGACACCCTGTTCGGCAGCTTCTCCGCCGTGCGCCTGAGCCGCGACGGCACCGTGCGCAACCGCACCCGCGATAAGGACGTGAACAACGTCGATATCCAGTCCTACCGCGGCAAGCTGCGCCTGGCCCCGGTGGATTCGCCGTGGGACACGCAACTGACCCTGGCCGGCACCTTCGACCGCGGCGATACCACCAGCTACACCCCGTTCGACCCGGCCAACGGCCACTTCGACAAGTTCAAGACCTACAGTAGCCTCGACCCGAAAAACCGCCTCGACCAAGGCAGCGCGGTGCTGCGCTCGATCTACCACATCGATGACCAGTTGAGCGCCAAGTCGGTCACGGCCTGGTCGACCTTCGACCAGCCGGTGGACTACGACAACTCCGGCGAGGCCAACAGCGGCAACGCCGCGCCGGTGCAGAACAACCTGATCCACTACAAGCAGCGCTACGCCACCCAGGAATTCCAGCTCAACGGCGAGTACGAGCGCTTCAACTTCACCCTCGGCGCCTTCCTGTACAAAGAACGCTTCCGCGCCGAACGCGACAGCCTGACCTATTCGGTAGCCGCCGACCGGGTCAACGCCAGCGGCCAGTACAGCACCACCGATACCGAAAGCTACGCGCTGTACGGCCAGGGCACCTACAAACTGACCTCGCGCCTGTCCGTCACCGGCGGCCTGCGCTACACCGCCGAACACAAGAACTTCGAGTACAAGAACTACCGCATCACCACGGCACGGGACATCACCGGCCTGAACTTCGAAGCTGAAACCAGCGAAAGCTGGGCCTCGTTCAGCCCGAAACTCGGTCTGGAATACGCCTGGACCGACAACCTGATCCAGTACGGTTACGTCGCCAAGGGCTTCAAGGCCGGCGGCTTCGACAACCGCGCACCGACTCGCCTCGCCGCGTTGCAGGGCTTCGACCCGGAAAACGTCATCACCTACGAAACCGGGCTCAAGGGCGACTACCTCGACGGGCGTCTGCGCAGCAACATCGCGGTGTTCTACAACGACTACAAAGACCTGCAGACCAACGCCTGGGACCCTGCCATCAGCGCCAACCTGCGGACCAACGTCGGCAGCGCCCACAGCTACGGCGTGGAGCTGGAAAACACCGCCCTGCTCAGCCGCGACCTGACTGCCACGGTCAACCTTGGTTTCCTCAAGGCCCAGTACGACGACTTCAAGAACGCCGCCGGGCCGGGTGTCGATGCCGACGGCAACTGGATGGTCTTCGCACCGCGCTGGAACCTGGCGCTGGGGCTGAACTGGACCGTGCCGGTGAACCTGCCGGGCGCGCTGGTGGCGGGCACCGACTGGCAGTTCCAGACCAAGTCGTTCGCCAACGCGGTCAATGGCGAGATCTATGAAGTGCCGGAACAGAGCTTCTGGAACGCCAACACCAGCTACAGCAGCGGCGACGGGCATTGGACCACCACCCTCGGGGTGAAAAACCTGCTCAACCGCGCGTACCCGCAGAGCATCGCGTATTCGGCGGCGAGCAGTACCGCGTATTACTCGGTAAACGACCCGCGGACGGTGACCTTGAGTGTGCGGTATGACCTCTGAGCCGAACTGAGTCCGGCACAACTCTGGCTTGCCGGTAGACGCTGGCTTGCCGGAGCGCCGAGCCGCAGCGATGAGGTCATCAACGACACCACTGCAAACGGGCCTACCGCAAAAACATCGCCTGTTCCACCAACCCCTTCACATAGGCCGTCTGCGGCCGGTCCAGCACTTCGCTACTGGCACCGGCCTCGATGATCCGGCCGTCCTTGACCACCACGATGCGGTCGGCAATCGCCCGCACCACGCCAAGGTCGTGGGTGACGAACACCAGGGTCATGCCCTCCTCCTGCAATTCGCGCAGCAGCGCGAGGATTGCGGCCTGTACCGAAACGTCCAGGGCCGAGGTGACTTCGTCGCAGATCAGCACTTCAGGCTCGCAGACCAGTGCCCGCGCAATCGCCACGCGCTGGCGCTCGCCGCCAGACAGGTGATGCGGGTACTTGTTCGCGGTTTCCAGCGGTAATGCCACCCGCGTCAGCGCGGCATCGATGCGGGCCCGGCAGGCGGCGCCCTTTAGGCCAAAGAAGTGCTCCAGCGGCGCTTGCAGGCACTGGGCGACGGTCTGGCGCGGGTTCAGCGCGCGGTACGGGTTCTGGAAGATGTACTGGATCCGGTGCCGCGTCGCCGCAGGACGCTGGCGGGCCAGCAGGCTCAGCGGCTGGCCATCGAAATTCAGGCTGCCGGTGGCGTTGTCGCCAAGGCCGGCCAGGGTCCGCGCCAGGCTGGTCTTGCCCGAGCCGGACTCGCCGACCACCGCCAGGCATTCGCCGCGGTACACCTGCACATCCAGATCGAACAGCACCTGGCGGTCATAGGTCAGGTTGAGTTCGCGCAGTTCCAGCAACGGGGTACGCCCTTCGACAAACAGCCGTGGCGCAGCGCTTTCCGCCTCTGGCAGCACGCTCAGTTGCGGGTGCAGGCACGCCACCTGCTGGGTGCCGTCCAACGCTTGCAACGAAGGTTCCGCTCCCTCGCACGCGGCAGTGCGTCGCTCGCAGCGGGCCGCGAAGGCGCAACCGCGCGGACGCTGCCCCGGCGCCGGTGCATGCCCGGCGATGGCGCGCAGCACACGCTGGCGGCCGACTTCCGGAATCGCCGCGAGCAACCCGAGGGTGTACGGATGGCCAGGCCGGGCAAACAGCCGTTCGCGGCTGGCGACTTCGACGATGCGCCCGGCGTACATGACCATTACCCGGTCCACCAGGTCCTTGATCACGCCCAGGTCGTGGGACACGTACACCGCCGCCACGCCCTGTTCCTTGCACAGCCGCCGCACGGTTTGCAGGATGTGCGCGCGGGTGCCGACGTCCAGCGCGGTGGTCGGTTCGTCGAGCACGATCAGTTTCGGCCGCAGAATGAACGCCAGCGCCAGCATCACCCGCTGTTGCTGGCCACCGGACAGTTGATGGGCGAAGCGCCGGAGAAACTCGCGATCGCCCGGCAGGCCGACATCCACCAGGGTCTGTTGCAGGCGTTGCTCCCAGGCATCAACGCCCAGCGTCGGCTCGTGGGCACGCAGGGTTTCCAGCAGCAGTTTGCCAATGCGGATCGCCGGGTTCAGGGCCAGCGCCGGGTCCTGGGCGACGTAGCCGATCAGCCCGCCACGGGCACGGCGCAAGCCCTCGCCGTCGAGGGCAAGGAAGTCGGTGCCAGCGACCCGCACCCGTCCGCCGCTGATGCGTGCGCCGCGACGGGCGTGGGCGAGCAAGGCGGTGGCGAGGGTGGTCTTGCCGGAGCCCGACTCACCCACCAGACCGAGGATTTCCCCAGGTTCCAGGCTGAAGTCGATGTGGTCGATCACATCGCTGCCGTTGTCGAGGTCGACCCGCAGGCCCTCGACGTGCAAGGCCGCCACGCGGGCCTCGTCGGCGCTGGCGCCGGTCTGCACCGGCTCGGACAGGACGAATGCATTCATGAGCGCGCTCCCGCGCTGTACCGGGCAATGCCTTCGGCCAGCAAGTTGGTGCCATAGGCGAACACCGCGATCAGCAGCGCCGGGGCCAGCACGGCCCAGGGCTGGACCAGCAGGCCCGCCTGGTTTTCATTGATCATCAGGCCCCAGTCCGCCGCCGGTGGGGCGACGCCGTAGCCAAGGAAACTCAGGCCCGAGAGCATGCCGATGCCCCAGGTGAGCATGTTGCCGAAGTGCACCAGCAGCGGTGTCAGGACATTGGGCAGGATCTCGCGCAAGAGAATGCGGGTCCGGGAAAAACCCATCATCTGCGCCGCCTCGACAAACTCCTGGCTGGCCACCGACACCGCGCTGCCGCGGGCCAGGCGAATCACCCCGGGAGTAAACGCGATAGCCACGGTGAGGACGATCAGCCACGGCGCGCGCCCCAGCATGGAGACGATCAGCAACACCAGAATCAGGTCGGGGAACGCCAGCCAGACATCCGCCAGCCAGGTGATGACCTGATCCAGGCGCTGCCGGGAGAGGCCGGCGAGCATGCCCAGCACGCTGCCCACCACCAGCGCCAGCCCGGCCGCAGCCAGGGACATCCAGAGAATCGACAGGCCGCCGGCCAGCAGGCGCGACAGCACGTCGTGGCCAAGGAAATCGTGGCCCAGCGGCGCAGCGGCCGTAGGTGCGCCGTACACGCCGCCGAGCATATCGGTCGGCGCATGGGGCGCCAGCCACGGGCCGAACAGCGCCAGCAGCACCACCGCCAGGGTCACCAGGGCGCCGCGGCGAATGCTCGGCTCACGCCAGAATCGTGCAGTGAACATGCTCTACTCCTTTCAAGGGGCTTTCGCCGCCGGACGCCGCCACCAGCTCTGGATGCCGCGGCGATTGCGGGCGATCAGTCCGGGGCGGCGTGCGGTACGCAGTTTCGGGGTCAGCAAGACGGTCAGCAGGTCAGCCAGCAAGTTGATCAGCACCACGCCGAGGGTGATCACCAGCACCACGCCCTGGATCAACGGCAGGTCACGCATCTGGATCGCGCTGTTGAGCAAGGTGCCGATGCCGGGGTAGCTGAACACCACTTCCGCCAGCAGCGCGCCGCCGATCAGCACGCGCAGGGTCAATGCCACGCCCTGAATCGCCGGCACCAGCGCATTCGGCAAGGCGTGCCGCCAGACGATGCGCCGCTCCGGCACACCGCGCAGGCGGGCGGCGCCGACGAAGTCGGAATCCAGCGTTTCGATCATCGACGAGCGCACCAGCCGCGCCAGGTACGGCAGCGCCGTCAGGCTCAGGGCAATCACCGGCAGCGCCAGGTAATGCAGTTGCCGCCACAACGGCCGGTCCGGGTCGACCAGCGACACCGCAGGCAGCAAGTCGAAGTGCGGCATGGAGAACAGCAGCACCAGGCCGATGGCCAGCAAATAACCGGGGGTGGCCTTGAGCACGATCAATGCCGCCAGGCCCCAACGGTCCAGGCGGCTGTCACGGCGCAGCGCCAGGCCGACGCCGATCACCAGCGCCAGCGGCAGCACCAGCAGCAACACCCCGAGCAGCAACGCCAGGGTGTTGCCGAAGCGGTCGAAGAGGATAGTCGCCACCGGCTGCGCCGAGTCCAGCGACACGCCGAGGTCGCCGCGCAGCAACTGGGCCAGCCAGCTCAGGTACTGCAGCAGGATCGGCCGGTCGAGGCCCAGTTGCTGGCGCAGGGTGAGGATACTTTCCAGCGGCGCGTCGGGCCCGAGGATGACCCGCGCCGGGTCCGACGGCAGCGCCTGGGTGGCGAGGAACACCACCAGGCTGATGACCCAGGCGGTGAGCAGGCCATAACCGAGGCGGCCGATGAACCACGGCAGCCAGGCCGGCAAACGGGGAGTTTTCAGGCGATCAGGCATGGTTCAACCACAGGCTGTCAAAGCGCCAGGAGGCGAAGGTGGTCTGTTCGCCGTGCAGGCCGCCGACCTTGTTCGAAGCGGCGTCGAGCACGTCACTGAAGCCCCAGATCAGCAGGCCGCCGCGCTGGTGCTGGATGGTCTGCGCTTCGTGTACCAGCTCGCGGCGCTTGGCCAGGTCCGGCTGGCCGAGGGCCTGGGTGAACAATTGCGAGAAACGCTCGTCGCGGAAGTTGCTGCGGTTGTAGATCGCCAGCGGTGCATCGTTGTGCAAGCCGGTGGCGAGGAAGCCGCGGGCCGGCGTGGAGCCCGGCGACATCAGCCATTGCTCTTTCTGCGGGCCGTTGAACACCGAGCCGTCCACCGGCGTGACCTTGATTTCCACACCGGCTTTTTTCGCCTGCTGGGCGAACACCAGCGCGGCGTTGACCTCGTTGGCGGTGGTAGTCAGTTCCAGGCGCAGGTCGCTGACGCCGGCCTGGCGCAACAGCGAACGGGCCTGTTCCAGGTCGTAAGGGCGCTGGGCGATGGCATGGTTGTAGGTCGGATCGTTGGGCGAATACAGGTCGTTGGCGACCCGGCCGAAACCGTTGAGGCCGCGGTCTACCAGTTCCTGGCGGTCGGCCAGCAGGCGGAAGGCCTGACGCACGCGCTCGTCCTGGAATGGCGCCTTGGCGGTATTGAGGTTGAAGCCGGTGAACGAGGTGGTCGGCGAGACCACCAGTTGCAAGCGCGGGTCGGCCTTGAGCAAGGCGCTGTGCTCGGCCTGCACGCCGCTGGCGACGTCGATCTGCCCGGCCCGCAGGGCCGCGACCCGCGACACCTGGTCCTTGAATTCGATGATTTCCAGCTCGTCAGCGTAAGGCTGGTTGGGCTTGAAGTAGTTTTCAAAACGGGTGAAGAGCGCACGCTGGCCCGGCACGAAGCGCTTCAGGCGATACGGCCCGGCGCCCACCGGATTGTTCGGGTCGTAGTCGGTCGGCACGATGCCGCCGAAAGCGATCAGGGTTTCGTCCAGCGGGAAGAAACTGCGGCCTTCCTTGAAGCGGATCTCGATGGTGCGGTCGTCCAGCTTGCGCAGGGCCTGGCGGTCGATGGCGCCAACCAGCCCGGCATAGGGCGAGGCCAGTTTCGGGTCGGTCAGGCGCAGGATCGAGAACAGCATGTCATCGGAGGTGATGGTCTTGCCGTGGTGGAACTCCAGGCCCGGACGGATGCGGATAGTCCAGGCCGTGGCGTCGGCGTTGGGTTCGGCGAACTCGGCCAGGCCCAGGCGGGTGCTGACGTCGTCGTTCCATTCCCAGAACTTGCTGTACAGCGCCCAGCCGCGAATGATCCCGCCGCCAGACGGCTTGTGCGCGTCGAGGTTGCCGGCCTGGTCGCCGTCGATGATGCCGACGCGCAGCCGTCCGCCCCGCACCGGGGTGCTGGCGATGGCCTTGGCGCCGGCCACGGCGGCGGGTTCACCGCCACCGCAGCCGGTCAGCAGGCTGGAGCCGAGGATCAGGCCGCCACCGATGGTCAGGCTGTTGCCGAGGAAGATCCGGCGGGAAAATTCGTTGGGCATGGGTCATTCCTCAGGCCGGTTGGGCGGCCGTTTCAGCGATGGTGCGGGCGTTGAGGCGCGGGACCTCGAAGCCGTGGTCCAGGTCGAGCAAGGGGAACAGCAGGTCGGCGACCCGGTGCGCTTCATCGATCAGCGGGAAGCCGGAGAGGATGAAGGCGCTGGTGCCCTGGGCTTCGTATTCGCGAATCCGCTCGGCGACCTGCTCGGCACTGCCCACCAGGTACGTACCGGCAGCCGGCCCCAGCAGGTTGAAGCCGAACAGGCTCGGCCCGGTCCAGACGTTGGGGTAGATCTCCAGGTCGCGAGCCTTGGGCAGACGGCCTTCGCGGATCGCTTGCAGGTTGGCTTCGATACGCGGGTCGTCGCTGTGGAAGCTGTCCAGCGTCTGGCCCGCCGGCAGTTGCCGTTCGAGGGCGGCGCGGGTGGTCGCCAGCGAGGTGTTGTCCAACAGCTTCTGGGCATGGGCCCAGGCTTCTTCCTCGGTTTCACGGACGATGATCTGGAAGCGCGTGCCGTAGCTCAGCTCGCGGCCGAGCTTGGCCGCTTCGGCACCGACGCGGCGGAACTTGTCGCCCAGCTTCGGTGGGGTGTCGGCAAAGCTCAGGTAGACGTCGAGCAGTTGCACCGAGTGAGCCACACCCGGACCCGAGGTGCCGGCGCCCCACAGCGGCACCGCCAGGCGTTTCGGCGGATGCCAGCCACCCAGCGGATGACGCGCCGCCGCAGCCGGACGCGGTGCCAGCTTGACGTACTGACCGTCGAAGCCCTCGGTGCCGCCGGCGTAGATGGTCTGGAAGGCGCGCCAGTATTCCAGGCTGAACTGGTAGCGTTCGTCGTGCGGGTAATGCACGCCGAGGGTCGCCAGACCGGCGTCACTGCCGTTGACCACGTTGAACAGCAGGCGACCACCGGAGAATTCGTCGAACGTCAGCGCCCACTTGGCCAACACCGCCGGCGAGACTTCGCCCGGATGCTGCGCCACCAGGAAACGCAGGCGCTCGGTGGCGTCGATCAGCGAGGCCGCCACGGTCAGGCTTTCGTTGGGGCTGGAGCCCAGCAGCGAGCCGTAATAGCCAAGACGGTCAGCGGTCACCGCCAGTTGCTTGAGGTGGGAGAAATCAGTCACCCAGCGACCCTTTTCTTCCCATGGATACGGGCCATCGGGGCTGGTGAGGTACCAGAGAATCTTTACTGCCATGATCGGATGTCCTTATGCGCGCGGGCTGTCGTTCGGTGGAACCAGGCCCAGTTCACGGGCCTGGCCGAGCAGCTTGCTCATGGTCCATTGCTGGGTCAGCACGCCCGGGCCGTAGGCGCGGGAACCACCGAGGGCTTCGGCGAGCAGTTGCAGTTGCGCGCCCTCCTCCAGCAACAGGATGAACTCGGCGGTGGCCTGCAAGCCCTCGGTGCCCCAGACGGTGGAACCGCCGTTGGCTTCGAGGATGGCGGTGGTGAACGGGTTTTCGGCAAGGCTGTCGAGGATGAAGTCGACTTCGTCCTGGCGGCGGTCGATGTATACCGGCAGCTCGCGGGACAACTGGTAGCGCTGCACCGGCACATAACTGATCGGCAGCGAACGCTGGGTCTGCGCCCAGGCGCCGAGGTACGGGCTGTGCACATGGGACACGGTGGTGATCTTCGGTTGTTCGATGAACAGGCGGGTGTAGCGGTTGAGGCCGCCCTTGCCCTGGCCGAACACCAGATTGCCGGCGAAGTCGGTGACGCTGGCCTTCAACGGCTGGTCCTTTTTCCACGGGCCCGGGTAGTTGACCGACACCAGCAGGTCGCGGCCCGGCACCCGCTCGATAAAGCCGACGGTGCCGTTGGCGGTGATGGTGTTGGTTTCGCGGTAGACGCGGAACGCCTCGCCGGCCAGGTGCGTGACCTGATCAACGAAAGCTTTCAGTTCGGCATCGATCAGGTGTTCAGTGGTCAATACGGTCATGGTCTTGCTCCTTTAGACGCGCTTCGTGCGCTCGGCCAACAGTTCATGGGCAGCTTGCAGTGGACGCGGGTCGACCCAGTCGGCCAGGGCAAAGTCGGCTTCGAGGAAGCCGTGCAGGTTGAGGAAGGTTTTCTGCACATCGAGGAAGGCCAGGCGCTGCTCGGACAGGTCCGGCGCCAGGGTGGTGTGGAAGTCGCCGCGGTAGGCTTCATCGACGCCTTCGGCACCGGCGCGGGTTTCGTCCTGGAGGATGCGCAGCAGGCCTTCGCGGTTGTCCTTGGCCCATTCGGCGGCGCGCAGGGTCTGGGCGAGGAAACGCACCACCAGGTCGAAGTGGTCGTCCAGCAGGCTCTGGTGCACGGTGATGGGCCGTGGCGTGCCGTTGTTGATACGGAAGCGCGGCTCCAGTTGGTCGAGGTCGATACCCACTTCCAGGCCCAGGCGGCGGGCGGCGTCGGCGGCGGAAGCGCCCTTGACGTAGACCGCGTCGACTTCGCCGCGCACCAGATACTCCAGGCCCGACCACAGCCGTTGCAGGCCTTGCTCCGGGGTCGGTGCGGCGGCCTGGTCGGCCAGCGCCACTTCCACCAGGGTGACGTCGTCGAAGCTCAGCCCGACCGAACTCAACGCGCCTTTATAACCGTGCAGGCTCATGGCCCGAGCGATGCTGCCCGGACGGTTCTCGCCCCAGGCCGGCAGGGCCAGGCGCTTGCCCTTGAGATCGGCGGCATTGCGAATGCCGGAGCCTGGGCGGACCAGAATGGTCTGCCATTCCTCGATCCAGGTCAGGCCGATCAGGCGGCTCGGCGAACCGGCGGCGCGGGCGGCCAGGGCCGGGACGTTGCCGCCCTCGCGAAACAGGCCGGGCAATTGATGATCGTAGTGGTGATGGCCCAACTGACGGGCTTCCTGCAGGGTCAGCACCGGAAGGCCTTCGGCGGCGAATTCCTCGCCGAGCCAGCCCAGGGTGTAGGCGATACCGGAAGCGGTCGGCACCGGGCAGCGGGTGAACCAGAGTTGCTCCAGGGGCGTTGCGGCGGGCAACGGCTGAGTGGAGGCAAGAGCGGCGGCAAGTGACATGAACAGACTCCATCAAGCGGATCGAAGGGGCCGGGTGGCCTTTGCCAGTGTCATTGCAGCGCCCGTGCCAACTCGTCAAACCCTTGATTTCATTGGGCTTTAGCCATGGAGCCAGAGGCTGACTGCTGATCTGGCAACACCCGTGCAACGGACCTGCTGCTGCCTGAGCAACAACCACCCGCCGACTGCTGCTGGAGCAGCAGCCGCGCCTGTCGATTTCACTGAAAGCCACGCCGTACAAGGGCTACAGGCCGATGGCACAGAACCTGCTCCGGTCCACGCACCTGTTCATTCAAGGAAGCGTTAATCGTGACTACCCTGCCCCGCCGTCTGGAAAGCGAAGCCCAGGCCATTACCGTCGCCCATGAGATCGCCGAGCACATCGCCGCGATCGCTGCCGACCCACAACACAACCGCACCCTGCCGCGCCGCCAGGCCGAACTGCTGTCCGAAAGCGGCCTCACCGCCATCGGCGTGCCCCGTGCCGACGGCGGCCTCGGCGCCTCGGTAGAAACCATCGTCGAGACCGTGCGGATCATTTCCCGCGCCGACGGCGGCGTCGGCCAATTGCTGCAGATCCACAACGTCATGCTGCGCGGCGTGCTCAATGGCTACCCGGAAGAAGTGCGCCAGCGCCTGGTTACCGATGTGCTCGCCGGCAAGCGGCTGGGCAACGCCCTGGCCGAAATCGGCGGCAAGAACAAGTTCGCCCTGAAGACCCGGGTCGAGCGCCGCGAGGACGGTGTGCTGGTGCTCAACGGCAGCAAGTTCTATTCGACGGGTTCGTTCCTGGCCGAGTGGATTTCGCTGACCGCTGCCAGTGACGACGGCGGCGCGGGCGTGCTGCTGCACCGCGATACCCCCGGCCTGACCCTGGTCGACGACTGGGACGCTTTCGGCCAGCACAACTCGGTGAGCGGCACCGTGCGCTTCGACAATATCGAGCTGGACGAGCGTTACGTGTTGCGTCGCCAAGGCCCGATGAAACGTACCGGCCTGACCTTCCCGCAGATTCTCCACGCCGCCATCGACACCGGCATTGCCGCCGGCGCTCTGCAGGCCGGCATCGACTACCTCAACCAGCACGCCCGGCCGTGGGTCGAGAGCGAGGTCGAGCGGGCCAGCGACGAGCCGCACATCATCCGTCAGATCGGCGAATACGCGGTCGCCCTGCGCGCCGCCGAATCGCTGCTGCGCGACGCCGCGCGGGTATTCGACGCCCATGAGCGCGATCCGGAAAACAAGGAACTGCAGGACGAGCTCATCCTCAGCGTGGCTACCGCCCGTGCCCATTCCGATGGCGCCTCGCTGAAGATTTCCAGCGACATCTTCTCGCTGCTCGGCGCCAGTGCGTCCCTGAGCAAATGGAACCTCGACCGCTTCTGGCGCAACGCCCGGGTCCACACCACCCACGACCCGATCCGCTGGCGCCTGCACCACGTCGGCAACTACTACCTCAATGGCGTGGACCCGGGCGAGTACACCGCCATCCTCACCGCCAAGCAGAAGGCTGGTGCCAGCCGTTGACCCGCTGGCGCGGCGCCCCGGCGGACAACCCCGGCGCCGCGCCCTTCTTCACCCTGCTATAGAGCCGTTCATGAGCCATCGACACCCGCTGCTGCGCAGCCTGGCGATCTACCGCGAAATGCCCTGGCGTTTCGCTCTGGTCGCCGGGCTGTTCGTCTTTATCAACCTGGGCCTGGTCTGGCAGCAATGGCTGATCGGCCACGCCCTCAACGACGTCACCAATGGCGTCGCGGTACAGCGTCAGGCCGATGGCAGCCCCGACAGCCATATCGCCTGGAGCTGGTTCTGGCTGATCTTCGCCGTCGCCCTCGGCCGCGCCGTGCTGCAATACGCCGCCGGGCTCGGGTCGCTGATCCTTGGACAGGCGCTGCTTACGCGCCTGCGCGAGCGCATTCTCGAACAGGTACTGCGCCTGCACCTGGGCTACCACTGGCAGCACGGCATGGGCGAAATCGTCACCCGCACCACCCGCGACGCTGACAAGGTCCGTGATGCCTTGGTGAGTTTCTGGCGACAACTGGTGGAAACCCCGCTGGTGGTGCTGGCCACGGTCGGCCTCCTGGGCTGGTATCACCCGCTGCTGGCGGTCGGGCCGCTGCTGCTGACCCTGCTCGGGCTGTACCTGTTCGTGCTGCAGACCGAGCGCCTGGTGGAACTGGACCGCGCCGTTGGCGCCGCCTATGACCGGGTCAACCAGGACCTCGCCGAAGGCATCGGCGCGGTGCGGGTGATCAAGTCGTTCGGCCTGCAACAGCAGCGCATCGACGGTTTTACCGAACAGGTCCGGCAATTTTCCGGACTGGCCCGCCAGGCACTGGCCTGGGCCAGCTCGCGGATTCCGCTGCCGCAAGCGCTGGTAGCGCTGGGGCATGTGTGGATTCTGGTGGTGGGCGCACAACTGGTGGCCGCCGGCAAGATCGGCATCGGCGAACTGGTGACCTCGCTGCTGATCGCCACGACCCTGGTGTTCCGCATCGAGGGCATTGGCCGGGTGATGCAGACCTTCGCCGACGCCCGCGCCTCGGCCGGACGCATCTGGCAACTGCTGGACGCCCCGACGCAGATCGAAAGCGGCCCGCGGCGCTTGCCTGAAGGGCCGCTGGGGCTGCAACTGGAAGAGGTCAACGTCAGCGCGCCGGGCAGCGAGCGAGACATTCTGCGCCAGTGCTCCTTGCTGCTGGCACCGGGTGAAGTGGTGGCGCTGGTCGGCGCCACCGGCACCGGCAAAAGCCTGCTGGCCAGCCTGCTGCCACGGCTGACCGACGCCGGCAGCGGCCGGGTGCTGATCGGCAATCAGGCCGGTGGCTGGCAGGACGTGCGCGCGCTGGACCTGGCCGACCTGCGCCGCCGCGTTCACGTGCTGCCGCAGGAAAGCTTCCTGTTCGCCGACACCCTGGCCGCCAACCTGCGCCTGAGCGCGCCCGCCGCCAGCGACGCCGAACTGCTCGACGCCCTGCACCGCGCCGCCGCCGACGACATTCTCGAACGCCTGCCGCTGGGGCTCGACAGCCCGCTGGGCGACCGTGGCGTGACCCTTTCCGGTGGTCAGCGCCAACGCCTGTGCCTGGCCCGCGCGCTGCTCGCCGCGCCGGACCTGCTGTGTCTCGACGACGCCACCAGCGCCCTCGACGCCATCAGCGAACGCCATGTGCTGGACAACCTGCGCCGACCTGGCGGGCCGACCCTGCTGCTGATCGCCAGCAAGGCCAGCACCGTGCAACGTGCCGACCGGGTGTTGCTGCTCGACCAGGGCCGCATCGTCGACAGCGGCCCGCACGCCGAACTGCAACGCCGCAACCCGGCCTACTGCGACCTGCTGGGGATCGACCATGAGTAAGACCGCAAACAACACGGCCATGAGCGACATCGAGATCGAAGAACGCCTGGCCAAGAAGTCCCTCGACCGCAGCATGCTGCAACGCCTGCTGCCGCTGCTCAAACCGGTGCGGCGCCAGGTCGGCTGGGTGATCGTCCTGGAACTGATCCTGGTGTTCACCGTGTTCCTGCGGCCGTGGTTCGTCCGCGAACTGCTCGACCGCGGTCTGGTCCACAACGGCAACGCCTGGCTGCTGGACCTGCCGCTGGTGCTCTGGCTCGGCGCCGGGCTGGCCGCCAGTTGGCTGGGGCGCATCCTGCTCGGCGGGCTGTCGCAGTACATCGCCGGCAGCGCTGCCATCGAAGTGCTCAATCAGTTGCGGGTGCGGGTGTTCGCCCATGTCCAGTCGCTCAGCGTCGGCTACTTCGACCGCACCCGCGCCGGGCGCATCCTGTCACGGGCCGACCGTGATGTGGATGCCCTGGAACCGCTGCTGATCCAGGGCCCGCCGGAACTGCTCGGTGCCCTGCTGCGCTGCACCCTGGCGGGCTTGATGCTGTGGCTGATCACGCCGTTGTTCTTCTTCAGCCTGATCGCCAGCGTACCCCTGCTGTTTATCGCCACCTGGGCATTCAAGCGGGTGGCCCAGCGCAACTGGGCGAAGGTCGCCGAGCAACGCAGCCGCTTTACCGCGCACCTGGTGGAAAGCGTCAGCGGCGTGCGCCTGCTGCAACAGAGCGGCCGTGAAGGTGAGAACCAGCAGCGCTATCGCGGCCTGCTGGATGACTTCAACAACGCCCTGATCACCGGCAGCATGCGCTCCGGCTGGTTCGCCCCGTTCACCGCCCTGCTCGCTGCCACCGGCATGGCCGTGCTGGTGCTGGTGGGCGGTTATTCGCTGGCCGAGGGCACAGTGACCGTGGGCCAGGTCGGCGAAAGCCTGTTCTACGTGATGCTGTTCCTCGGCCCGCTGCAAGAACTCACCGACCTGTTCGAACGCTATGCCACGGGTTCTGCGTCGGCGCAGCGAATCTTCCTGCTGCTCGACACCGCGCCGCAGATCCTCGACCCGCAAAACCCGCTGCCGTTGCCACGGGTGCAGGGCGAGGTGCATTTCGAACGGGTTCGTTTCGCCTACCAGCCTGGGGCCGCAAAACCGGTGATCGACAACCTCGACCTGCGCATTCGCGCCGGTGAGGTACTGGCCATCGTCGGCCCCTCCGGGCATGGCAAAAGCACTTTGGTGCAGTTGCTGACGCGGTTCTACGAGGTGGACGACGGCGCGGTGAAACTCGACGGCGTGGACATTCGCCAACTGAGCCAGCAGCAACTGCGCCGGCATGTGGGCGTGGTGCTACAGGACAACGTGCTGTTCGCCGGCAGTATCCTCGACAACCTGCGCCTGGCCGCCCCCGGCGCCGACGACGCGAGCCTGATCGCCGCCGCACGGGAACTGGGTGCCGATGAAGTGTTGGAACGCCTGCCGCATCAATACGCGACCCAGGTCGGCAGCCTCGGCAGCCACCTCAGTCACGGCCAGCGGCAACTGGTGTGCCTGGTCCGCGCTTACCTCGCCAACCCGGCGGTGCTGGTGCTCGACGAAGCCACCTCTGCAGTCGACGTGCACACCGAACGACGGATCCAGCGCGCCCTGCGCCGGCTTTGCGAAGGGCGCACGGCAATCATCATCGCCCACCGCCTGGCGACCATTCGCGACGCCGACCGCATCGTGGTGATCCGCCAAGGCCAGGTGCAGGAGCAAGGCGCCCATCGGCAGTTGCTGGAGGCGAATGGCGCGTATGCGGCGCTGTATCGCAGCTATGAGCAGCGCGGCGAGCTGGTGGAGGGCTGATGTTGCATCCGCTACAGCGGCTGCTTTTGGGGTGCTGCTCAGGCAGCAGCCCCATGGGTAGGTGGTCGTCTGTTCGGGCCTCATCGCTGGCAAGCCAGTTCCCACAAGACCAGCATTTACGGGACCTTGTGGCAGCTGGCTTGCCAGCGATGGGGCGCCTCCAACCACCGTGGCACGCCGGTTGCACCACCCCTTCCACATCCACTGAGGACCTGCCATGAGCACCGAATTCTTCTGGCGTCTGCCACTGGGCACCGACGGCCCGCAACTGACCACCGACAAGCACAACCGCGGCAGTTTCGCCGGCCGCCACGGGCATATCGCACCAGGGCTGCTGGCCGACGGCACGCCGGACGGTTTCACTTACATCGACTACATCGCTCAGGTGGCCAAGGCCGCCGAACTGGCTGGCTTCGAGGGCGCACTGCTACCCACCGGCCCGGAGCCGTGGATCGTCGCCGCCGCGCTGGCCCGGGAAACCCGGCGCTTGCGTTTTCTGATCGCCTTCCAGGCCACCTGGACCCTGCCCGCCTATGCCGCGCAGCAAGCGGCGATTCTCCAGCACCTGAGCCACGGCCGTCTGGACTGGAACATCATTACCGGCGGCAACCCGGCCAGCCAGCGCGCCCAGGGCGATTACCTCGACCACGACCAGCGCTACCAGCGTACCGGCGAGTTCCTCGACATCATCCAGGGCCTGTGGGCCAACGAGCGCTTCAGCTACGACGGTGAGGTCTACCAACTGGAAAACGGTTCCCTGCCGCCGGGCCTCGGCAACGAACGCAAGCCGGGGGTGTATTTCTCCGGTTTCTCCGACCCGGCACTGGACGTTGCCGCGCGGCATGCCGATGTCTACCTGAACTGGGCCGAACCGGTGGACCAGCTCAAGCCGCACATCGAGCGCGTGCGCGAGCTGGCGGACAAACAAGGCCGCAGCGTGCGCTTCGGCCTGCGCGTGGACCTGTTCGCCCGGGAAACCGAAGAAGCCGCCTGGGCTGACCTGCGCCGCCAGTTCGACCGGATCGAAGGCAAACCCAGCGTGGTCTCCAGCGCCTTCACCCGCGCCAGCGACTCGGTCGGCGCGGCGCGCCAGACGGCCTACCACCAGAACATCCAGCGCTTCGACGACCTGATCCTCGGGCCTAACCTCTGGGCCGGTTTCGCCAAGGCCAAGCCCGGCCCGACGGTCGGCCTGGTGGGCAGCCACCAGAACATCGCCGAGCGCCTGGCGGAGTACCGCGACGCCGGCTTCTCCACCTTCATCCTGGCGGGCAATCCACACCTGGAAGAAGCCCTGCGCATCGGCCAGGAAGTGTTGCCACTGCTGCGCGAACGCAAGCCCGAAGCGCTCAAGGCCAGCGCCTGAGCGCACCCCACAAGGACAGGCCGAATACACCACTGGCCGGATAACCGGCCACTTTGCAAGGACCAGATCCGCACATGAGCAAACCCCTCGATACCCTCTGGTACACCCATAGCCCGGTGCCCACCGGCCTCGGCATTGCCGTGCAGACCGGTCGCCTGGCCGAAGCCTTCGCCCCGCAGGGCACCTCGATCCAGTCCCTGCGCGAATCCAGCGAACGGGAAGTGCGAGAAGCGCACTACGACCACCACCTGCGCAACTCGGTCCGCCACGGCGGCAACATCCCGGCCATCTGGGCCTATTCGGCCGGGGTCGATACGCGGGTGCTCGGCCTGAGCTGGGCGGATGAAGTGCAGTTGATCCTGACCACCGCCGAAAGCGGGGTAAAAACCGTCCGCGACCTGAAGAACCGACGTTTCGGCCTGCCGAAATGGGCCAACGTGCAAATCGATTTCACCCGCGCCCAGGCCCTGCGCGGCCTGGAAAACGCCCTGCGCCTGGAAGGCCTGAACGTGGCCGACGTCGAACTGGTGGACTACCCCTACGGCGGCACCCACAGTGACGAGCAGGTCACCCATGTACATGGCGCCGCCGTCTACCTCGGCGGCACCCGCATCAGCCGGCGCAACAACGAACTGATCGGCCTGCTGCGCGGCGATATCGACGCGATCTTCCTCAAGGGCGCCTCGGCCCTGCAACTGGCCTACGAACTGGGCCTGCACGTGGTGATCGACACCGGCTCCCACCCCGATCCCCTGATCCGCGCCAACAACGGCACACCGCGCACGCTGACCGTGGACATCAACCTGCTGAACGAGCATTTCGGCGCGTGTAAACGCATCGTCGATGTGCTGCTGCGCACCGAGCAATGGGCCTGGGCCAACCCGGACGAAACCCGGCGTTACCTGGCCCGCGAGCTGAACACCAGCGAATACTGGGTCGCGGCGGCCTATGGCGAGGATGCGCACCGACGCCTGCGCACCACCCTGGACAGCCGCTCGATCACGGCTTTGCAGGACTTCACCGATTTTCTCTACCGCTGGCAGTTCATTCCGCGGCATTTCGATGTGCGCGACTGGATTGATTTCAGCGTGCTGGAGGCGGTGATTGGTTCAACGTCGCGGGTGGCGACCTGAATGGGGACCAGGGGCTAGCCGACAGGTTTTCAGCGCTCTCAAGATCGAGCGCCGCCCGCGCGGCGCATCGCGAGCGAGCTCGCTCCTACAACAGGTAGGTTGCAACGTGCCATGGCCTGTGAGAGTTGGGCTGCCCGCCCTTGGGGTTTGGCGATAAATCGTGGGGAGGCTGTTGAGGCCTACTCGATGCAACCTACCTGTTGTAGGAGCGAGCTTGTCGGGGCGCCGAACCGTCGCGATGCGCCGCGCTAGCGGCGCTCGGTCTTGAAAACACTAGAAAACTCCCATCATGCGCCTGGCAGTCGTGACCCAGGGGCTAGACTCAGTCTTCACGACTCGGGAGCCCCCGCCATGACCGCCAAGAACACCATCTGCCTCTGGTACGACCACAATGCCCTGGAGGCCGCCACTTTCTACGCCGCCACCTTCCCGGACAGCGCCGTCACCGCCGTGCACGAAGCCCCCGGCGATTACCCTTCGGGCAAGCAAGGCGATGTGATCACCGTGGAATTCACCGTCATGGGCCTCCCCTGCCTGGGCCTCAACGGCGGGCCCGTCTTCACCCATAACGAGGCGTTTTCCTTCCAGGTCGCCACCGACGACCAAACCGAAACCGACCGCCTGTGGAACGCCATCATCAACCACGGTGGCGAAGCCAGCGCCTGCGGCTGGTGCCGGGACAAATGGGGTATTTCCTGGCAGATCACCCCGCGCGTCCTCACTACCGCCATCGCCAGCCCGGACCGCGCCGCAGCCAAGCGCGCCTTCGAAGCCATGATGCAGATGAGCAAGATCGACATCGCCACCATCGAGGCTGCGTTCAAGGGCTGATCGCGAGGATCAGGCAAGAACACGGTCGAAATGGGTTACCGGCGCTCGCCGCTTCGCGCGGAACATGGGCCTGTCTTCACCCCTTCTCAGGAGTCCTTTCATGCAAGTCATCGCCTACGGCGCCCATGCCAGCGACAAACCACTGGAACCGCTGACCATCACCCGTCGCGAGCCCGGTGCCCACGACGTGCAGATCGACATCGCCTTCTGCGGCATCTGCCACTCCGATCTGCATCAGGTCCGCTCCGAATGGGAAGGCACCCAGTACCCGTGCGTACCCGGCCATGAAATCGTCGGTCGCGTGACCCACGTCGGCGCCCACGTCAGCGGCTTCAAGCCCGGCGATCTGGTCGGCATTGGCTGCATCGTCGACAGTTGCAAGCACTGCGCTGACTGCGATGACGGCCTGGAAAACTACTGCGACGGCATGATCGGCACCTACAATTTCCCGACCCCGGACGCGCCCGGCTGGACCCTCGGCGGCTACTCGCAGCAGATCGTCGTCCACGAACGCTACGTCCTGCGCATCACCCACCCGGAAGAACAGCTTGCGGCCGTCGCCCCACTGCTCTGCGCCGGCATCACTACCTACTCACCGCTACGCACCTGGGGTGCGGGGCCTGGCAAGAAGGTCGGCGTGGTCGGCATCGGCGGGCTCGGCCATATGGGCATCAAACTGGCCCATGCCATGGGCGCTCACGTAGTGGCCTTCACCACCTCCGAATCGAAACGCGAAGCGGCCTTCGAACTGGGCGCGGACGAAGTGGTGGTGTCGCGCAACGCCGCGGAAATGGCAGCGCATGGCAAGTCCTTCGACCTGATCCTCAACACTGTCGCCGCGCCCCATGACCTGGATGCCTTCCTCGTGCTGCTCAAGCGCGACGGCACTCTGGCCTTGGTCGGCGCCCCGGCCACCAGCCACCCGTCCCCGAATGTGTTCAACCTGATCATGAAACGCCGTGCCATCGCCGGTTCGATGATCGGCGGCATCCCGGAAACCCAGGAAATGCTCGATTTCTGCGCTGCACACAAGATCGTCGCCGACATCGAACTGGTCCGCGCGGACCAAATCAACGACAGCTACGAGCGGATGCTCAACGGCGATGTGAAATACCGGTTCGTGATTGATAACGCCACGCTGGCGGGTTGATGCCCAAGGTGACCGCTACGCAGAGAATCTGAAAAAAGGGCGTTTGCATCCGTCTATCGGAAAACCACAGACCACGACGCAAGCCCGACGAGCGGTCACCACCACCCAAACATCAGGGAAAACGTTTGCTCTGCACATCAGGATCACGCGGAATGTGACAACCATCAAGGAACAGGGAAAACAACCGGGAATTATTCCCGTTCACGCTGTCCATTGCTGCTATGGTTAGTCACTGGCCCCAAAGGCCCAGATTCGGGACGTCATTCAGGGTTATCGGCAGCACGATACAAGGAGGCCTGTATGAACAAGCTCACGTTTCCAGGCGCATGCCAGATGATGCGCTGGCATTTCCATCCGCTGGGCTTCGAAGCCACCATGGACGCCCCGCGCAGCATGGTTGCCCGTCTTTTCGACCGCGCCACCGGCGAGACCTTGCTGGCCATTGCCGGCATCCCCTGCTCCACCGTCATGGCCGCCCACGATGTGGAACGGATCATCGAAGCGGTGGAGGACGAACTGGAAGCCTTCCAGCCGTCCTGCGCTCTGCAGCGCACCGCCTGACCGTCAGGGTCGGGCCTGGCTAGCCATCACTTTCTCGATATCACTCAGAAAACGCTCGGGCGGCACCGGCTGGCCGAGCAAGTAACCCTGCAACGAATCACACCCCAGCCGTGTCAGGAAATCCTGCTGACGGTCGGTTTCCACGCCTTCGGCAACGATCCGCAAACCCAAAGCCTGCCCCAGGGCGACGATTGCCGAGACGATCGCCGCATCATCACTGTCGTGCTCCAGGTCGCGGACAAAACCGCGGTCGATCTTCAGCTCATTGGCCGGCAGGCGCTTGAGGTACATCAGGCTCGAATAGCCGGTGCCGAAGTCATCGATCGACAAATCCACGCCCATGTCCGACAGGCGCTGCAGCACGCAGAGGCTGGCGTCGGCATCGTGCATGGCGGTGGTTTCGGTGATTTCCAGGGTCAGGCTGTTGGGCGGCAGGTTGTTGCGTTCGAGCGCTGCGGCCACGCTGTCGACCAGCCCGGCATGACAGAACTGGATGGCCGAAAGGTTCACTGCAATCCGCCAGTCACTGTGGCCCTGGTCGAACCAGATGCGCATCTGCCGGCAGGCTTCTTCCAGCACCCATTCGCCAATGGGAATGATCAGGCCGGTCTTTTCCGCGAGAACGATGAAACGGTCCGGCAGCAGCAGGCCCATGCTCGGGTGATCCCAGCGCAGCAGCGCCTCGGCACCGATTGGATGGCGGCCCACCGCGTCGAACTTGGGCTGGTAGAACAGCCGGAACTGCTTCTGCTCCACCGCTGTGCGCAGGTCCTGAAGCAACTGCAGTTGCAGGCGCGCGTTGCTGTTCATCGACACGTCGAAGAAGCTGTAGCCGTTTTTGCCGGCGTTCTTGGCGTGATACATGGCGGCGTCGGCGTTGCGCAGCAACTCGTGCTGGTCGTTGCCATTGCCAGGGTAGAGCACGATGCCGATGCTGGCGGAAATCTGCAGGCTCTGCTCCGCGACGCGGAAGGAGCGGGAGACCAGATTGACCTGTTTTGCCGCGACGCTGACCGCGTCGTCCGGGTCTTCCAGCTCAACCAGCAGAACGAATTCGTCACCGCCAATCCGCGCCAGGGTGTCCTGGCTGTGCAGGTGGCCGCGCAGGCGCAGGGCGACTTCCTTGAGCAACTGGTCACCGGTGTGGTGGCCGAAGGCATCGTTTACCGGCTTGAAACCGTCGAGATCGATGAACATCAACGCAAAACAACCGCCATGTTCCGCCACTTTGCTCATTGCCTGGTCGATGCGGTCGGCCAGCAAGGTGCGGTTGGGCAAGCCGGTCAGGGTGTCGTGCAACGCCAACTGGGTGAGTTCCTGGTTGGCGAGGGTCAGCGAGCGCGCCAGATCGGCGGTGCGCGCCTCCAGACGGGCGTCCAGCACCGAGGTCAACAAGGCCACGGCGAGCACCGCCAGGGTGGTGATCAGCACCAGATAATCGAGGCCGTCGCCACTCACGCCCTCGTTGAAGGCACCGCAGAAACTGCCGTCGGGGAAGTTCGCCGCAGCCATGCCGGTGTAGTGCATGCCGACGATCGCCACCCCCATGACCACCGCTGCCCCGCCGCGCACCTGGCGCACATACGGCGTGTGGCGGCGCAGGTGAAAGGCGATCCACAGCGCCGCCATCGATGCACCGACCGCAATCAGCAGCGACAGGCCAAACAGCGCAACGTCGTACTCGATACCCGGCTGCATGCGCAACGCCGCCATGCCGGTGTAGTGCATGCAACTGATGCCCGCGCCCATGATCCCGGCGCCCAGCAGCAACATGTGTAGCGGCAGGCTGGTCTGGCTGACCAGCCACAGGGCAAAACCCGAAGACAGCACGGCGATGACCAGCGACAGCACAGTCAAGGTGAGGTCATAGCCCAACTGGATCGGCAGGCTGAAGGCCAGCATGCCGATGAAATGCATCGACCAGATGCCCATGCCCATGGCCAGCGCGCCACCGCCCATCCACAGATAGACCGCCCGCCCCTTGGCGGTGGCCAGGCGTCCGGTGAGGTCAAGGGCGGTGTAGGAAGCGAGGATCGCCACGCAGAGCGATATGACGACCAGAGTAGGTGAGTAACTGCCAATCAACATGAGGCTTTCCACGAATGGGGCTGGAGAGGGCAATTTGCCAGCCCATAAAAGCCGATGATTGTACTCAACCTTTCGCGAAACGCACGGAGTTTCAGCCGGTTGGTGAGGGGATTTTGCCGGGGGCCATCAAGGGGGTGCCTGGGGTGGGATTTCGCCATTTTTGTGGCGACCCTGCGGGCCTCATCGCCGCAAGGCCGGCTCCCACCGGCACTGGCTGAACGCGATTTCAGGTATCTGGCGCAGAACCTGTGGGAGCCGGTCTTGCCGGCGATGAGGCCGGCTGGAACAACACTGTTGCGCTGCCCGCGTCACTCCTCGGTAAACGACTGCTGCGCATCCCAGCCACCACCCAAGGCCGCAATCAACTGCACGCTGGCCACCAATCGCCCCTGCAACAGGGTCAGCGCACTGCGCTCGTTGCTCAAGGCGGTGGTTTGCACGTTGACCACGTCCAGATAACCGATCAGCCCTGCCCGGTACTGGTTCTCGGTCAGGCGCAGCGATTCACGCGCCGATTCCAGCGCCTCCTGGCGCACATTCGCCTCGTCGCCGTAGACCTTGAGCTGGACCAGGTAGTTTTCCACTTCGCGGAAGCCATCCAGCACGGTCTGCCGGTACTGCGCCACGGTCTGGTCATAGACCGCCACCGTCCGGTCGACTTCCGCCGAGCGCTTGCCGGCATCGAACAAGGTCATGGCCAGGCTCGGGCCCACCGACCAGAAACGGTTCGGCAAGCTGATCCAGTTGCTGAAGGTGCTACTGCTGTAGCCACCGCTCAAGCTCAGGCTCAAATCCGGGAAGTAAGCGGCCCGGGCCACGCCGATACCGGCGTTGGCAGCCATGACCTTGCGCTCGGCCGAGGCGATATCGGGACGCCGCTCCAGCAGTTGCGACGGCAATTCCAGCGGAATCTGCGGCAACCCCGGGATAGTGGTAGTCGGCGCCAGGGCGAACTCCGCCGGCAGCTTGCCCATCAGCACGGCAATGGCGTTTTCCAGTTGCGCGCGCTGCCAGACCAGGTCCACCAGGTCTGCCTCGGTACTCTTGAGCTGGGTTTGCGCCTGGGCGACCGCGTCCTTGCCGGAAACGCCCGCCTTGTACTGGTTCTGGGTCATTTTCAGCGAACGCTGATAGGTCGCCAGGGTCGCCTCGAGCAAGCGCTTCTGTTCGTCAATCACGCGCAGTTGCAGGTAGTTCTGCACCAGCTCGGACTGGAGGCTCAAGCGTATCGCCGCCATGTCGGCCAGGCTCGCTTCGGCACTGGCCTCGTCGGCATTCAGGCCTTCACGCAGCTTGCCCCACAGGTCGATTTCCCAACTGACACCCAACTGGGTGCTATAGGTGTCGCGGATACCGCTGCTGTTGTTGCTCAGGCTCGAACTGCTGCTGCCCGTGCCCTGGCTCGAACGGGTCTTGCCGGCGCTCAGGTCGAGGCTGGGGAACAGCGACGCCCGCGAGCTGCGCACCAGGGCCTGGGCCTGCCGGTACTGGGCCTCGTACTGGCGCACGGTCTGGTTGCTGGCATTGAGCTGCTCGACCAGGCCGTTCAGTTGCGCGTCGCCGTACAGCTCCCACCAGGCGCCACGGGCCAGGGCGTCGGACGGGTTGGCCTGGGTCCAGCCTTCGGCATGCTTGAACGGCACCGCGGTGTTCATCTCCGGGCGCTGGTAATCGGGGCTCAGGGTACAGGCGCTGAGCATCGCCACGCACAGGCTGGCAGCCAGCAGGCGCGAGCCCCGGGCGCCGAGCAGGCGCAACAGCGAAGAATCGGAAAGCAAGACAGGTTGACTCATAGCGGGGTTTCCAGGGCTGCGTCGGTCCGCACTCCGCGCCAACGGTTGAAGCGATGGCGCAGGCGGTCCAGATAGAGGTAGACCACCGGGGTGGTGTAAAGCGTGAGCACTTGGCTGAAGACCAGGCCGCCAATGATGGTCACACCCAGCGGCTGGCGCATTTCCGAGCCTTCGGCGGTGCCGAGCAACAGCGGCAAGGCGCCGAGGATCGCGGCCAGGGTGGTCATCAGGATCGGCCGCAGGCGCAGCAGGCAGGCGCGGCGGATCGATTCTTCCGGGTCCAGGCCTTCATTACGCTCCAGTTGCAGCGCCAGGTCGATCATCAGAATGGCGTTTTTCTTGACCACGCCGATCAGCAGGAACAGCCCCAGCAGCGAGATCAGGCTGAACTCGCCACCGGTGACGTACAGCGTGAGCAAGGCCCCTACCCCGGCCGACGGCAAGGTCGAGAGGATGGTCAGCGGATGAATGTAGCTTTCGTACAGGATGCCCAGCACCAGGTACACCAGCACCAGAGCGCCGAGGATCATCAGCGGCTGGCCTTGCTGGGTCTTGCTGAAGGCGTCGGCCGTGCCGCCGAGCTTGGCGATCACCGACTCCGGCAGACCGACCTTGGCCACCGCCCGCTCCACCGCGGCCAGGGCCTGGTCGGGGCTATAGCCTTCGGCGACGTCGAAGGAAATGTCCTCGGAGGCGAACTGTCCTTCGTGGCTGACCCGGTCGTTGGCCAGGCTGTTCTCGTAACGGGCGAATGTCGACAGCGGCACCCGCGCGCCATCGGCGGTAATCACCTCGACCTGCTCCAGGGTACTTGGGTCCTGGGCATATTTCGGGTTGATCTCCATCACCACCTGGTACTGGTTGAGGCTGTCGTAGATGGTGGAAATCTGCCGCTGGCTGTAGGCGTTGTTCAGCACCGCCGTAACCATGCTCATGTCGATGCCCAGGCGCTTGGCCTGCTCGCGGTCCACCACCAGGGTCACCTGCTGGGTGCCGCTGCCGTCACGGGCGTCGATGGCGGTCAGTTCCGGCAGCGCACGCAGCGCCGCCACGACTTTCGGGTACCAATCGCGCAGCGCCTGCAAATCACCGCTCTGCAAGGTGTAGAGGTACTGCGAGGTGCTCTGGTCGCGGCCACCGCCGCCCAGTTGCAGGTCCTGGTCGGCCATCAGGAACAGGCGGCCGCCCGGCACCTGCGGCATGTCCTTGCGCAGTCGCTCGATGACCTTTTGCGCGTCCAGCTTGCGCTCGGCAATCGGCTTGAGGCGCACCAGCACCATGGCGTTGTTGGTGCCGCTGTTGCCGCCGATAAAGCCGGCCACGCTCTGCACCGCCGGGTCGGCGAGCAAGGCGCGGCGGTAGATTTCCATCTTCGGCTGCATCACGGTGAACGACAGGCCGTCGTCGCCGCGGATGAAGCCCTGCAACTGGCCGGTGTCCTGCTGCGGCATCAGGGTCTTGGGCACCACCACATACAGCGCGATGTTCACGCCGATGGCCAGCAGCAGGCTGAACAGGGTCAGCTTGCGATGGCGCAGCGCCCAGCCGAGGCTGCGGTCGTAGCCGGCGATCATGCGTCGGTTCAGGCTGTCGCTCCAGCGTTGCAGGCGGGTCTGTCCGGCGTCGTGAGCATGGGGCTTGAGCCAGCGGGCGCAGAGCATCGGCGTCAGGGTCAGCGACACCACCAGGGAGACGATGATCGCCGACGCCATGGTGATGGAGAACTCGCGGAACAGCGCATTGACGATGCCGCCCATGAACAGGATCGAGACGAACACCGCCACCAGCGACACGTTCATCGACAGCAGGGTGAAACCCACTTCCTTGGCCCCGAGATAGGCCGCGCGCATCGGCGGCTGACCGTCCTCGATATGCCGGGAAATGTTCTCCAGCACCACGATGGCATCGTCCACCACCAGCCCGGTGGCAAGAATCAGCGCCATCAACGACAGGTTGTTCAGCGAGAAACCGCACAGGTACATCACCGCGAAGGTGCCCACCAGCGACACCGGCACCGCCAGGGTCGGGATCAGCGAAGCACGGAAGTTGCCGAGGAACAGGTAGACCACCAGGATCACCAGCACCACCGCGATCAACAGGGTGTGCTCGGCTTCCTTGAGGGTCGCCTTGATCACCGGCGAGCGGTCCATGGCGATGTTCAACTGGACGCTGGACGGCAGCAGCGACTGCAGGGCCGGCAACTGCGCCTTGATCTGCTCCACAGTCTCGATGATGTTGGCGCCGGTCTGGCGGTTGATCACCAGCAACACCGCCTCGTCGTCGTTGAAGAAGCCACTGTTGTAGCGGTTTTCCACGCCGTCGCTGACTTTCGCCACATCGCTCAGGCGCAGCACCGAACCGTTCTGGTAACGGATCACCAGTGGCTCGTAGTCCTTGGCTTTCTCCAGTTGGTCATTGGCGCGCACCTGCCAGTTGCGTCCGGCATCCTCGACGAAGCCCATGGGCCGGCGCTGGTTGGCCGCCGCCACTGTCTCGCGTACATCGTCCAGGGACAGGCCGTACTGGGTGAGCCTCTTCGGTTCCAGCTCGATGCGCACCGCCGGCAGCGAACTGCCGCCGATCTGCACCTCGCCGACCCCGGACACCTGGGACAGGCTCTGGGACAGGATGGTGGAGGCCAGGTCGTACAACTGCCCCTTCTGCAACACCTCGGAAGTCAGCGACAGGACCATGATCGGCGCCTGCGACGGGTTGATCTTCTTGTAGGTGGGCATGCTGCGCATGCCGCTGGGCAAGAGGTTGCGCGTGGCGTTGATCGCCGCCTGCACCTCCCGCGCAGCGCCGTCGATGTCACGGTCGAGGTCGAAGCCGAGAATCACCCGGGTCGAGCCCTGGCTGGAACTGCTGGTCAGCGTGGTGACGCCGGCGATGGTGCCCAGCTTGCGCTCCAGCGGCGTCGCAACCGTGGCCGCCATGACCTCGGGGCTGGCCCCGGGCAGACTGGCCGAAACCACGATCACCGGAAAGTCCATCTTCGGCAGCGGTGCCACCGGCAACAGACCGAAGCTGACGCCGCCCAGCAGCAGGATCGCCAGGCTCAGCAGCATGGTCGCCACAGGGCGACGGATAAACGGGCCGGACAGGTTCAAGGGCAGCTCCAGGTGACAAGCTGCACGCTACGAGCAGGGTTGCGAAGGCTGATCACACCGGCTCCTCCACAACGTTCTGTTCAGGCTTGAAACGGCGCGCCAGACGATCGAAGTACAGGTAGATCACCGGTGTGGTGAACAGCGTGAGGACCTGGCTGACCAGCAGACCGCCCACCATCACCAGGCCCAGCGGCTGGCGCAGCTCGGCGCCGGAACCGGTAGCGAGCATCAGTGGCACGGCGCCAAACAACGCTGCCAGGGTGGTCATCAGGATCGGCCGGAAACGCAGCAGCGCAGCCTGGTAGATCGCGGTCTGCGGGTCCATGCCCTGGTGGCGTTCGGCTTCGAGGGCGAAGTCGATCATCATGATCGCGTTCTTCTTGACGATACCGATCAGCAGGATGATGCCGATGATGGCGATCATCCCCAGGTCGTTGCCGGTGAGGATCAGCGCCAGCAAGGCGCCCACCGCCGCCGACGGCAGGGTCGAAAGGATGGTGATCGGGTGGATGTAGCTCTCGTAGAGCACGCCGAGCACGATGTACATGGTCACCACAGCGGCGAGCACCAGCAGCAGCGTGCTCGACAGCGACGCCTGGAAGGCCTCGGCCGCACCCTGGAAGCGGGTCTGCACGCCCAGCGGCATGCCGATGTCCTTCTGCACCTGCTCGATAACCTGCACCGCCTCGCCCAGGGACACGCCCTCGGCCAGGTTGAACGACATCATCACCGCCGGGAACTGGCCGATATGAGCGATGGCCAGTTGCGCCTGACGCTCTTCGACACGGGCCAGCGCCGACAACCGGACCTGCGCGCCATCGGTGGTCTTGACGTAGATCTGGTCCAGCACCTTGGGGCCGATGCTCGACGCAGCAGCGGCCTGCAGCACCACGCGGTACTGGCTGGCCTGGGTGTAGATGGTGGAGATCTGCCGCTGGCCGAAGGCGTCATACAGCGCGTTGGTGATTTCCGAGACGGTCACGCCAAGCCGGCTGGCGGCGTCGCGGTCGATTACCAGATACACCTGCAGGCCCTTGTCCTGCAGGTCGCTGGCGACGTCGGTGAGTTCCGGCCGCTGTTGCAGGGTGCGCACCAGGGTGTCGCTCCAGGTCGACAGCAACTCGGCGTCCGGCGAGGAGAGGCTGAACTGGTACTGGGTGCGGCTGACCCGGTCTTCGATGCTCAGGTCCTGCACCGGCTGCATGAACAGGCGAATGCCGCTGAGGCGATCCACCTGCGGTTGCAGGCGGGCAATGACCTGGGCGGCGGTGAGGTCGCGCTCGCCGTGGGGCTTGAGGTTGATCAGCATGCGGCCGCTGTTGAGCGTCGCGTTGTCGCCATCGACGCCGATATACGACGACAGGCTCTCCACCGCCGGGTCTTCGAGGACCAGCGCGGCCAGTTCCTGCTGGCGCTGGCTCATGGCGGTGAAGGAGATTGACTGCGGCGCCTCGGAAATGCCCTGGATCACCCCGGTGTCCTGCACCGGGAAGAAGCCCTTGGGCACCACCATGTACAGCAGCACGGTCAGGCCCAGGGTCGCCACCGCCACCAGCAAGGTCAGCGGCTGGTGGCGCAAGACCCACTGCAGGCCGCGACCGTAATGCTCGATGAGCCAGTCGATCCAGGCGCCGCTGGCACGGTAGAAACGGCCCTGCTCTTCTTCCTTCGGCTCGCGCTTGAGCAAGCGCGCGCACATCATCGGCGTCAGGGTCAGGGACACCACCAGGGAAATCAGGATCGCCACCGCCAGGGTAATGGCGAATTCGCGGAACAGCCGCCCCACTACGTCGGCCATGAACAGCAGCGGGATCAGTACGGCGATCAGCGAGAAGGTCAGCGAGATCAGGGTGAAACCGATCTGCCGGGCGCCCTTGAGCGCGGCCTGCAACGGCGTCTCGCCTTCCTCGATATGGCGGGCGATGTTCTCCAGCATGACGATGGCGTCGTCCACCACGAACCCGGTGGCGATGGTCAGCGCCATCAGGGTCAGGTTGTTGATGGAGAAACCGGCCAGGTACATCACGCCGAAGGTGCCGATCAGCGACAGCGGCACGGCGATCGACGGAATCAGGGTCGCGCTGACCCGACGCAGGAACAGGAAGGTGACCATCACCACCAGGGCGATAGCGATCAGCAGTTCGTGCTGCACGTCCTTGACCGAGGCGCGGATGGTCTGGGTGCGGTCGGTGAGCACCACCACGTCGAGGCCGGCCGGCAGGTTGTCGGTGATCGACGGCAGCATCTCTTTGATGCGGTCGACCACCTCGATGACGTTGGCGCCCGGCTGGCGCTGGATGTTCAGCAGCACGGCCTGGTTCTGGTTGGCCCAGGCGGCCAGGCGCTCGTTCTCGGCGCCGTCGACGATCTCGGCGACATCCTTCAGGCGCAGCGGCGCGCCGTTGGCGTAGGCGAGGATCAGGTTGGCGTATTCCTCGGGGGAACGCAGTTGGTCGTTGGCGTCGAGCATCGACACCCGGGTCGGGCCGTCGAAGTTGCCCTTGGGCTGGTTGACGTTGGAGGCGCCGACCAGGGTGCGCACATCGGCAAGGTTCAGGCCCGCCGACGCCAGCGCCTCGGGGTTGACCTTGATCCGCACCGCCTGACGCTGGCCGCCGGCGATGCTGACCATGCCGACGCCGCTGATCTGGGCGATCTTCTGCGCCATGCGGGTATCGACCAGATCATTGAGCTTGGGCAACGGCATGGTTTTCGAGGAAATCGCCAGGGTCAGCACCGGGGTGTCCGCAGGGTTGACCTTGTTGTACACCGGCGGTGCCGGCAGGTCGCTGGGCAGCAGGTTGCTGGCGGCGTTGATCGCGGCCTGTACCTGTTGCTCGGCGACATCCATGTTCATTTCCAGGCTGAAACGCAGGGTCAGCACCGACGCACCACCGGAGCTGGTGGAGGCCATCTGGGTCAGGCCGGGCATTTGTCCGAACTGGCGTTCCAGCGGCGCGGTCACGGCGCTGGTCATCACCTGCGGACTGGCGCCGGGATAGAGGGTCATGACCCGGATGGTCGGGTAATCCACCTGGGGCAAGGCCGCCACCGGGAGCAGCTTGTAGGCGATCAGGCCGGCCAGGACGATGGCCAGCATGCTCAGCGTGGTGGCAACCGGACGGAGGATGAACAGCCGCGAAAGATTCATGCGCCAGCCTTGCCTTCACGGGCCGGACGCTCAGGCACAGCCGAGACGTCTTTCTTGTCCTGGCCTTGCAGGTGCTGGCCGGGCGTCGTCGGGACTTCAGTGGCGTCGTCGACGACTTCCACCACGGTGCCATCGCGCAGGCGGTCGGTGCCTTCCAGCACGACCCGCTCGCCCTTGGCCAGGCCTTCCTTGATGACCGTGCGCTCGCCGTCGCTGGCGCCCAGCTTGAGGGTGCGGATGTGCACCTTGTTCTCGGCGTCCACCACATAGACGAAGGTGCCGTTGGTGCCGAACTGGATCGCCGCCGCCGGGGCGGTGACCACGTCTTTCTGGGTGTCGGCGAGCAAACGCACATTGACGAACTGGTTGGGGAACAGCGCTTCGTCCTGGTTCTCGAAGCGCGCCTTGAATTTCAGCGTGCCGGTGGTGATGTCGATCTGGTTGTCGAGGCTGCGCAGCACACCGACGGCCTGCTGGCGGGTGTCGCCTCGGTCCCAGGCTTCGACCGGCAGTGGCGCGCCACTGCGGAAGCGTGCGAGCACGGTGTCGAGGTCGGTTTCCGGCAGAGTGAAGGCGACGCTGATCGGCTGGGTCTGGGTGATCACCACCAGCGCGGTGGTGTCGTTGGCCGCCACCAGGTTGCCCAGGTCCAGTTGGCGCAGGCCGAGGCGGCCACCGATCGGCGCGCGGATCTTGGTGAAGTCCAGGTTCAGCTTGGCGTCGTTGACCGCCGCCTGGTTGGTCTTGATCGTGCCTTGGTACTGCGCCACCAGCGCGGCCTGGGTGTCGAGGGTCTGCTTGGCGATACTGTCTTCGGCGAACAGGCCTTTATAGCGCGCCAGGTCGATCTGGGCGTTTTTCAGTTGCGCCTGATTCTGCGCAAGGGTGCCTTCGGCCTGCTGCAGGGCGATCTGGTAGCTGCGTGGATCGATCTCGGCGAGCAGGTCGCCGGCCTTGACCTGCTGGCCTTCCTGGAAGTGCACCTTGACCAGTTCCCCCGCCACCCGGCTGCGCACATTGACGGTGTTGGTCGCGGTGACCGTGCCCAGCGCCTTGTAATACAGCGGGAAGTCGCCCACTACGGCGGGCGCTACACGCACCGGCACCGTGGCCGTCGAGTTGCCGAAGCCCGGACGCCCCGGACCGCCCATGGGGCCGGCGCCACCACGGCGGCCAACAGCCGGCGTTTCGCCTTTGGCCGGGGCCTTGGAAGCCGTCGATGCCGGCCAGAGCCACCAGCACAAGCCAGCGACCAGCAACAGAATCAACAGGCTGAACAGCCAGCGACGGGAAGAACGGGAGGAAGATTGCATGGGTTGACCGACCATATCTGCGCAGGAAACTTTGAAGGAGGCTGAACGATAAGCACTTGAGAAGGATTAGCAAAGCGCCTTTACCGGCAATTTACTGATCACTGACGTAGCCAAGACCCTGAACTTTAAATAAAAACGGCCTGGGCAAAGCCAGGCCGTGATCACGCTTCAGGTTTTTGCGGGCGCGCCCCGCGAGCGACTTACTTCAGGACAGCCAGGACTGCCTCGTAGTTCGGCTCTTCGGCGATTTCGCCAACCAGCTCGCTGTGCAGCACGTTGTCGTTCTCGTCGACCACAACCACGGCGCGGGCGGCCAGGCCGGCCAGCGGGCCGTCAGCAATGGCAACGCCGTAGTTTTCCAGGAACTCACGGCCGCGCAGGGTCGACAGGTTCTTCACGTTGGTCAGGCCTTCGGCGCCGCAGAAGCGAGCCTGGGCGAACGGCAGGTCAGCGGATACGCACAGCACCACGGTGTTGGCCAGTTCATTGGCCTGGGCGTTGAACTTGCGTACGGAGGTGGCGCAGGTCGGGGTGTCGACGCTTGGGAAAATGTTCAGCACTTTGCGCTTGCCGGCGAAGTCCTTCAGCGACACATCGGCCAGGCCCTCGCCGACCAGCGAAAACGCTGGCGCCTGGGCGCCGGCTTTTGGCAGCTCGCCGTTGACCTGAACCGGATTGCCTTTAAGAGTCACTTGAGCCATGAACGGAGTCCTTATGCGAGAGGATAAAAGGACCCAGAGTTAAGCACGAAAGTGAGCGTCCACCTATGGGCTGAATGCAAATTGTTGAATTGCCGGACAATTCTTGTGGACAAAACAGCCTCTAGAAACCGAACAATCCATCGCGACGCCCAGCGTGCCGTGACACCGGGCCGTCGCGATGAAGCCTCACGGAATCAGCGAATACACCACCGACGACAAAGCCACTAGCCCCACCAGGGTCACGAATACGTTGGACATCGCGCCACTGTATTTGCGCATCGCCGGCACGCGGCGGATCGCGTACATCGGCATCAGGAACAGGATCGCCGCGATCACCGGGCCGCCCAGGGCTTCGATCATGCCGAGAATGCTCGGATTGAGCGTGGCGACGATCCAGCACACCACCAGCATCAACGCGGCGGTGACCCGGTCCAGGGTCTTGGCCTGAGGACGCTTGCCGGTCTTGAGGATGATGCCTTTGAGGCCTTCGCTGGCACCGATGTAGTGGCCGAGGAACGACTTGGCAATCGCGACGAAGGCAATCAGCGGCGCGGCGAAGGCAATGGTCGGGTTGCTGAAGTGGTTGGCCAGGTACGACAGGATCGACAGGTTCTGCGCCTTGGCCTCGGCCAGTTGCGCCGGGGTCAGGGTCAGTACGCAACTGAACACGAAGAACATCACCATCGCCACCATCAACAGGTGCGCGCGGGCCAGGATCTGTCCGCTGCGCTGGTCGGCGTGCTCACCGTAGCGGCGTTTCTGGTCGACGGCGAAGGCCGAGATGATCGGTGAATGGTTGAAAGAGAACACCATGACCGGGATCGCCAGCCACAGGGTGTGCAAGAAGGCGCTGCCCGCAGGCAGCTCGCTGGCGGTGCTGAGGATGCCGCCGTTCCAGTGCGGAATCAGGAATACCGCGAGAAACGCCAGGGCCACGATAAACGGATAGACCAGCAGGCTCATCGCCTTGACCGTGGCCTGTTCACCGCAACGCACCACGGCCAGCAGGCCGAGGATCAGCACGAACGACAGCAGCGCCCGCGGCGGCGGCTGGATGTGCAGTTGGTGTTCCATGAAGCTGCCGACCGTGTTGGTCAGCGCCACGCTGTAGATCAGCAGGATCGGGAAGATGGCGAGGAAATACAGCACGGTGATCATTGCACCGGCGCTGAGGCCGAAGTGTTCTTCGACGACTTCGGTGATATCGCCGTCGCCGCGCCCGGAGAGGACGAAGCGGGTCAGGCCGCGGTGGGCGTAGTAGGTCATCGGGAACGCCAGCAGCGCCAGGATCAGCAGCGGCCAGAAGCCGCCGAGGCCGGCGTTGATCGGCAGGAACAGCGTACCGGCGCCGATGGCGGTGCCGAACAGGCCGAGCATCCAGGTAGTGTCTTGACGGGCCCAGCTACCGAGGGTCGCAGCTGGGGTCGATTCAAAGCGTTGTTCAACGCTTGGGGCCTGCTCATTCATTCCGGGTGCAACTCCACACGCAAGACTGCAACAGCGCCGGAAGTGGCGAAACAGACGCCTCAACGCACCCCGGCCATCAAAGAGGGGCGCGATTGTGCGCTGAAAGGTTGCACTTGCAAAGCCCTGTCCGAGGAATGGTTGCACCGTTGCGGTGCGGCGACAGGCTGAGAACTGAGCGGGTTGCTGATGGCCTCATCGCCGGCAAGCCGGCTCCCACAAGGTCGGTGCACACAGCACCTGTGGGAGCTGGCTTGTCGGGGCGCCGAACCGCAGCGATGAGACCCTGAAGATCACTGCACCGCAGCAAATGCCTCAGCCACCTGCTGCAGATTGTCCGGGCGCAGGCCCGACATGCACACGCGGCCGCTGTCGATCAGGTACACGCCGAACTCGTCACGCAGGCGACGAACCTGGGCCACGCTGAAACCGGTGTAGCTGAACATGCCGCGCTGGGACAGGAAGAACGAGAAGTCTTTGCCCGGCAACAGCACCGCCAGGGCGTCCACCAGACCCTGGCGCATGTCCAGGATACGCAGGCGCATCTGCTCGACTTCAGCCACCCACTGGGCATTCAGGCCGGCATCGTTCAACACCGCCGCCACCAGTTGCGCGCCGAAGGCAGGCGGGCTGGAGTAGTTGCGGCGCACGGTGGCCTTGAGCTGGCCGAGCACGCTTTGCATGGTGTCGGCGTCATCGCAGACCACCGACAGGCCCCCTACCCGCTCGCCGTACAGCGAGAAGATCTTCGAGAACGAGTTGCTGACCAGGCACGGTACGCCGGCACGGGCGGCTTCGCGGATGGCGAAGGCGTCTTCCAGCAGGCCTTCACCGAAGCCCTGGTAGGCGATGTCGAGGAACGGGATCAGGTTGCGCGCCTTGACCACCTCGATCACCTGTTGCCATTGCCCCTGATTCAGGTCGGCGCCGGTCGGGTTGTGGCAGCACGGGTGCAGCAGGACGATGCTGTTGGCAGGCAGGGTCTGCAGCGCCGCGAGCATGCCGTCGAAGTTGACGCCACGGGTGTTCTGGTCGAAGTACGGATAGGTATGAACCTTGAAACCGGCACCTTCGAAGATCGCGCGGTGGTTGTCCCAGGTCGGATCGCTGACCCAGACCTGCGATTCGGGGAAGTAGCGCTTGAGGAAGTCGGCACCGACTTTCAGTGCGCCGGAACCGCCGACGGTCTGCACAGTAGCAACGCGGCCGCCGGTCACCGCAGGGTGATCAGCGCCGAACAGCAGGTTCTGGATCGCCTGACGGTAGCCGGCCAGACCTTCCATCGGCAGGTACAGCGAGGCTTCGTGGGGCTTGTCGGCCAGGCGCTTCTCGGCCTCGCCCACCGCCGCCAGTTGCGGCACCACGCCGGCGGCGTCGTAATACAGGCCGATGCTCAGGTTGACCTTGTTGGCCCGAGGATCGGTCTTGAAGGTCTCCATCAACGAGAGGATCGGATCGCCGGCATAGGCATCGACATGTTTGAACACAGCGCGCAACTCCTTGGGACAGGGTCAATCGAACAAAGTGTGTCGAGGATACCCGGAGTGCGAGCGCAGGAACATGCCCTTGGTGCAACCGTTCAGTGCAGAACTGCACGTGGGACGTTTGCATCCGACAGTCGCCCTGCCGGATGCAAACGCGCGGTCAATTGCCGGCGTCAGGGTTGAGGTCCGGGTCGGCGTTGCCGGTCTTCTGCCCCAGCGGATCGATGTTGTCCGGATTGGCCGGATCCTGGCGCTGGTCGATGCCTGGCGCCGGGGCCAGTTGCAGCACCTCGTTGGTGTAGGCCCACTCCTTGGCGACCAGGTCAGGATGGTCGTTCAGGTGCATGCCGTAGCTGGGAATGATCTGCTTCAGTTTCTCCTGCCAGGCCGACGAGGCGAGGCGGTCCTTGAACACCTTCTGCATCAGGTCGAGCATGATCGGCGGCGCGGTGGAAGCGCCCGGCGAGGCACCCAGCAGGCCGGCGATGGTGCCGTCCTTGGAAGCGACCACTTCGGTGCCGAGCTTGAGCACACCGCCCTGGCCCTCGTCTTTCTTGATGATCTGCACCCGCTGGCCGGCCTGCCACAGGCGCCAGTCTTCCTTCTTGGCTTTGGGGAAGTAGGTCTGCAACGCGGCAAAGCGGTCGTCATCGGACTGCATCACCTGGCCGACCAGGTATTTCACCAGGTCGAACTCACGCAGGCCCACGCGCATCATCGGCCAGGTGTTGTGCAGCGACATGCTGGCGAACAGGTCGAGGTAGGAGCCTTCCTTGAGGAACTTGGTAGAGAACGTGGCAAACGGCCCGAACAGAATCACCCGCTTGCCATCCAGCACCCGGGTGTCCAGGTGCGGCACCGACATCGGCGGCGCGCCGGTGGAGGCAATGCCGTAGGCCTTGGCCATGTGCTGCAGGGCGATGTCCTGATTGTCAGTGACCAGGAACGAGCCACCGACCGGGAAGCCCGCGTAGTCCTTGGCCTCGGCGATGCCGGATTTCTGCAGCAATGGCAAGGCCGCGCCACCGGCACCGATAAACAGGAACTTGGCGTCGGTGGTGGATTTGCTGCCGTCCTTGAGGTTCTTGTACTCGACGCGCCACGAACCGTCGTCGTTGCGGGTGATGTCCTCGACCTCGCTGGACAGCTTCAGGCTGAAGTTCTGCCGGGTCTGCAGATAGGCCACGTACTGGCGGGTGATTTCACCGAAGTTGACGTCGGTGCCGATGGGCGTCCAGGTGACCGCAAGCTTCTGCTGTGGATCACGCCCGTCCATCATCAGCGGCACCCATTTCTTGATCTGCTCGGGGTCTTCCGAGTACTGCATGGGCCGGAACAGCGGGCTGGCCTGCAGCGCTTCGTAGCGTTTCTTCAGGAAGCGGATATTGTCGTCGCCCCAGACAAAGCTCATGTGCGGCGTGGTGTTGATGAACGAACGGGGATTCTTCAGCACACCGTTCTTCACCTGCCAGGCGAGGAACTGTCGGGTGATCTGGAAGGATTCGTTGATTTCGACGGCCTTGGTGATGTCCACCTTGCCGTCTTTCTCCGGCGTGTAGTTCAGCTCGGCCAGGGCCGAGTGGCCGGTGCCCGCGTTGTTCCAGCCGTTGGAGCTTTCGTTGGCGACCTTGTCCAGGCGCTCGACCAGTTCCATCGACCAGCCCGGTTCCAGTTCGTTGAGCCAGATCGCCAGGGTCGAACTCATGATGCCGCCGCCCACCAGCAGCACGTCGACCTTCTTCGCCTCGGCGGCCTGCACGCTGGCGAAGCCGCACAGCAACGTCAGCCCGGCGAACGCCGCTCTCCATTTCATCCCGATCGTCATGTTTTCTCCCACGAGGCGAGCCTCGATGTGATTGGCGTGAATTCCCTGCCCATTGGACCGACCGCCGGCACCCCGTGCCGCGGTCTTCGCGCCCTGGTGCACGCAAGGCAAGCGAAGCCCGATGGCGGTCCTTGAAAGCACAGGGCTTCGAGGGCCGCGAGCGGCGAACAGTTCAAAGGCTAGCTCAGCCCGCGCGGCCTGCCGTGCAACGTTTCAGGTCGCAGCACAGATTTGCGCGGCGATACTCATAGACAGGACGAACGACATCGGCTGTTCTTTTGCGCCGATCCACTATCGGCGCGCACGGCAAACATCAAAAAATCCTGATGCCAGCCATCGCAACGATGAATTTTTCCTGATGCGAAGCCGACATACTCTGGCCAGGAACCCGCCCGGCCCAATCCGGGGCAGCCGAGTGCCCACAGAGGCACCGGATCTCGATAACAATTCCAATACCTGCCGAGGATCCCCTATGCCCGTCCCTCTTCCGTCCAATCAAGACGAGCACCTGCTCGCCAGCCACGGCTATCGCCAGGAGCTGGATCGAGGCCTGAGCCTGTGGTCGTCGTTTTCCGTCGGCTTCGCCACCATTTCGCCGGTTGTCGGCATCTATTCGGTGATGTCCCTTGGTGCGATCAGCATCGGTCCGTCCTGGGTCTGGATCGTGCCGCTGTGCCTGTTGCTGCAACTGAGCGTGGCCCTGGTCTACGCCGAACTGTCGTCGCAGTTCCCGCTGGCCGGTGGTTGCTATCAATGGGTGCGCCGCCTGGTGGGTGACCGCCTGGCCTGGTTCACCGGTTTCCTGTATCTGGCTGCGGCGCTGGCGTCGCTGACCACCGTGGCCTACCTCGGCGGTTTCTGGCTCGGCCTGTTGATCACCAACGAACCGCCCTCGGCCAACACCCAGGTGGCCTGTGGCGCGGCGCTGCTGGCGCTGGGCCTGGGGGTCAACCTGCTGGGCATCAACCCACTGAAGTACTTCGTCAACGCCGGGATCTTCGCCGAAGCCATCGCCTCCATCGGCATCGGCGTGCTGTTGCTGCTGTTCTTCCGCAACCATGATTTCAGCCTGCTGTTCACCAGCATGGGCGCCGAAAGCGCGTCCGGCGGCTCTTACACGAGCGGCCTGCTCACCGCGCTGGCGGTGTGTGGCTGGGCCTTCCTCGGCTTCGATGCCTGCTCGCAACTGTCCGAAGAAACCACCGACGCCCGCGTCTCCACCCCGCGCGCCATCCTGCGTTCGATGCTGGTGGTGGGCCTGACCGTGATGCTCACCGCCTTCGCCGTGACCCTGTCGTTCAAGGACCCGGCCGCAGTGGTCAGCGGCCAGATCATCGATCCGGTGACCCCGGCGGTGGTGGATGCCTTTGGCGCCTGGGCCGAACGGCCGTTCGTCGCCATTGTGCTGATTGCGTTCGTCGCCTGCGTGGTCTCGGTGCAGACCTACATCGGCCGGGCGATCTTCGGCATGGCCCGCGACGGCATCCTGCCGGGCTCGGCGTTGCTGCGCCGGGTAGACCGACGCAAAGTGCCGATGGCAGCGATGGTGTTCAGCACCCTGGTGGCCAGCCTCGGTCTCGGCCTGGGCCTCAACGCCACGGCGGTGGGCACCTTGATCGCCTTCGGCAGCGGCGGCTTCTTCTTCGTCTTCCTGATTGTCAGTGTCAGCGCCCTGTATGCCCGTCTGAGCGGTCGCTGGGACCCGGCCAAAGGCGCCCTGCAACTGGGTCGTAAAGGCCTGGTGATCAACATCATCGCGGTCTGCTGGCTGCTTTTCGAAGCGATCAACGTGGCCTGGCCGCGGGAACTGCTGGCTCCGCCCGGAGCGCCGTGGTTCCAGGTGTGGGCGGTGGTGGTGGTGTTCTCCGTCCTGGCCCTGTTCGGCCTGGCTTACCTGCTGATCGCCAAGCCCCATCGCCGTATCGCCACCAGCCTCAGCTTCGCCGGCCGCGCCGTCGACTGATTCACCCCCCGCTCCGCCCGCTCTGTTCACCGGCCTTTTGCTGGCGGGGCGGGCTTGCGCCTGAAAAAAGGAATTCGTCATGTCCACCCTGCATTACTGGAACTACCCCACCGAGATTTTCTGCGGTGCCGGCGCCCTCGACCTGCTGGCCCAACGCTGCGCCCTGGCCGGCATGCGCCGCCCGTTGCTGGTGACCGACCCCGGCATGCTGGAACTGCCGCCCCTGCGCGCGGTGCGCGAGCATCTGGATGCCCAGGGCGTTGATTACGCGCTGTTCCACGGGCTGTCCGGCAACCCGAGCCTGGACGAAGCCCGCGCCGGTGCCCAAGTGTTCGCAGACGGCCAGCACGACTCGCTGATCGCCCTCGGCGGCGGCAGTGCGCTGGACGCGGCCAAGGGCATCGCCCTGCTCAGCCGTGATCCGCAAGGCCTGGAACGCTTCGAATGGGCGCAAATACTGGAGCACTTCCCGACCCTCGCCAACTACCCCGCGCTCGATCTGCCCGCGCTGATTGCCATTCCCACAACCGCCGGTACCGGCTCGGAACTGGGCCGTGAAGCGGTGCTCACCGACACCGTGCAAGGCGTGAAAAAGGTCATCGGCCACCGCGAACTGCTGGCCCGCTGCGTGATCCTCGACCCGGCGCTGACCACCGGCCTGCCGGCAAAACTGACCGCCGCCACCGGGATGGACGCCCTCACCCACCACCTGGAAGCGCTGTTCTCGCCGCTGCATCACCCGATGTCCGCCGGCGTCGCCGTGGAAGGCGTTCGGCAGGTGAAGCTGCACCTGGAAAACGCCGTTCGTGATGGCAATGACCTGGTTGCCCGCGAAGGCATGCTTGTGGCCTCGGCCAGCGCCGCCGTGGCGTTCCAGAAAGGTCTCGGCGGCGTGCACGCCCTCGCCCATCCGCTGGGTGCGCGCCATCACCTGCACCACGGCTTGCTCAATGCGGTGTTGTTGCCTTATGTGCTGCTGGCCAACCGCAGCGCCATCGAAAGCGACGCTGCGCGCCTGGCGCGTTATCTGGAACTGGACGATGCCAGTTTTGACGGACTGCTGCCCTGGGTGCTGGAACTGCGTGGTCGGGTGGGGATTCCCGATACCCTCGCCGAACTGGGCTTGACCGGCGAGGATGCCGCGCTTATCGGCGAGCTGGCGCTGGCGGATATCTCGTCGTCGGAGACCAATGCGTTGCCGCTGACGGCTGCTGACTATTCGCGGATTTATCGCAATGCGGTGGTCGGGAAGTTGATCTGAGCATGGGTAACGGCGACTAGGTGCTAGCCGACAGTTTTTCCAGCGTTCTCAAGATCGAGCGCCGCCCGCGCGGCGCATCGCGACGGTTCGGCGCTCCGACAAGCTCGCTCCTACAGTAGGTTGCAACGTGCCTATGTCTGTCAGGCCATGGTTGACGGCCTTGTTTGTACAACGCGGTATCGAGTCGATCCCAACAGCTTCAACGCGATTCATCGCGAAACGCAAAAAGGCGGGCAACACCTCTCTGACAGGCCATGGCACGTTGCAACCGATGTAGGAGCGAGCTTGCTCGCGATGCGCCGCGCGGGCGGCGCTCGATCTCGAGAGCGCTAAAACCCCGTCGGCTAGCACCTGGCCGCCCTGACCAGATCCCCTGACAAGCTACATGAGATGTGTACAACCTATACGCAACTAAACACCCAACCCATGCACCGCCAGCAAATCCTCGATAAACGCCCGCGCCGCCTCACTGCGCGGCCGGCCGGTGTAAGTGATCATGCTGTGCACCACCTCGTAGCGCAGCCGCTCAGGTTGCAAGGCGCGCATGCGACCGCGCTCGATCCAGATCTGCGCATAGTGGGTCGGCAGGTAGCCCAGATGGGTGCCCGCCAGCACCGCATGAGCCACCGCTTCCATATGGTAGGCGGTGGCCCGGCTGCGCTCGGGGCGCAGCGGCAGGTCCTGGTTCTCGGGAAGAAAGCCGTGGCTGATCCAGTTGCACGCGGCAATGCGCTCCAACGCCGGCTCTGCTTCGTCGAACAACGGATGCCGATCGCCACAGAACACCCCGATCTCCTCGGTGTACAACGGCAGGTAATCCAGGCTCGGCCGCGAGCGGCTGAAGTACGACACCGCCAGGTCCAGTTGCCCGTCGATCACCGCCAGTTCCAGCTCGGTGGGTGAGTTGACGTACAGGTTCAACTGCACGTCCTGCTCACGCCGATAGAAGGTCGCCAACGCCTCGCCGAAGCGCGCCTGCGGCAGCGTCGCCACGTTGTCCGCCAGCCCCACATACAGATCGCCCACCAGATTGCCCGACAGCGCCTGCGCCTCGTCACGGAACAGGCCGATGGCGTCGAACATCGCCTGTGAGGCATCGAGAATCCGCTTGCCCTTGGCGGTCAGGCGAAAACCGCCCTTGCCGCGCTCGCACAGGCGGTAACCCAGACGCTTTTCCAGGCTGCCAATGTGCATGCTGATATTCGACTGGCTCATGTTCAGCTCGGCCTGGGCCGCGGTGAAGCCGCCGCATTTCACCACGGTGGTGAAGATGCGTAGCAGGCGCAGGTCGAGGTCGGTGACGGTTCGGAGCATGGCGGGATTCGGAACATTTGAGGGGCGCCCAGTGTAGACCGGCGCCTGCAGGCTTCGGAGATTTTTCTGACACGAACACTGTTCATCCCGGCGCTGCGGGCGTAGCTTCAACCCGTCAGCCAGCCAGTAGAAATTCCATCGCCATGTCGACGCCCTCTCTCAACGCCCTGCGCATCTTCGAAGTGGTCGCCCGCCACGGTAATTTTCGCCTTGGCGCCGAGGCGCTGGGCGTGACCCAGGCCGCCGTGGCGCAGCAGATCCGCGGGCTGGAGGCCAGCCTCGGGCTGAAGCTGTTCGAGCGCCTGCCCCGCGGCCTGGCCTTGACCGAGGCGGGGCGCTCCTATGCAGTGAGCATTCGCAAAGCCTTCGAACTGATCGACGAAGCCACCCGCGCGTTGCGGCCGGAGCCCACCCACCTGACCATCAGCGTCACCCCGAGCCTCGCTTCGCGCTGGCTGATCCCGCGCTTGTCCGGGTTTACCGAGCGTCATCCGGAAATCGATCTGCGGGTGCTGGCCACAGAGCGCCTGTCGCACTTCCAGACCGACGCCGTGGACATCGCCGTGCGCTACGGCAACCCGCCTTTCGGGCCGGGCCTGAATGCCGAGTTGCTGTTCGATCAGCGCATCGTCGCGGTGGGCAGCCCCGCGCTGTTGCAGGCCCACGGCATGCCCAACGGCTTCGCCGACCTGCGCAATTTCGTGCTGCTGCACGATGCCCACAATTTCTGGCCGCAGTTCATCGCCCAGGTGTTCGAGCATCCCGCCGAGGTCACGCCGAAGAACGTGCGGTTCAACCAGACATCACTGGCGATCGAGGCGGCCATCGCCGGACAGGGACTGGCGCTGGCCAGCCATTTCTTCGTCCGCGACGATATCCGCGCAGGCAGACTGCAGGCCGCCGTCGAGGCTGAGTTGAGCGCAGAAACCGGGTTCTGGCTGGTGTGGCCACGCAAGTCCCGGCACCCGGCAGCGCAGGCGCTGGTGCGGCAGTGGCTGGAAGAACAGGCAAGCCAGTAGTTTTTCTATCGAATCAGAGAATTCGCGCTGTCTCTCTCCTGGGGCGCCGCGTTGATAGGCTGGACACCTGTTCATCCTTGCCGGAGCACGCCTGTGCCAACCGAAAAAGTCTCACCTTCCGCCGTTATCGCCTTCGTCTTTCTGGGGCTGATCTGGGGCAGCAATTTCATCTTCGTGAAGTGGGCCGCGCAGGACATCAGCCCGCTGCAAATCACCTTGATGCGGGTGCTGTTCGGTTTCCTGCCGGTCATGGCCTACGCACTGCTCAAGCGCGAACTGCGCTGGGCGCACTGGCGCCACGCACATCATTTCGTGGTGATGTCGCTGCTGGCCACGGCACTGTATTACTACGCCTTTGCCCTGGGCACGGCGCTGCTGCCGTCGAGCGTGGCCGGCGTGCTCAGCGGCGCGATCCCGTTGTTCACCTTTCTCGGCGCGGCGCTGTTCCTGCGTGGGGAAACCATCAACGGTACGCGGATCGCCGGGGTCATCCTCGGCTTTATCGGCGTGCTGCTGATCGCCCGCCCCTGGTCCGCCACCGGTGACATCAGCCTGGCCGGGGTCGGCTACATGCTTGGCGGCTCGTTGTGCGTGGGGCTTTCGTTCGTCTATGCGCGGCGCTATGTCAGCCCGCTCGGCCTGCCCGTGGCGGCCTTGACCACCTACCAGATCGGCTTCGCCCTGCTGTTCTTGCTGGCCGTCACGCCCATGCGCGGCATCGACGCGCTGTTCGCCGATACTCGCGCCTGGGTGGGGCTGACCCTCGGCCTGGGCCTGCTGGGCACTGGACTGGCCTACATCGCCTACTACTTCATCGTCGAATCCCTCGGCGCCATCGCCGCCTCCAGCGTCACCTACATCCCGCCCGTGGTGGCGCTGCTGATCGGCGTAGTGCTGGCCGGTGAATCCACGGACGCCATCGCCCTGCTCGCGATCGTGTTTATCCTCGCCGGGGTCGCCTGTCTGCAGATTGGCGGGCTGACCCGCCGCCGGGCTTCGACACCGACAGTTGACCCGGCAGCAAGGGTTCATCAATGATCGGCGCTCGCCTCAATTGGACAGGAATACTTGATCATGGATGTACGCTGCACCTCCCTCGACGAAGTCCGCCAACACATCGACCGCATCGACCGCGATCTCGTCACCCTCCTCGCCCGGCGCGGCAATCTGGTCGCCCAGGCAGCCGCTTTCAAGAAAACCTCCGATGATGTCCGCGCCCCGGCGCGGGTCGAACAGGTGATTACCAAGGTGCGCGGTATTGCCGAAGAAACCGGTGCCTCGGCGCAGGTGGTGGAACAGGTCTACCGGGCGATGATCGATGCGTTCATTGCCGAAGAACTGGACACCCATGCGGCGCTCACCGCAAAGGCGGCACGCCCGCTGGCATGAGCGCTAGCCCGTGACACCCTCGGGAACGATGTGAATCTGGCGTTCAAGGGCATGATCGGGATCAACTCGAGCGATGACGTCGCCAACGTGGATATCTCGCAGTTCGCTGACAGCGCCGGGTTGAGGGACAAGATGGGAGCGATCTACAGCGCCGAAGGCAATAACCTCGGCGGCAAGAAGGTCTGTTTCCTGGTCAGCGAAGAAGAGTAGAACGCCGTGAAACGGGGGAGCCTTGCGCTCCCCCGTGACCAGTCAGAAGTCCCAGCGGGTGGTGACCATCACGTTGCGTGGGTCGCCGTAGGACACCGAGCTGTAGAAGCCGACGTTGGTGTAGTAGGTCTTGTCGAACACGTTGTTGAGGTTGACCGTGGCCGACAGGTTGTCGGTGATCTTGTAGCGGGCCATCAGGTCGACCAGCCAGAAGTCGTCCTGGGTGAATTTCTCCTGAACGCCTTTGGCGCGGTTGGTCAATATTTGCCAGGACTGGCCCTGCCAGCGCGCACCACCGCCGACGGTCAGACGCTCCAGCGGACCCTGCAGTTTGTAGGTGGTGTAGACGTTGAACTGGTCCTGCGGCTCCCAGGTGGAGACCTTGTCGCCATGCTGGTCACGCACGATTTTATGGGTGTAGCCGCCCATCAGGTTCCAGCCGGTGGCCAGTTCGCCGCTCATTTCCGCTTCGACGCCCTTGGTGGTCGCGGTGATGCCGTAATAGGCGTCGTAAAGGTTCGGCAGGGTCGGGTTGGCGTTGTAGTCGCTGTCCGATTCCGGGCGGTTTTTCTCGTGGACTTCGAAGTACGCCAGGCTGGCATTCAGGCGACCATCGAAGAATTCGCCCTTGATACCCAGCTCGTAGTTCTGGCCTTCGTCGGGTTCGAGCATCTTGTTGGTGCGGTCGCGGTAGTCGGTTTGCGGCAGGAAGATGTCGGTGTAGCTGGCGTACAGCGACAACTCATCGTTGAGGTCGTAGGTGACGCCGACATAAGGCACCAGGCGCCCGGTTTCGCGGGTGTCGCTGGTGCCGGTGATCTTGTAGTTGGCCAGCCGAGCGCCCAGCAGCAGGTGCAACTCGTCGCTGAGGCTGAAGCGCGAGGTCAGGTAGCCACCGGTCTGCCAGGTGGTCTGGTCGGTGCGGTAGCTGACATCGCCCCAGTCCGGCTCGATGCCGCTGCCGCCATCCCAGTTCCAGAAGTCGTAGGAATTGCTGTCGCGGTAGGTCGCGGTCCAGTAGTCCTTGCCCTTCCAGTGCGCCTTGGACGCGGCCGCGCCGACCACCAGTTGGTGCTCGCGACCGAACAGCGAGAACGGCCCGCTGAAGTAGACGTCTGCCGAGTCGGTGGTGGTTTCGCCGGTGTACTTGTTGCCGTAGATCGAGGTCACGCCGGTGGTGGCGTTGGGTCGGCCCTGGATCGAGCCGAGCGGCGCGTAATAGCCGTTGATCTGGTGGTGCACTTGCGCCTTGCCGACCCATTCGTTGGCGAAGCTGTGTTCCAGGGTGGCGAACACGGTACGGGTGTATTGCTCCCAGCGACTCCATTCGGCGCCGTTATTGAACGAGCGCGAGGTGCTGATGCGGTTGCCCTGGCTGTCGTAGATCGGAACGCTGCCGGACCAGCTGGAACCTTTCGGGTCGTTGTCCTGGTAATCAGCACCGACGCTCAGCAGGGTGTCGGGATCGAGGTCGAATTCGAGGATGCCGTAGTAGACGCTGGTCTTGCGCTCGTAGTGGTCGATGAAGGAGTGCTTGTCCTGGTAGGCCGCCACGGCACGACCGCGCACGTTGCCAGACTCTGTGAGCGGGCCGCTGGCATCCACCTCGGAGCGGTAGCTGTCCCAACTGCCGGCGCCCAGTTCGACATGACCTTTGAAGTCGGCGGTCGGCTTCTTGCGCACCAGGTTGATGGTGCCGCCGGGGGCGCCCGCGCCGGTGAGCAGGCCGGTGGCGCCCTTGAGCACTTCGACCCGGTCATAGATGGCGATGTCACTCAGGGTCTGCCCCGCCGAGTAGGCCGCGGTGCGGGTGGTGGGGATGCCGTCGTACTGGAAATTCTGGATCGAGAAGCCGCGGGCGTAATAGTTGCTGCGGTCGGAGTCATAGGAGGCAACGGTGATGCCCGGGGTGTGGCGCATCACGTCGTCGATCGAATTGAGGCCGAAATCATCCATATGCTGGCGGGTCACCACGGTGATCGACTGCGGTGTTTCCCGCGGTGTCAGCACCAGCCGCGTGGCGGTGGCAATGGTGCCCGGCGTGTAGGAGCCGCTGTCTTCAGTGATGGTACCGAGCTGGTTGGCAACCACGCTGGTGGCGCCCAGTTCCATGGCGCTACCGCTGACCGGCACGGCTTCGATCTGGAAGCCATCGGCGCTGGCTCGCGCTACCAGGCCGCTGCCCTTGAGCACCTGGGCAAAGCCTTCGGCGACGGTGAAGCGGCCGTGGACACCCGGGCTGACCAGCCCCGCCACTTGCTGCGAGCTGACCGAAATCGGCGCGCCGGCGGCCTGGGCGTAGCGGCCCAGCACTTCGCCGAGCGGGCCGCCGGCGATATCGAACGCCAGGACCTGCTGCTGGGCGAAGGTCAATACGGGGGCGACAAGGGCAATGCCGCCGAGGGCCAGCCGCAGGCTGAGGCAGAGACGGCTGGGACGCAGGGACAGCGCGCGCAACGATGAAGCCATGGTTTCGGTTCTCCTGAGTGTGTTGGCCCAGGGGAGGACGGGCGAAAAACGAAAACGCGAAGCGGAATTGCAAATTATTTGCGTTCTTCTTCATCCAGAGGCGTCACCTGGGTCAACCACGGCGTGAAATGCGTTACCTGCAACGGCAATGTGCGCTCCAGCAGGCGCAAGGCACGGTCGCTGTCGTCGGTCGGCAACATCACCGTGACCCGCATGCCGGCCAGCGCCTCGCGGTCGAACGACAGCAGTCCCGGACGATGCCGCGCCAGACGCTCCAGCACATCGCTCAACGGCTGGTCGGTGACCAGCAACTGATGGTGATTCCAGGCGCCCTCCTGCGCCGCGACATCCACCCGCTGCACCGCGCCGATGCCGTTGGCATCCACCCGCACCTGCTCGCCCGCGTTCAGCACCAGGGTGCCGACAGGGCTTTCGATCCGCGTCGACGATTCGAGCATGGTCACCCGCGTGGCGTCGTCGCGGCGCTCGACGATAAAGCGCGTGCCCAGCGCACGGATGCTGCCCTGCGGCGTGTCGACATAGAACGGCCGCTGCGCATCCTTGGCCACCTGCACGCGCAGTTCGCCACGCAGCAGATGGACGCGCCGCTCCTGCGCATCGAAATGCCAGTCCACCGCCGAGTCACCGTTGAGACTGATCTCGCTGCCGTCAGTCAGGCGCTGCTCGGTCCAGGTGCCACGGGCGGTGCTCAGGTCCGCCAGCAGGTAGCCGCGCTGCCAGTGCTGATACCCCAGCAACCCCGAACCGACCAGCAAGCCCGCCAACGCCAGCGCCTTGATCGCCTGCCCTCGCGGACGGCCCTGGTGCGCACGCCGCAGCGCGGCGCGGGCCGGCTGGCGCGGCAATTCGGCAAGGGGGCTGAGATGGCCCTGCAAACGGGCGATGGCGGCGCCATGCTGCGGGTCGGCGGCTAGCCAGACGTGATAGGCCTGACGCGTAGCGGCGTCGGTTTGGTTGTCGAGGCGCACCAGCCATTCGGCGGCCTGACGCAACACGGAAGCGGAAACGGCGGCGCTCATCAGGCCTCCTGGGCGACGAGGTCGCAGATCAACAGGGCTTCCACCAGATCCTTTTGCACCGTTCTGATCGACACGCCGGTCTGGCGGGCAATCTGCTCCTGGCCCAGTCCTTCCAGATGGCGCAACACAAAGGTCTCACGCACCCGCGAATGCATGCGCGCCAGCGCCCGGTCGATGCCTTCCAGCACCTGGATCGCCTGGAGAATCTGCTCCGGCGACGGCGCCTGCTCCAGATACGACGCGCAGCGTTCCAGCTCTTCGCGATAGGCCTGCTCCAGACGCTGGCGCCGGCCGTTATCGATCAGCAACCGGCGTGCCACCGTGGCAAGAAACGCCCGTGGTTCACGCGGCGCGACATAGGCACCGGCGGTGAGCACACGAATGAAGGTGTCTTGCGCAAGGTCGGCGGCGTTATGCGGGCACTGCATCCGCCGCCGCAACCAGCCCAGCAACCAGCTGTGGTATCCCTGGTACAACGCGTCGAGGGTGTCGCTCCGGGGCGGCGGGCTGGAGTCCATGGCAGAATTCACACAAATGAGAATTATTCATATTAATGCTGGCCATGGAAAGGCCGCAAGTGCCATTACGCTGCCACCGCCCTCGCGCGCGTCGCCTGCCAGCAGATCAACGATCCCAACGTCACCAGCAACGCGCCCTGCCAGAACTGCCCGCTCAGGTGCGCGCCCAGCCAGATCGAGGCAAACGCCGAAGACAGCACCGGGGAAAAATACGACGCGGTAGCCAGCAGCGTCAGGTTGCCGCGCAGGATGCCCAGGTTCCACAGCGCGTAGCCGCCGGCCATGGCCACGCCTGCGGCGAGCAGTTCCAGGCTGTTGCTCGCGGTGAACGCCGGCAACGGCGCCCCGCTCAAAGCGAACTTGATCCACAACAGGCAGGCGGTGAGGAAGAAGAACAGCACCACCAGGTTCTGCCCGTTGGCATAGCGGCGGGTGACGTTGCAGTACAGCGCGAAGGTGACCGCGCAGCTCAGCGCCAGGCCGTAACTCAGCGGGTTGGACTGCACGTTGGCGATGATCCGTGTCAGCGACAAACCGTCGCCACTGACCACCCAAAGAATTCCCGACAACGCCAGCGCCGTGCCCGGCACGATCAGCCAGCGGGCGCGCTGGCCGTTCATGAAAATAGCCAGCAGCACCGTCAGGCAGGGCCAGAAGTAATTCAGCACCATCAATTCGATGGCCTGCTGCGCGTCATTGGCGAAGCCCAGCGCCAGCGACAGGCAGATTTCATAGGCGACGAACAGCGCGCTTCCGCTCAGCAGATAAACCCGCGGCACCGAGCGCAACCGCGGTCGCCCGAGCAACGCCAGAAGCATCAATGTGCCCAGCGTGTAGATCAACGCCGCGCCGCCGAGCGCGCCGAAGATTTCGCTGATGCTCCTGATCAAGCCGGACGCCGTGCTCCACAGCAGGATCGCCAGCAAACCACACACCGTTGCCGCCCGCGTTCCGCTGATTGTCATGCTTGCTCCCCGCCAAAAGGCGTCGAGTCTAACGGAAACCTTGCACAAGATCGGTTAAAAAACCGCACAGGCAAAGCAACCAACAAGCGGCACGGCGGTCTGGATAAAAATGATGGCACTTGAACCCGCCATCCAACACAGCGACGTTTCAGCCGGTGCCATCACTGGTACGGGGACGCGCAAAAATTCAGGGGACCGGCCAGGCCGGTCGATGGCAGGAAGAGGAACTGTCCAGTGGCAAATACACCTACACGAGTCGATGACTCTTCGACTGCAGATATCTCCCGTCACCCCAAGGACATCTTTTTCGCGGCGGTGGAAACCACACGAATGCCGATGATCGTCACCAACCCCAACGCTGCCGACAACCCGATCATCTTCGCCAACCAGGCCTTTCTCGACATGACCGGCTATGCCCCCGACGACATCGTCGGCAAGAACTGCCGGTTTCTCCAGGGCCCGGATACCGATCCCGATGTGGTGACCTCGATCCGTGATGCGATCAAGGGCCGCTACGACTTCGCCACCGAAATCCTCAACTACCGCAAGGACGGCAGCACGTTCTGGAACGCGCTGTTCATCTCGCCGATCTTCAATGAGAAAGGCGAGTTGATCTATTTCTTCGCCTCGCAACTGGACGTCAGCCGGCGGCGGGATGCCGAGGACGCCCTGCGCCAGTCGCAGAAAATGGAAGCGCTGGGCCAGCTCACCGGCGGCATCGCCCACGACTTCAACAACCTGCTGCAGGTTATGGGCGGCTACATCGACCTGATCCGCACCGCCGCCGAGAAGCCCGCGCCGGACATGGACCGGATCCGCCGCAGCACCTTCCACGCCCGCTCCGCCGTGGACAAGGCCAGCACCCTGACCAAACAACTGCTGGCCTTCTCGCGCAAACAGAAACTGCAAGGCCGGGTGCTCAACCTCAACCAACTGGTGGAAACCGTCCAGCCGCTGGTGAGCCGGACCTTCGGCGACAGTGTGCTGGTCGAATACGACCTGGAGCACTCGCTGAAAAACTGCCGCATCGACCCGACCCAGGCCGAGGTGGCCCTGCTCAACGTGTTCATCAATGCCCGCGACGCGCTGATCGGCCGCAAGGCGCCGCGGGTGTTCATCGAGACCCGCAATGTGCTGGTGCGCGACCTCGCCATCGCGTCTTACGACGGCTTGTTGCCGGGGAACTACGTCAGCCTGTCGATCACCGACAACGGTATCGGCATGCCCGCCAGCATCCGCGACCGGGTGATGGACCCGTTCTTCACCACCAAGGAAGAAGGCAAAGGCTCGGGCCTTGGGCTGTCGATGGTCTACGGCTTCGCCAAGCAATCCGGCGGCGCGGCGCGGATCTACACCGAGGAAGGCGCCGGTACCACCCTGCGCCTGTATTTCCCGGTGGACAGCGGCACCGTGCTGCCGGTGGAACGGCGACTGACCTCAGAGGCGAAGAACGGCCATGAAACCGTGCTGATCGTCGAAGACCGGCCGGATGTGGCGGAGTTGGCGAAGATGGTGCTGGAGGATTACGGCTACTACGCCGAGATCGTGCTGAATGCCCGCGAAGCGCTGAAGTGCTTCGAAGCTGGCGAGCGTTTCGACTTGTTGTTCACTGACCTGATCATGCCGGGTGGCATGAATGGCGTGATGCTCGCCCGCGAAATCCGCCGCAGCCACCCCACCACCAAAGTGCTGCTGACCACCGGCTATGCCGAGAACTCCATCGAGCGCACCGATATTGGCGGCTCGGAGTTCGAGGTGATCTCCAAGCCCTACCTGCCCCACGACCTGGCGCGCAAGGTGCGGCAGATTCTGGACTCGCCGGGGGGGATTGCTTGAGGGGTGTCTAGCGATCTCAAGATCAAAAGCATCGCTGGCAAGCCAGCTCCCACAGGTTTTGTGTGCGCCTCATAACCCTGTGGGAGCTGGCTTGCCAGCGATGAGCCCCCCTACAAAACCCCCATCAACGTCCACAACCGCCGTGCCTCGGCATCGGAGCTGATCAACTCCCCCAGCAATTCCCGCAGCGGCTTGTTGCCCCACTCCACGCCCCGGCGAATCAGGTACGGTACCGGGCTGTGGGGTTCGGTGCGGGCCAGGTAATCCGCGATCACCAGCAACTGCCGATAAGCTTCATCGCGGGTACGGGGTTCGGTGGACGGCAGGCGGGTTTCGGTGACGGGGGCATCCATCGTCGCTGGGCTCTCCGGTTGTGGCTCGGGGGTTTCGACAGGAACAACCTGCGGCGGATGCAGGGCGACGAACTCTTTAAGCAGGGTTTCCAGGGTCTGCAGGACCGTGCGCAACTGGGCGAAAGCCGGCGCGGAATCGCCCAGGTGACGGTCGCACCAGCCATCGAGCAGCAGCAGTTGCGCCTGGCCGTTCTGCACCGCCAGCAGCCCTTGCTGCCACCAGCTCAGGGGCGTGAGGCGCACCTGCTCGCTGATTTTTTTCTGCAACGCATGAGCCGCCTCGGCGGCGACCTTGGCCGGCTTGCTGTCGTTGACCTGCACCTGCCGAAGCTTCATCTGTTGCCAGTCTTGCAGACTGAAGCGCTCCACGTCGCCCGGCGTCTGCGGCAGCAGTTGCAGACGCGACAGCAAGACCTCTTTGTAGCGCGTCGCCACCCATTCCAGCGGCGCGGCTCGCCAGTCGACGTCACCGTTCTCCACCAGCGGATGCACCTGGTCGGGGTAGCGTTCGCACAGCCCGCCCAGCAACGCCAGGGCGTTGACCACCCCGGCCATGCCCTCGCGGTGCAGCCAGGCCTCGCCGAGCCAGGCGGCGACCATCAGGTCTTTGCTGCGCTCACGCAACACCTGGGTGGCCTGCCGCTCAAGGCCGGCCCAGTCGGCGCGCTTGACCTCGTTGGTGGACCAGACGCCGGTGGGCAACGTGGTGTCTTCTTCGCGGCGCATTTCTCGCATCGCGGCGAAGACCGCGTCATAAGTCAGGCTGGGGCCACACGGCGACTCGACGGAAATCGGTTCGAGCAACTGGCCGACCCGCTGGGAAAAGCCGGGTGAGGTCATGGGTAATCTCCTGTGTCGGCAACCGAACGCGGCGCATAGCCGAACGGTGAAAGCGGTGCCTGGACCGGCAACGGGTGAATGGACAGCGGTGCCTTGCCGCCCTGGCTCATCAGCGACAGGCGCAGGAACATCAAGGTCTGGTTCTCTTCCTCAGGCTGGGCGTGCACCGGCACTTCCAGGCTCAGCGGGAACTCGGTGTAGTCAACATTCGGCTGGCGCAGCATGGAGCTGTGGGCACTGATCAGGCGCAGCAGCGCCCAAGGGCCCTGGTACTGCCATTCGGCTTCCAGACCGCTGACATGCAGTTGCTGTTGCGAAGGGTCATTGACCGGCCGCTGGGTGCCGTCTCGCGCCCAGCGCAGGCGCAGGCTCAACGGTTGGCCGACGCTCCAGTGCAGCACTTGATCCTCGCCGGGGTGGACGATCTCGCGGTTACCCGCCCCCAGCGCCCAGGTGATGACCTGATCGGCGCCGCGCTCGCTGTCGCGGTCGGTGCGCCAGCGCACTTCCATGTCGATCCCGGAAAGCCCGGCGTTGTCACGCACCAGCATGGCGCCGAGCCACGGCCGCGCCCGCGCCACGCGGTCGAGAAACTCGCTGGCGGCGGCGCGATCGCGGGAAGCCAGCAGGCCGAGGCCATCGCGGGCCTGGGGCAGGCGGTTATCGATCAGGGTCAGGAAGTACTGCACCCGCGCCGGGTCGGCGTCTGGTGCACGCTGATCGGTAGCGAACGGGAAACGCCCGGCCAGGTACTGGTTGAAGTAGCCGGCCAGTTCGTTCCAGGCGCTGGACACCGCCTGGCGCTGCAGAAACTGGCAGCGCTGCAAGGCGTTCTGCTGCAGGCTGACCCAGCGCTGGGTCAGTTGCCCGGTGGCGTGTGGCGCATTGGCGGAGAGCAGAATCTTCAGGCAACTGCTCTGGTCCATGTCGTTGAAGTCGCGCACGATCAATTGGGTGATCAGCGCCGGCGAACTGGACGGGTTCTGCGCCTTGTACTTGGTCATTTCCTCGCCCAGCGAGTGGAAGCGCGTGACCAGTTCCGACTCGCTCAGGTTGAGGTTGGGCACCTGAGTCATCAGCCATTCCAGTGCCGGCGCGGTCTGCTCGGTGATCACCGTGATGACGCCGAACTGCTGGTCGAGGCTGCTCTTCAGATCCTGCGCGTCGACGGCGCGGAACAGCCGCAGACCGAAGTCCTTCGTGCCATCCCACTGGTTGATGTCGGCCCGGTCACGGAACACCGGCTGCTGGAACACCTCCTCTATGGCTTGCGCCACATCGGCCAGCGCGCTCTGGTTGAGTGCGGTCTGCAAGCCGCCGGCCAGTTCCGGTCGCTGCAACTGCATCAGCGCGCGGTGCACTGCCACGGCCTGGTCAGTGCGCACCTGGAACGACGGCAGGCTTTCCAGTTCGCTCAGCGGCGCCTGCCGGTTGAGGCTCAGCCACATGGCATCGGCGGCGGTGTTCTCGGCAGTCTTGAGCAAGGCATTGCGGTACACCGGCGGGATGCCCGACATCGACTCATGGGCATACGTCTTGTAGCTCTCGTAGTAACTCTGGGCCAGGCGCAGGCCTTCGCTGTCGACATGGCTCAACTGATCGCTGTCGCCCGTTCCGTCATCACGCAGGGCACGGGCCACGAAGTCGCGCTTGAGCAGCAGGTTGATCGCGCTGTGCAGGTGGATGATGCGTTCCTGCAAGGCCAGTTGCCCGGTGGTGGTCTGCACCATCAGGCTTTTGCTCGACGCGCCCTGCGCCACCCACTGCTCCTTGAAGTGGAACTGCATCTGCTCGGCGCGACGCTCGATTTCCTCGGCCACCGCCGGGCCCAGCGACTTGCTCTGGCGCACTTGCGCGAGCAGGTCGCTATAGCCGGCGACCAGGTCCTGGCCCTTGCCGCGGCTCCAGGTGGAGTTGGTCAGGTCGATGGAGGCTTGCAGGTCCTCGATCAACGCGTCCATGTGCTCCAGCTCCTTGAGGGTCTGCGGCGCACCCGCCTCCAGACGGTCAAGGTAGAGCTTGAGGTAACCGGCCGAACTGATGAAGCCGTCGGTGCGGAAGTAATGACCCAGCCAGCTTTCCATCAATTGGTTGAAGTTGGCCGTGATGGTGCTGCGGTGCAGCGACAGGTCCAGTGGTTTGAGCGGTGAAATGCCCTCTGCCACCAGCAGGCGGTTGTAGAACCCTTCACGCGGCAGGGTTCCGGCATTCAGGTTGAGGTCCAGGGTCTGATTGCTCAGGGGGATCAACTGGTCGAGCGGGGTTTTCTGGTTGGCCAGGGCCTGGGTGTAGAGGCTGGCGGCCTGCTCCAGGCGGTTGACCTTCTGCACCAGTTCACGGGCCTTGAGGTAGCTCGGCCATTGCGCCGGATCGCCGTCCTGCGCCGAACTGCGGCGACTGTTGTCGTTGATCGCCAGGACATCGCGCAAATCAGCCTGCAAGAGGTCGTGGATCGGCTGACGCATATGGCTCATGGACGTGTGCTGCAACACCTGGTCCAGACGGTCATCCAGCGAGGAGAACCATGAGGTCGGATAGGCCAGCGAGGTGAAGTGCCAGCGCGGTGCGCGTTCCAGCACGGTCCAGAAGGCCTGCACGTTGTGCCGGGTCAGTTCCTTGCGGTGGCTGTCATCGCCGACCGCAACGTAGTCGTTCTGCGCGTTCTGCAACAGCCGCGACAACTCGCCGGCATCGCGTACCGAGTCGTTCCAGACCCAGGCCATCGCCACCACCCAGACCAGCCCCACCACCGCCGCGCAGATCGCCGCGACTCGCTGCCAGCGCTGACGCAGTTGCAGCAGCCGCGGAATCGGCTGGGCCAGGCCGCGCTCGGCGTTGATCCGTTGCTGCCAGAGGCCGTGGGCAAAGACGTTTTCCTGCAGCGGCTGATCCAGCGCGGTCAACGCCTCAGCATTGCCCTGGAACGCCTGGGCGCCAGTGAAGTACAGCCCGCGCAGAACCGGTGCCTCGCCGTGGGTATTGCCCTGGAACACCGGCCACAACAGCATCTGCAGGTTGCGGCGCAGGCCATCGATGCGCTGCGGCAGCGCGTCGAGGTCATCGTGCAGTTCACCTGACAGGGTACCCATCTGGATGATCGCCTCGGACAGCGCCTGGCTGACCTGCTGCATGGCGTCTTCAGTCCACTGCGACTGCCAGGTTGCATCGGCGGCATACGGCGACGACCAGCCCAGCATCTGCCGACGGGTTTCTTCCGGCAAGGCATTGGCCAATTCCTGGAAGCCCGGCACGGCCTCCATGCCGGTGATCACTACATACACCGGCAGGCTCATGCCCAGCCGGTGTAACAAGTCGATGAAGCGGCGCCGGGCGTCCAGGCCCAGGGTCGCGGCGCGGTCGGCATCCAGCAGGTCGGCGGCAGCGACGGTCCAGATCACGCCATCCAGCGGCCGACGCGAACGCAGCCGCAGCAACAGGCCGAGCAGGCTCCACCAGCCACCGGCCTGCTTCATGCCCTCGCCGGGCAGGAACACCGATTGCGGCACCACCAGCACCGCACCGGAAGGATCGGACCACCAGCGCCCGAACCAGGCCGGCTTGTCGATGGCATTGAGGTTCCAGCTCGCGCACAACTGCGCACCCTGCACCTCGTCACCGAGCATCAGCATCCACGGCGCCTGATAGCGCCCGCCGCCGCCCTGGTCATGCTCCATCTGGCGCACGGCAAAATAGAAGCTGCGCACAGCGGCGCCATTGCGGTTACGCAGCCAGAGCACCAGCAGTACCAGAAGCAGCAGGATGACGACGATGCCGACCACCCAGCCCAGCGTCGACAGACTCATGAAGTTGGCTCCTGGACCTGGAAGGGTGTGGCCAGGTGCAGCACTGGCGACAGCTCGTCGCCGATATCACGCCAGAACAGATGACCGACGCCGATCAGCAAAAAGGTGATGCCCAGCACCAGCAGGCCAAGACGCAGCCCATCGGGCATCGACTCGCGCACCGGTAACTGCTGCGGCGCCACACTGGCCGGTTCGGCCAGCAAGGCGCTGACGTTGGCGTAATCCGGATCGCGCTGGCGGGTCAGGTTGAACAGCGCATGCCGCCATTTGGCATGCAGCGCTTCGCCGCCAGGACCGCGCAGGCGCCCGTGGAAGCCAAGGATCAGGCACAGCAGGTAGACGTTGCCGAGGTCGCGGCTGGTGGGCGCCTGTTCGTCGAGCAGGCGCTTGATTTCCACCGGCACGCGGTCCCCCGCCTGGCGGCTGGAATACAAACGCAGCTCCAGCGGCCGCTCCTGCCATTCAGGCTGGCCCGGCCAGTCGGCGAACAACAGGGTTTCGTCCACCAGCGCGACAAAGGCATAGACCATCGCCTTGATCTGCAAAGGCGCCGAGTCGCCGACGCTGGCGAACGCGGTGCGCCACAGACGGCGGGTGGCTTGGGTGGACAACTCGACCACCTGTTCGAGCAATTGCCCGGTGTCTTCGGCGCGCTTGTCCAGCTCGTTCCAGGCTGCCAACCACTCCTGCCACGCCTCGCGAAAGGCGTTGGTCAGCGGAGCGTCCTGCACGCCGCGAAAGCGCGATACGGCAATCCCTTCTGGCATAGGTGTCCTTACCGTGTCAGGCGACTTCTTCGTGGTTGTCGTCAATCAACAAAACAATCTGCCAGGGCTTGAAGGTTTCCCCATTCCCCGGCGAAACGATCTGCAACGGCAATTGCGGGTTGAACCAGTGTTCGCCCGTATCGATCTCGAACAGCCGGGTCTCGCTGCCCACGCCACTGGCAGCCTGCCGGGCGAGGTCCAGGGCTTTGTGTGCGAGGCCTGGACGACGCTGGCGAGCGAGGTCAGCGACATTGCCTGCCGAGGCGATGATGGTCCGCCCCAGCCACAACGAGGCGTCCGGCTCGGGGGCGCCAGGCGGCATGCGCAGACCGACCAGCAACGGGCGGGAGGGATCGAAGGACGGCAACTGGATCTCGTAGACGTTGCCCTTCTGTTCGAACGGCACGCTGCGCAGGCCTTCGCGGACTTTCTTCAGGCTGCGTTCCAACCAGTCGAGGACTTCGTCATAGCCGCGGTACAGGTCCAGGAACTCCAGCGGCGAAAACGCCGGCACGCCGCTGACCGGGTCCAGCGCCGCCCAACTGCCGGCCATGCCCAGCAGCAGGCCGTGCAGCGCCTGGGGGGTGGCGATGCCGCTGTACAGCGCGCCCTCCACTTCCGGCAAACGCGCCCACAGCGCCGCCGACTGGCTGCGCAATACCCGCGCGCGCGCGGGGTCGCCTTCGAGCTCGACGCCCTGCAGGCGCACGCCGATCGACCCGCACTTTTCCCGCACCATGGCGCACAGCTTCAGCACCCGCTGCCCCAGCACCGATTGCGGCGTAACCCGCGGGCTCGGCGCGACGAAATCAGGCAAGGCCTTGTACACGCCGTTTTCCTTGCGCACGCGAATCAGCGGCAGGCACACGCTGTCGGCCTTGTCGCGGTCGGTGACCAGGCGCGGCGCGGGTTTCCAGACGGTGACGCGTTCATCGTCCAGGCCGCTGTCGAGATTGGGCACCGGCTCGCTCAGTTCCGACTGCCAACGCCCCTCCATCGGGCGCAGGCGCTGGCCTTGCCAGAGCGGGTTGAACGCCAGGTAGACGGTGACGGTGGAGGTCTCGGAATCTTTCACTGGCTTGGCCAGATCCAGCTCAAGCTGGGTTTCCTGTGCCGCGCCGAGGCTGACCGGCATGCCGTCGGGCATGGTCGCCTCCAGGCTCAGCAGGCGCAGTTTGCCGGCCACCAGCGCGGCGGGGTCGTGTTCGAAATGCGCTACGCCCCAATACCAGGGGTTGGCAGCCAGTGCCAGGTGCGCCGCCATGGCCTCGGCCCGCAGCCCTTGCAACTGAAAATGCTGGGGCAGCAATTGCATGCCTTCGTACCAGCAGACCACATCAGGTCGCACGCTCATAAAGTCCCTTCACATCCTGTATCTGGCGTATGGCCAAGCGCGGCAGTGGCCGCGGTCAGCGTGTGTTCTGGTCGAGCAGGGTCATTTCACGGCTGTCGAATTTCAAGCGGATGCTGCGCTGGTCTTCAAGACGCAACCGATGGGCGCCCGGACTTTGATAATTGGCAAATACCAGAAGTCCAACCGACGGCTTTCCATCAAGCGGGAAAGTTGACGATTCAATCAACTGTCCAGGCACTAGTTCCATGCCCCAAACATGCAAGTACTGACGAAAGTCGCGCTGATATTGCTCACGCGTGGCAAACCATTGTTTTGCTGTCAGCCCGGACAACTTCCCAAGCAGGTCAACATCGTTGGCGGCCACGAAATCCACGGCGATCGGCGAATCATCGTTTGCGCGCAAAGCAACATCCAGGGTGACGCCATCGACACTAACCTTGGATCCAAACAATGAACATCCGGCCATTGCCGAGGCTGTCAAAAGTACCGCCAAAATCTTGATGGATATGAACTTTTTAAGACGCATGATGATCCAAGAAAAGTTTTATTTGCATTTCGGCATGCCTGTTATAGCATCCATGCCAATTCGCCACCATGACGAATTGAGGTGATTGCGGAAAACAGGAACCTCGACAAGAGCGTATCCACGCCGCGGTCTAGCAAGGGATTGCGATCAGTGGGAAACCGTTGCATTGCGCCCGCCTTCTGCATCGGAGTCAGCCACTATGGTAGAAAGTATTCAGCACAAGCTGGACAGGGTCCGTCCGCCTCGCGTGCAGATCACCTATGACGTAGAAACCGGTAACGCCATCGAGAAAAAGGAATTGCCTCTGGTGGTTGGTGTTCTTGCCGATCTGTCGGGTGCCACGAAGAACGAGACCAAGCTCAATGAGCGCCGCTTCGTCGACATCGACAGCGATAACTTCGACAAAGTCGTCGAATCCATCGCCCCCAGCATCACCGTCAACGTCACCAACACCCTCAAGAAAGATGACAACCCCCTCAGCGCGAAGCTCAGCTTCAGCAAGATCGAGGACTTCGACCCCGTCAATGTGGTGAAGAAAGTCGAGCCACTCAGGGTGCTGTTCGAGGCTCGTGAACGCCTGCGCGACCTGCTGACCAAGCTCGACGGCAACGACAAGCTGGACGAACTGCTCAAGGAAGTGCTGAAGAGCACCGAAGAAGACCTGAAAGCAATCAAGGCCGCCAGTTCCGACACCAGCGCCAGCAATGGCGAAGTCAAGAAAGACGATACGCCGCCCGGGAAAAAAGACGATGACGTAGTGCCCGGCGAGAACACTGAGCCCAAGACCGAGTAATAGGTCCAGCCCTTCCTGACTCGCACGTCTGATCCCCCCTCTGCTCCCGGAGACACCACCATGCCCGCGTCAAGCAACGAGAATCAAAGCGAAGGCAGCACCAAGACCCTCACCCTGCTGGAAAAGATCATCAAGGAAGGCCAGATCGTTCATGACGACAGTCAGAAGGTCTATGCCCAGGACATGATCGCCGAGTTCGCCAGCCAGGTTCTGGAAAAGGCCGTCGCCGCCGTCCAGGGTCAAGACACTGACACCCGCGCCCTGATCAACAACCGCATCAGCCAGATCGACAAGCTGATCAGCGACCAGCTCAACGAAATCCTCCATGACGAAGCTTTCCAGAAGCTCGAAGCGTCCTGGCGCGGCCTGCACATGCTGGTGAGCAACACCGAAACCGGCACCCGCCTGAAACTGCGCCTGCTCAACGTCTCGCAGAACGAGCTGAGCAAGGACCTGACCCGCGCCGTGGACTTCGACCAGACCGTCCTGTTCAAGAAGATCTACGAAGAGGAATACGGCACCTTCGGTGGCTACCCGTTCAGCGCCCTGGTCGGCGACTACTACTTCGGCCGTCACCCGCAGGACATCGCCCTGCTGACCAAGCTCTCCGAAGTTGCCGCCGCCGCTCACGCGCCGTTCATTGCCGCGGCCAGCCCGCTGCTGTTCGACATGAAACAGTTCAACGACCTGTCGGTTCCCAAGGACCTGGCCAAAGTCTTCGAAAGCCTGGAACTGGGCCCATGGCGTGATTTCCGCGCCACCGAGGACTCGCGCTACGTGTCCCTGGTGTTGCCGCGCTTCCTCCTGCGCCTGCCTTATGGCAAGGACACCCTGCCGGTCGACGGCATGGACTTCAACGAAGACGTCGCCGGCGCCGATGGCAAGAAATACCTCTGGGGCAACGCCGCCTGGGCCCTGGCCCAACGCCTCACCGACGCCTATGCCAAATACGGCTGGGGCGCGGCGATCCGTGGCGCTGAAAGTGGCGGTGCGGTAACCAACCTGCCGCAGCACACCTTCAAGACCGCCTCCGGCGACCTGACCTTGAAGTGCCCGACCGAAATCGCCATCACCGACCGCCGCGAGAAAGAGCTGAACGACCTCGGCTTCATCTCCCTGTGCCACAAGAAAAACACCGGCACTGCCGTGTTCTTCGGCGGCCAGACCACCAACAAGCCACGCGCCTACAACACCAACGAGGCCAACGCCAACGCGCGCGTCTCGAGCATGTTGCCGTACGTACTGGCGTCGTCGCGCTTCGCTCACTACCTCAAGGTGATCATGCGCGACAAGGTCGGCAGCTTCATGACCCGCGACAACGTACAGACCTACCTGAACAACTGGATCGCCGATTACGTGCTGATCAACGATAACGCCCCTCAGGAAATCAAGGCCCAGTACCCGTTGCGCGAAGCCCGTGTGGATGTTTCCGAGGTTCCTGGCAAGCCAGGCGCCTACCGTGCCACCGTGTTCCTGCGTCCGCACTTCCAGTTGGAAGAACTGACCGCCTCGATCCGCCTGGTCGCGACCCTGCCTCCTTCGGCAGCCGCCTGACCGTGACTCCCGCGGGTTCGCCCGCGGGAGCCGCTCCCCCTCTTTCATTCCAAATTTCTAGCAGCAGGAGCTTTACGCGATGGATGCGATCATTCTGGATCTGGGCGACGACATCAAAGGTGACAGCCAGCTCGAAGGCTACAAGGACAAGATCGAAATCATGTCCTACAGCCACAACGTCGCCATGCAGGTCACCAACGACGTCAGTAACACCGAGCGGACCTCGGGCAAGCCGCATGTAGGCGAGTTCACCCTGACCAAGTTCGTCGACACGTCCACCCCCAACCTGAACCTGTACTGCACCTCCGGCAAGGCGATTGCCCAGGCCAAGATCACCATCGGCCGTAACGCCGCCGAAGGCAGCGGGCAGATTCTTCCGTTCATCGTCTACACCCTCGACAACGTCGTGTTCTCCAACGTCAGCGTCAGCGGCGGTACCGGTGGCAAGCCGGTGGAAACCATTTCCCTGAACTTCACCAAGATCAAATGGGAACTGACCACGCAGAAATACGACGGCGTCAAAGAAGGCACCGCCGCCACCACCTGGGACATGAAACTCAACAAGGCTGGCAGCTAAGTCGCGGTAGTCGATCATGTCCTCCACGGGCAACCGCCCGCTGCTGTTCGAACGCCTGGCCGGGGCCGGGGCCGGTGACGCCGCGCCGCGGCTCGACCGTCACGCCCTGGCCACGTCAGTCCGCGAAGAACTGCTGCGCCTGCTCAACAGCCGGCGCGCCGGCCCGGCGCGGACCTCACCGCCAACGGTGCTGGACTACGGCCTCGGCGACTGGAGCGGTCTGCAGGCGACCAACCCCGACGACCGTCGGCGCATCGCCCGGGAAATCCGTGCCGCGATCACGCACTTCGAACCGCGCCTGCAACTGGGCGAGGTGGAAGTGCGGCTGGTGGCCGGGCAACCCCGCAGCCTGAGCATCCTGCTCAGCGGGCTGCTGCGCCAGGGCGGCCAGCAATGGCCGGTGGCGTTCGTGGTGGACAAGACCGACACGGGCCTGGAGGTCAGCCATGAGCGACTCGATTGACCCGCTGCTACTGGATTATTACCAACGTGAACTGACCTGGCTGCGCAACGCCGGCAGCGCCTTCGCCAACCGCTACCCGAAGGTGGCGCGGCGACTGGAACTGTCGCCGGGAGAAAGCCAGGACCCGCATGTCGAACGCCTGCTGGAAGGCTTCGCCCTGCTCTCGGCGCGCCTGCAACGGCGCCTCGACGACGACTACGCCGAATTCAGCGACGCCCTGCTCGAACAACTCTACCCGCTGGCCCTGCGGCCCCTGCCCTCCTGCACCATCGTGCGGGTCGAGCCCGCCGAGGGCAAAGGCAACCTGGACAGCGGCTACACCCTGGCGCGGGACACCTCGCTGTTCGTCACCACTACCCGCGGCGAAAGCATCTATTTCCGCACCGGCGCCGAGGTGACGTTGTGGCCGTTGAAAATCACCGACGTGGTGCTGCTCGACGGCGACGAAGCCCGCAAGCTGACCGGCCAGTACAACGCCGGTTCCGCCCTGCGCCTGCGCATCGACTACCAGGGCAAGGCGGCCCTCAACGCACTCGATGTGCGCCAGTTGCGCCTGCACCTGGACGCCTCGCCGATGGTCAACGCCACCCTGTATGACCTGCTCGCAGCCCACACCATCGGCGTGTTCAACAGCGCCCCCGGCGAACGCCCGCAACGCCTGAAGCGTCCGGACAAGCAGGCCTGGCTACCCGAGGTGGTCGGTTTCGCCGACGACCAGGCCCTGCTACCCGAGGAAGACGGCGTCCACCCGGGCTTGCGCCTGCTCACCGAGTACTTCGCGTTCCCGGAGAAATTCCACTTCTTCGATGTGCCGCTCGATCCGTCCCGCATCGACGGCAACAGCCTCGACCTGTACCTGGTGTTCGATCGTCCGACGCCGCCGCACCTGCACCTGCAGGCCAGCGATATCGCCTTGGGCTGCGTGCCGGCGATCAACCTGTTCCGCCGCACCTCCGAGCCGCTGCGCCCGGATGGCCAGTACAGCGAGTACCGCCTGGTCGCCGATGCGCACCGCGAAAACAGCGTGGAAATCCACAGCATCCGCGGCATGCGCACCCTGTCCGCCGATGGCGTAGTGCGGCCGCTCGCGCCTTACTACGGCAGCCAGCACGGCAGCAACGCGCAGATGTACTGGCATGCACGGCGCATCCATGGCCTGACTCCGAACCGGATCGGCAGCGACATACTGGTCAGCCTGGTTGACCCAGGCTTCAACCCGCGCCGCCAGAGCTGGGACTTCAGCCTCAGCGCCGACCTGCTGTGCACCAACCGGCACCTGGCGCAGAGCCTGGCCGCCGGTACCGTGCTGGCGTTCGAGCGCCCGGGCGCACCAGCAACCGCCCGCCTGGTCAACCCGCCAAGCTCGCAAGGCGTGCCGAACCTTGACGGCCAGTCGCGCTGGCGACTGGTGTCGCAACTGACCCTCAATCACCTGTCGTTGGTCGAAGGCGAACAAGCGCTGGATGCCCTGCGCGAGATGCTGACCCTGCACAACCTGCGCAACGAAGCCAGCGCCGGCCGGCAGATCGACGGGCTGAAAAGCCTGGCCTGCGAACGCATCGTCGGGCATGTCGGCAAGGACGCCTGGCGCGGCTGGCGCAAGGGCCTGGAAGTGCGGATTCAATTGGATCCGGCGCATTTCGCCGGGCACAGCACCGTGCTGTTTTCCGCAGTACTGGCGCAGTTCTTCTCGCTGTACGCCACGGCCAACCGCTTTATTACCACCGTGTTGGTCGATGCCGACGATGCCACCAAGGAGATCAAGACATGGAGCCCGCAAGCCGGCATGCCGCTGTGCCTCTGAGCGAGACGTTGCGTGCACGACCCGAAGGCTTCGAGCTGCTCCAGGCCTTGCTGATCCTCGAGCACGAGAACCAGAAGGCGACCTCGCTGGGCCGCGGCAGCGTGCCGCAAAACGAAGCGGTGCGCCTGCGCGGCCCGCTGACGCCGGTGTTTCCCGCCAGCCAGATCGACAAGATCAGCCACGACGCCCATGATCCGCGGCCGATCCTCAGCACGCCGATCTTCGGTCTCGGTGGCCCCGACGGCCCGCTGCCCTACGCGTTCCAGGAGTGGCTGCAACAACGGGCGCTGGAGCGCGACCACGCCCCGGCGGAATTTCTCGACCTGTTCCAGCACCGCCTGCTCAGCCTGCTCTACCGCACCCTGCGCAAGCACCGGGTCGCCCTCGGCTTCGCCGAAGCCCGCGATACCCCGGTGCAACAGCAACTGCGCGCCCTGGCCGGGCTGCTGCCGGCCGGCCTGCAGGATCGCCAGAAACTGCCCGACGCCGCGCTGCTGGCGCGCACCGCGCTGATCACCGGTGGCCGTCGCTCACTGGCCGGTTTCGCCTCGATCGTCCGCCATCATTTCAACCTGCCGCTGCGTATCGAAGGCCATGACGGCGCCTGGTGCGACATACCGCCGGCGAGTCGCAGCGTGCTCAAACGTGGCGGGCGCAACCTGCAACTGGGGCGCACAGCGATCGCCGGCAAACGCATGTGGGACGAGCACGCCGGCATTCGCCTGCACATCGGCCCGCTCAGCGCCGAACAGGCCAGGCCGCTGCTGCCCGGGGGCGACACGCACCACCAACTGGCCGATCTTGCCGCGCTGTATTTCGGCCCCGATCTAGACTGCGCATTAACGCTGTTGATCGACGGCGCACGGCCAATGTTCCTTATGTACGACAACCGCCCGCGGCTGAACTGGAACAGCGGGTTGCAGCACAAGAGCAACCCGACCCGCCGTCAAGTATTCAATACCCGGCTACAACAGTCGGCAGAGGTGTGAACATGGAACTCGGCAGCCTGATCGGATGGTTGAACAGCGACACCCATAATGCGCTGGAACGGGCCGCCCAGCGTTGCCTGCAACGCGGTCACCACTTCATCGAGATCGAACATTTCCTGCTGGAGTTGCTGGAGATCCCCGGCGGCGACCTGGCCTGCCTGCTGCCACCGCTCAAGGTCGAGCGCGATGCCCTGGGCGAACAGATCAACCGTGCCCTGGAGCTGTTCAAGTCCGGCAATACCCGCACGCCGTCGCTCTCGGCACAGACCGTCAACCTGCTCAAGGACGCCGTGTTGCAGGCCGGCGTGCGCGAGGAGCAGAGCATCCGCTCCGGACTGTTGCTGCTGGTGCTGCTGGAGCGCGAGGAGTACCGCAGCCTGCTGCTCAACAGTGCCGCGCCGCTGCTGGCCATCCCGCTGGACACCCTGCGCGGCAAGTTCCAGGAATGGACCGCCGCCTCCCGCGAACAACCCGCCGCCAATGCCCCGGCCAAACGCGGCAAGGCCACGGCGAAAAACGCCGAAGACCCGGTGCTGGAGCAGTACACCCAGGACCTCACCGCCGACGCCCGGGCCGGGCGCATTGACCCGATCATCGGCCGCGAAGGCGAGATCCGCCAATGCATCGACATCCTGCTGCGGCGGCGGCAGAACAACCCGATCCTGGTCGGCGCCCCCGGCGTCGGCAAGACCGCGCTGGTGGAAGGCCTGGCCCTGCGCATCGCCGCCGGTGACGTGCCCCCGGCCCTGCAGGACGTTTGCCTGCGGGTGCTGGACCTGGGCCTGTTGCAGGCCGGTGCCGGGGTCAAGGGCGAGTTCGAACAACGCCTCAAAGGCGTGATCGAGGCGGTGCGCAACGCGCCCATGCCGACCATCATGTTCATCGACGAAGCCCACACCCTGATCGGTGCCGGCGGCGCCGAGGGCGGCAGCGACGCGGCCAACCTGCTCAAGCCGGCCCTGGCCCGGGGCGAACTGCGCACCCTGGCGGCCACCACCTGGCAGGAATACAAGAAGTACTTCGAAAAAGACCCGGCCCTGGCCCGCCGCTTCCAACTGGTCCAGGTCGAAGAACCCAGCGAAGCCACCTGCGTGCAGATGCTGCGCGGGATTGCCAGCAAGCTGGAACAGCACCATGGCGTGCTGGTGCTCGACAGCGCGATTCAGGACGCGGTCAAACTCTCCCATCGCTACATCTCCGGGCGACAACTGCCGGACAAGGCGATCAGCATCCTCGACACCGCCTGCGCCCGGGTCGCCCTCGGCCAGCACGACGTGCCGCCGCCACTGGAAAACCTGCGCCACCGCCAGCACAGCCTCAACGAAGAAGTCGAACGCCTGCGCCGCGAACAGGCCACCGGCCAGGACCACCGCGAACGCATCACCCGCCTGGAGTCCGAATTGACGGTCAACCAGCAGGCCATGCGCGAGCTGGAAACCCGCTGGAGCGAAGAGCGCGAAGCGGTCCGCGAACTGCTCGATACCCGCCGCGAACTGCTGGCCCTGAGCGAACGCGCCGACGCCGACGCGGCCAAGCGCGACCCCGAGACCGACAGCCGCATCGACCACCTGGCCGCCGAGTTGCTGCGCCTGGAAGCCGGGCTGGACGCGATTCGCCAGGACGATCCGCTGGTGCCGGAGCAAGTCGATTCGAAGATCGTCGCCGCCGTGATCGCCGGCTGGACCGGGATTCCGGTGGGCAAGATGCTCGCCGACGAAGCCCACGCCGTGCGCACCCTCGGCCAACGCATGGGCCAGCGGGTGATGGGCCAGAAAACCGCCCTCGACACCATTGCCCAGCGCCTGCAGGCCTACCGCGCCGGTCTGACCGACCCGCAGAAACCGGTGGGCGTGTTCCTCCTGCCCGGCCCGACCGGCGTCGGCAAGACCGAGACCGCCTACGCCCTGGCCGACGCGCTGTACGGCGGCGAGCGCAACCTGATCAGCATCAACCTCTCCGAATACCAGGAAGCCCACACCGTCAGCCAGCTCAAGGGCGCACCGCCCGGCTACGTCGGCTACGGCAGCGGCGGCGTGCTCACCGAGGCGGTGCGGCGCAAGCCCTATTCGGTGGTGCTGCTGGACGAAATCGAAAAGGCCCACCCGGACGTGCTCGAAGCCTTCTACAACGTCTTCGACAAAGGCGTGATGGAAGACGGCAGCGGCCTGATCGTCGACTTCAAGAACACCGTGATGCTCGCCACCAGCAACGTCGGCGCCGAGCTGATCCTTGACACGGCCAAGGCCGATCTGGACGGCGAAGTCTTCAACGAGCGCCTGCACAAGGTCTTGCTCAAGGCGTTCCGCCCGGCATTCCTCGCGCGCATGACCGTGGTGCCCTATCACCCGCTGGATGAACTGACCCTGGAAGGCATCGTTCTGGCAAAGCTGGAAAAACTCCGCGAGCGCTACAAGGCCGCCACCGGCAAGCAGTTCGACTTCGACCGCGGTATCGTCAAGGCGGTGCTCGCCCAGTGCAGCGGAGCCGGCGCGCGGGACATCGAGAACGTGCTGATGAAGCAGGTCACAGGAAAACTGGCGGAATGGGCGCTGGAGTGAGCAAGACTTCCGCCCTCGCCAGCCTGTAAAGTCCGCCAAGGCCATTGATTGTTCGAGACCCTAGATGCCCCGCGCCACCGACAGCAACACCAGCCTTTCCCTCACCGCCAGCGCCCTCAGCGACCTCTATCCGGAGTCGCTCAGTGGCGGTGAGATGCTCAACGGCCTGGGGCTGCAGGTGCTGCGTGGGTACGCCGACAGCGCCCTGACCCTGACCGACGCGGTCGCCAGCCACCTCACCGCCACCCTGCACAACGACAGCAAACTGCGTCCGCTGGACGGCCTGATCGCCGAGGTTCACCAGTTGCCCGCCGACGCCAGTGCCGAGCGCTACCAGGTGGTGCTGCGACCGTGGCTGTGGTGGCTGAACCTGGCGAGCAACAATCGGGTGTTCCAGAACCTGTCCACCTCGGACATCGTCACCAGCCTGTTCGACGCCCATGGATTCAGCGACTACAAGCTGTCCCTGAATGGCAGCTACACGCCGCGGGAATACTGCGTGCAATACGGCGAAAGCGACTTCGCCTTCGTCTGCCGCCTGCTGGAGGAAGAAGGGATCTTCTGGTTCTTCACCCATGAAGATGGCGTTCACACCCTGGTGCTGGCTGACAACAACGAAGCCTTTCCGGCCCTGCCCAACGGCGCGGCGGTGAGCTACCTCGGCCAGGGCATGGGCGGGCGCGAACTGCACGGCATCCGCTCCGGGCAACTGGTGCTGCAGGCGGTGGCCGGGGTCTATTCGGCCAGCGACTACGCCTTCACCACCCCGACCACCTCGCTGTACAGCAAGGCCGAGGCCAAGACCGGGCCGCGCACGGCGTACGAGCATCCCGGCGGCTACATCGAAAAATCCCGCGGCGATGCGCTGACCAAGCAGCGCGTCGACGGCCTGCGCACCCAGGAGAAACGCTTTGTCGGCGAGAGCGATTGCCGCTGGCTGGTGCCCGGTCATTACTTCACCCTCAGCGGCCATGACGACGCCAGCCTGAACATCGATTGGGTAGTCACCTCGGTGACCCACGACGTCAGCCACGACAGCTACCGCAACCGCTTCGAAGCGATTCCCAAGGCCACCACCTACCGCCCGCAGCGGGTCACGCCGAAACCGCGCATGCACACCCAGACCGCCACAGTGGTCGGCAAGTCCGGCGAGGAAATCTGGACCGACGAGTATGGCCGGATCAAGATCCAGTTCCCCTGGGACCGCGACGGCAAGAACAACGAAACCAGCTCCTGCTGGGTCCGCGTGGTACTGCCCTGGACCGGCAAAAGCTTCGGCATGCAATTCGTGCCACGGGTCGGCCAGGAAGTGATCGTCACCTTCATCGACGGCGACCCCGACCGGCCACTGGTCAGCGGCTGCGTCTACAACGGCGACAATTCAGTGCCCTGGACCCTGCCCGACAACCAGACCCAGTCGGGGATCAAGACCAACTCGTCCAAGGGCGGCGGCGGCTTCAACGCCCTGCGATTCGAAGACAAGAAGGACGCCGAGGAAGTCTTCCTGCAGGCGCAGAAAGACTTCAACACCAACGTCCTCAACGACACCACCGTGACCATCGGCCACGACGAAACCCAGACCGTCCAGAACGCTCGCACCCGTACGGTCAAGGAAGGCGACGAAACCATCACCCTGGAAAAGGGCAAGCGCACCGTCGAAATCCAGACCGGCAGCGACAATCTCGACGTCAAGGACACCCGCACCGTCACCGTCGGCGGCGACCAGACCCACAAGACCGGTGGCAACTTCACCGAGAAGATTACCGGCGACTACGCCCTGACCATCGACGGCGACCTGACCATCAAAGTGACCGGCAAGATCACCTTGCAGAGCGGCGCCAGCTTCACGGTCAAGAGCGGTGCCGACCTCGCCGTGCAGGCCAGCACCTCCATCGCACAGAAAGCCGGCACCTCGTTCGCCAACCAGGCCGGCACCTCGCTGGAGAACAAGGCCGGCACCACCATGACCAACGACGCCGGCATCAGCCTGACCAACAAGGGCGGCGCCGAACAGACCGTGGATGGCGGCGGCATGCTGACCATCAAGGGCGGCCTGGTGAAGGTCAATTGAAGGCCCCGAACGTGACCAAGGGCGACGCCTTCCGCCTGCAGCGCGGCGACGCGCAGTTGACCGGGCGCCTGCACGAACAGGCGCTCAACGGCCCGTTGCGCATCGAAGAGCATGGCCGGCCACAGGCCAACCTCAGTTACGCCGGCGGCCTGTTGCAGGGTGTGAGCCAGACTTATCACCCCAATGGCCGGCTGTCCGCGCAACTGCCCTACCAGAATGATCGCCTCGAAGGCGTCGCCAGCTTCTACTCCACCGAAGGGCAACTGCTGCGCTCAGCCACCTACCGCAAGGGCCTGTTGCAGGGTGAAGCGGTCACCTATTTCCCGGATGGCGCGGTGGCCGAGCGCGAGCTGTACAACAACGGCGTCCGCGAGGGCCTGCTGCAGCGCTTTCATCCCAACGGCAAGCTGGCGTTGAAGGCGCACTACCTCAACGGCCAGTTGCTTGATCCCGGGCAGCGCTATGCCGAAGACGGCCGGCCGCTGAATGCGGCGGGCAAGCCGGTGTCGCGGTTGAAGTGGTGGTGGACGAATGGGACGGAGGAGTGATGTAGGCCCCCATCGCTGGCAAGCCAGCTCCCACAGTGACCGGGTGCACCAAAAACCTGTGGGAGCTGGCTTGCCAGCGATGGGCATGGGTATCTACACGTCTTGCAGGCGATCGCAAAACGTCAGCCACCTGCAATCCTGTGGGAGCGGTGACCTGACGCTTTTTGCTTGCCCGCGAGATGTGTAGATATCCGTGCAGCGATGGGGCACCGCAATCCTCAGGGAATCAGCATCTGCACCTGACCCGGCATCCCGATCTTGATCATCCCCGCCCAGTTGCACATCAACATGCTATTGGCATCCAGCGCCGGCATGCTGCCCAGCAGCACCGTCGGCGCGCCACCGGGAATCCATGGCGCGGCGGTGGCGGGAATGCACGGCATCGGCGTCAACACGCCGAGGGCCGCAGCGGTGGCGGCAGCGACCATCGGGTTGGCAATGCTCATGCAGGTGCCAAAGGTGGCAATGTTCACCAGCGGGATATGGTCCATGATCGTCGCCGCCGGCATTCCGCCAGCCATCACCCGATTGACCGGCAGCACATTCAGCACGCATGGCGCGGCACCGAAGCTGCATTGCAGCGTGGCGCCAGAGCAGACCTGGGGGCACGACATCCCTTTCTCCCGATAGGTTGAGTGGGTCGACTTTAGCCCATTTGTAGGAAATTTCCCTAGCGCTTGATTCGCGACAAACCCATACCTTGATCGCCGCTGAGCCTTGCCGCCCGCGCATGCAGTAGCTCTTGCACCTCATATTCCTAATTCGAATAAATTTATCTTTATTAAGAATTGGACTGAATATGCATCCCACTCTAAAAATCCCCCGCATCCCGAACAGTGTTCACCCGACAACTGTTCGCCCACCAACACCCGATCAACACTTGCGGCGCTCAAGCAACACAGCCACCGCCGAATAAATCGCCCAACACGTTGATTTACAACGAATTAAACAAACTGGAACGGCTCTTGCTCCACCCAGGCAACTCACTCCGCCAAGGAACCTGAATCATGAGCACCGCTTTCAACATCGTCGCTGTTTCCGGTGGGGCCTGGCGCCCTTCCCGCACCCTGGTCCTGACCGAGGCGCTGATCGTCGCGCTTGGCCAGCACCTGGATTTCAACGTGCAGGTCATCGAACTGGGCGATATCGCCCGTCCGGTCGGTGGCGCCCTGTCCCGCGCCGAACTGCCGGCTGATGTGGAAGCGCAGTTGGTGGCCATCGAACAGGCCGACCTGTTGATCGTCGCCGCCCCGGTCTATCGCGGTTCGTATCCGGGCCAGTTCAAGCACCTGTTCGACCTGATCGGCCAAGACGCGTTGATCGACACCCCGGTGCTGCTGGCCGCCACCGGCGGCAGTGAGCGCCACGCGCTGGTCATCGATCATCAACTGCGCCCGCTGTTCAGCTTCTTCCAGGCCCTGACCCTGCCGATCGGCGTGTACGCCGCCCAGGCCGATTTCACCGACTACCAGATCACCAGCCCGGCCCTGCAGGCGCGTATCGCCCTGGCCGCTGAGCGTGCCGCCGCGACACTGGCCGGCGTGGTCACCGACAGCGCCCTGCGCAAGATCGCCTGAGGCAGATGTCGACCATGAACCTGCCTTCGCGCAACACCCTGCAAACCCCTGTGCAAATCGCCCGCGAGCTGGCCGCGCAATTCGCCGAGACGGCTGTCGAGCGCGACGCCCGTGGCGGCACGCCCAAGGCTGAACGTGACGCGCTGCGCGCCAGCGGTCTGCTCGGCCTGGTGATCCCGACCCAATATGGCGGCCTCGGCGCCACCTGGAGCGAAACCTTCGAAGTGGTACGCCAGTTCGCCCGAGTCGACAGCTCCATCGCCCATGTCTTCGGTTTCCAGCACCTGATGCTCGCCACCGTGCGCCTGTTCTCCCGCCCCGAGCAGTGGGAGCCGTGGTTCGAACTGACCGCGCGCAAGGACTGGTTCTGGGGCAACGCGCTCAACCCGCTGGACACCCGCACCGTGGTCAAGCGCTTCGACGGCTGGTGCGAGTTCTCCGGCAAGAAGAGCTTCTGCTCAGGCGCCAGCGACTCGGAAATGCTGATCGCCTCGGCGGTCGATGAAAGCGCTGGCGGCAAGCTGCTGATCGCCGCCATCCCCAGCGGCCGCACCGGCATCACCCTGCACGGCGACTGGGACAATATCGGCCAGCGCCAGACCGACAGCGGCAGCGCCACCTTCGAGCGCGTACGCGTCGAACACAGCGAACTGTTGCTCGATCCGGGCCCGTTGAGCACGCCGTTCGCCTGCCTGCGGCCACTGATCGCGCAACTGCATTTCGCCAATATGTTCCTCGGCATCACCGAAGGCGCCTTCGAAGAAGCCCGCCAGTACACCCTCAACGAAAGCCGTCCGTGGTTCCGTTCCACCGCCCGACACAGCAGCGAAGACCCGCACGTGCTGCGCCATTACGGCGAGTTCTGGGTCGGCCTGGAATGCGTGCGCCTGCTGATCGAACGGGCCGCCGACCTGCTCGACCGCGCCTGGGCCAAGGAGCACGCCCTCGGCGCCGAGGAGCGCGCGCAACTGGCGCTGGCCATCGGCACCGCCAAGGTGGCCGCCACCCGCCATGGCCTGGATATCTGCAACCGCCTGTTCGAAGTCACCGGCGCCCGCGCCACCCATGCGTCGCTGCGTTTCGACCGGCACTGGCGCAACCTGCGCACCCAGACCCTGCACGACCCGCTGGATTACCGCATCCACGAACTGGGCGAGTGGGCGCTGAACGGTACGCGCCCTACCCCGACCTTCTACTCATAAGGCCCGTCCATGCAACTGCTGACCCTGCCCCCGTCCCCGGCCCTGGCCACCTCGATCCGCGCCACTGCGCAGGTCTTCGAAGACCCGCACTCGCAGGCGCTGCTCGCCCACCTGCAACAGGTCGCGCCCAGCGAAGCCAGCGTGCTGATCATCGGTGAGACCGGGACCGGCAAGGAGCTGGTGGCACGGCACATCCACAACCTCAGCGGGCGGCGCAACGGTCCGTTCATGGCAGTCAACTGCGGCGCGTTTTCCGAGTCGCTGGTAGAGGCCGAGCTGTTCGGGCACGAGAAAGGTGCCTTCACCGGCGCCCTGGCGGCCAAGGCCGGCTGGTTCGAGGAAGCCAACGGCGGCACCTTGTTCCTCGACGAGATCGGCGACCTGCCGATGCCGATCCAGGTCAAGCTGCTGCGGGTCCTGCAGGAACGTGAGGTGGTGCGCCTCGGCTCGCGCAAAAGCATCCCGATCAATGTGCGGGTGCTGGCGGCGACCAACGTGCACCTGGAAAAAGCCATCAACGCCGGACATTTCCGCGAAGACCTGTACTACCGGCTCAACGTGGTCAGCCTGCAACTGCACCCGCTGTGCGACTGCCCCGGCGACATCCTGCCGCTGGCCCGCCACTTCATCGCCGAATACAGCCGGCGCCTCGGCTACGCCGACGTCAGCCTCAGCGAGGAAGCCCGCCAGCGCCTGGCCAGCTACGACTGGCCGGGGAATATCCGCGAGCTGGAAAACGTCATCCACCACACCCTGCTGATCTGTCGCGACAAGGTGATCCGCGCCGAGGACCTGCACCTTTCCAACCTGCGCATCGAGCGCGAGGCCAGCAGCCGTCCGCGCGAGGAAAGCGCCGATGAACTGCTGCAACGGGCGCTGCTGCGGCTGTTCGAGGAGCAGGGTGAAGGACTGCATGAAAAAGTCGAGGACGCCCTGCTGCGCGCGGCCTACCGCTTCTGTCATTACAACCAGGTCCACACCGCGCAACTGCTGGGCCTGTCGCGCAACATCACCCGCACCCACCTGATCCGCATCGGCGAACTGGTGGTGAACAAGCGTCGTGCCGCCCCCGGTGGTTTCGATGGCCGGGTGATCAATCTGTCGATCTGAATTCCTAGAAACACCGCTGCCACGCGTGCCTCTCAATCAACGATGGCAATGAGGACAATTTGATGAGTCTCGATATTTTCTGGTTCCTGCCGACGTCCGGCGACACCCGCTACCTCGGCCACTCGGCCAGTGGCCGGCCGGCAACCAATGCCTACATGCGGCAGATCGCCGTGGCCGCCGACCAGCTCGGCTACGACGGCCTGCTGATTCCCACCGGCGCCAGTTGCCTGGACCCATGGGTCACTGCCGCCAGCCTGGTACCGGTGACCCAGCGGATCAAACTGCTGGTGGCCCTGCGCACTTCACTGGGCAATCCCACCGCGTCAGCGCGCCAGGCCGCCAGCCTGGACCAGGCCAGCAACGGTCGCCTGCTGCTCAACGTGGTGCCCGGCGGTGATGCCACCGAACTGGCCGCCGATGGCGTGTTCCTCAAGCACGACGAACGCTACGAAGCCTCGGACGAATTCCTGACCATCTGGCGCCGTCTGCTGGAAGGCGAGAACGTCGATTTCGAAGGCAAGCACCTCAAGGTGGAAGGCGCGCAGAACTTCTTCCCGCCCGTGCAGAAACCCTACCCGCCGTTGTACTTCGGCGGCTCGTCGCCAGCGGCGCATGAGCTCGCGGCCAAGCATGTCGACGCCTACCTGACCTGGGGCGAGCCGCCGGCAGCGGTCGCCGAGAAGATCGCCGACGTCCGCGCCCGCGCCGCCAAACATGGTCGCACCGTGCGCTTCGGTGTGCGCCTGCACGTCATCGTGCGCGAAACCAACGAAGCCGCCTGGGCCGCCGCCGACGAACTGATCAGCCACCTGGACGAAGACACCATCGCCGCGGCACAGGCCAACTACGCCAAGATGGACTCCGAAGGCCAGCGGCGCATGGCCGCCCTGCACGGCGGCGACCGCAACAAACTGGAAGTGGCGCCGAACCTGTGGGCCGGCGTTGGCCTGGTGCGTGGCGGTGCCGGCACCGCGCTGGTGGGCGACCCGGAAACCGTCGCCGCACGCCTGCTGGAATACGCCGACCTGGGCGTCGACAGCTTCGTACTCTCCGGCTACCCGCACCTGGAAGAAGCCTACCGTTTCGCCGAACTGGTGTTCCCGCTGCTGCCGGGCAAGGGCAAGGTCACCGTGGACGGCGCCTTCACCGGCGGCGCGTTCGATATCCGTGCCGGCAAAGGCAAGGAGCAGGCGGCATGAAGATCATCGACCTGCGCTGCCGCCCGGCGTATCTGCACCCGTTCTTCGGCGGCGTGCCGGGCTCGCCCGAGCACGACACCGCACGCTGGCTGAACCGCCGCGTCGGCACCCGTGGCGCGGACAACCACTTCGAGCGCTCACTGACCCAGGAAGGCTTCCTCGGCGAGGTACGCGAGGCCGGGCTGTACAAGGCTGCGGTGGTGGGTCGGCACACGCCGTCCCAGCACCTGTCCAACGACCTGATCCACAGCGTGGTGAACGGCCACGCCGAACTGATCGGCGTGGGCGCGGTGGAGCCGGTGCTGCTGGGGATCGAAGGCGCGATCGCCGAGATCGACCGCGCCATCGACGTCCTTGGTCTGCTTGCCATCGACCTTGAGCCAGGCTTCGCCGAGCCGGCGCGGCAAGCGGATGATCCGCTGTACTGGCCGATCTACGAACACCTGCAAAAACGCGGCGTGCCGCTGTTCATCATGAGCGGCCCGACCACCCCGGACCCGGCCTACAACGACCCCGGCCGCCTGGCCGTGGTGGCCCGGGCGTTTCCCGAGCTGAAGATCGTCGCCAGCCATGGCTACTGGCCGAACGTGCAACAGGCGATCGGCGTGGCGTTCCGCTACGACAACATCCACCTGCTGCCGGACATGTACCTGTTCCAGGCGGGCAGCGAAGCGTATGTGCAGGCGGCCAACGGCTTTTTGGCCGACCAGTTGCTGTTCGGGTCTTCGTACACCTTCCGGCCGATCGCGCAGAGCATCGAGGATGCGCAGAAGCTGGGGTTCAAGGATGAGGTGGTGGAGAAGTTCTTCTACGGTAATGCGGCCAGGATTCTGAATCTGGCGTAACACTCCCAGGGCCCATGGCCCCCTGTGGGAGCTGGCTTGCCAGCGATGGCTATAGTGACTTCACTGATGCTATCGCTGGCACGCCAGCTCCCACAGGGATAGAGCAAGGACTGGGATTTGCTCAGGCCTGCTCGATCCGGTCCGCCAGTTCCCTGATGCTTTCCAGATCCACCTTGCCAACCGCCACCCGCAACCGCCCCAGCGCCCGCCCCTGAATCCGCTCCACCCCGCCCTGTACCAGCCGCAGCCCCGGCAACGCCGCCGACAACGCTGCAAGATCAGGCTCCAGCCCGCGCTCACCGGTGTAATGCAGATCCAGCAACACCTCGCCCTCGGCGCTCCGTGCGCTGTCTTCGACGTGCTCGGAGCCGGCCAGCAGAATCCGGCTCACTTCATGTTTCGGATCACCGAACACCCGCCACACCTCGCCCTGCTCCACCACCTGCCCGCGCTCCAGCACCGCTACGCGGTGACAGAGGTCACGGATCACTTCCATTTCATGGGTGATGAGCACGATGGTCAGGCCCAGGCGCCGGTTGATGTCGCGCAGCAGTTGCAGGATTGCCTGGGTGCTTTCCGGGTCGAGCGCCGAAGTGGCTTCGTCGCACAGCAGAATCTGTGGTTCCAGCACCAGCGCGCGGGCGATACCGACGCGCTGTTTCTGCCCACCCGACAACTGTGCCGGGTACGCATCGCGGCGCTCGACCAGGCCGACCAGTTGCAACAACTCATCGACCCGGCGTAGCCGTTCCGCCGCCGCCACACCGGCCATACGCAGCGGCAGTTCGATGTTCTCGGCGACGGTGCGGGTGGCCATCAGGTTGAAGTGCTGGAAGATCATCGCCACCTGCCGGCGCAGCGGGCGCAGCTGTGTGGTGCTCAAGGCCGCGATGTCCTGGCCGTTGATCAACACCTGGCCGGTGCTGGGGGTTTCGAGGCGGTTGATCAGTCGCAGCAACGAAGACTTTCCGGCGCCGCTGCGGCCGATGATGCCGAAGATTTCACCGCGCTGGACCTGCAGGTCGATGTCCTGGAGGGCGGTGAGATTGCCGTAGCGTTTGCCGATCCCGCGTAGTTGCAGAGGAATGACGGAGGCGAGGATTTCCTGAGAGAAGCGGGTCACGATCTGAACACTCTGGTTGGTTGAGCACTAAGGGCCTCTGCGACCCATCGCGAGCAAGCTCGCTCCTACAGCAATGTGGAATTTCTGTAGGAGCGAGCTTGCTCGCGATGGGCCCCGAATCAATCAGAAGCCCGGCGCAATCTGACCCTTGTAACGGGTCAGGATAAAGTTGCGCACTTCAGGCGAGTTCAGCGCCTTGGCCAGTTTCTGGATACCCGGGTCCTGCAGGTTGTCCGGACGGGCCACCAGGTACTCGACGTACAGATCCTTGCCCTTCTCGACGATCAGCGCGCTGTTGGTGTCGATCCCGGCTTCCAGGGCGTAGTTGGCAAACACGAACGCCAGGTCCACCTGGTTCACCGCACGGGCCAGCAAGGCGCCTTCGAGTTCGCGGATTTTCAGTTTCTTCGGGTTCTCGGCGATATCACGCTGGGTCGCCAGGGTGTTGCTCGGGTCCTTGAGTTTGATCAGCCCCGCCTCGTGCAGCAGCACCAGGGCGCGACCGGTGTTCACCGGGTCGTTGGGGATGGCCACACTGGCGCCATCGGGCAGGTCCTTGAGGTCCTTGATCTTGGTCGAATACGCGCCGAACGGCTCGATGTGCACACCCACCACCGGCACCAGATCGGTGTGGCGGGTCTTGTTGAAGTCATCGAGGAACGGCCGGTACTGGTAGTAGTTGGCGTCGAGGTTCTTCTCGGCCAGTTGCAGGTTGGGCTGGATGAAGTCGGTGAAGACCTTGATGTCCAGGTCCACACCTTCCTTGGCCAGCACCGGTTTGACGAACTCGAGTATCTCGGCGTGGGGCACCGGGGTCGCGCCGACGGTGAGTTTTTCGTTGGCATGGGCCGACAGGCTGATGATTGCGGCGGCCAGGACCGCCAGAGACTGCTTGAACATGATGTGCTCCTTTGGGATTTGGGTTGGCCGTCGTAGGGCGAACGTGGGGCCGGATTGGGCAAAACGGTATTCAGCGGCGGGTGAAGTGCCGCACCAGGCGATCACCGCTCATTTGCAGGGCCTGCACCAACAGGATCAGCAGCAGCACGGTGACCACCATCACATCGGTCTGGAAGCGCTGGTAACCGAAGCGGATCGCCAGGTCACCCAGGCCGCCGCCACCGATCACTCCGGCCATCGCGGTGTAATCCACCAGTACGATGGCGGTCACGGTAACGGCGGCAATCAGGCCGGTACGCGATTCCGGCAACAGCGTGTAGCGGATGATCTGCCAGGTGCTGCCACCCATGGCCTGACTGGCTTCCACCAGCCCGCGATCGACCTCACGCAGCGCGGTTTCCACCAGCCGGGCGAAGAACGGCGTGCAGCCCACCACCAGCGGCGGAATGGTGCCGCGCACGCCCAGCGAGGTGCCGGTGATCAGGGTGGTGACCGGGATCAGTACGATCAGCAGGATGATGAACGGCAGCGAACGCAACACGTTCGCCACCAGCGACAGGCAGCGGTACAACAGCGGGCTGGACAACAACTGACGCTGCCCGGTGAGGTACAACAGCACCCCCAGCGGCAGCCCGAGCAGCACGGTGAAGGCCAGCGCCGCGCCGAGCATGCTCAGGGTTTCCAGGCTGGCCTCGCCGACCTCACCCCAGTTCAGGTTGACCAGCAGCTCGTTCATTTGCCGAACTCCCGACGCAGCGCGGCGACCGGATGGGGCGCACGCAGACGGTCACCCTGGCCGAACAGCTTGTTGCGCAAGGTGCCTTCGGCGTACTCGCGCTTGAACAGGCCGCGGGCCTGCAACTCCGGCACCAGCAGATCGACCACGGCGACGAAGGTTTCCGGGGCGACCACACTGGCCAGGTTGAAACCATCGACACCGGTTGCCTCGACCCACTCCTGCAACTGGTCGGCGACGGTCTGCGCCGAGCCCACCAGCACCGGGCCGTCACCGCCGATGGCGCAGTAATCGGCGATTTCAGCGGTGGTCCAGGTGCGCGTCGGGTCGGCGCGGGTGAAGGCTTCGACCGCCGACTGGATGGCGTCGCTCGGCACTTCGCGCAGCACTTGCTCCGGGTCGTACTGGGCGAAATCGATACCGGTCCAGCCCGACATCAACGTCAGTGCACCCGTGGCGCTGGCGTACTCGCGGTACTCGCGCAGACGGGCCAACGCCGCCTCGTCGGTCTCGGCGACGATCACCGTGAGCTGTTCGAGGATGACGATATCGTCCGCCGCACGCCCGGCGGCAACCGCTGCAGCGCGGAACTCATCCACCTGTTTCTTCAGCACCGCCTTGCTTGGCGCGGCGACGAACACGCACTCGGCATTGGCTGCGGCGAAGGTCCGGCCCCGGCTCGACGCGCCGGCCTGGTAGAGCACCGGCGTGCGCTGCGGCGACGGCTCGCAAAGGTGGAAACCCGGCACCTTGAAGTAGGTGCCGTCATGGTCAATGCCGTGGACCTTGGCCGGATCGGCATACACGCCGCTGTCGCGGTCGGCACGCACGGCGTCTTCTTCCCAACTGTTTTCCCATAGCTTGTAGCAGACCTGCAAGTATTCCTCGGCCAGCGCGTAACGCTGGTCGTGGGAGAGCTGTTCGCGCTGGCCTAGGTTGCGCGCGCCACTGCTCAGGTACGAGGTGACAATGTTCCAGCCGGCGCGGCCCTGGGTCAGGTGATCGAGGGTGGACATGCGCCGGGCGAACGGAAACGGGTGCTCGAACGACACCGAGGCGGTCACGCCAAAGCCCAGATGCTCGGTGGCCGCAGCCATGGCCGGCACCAGTTGCAGCGGGTCATTGACCGGCACCTGGGCACCGCTGCTCAGCGCCGCGTCGGCGCTGCCGCCATAGACGTCATAGACCCCCAGCACATCGGCGATGAACAGGCCGTCGATGCGGCCGCGCTCCAGGGTTTTCGCCAGCTCGACCCAGTAATGGATATCGGCGTAGCGCCGCGACTGGTCGCGGGGATGCCGCCAGAGGCCGGGCGACAAGTGCCCGACGGTGTTCATGGCGAAGGCGTTGAGACGAATCTGCTTGGACATGGGCGGACCTCAGTTCCAGTCGTGACGCGGCGGCTTGATGCCGTTCAGCGCCCAGTTGCCGACCAGGTGGTACTTCCAGCGCACCGGGTCGTGCAGGGTGTGCACTCGGGCGTTGCGCCAGTGGCGGTCGAAATTGTGTCTGGCCAGGGACGAGCGGGTGCCGCCCAGCTCGAACAGACGGTTGGTGGCTTCGATGGCGGCTTCGGTGGTCAGCACCTTGGCCTTGGCCACGGCCACCGAGGCGGCGGCGACGTTGTCTTCGTCCGGCGCCGGCTTGGCCGCGTCGAGCACCCAGCCGGCCCGTTCCAGCAGCGCTTCGGCGGCTTCCTGGCGGATTTCCAGCGAGCCGACCTGGATGATGGTCAGCGGGTCGTCGCCGGCCTTCTCCACCTGGGCATCGACCCACGGACGGGCGTGTTCGCGGACGAAGGCGATGGTGTCGTCCAGCGCAGCGCGGCCAATGCCGGCGTCGATCGCGGCGGTGGTCAACTGGGCGAACGGGCCGGCCAGGGTCGGGCTTTCATAGGAGCGGTAGCTGGCGAACAGATGGAAGGCCGGCACCCGCAGGCCGTCGGCGATCACCGTGCCGCTGGAGGTGGTGCGCTGACCGACGCTGTCCCAGTCATCCACCACCACCAGGCCCGGCGTGCCGCGCTGAACGAAGGCCAGTTGTCCGCGACCTTGTTCATCCAGCGCCAGCACGCCGATCCAGTGGGCGTAGAGCGAACCGGTGCAATAGCCCTTGCGCCCGTCGATGCGGTAGCCATCGCCTTCGGCGACCAGGCGGGTGCGGATGTCCTGCACGGTCTTGCCGCCGGTTTCCGACAGCGCATTGGCGAAGCGATGGCCCTTGAGCACCAGATCGAAGAAGAAGCGCTTCTGCTCGTCGCTGCCTTGCAGGCGGATGTCTTCCAACAGGCAGTAATGGTTCTGCGGGATCTGGCCGAGGGACGGGTCAGCAGCGGAAACAATGGCGATCACCTTGGCCAGCGTCGCGAAGGACACCTCGGCACCACCGTAGGTGCGTGGCACGGTAATGCCCCACAGCCCGCTGTTGGAAAAGGCATCGACCACATCGGCCGGCACCTGCCGCGTGCGATCACGCTCGGAAGCGCCTTCGCGCAGCAACGCGGCGATACGGTGGGCGACGGCGATGGCTTCGGCATCGTCGCGGATAAGGTGCGCATCCGGCTGGCGGATGTCGTAGTGGGCAGAAACGGCAGGTGTGGACATGAATGTTCCTTGATCCTGATGACATGGATACAAGGGTTAGAGCACAAGCCATGCCAACGATATAAATCCTTTATTTTCAGTGAGTTAGAGAATCACCAAGACATCAGGAATCGACTGCCGGACAGCAAAGTGTTGGGCGGGTGTTGATGGGTGAACAGTTGGGTGAGGAACATCAGTGGTATGTCGGCGTTTTTGGTGTGGCGTTCAGATCGAGCACCTTGGGGCGCATCGCTGCGGTCCGGCGCCCCGATACGCCGTAGCGATACCTGCCCAATCCCCTACCGTACGGCGCCTGATGACAACAAACACGGAACGCCTGAAAAATCCGCTGTCTCCAACATTCAGGACCCTCGCGCACCGGGCGCGAAACAGGAGACTGCCGCCATGAAAGCTCATTTCGTCAAACTCATGACCCACCCGGATTACGCCTGGGTGGATATCCGCAGCGAAGAAGAACGCCAGCCCCGCCACTACCTCCCGCACCTGCTGCTGTGGGCGCTATTGCCTGCGGTGTGCCTGTTCATCGGCGTGACCTGGACCGGCTGGAGCCTGGCCGAAGCCGACCGGGTGCGGGTCAGCGTCGCCAGCGGCCTGCAACTGAGTCTGCTGCTCTACGTCACCATGCTGCTCGGCACCCTGATCATGGGCGGGTTTATCCGCTGGATGTCGCGCACCTTCGACGCCAGGCCAACGCTGAACCAGTGCATCGGTTTCGTCGCCTACACCACCACGCCATACTTTATCGCCGGGATCGCCGGGCTCTACCCCAACCGCTGGCTGGCGGTGGCGGCGCTCGGCGCTGCCGGGGCCTATGCCACCTACCTGCTGTTCGTCGGCCTGCCCAAGTTCATGCGCCTGACCCAGGACCGTGGATTCCTCTATGCCGCCTCGGTCTGGGGCGTCGGGCTGCTGGTGCTGGTAACGATCCTGGTGAGCATGATCCTGTTCTGGTTCAACGTGCTGGAGCCCGAGTACCTGCGCCCCGCGACCTTGCCTTGAAGGGCCGGTATGAGATGGAGGCCGACACGGCCAGTGTCCGTCAGTGCGGCGCGCCACGTGTTGGGGTGCCGCGCTGCGGCCATCACGCACCCAAGACCATCCCACACAGGGGCTTGAAATGAGATTCGATATCAATTAACTTTCGTTACTTTATATCATCTCAATTGGAGCACCCGATGAAACCCGGCATTCACCCCGACTACCGCCCTGTCCTCTTCCACGACGTCGCCGCCGATGCGTTCTGGCTGATCGGTTCCACCGCCACCACCGACAAGACCTTCTCCCACAGCGATGGCAACACCTATCCCTATATCACCCTCGACGTCTCCAGCGCCTCGCACCCGGTCTACACCGGCCAGGAACGCAAGGCCAAGACCGAAGGCCGTGTGGCGGGCTTCAACAAGCGCTTCGCCGGTTTTTCCAGCAGCAAATAAAAAACCGCCGCGCTCCGGAAACCCGGAACGCGGCGGTTCTTTGTCTTCTTCAACGAAACCGCGTCAAACCCTTAAACCGCCAGGGCGCGCTCACGCAGTTCGATGTTGAGGATGCGATCGTTCTCGCTGTAGTCGACCGGGCAGTCGATCACGTGCACGCCCGGGGTCTTGATGCAGTGCTCCAGCAGCGACAGCAGCCCTTCGGCGCTTTCCACGCGGTGACCGTTGGCACCGTAGGCTTCGGCGTATTTGACGAAGTCCGGGTTGCCGTAGTCCAGGCCGAAGTCGGTGAAGCCCATGTTGGCCTGCTTCCAGCGGATCATGCCGTAGCCGTCGTCACGCAGGATCACCACGGTGACGTGCATGCCTAAGCGTACTGCGGTTTCCAGTTCCTGGCTGTTCATCATGAAGCCGCCATCGCCACACACGGCGATTACCGGACGGTCCGGGTACACCAGGTGCGAAGCCATGGCCGACGGCAGGCCGGCGCCCATGGTCGCCAGGGCGTTGTCGAGCAGCACGGTGTTGGGCTTGTGCGCCTTGTAGTTACGGGCGAACCAGATTTTGTAGATGCCGTTGTCCAGGGCGACGATGCCTTCGGACGGCAAGGCGCGACGGATGTCGGCGACCAGGCGCTGCGGGTAGATCGGGAAGCGGTTGTCGTCCTTGCCTTCGGCGATCTGCAGTTCGTTGGCTTCGCGGATCGCCAGCAGGCGGGTGAAGTCCCAATGCGAGGTGTCGCCCAGGCCTTCGGCAATCTGCCAGACGGCGTTGGCGATGTCGCCGATCACTTCGATCTGCGGGAAGTACACGGCATCGACTTCGGCGGAGCGGAAGTTGATGTGGATGACTTCGGTGCCGCCACGGACCATGAAGAACGGCGGCTTCTCGATCACGTCGTGGCCGATGTTGATGATCAGGTCGGCCGCTTCCACCGCACGGTGCACGAAGTCACCGGAGGACAGCGCAGCGTTGCCGAGGAAGCGCGGATCGCGCTCGTCGACCACGCCTTTACCCAATTGGGTGGTGACGAAAGGAATGCCGGTCTGGTCGATCAGTTGCTTGAGGACCTTGGCGGTCATCTTGCGGTTGGCGCCGGCGCCGATCACCAGGATCGGGCTGCGGGCGGTGCGCAGCTTGCTGATCGCGGCGTCGATGGCGACGTGCTCGGCCAGCGGACGACGGTGCAGGCTCGGCGGGATCGGCATGGCATCGGTCTGCTCGGCAGCGATGTCTTCCGGCAGTTCCAGGTGCACCGCGCCCGGCTTCTCTTCCTCGGCCAGACGGAAGGCTTCACGCATGCGCGAAGGGATGTTGTCGGCGGAAGCGAGCTGGTGGGTGTACTTGGTGATGGGGTCCATCATTCCGCACACGTCGATGATCTGGAAACGGCCCTGCTTGGATTTCTTGATCGGCTTCTGGCCGGTAATCATCAGCATCGGCATGCCGCCCAGGTAGGCGTAGGCGCCGGCGGTCACCAGGTTGGTCGCGCCAGGGCCGAGGGTCGCCAGGCTGACGCCGGTCTTGCCGGTCAGGCGGCCATAGGTCGCGGCCATGAAGCCCGCGGATTGCTCGTGGCGGGTCAGTACCAGCTTGATCTTCGACTTGCGCAGGGATTCCAGCAGGTCGAGGTTTTCCTCACCGGGAATGCCGAACACATACTCGACACCTTCGTTTTCCAGGCATTGCACAACGACATCGGCGGCCTTGGCCATCTTGCTTGCTACCTCAAATGGGATTGCACGGGTTAAAAGTCGATCACTCAGCGTGGAGCGCTGACATCGGTCTGTCCGGTGGCCAGCAACGCGCCACGAACAAAGCCTTGACGCAGGCAACGCTCAATAAAGTCACGCACATAAGCGGCGCCATTGTCGCACCTTTTCGGCACCGCCATCGCCTGCCGAATTGCGGTAAAGGCGCCGTCGAGCACCCGATAGCGCGAATCAGCGGCCGCGACCTTCTGCAACGGCTGGCGAACACCGGCGGCGGCATCCAGATTTTGCGCGATAAACAGGTCCACGGCGCCAGCCGAGGTGCCCGCCCGTTCCAGTTGCGCATGTTGCAAGGTACGGCTGAGAAACAGGTCATACGCCGCGCCCTCGCCCACCGCCAGGCGCAAACCGGCCTGGTCGAGGTCTTCGACCTGCTGGAACGGCGCGTCTGCACGCACCAGATAAGTGCCTTCGATCAGCACATAGGGATCGCTGAAGGCGATTTGTGCCTCGCGTACCGGCTCGATGGCGAGGAACGCCAAGGTCCAGGCGCCGTCTTCCAGCGCGGCGAAAACCTTGCCGGCGGCGTCGAAGGTGCGCATTTCCAGCGCTACGCCGAGTTCGTCGGCCAGCGCTTTGGCCAGGGCCACGGAGACACCCTGAGGCTCCCCGTCCGGACCGCACTGAGCCAGGACCGGATTGCCGAAGTTGATGGCGGCGCGGAGGATGCCGTCGGGAGCAAGGTCGGCGAGGACGGCGGCGTTCGGGGTAGTCATGCAATCAAACTCCATGGGGGATTGGGCCTGCCACGCAGGCCATCGCGGTTACAACCGCTGCTGCAGACGGCGTGCGCGGTAGAGGGCGTTCGGTATTACCAGATCGGCAAGGTATAGGAAACGATCAAACGGTTTTCATCGGCACCGCGGGCGAAACTCGACCGGTACGCCGCGTTGCGCCACTTGACTCCGACATTCTTCAGCACCCCGGACTGGAACACATAGCCCAAGTCGGTATTGCGCTCCCATTCATGCCCCGCGCCGGCCGCGGTGGCGGCATCGGCCTGGTCACCCCTGACGTAGCGGCTCATAAAGGCCAGCCCCGGCACGCCGATGGCGCTGAAGTCGTAGTCATAGCGCACCTGCCATGAACGCTCGCCGGGCTCGGCGAAATCGTTGATCTGGATGTAATTGGTCAGGTACGGGTCGGTGCCGTTGATGAATGGCATCGATGTTGCGCCGTTCATTTTCTGCAGGCCCAGCCCCACGGCATGGCCGCCAAGGCTGTAGGTGAACAGCGCATTCAGCGCCCCGCTATCGATCCGCCCGCCGCAGGCCGCACCTGCGTCGTTGCTGAGCATGTAGCGCAGGTCGCTCTTCAACTTGCCGGGGCCGAAGCTCGCGGTATGGACCAGCGCGAAGAAGTGCTGGCGATAGACCTTTTCCAGCTCGGCGTACTGGTAGCTCAACAGCACCTGCTTGCCGAGGGAGTAGTCGGCACCGCCGATCAGGTAGGCATCACCCTCGGCAGTGCTGCTGAAACGGCGGTTTTTGTTGTTCAGGGTCAGGCCGACGGCGTTTGTCGAGTCGCGGTCGGTCATGCGCTCGAAACGCGCGCCGGTGACGGTCAGGCCGTCCAGTTCCTTGATTGTCAGCAGGCCGCCGTCAAAAGTCTGCGGCAGGATCCGTCCGGTGTTTGCCTGCAGGGTCGCCAGCTTGGGAATCAGCGTGCCGTACTTCAGCTCACTGTTGGACACCCGTACCTTGGCGGCCAGCCCGACGCGGCCGAATTGGTCGGCGGCGCGACCGTCATCGTGGGTCGGCAACAGGCCGGATCCGGTGCGGTCCGGGCTTGAATCCAGTTTCACACCGAGCATGCCCAGAGCGTCGAGGCCAAAGCCGACGGTGCCGGCGGTGTAGCCTGAGCGCAAGTCGAGGATGAAGCCCTGGGCCCATTCTTCGCGCTTGTTCTGCCCGGCGCCGTCACGGAAGTCGCGGTTGAAATAGTAGTTGGACAGTTGCAGGCTGGCCTTGCTGTCGTCGATGAAACCGGCAGCGCTGGCGGTGCCGGCAGCCAGACACGGGAACAATGAAATCAGGGTCTTGATGATGTTTTTGTTGTTATGCATCAGTGTGGGTCCGTTCTTTGGGCATGCAGATGCCTTGGCCCCATTGATCGAGGCCAGGCGGGAAAATTTCAGTGAAGGGTTTGGGCCTGCTTCGCAGTCCCGATGGATCAATGGGCCGAAGCGGGAACCGGCTGCTCCGGCTCTTTGTTGTTCACCCGCATCAAGGCGGTCATGAGGAAGGCAATCGCCAGCAGCACACTGAGGAACACCAGCCCGGTGGCCGCGCTCTGACTGTTGCCCTTGACCACACCGATCATCGAAGGGCCGACGAAGCCGCCAAGGTTGCCAATGGAGTTGATCACCGCGATGGATACCGCTGCGGTAGTGCGGTCGAGGAACAGGGTCGGCAGCGCCCAGAACGGTGACTTGAAGCTGTAAAGGCCAGACAACGCGACACAGATCATCGCCATCGATAGCACCGGACTACCCAGCATGCCTGCGCCCATAAGGCCCAACGCCGCCACCAGCAGTGGCAATGCCGAGTGCATCTTGCGCTCGTTGCGGCGATCGGAACTGCGCGACCAGGCCACCATCACCCCGGTGGCGACGATGTACGGCAGCATGGCGATCAGGCCGATTTGGGTGTGGCTTAGCTCGCTGGAAAAACCTTTGATGATCTGCGGCATCCAGTAGCCGACGCCGAGGCTGCCGCACTGGTAGACGAAGTAGATGAACGCCAGGTACAGCACCTTGGTGTTGGTCATGGTCTTGAACACGCCCAGGCTTTTGACGTTCTTGCGGCTCTGGCGGTCGCGCTCGAGTTCGGCCAGCAGCCAGGCCTTCTCCTCCGGCTTCAGCCATTTGGCCTGCTCCGGTTTGTCGGTGAGGAAGAAGTAGCAGGCAACGCCCAGCAGCACCGCCGGGATGCCTTCGAGGAACAGCATCCAGCGCCAGCCGCTCCAGTCGAACCACTTGATGTTGTCCATGATCCAGGTGGAGAGCGGCGCGCCAATGATGTAACTGACCGGAATCGCCGCGGTGAACAGCGCCACAGTGGTGGCCAGTTCACGAGAGCGGAACCAGAAGGTCAGGTAGACGATCACGCCCGGGAAGAAACCGGCTTCGGCCACGCCGAGCAGGAAGCGCAGCACATACAACTGGTTGGCGCTCTGCGCAAAGGCGGTCGCTGCGGCGATGGCGCCCCAGGTCACCAGGATCCGGGCGATCCACACCCGTGCGCCGAACTTGTTGAGCATGATGTTGCTCGGCACTTCGAAGAGGAAGTAACCGATGAAGAAGATCCCCGAAATGAAGCCGAAGGCCTCGCTGGTCAGGGCCAGTTCCTTGTTCATTTCCAGGGCCGCGTAGCCGATGTTGGCGCGATCCAGGTAGGACACGATGTACAGCAGGAAAACGAACGGGATGATCCGCAAGGTGACCTTGCGGACGATCGCGTGTTCGTCGAGCGTATTGTTCTTGTTCATGGCGACCTCGTTGGGAGCAAGCTTGCGCCCGCTCCGTGCGTTTTTATAGTGACCGGGCCGAAGTCCGGGTGGATCAGGCAGAAAAAACCATGCACACCGGGCTGCCGGTGGCGATCGAGAAGCCGTTGTCGCGCAGGCCCCCGCTCGTCGCATCAACCGCCAGCGAGACGATCGAGTCGCTGTCCTCGTTGAGAACGAAGACGAATCGCTGGTTGGGCGTGAGGGCGAAGAAACGCGGGGTGCGGCCCTGGCTCGGGGCGAACTCCACCGGCGTCAGCACGCCGCTGGCGGCGTCGATGGCGAACACCGCGATGCAGTCACAGCCACGGTTGGAGGCATAGAGAAATCGCCCGTCGCGGCTCACTTCGATTTCCGCGGCGCGGCTGTTGCCGGTGAAACTCGACGGCAGCGACGGCAGCACCTGCACCGCCTGCAACGCGCCGCTCGCCGGATCGAAGCGGTAACTGGTGACGCTGGAGTCCAGCTCGTTGATCGCGAAGGCCAGCGGTGCCTCAGGGTGCAACGCCAGATGGCGCGGCCCGGCGCCTTCACGGCTGGCGACGAAGGCCTGCTCGGTGGGTGTCAGGTGACCGTTGTCAAAGCGGAACACGAAGATTCGGTCCAGGCCCTTGTCCGGCACCAGGACGAACTGGCCGCTGGCATCGAAGGCATTGAAATGCGGCTTGGCGAACGGTTGTTCGATCCGGTGCGGACCCGTCGGGCCGTGCAACGCCACCACTTGGCACAGGCCGCCGATGGCACCATCGGATTCAATGGCGAGCACCGCCAAGGTGCCGCTGACATGGTTGGACACCACCAGAAAGCGCTCGCTCGGGTCCAGTGCCAGGTGCACCGGGTTCTTGCCTTCGCAGCTCTTGCGGTTGAGAAAGGTCAGCCGTCCGTTCGCCTTGTCGATGCTGAAGGCGCTGACCTCGCTGCGGTCGCCGTGCACGGTGTAGAGGCGGTCGCCCTGGCGGTTGAGGACCAAAAACGATGGATTGACCAGGTCATCCACAGTCTGCACCAGGCGCAGGCTGCCTTGTTCCTGGTCAACGGCAAAGACGCTGATGCCGTCGCCACGGGCGTTGCGCTCGCGGGTGGTGCGGGAGCCGACGTAGGCGTACATGGGGGTGTTCTCCGGAATTGCGGTTTTTCTGTTGTTTTTGCCGCCGGGTCGCGGCCCTTTCGCGAGCGCGGGCGTAGTCAGCCGGCGGTGCGAGCGACCACCTTGCGAATCACGTACGGCAGCACCCCGCCGTTGCGCAGGTAACGGACTTCCTGGGTCGAATCGATGCGCACCAGCAAGTCCACGTCTTGCCGCTCACCATTGGCCCGGTGAATCACCAGGGTCACCTGGTTGTCGCCTACTCGCAGGTCGTCCAGCCCGATAAAGTCGAGCTGCTCGCGACCGTCCAGGCTGAGGTCGTCCACGCTCTGCCCCTCGCGGAACTGCAGGGGGATCACACCCATACCGATCAGGTTGCTGCGGTGGATCCGCTCGATACTGCGTGCCACCACCGCCTTGACCCCAAGCAGCGCCTGGGCCTTGGCCGCCCAGTCGCGGCTGGAGCCGGCGCCGTAGTTGATGCCTGCGAACACCACCATCGGCGTGCCTTGCGCGGCGTAGCTACTGGCCGCCTCGTACAGCGGCAGGCACGCGCGGTGGTCGGCCGTCCAGGCCCAGGCGCCCGGCCCCGGCTGCTGTTCGCCGAGCAAGCGGTTCCTCACCGATTTGTTGGTGAACGCGCCACGCAACATGACTTCGTGGTTGCTGCGCCGGGTCGAATACTGGTTGAGGTCTTGCGGGTCTTCGCCGCGCTCCAGCAGCCATTGCCCGGCAAGGCTGTTGGCGGGGATCGCGCCGGCCGGCGAGATATGGTCGGTGGTGACGTTGTCGCCCAGCACCATCAACACCCGCGCACCGCTGATCGCCAGGCTGCTTTTCGGCTCGGCCTGGATATCCGCCAGGTACTGTGGGCGACGCAGGTAAGTGGATTGCGGGCTCCACGGAAACTGCACGCTGCCCTCGGCGGAGAGCGCCTGCCAGTGGTGGGTGCCGTCCCACACCGTGGCCAGCCGCTGCTGGAAGAATTCGGGCCGCACGACCCTGGCTACCTGCTCGGCCACCTCGGTATCCGAGGGCATCAGGTCATGCAGGTAGACCGGCTGGCCGTCCGCGTCTGTACCCAAGGCATCGCGGCTCAGGTCGACATCGATGCTTCCGGCAATGGCATAGGCCACGCACAGCGCCGGGGACGCAAGGTAACCGGCGGGCACCTTCGGGTTGACCCGGCCTTCGAAATTGCGGTTGCCGGACAGCACCACCACGCCTTTGAGGCCCTGCTCGGCGAAGGCTTCGACATGGGTTTCGAGCTTGCCGGAGTTGCCAATGCAGGTCATGCAGCCGAAACCCGCCAGGTCGAAGCCCAACGCCGAGAAGTCCTCCAACAAACCGGCTTCAGCCAGGTAATCGGCCACCACCCGCGAGCCGGGGGACAGAGACGTCTTGACCCAGGGTTTGCGTTGCAGGCCGAGCTGCCGGGCACGGCGCGCCAGCAGGCCGGCCTGGATCATCAGCGAAGGGTTGGCGGTGTTGGTGCAACTGGTGATCGCCGACATCACCACCGCGCCGTGGGTGATGGACTGTTCGAACGAAGGCTCGAAGAATTCCCGGGCGCTCGACCCGGCGATCAGGCCTTCGCCACCCAGCACCTCATCACGGAACGACGCCGCAGCCGCCGATAACGGTTGGCGCTGGTGTGGCTGATGCGGGCCTGCGACGCTCGGTTCGATGCTGGCCAGGTCCAGTTCGATCAATTCGTCGAACTGCGGCTGTGCCAGCTCATCGCGGCGCCACAGCGGCTGGGCGCTCATGTAGGCAATAACCTGCTCGCGCAATTCGGCGGAGCGGCCGCTGAGTTCCAGGTAGCTCAGGGTTTCGCCGTCGAACGGGAAGAACACCACGGTGGCGCCGTACTCCGGAGCCATGTTCGACACCGTGCCGCGAGCGGCCCAACCCAGGGTGGACAGTCCCGGGCCAGTGAACTCGACGAACTTGCCCACCACCGAGCGCTGACGCAGGATCTCGGCCACATGCAGGGCCAGGTCAGTGGCGGTTACGCCGGCACGCAAGGCGTTGCTCAAGCGGATACCGATGACCTTGGGAAAGCTGATAGGCACCGGTTCGCCGACCATCGCCGCCTGCCCTTCCAGGCCGCCGACACCCCAGCCCAGCACGCCGATGGCGTTGATCATCGGCGTGTGGCTGTCGGTCGCGACCATATCGTCCGGATGCAACAGGCGCTGGCCGTCAGCCGTGCGGCTTTCCCAGATCACCTTGGCCAGGGCTTCCATGTTCATCTGGTGGATGATGCCGGTGCCCGGCGGGATCACCCCAAAGTTGTCGAGGCTCTTCTGCGCCCACTTGATGAAACGGTAGCGCTCGCTGTTGCGGCGAAAATCGATATCCAGGTTGGCTTCCACGGCGTCGGCTTCGGCGTAGCGCTCGACGATCACCGAATGGTCGATGGTCAGCACAGCGGGAATCAGCGGGTTCATCGCCTGCGGATCGCCGCCCAGTTCCGCAACCACATCACGCATGCCGGCGAAGTCGGCCAGCGCCGGCAGGCAGGTAGTGTCGTGGAACATCAGACGGTTGGGCTGGAATGGCACTTCGCAGTCCGGGCCTTGACCGGTGGCGCGGGCCAGCACCGGCGGCAGCGCCTCGGGCGAGCAACGCGCGACGTTCTCCAGCAGGATGCGAATCGAGTACGGCAAGCGTGCCACCTCGGTCGGCGTCAGCAGCTTGTACAGATCGACATAGGCAAATGTCTGTTGATCGATCACCAGGTGGGAAAAGAGGTCGCGGGCAGTTTCGGTCATGCGCTCATCGCTCGGCTTTTTTTCTGTTTTTACGGGCCGGGCAAGCCGGGACACCGTTGCTGAAGCCGATACTAGGAGCAGTGGAGAGCGATGAAAATTGATCAATTACCACGGCAGCGTTCTCCAATGGAGAACGCTTGCAGGCATCACTTTTCAGGCAGTTTCAGGTGATCGATGAAGGTGCGCAGGGTCGGCGACGCCGCGTCGTATTTGCGCAAGGCCAGCAGCAAAGAACGTTTGGCCCAGGGCTCGGCCAGGGTCACGGTCTTCAGGGCATGACTGCGCGGGTACTGGCTGACCACACTGCGCGGCAGCACGGCCACGCCGAGCCCGTTGGCAACCAGGCGGCACATGCAGTCAAAACTGCTGATACGGATCCTCAGGCGCAGCGGCAGGTCGAGCTTCTCCGCTTCGCGGGTGAGCAAGCTGTGGACCGAGCTTTCCAGGTGCGGGCCGACGAACTCATGCTCCAGCGCATCCCGGAACTGCACCGATTTACGCTGGGCCAGGGCGTGCCCGCCGGGCACCACCAACACCAGCTCGTCATCGCGGTACGGCAGGGTTTCCAGCCCTTGCGCGGCGGTCTGCGCAGCGATGATGCCAAGATCAGCACGGCCGTCGGCCACCGCGCGGACCACCGCCGAACCGACCCGTTCCTCGATATCGAACCTGATCTGCGGGTATAGCTCGGCGAATCCCGCCACGTCCTGCGGGAGGAATTGCGACAACGCCGAGGTGATGGCATGGATGCGGATGTGCCCCTTCACGCCGCTGGCGTAATCGCTCAGTTCAGTGTCGAGCTGAACCAGGGTCTGTTTCAGTTGCCGGGCGTAGAACAGCAGCGACTGCCCAGCCGGGGTGAGCTCGACGCCGCGGGCGTTACGGATCAGCAGTGGCGAGCCGATCTGTGCTTCCAGCTCGCTAATGCGCTTGCTGATCGCCGACACCGCCAGGTGCTTGATCCGCGCCGCACGCGTGAGGTTGCGCTCCTGAGCGACGGTGATGAACAGGTCGAGGCTGGTGAGGTCGTAGCGCACGCGGAAGATTCCTCGAAGGTCAGTGGTTGGCCAGGCGGTCGAGCGCGCGTCGGGTCACGTGCTCGATTCAGCCTGGCGGCTCAATTTGAAGGTTACCGAATGTTTGTTCAGTTTCACTAAGCCAAACCAAACAAACGCTCAGCAAGCCGACAATTCAGTAGAGCCGCGACATGAGTGAAGCCAACAGCGACCCGGGTCAGATCCCTGGGGAAGCGCTGTGGGACGAAGCCTTGGACTGGTTACTCGTCACCCACCAAACACGATCCCCGTGCGCGCCGCCGCATTGCGGATATGTTCCTGCATCGCTTTCTGCGCCGCGCTCGCTGAATGGCGGCTCAGCGCACGGAGGATCTTGCGGTGTTCCTGCCAGGTTTCCATCGCCCGCTCCGGGCGAATGAACGGCAGCTTCTGGCTCTCGGCGAAGATCGTTTCGCTGGAGGTGACGATGTGCAGCATCGCCCTGTTGCCGCTGGCTTCGAGCAGACGGCGGTGGAAGGCGAAATCGAGCTTTGCCGCCGCCTCGAACTGGCCGGCGCGCAGTTGCTCGCGCATGGCTTCGACGTTCACTGCCAGTTCATCGATGTCGTCGGCGGTCAGGGCGTTGGCCGCCTGCCCTGCAGCGAAGCCTTCGAGCACATAGCGCAACTGAAAGGTGTCCGCCGCGCCGATCTGCTGGGCGAACGGCCAGGAAAACCACGACGATTCCGGCGCCGGCTCGCTCTTGGCGCCCTGCACAAAGACGCCTTTGCCCGGCTGCACGCTGACCACGCCCAAGGCGCTGAGCGACGACAAGGCTTCACGCAATGACGCGCGGCTTACCCCCAGCCGTTCGGCCAGGTCACGCTGCGAGGGCAAGGCATCGCCGGGCTGGTAGTCGCCCTCGCGGATCAGCCGCTGGATGGCCTGCAAGGCCTGCTCGGGAACGGCGCTGCGGGGTGGAATATCGAGCATGTGGTCAGACCCGTCAGAACAAAGAATGCGCTGTTTTACGTCCTTTTCCCGGTACCACGCAAGTTTGGCCCCATCCTGGCGCAGGCCCGTAAACATTGCCTTTTCTCGGGGCAAAATGGGTTTGCATGGTTGTCACGGGCCCGGTAACTGTTCAGACCAGTAATACCGCCTAAATCCGGGCCTCCGGGAAAGTTTTCAAGATTTTTCCGCGCATGGCACGCCGGCTGCAATGGGCTCGAAACGATTCAGCCTATAGATCCGACCTGAGGTACTGACCATGAGTAAACTGCGCACCCTTCTGCTGGCTACCCTCCTGTGCGGCAGCGCCGTCGGCGCCCAGGCCGATGTGCTGGGCGACATCGCCCAGCGCGGTGTCCTGAAAGTCGCTGTGCCCCAGGACTTCCCGCCGTTTGGTTCGGTGGGCCCCGACCTCAAGCCCCGCGGCCTGGACATCGACACCGCGCAACTGCTGGCCGACAAGCTCGGCGTGAAGCTGGCCCTGACCCCCGTCAACAGCACCAACCGCATCCCCTTCCTCACCACCGGCAAGGTCGATCTGGTGATCTCCAGCCTCGGCAAAAACCCTGAGCGCGAGAAAGTCGTGGACTTCTCCAAGCCCTACGCGCCCTTCTACCTCGCAGTGTTCGGCCCGCAGGACAGCAGCGTCGACAGCGTCGAGGCGCTGGCCGGCAAGACCATCAGCGTCACCCGCGGCGCCATCGAAGACATGGAACTGAGCGCCGTGGCCCCGCAAGGCACCACCATCAAGCGTTTCGAAGACAACAACTCGACCATCGCTGCCTACCTCTCAGGCCAGGTCGATCTGATCGCCAGCGGCAGCGTGGTGATGTCGGCGATCGCCGAGAAGAATCCGAAGAAAGTCCCGGTGCTCAAGGTCAAGCTCAAAGACTCCCCGGTCTACGTCGGCATGGCCAAGGAACAGCCGGCGCTGCTGGAGAAGGTCAACGGCATCCTCGCCGAAGCCGTCGCCGACGGCAGCCTTAACCGCAACGCCGAGAAATGGCTGAAACAGCCGCTGCCCGCCGATTTCCAGTGAGCCCCTGCGCATGGCCTATCAATTCGATTTCGCCGCGGTACTGGCCCAGGGTGACCTGCTGCTCAAGGGCGCGGCGTTCACCCTGGAGCTGACGCTGATTGGCACCGTGGTCGGCGTTGCCCTGGGCATCGTCGGCGCGGCTGTCCGCGCCTGGAACCTGCGACCGTTCAACTGGCTGTTCGCCGTGTATGTGGAACTGATCCGCAACACCCCGTTCATCGTCCAGTTGTTCTTCATCTTCTTCGGCCTGCCGGCCCTCGGCGTGCGCATGAGCGAATGGCAAGCCGCAGTGCTGGCGATGGTGATCAACCTCGGCGCCTACTCCACCGAGATCATCCGCGCCGGCATCCAGGCGATCCCGCGCGGACAACTGGAAGCGGCAGCGGCGCTGGCCATGAGCCGGTTCGAGACGTTCCGCTACGTGATCCTGCGCCCGGCCCTGGCCAAGGTCTGGCCGGCGCTGTCGAGCCAGGTGGTGATCGTCATGCTCGGTTCGGCGGTGTGTTCGCAGATCGCCACCGAGGAGTTGTCGTTCGCCGCCAACTTCATTCAATCGCGCAACTTCCGCGCCTTCGAAACCTACCTGCTGACCACCTTGATCTACCTGCTGATGGCCATTGGCGTGCGGCAGTTGCTCAACCTGCTGGGCCGCCGCCTGATCGTGAGGAGAGGCTGATGGATTTCACGTTGTGGGACATCGTCCGCAACCTGCTCACCGGCTTGCAGTGGACCTTGCTGTTGTCGCTGGTGGCCTTTGTGTGTGGCGGCGCGGTCGGACTGCTGATGCTGGTCGGGCGGATTTCGCAGAACACCACGCTGCGGGTGCTGAGCCGCGGCTATATCGAACTGTTCCAGGGCACGCCGCTGCTGATGCAACTGTTCATGGTGTTTTTCGGCATCGCCCTGTTCGGCATCGATGTCTCGGCCTGGGTGGCTGCGGCGGTGGCGCTGACCCTGTTCACCAGCGCCTTTCTTGCCGAGATCTGGCGCGGCTGCGTGGAGTCGATTCCCCGTGGCCAGTGGGAGGCCAGCTCGAGCCTGGCGCTGAGCCGTTACGAGCAACTGCGCCACGTGATCCTGCCGCAAGCCCTGCGCATCGGCGTGGCGCCGACCGTGGGCTTCTCGGTGCAGGTGGTCAAGGGCACGGCGGTGACGTCGATCATCGGCTTCACCGAGTTGACCAAGACCGGCGGCATGCTGGCCAACGCCACCTTCGAACCCTTCCTGATCTACGGCCTGGTTTCCCTGGGCTACTTCATTCTGTGTTTTCCACTGTCGCTGGGTGCCCGTTACCTGGAGAGGAGGCTGCATGCCGCTGGTTAGAGTGTCTGCGTTGCACAAGTACTACGGGAACAACCACGTGCTCAAGGGTGTTGACCTGAGCATCGAACAGGGCGAGGTGGTGGCGATCATCGGCCGCAGCGGTTCGGGCAAGAGCACCCTGCTGCGCACCTTGAACGGCCTGGAGTCGATCAACGACGGGGTGATCGAAGTGGACGGCGAATACCTCGACGCCGCGCGCGCTGACCTGCGTTCGCTGCGGCAGAAAGTCGGGATGATCTTCCAGCAGTTCAACCTGTTCCCGCACCTGAGCGTCGGCGAGAACGTGATGCTCGCGCCGCAACTGGTGAAGAAGACCTCCAACGCCGACGCCCGCAAGCTGGCGCAACAGATGCTGGACCGGGTCGGCCTGGGTAATCGCTTCGACGCCTACCCCGACCAGTTGTCCGGCGGCCAGCAGCAACGGGTGGCGATTGCCCGGGCGCTGGCGATGTCGCCGAAGGTGCTGTTGTGTGATGAAATCACCTCGGCGCTGGACCCGGAGCTGGTCAGCGAAGTGCTCAGTGTGGTGCGTGAACTGGCCCGCGAAGGCATGACCCTGGTGATGGTCACCCACGAAATGCGCTTCGCCCGCGAAGTCGGCGACAAGCTGGTGTTCATGCACCAGGGCAAGGTGCACGAGATGGGCGATCCGAAAGTGCTGTTTGACGCGCCGCAAACGCCGGAGCTGGCGAACTTCATTGGCAGCGTTGCCTGACCTCATATCCCGTGAACGACAACGGGCTTGCCGCATCCGCGACAAGCCCGCTGGAAGAACCGCCGAATGCGCTTACTTGGCCGTCAGCGCCGCGTAGCTGTTCATCAGGTTGCGGTAATTGGGGATGCGCTGGGACAGCAGGTTGCCCAGGCCTTCGATGTCGTTGCGCCAGTCGCGGTGCAGCTCACAGGCCACCGAGAACCAGTTCATCATCTGCGCACCGGCTGCAGTCATGCGCGCCCATGCCGCTTGTTGCACGGTTTCGTTGAAGGTGCCGGAAGCGTCGGTCACCACGAACACGTCGAAGCCCTCGGCCAGCGCCGACAGGGTCGGGAACGCCACGCAGACGTCAGTCACCACGCCGGCAATGATCAGTTGCTTGCGCCCGGTGGCCTTGATGGCCTGGACGAAGTCTTCGTTGTCCCAGGCGTTGATCTGACCAGGGCGGGCAATGTACGGCGCATCCGGGAACAGTTCTTTCAGCTCAGGCACCAGCGGGCCGTTGGGACCCTGTTCGAAGCTGGTGGTGAGGATGGTCGGCAAGCCGAAGAACTTCGCCAGGTCACCCAGGGCCAGGACGTTGTTCTTGAACTCATTGGGCGAGAAGTCCTGCACCAGGGAAATCAAACCTGTCTGGTGATCCACCAGCAAAACCACGGCATCGTCTTTGTTCAGGCGTTTGTAGTTGGCGCTCATTACATGACTCCTAGGGGTTGAATGACGCGGGATGGCACGGGCTTGACGCCCGCGCCGAGGTGAAATCAGAAGGCGAAACAGGAGCAGCCGAACGCGCCCCAGAAGCCTTGGAAGTCGCTGACTGGCACGTTGGACAAGCGCGCCCGTTCATGGCCGTGGGCATGCACACCGCACGGACCGCTGCACTGGTGCACCTGCGCCTGCAACGGCGAGGCCGGACGCCAGTGACCCGGCACCTTGACCACCGGCGACCAGTCCGGCAGCACCGGAATGTCCAGCGGGCCGTGATTGCGGAAGTCGTCGGCGCCGAACACCACCTTGCCGCCGACAACGGTCAGCACCGACTCGATCCACTTGATGGCTTCTTCATCGACGCTGAAGTAGTCGGCGCTGAGCACCGCGACGTCCGCCAACTGGCCGACCTTGATCTGGCCCTTCTTGCCCTGCTCCGAGGAGAACCAGGCGCTGCCGTGGGTGAACAGCTCCAGCGCGGTGAGGCGCGACAGCCCTTCCTCATGCAGGGCCAGGCCGCCGACGGTACGACCGCTGACCATCCAGTACAGCGAGGTCCACGGGTTGTAGCTGGAAACCCGGGTGGCGTCAGTGCCGGCGCCGACCGGCACGCCTTCAGCAAGCATGCGCTTGATCGGTGGGGTCGCTTCGGCGGCCTTGGCACCGTAGCGCTCGACGAAATACTCGCCCTGGAAGGCCATGCGGTCCTGGATCGCGATGCCGCCGCCCAGCGCCCGCACCCGTTCGATATTGCGCGGGGTGATGGTTTCGGCGTGGTCGAAGAACCATGGCAGGCCGTTGAATGGAATGTCGCGGTTGACCTTCTCGAACACATCGAGCATGCGGCTGATGGATTCGTCATAGGTGGCGTGCAGACGGAACGGCCAGCGCTGCTCAACCAGGTGGCGCACCACCGGTTCGAGGTCCTGCTCCATGCTCGGCGCCAGGTCCGGGCGCGGTTCGAGGAAGTCTTCGAAGTCGGCGGCGGAGAACACCAGCATCTCGCCGGCGCCGTTGTGGCGCAGCATGTCGTCGCCCTGATGCAGCTTGACGCTGCTGGTCCAGTTCTTGAAGTCGGCCAGTTCGTCCTTGGGCTTCTGGGTGAACAGGTTGTAGGCGATGCGCACCGTCAACTGGTCCTGCTTGGCCAGCTGTTCGATCACCTCGTAGTCGTCCGGGTAGTTCTGGAAACCGCCGCCAGCATCGATGGCGCTGGTCAGGCCGAGGCGGTTGAGCTCGCGCATGAACTGGCGGGTCGAGTTGACCTGATACTCCAGCGGCAACTTCGGCCCCTTGGACAGGGTCGAGTAGAGAATCATCGCGTTGGGCCGTGCCACCAACATGCCGGTGGGCTCGCCCTTGCTGTCGCGGACAATCTCGCCGCCAGGCGGGTTGGGCGTGTCGCGGGTGTAGCCGGCGACACGCAGCGCGGCGCGGTTGAGCAAGGCGCGGTCATACAGGTGGAGGACGAACACCGGAGTGTCGGGCGCGGCCTGGTTCAGTTCTTCCAGGGTCGGCATGCGTTTTTCGGCGAACTGGAATTCGTTCCAGCCACCGACCACCCGCACCCACTGCGGCGTCGGTGTGCGATCAGCCTGGTCCTTGAGCATGCGCAGGGCGTCGGCCAGCGACGGCACACCTTCCCAGCGCAGTTCGAGGTTGTAGTTGAGGCCGCCACGGATCAGGTGCAGGTGCGAGTCGTTGAGGCCGGGAATCACGCAGCGGCCCTTGAGGTCGATGACCTGGGTGCCGGTACTGCGCGCGGCCATGGCCTGGGCATCGGTGCCCACGGCGATGAAACGCCCGTCCTTGATCGCAACTGCGGTAGCTTGCGGATTTTCCCGGTCCACGGTGTGGAACTGGCCGTTGAACAGAATCAGGTCGGCATTCATTGCAGGTCCTTGGTCAGAAGTGAGTGAGGCGAAGGACAACCGCGGCAGCAGCGTCGCCGCCGCGGTCAGAAGAGAGCCGGCGGCCAGCAGGCGTCGGCGGGCCGGGTCGGTGTGGTCATCGCGGTCAGTCATGGCCGCGCTCCTCGTCACCGTCGGTCGCGACGGTGTGGCGTTCACCGGGCCGCACTGTGGATGATTCAGTCATGTCGGGCTCCCTGGCGCTTGATCCCATGGATTCTTGGGGGTGAGGCGATCGTGGACGAGTTAATCGTTGTTAATTATTCCCCTGTTCGACGTAGTGTTTTTCCCTCGGAGGGCAACAGGCGCCCGGAAACAGGGCCTGCGCCAGGCAAAGCTGTACAAGCGTAGACCGCGTACCCAGGCGCACTGGCGAAGCCGCCATTGCGTTGCCGCCCGAACCTGCCCAACATGCGCCAAAGCCACGCGGCAGAGCCCTTTCAGGGGCTTTGCCGGTAGTCGGAACAGCGTCAGGAGCACGATGTGAGCAACAACAGCGAACAGGCCATTCAGTTCGGCCCTTACCGGGTGTTTCCCGGCCAGCGCCTGATCGTCGAAAACGAGCGACCGCTGCGCCTGGGGCGGCGCGCCATGGACATCCTCCTGGCACTGTTGGCGCGCCCCGGCGAGGTGCTGAGCAAGCAGCAACTGATGGCGCTGGTCTGGCCCGACACGGTGGTCGAGGACATCAGCCTGCGCGTGCACATCGCCGCCCTGCGCAAGGCCCTCGGCGACGGCCAGAGCGGACAGCGCTACATCGTCACGGTGGCCCAGCGCGGCTACAGTTTCGTTGCACCACTGACGCTGCAGACACCGCCGCCGCTGTCCCCTGGCCGGGTCAACGCCGCGCATAACCTGCCGTTGCAACGCACCCGCCCGATTGGCCGCCAGGTGCTGGTCAATCAACTGCTCGATCAGCTGTCGCAACAGCGCCTGCTGACCCTCGCCGGCCCCGGTGGCATCGGCAAGACCACCGTGGCCCTGCGGGTCGCCGAGCAATTGCTCGGGCACTACCGCGACGGCGTCCGTCTGCTCGACCTGAGCCCGCTGAGCAGCCCGTCGATGATCGTCAGCAACCTGGCCGGCGTGTTCGGCCTGGCCCTGCCCGACCAGGCGCCGCTGGACGCCCTGTGCAACTACCTCAGCGAACGTCAGGTGCTGCTGGTGATCGACAACGCCGAGCATCTGGTGGACTCGGTCGCCAGCCTCTGCGAACACCTCCTGCGCTGCGCCCCGCGCTTGCAGATCCTGGTGACCAGCCGCGAGAGCCTGCGCGCCGAAGGCGAATGGCTGCAGCGCCTGGACGCGCTGGACTGCCCGCCGCTCGACGCGGTGCTCGATCCCGCCGAAGCCCTGCGCTACAGCGCCGTGCAACTGTTCGTCGAACGGGCCATCGCCAGCCAGGACAGCTTCGAACTCGACACCACCAACCTGACCACGGTGCTCGCCATCTGCCGCCAACTCGACGGCATTCCGCTAGCCCTCGAACTGGCCGCGGCGCAACTGGCGACCCTCGACCTCGACGGTCTGCTCGGCGATCTGCGCAAACACCTGGCCCAGCCGCAGGTTGACGCGGCCCCGCAGCACCTGCTCGGTGCCACGCTGGACTGGAGCTTCCAGTTGCTCAATGACAACGAACGCACCTGCCTGCGTCGGCTCAGCGTGTTTCGCGGCGGCTTCACCCTGGCCTCGGCGCTGGCCCTGGTCACCGACGAGCGCCTCGGCCGCGAGCAGGTGCTGGATGCGCTGAGCCAGTTGGTGACCAAGTCGCTGCTCAATGTCGATGTCGGTGATGAAGAGGTGTTCTACCGCCTGCTCGACACCACCCGCAGCTACGCCATGGCCAGGTTGCAACAGGCCGGCGAGCTGCCGGCGGCGCTCAAGCGCCATGCCGAGCGCTATCTGGTGATCATGCAGCAGGCCGAACGCGAGTGGCCGCAGACCAGCGCCGAACAGTGGCTGGAGCGTTATTCGCGGGCCCTCGACGATCTGCGCGCGGCGCTGGAGTGGGGTTTCGCCAGCAGCGACGCGGGCCTGCTCGGCGCCCGCCTGACCGCCGCGTCGGCACCACTGTGGCAGGAACTGTCGCTGCTCTCGGAGCATGGCCGGCATATCCGCAAGGCGCTGCTGCACCTGGACACCGACGCCCATCCCGCCGCACACCTGCACATCAACCTCAAGCTGGCGATGGGCACCTTCAGCTACCACGGCCAGGGCGGCAACCAGGAAACCCTCGACGCCTTCCGCAGCGCCCGCGAACTCGCCGAGCGCCACGGCGACATCCCCGGTCAGTTGCGGGCGATCTCCGGGCACATGGCGGTCAATCTGAGCCGGGGCGAATACCAGCAGGCGCTACAACTGAGCCGCGACTTCGACCAGCGCGGCCTCAGCCACGACCCGCACCTGGCCCTCAGCGCCCAGCGCCTGCGCGGGCTTGGCCTGCACTTCAGCGGCGATCAGGCCGGTGCCCGCGCCGAAGCCGACGACGCCCTGCAACGGATGGCCCACAGCGGCCGGCTCAACCGCTTTACCCACGGTTTTGGCGTGCAATATGACCAGAGCGTCGCCGCCCTCACCCTGCTGGCGCGCATTCTCTGGTTGCAGGGGCTTTCGGACCAGGCCGCGTGCACCGCCGAACAGGCGCTGGACCTGGCGCAGCAGATCAACCATGGCACCACGCTGTGCTACACCCTCGCCCTGAGCGGCTGCGTCATTCCCTGGTACAACGGCGACGCGGAACAAGCGCGGGAGCGCGTGGCGCTACTTCGCGAGCAGTCCATCCGCCATTCCGTGGGCGTGTTCCAGGACTGGGCCGAACACTACGCCCGGGCACTCGATGGCGAACCCGCCAAGCCGGCCACCGGCTTGATCAACGACCTGCTGGCGACGCTGGTGCCAGGGCGGGTCGATACCGCGCTGCTGGAACGAGCACACAACGGCGACGCCGGCTGGGCCGGCCCCGCCCTGCTCTGCTCACGGGCCGAGCAGCTTATGCTGACGGGCGCGGATGCTCGTCAGGAAGCCGAAGCCCTGCAGCTCAAGGCCCTAGGTATCGCCCGCAAACAACAGGCGCTAGCCTGGGAGCTGCGTAGCGCCAGCGCCCTGGCGCAGCTCTGGCTGGAAGACGGCCGACCGTTGTCCGCTCGGCAATTACTGGCGCCGGTGCTTGCCCGTTGCCGCGAAGGGTTCGCCACCCCGCACGTGACGCGTGCGCGCCAGTTGCTGGCGCAACTGCCCGCCCGTGAACAACCGCGCAGCCGCTACGAAAGGATTCAGGCCGGCTGAAGCCGCGCACCGTCCTCGACGCTCTGGCGCAGGTACCAACCGGTGCTGTTCAGCACCCGGTAACGCAGCGGCGCGTAATGCACCGCCAGCAGCGATTTGGCGGCCAGGCGCTCCACCGCCCGCACTGCGGGCAACGGGCCGATGCCGTCAGCGGCGACATGAGCGACCGCCTGTTCCAGGCTGAAAGGCCGGCTCCATTGCGCGAGGCAGCGCAAGACCTGCTGCTCGATCGCGGGCAGGCGCTGAAAGCTCCAGTCCAGCGCTGCCTTCAGCGATTGATGCCGGGCCTGGGCGGTGCGCCGCCCCCGATTGAGCACCTGCAGACCTTCACTCAACTGCGCACGCAAGCCGACCAGGGCGAACACATCGATCTGCGCCGCCGCCAGCTCCAGCGCAAGCGGCAGTCCGTCGAGCTGACGGCAGATTTCCCAGACCGCCTTGAGGTCCTGCGGGCGCAGGACGAAATCCGCCTGCCGGGCCTGGGCGCACCTGACGAACAGGCGCACCGCGGCGTAGCTCATGAACTGCTCCACGCTGTGCGCGTCGCTGCTGGGCGGGACCGCCAGCGGTGCCACGGGTAACAGGGTTTCACCGCGAATGCGCAGCGGCTCGCGACTGACCGCCAGAATCGTCACCCCCGGCGCCAACGCCAGCAGCGCTTCGGCCAGCCGGCGACTGCCCTGCGGCATCGCCTCGCAGTGATCAAGCACCAGCAACAGTCGCCGCTTCAATAAATAGCCCGGCAAACCCGCAAGCGGACACTCGTCACACGGCGCCAGGCCCTGATCGCGCAGCAGGCGGGTGGCCGCCTCGCGTGGGCATTGCGCCTCGGCGAAGTCGATCAGCCAGGCACCGTCGCGCCAGCGCGGCGCCTGCGCTTCGGCGACGCTCAGGGCCAAGGCGCTCTTGCCCACGCCGACCGGGCCACTGAGCGTTACCAGCCGGCGTTGCGACAGCAACAGACCGAGCGCCGCCAACTCCTCATCGCGGCCGATGATCCGGCTCAGGCGGGTGGGCAGGTTGTGGGTGGTCGCGGACGCGGCAATGCCTTCACGCTGTACTGGCGCGACAAACGCATAGCCCTGACCGGGCACGTTGGCGATGAAACGCTGGTCATCGCCCAACACCCGGCGCAGCGCGGCGATGTGCACCCGCAGGTTGATGTCCTCGACCACCGTGTCCGGCCAGACCCGCGCCAGCAGCGTGGGCTTGTCCACCAGCGATCCGGCCTGCTCCAGCAACACCAGAAGAATGTCCAGGGCCCGGCCACCGATGGGCAGCCGCCGCTCGCCGGCGAGCATCAAGCGCTGTCCCGTGTGCACGGTATAGCGACCGAAGCGCAACACCTCATCGTTGTTGGAAACCCTGGCGAGTGCGCCCAAACCATCCACCTCCTGCCGCTGAAAGACCTGATAGGGAATAGTGGCAGGGCAAGCTTTCAGGACAACCGGGCGAAGGGGCGCCAGGCGGCCAAATGAGTGTCGGGGACGGACAACAGCGGGGAATTAGCTGAGTTGCTCGCGATACTCCGCCGGGGTCACGCCCAATCGCTCGCTGAAGACCTGCCGCATGTAGCGGACGCTGCCGAATCCGCTGCGGTAGGCGACGGTCTTCAAGGGCAGGTCGCTGCTTTCCAGCAACTCGCGCGCGCGGTCGATGCGAGCGTTCTGCAGGAAGGCCATGGGCGTCATGTTCACTTCACGCAGAAACACCCGGGAAAAATGCCGCGGGCTCATGGCCGCCAGCGCCGCCATGCGCGGGATGCCGAACGGCTCGTCCAGATGCTCCAGCACATGATTCTGCACGCGGGTAATGGGGGTTTCTTCCTTGGCCACGGCGCCGGCCAGCGGGCTGAAACGCGCCTGGCCGCCCTGGCGTTTCATGACCACCAACAGCACCTTGGCCACGTCCTGGGCGACTTTCTTGCCGTGATCTTCGGCCACCACCGCCAGCGCCAGGTCAATGCCGGCGGTGACGCCGCCGGAGGTGATCAACTGGCGGTCACGCACGTAGATCTGGTCCGTCTCCACCTGCGCCGTGGGAAAGGCGCGGATCAGACGCTCGGTGTAGTGCCAGTGGGTGGTGACCCGGTAGCCATCCAGCAGCCCGGCATGACCGAGGATGAACGAGCCGGTGCAGATCGAGCCGTAGCACCGCGAGCGCCTGGCGACATCGTGCAGCCACAGGCTCAGCGGCGGGCAGATTTCGTTGTAGGCACCGGGGCCGCCCGGCACCAGCAGCAAGTCCCAGCCAGCGTCATCGCGGTCGATGACCCGGTCCGGCAACAGGCTGACGCCATTGGACGCACGTATCGCCCCCGGCACCGCGCCGAGGGTGGTCAACCGGTAATGGTCCTCGGCCTTCAAGTAGCGGTTGGCGATGGAAAACACTTCCATCGGGCCCGCCATGTCGAGCAGGAGGAAATCCGGAAACAGCACCATGGCCACATTTTTCATCGAATCGGGTCACCGCAAGTTCAAGTAAATAGCGCGCGACGCATTATGACCGTGCCTGCCACCTGATCGGAATGTTCCGATGCATTGTCCACTCCAAAAGGACAGTCATTCCATTTTCAGCTACTTATTGCTTCGACCGGTAACCATTAATCTACTCCCATCGAATCGACGGTTGCTCCAGCAGCCGCCACCTCACAAGGAGAACCACCATGCTTACCCTGCGCAAAGCTTCCGATCGTGGCCTGGCCAATCATGGCTGGCTGAAATCGTTCCACACCTTCTCGTTCGCTCAATACCGCAACCCGGACGAGCAAGGCTTCTCCGACCTGCTGGTGATCAACGATGACCGCGTCAGCGCAGGCAAAGGCTTCGGCCAGCACCCGCACCGCGACATGGAGATTCTCTCCTACGTGCTCGAAGGCGCGCTGGAACACAAAGACAGCATGGGCACAGGTTCCGTGATCCGTCCTGGCGATGTGCAACTGATGAGTGCCGGCCGTGGTGTGACCCACAGTGAGTTCAACCATTCGCACGACGAGTCGGTGCACTTCCTGCAAATCTGGGTCGTGCCAGCGATCGGCGGTGCCGAACCGCGTTATCAGCAAGCGAACTTCAGCGCTGAGGACAAACGCGGCCGGCTGAAACTGATCATCTCGCCGGACGGCAAGGACGGCTCGCTGGAAATCCGCCAGGACGCCCGGATCTACGCCGGCCTGTTCGACGCCGATGAAAGCGCCAGCCTGAAGCTGCCCGCTGGTCGCAATGCCTACGTTCACGTAGCCCGCGGCAGTGTCGAGCTCAACGGCGTGGCCCTGCAGGAAGGCGACGGCGTGCGCTTGCGCCAGGAGCAACTGATCGAGCTGAGCCACGGCGTGGATGCCGAAGTGCTGGTGTTCGACCTGCGCCCTCACGAACTTCCGGGCATGGCCTGAACTGCTACGAGCCCTGAAATCAGGGCTCGTAGCCTTCCACGATAATCACCTCGGCTTTCGCCACCCCCTGGCGAAAGCCGCAGGCTTCCTGATACTGCGCCGAGCGGTAGCACGCCACAGCCTGCTCATAGGATTCGAATTCAATCACCACGCTGCGCTGCGGCGTGGCCCGCCCTTCCATTGCCTCACTGCGCCCGCCACGGGCCAGCAGCTTGCCACCAAACGCGGCGAAGGCCGCCGGGGCGCGCTGGGTGTATTGCTGATACTGCTGCAGGTCGGTCACATCGACGTGGGCAATCCAATAGGCCTTCATCGGTCATGCTCCTCAACTGGGAAAATTCGTATTATGGTATACCATAATTTCTACCGAACCACAGTGAGCGCACAGCATGGCTTTCAACAGCATCGAAGAGATTCTCGAGGACTACCGCCAGGGCAAGATGGTCCTGTTGGTGGACGACGAAGACCGTGAAAACGAAGGCGACCTGCTGATCGCCGCCGAGCGGTGCGACGCCGCCGCCATCAGCTTCATGGCCCGCGAGGCGCGTGGCCTGATCTGCCTGACCTTAAGTGACGAACACTGCCAGCGCCTGGGCCTGGAGCAGATGGTGCCGGCCAATGGCAGCGCCTTCAGCACCGCCTTTACCGTGTCGATCGAAGCGGCACGCGGCGTCACCACCGGCATTTCCGCCGCCGACCGTGCCTGTACCGTGGCCGCCGCCGTGGCGCCGAATGCCACAGCGGACGACCTCGTCCAGCCGGGCCACATCTTTCCCTTGCGCGCCCGCGAAGGCGGCGTGCTGACCCGCGCCGGCCATACCGAAGCCGGCTGCGACCTGGCACGGCTGGCCGGCTACTCCCCGGCCTCGGTGATCGTTGAAGTGCTCAACGACGACGGCACCATGGCCCGCCGCCCCGACCTGGAAATCTTCGCCGCCCGCCACGGCATCAAGATCGGCACCATCGCCGACCTGATCCACTACCGCCTGAGCACCGAGCAGACCGTCAAACGCATCGGCGAACGCGAGCTGCCGACGGTGCACGGCACCTTCCGCCTGGTGACCTATGAAGACCGCATTGAAGGCGGTGTGCACATGGCGATGGTCATGGGCGATATCCGCCGCGACCAGCCGACCCTGGTGCGGGTGCACGTGATCGACCCGCTGCGCGATCTGGTCGGCGCGGAATATGCCGGGCCAGCCAACTGGACGCTGTGGGCGGCCTTGCAAAAAGTCGCCGCCGAAGGCACCGGCGTGGTCGTGGTGCTGGCCAACCATGAATCGTCCCAGGCGCTGCTGGAACGCGTGCCACACCTGACCCAGCCGCCTCGGCCGTATCAGCGCGGGCAGTCGAAAACCTATTCGGAAGTGGGTACCGGGGCACAGATTCTGCAGGACCTGGGGGTCGGCAAACTGCGTCACCTGGGGCCGCCGCTGAAATATGCGGGGCTGACGGGGTATGACCTGGAGGTGGTGCAGAGCATTCCGTTCGAGCCGGGCCTTTAGCGCACAATCGCTGCGGTTCGGCGCCCCGACAAGCTCGCTCCCACAAGGGCGGTATGCACCAGAGTTAGCCCTGTGGGAGCTGGCTTGCCAGCGATGAGGCCCCTCAAATCCAGCACAAGATTCAAGGAAAGCAGACCCCCGAGTGATAGCCGGTAAGCCCACACCTCTTGCCAAAAGTTTGGAATACCATAATATGATATCCCGTAGACCTTAAAACCTGCAGGCCGGCACCTACAATCACAAACGGCCACTCACACTTTGTAAAAGCTGCTCCCCGAACTGATTGGCGGGCGACAGAAAGCCCGCCTCGAATAACAAAAGCAACGAGGGCGTAACCATGCTGTTTAGCAAACGTGTAACCGCAGTGCTGTCCATCAGCCTGCTGACCCTGGCCTGTCAGGCCACCCAGGCCGCCGAGAGCCTGAACTTCGTCAGTTGGGGCGGCACCACCCAGGATGCGCAAAAAGCCGCCTGGGCCGAGCCCTTCAGCAAGAGCAGCAACATCAAGGTCGTGCAGGACGGCCCCACCGACTACGGCAAGCTCAAAGCCATGGTCGAAAGCGGCAATGTGCAGTGGGACGTGGTCGACGTCGAAGCCGACTTCGCCCTGCGCGCCGCCAGCGAAGGCCTGCTCGAACCCCTCGATTTCAACACCATCCAGCGTGACCGCATCGACCCGCGTTTCGTTTCCGACCACGGCGTAGGTTCGTTCTTCTTCTCCTTCGTCCTCGGCTACAACGAAGGCAAGCTGGGCGGCAACAAGCCGGTGGACTGGAGCGCGCTGTTCGACACCAAGACCTACCCCGGCAAACGCGCCCTGTACAAATGGCCAAGCCCAGGCGTACTGGAACTGGCCCTGCTGGCGGACGGCGTCCCCGCCGACAAGCTCTATCCGCTGGACCTGGACCGCGCCTTCAAGAAGCTCGACACCATCAAGAAAGATATCGTCTGGTGGGGTGGCGGCGCGCAGTCGCAGCAATTGCTGGCCTCCGGCGAAGCGACCCTCGGCCAGTTCTGGAACGGCCGTGTCTACGCCCTGCAACAGGACGGCGCGCCAGTGGGCGTGAGCTGGAAGCAGAACCTGGTGATGGCGGACTTCCTCGTGGTGCCCAAAGGCGCCAAGAACAAGGACGCGGCCATGAAATTCATCGCCAATGCCGCCAGCGCCAAGGGCCAGGCAGAGTTCGCCAACCAGACCGCCTACGCGCCGGTAAACCTGGACAGCGTCAGCCTGCTCAAGCCTGACCTCGCACCGAACCTGCCCACCGCCTACGCTCAAGATCAGGTCACCCTGGATTTCGCCTATTGGGCGAAGAACGGTCCAGCCATCGCTACCCGCTGGAATGAGTGGCTGGTCAAATGAAAGTCGCCATCAACGCCTTGCAATCGGCAACCGGTGCCCCTGGCACCGGCAACAAGGGAGCGGCCATGAACCCCACGCCGTCGCTGCGCCAACGCTGGCGCGGCAGCCGCAACCTGCTGCCGGCCCTGCTGTTTCTCGGGTTGTTCTTCTTCGCGCCACTGATCGGCCTGCTGCTGCGCGGCGTGCTGGAACCGGTGCCGGGGCTGGGCAACTACGAGCAACTGTTTGCCAACTCGGCCTACGCCCGGGTGTTGTTCAACACCTTCTCGGTGGCCGGCCTGGTCACCCTGATCAGCGTGTTGCTGGGCTTTCCGCTGGCCTGGGCGATCACCCTGGTGCCGCGTGGCTGGGGCCGCTGGCTGCTGAACATCGTGCTGCTGTCGATGTGGACCAGCCTGCTCGCCCGGACCTATTCCTGGTTGGTGCTGCTGCAAGCCTCGGGGGTGATCAACAAGGCGTTGATGGCAATGGGCATCATCGATGCCCCGCTGGAAATGGTGCATAACCTCACCGGCGTGGTGATCGGCATGAGCTACATCATGATCCCGTTCATCGTCCTGCCGCTGCAGGCGACCATGCAGGCCATCGACCCGATGGTCCTGCAGGCCGGTTCGATCTGTGGCGCGAGTCCCTGGACCAACTTCTTCAAGGTGTTCCTGCCGCTGTGCCGCTCGGGGCTGTTCTCCGGCGCCTTGATGGTGTTCGTGATGTCCCTCGGTTACTACGTGACTCCGGCCCTGCTCGGCGGCGCGCAGAACATGATGCTGCCGGAATTCATCGTCCAGCAGGTGCAGTCGTTCCTCAACTGGGGCCTGGCCAGCGCCGCTGCGGCGTTGCTGATCGCGATCACCCTGGTGCTGTTCTATTTCTACCTGAAGCTGCAACCGGAATCCCCGGTCGGCAACAGCAACGCGAGGTAAGCGACCATGCTCCTGACCCCCAATGCCATGAGCCGGCGCCTGCGTTTCGGGCTCTACACCACCACCGGGCTGATCGCACTGTTTCTGCTGCTGCCGATCGTGTTCATCGTCCTGCTGTCGTTCGGCTCCTCGCAGTGGCTGGTGTTCCCGCCGCCGGGCTGGACGCTGAAGTGGTACGGCCAGTTCTTTTCCAACGCCGAATGGATGGACGCCGCCTTCGCCAGCCTCAAGGTGGCGCTGCTGACCACGGTCGTCGCCGTGGCCCTCGGCCTGCCCACCGCCTTCGCCCTGGTGCGCGGGCGCTTCCCCGGCCGCGAAATGCTCTACGGCCTGTTCACCCTGCCGATGATCGTGCCGCTGGTGATCATCGCCGTGGCGGTGTACGCGCTGTTCCTGAAACTGGGCTACACCGGCACGCTGTTTTCCTTCGTGGTCAGCCACGTCATCGTCGCCCTGCCCTTCACCATCATTTCCATCATCAACTCGCTGAAGCTGTTCGATCAGTCGATCGAGGACGCCGCGGTGATCTGCGGCGCCTCGCGCCTGCAAGCGATCGTCAAGGTGACCTTCCCTGGGATCCGTCCGGGGATGATCGCCGGCGGCCTGTTCGCCTTCCTGGTCTCGTGGGACGAGGTGGTGCTCAGCGTGATGATGGCCAGCCCGAACCTGCAGACCCTTCCCGTGAAAATGTGGACCACCCTGCGTCAGGACCTGACACCCGTGATCGCCGTCGCCTCGACGCTGCTGATCGGCCTGTCGGTATTGGTCATGGTGATCGCCGCCGCCCTGCGCCGGCGCAACGAAGTCAGCGCCTGAGCGCCCGGAGAGAACAACAATGAGTGCCGTCATCAACGATGCCGCCCAGGCCAAGACCCTCGTCAGCCTGCGCAACCTGAACAAGCACTACGGCGACTTCGCCGCGGTGGACAACATCAGCCTCGACATCCAGGACGGCGAGTTCCTCACCTTCCTCGGCTCCAGCGGCTCGGGCAAGAGCACCACGCTGTCGATGCTGGCCGGCTTCGAAACGCCGAGCAGCGGCGAGATCCTGGTCAACGGCCAGTCGCTGGTCAACGTGCCGCCGCACAAGCGCGATATCGGCATGGTGTTCCAGCGTTACTCGCTGTTCCCGCACCTGTCGGTGCGCGACAACATCGCCTTCCCCCTGGCGATCCGCAAGCGCAGCGCTGCCGAGCGTGACAAGCAAGTGGACGCCATGCTCAAGCTGGTGCAACTGGACCAGTTCGCCCACCGTCGCCCGGCGCAACTGTCCGGCGGCCAGCAGCAGCGCGTGGCGATCGCCCGCGCGCTGGTCTACGAACCGCGCATCCTGCTGATGGACGAACCCCTCGGCGCGCTGGACAAAAAACTGCGTGAAGACCTGCAGGACGAATTGCGTCAACTGCACCGCAGGCTCGGCATCACCATCGTCTACGTGACCCACGACCAGGAAGAAGCCATGCGCCTGTCCCAGCGCATCGCCATCTTCAGCCACGGCAAGATCGTCGGTCTCGGCACCGGCTACGACCTCTACCAGAACCCGCCGAATGCGTTCGTCGCCTCGTTCCTGGGCAACTCCAACTTCCTTCGGGTCAAGGCTCAGGGCAACGGTGCGGCCAGCTTCGAAGGCCAGCCGGTGGCGATGCGCCTGACCCCGGGTCTGGCGGTGGGCCAGGATGTGCTGCTGATGGTCCGCCCGGAAAAAGCCCTGGCCCTGAGCCGCGAACAGGCCGCTGCTGAAGCGCTACCGGCAGGCTGGAACGAAGTGACGGCGAAGGTTGGTGAAGTGCTGTTTCTCGGCGAAAGCCAGACCTGCAGCGTGGTTACTACAGGCGGCACCGCCATGACGGTGAAAGCGCTGTCGGCGGCAGGTATGTCAATGAAACCGGGAGATGAAGTGAAAGTGCGCTGGGCGGTGGCGGATGCCTGTGTGTACACCGAGTGGCAAGAGAGTGATTTGAACAAGGCGGCGGGGGCGCATTGATGCCCTGATTGCTGAACACAAAAATCCCGGCGTATGGCCGGGATTTTTATTGGTTGGGCGATGATCGCGAGCAAGCTCGCTCCTACAGTTGGCTCAGGGTACCTGTAGGAGCGAGCTTGCTCGCGAAGGGCCGCAAAGCGGCCCTGGTCAGTCCGGCGCCGAAGTGCGGATCAGGTGATCGAATGCCGCCAGCGACGCCTTGGCCCCCTCACCCACCGCAATCACGATCTGCTTGTACGGCACGGTGGTCACGTCACCCGCGGCGAACACACCCGGCAGGTTGGTCTGGCCACGGGCATCGACGATGATCTCGCCGCGCGGCGTCAGCTCGACCGTGCCTTTGAGCCAATCAGTATTCGGCAGCAAACCGATCTGCACGAAGATCCCTTCCAGCGCCAGATCATGCACGGCGTCGGTGGTGCGGTCCTTGTAGCGCAGGCCGTTGACCTTCTGGCCGTCGCCCAGCACTTCGGTAGTCAGCGCACTGGTGATCACCTTGACGTTCGGCAGGCTGTGCAGCTTGCGCTGCAACACGGCGTCGGCACGCAACTGGCTGTCGAACTCGATCAAGGTCACCTGGGCGACGATACCCGCCAGATCAATGGCCGCTTCCACGCCGGAGTTGCCCCCGCCGATCACCGCCACGCGCTTGCCCTTGAACAGCGGACCATCGCAGTGCGGGCAGTAGGCCACGCCACGGCTGCGGTATTCCTTCTCGCCCGGCACATTCATTTCTCGCCAGCGGGCGCCAGTAGCGAGGATCACGGTCTTGGCTTTCAGCGTCGCACCGCTGGCCATGCGCACTTCGTGCAGGCCGCCATCGGTGGCTGGCACCAGGGCATCGGCGCGCTGCAGGTTCATGATGTCGACGTCGTACTGCTTGACGTGCTCTTCCAGTGCCGTGGCCAGTTTCGGTCCTTCGGTTTCCTGTACCGAGATGAAGTTCTCGATGGCCATGGTGTCCAGCACCTGACCGCCGAAACGCTCGGCCGCGACGCCGGTGCGGATACCTTTACGGGCAGCGTAGATCGCTGCCGCTGCACCGGCCGGACCACCGCCGATCACCAGCACGTCAAAGGCGTCCTTGGCATTGAGCTTCTCGGCCTGGCGCGCATCGGAGCCGGTGTCGAGCTTGGCGACGATCTCTTCCAGGCCCATGCGGCCCTGGCCGAATACTTCACCATTGAGGTACACGCTCGGTACCGCCATGACCTGGCGCGACTCGACTTCCGCCTGGAACAGCGCACCGTCGATAGCCACGTGGCGCACGTTGGGGTTGAGCACCGCCATCAGGTTCAGCGCCTGGACCACGTCCGGGCAGTTCTGGCACGACAGCGAGAAGTAGGTTTCGAAATTGAATTCACCTTCCAGCCCGGCGATCTGTTCGATCAGTTCGGCGCTGGCCTTGGAGGGGTGACCGCCGACTTGCAGCAGCGCCAGCACCAGCGAGGTGAATTCGTGGCCCATGGGGATGCCGGCGAAGCGCAGGCTGATCTGACCATCAGGGCGATTGAGCGAGAACGATGGGCGACGGGCGTCGGTGCCGTCCTCGCGCAGGGTAATGAGGTTCGACAGGCCGGCGATTTCCCGCAGCAGGTCGTGGAGTTCGCGGGACTTCGCGCCGTCATCGAGGGAGGCGACGATCTCGATCGGCTGAGTGACCCGTTCCAGGTAGGTTTTCAACTGAGTTTTAAGCGTGGCGTCCAACATACGGGCGATTCCTTTTCAAACGGTAGAAATAACAACGCCCGGGCGAAAGCGCCCGGGCGTTTTGCGGGGCGGTACAGCGACTAGGTGCGGAGGACCGCCCTCGGCTTTTTCACGGCCTTAGATCTTGCCGACCAGGTCCAGCGATGGCGCCAGGGTAGCTTCGCCTTCTTTCCACTTGGCCGGGCAGACTTCGCCTGGGTGAGCGGCGACGTACTGGGCAGCCTTGACCTTGCGCAGCAGCTCACTGGCGTCACGGCCTACACCACCGTCGTTCAGTTCGACGATCTTGATCTGGCCTTCAGGGTTGATCACGAAGGTGCCACGGTCAGCCAGACCTGCTTCTTCGATCAGCACGTCGAAGTTGCGCGAGATGACGTGGGTCGGGTCACCGATCAGCGGGTACTGGATCTTGCTGATGGTGTCCGAAGTGTCGTGCCAGGCTTTGTGGGTGAAGTGGGTGTCGGTGGACACGCCGTAGATCTCGACGCCCAGTTTCTGGAACTCGGCGTAGTTGTCGGCCAGGTCACCCAGCTCGGTTGGGCAGACGAAGGTGAAGTCGGCTGGGTAGAAGAACACGACGGACCATTTGCCTTTCAGGTCGGCTTCGGAGACCTGAACGAAGTTGCCGTTGTGGTAAGCAGTTGCGTTGAACGGTTTAACCTGGCTGTTGATGATAGGCATCGGATGTTTCTCCTTCAGGGTTTGTAAAAACTTGATGGAGAGATCCTAGCCAATAGACCCGGTTAATGCTCATTGGCAAAAGTCATGCTGGTGATTGGTTTTGGCTATAAGAAGGGCTCAGCTGCAAGCGGCAAGTTTTAAGCGACAAGCAGAAGCAGCCGAAAGGCCGAGCGCTGCTGCTTGCCGCTTGCAACTTGCAACTGCCTTCAGCGCGTGACAGTCCGCATGGTCACGAACTCTTCCGCCGCCGTCGGATGCACGCCGATGGTGTCGTCAAACTGCTGTTTGGTCGCCCCGGCCTTGAGGGCGATGCCCAGGCCCTGGACAATCTCGCCGGCCTCCGGCCCGACCATATGGCAACCCAGCACGCGGTCGGTGTCGGCATCGACCACCAGTTTCATCAGGGTCTTTTCCTGCACGTCGGTCAGGGTCAGCTTCATCGGCCGGAAACGGCTTTCGAAGATCTTCACCTGGTGCCCGGCTTCCAGTGCCTGCTCCTCGGTCAGGCCGACGGTGCCGATCGGCGGCTGACTGAACACGGCGGTCGGGATGTTGCGGTAGTCCACCGGACGGTATTCATCTGGCTTGAACAGCCGCCGCGCCACCGCCATACCTTCGGCCAGCGCGACCGGGGTCAACTGCACACGGCCGATTACGTCACCAATGGCCAGGATCGACGATTCGTCGGTCTGGAACTCATCGTTGACCCGCACGAAGCCGCGCTCGTCCAGTTGCACCTCGGTGTTTTCCAGGCCGAGGTTGTCCAGCATCGGCCGGCGGCCAGTGGCGTAGAACACGCAGTCGGTGATCAGCTCGCGGCCGTCCTTGAGGGTCGCCTTGAGGCTGCCGTCCGGCTGCTGGTCGATGCGCTGGATGTCGGCGTTGAACTGCAGGTCGAGGCCGCGCTTCTCCAGTTCTTCCTTGAGGTGGGTGCGCACCGAACCGTCAAAGCCGCGCAGGAACAGGTCACCGCGGTACAGCAAGGTGGTGTCGGCGCCGAGGCCCTGGAATATGCCGGCGAACTCGACGGCGATATAGCCACCGCCCACCACCAGCACGCGCTTGGGCAGGTCCTTGAGGAAGAAGGCTTCGTTGGAACTGATCGCCAGTTCCCGGCCAGGGATGTCCGGCACCTGCGGCCAGCCACCGGTGGCGATGAGGATGTGGCCGGCGCTGTAGCGCTTGCCTTCGACTTCCACTTCATGCGGCCCGGTGATCCGCGCATGGCCTTCGAGCAGGGTCACGCCGCTGTTGACCAGCAGGTTGCGGTAGATGCCATTGAGCCGCGCGATCTCGCGGTTCTTGTTGGCGATCAGTTGCGACCAGTCGAACTGCGCGTCTTCCAGCGACCAGCCAAAGCCCGAGGCCTGCTCGAAGTCGTCGGCGAAGTGCGCGCCATACACCAGCAGTTTTTTCGGCACGCAGCCGACGTTGACGCAGGTCCCGCCCAGGTAACGGCTTTCAGCAACCGCCACTTTCGCCCCGTAGCCCGCGGCAAAACGCGAGGCCCGCACACCGCCGGAACCGGCGCCAATCACAAACAGATCAAAATCGTAGGCCATATCAGTCTCCTCGGCAGTTCGCCAGCATAACGCCGGCGGTGGCCATAAACAAAAAAGCCACCCGAAGGTGGCTTTTTTCGTACAGGCAAACGCTACCGGATCAGTAGGCTTTGCCAGTCTTGTAGAAGTTCTCGAAGCAGAAGTTGGTCGCGTCGATGTAGCCTTCAGCGCCACCGCAGTCGAAACGACGGCCTTTGAATTTGTAGGCCATGACGCAGCCGTTCTGCGCCTGCTTCATCAGTGCGTCGGTGATCTGGATTTCACCGCCCTTGCCTGGCTCGGTCTGTTCGATCAGGTCGAAGATGTCCGGAGTCAGGATGTAGCGACCAATGATCGCCAGGTTCGACGGCGCGTCTTCCGGCTTCGGCTTCTCGACCATGCTGTGCACACGGTAGATGTCGTCGCGGATCATTTCGCCGGCGATCACGCCGTACTTGTGAGTTTCCTGCGGGTCGACTTCCTGGATGGCGACGATCGAGCAGCGGAACTGCTTGTACAGCTTGACCATCTGGGTCAGCACGCCATCGTTGTCCAGGTTGACGCACAGGTCGTCCGCCAGGACCACGGCGAACGGCTCGTCACCGATCAGCGGGCGGCCGGTCAGGATGGCGTGGCCCAGGCCTTTCATTTCGGTCTGACGGGTGTAGGAGAAGGAGCACTCGTCCAGCAGACGACGGATGCCAACCAGGTATTTTTCCTTGTCGGTGCCCTTGATCTGGTTTTCCAGCTCGTAGCTGATGTCGAAGTGGTCTTCCAAGGCGCGCTTGCCGCGGCCGGTAACGATGGAGATTTCAGTCAGGCCGGCTTCGAGGGCTTCCTCGACGCCGTACTGGATCAGTGGCTTGTTTACCACCGGCAGCATTTCCTTGGGCATGGCTTTGGTGGCTGGCAGGAAGCGAGTGCCGTAGCCGGCTGCCGGGAACAAGCATTTCTTGATCATATAAGTCCTTAACGAAGGGCTGTGCGTGCGAAATTCGGCGCAGTCTAATCAGGCGGCGAGCACCTTACAATGCCCCACCCGACGGCAACCGTTGCCATCATAGAGAAAACCGGCGGGAGATAGTTCCCGCACGCTGCAAATATTGCTCCGGCGCCTGTAATCCGGCGCCTGACGCTGACAGAAAGACGCCGCTTCCAGTGTCGAAAGCGGCGTCCTGGCCATCATTGTGCGACCGCCTCGACGATCGTGTCGGTCACTTCCCGGTGCCCTGCCCGATCAGCACGCCCTCGACGGTCTGCCCGTAGAGGTTGACGCCGTCGTTGGCATGGAACTTCAGCCGGGTTTTCTCCACCGAACCCTCGACCAGACGCGGGTCCTGCGGGCGTTCATGCTTGTTGATGTAGGCCGCCACGTCCCAGGCCTGCTGATCGCTCAGGCTGCCCGGCTTGCCCAGCGGCATGTTGTACTTGATGAAGGATGCCGCCGTATTGATCCGGTGCATGCCTGCGCCCCAATTGTAGGAGTCTTTTCCCCACAAGGGCGGCATCACGTAGTCATTGGCGATTTTCTGCCCCTCACCCTGGTCGCCGTGGCAAATGGAGCACTGCTCCTTGTAGACCTTCTCGCCACGCGCGATGTCGTAGCCCTGGGCAGGCTGCGCCACATCCGGGTAGCCGCGGCCCGGAGGCTCGACACCGACCGGCGCCTTGGTCGACAACCAGTACGAATACACCGACAACGCCGTGATCTCCTTGCTGTCAGCCGCGGGCGCCTTGCCGTTCATGCTGAACTGGAAGCAGCCCTGGATACGCTCGGCGTAAGTGTTGACCTTGTCGTTTTTCTTGCGATAGGCCGGGTACATCGGGTACGCGCCCCACAACGGCGCCGAGTGCGCCATGCGGCCCTGATCCAGGTGGCAGTTGCTGCACTTCATACCGTTGCCGACGTAATCCGGGGCCAGGCGTTTGGTGTCGACGAACAGCGCGTAACCGTCGCGGACCATCTTGCCGAAAGCGTTGTCAGGCAATTCGCTTTGTGCGGGAGGAACGAAGAATGGCGTCTTGCTCGCCGCCGGCACTTTCAGTTGCGACTGGTCTTCCATGGCAACCTGCGCGGCATGAGCCGAACCCAGCGAGAGGGCCAATGCGGAAAATATGAATGCTTTCATGGCTTGACCCCCTGTCCGCCGGCGAAATAGTCGGCAATGGCCTTGATCTCCTCATCGGTCATGGCCTTGGCCACGCCGACCATCAACTGGTTGGGATCGTTGTGTCGGCTGCCATCGCGCCAGGCGTTCAGTTGCGCGGTCAGGTAAGCCGCCGGCTGGTGTGACAGCGGCGGGAAGTGCTCGCCGACACCCACACCGCCCGGACCGTGACATTGCACGCAACCAGGAATCTGCCGGTCCCAGTCGCCGTACAGGGCCAATTGCTCCACCGGGCTGCTGGCCATCTGCTGACGGCGCACCTCCGGTGTCGCGGGTGCCGGCATGGCCGCCAGGGCCTTGCTCACGGCAGCGATTTCGTCGTCGGCGAGGGCCTTGGCCAGCGGTTCCATGATCGGGTTCTTGCGGGTGCCGTCGCGGAAGTCCTGCAACTGCTTGCTCAGGTAACCGGCCGGCAAACCCGCCAATCGTGGAAAACCGGCGGCCGCCATGCCCAGGCCATCCGGGCCGTGGCAGCCCAGGCAGGCCATGGCGGCGGGGTTCTGGCCGCCTTGGGTAAAGACTTTCTGACCTTGGTCGGCATGGGCTGCCGGAAGGGAAAACAACAACAGGCTACTGATCAGGATTCGATCCAGTGGAATCATCACGGAGCTCCATCTTCTGGTTATATGCTTAGACTTAAAAAATATAAGCCTATGAATAGTAGGACTATCCTTTCGCCACTACAACGGCGAAACGCACCGAAAAGGAGCATTCAGATCAGTGAATCGATTAATCAGCGGAGGCAAAAACTACCCGCTCAATAGCGGGTCGTCGGGGGAATTCAGCCAGAAATGCAGCGAGTCGCCGCGTTCTTCACATCGGAAAGACGCAGGGGGAAGTTGTTCAAACGCTCGTACAGCTTAATGCTGCTGCCGCTGGAACGTTCGCTGATATTCAGCACCGCCGCAGGCGCCTCGGACAACTTCTGCGGCACCACCACCCGGATCGAGTTCTTGTCACGGGTCACTTGCAGCGGATCGCGACTGTCCTTGAGTCTTTCCTGTACGCACAGCAGATATTGCTCCGGTGACTTGCCAGAAATCACATCCAGGGTTGCAGGGCTCTGTTCCAACTCGGCCACGCTGGCGCATCCGGTCAGCGTCAACGCCAAGGCAGGTACAAACCATTTCATTGAATCCCATCTCCCAAATAAAAACGCTTCGACCACTATTAGGCCGTTTTGCTCCCTGCATTGACAGTTTTCTCATCAGGACTGTGATGAAGTCCTACATTCGGCCGACATCTGTTATCGTTTCGCCCTGTCGAAATATCCCCTTGCGGAGCCGTAACATGAAATTCGTACACCAGCGCGAGCACCTGAATGAAGACGATATTGTCGTCATCGAATGTTCCCAGCGCTGCAATATCCGCCTGATGAACGACGCTAACTTCCGCAGTTTCAAGAATGGCGGACGACACACCTATCACGGCGGCGCCTTCGACCAATTCCCGGCGAAAATCACGGTACCGAGCACCGGTTTCTGGAACATCACCCTCGATACCGTCACGCCTCGGGCCATTTCGGTTACGCGCAAACCGACGTTCAGCTACAAGATCAAATTCATTCGTCGCTCGTCGTCGCAACTGAGATAAGTCCCATGACCGCAACCATCAAATACGTCATCAAGTACAAGCTCGACGGCGAACGCCGCTGGGACTTCGCCCTGCTGCCGGACAACTCGCAGGAACAGGCGCTGGAAGCGCTGCGCAAGATCCACGGCGACGACGCCGACAAGATCACCGAGATCCAGGTCAGCAAGGCACTCTGATACCCGCCAAACGCAGCAAGGAGAACACAGACGATGAGCCAATGGCCGGACCGCCGCATTGTTGATCTGCTCGGCATCGAACTGCCGATCCTGCAAGCGCCCATGGCCGGTGCAACCGGCTCGGCCATGGCGATTGCCGTGAGCAATGCCGGGGGTCTGGGTGCACTGCCGTGCGCCATGCTCAGCGCCGAGCAGATCCGCCAGGAGCTGGAGGCGTTCAGCCTGGCCAGCCGTGGTCCGATCAATGTGAACTTCTTCTGCCACACCCCACCGCAAGCCGATGCCGAAAAGGCCGAGCGCTGGAAACAGGCGCTCAAGCCTTACTACGACGAAGTTGGCGCTGATTTCGCTGCGCCGACGCCGGTCTCCAGCCGCGCGCCCTTCGACGAGGCCGCCTGCGCCCTGGTCGAGCAATTCAAGCCGGCAGTGGTCAGTTTTCACTTCGGCCTGCCTGAGCCGCGCCTGCTGGCGCGGGTCAAGGCCAGCGGCGCCAAGGTGCTGTCCAGCGCCACCACCGTCGCCGAAGCGCTGTGGCTGGAGCAACACGGCTGCGACGCGATCATCGCCATGGGCTTTGAAGCGGGCGGCCATCGCGGGATGTTTCTCAGCGATGACCTGAACAGCCAGGTCGGCACCTTGGCGCTCGTCCCGCAGATCGCCGACGCGGTACGCCTGCCGGTGATCGCCGCCGGCGGGATCGGCGATGCCCGCGGTATCGCCGCAGCGTTCACCCTGGGCGCCTCTGCGGTGCAACTAGGCACCGCGTACCTGTTCTGTCCCGAGGCGAAGATTTCCCCGGCCCACCGCCGCGCGCTGCACACCGCGCGGGAAAGCGACACAGCACTGACCAACCTGTTCACCGGTCGCCCGGCCCGCGGTATCAGCACGCGGATCATGCGCGAACTGGGCCCGATCAGCGCCCTGGCCCCGGCCTTCCCTCTCGCAGGTGGTGCACTGGCGCCGATTCGTGCGATCAGTGAGCCGCAGGGCAACAGTGATTTCAGCAACCTCTGGTCCGGCCAGGCGCTGCGTCTCGGCGTCGAATTGCCCGCCGAACAACTGACCCGCAAATTGGCGGACGAAGCCCTCGCATTGATTGGTCGCTAAAAACAGGACTTTCCGTATACAAGACAATCGCTATATATTCGCCTATATAGCGATTGGCCTTTACTCACCCACGGAGCTGTTTCATGCGTAAGTGTGCACCTCGTCTTGCCCTGACTACCCTGTTCGCCTTCATGACCCTCAACAGCGCCTGGGCCGATGACGTCCAGGTCGCCGTCGCGGCGAACTTCACCGCGCCAATCCAGGCCATTGCCAAGGACTTCGAAAAAGACACCGGCCACAAACTGGTTGCCGCCTACGGCGCTACCGGACAGTTCTACGCGCAAATCAAGAACGGCGCGCCGTTCGAAGTCTTCCTCGCCGCCGACGACAGCACCCCGGCCAAGCTGGAAAGCGAAGGTGCCACCGTCAAGGGCTCGCGCTTCACCTACGCGGTCGGCACCCTGGCGCTGTGGTCAGCCAAGGAAGGCTACGTCGATGACAAAGGCGCCGTGCTCAAGGCCAATCAGTTCAAGCACCTCTCCATCGCCAACCCGAAAGCCGCGCCTTACGGCCTGGCCGCTACCCAGGTGCTGGACAAGCTGAAACTGACCGAAGCCACCAAGGCCAAGATCGTCGAAGGCCAGAACATCACCCAGGCGTTCCAGTTCGTCTCCACCGGCAACGCCGAGTTGGGCTTCGTCGCGCTGTCGCAGATCTATCAGGACGGCAAGGTCACCAGCGGTTCGGCCTGGATCGTTCCGTCCGAGCTGCATGACCCGATCCGCCAGGACGCGGTAATCCTCGAAAAAGGCAAGGACAACCCGGCCGCCAAGGCACTGGTTGATTACCTGAAAGGTCCGAAAGCCGCTGCGGTCATCAAATCCTACGGCTACGAACTCTGATGCCACTGGACGCCAGCGACCTCGGTGCAATCTGGCTGACGCTCAAGCTGGCGTCGCTGACGACCCTGATCCTGCTGCTGATCGGTACGCCGATTGCCTGGTGGCTGGCCCGCACCCGCTCCTGGCTGCGTGGCCCGGTGGGGGCCGTGGTGGCATTGCCATTGGTGCTGCCGCCGACGGTGATCGGTTTCTACCTGCTGCTGACCCTCGGCCCTCACGGGCTGGTCGGCCAGACCACCGAGGCCCTCGGCCTGGGCACGGTCGTCTTCAGTTTCACCGGGCTGGTGATCGGCTCGGTGGTCTATTCCATGCCCTTTGTGGTGCAGCCGTTGCAGAACGCCTTCACCGCCATCGGCGACCGTCCGCTGGAAGTGGCTGCGACCCTGCGCGCGAGTCCCTGGGACACATTTTTCAGCGTGGTGCTGCCGCTGGCCAAGCCCGGCTTCATCACTGCCAGCATCCTCGGCTTCGCCCATACCGTCGGCGAGTTCGGCGTGGTGCTGATGATTGGCGGCAACATTCCCGACAAGACCCGTGTGGTCTCGGTGCAGATCTACGACCACGTCGAAGCCATGGAGTACGCCCAGGCCCATTGGCTGGCGGGGGCGATGCTGGTGTTCTCGTTTCTGGTGCTGCTCGCGCTGTATGGCAGCCGCGGCGGCAAATCGGCCTGGAGCTGAATGATGGTTGCAATGATCCAAGCCCGCCTGAAAGTGGCCCGCGACGATTTCACCCTGGATGTCGACCTCAGCCTGCCAGGCCAGGGCGTCAGCGCGCTGTTCGGTGCCTCCGGCTCCGGCAAGACCACCTGCCTGCGTTGCCTGGCCGGGCTGGAGCGTGCCGAAGAGGCCTATATCGAGGTCGGCGGTACGGTCTGGCAAGACTCCAGCAACAACGTCTTCGTCCCGCCGCACCAACGACCGATCGGCTACGTGTTCCAGGAAGCGAGCCTGTTCAGCCACCTTTCGGTGCGCGACAACCTGGAGTTCGGCTGGCGGCGCATCGACCCCGCCACACGACGGATCAGCCTGCAACAGGCCTGCGAACTGCTGGGCATTGACCACTTGTTGGCGCGCAAGCCCGACACCCTCTCCGGCGGCGAGCGCCAGCGTGTCGGCATCGCCCGGGCGTTGCTCACCAGCCCGCGGCTGCTGCTGATGGACGAGCCACTGGCGGCGCTCGACGCCCCGCGCAAGCGCGAGATCCTGCCGTACCTGGAGCGCCTGCATGACGAGCTGCAGATTCCGCTGATCTATGTCAGCCATGCCCAGGAAGAAGTCGCCCGCCTCGCCGATCATCTGGTGCTGCTGGAACAGGGCAAGGTCCTGGCCAGCGGGCCGATCAACCAGACCCTCGCCCGCCTCGACCTGCCGCTGGCGCAGGACGAGGACGCCGGAGTGATCATCGAAGGCCGTACCGGCGCCTACGACGCCGCCTACCAACTCCTTGATCTGCACCTGCCCGACAGCGAACTGCGCCTGCGTATCCCACATGCGCCGCTGCCACCGGGGTCTTCATTGCGGATCAAGGTTCAGGCCCGCGACATCAGCCTTAGCCTGGCCGAAGACACCCAATCGAGCATTATCAATCGCCTGCCGGTGACCCTGCGTGCCCTCAGCCACCTCGGCAATCCGGCGCAGGTACTGGTCAGCCTGGACGCGGCAGGCCATCCGTTGCTGGCGCGGGTCACGCGGTTTTCCAGCGACCAGTTGGGGCTGCACGAAGGCCAGCAGTTGTGGGCGCAAATCAAGGGTGTGGCGTTGCT
>NZ_QKVL01000110.1 GCF_003231275.1 Pseudomonas huaxiensis
AGATCGCCTCAACCTTTCTACATTGAGAAATCTCGGGCAATGCCTGATCTGCAGACACTTTATTGAGCTGCCACTGCAGGGCAATAGCGACAGCATTGAATCGTTTTGCCTGCACTCTCGTGCCGTTGGATGTGAGGCTAACGTAGGAGGCATCTGAACTTTTAACAGCGACTACAGTGGTCGTGGTGCCTCCCTCAAGATCGGAATTGCCCAAGATTCCGGCCTTCCATTTCTGGGTGATCGTGTGCTCACCTGGCGTAACAGGTACGGCTACGTAACCGCCGTTCTCTAGAGACGCTATCTGCTTTCCGTCTAAAGAAATCAAGGCGGTCATTAGGCCCATATCATAATTACTGGGCCGATAAACATAGAGAACACCACGTTGAGAATCCACGTTTTCAAGTGGCGTGAATTTTGGCCCTGTCATCGTGCAGGAGCTGAGAAGCCCCAACAAAACGAATCCTGAGATCTTCCATGCTCGATTCATAACCGCTCCATTCTGATTAAGCGCTTCATGATCAACACTGCCGGCCCCTCGATCAAACCTTTTATGCTGATATGGCACACGCCACAATCTCGTCACGTTTCCCGCCAATGGTGGCTGTGCGCCGCGAATAGTAAAGTGCGCGGTCAAGTTAATGCAATTACCCATAATATGAATTATTGATTTTTAGCTGGTTTGAACCAGTAAATCGAGATGCATGGCGTTAGTTTTAGGTTCTGTCTGAAAACAAGTGTCGCAGACACCGCATGACACAAGCCAGCGAGACCATCGCGCCGTAACTTTTTGCGAGTTTGTCGAAGCGTGTCACTACTCGGCGGTTCTCCTTCAGCCAGCCGAACATACGCTCGATCACATTACGTTGGCGGTATTTGGGGCGATCAAACAGGCGGGGCAATCCAGGCCTGGGTTTGCTCTTCATCGCACGTAAAGGGATAACCGGCTGCATGGATACCGGTCACAGTAGCGGCGTAGTGCAGCAGCGTCGTAGCCCTTGTCGGCTAAAAGCCAGCGGCAGCGCTTGCGAGGTCGGCCGCGTTTGCTAGTTGGGATGCAGACATCATCCAGCAATGGCTGTGCATAGATGATATCGCTGGCTTGACCTCCAGAAAGGAGAAAGCGCAAGGGCACGCCATTGGCGTCGCAGAGCATGTGAATCTTGGTGGTGAGACCACCGCGACTGCGGCCTGGAGCATGGTCGGCGGGCTCATCAAGCCCCCTTTTTTACCTGCATCAGATGAGGCTCGAGTAGCACGAACAGCAGTTGAATCGATCATCCAGGTCTGCAGGTCGATGAGTCCTTGATGATTGAGCTTGAGATGCAAACGCTTGAGCATCTGGGCGAAGGTTCCCCGGTTTCGCCAGAGCCGGAAGCGGTGATAAACCGTTCGCCAAGGCCCAAAGCACTCGGGCATGTCCCGCCAGGGAGCGCCGGAGCGCAACAACCACAGCACGCCATCGAGCATCAGGCGATCACTTGATCGTGGTCTGCCTCTGGTGTGGGTTGAGGTGAACAGATCTTCGACCACATCCCATGCTTCATCCGAAAGTTCGTAGCGCTTAGCCATCGCAGAATTCCTTTCCATAGATGGCTGAAAACCTTACAAAAATCTCAGCGCTCGCGGCACTGAAGTTCGGTTTCTCTGAATTTCAGACAGAACCTAGGCCGCCCTAGGCCCGGATTTACTGGGTTAAGCAGATGCTCACCTGGACGTGAGCATCTAATCAGTACATTTTTTGATGATTATTTCTTGCACTTTTCAAAGCGAATATCACCTTCTGGTAAGTTCTCCACGGGCTGCCAGCCGAGGCTTCGATAGAAGCCGCTCGCCCGGCTAGCCTCAGCTGTTTCTAACCAGATCGTCTGGTGGTGTTGAAAGAGGAAAGTCTCTGCTTCATCCATTAGTCTGCGCCCCAGTCCGTTCCCCTCAAATTCGGGTAGAACGAAAGCGGCAAACACACATCCGTCCTCGACATCGGCCATAGAAAAACCTACAGGGGCACCATTGACCTCGGCAACCCAAGCGCATGGGGCCTCTAGAATTGCCTGTCGTATAGTTATGGGAGTAATCCCCATTGCCGCTAGCTGATCAAGGGATAAGTGATTTTCGTGGACGCTGGTTCGAATATCAAAAATGGCATCGATATCCGCTAGGTTGGCGAGTCTGATTGTTTTTTCCATGACGTACTCCTTTATATTCCATCCATATGATGGAAAGTGTCCTTACATATCTGACGCAATCAAAGGTGGCGCCATCTGTACGGCAGCAACTCGGTAATTTCACTCGCCCGCTGCGTCGGCAGCCGTGTCAGCACATCTTTGAGGTAGGCATACGGATCATGACTGTACTGGATCTCTTACGGCTGGACGGCTTAGCATAATTCGAAACACCCCGATTGTACGGACCGGGCTTCAAATACAGCCCTAAGCCCCCAATGATCAGCGAACAGTCCAGAGTTCCACCAGCAGTGTGGTGTAGCTCTGGCTCATCATTTCACGTCGCATACCCCAATCAGGAACAGCAGGGACGCCGGCCGGCCGAAGCGTCCCCCTGCCTCATCGACCATTGATCCGATCCAGCACCTGCATCACCCGCTCGACTTGCACTGGCTGTGACGCCGCAAATAGATCATCCGTAAACTGCCCACGCAGGCAGAGATCCATCAGCAGAACCTCTGCCTTGCTATAGCGAAACCCCAGCCGGAAAACCCGCTCCACAGCCTGCAA
>NZ_QKVL01000111.1 GCF_003231275.1 Pseudomonas huaxiensis
GTGCAGCAGGTGCTGGCGCTCATCGGCGTCCAGCAGCGGCAGCTCGCCCAGCAACGCGCGGGCATCGCTGGCCAGGGCCAGCAGCAGGTGCTCGAAGTGCCTGGCCAGTTGCGTAATGGCCGGGGCATCGAAATGACCGCGGTCATAGCTCATCGACAACACCAGTTGCTCGCCCGCCTCCACCGCCAGGGTCAACGGGTAGTGGGTCTGCTCTTGCGCGATCACGTTGTCGAACACCAGCGACTGCGGCGACGCCTGTTGCAGCGCCTCGGCGATCGGGTAGTTTTCGAAGACCATGATCGAGTCGAACAGCGCCTCGCCCCCCCAGCCCGCCCAGCGCTGAACTTCGTACAGCGGCGAATGTTCGTGTTCACGCAAGGCCAGGTTGAGCGCCTGCACCTGCTGCACCCAGTCACCCACGGTCTGCTCGGCACGCGGGCTGCCCGCCACCGGCAGGGTGTTGATGAACAGGCCAAGCTGCTCTTCCACACCCGGCAGGTCCGCCGGGCGCCCGGCCACGGTGGCGCCGAAGGTCACACTGGCCTGACCGGTGTAGCGTTGCAGCAGCAACATCCACGCCGCTTGCAGCACGGTGTTGAGGGTCACGCGCTGATCCCGGGCGAACTCGCCCAGCCGCGCATTCGCGGCCTCGGCGAAGGCATGGCGGTGCTCGCCATGGCCCCGTCCCGGCTCCGCCGCGTGGAAGCACGGCGCCAGACGGGTCGGTTCATCCAGCTCAGCAAGTTGCTCGCTCCAGAAGCGTTCACTGGCCTGGGCATCCTGGCCGTGCAGCCACTGGATGTAGTCCTGGTAGCGACCGCGTGGCGCCGCTACCGCCTCGCCGCGGTAGTGCATCAGCACTTCGCCCAGCAGGCGCGAACTGCTCCAGCCGTCGAGCAGGATATGGTGGCTGGTGTACACCAGGTGCCAGGTGTCCTCGCCGGTACGCAGCAGGGTCAGGCGCAGCAGGGCCTCGCGTTCGAGGTCGAAGCCACGCTGCTTGTCGGCCTCGGCGTAGGCAGCCACTGCTGCCTCCAGGTCGGCGCGACCGCGCCAGTCCTGAACTTCGAACGGCACCGCCAGTTGCTTGCGGATCACCTGCAAAGGCTGGCCGAAGCTGCTGACGAAATTCGCCCGCAGCACGTCATGGCTGTCCACCACCGCTTGCCAGGCCAACTGGAAGCGCGGCACATCGAGGCCGCGAACGTCGGCGAGCATCTGGTTGATGTAGCTGGCGCCTTCCTGTTCGAACAGGCTGTGGAACAGCATGCCCTGCTGCATCGGCGACAGTGGATAGAGGTCGGCGATCTCGCCGGCCGCCAGCGGGAACTCGTCCAGTTGCATCTGGCTCAGGCCGGCCAGCGGGAAGTCCGACGGCGTCACGCCGCCCACGCCAGCGCTGACGCAGTGCGCGATCAATTGCGTCAGTTCGTCGGCGTAGTCGTCAGCCAGGCGCTGGATGGTCGCCGAGTCGAACACCTCGCCGCTGAAGGTCCAGGCCAGCGACAGTTCGCCGCCAGAGACCTGGCCGTCGATGCTCAGCAGACTGCCCAGCGGCGCCAGCGGGCTGACGCCCTGGCCACAGCTTTCGCTGGCCGCAACCAACAGGCCGTCGCTGACACCGGCATCGAACTGACCGAGGTAGTTGAAGACGATGCTGCCTTGCGCCAGCCCGGCAAGGGTGCTTCGCGCCTGATCGTTGCCCAGGTGACGCAGCACGCCGTAACCGATGCCCTTGTCCGGCACCGCGCGCAGTTGTTCCTTGATCGCCTTGATCGAGTCGGCCAGTTCCAGCGCCGGGGTCAACTTCACCGGGTACAGGCTGGTGAACCAACCCACGGTGCGGGTGATATCAAGGTCGTCGAACAGCTCTTCACGGCCATGGCCTTCCAGACGCACCAGGGTCTCGGTACGACCGGTCCAGCGCGCGATAACCCGCGCCAGTGCGGTCAGCAGCAGGTCATTGATCTGCGTGCGGTAGGCGGCGGGCGCGTCCTGCAGCAACTGGCGGGTCAGCTCGCGGTCCAGCCGCGTCGCCACCGACAAGGCATGCTGCTGTTGCTGGCTGCCCTCGGCACGGTCGCACGGCAGCGCATCGCTGACGCCGTGCAACTGCGCCTGCCACCAGCCCAATTGCGCCGCCAGCGCCGGGCTACCGGCATGGCGTTGCAACTGCTCGGCCCAATGTTTGAACGAGCTGGTCTTGCGCGGCAAGGCCGGCGCCGTGCCGGTCGCCAGGGCGACATAGGCGCTCTGCAGGTCTTCCAGCAGGATCCGCCAGGACACGCCGTCCACCACCAGGTGATGGATCACCAGCAACAGGCGCTGCTCGCCCTGCGGCAGGTTGACCAGCACTGCGCGCAGCAGCGGGCCGTTTTGCAGATCGAGGCTGCCTTGCGCTTCGTCGGCCAGTTCGGCCAATTGATCGCGGCTGGACAGTTCGCGTACCCACAGCGATTCACCGGCCTGCGCCTGGAACTGCGCGACGTCATGGCTGAAACGAGCCCGCAAGACATCGTGCTGGGCCAGCAATGCCTGCAACGCGGCATCCAGCACATCCGCCTGCAAGGCTTCACGCGGCGCCAGCATCAGCGCCTGGTTCCACTGGTGCGGTTGCGGAATCTGGCTGTCGAAGAACCAGCGCTGGATCGGCGTCAACGGCGCCTCACCGGTCACCGGCCCCTGCTCTGCCTGCACCGCCGAAGCACGGCTG
>NZ_QKVL01000112.1 GCF_003231275.1 Pseudomonas huaxiensis
GAAGCTCTGCCAGTCGATGGCGATCTTGTTGCTGGCCTGGTCGATGACCATCTGGTTGTTCGCGGGCGTACTGATCTGCCCCTGCCCCGCCGTCACCTGGCCGCCGGTTGGCAGGTCGGCGGCGCACGCCATGATCGGCAGAAGCAGTGCTGCCGCGAGGACCGCACCGGCTCCTTTGCCATGCCGACGAGCGTGCTCATCGGCAACGCTCCAGGCACCGAGGCTTGGGTTCCAGACGAGGGCATAAGTGCGGTTCATGGCGTGTTCCTTTTTTTAGCGCAAAGTCGGCCGCTCAGCGCGCTGGACGACGAGAGACTAGAGACGAGCCTTGAATTTGGAGTACCGGCAGGTGCTGGCCTAGCGGGCCTGGTAAAGCCAGGTATTGGACGCGAAGCTATTGGCACATGGCTATCACTGAAATCAGGTAATTTCCGCCTTTTTTCGTGCCGGGCGAGGGTTGCGGCGGCGATCCTGGGCTTGGCTGTACCTGATTCTGGTGATGGTCTGGCGCCACTATTGCGTGCCACACTAGCCGTCCTTGCCCGGCGCACCCAGACTCTGCTACCGAAAGCCGGCCGACACCGACGAGACAGAAGCCCTCAGCGCCCGCGAGAGCGAGATTCTTCAATGGGTTTCCCGCCGCTTGAGCAACCGGGAAATCGCCGATCAGCTAACCATTTCCCGCTATACCGTCGAATGCCCTATGAAACGGATTCACCGCAAGCTGGCCATCTCTTCGCGTACCCGCGCAGTGAACGAAGCCCGGCAACGCGGCTTGTTGTCCTGACCCTGCTACTCGTTCTGCTGCCGTGGCTTTCGAGCCTGGCACAGGCGAGCTGCCAGGCCACCATCACCCGCGTCATGATGGCTCCCGAGAGAGCCGTCGATGGTCAGCGGCCCCGTGAAGGTTGGCAGCCGGCGACGCTGCCGGATCTGTGGCAACGCCATTGGCCCGGTTTTACAGGGCCGGCCTGGTATCGGCTGGACTGGCAGACCGACTGCCGGGATGAGCCGCTGGCGCTGAATATCGATCACATGGTCATGGCCGCCGAGGTGTGGCTCAACGACGATCTGCTGTGGCGTGACGAAAGCCTGGTCGAGCCCTTGTCCCGTAGCTGGAACCTGCCGCGGTATTGGCTATTGCCGGTCTCCCGGCAGCAAGACAGCAATACCCTGTGGATTCGCCTGGTGGGCTCGGAGCATGCGGCGCCTGGCCTGGGGACGGTGCGCCTGGGCACACCCGCGCAGGTCTGGCCCGAGTACCGCACGCAGTCGTTCGAGCAGCGTGAGCTGGTTTCCATCAGCCTGCTGATTTCCCTGGTGCTGGGCGTGCTGTTCATGACGTTCTGGCTGTTCCGCCGTCAGGAACGCGCCTTTGGCTGGTTCGGGCTGGCTTCGCTGCTGTGGTCGGTTGCCTTCACAAATGTGCTGGTGACCTCCTCCTGGCCATTCCCTGACGGTGAGGTGTGGGATCGCATCAGTCAGGTGGCGCTGGCGCTGTATTGCCCCGTGTTCTGCATGTTCATCTGGTCGTTCGGCGGCATGCGCTTTGAGCGCTTGGAAAAAGGCGTCTGGGCGGGAGCGATACTGTTTTGTGTCGCCGTGGTGCTGGCGCCAAAGGCGCACATTGGGGCGCTGCAGCTACTGTCCACCTTCGCTTTCAGGCTGGTCTTGTTCGTTGCCGGCCTGCTGTTTCTTTGGCATGCCTACCGGACGCGAAAAACCTACCTGATGCTGTTGGGGACGGGCATGTCGGCGTTGTCGATCTACGAGTTTCTGGCGTTAACAGACGTACTTGAGGTTAGCGAGGTGTATGCCACGGCCTCTACGCCCATCCTGTCTATCGTGATGTTCGTGGTGCTGGCTACACGTTTCGCCAGCAGCCTGCAGCGCATCGAGCGCTTCAACGATGAGTTACAGGGAAGCGTGGACAGCACCCGCGCAGAGCTGACCCAGACGCTGCAACGCGAGCATCAACTGGAAGCCGACAACATTCGCCTCAACGAACGCCTGCGGCTGACCCATGACCTGCACGACAGCCTGGGCAGTTCGCTGATGCGTTCGATCGCCCGCATGGAACACGGCGACGGGCTCAAAGACAACCAGTTCCTGTCCGTGCTGAAGACACTGCGCAGCGATCTGCGGGACGTCATCGACGGCTCCTGCGCAGTGCCTGCCTGGCAATCACCGCAGGCGTGGCTGGCGCCCGTGCGGCGGCGCTTCATCGACCTGTTCGATGATGTGGGCATCGAGTCGCACTGGCACCTGCCGAAGCGTTGGCCCGGCGTGTTCACGCCACTGCAGTTGCTGGCCCTCACCCGCTTTCTCGAAGAAGCTCTGACCAATGTCCTCAAACATGCCGGCGCCACCCGCCTGGAAGTCGGCGTGCGGGCGGATGAGCAGCATGGCCTGAGCCTGTGGATACGCGACAACGGGCGCGGCTTCGACGTGAACAACGTGCTGGCGGTGGGCACCGGTGTGGGCATGAGCAGCATGCGGATGCGCATCGAGCGGATGGGCGGGCAACTGTGGATCCAGTCCCGCCCGGGCGAAACGCAACTGATCGCGACCATTCATGGTGAGCCGATCGTTGCGTAGCCCCCCAATCCGCATT
>NZ_QKVL01000113.1 GCF_003231275.1 Pseudomonas huaxiensis
CTGCAGGCGGTGGAGCGAGTTTTCCGGCCTGGGTTTCGCTACAGCAAGGCAGAGGTCCTGCTGATGGACCTCTGTCAGCGCGGTCAGTTTACGGATGACCTGTTTGCGGCTTCACAGCCTGTGCAAGCCGAGCGGGTGATGCAGGTGCTGGATCGGATCAATGGTCGATGGGGAAGGGGGGCGCTTCGTCCGGCTGGCGTCCCTGCTGCTCCTGACTGGGGTATGCGGCGTGAAATTAAGAGTTGTTCCTATACTACGCGCCTAGACCAGTTATGGACTGTTTATGCTAGATAGCCCGTCAAGATTTCGACTTGCGACGTTTCCTCATTCGTAGGTTGTATAGAGAGGTCCGTATTTACTCTGGTTTTTTTTCGTCTGGTTGATTTTGAGCCGCGAGCGATGTAATTTTTTTTACTTTCTCTGCAGCGTTATGTTCTACTACTATGTTTTCTATAACCTGCTGAAGTAATTGTGTGTACATTTGCCGAGCTTGCCAGTCATTGATTTTTTTGCTGTCGTGTTGTTCTTGTATGAAACTGATTGCTTTCTTGATGCTGGGGTCGATATCAGTGCGCTTAAAATAGGATGGCATGTTAAGACCGATAACTGCGAAACAGATATAGTGCCATACTTTGAGTGCACCTATATTTATCCACTCGATCGCTTTAAGCGTGGGCGTGAAAAGCCCAGCTATTCCATGTAAAAGAACCCCAGCTAATATCCCAATGCTGGTCCCCTTGGGGTTGGAAACGAATAAAATGTTAATGGCCTTTCGGCTGAATTCGGAAAATTGGTCTTGGTTCATGCGTTGGTCCCCCAAGCTTTGCCGTGCCGAGCTTCTTCCGCTGGAATATCAGGCAGAGGAATTATTCTTTTCAGTCCACCTTCATCATTGAAATCGTTTTTATCTGTGTGTTTTAGTGCGAATCGAATAATTTCGCAGGCTTCAAATTCATTTTTGCCATACCAGCCATTCCGAATTCTGTATTCGATCAGTTTGTGATCTATGAGGGTGGATATCCAGATGACGGAAGCGATGATTAGCACTGTTCCGTCGAAGTTGCTGTAAGCTAATAAGTTGAAAGCAAAGTCGGCAGCTATGGCGATAGTTAAGAGTATTTGTATTGCGAATGTTTTTTCAATTTTTTCATTAAGCATTAGACCTACAATGGTGTTGGCTTTTTTTTCGTCGTTGGAGCTTACTACCCTTTCCATGAGTATAGTGATCGATCTAACTAGGCTCAAATTAATTAGTCGTGCTATTTTTTTTGATTCTTTAGGTGTCATGAAGGTCATGTTGAGCATGGCTTTAGTGAGGTTTAAATAATTCTCAAAAAAATCTTTCGCGCTTTGGCTTTTTAATATCGCGCGTAATATTTTTCTGGACTCTTCATTTTTAAATGCTTCATAAAAAACAGTCAATGTTGTAAGCACGGCTCCCACTATTCCCACGACCGCTGTAATGTTGTCTATGCTCATGATTGTCCCTGTGTTCGAGGCTGTGCTGACTAACTGTATGAGGCAGATTGCCATGAAGGCGGTCGAATAGGAAGGTCAGGCGGCCTACGGTTGTAGTGTGTGTAAAGAGCAATTGGAGAAGCGGGACTGGTTAGCCGGGTCTCCCCCCTAGCTCGGGGGGCGTCAGAGGCAAGGGCGCACGGCAAAGTAATTGAGTTTTATTTACAATCACTGCCTAACCCGAAAGCAGACCTGAGAAGTACTCATTGGTATCAACTGAAAGGAGTCTTGGTTCAGGTCCCCTGTGATGAAGCTGTGATAGCGCTGATGCGATACACGAGCCTTAGTTGGCGTAGTGTTGAGAAGCCTTTCAGAAAGCTGGGACGTTGTGCCAATGCGTCTGCTGAAGTCGAATTAGGCAGGCTCAGGGTGGGGCAGAAATGGGGCAACTCGGACGCCAAACCATGCCATCTAATGCCCGGATGAACGCATATGCATCAACATGCATAGGCGTTGAGTCCCTTGTGCTTCAAGGGTTGCAGACGATTGCTGCCTGATACCCCAGCACAATCGATGGGAACTCTGGGCTTTTCGCTGATCATTGGGGGAAAGGGAGACGTACTTGAACCCCCGTCCTCCAAGTCGCGCTCGTCGTTGTAGAGGTCAGTCATCCTGGCATGCTTGTGGCCGAGCAAAATCTGGGTATATGCAGGCCGCATTGGTTGGGCGTTTATCCTACGGGCTTGAAAACCGTTGAAGGGGCACGGCGGGTACCCTAGGAAAGGGGCGAAAATCAGTTCCGCAACTGACTAATATCCCATTGATTTTATTGGCTTTCAGCCTCGCTCAAAACGCGTCGATGCGGAATCGATGCCTTTTTAAGTTGTTGAAATACAAAGGAATACTCCCCGGATTGCAAATCCGTCTACGCCGGTTCGATTCCGACCTCGGCCTCCATATTCGAAAGCCTCGCAGGTTAACGTCTGCGGGTTTTTTTCTTGTGGGCGGA
>NZ_QKVL01000114.1 GCF_003231275.1 Pseudomonas huaxiensis
GGCGGCAGCACCGTGGAGGTCGGCAACACCCCAAAAAAGCCCTGGCGCGCCAACCTGTCGCGTAACAACGACGGCCAGCTTTCCACCGGCGAACAGCAGTGGGGCTACGGCCTGGAGTGGGACAGCCCATTGGGCCTGGCCGACCAGCTGATGCTACGCGGCGGTCGTGATGCGGTCAGCGATCACCAGCGCACCTCGCACAGCGAAATGCTCTTCTACAACCTGCCTTGGGGCTGGTGGAACTTCAGCTATTCCTACAGCCAGAGCGCCTACCGCTCACAGGCCGAAGCCAATACCTTCACCTTCAAGCAAACCGGCGACACCCAGAACCACCAACTGCGCGCCGAGCGGGTGATCCACCGCGACAGCCTGTCAAAAACCTCGCTGAGCACCGGCCTGGCCTACCTGCGCTCGAACAACTACATCGAAGACAGCCGCCTGGAAAACAGCAGCAACCGCCTGAGCGAGGCGCAGTTCGGCATCAACCACGGGCGCAGGATCGGCGGCGCGTTCGTCAACCTGGACCTGGGCATGCAGCAGGGCATCGGCGCCTTCGATGCCCAGGCCGACCGCACCGCCAGCCCCGGCGATCCCGACGCCCGCTACCGCAAATACAGCCTGACCATCAGCTACCTGCAGCCGTTCCAGCTTGGCGAAGAGACCTTCAGTTTCAGCAGCCTCGCCACCGGCCAGCGCAGCGAAGACCCGCTGTTCAGCCCGCAGCGCCTGAGCCTGGGCGGGCTGTCCTCGGTGCGTGGCTACAAGGACCAGTCCCTGACCGGCGACAGCGGCGCTTACTGGCGCAACGACCTGCGCTGGACCCGCCCGGTAGCGCTGGAATGGCTACGCCCGGTGCTGGCCGAGTACGGCGCCAGCGTCGGCTACGACCAGGGCGTGATCCGCGGTGACCGCTACAACGGCGACCAGCACGGGCGTGTCTCCAGCAACGCGCTGGAACTGTTCGCCCGCGGCCAGCACCTGAGCGCCAGCGTGACCTTCGCCCATTCGCTGGAACGCCCCGACGTCATTACCGAGCGCGAAGCGCCCATTTATTTCCGCGTGGAGTTGCTGCTGTAACTCCAGCTTTAGCTGAATCGAGACCACGACATGGATGTCCGTCAATTCGCTTTTCTCCTTCGCCAGCCCTCGGCGACCCTGCACCCGCGCGAGACTTTCTGCGGCCTGCCGAAACGCGCCCTGGCGTTTCTGCTGGCCAACGTCATGTTCTGGCAGCCGCTGTGGGCCCAGGCCGAAGGTATTGCGGTCAGTGCGGCGGGCACCGGGTTGGCGCAGGCGGGCAATGGCGTGCCGATCATCAACATCGCCGCACCCAATGCCAATGGCCTCTCGCATAACCAGTTCAAGGACTACAACGTCGATGCCCAGGGCCTGATCCTCAACAACGCCACCAATCGCACCCAGAGCACCCAACTGGGCGGAATCATCGTCGGCAACCCCAACTTCAGCGGCCGCGCCGCCGACATCATCCTCAACGAAGTCAACGGCGGCAGCGCCAGCCAATTGCGCGGCTACACCGAAGTCGCGGGCAAGTCCGCCCACGTCATCGTCGCCAACCCGCACGGCATCAGTTGCGACGGCTGCGGCTTCATCAACACCCCGAAAGTCACCCTCAGCACCGGCAAGGCGGTGATCGAAAACGGCCAGATCAACCGCTACCAGGTCGACCAGGGCAACGTCTCCATCGACGGTGCCGGCCTCAATGCCAGCAATGTCGACCAGTTCGAAATCATCACCCGCGCCACCCAGATCAACGCCCAGATCCAGGCCAACAAACTCGACATCGTCGCCGGCCGCAACGACGTCGATGCCCGCACCCTTGCCGCCACCGCGCGCGCTGCCGATGGCAGCCAGGCGCCGGCCCTGGCGATCGACTCCTCGGCGCTGGGCGGTATGTACGTCAACACCATCCGCCTGGTCGGCACTGAAGCCGGGGTCGGGGTGAAGCTGGCGGGCAATATGGTTGCTGGCGGCGATATCCAGATTGATGCCAATGGCAAGCTGAACCTGGGCCAGGTGTCGGCGGGTGGTTCGGCGACGGTCAAGGCGCAGGGGGTTGATGCGCAGGGGGCGGTGTATGCGGGCAAGGATCTGGCGGTCAGTAGTCAGGGGGATTTGAACAGCCGGCAGAGTCTGGCTGCGCGGGAGAGTGTTGCACTGGACAGCAGCGGGACGCTCAGCAACCACGGCGTCATCGAAGCGGGCGTCAATGCCGACAACAGCCGTAACAGCGTAGGCGACGTGCGCCTGTCGGCGGCGCGTATCGACAACACCGG
>NZ_QKVL01000115.1 GCF_003231275.1 Pseudomonas huaxiensis
ATGACCACGTCCTCCAGCATCCACTCCAATGCCTTCAACTTCCTCAGCTTCGTCGAAACCGGCGTCGACCCGCGTACCGGCCAATACACCTGCAGCCTGTCGCTGCCGGAACTTGAGGGCAACGATCTCAGCGGCCCCAATGTTCCCCTGCGCCTGTCCTACAGCCCGCTCAACACCGTCGACTCGGGTTTCGGCAAGGGCTGGAACCTGCAACTGAGTCAGTTCGACACCTCCAGTGACATCATCTCCCTGGCCTCCGGCGAAACCTTCAAGGTCACCAGCACCAGCAGCGACGGCAGCGGGCAACTGCTGATGAAGGAGCAGAAAATCCCCTCCTTCCGCCTGTTCAAACTCGCCGATAACCGCTACCGCGTGGTGCACAAATCCGGCCTGGTCGAAGAACTGGCCACCGACAGCGGTGACGCGCTGGCCTTGCCGGTTATCCAGTTCTCGCCCCAGGGCCATCGCGTCACCCTCAGCTATACCACCTTCGCCGGTGGCCGCTTGCTCCACAGCATCGTCAATGCCGACCGCGCCCTCCTGCTTGGCATCGTTCGTACCTCCGGCAACTTGAACGTGAGGCTGCATCCGGGCAGTCCGCGTGAAACGCACTTCGACCTGACGCTCGAAGACAGCGAGTCGCGGGTCACCCGCGTCCAATTGCCTGGTGGTGGCGCCTGGCGTTTCGGTTACGCCACTCACAGCGGCCTGCTGTGCATGAGCCGCGTCGAAGGGCCGCTGGGCGGACGCGAGACCATCGAATACGACAACACCCCGCACCAGTTCCCCGGCAACAGCGGGCGCACCCTGCCGCGGGTCCGCCGTCACCTGCATGAGCCCGGCGTCGGCCAGGCGCCCATCGACACCCGCTACCAGTACTCCAGCAACAACTTCCTCGGCCGCAACGCCCCCGGCCTGATCTGGGACGACGACGGCCTGGACAACCTCTACAAAATCCCCGGTACCTATAGTTACAATTCCACCGAACAACTCTGGGACGCCGCCAACAACCGCGCGCGACGCATCATCACCCGCACCTTCAACCGCTTCCACCTGACCAGTGAAGAGCTCACCGAGCAGGGCGATGCGGTCAAGCGTGTGCGCACCCACTATTACGCCGACGACAGCAGCGCGCCGTTCGATCAGCAACCGGCGCAGTGCCAATTGCCCAGGACCGTGACCACCACCTGGTACCGCAAGAGCACCTCGGGCCAGACCCGCGACGAAGTGGTGCGCAGCGAGTACGACATCCACGGCAACCTCACCCTGCAAGTGCAGGCCAACGGCATCAGCGAAGCCAGCGAGTACTACCCGGCCACCGCCAGCGACGGCTGCCCGGCCGATCCTCATAAATTCGTCCGGCACCTGAAACAGAAAACCGTGACGCCGGCTCAAGCCGACTTCAACGACGCCCCGGTATTGCGCACCCAGCACCGCTACATCAGCCAGCCGGGCTTGAGCGACAGTATCTGGCCGTGGCTGGCGCTGGAGCAGGAGACGCTGGTCCACGTCAACGGCGGCAATGCCGAGTTGCAAAAGACCCGCCACACCTACCTCAACGATCCAACCAACAAATTGATGCACGGGCGCAAAGCGCAGACCGCTGTGACCCTCAATGGCAAGACCACAACCACCGACTACGCCTACGTCAAAGACACTGGCCGGTACGCCGCGCAGCCCGTGCTGCGGACCAGGGAAACCCTGACAACCAGCTTCGACGCGGTAAGCAAGGTGATCATCCTCGAGCATTCGCTGCTCAACGGCCGCACGCTGCTGGAGCGTGATGACAACGATGTGGAAATTGCCTACACCTACGATAAATTGGGGCGGGTGACCGAAGAGAAAGTCGCACCGGGCAGCAGTGTCGAAGCGCATCGCCGGTACGAATACCTGCTGGTCGACGAGGTCACCGGGCAACCGACGCAGACCGCCTTCGACGTCAAGGAAGTACAGACCCGCAGCGTGCTGGATGGCCTGCAACGGGTGGTGAGCGAACTGCGCGAGGATATCGACGGCGACCCGGTGAACAAACCACTACGCCAGACCTACAGCGCCACCTACGACGCTTTCGGGCAACTGATCGAGAGCACTGAATTCGACTGGCTGGGCAGCAAGGACGTGGCCCTGACCAGCCGCTACACCTATGACGACTGGGGCGAACAAAGCAGCGTGACCGGGCCGGATGGGGT
>NZ_QKVL01000116.1 GCF_003231275.1 Pseudomonas huaxiensis
CTCCAGCGCCACGCCCACCAGCACGTCCGGGCCCACGCCCAGTTCGCGCAGTTTGTGGGCCAGTTGATTGGCGCGGGAGTTCAGTTGTGCATAACTCAGCGACGCGTCACCGAGCACCAACGCAGTAGCATCCGGCGTCGCCAGCACCTGAGCCTCGAACAGCGCCGGCAGGCACTGCTCACGCGGGTAATCGGCCTCACTGCGGTTCCATTCGACGAGGATCTGCTGGCGCTCCATGCCATCCAGCAACGGCAAGGCCGCCACGCGCTGCCCGACATCAGCGCAGATGCCTTGCAGCAGGTTGCGCCAGTGGCGGGCGAAGCGCTCGATTGTCGAGGCATCGAACAGCGCGGTGGCATAAGTGATCGCCGCGCCGACACCGTTTTCGTGCTCCAGCGTCTCCAGGGTCAGGTCGAACTGCGCGGTCTGCGACGACGACGCCAGCTTCTCGACGCTCAATCCCGGCAAACTGCGACCCTGGCCGGGGTTGCGGGTCTGGTGGTTGAACATCACCTGGAACAACGGGCTGCGGCTCAGGTCACGCTCCGGGTGCAGCACTTGCACAAGCTGTTCGAACGGCAGGTCTTGATGGGCCTGGGCCTGTACGGCGGTGTGCTTCACCTGTTGCAGCAATTGGTTGAAGGTGGTGTCGAGGGTGAACTCGGCTTTGAGCACCTGAGTGTTGACGAAGAGGCCGAGCAGCCCTTCGGTTTCGGCACGGTTGCGGTTGGCAGTGGGCACGCCCACGCGCACGTCCGCCTGTCCGCTGTAGCGGTGCAACAAGGTCTGGAATGACGCCAGCAACAGCATGAACAGCGTCACCCCGTGCTGCCGAGCCGCCTCCTTGAGTGCTAGCGCCAGTTCAGGCGCCAGTTCGATATCGAATCGCGCACCGGCATGGCTCTGCACCAGCGGGCGCGGCCGGTCTGTCGGCAGTTCCAGCACCGGCTGCTCGCCGCCCAGTTGCGCGGTCCAGTAGCCCAACTGGCGCTCCTGCTCGCCGGCCTCCATCCAGTTGCGTTGCCAGATCGCGTAGTCGGCGTACTGGATCGGCAGGCCAGGCAGGTGCACGGCATCGCCCCGGCTGTGACCGGCATACAGGCGCACCAGCTCATCGACCATGATCGGCATCGACCAGCCATCGGAGACGATATGGTGCTGCACCAGGGTCAGGACATGCTCCTCCTCACCCAGGCGCAGCAGCCTGACCCGCAGCAAGGGACCTTGTTCGAGATCGAACGGTCGGCGCAACTCCTCGGCGACCCGCGCCTCCAGGTCGGCGGCGGCCAGCGGTTCTACCGCCAGCAGGAAAGGCGACACTGGGTGCACGATCTGCACTGCAGTGTCGCCTTCCTGCCGGAAGCAGGTGCGCAGGGTTTCATGGCGGGCAATCAGGGCGCCGAAAGCGCCCTCCAGCGCCTGGATATCCAGCGCACCCTTGAGCCGCAGCGCCACCGGAATGTTGTAGGCGGCGCTGTGCGGCTCCAGTTGCCAGAGAAACCACTGCCGCTGTTGGGCGTAGGAAAGTGCCGAGCTGGCTTCGACCTCCCGTTTGAAAATCGGGGTGACACCATACAAATTCACCCCTTGCCGCTTGAGCAGCACCGCCAACGCTTTGCGTTCCCGGGCAGACAGCGATTTCACAGAGTCGAGCAGCTCTTGCACGTTGGGTCTCCTGCTAAGCGATCAAATTATCGATTTCCTCTGCACTAAGACGTTTGAGTGCCTCCAGGGATTTAGTCAGTTCGTCCTGCGCGCTGCCCGCCTGGCCCTGTTTCTGTGCAACCACCTCACAAAGATCGGCCAGGGTGCTCTTCTCGAACAGCTCGCGCAGGGCGATTTCGCACTGCAATTGATCGCGGATACGCGCCAGCACCTGCACCGCCAGCAACGAATGCCCGCCAAGGTCGAAGAAGTCGTCGCGCATGCCAACCTTCTCTACTTTCAGCACATCGGCCCAGATGGCCGCCAGTTGCTGTTCCAGTTCGGTGACCGGCGCAACATGCGCGGTCTGCGCTTGAGTGCTGTCCGGCTGTGGCAGGGCCTTGCGGTCGAGCTTGCCGTTGGGTGTCAGCGGC
>NZ_QKVL01000117.1 GCF_003231275.1 Pseudomonas huaxiensis
GAAAAACACGGTGTATGTGGACGGCGGCAACGTCAGCGCCACCATCACCGGCACCACTGGCGGTGATTTCGAGAAGCTGAATGTCAGCTCCGCGCCTGCGGTCACCGCGGTCACCGACACCATCGACACTTCGACCGTGACCCTGACGGCAACGCCAAGCGTGGTAGAGGGCGGCGTCGTCACCTACACCGCCACCGTCAGCGCACCGGTCACCGGCGCACCACTGGTCATCAGCCTCGCCAACGGCCAGTCGATCACCATCGCGGTCAACGCCAGCAGCGGCTCGGTCGACTACGTCGCGCCGAACAACATCTACGCCACCAATCCGGCGCTGACCAACAGCATCACCGGCGTCACCGGCGGCAACTACGAGAAACTGGTCACCGCGGGTACTCCGTCGACCACCGTCAACGACAACCCGAACAACCTGGACACCACTGGCGTATCGCTGACCGCGACCGGCAGCGTGCAGGAAGGCGGTCAAATCACTTACACCGCGAAGCTGACCAATCCGGCCGGCACCGCGATGACGGTGACGCTGAGCAACGGTTCGACCATCTCCATCGCCAAGAACGGTACCGAAGGCAGCGTGACCATCGATGCGCCGAAAAACACCGTGTACGTCGACAGCGGCAACGTCAGCGCCACCATCACTGGCACCAGCGGTGGTGATTTCGAGAAGTTGAACGTCAGCAGCACGCCAGCCGTGACGGCCGTGACCGATACCATCGACACCAGCACCGTGACGCTGACGGCCACGCCGAGCGTGACCGAAGGCGGCGTGGTGACTTACACCGCCACCGTCACTGCTCCGGTAACCGGCTCGCCGCTGGTGATCAGCCTGGCCAACGGCCAGAGCATCACCATCGCGGTCAACGCCAGCAGCGGCTCGGTCGACTACGTCGCGCCGAACAACATCTATGCCACCAACCCGGCGCTGACCAACAGCATCACCGGCGTCACCGGCGGCAACTACGAGAAGCTGGTGACCACCGGCACGCCGTCGACCACCGTCAATGACAACCCGAACAACCTGGACACCACTGGCGTATCGCTGACCGCGACCGGCACCGTGCAGGAAGGTGGTCAGATCACCTACACCGCGAAGCTGACCAACCCGGCCGGCACCGCGATGACCGTGACCCTGAGCAACGGCTCGACCATCACTATCGCCAAGAACGCTACCGAAGGCAGCGTGACCATCGATGCACCGAAAAACACTGTCTACGTCGACAGCGGCAACGTCAGCGCCACCATCACCGGCACCAGCGGTGGTGATTTCGAGAAGTTGAATGTCAGCTCGGCCCCGGCGGTTACCGCGGTCACTGACACCATCGACACCTCGACCGTGACCCTGACGGCGACTCCAAGCGTGGTGGAAGGCGGCGTCGTCACCTACACCGCTACCGTCAGTGCTCCGGTCACCGGCTCGCCGCTGGTGATCAGCCTGGCCAACGGCCAGTCGATCACCATCGCGGTCAACGCCAGCAGCGGCTCGGTGGATTACGTCGCACCGAACAACATCTACGCCACCAACCCGGCGCTGACCAACAGCATCACCGGTGTCACCGGCGGCAACTACGAGAAGCTGGTAACTGCCGGCACCCCGTCGACCACCGTCAATGACAACCCGAGCAACCTGGACACCACCGGCGTATCGCTGACCGCGACCGGCACGGTCCAGGAAGGCGGCCAGATCACCTACACCGCGAAGCTGACCAACCCGGCCGGCACCGCGATGACCGTGACCCTGAGCAACGGCTCCACCATCTCGATCGCCAAGAACGCTACTGAAGGCAGCGTGACCATCGATGGCCCGAAAAATACCGTGTACGTGGATGGCGGCAACGTCAGTGCCACCATCACTGGCACTAGCGGTGGTGATTTCGAGAAGCTGAATATCAGTTCG
>NZ_QKVL01000118.1 GCF_003231275.1 Pseudomonas huaxiensis
ACAAATCCCGCACTAACTATGGCAATAGCACAAAAGGTCAGAAGCATTGGCATGAAGCACAGCACTCGAGCTAGCACCCGCATCACTCCAGGCGCAGATAGCTTCCTCCACGTCAATCGGCCAACGGCTGCGAAGACCAATGAAACAACCGACGGGACCCACAACGCCACAAAATAAATAACCACGGGAGGAAGACCTCGAGTCTCCAACGGGTCGAGCGGATTCTCACTCACACCGTGACTAGCCACGCCCAGGGCTACTAAAGAAAAAGAAAAAAACAAGAAGATCCAGTTCCTGCTCAATAAAGCCATTGTCGACTCCGTGCCGAGTTTCAAAATAGAGATAACGCCAACCTCTATAGGGTGGGGAGATTTTCAGGTGGGCGTCAACAATGGCCACACTTTCTACATCAAAACTTCACACAAAAATCACTGACCGCTCAGAGTGACGGGTATAGCGCCACCAATAACTACTTCATAGGGAGTCAAGAGAATTTCCCCCAAAAGCGCAGTGAGCGATTCGCCTAGAGGTCGCCCTTGTACAGGAGCGCCGAGCTAATCGGGTGAAGAATCCCGAGCATTCTATTCACGATACGCGTGGATGGTGCCGAGCCTGCCAGACCGAAGGTGATGCAGCCAAGTTCGCCGCCATGCCGCGGCGCTTGTGGAACGGCGACCCAATAACCCATTACGACGGCGGCCAGTATTTCTTCGATGAAGAAGACCTTCTCAACTGGATTATCGAACACGAGATCGACTTGACCGACCTGAAACTGGTCTTCTGCACTCCGAACTACCCAAGTGAGAAAGACAACCTGGCCGAGATACGCCAGTTGCGCAATTATTTCGAGAAGGCGCCAATCGACGGGATCACGCCTGCGCATGTGACGAAGTATCACGACGCCAGGACTGCACCAGTACGCGCAAACCGTCAGATTGCCACCCTGTCGCACGTCTTCAATATCGCCCGAGAATGGGGGCTCACCACAAAAGAGAACCCGTGTCAGGGCGTGCGCAAGAACAAGGAGGTGCCGCGAGACTTCTACGCCAATGACGCAATCTGGAGCGCGGTGTATGCGAAAGCGGTGGGTGAACTAAAGGACGCTATGGACCTGGCGTATCTGACTGGCCAGCGTCCGGCGGACGTTCTGGTGATGAGGAGGAGTGACATTGAGGGCAAGGCTCTCGGCGTGAAGCAGCAGAAGACCCACAAGAAACTGCGGATCATGCTCGAGGTCGATGGCGTGGAGAGCAGCCTTGGCGCCCTGCTCAGGAAAATACTGGAGCGCAACGCGCCACATGGGTCGCCATACCTGCTGCTGACCGATAGTGGCAAACGGGTAACGGCCCCCATGCTGCGCCATCGCTGGGACGACGCCAGGGAGGAAGCAGTTAAGGAAGCAGTCGCCGCCGGGGACCAGGTGCTGGCCGGCAGAATCAGCCAGTTCCAATTCCGCGACATTCGCCCGAAGGCGGCTTCCGAGATCACCGATGTCGACCACGCCAGCCTGCTACTGGGCCACACCAAGGGTGACATTACCGAGCGGGTTTATCGTCGAATTGGAGCCTTGGCGAAACCCACCAAGTAGCAAAGTATTGTCAGCGCTGACAAATCAAACCATTCCCAAGGGTGTTCCCATGGGTAGTTTTTCTATGCCCCAAAAACGCAAAAAGCCCTGACTAATCAGGGCTTTGAAAGTGGCGGAAGCGTAGAGATTCGAACTCTAGGATAGTTGCCCATCGACGGTTTTC
>NZ_QKVL01000119.1 GCF_003231275.1 Pseudomonas huaxiensis
CTCACACCCAGGCTTGCGGTGTTGTCCTTGTCGAACTTGCCGGTGATACCGCCGTCGGCAGTCAGCAAGGTGTAGGTGGTGTCGCCGGCATATGACGCTACCGCGAACACGTTCAGCGTACCGGCCAGGTTGGCGGTGCCGCCCACGGCCAGGTAGCTGGTCGGCAGCGGGGTCAGGTTGATGTTCAGGGTACCGTTGCTGGTGTTGGTGAAGTCACCCGTGACGGTCAGGTTGCCATTGGCACCCGGCTGGACGGTGCCGTTGTTGACCACGCTGTTGACGGTACCAGTACCGGTCAGCGCGGCGCCGCTGTTGACGGTGATATCGGCCGCCAGGGTGTCGCCAACCGGAACCGCGAACAACGCCATGCGGGCGAACGAAGCGACCACTGGAGCCGGTTCTTCCTCGGCGGTCTCACCCACCTGCAGCACGCCCTCTTCGACCGTGAAGGTACCGCTGAAATCGTTGTAGCCGGTGAACAGCAGATTGCCGAGACCGCGCTTGATCGCCTTGCCCGTGCCGCCGAGGGTGCCGCCGAAACGACCGTCGACATCCTGCTGGAAGATCAGGCTGGCGTCGTTGACGATCGAGCCTTGCAGGCTGGTGGTGTTGCCTTGAAGGATACCGGCGCTGATCAGTGTGCCGCCGCTGTAGGTGTTGGCGCCACCCAGCAGCAGGGTGCCGCCGTCGAGTTTCTGGATGCCGCCCTCGCCCACAATGGCGGTATTGATCGTCGCCGTTGCGTCGCTGGCTACGCGCAATGCTGCAAGGGTACCGTCCGCCGCGTTGACCGCTTCGAGGGAGTCGCCGGTGCCGCCGACCAGGTTGTAGCCGTCGGCGAGGAACTGGATGCCCGAGAACACCCGTTGCCCGGAAACGGTGACCGTACCCTTCTGCCCACCGAAGACCGCGAACTGACCACCGCTCCAGCCGTTGGCGTTGCTGCCGCTGGAGTTGGTCCAGTTGGTGTCCGCGCCCCAGGTGCCGCTACCGCCGCTGATGGTGCCGTCGGCACTGGTCTTGGAGCCGTTCCAGAACACCAGGTTGCCGTCGGCTTCACCGACCACCAGGTTGATCTGGTTGGCAATGCTGGTCTGCAACTCGAGTTGCGCAGCGAGGATGCCACCCGGGAGGCTGCCGAAGTCCAGCCCGTTGTTGGTCAGGCTGCCGCCGTAGCTGAACAACTGGTACACACCGGGGCCAAAGCCGCCGCCGTTGCTGATATTGAGCAGGCCGTCGAGGGTCAGGTTGCCGTTGACCTTCACCATCGATGTCGCACTGTTCGGCGCACCGAGGGTGAAGTTCAGGTTGCTGGTCGAAGCCAGCGACAGACCACCAACCGTCAGCGGCGCAGTGGCGCTGGCGACATTCAGGTTGGCGCCGTCGGCCAGGCCGACCTGGCCGGACAAGGTGCCGCTGCCCGCCAGGCTGGCGCCGCTGGCGATCTGCACGTTGGCGCTGGCGAAGGTGCCATTGACGGTGAGGCCACCCGCGTTGACCGAGGTGTTGCCGGTGTAGGTGCTGGTGCCAGTCAGCAGAAGCTGGCCGTTGCCGTTCTTGATCAGCGCACCGTTGCCGCTGAGCGCACCGCTCAGCGTCAGGTCATGGCTGCCGCCCAGCGTCAGTTGCTGCCCCACCACGATGGCGTTGCCCACTTGCAGATCAGCCGACGTATCCAGGCTGGTGTTGCCGAGGATGCTCAGCACGCCA
>NZ_QKVL01000012.1 GCF_003231275.1 Pseudomonas huaxiensis
CATTGGGATGCGGTGTGGTTGTGGGGCCATCGCGAGCAAGCTCGCTCCTACAGATAGGGGTAGGAGTTGGGGTTGGGGTTGGGGTAGGAGCGAGCTTGCTCGCGATGCGCCGCGCAGGCGGCGCTCGATCTCAAGAGCACTGAAATCCGTCGACATGCGCTCGATACCAAAAAGCCCTAGTCCGCTTTGACGATGAACGACCCCGCCCGCGAATCCGATCATCCCCATCAGCTTGCGCAAGGGCGCAACCAGATCGGGAGAGTCGAGCGATGTACAGCATGCGTGACAAGAATGAAGAAGAAATCGAGCTGATCGAGCGGGCACGACGCCTGGTGCCGTTGCTCAAGGAGCGCGCCGCGCAAGCCGAGCGCGATCTGCGGGTGCCGGACGAGAGCATCATCGAGCTGCAAGCCGCAGGTCTGTTGCGGGCGCTGCAACCCCGTGCGTTCGGGGGCTATGAAGTCGACCCGCGGACCTTTTTCGAAATCCAGATGATCCTCGCCGAAGGCTGCATGTCCACCGCCTGGATCTATGGCGTGATGGGCGTACACCCCTGGCAACTGGCGCGCTACCCGGTCGAGGCGCAGCGCGAGGTCTGGGCCAATGACCACGGCGCGTTGATCTCTTCCACCTACATGCCGGCCGCCAAGGTCACGGCGGTGGAGGGCGGCTACCGCATCAGCGGGCGTTGGGGCTTCTCCAGCGGCAGCGAGCACTGCCAGTGGGTATTCCTCGGCGGCATTCTCCCCGCCGACGGCGATTTCGCCAGCGAGCACGGCACCTTCCTGCTGCCGCGTGAGGACTACCTGATCGAACGCAACTGGGACGTGCTGGGCCTGCGCGGCACTGGCAGCCACGACATCGTCGTCGAAGACGTGTTCGTCCCCGCGCACCGCGTGCAGCGCACCAACAACTGGCGTATCGAGGCCACGCCGGGCCGGCTGGTCAACACCAACCCGATCTACGCCATTCCCTTCGCCCAGGTGTTCTCCCGCGCCGTGTCGACCTCGGCCATCGGTGCGCTGCAAGGCGCGATCAACGAGTTCCGTGCCAACGCCGCCGCACACACCGGCAAGCACGGTGCGCGCACTGCGGACGATCCGGTAGCGCAAATCGCGGTGGCCGAGGCGGTCATCACCGTCGACGCGCTCAAGCTGGTGCTGGAACGCAACTACGACCACCTGATGAGCCTGGCCTGCGCCGGTGAGTACCCGGACACCGAAACCCGCTTGCTGTACCGCTATCAGTCGTCCTACGTGACCAACGTCTGCGCCGACCGGGCCAACGACTTGCTGCGCAGCATGGCGGCGTCCGGGCTGTACAACAGCAACCCGGTGGCGCGGCTGTTCCGTGACCTGCACCAGGCCCGCGGCCACATCGCCAACAACTTCATGGCCTACGGGCGCAGCTTCGGCGCGGTGCAACTGGGTCTGCCCAACCCGGACCCGTTCGTCTGAGGCTCCCTCCCATCGCGCGCCCGCCTGCCTGTGCCGCACAGGCAGGTCGCACGGAGTACCTGAACCATGAATGACTATCTGACCTTGCGCGTGGCGCGGGTGATCGAGGAAACGGTCGACGCCCGCTCGCTGGTGTTCGATATCCCCGAGCACCTGGCCGAGCGTTTTCGTTATCAACCGGGGCAGTTTCTGACCCTGCGGGTGCCGTTCGAAGGCGGCTGGCTACCGCGCTGCTATTCGCTGTCGAGCACGCCGTTGCTGGACGAGCCGCTGCGGGTGACGGTCAAGCGCGTGCGCGAGGGCCGCGCTTCCAACTGGCTGTGCGAGGAACTGCAGGAAGGCCAGACCCTGGACGTGTTGCCCCCGGCCGGGGTGTTCGTGCCGCGCTCGCTGGATACCGACCTGCTGCTGTTCGGCGGTGGCAGCGGGGTGACGCCGGTGCTGTCGATCCTGCGTTCGGCCTTGCTCGCCGGCACTGGCAGGATCCTGCTGATCTACGCCAACCGCGACGAGCAGTCGGTGATCTTCCGCGATGAGCTGCGCTTCCTCGCCAACGCCCATCCGCAACGCCTGCAAATCGTCCATTGGCTGGACTCGATACAGGGCGTGCCGGCCACGGCGCAACTGGCCGAGCTGGCCCGTCCGTTTATCGATGCCCAAGCCTTTATCTGCGGCCCGGCGCCCTTTATGGATGCCGCAGTCGCCGCGCTGAAAAGCCTCGGCATGCCCAATGGCCGGGTACATGTCGAGCGCTTTGTCTCGCTGCCTGGCGAGGGCGAAGCGTTGCCCGTGGTGGTGAGCGAGGCGGCAGTGGCCGCGCAAGTGGCGGTGCGCCTCGATGGCGAGGACTACACCGTGCCCTGCGGCAGCGGCGAAACCGTGCTCGACGCCATGCAGCGTGCCGGCCTCAACCCGCCCAGCGCCTGCCGCGTCGGCGGTTGCGCCTCGTGCATGTGCACCCTGGAAAGCGGCGCGGTCGACCTGCTGCACAACGATGCGCTGGACCAGGACGAGCTGGCCGAAGGCTGGATTCTAGCCTGCCAGGCCGTGCCCACCACCGCGCAATTGCGTATCCGCTTCCCCGAATGATGATGAGCGAGTCGATGATGAACCCGAGCCAGAATTGCCCCGCGCCCGCGCTGGCGGCGCCCACCAGCATCGCCCGGATGCTGTTCGACAGTGCGCGCCGCTTCACCGGGCACAGCGCCATCGAAGAAGACGGTCAGTGCCTGGACTATGCCGACCTGCCCGAGAAGGTCCTGACCATCACCCGTGGCTTGATGGCTCTGGGCATCCAGGCCGGCGACCGCATCGGTCTGTGGGCGCCGAACAGCCGCCAGTGGATCCTCGCGGCGCTGGGCATTCATTGCGCCGGCGCGGTGCTGGTGCCGGTCAATACCCGCATGAAGGGCGTCGAGGCCGCCGACATTCTCGAACGCAGCGGCTGCCGTGTGCTGTTCGTGCAACGGCAGTTTCTCGACGTCGATTACACCGCGTTGCTGGCGCCCCATCGTCCGGCCAGCCTGGAGCATCAGGTCATCTTCGATGCCGAGCGCGCCACAGACGCTCGTGACCTTGGTTTCAGCCAGTTCCTGACTGGCGCCCTGACCATCGAAAAACTCACCGCCGAACGCCGCGCCCTGTCGATCGGGCCGCAAGCCATGTGCGACCTGCTGTTCACCTCCGGCACCACCGGCAAGCCCAAGGGCGTGATGAGTGCCCACGGTCAGAACCTGCGGGCGTTCGGCGAATATGTGCAGGTCCTTGGTCTGGTGCCGGGGGATCGCTACCTCATCGTCAATCCGTTCTTCCACGCCTTCGGCTACAAAGCCGGCTGGCTGACATGCCTGATAGCCGGGGCAACCATCCTGCCCCATGCGGTGTTCGACGCCGATGCGGTGTTCCAGCGCATCGCCAACGAGCGCATCAGCGTGCTGCCCGGCGCGCCGACCCTGTACCTGTCGCTGCTGGCTCACCCGCGCCTGGCCGAGACTGATCTGTCGAGCCTGCGCATCGCCGTGACCGGCTCGGCGAGCATTCCGCCGAGTCTGATCGAACGGATGCGCAACGAGCTGGGCTTCAGCGTGGTGACCACCGCCTACGGCCTGACCGAATGCGGTGGGCTGGCGACCCTGTGCGACCCCGGGGACAGCGCCGAAACCATCGCTGGCACCAGTGGCCGACCGTTGTCCGGTACCGAAGTGAGCATCCGCGACCCGCAGAACCAGGCGCTACCCCAAGGCGACACCGGAGAGATCTGCCTGCGCGGTTTCCACGTGATGCAGGGCTATTTCGAGAACCCCGAGGCCACCCGCGAGGCGATCGATGCCGAGGGTTGGTTGCACACGGGAGACGTCGGCCGGCTCGATTCCCGGGGCAACCTGGTGATTACCGACCGCCTCAAGGACATGTACATCGTCGGTGGCTTCAACTGCTATCCGGCGGAAATCGAAGCGGCGCTGATCGCTCACCCTGCCATCGCCCAGGTCGCGGTCATCGGCATTCCCGATGCGCGCATGGGTGAGGTCGGCTGCGCCTGTGTGGTGCTGCGCGAAGGCCGGCACCTGGAGGAGGGCGAGTTGATCGCCTGGAGCCGCGAGCGCATGGCCAACTACAAGGTGCCGCGCAGTGTGCGGCTGTTCCCGGCGCTGCCACTCAACGCCTCGGCCAAGGTGGCGAAGAACGAACTGCGCGCGCTGGTGGGCAACGGCTGATTTTTACCAAACGGACGATGTGCCGGCGCCGGCCCTGTTTCAGGCTGCGCCGGCAAGCCCAGGGTTTGTATGCCTAAAACAACAAGAAAGGAGAGGAGCATGTCTTCGCACAACCTGATCGCCCCCCGTGATTTGCGCCGTCGCAGCCTGCTGGCACTGGCGGTCGGCCTGGCCAGTGGCGCGGCCAGCGCCGGCCCGAGCTTCGAATTGGGGGACAACACCACCCTCGACACCTCGCTGACGGTCAACTACACCGCCTCGATGCGCACCGGCAAGGCGGCCCATGAGTACCTCAACGACCTCAATAACGATGACGGCACGCGCAACTTCAAGCGCGGCGCGCTGATCAACAACCGCGTCAGCCTGTTCGGCGAGCTGATGCTCAAGCATGACAATCTTGGCGCGGTGCTGCGCGGCAGCCACTTCTACGACGACGTCTACCACAATCGCAACGACAACGACTCCCCCGGCACGGTGAACAAGATCGGTCGCGCCGACGGTTTCAACGACGACACCCGCCGCCTCAGCGGCAGCAAGGCGCGGCTGCTGGATGCCTACGTCTATGGCAACTTCGACATCGGCGACACCCAGTACCTGTCGGTCAAAGCCGGCCGCCATCTGGTGGCCTGGGGCGAGAGCCTGTTCTGGGCCAACATCAGCCAGGGCCAGGCGCCGGTCGATGCCACCAAGTTCAACGTGCCGGGCACCGAGGCCAAGGATTCCTACCTGCCGGTGGGCCAGGTTTCGGCGTCCTGGTCGCTCAATGAAGACCTGGCGCTGGTGGGCTTCTACCAGTACGAGTGGGAAAAGACCCAGCTCAATCCGGTGGGCGACTATTTCGGCAGCGACACCTTCGGCCCTGGCGCCGAGTTCTTCCGCCTCGCCCCCGGGGTGATCGCCAACCTGCCGGACCAGACGTTCACCGGGGTCAATTACGCCGGCGAGCTCAAGCCGCGTGACAGCGGCCAGTGGGGCCTGGGCGTGCGCTACCGGATCACCGAGAACACCGAAGTCGGGCTGTTCCACTACCGCTACCACGAGCGGATCGGCTCGATGTTCTTCGACTTCAGCGGCGCCACCGAGTACTCCTCGCTCAAGCGCCTGGCACGGCACAGCGGCGTGGAATCGGCGCCGGCCTATCGCCTGGGTTATTTCGAGGACGTCGAGCTGACCGGCATCAGCTTCAGCTCGAAGGTCGGCGACTCGGTGCAGTACGCCGGCGACCTCAGCTACCGCGACGGCGCCTCGGTGTATCTGGACAACGGCGCGCCGACCACCGGGCAGATCTGGCAGGGCAACCTCAATGCCTCGTACATCCTCGGCCCGAGCTTCATCGCCCAGCAGACCACCTTCATGGGGGAAGTGGTGCACCAGCGCATTCAGGGCGTCGACAAGCTGACCGTCACCGGCGGTGGGCCGGGCGTCGACGGCGTGTACGACAACTTCGAATCGGCAACCCAGACCCGCGGCTCGACCCTGCTGGGGATCGGCGCCTACATGGACTACCCGTCCATCGCCAACGGCCTGGACCTGACCACCAAAGTGGTGTGGACGCAGAACGTCGACGGCAGCGCCTACCAGGGCCTGGGCCGCGACGAGAAGCGACTGACCGTGGGCGGCGACTTCAAGTACCTGGGCAACTTCCAGGTCGGCCTGACCTACGTGGCCTACCTCAGTTCGCCGGATATCGCCCAAGGCCGCCTGATGGCCGACCGCGATTACCTGTCGTTCAACGCCAAATACACCTTCTGAGGCAATCGGCCACGCCCTGGCGGCGTGGCCGGCTTTGTTCGTCCAAACGTCGAGGCCTGTCATGCAAACCCGTTCCGCTCCATCACCGTTCAGCCCGGTCACCATCGGCCCGCTGACCCTGAAAAACCGCTTTATCAAGGCCGCTACCAACGAAGGCATGAGTGCCAATGGCGTCCCGTCCCGGCAACTGGCGGCGTTGCACGGCAACCTCGCCGGCGGCGGCGTGGCCCTGACCACGGTCGCCTATTGCGCGGTCAGCAAGGATGGCCGCACCTTGCCCAACCAGTTGATCCTCGAACCCGCCAGCCTGCCGCACTTCAAGGCCCTGACCGACGCCGTGCATGCCAAGGGCGGCCAGGCCAGCGCACAGATTACCCACGGTGGTTGCTTCACCTTCATCCGCGAACGCTCGACCAAACGGCCGCTGTCGGCCAGCGGCGGCTTCAACAAGATCGGCATGATGAGCGGCATGTTCCTCAAGCAGGCCATGAACGAGCGCGACATGCAGCAAGTGGTTGAGGACTTTGCCAAAGGCGCGCGATTGGCCCGCGAGGCCGGCTTCGATGCGGTGGAAATCCATATGGGCCACGGCTACCTGCTTAGCCAGTTCATTTCGCCGTTGTACAACAAGCGCCGCGATCAATACGGCGGCAGCCTGGAGAACCGCCTGCGTTTCCCGCGCCGGGTACTGCGGGCGGTGCTCGACGCGGTGGGCCAGGAAATGGCGGTCATCTGCAAATACAGCATCACCGAAGGCGTGCGTGCCGGTAACAGTGCCGAAGACGGCGCCCGCATCGCGCGCATGCTGGAAGAAGAGGGCGCGCACCTGTTGGTGCTCAGCGCCGGGATGAACGCCGAATCCATCACCACCATGTTCGGTTCGTCCTTCCCCAAGGAAAACCGCGTGCAACAGAAGAACCCGGTGATCGCCCTGGCCATGGCCATCCAGCGCATGACCGACCCGGTGGTGGAATTCCGCGAGCTGTACCTGCTGGACCACGCACGCAAGGTTCGCGCTGCGGTGAAAATGCCGCTGGCCTACCTGGGCGGCGCCAAGAGCCTGGGCGGCATTGAGCAACTGATGAGCGAAGGCTTCGACCTGGTTGCCATGGGCCGGGCGCTGATCGCCGAGCCGGGGTATGTGAACAAGCTGGCCAACGGTGAAGGGCGCAGCAACATGTGTACGGCGTGCAATCGCTGCGTGGCGATGATGTATACGCCGGGCGGCACTTCGTGCGTGCTTGGTCAGGCGGGAGATGCCGATTTGAATCGGATTCCCGCAGCGGGGTGAGGCGTCGTCATTGCTGGCACACAGGGTTGTGCTGTGGTTGCCAGCGATGGTGTAAGTACCCGTTGCTATTAATAACGCTCTTTTTATTGCTATTGAGCCTTGCGAACTGACATTTTTGTCAGGTGTTGCCGATTGGGTTGTTGTCCATGATCAGGTCACTGCCATCCAGATAACCGGGTGGAACGTCTTCAATTTGAGGAGATCTCTCATGGCTCACAACGTAATGGGCATTGACCCCTGTGACTCCCAGAATCACGCAATTTTCAATGCGTCGACACAGAAGCGTAATGTGGTCGATCCGCGTACGGGGTTATTCGAGGTCTGCGTTCCTTTGCCCACCATCGTCGGTAATTCGGGCAATGGCCCGGAAGTGGACATGAGCCTGTTCTATACGCCTGTCGTCAATAATTTTGCTGCGTTGGGCGACGGTTGGTCATTCGGTTTCACCACCTGGCACGAAACAACCAAGCATTTAACACTGCATTCGGGAGAGGTATTGGAAATATCCAAAGGGCAGAAATTGGATTCTCCCCAGTTCATTGCCCGATGGGAAAGTGACGATTCGATACTCAAGATTAAAAGCCGTGCCGGGCGGTTGGAGACCCTCAAGAAAGTTGGCAGCAGCAAGATCTATGTGCCGCACACCTTGACTACCGATGGCGCCAATGAGTTGTACCTGGAGTGGACAGCAACAGAGCACACCCTGGAAAAGAAGAAACATCACCAGGTGCGGTTGGCGAAGATCAGCGACAAGGACCGTAGGTTGGTAAACGTTGATTACAGCGAGCCGTCGGCATCAGTGGCGATAACGTTCTGGCCGGATGACGAGGCGCCACTTACTTTCCGCCTGACACTCGAAGATTATGCGTTGCGCTCCGTTGAAAGGCCTGAAGGCACGCTCAGTACCTTCGGCTACGACGACCACGACACCTGTGGTTGGTTATTGTCGTCTCTCGAGACCGCCGAAGGTGTCAAAGAGACTGTCGTTTACGAAAAGGTGGCACTCAAGTTCGACGATGCAAAACTCGCGGCACTTCCTGTGGTGACCAGACATCGATTGACACCGCGTGGCGGCAACGTATCGGAGAGGGTGTACTCCTACAGCGACATACCCGATGGCTATAGGACCACCCTGATCGAGAAAGCGGACGGCACTGAGCGGAAGACGCATTTTAAATACGACAAAAAATTTGAGTTGCTTGAGCAGGTAGAAGAGCAAGGCGAATGCAAGGTCACTAAACGAGACATACTGAGGGCTGTGGACGGTACGGAGCGGAGCACGCTCACTGTCGCTACTACATATAAGAAAAAAGAACAGGAATTCGAAGAAAAAGTAGTCAATCAAATCAGCCGTTTTGGCGTTATCAGTGACAGTGAAAAAGCGGGGCTGCATACGCACTATATCTATGATGGCGATGACTCGGCCAGCGTCACTGCGCATCTCAAATGCGGTCTGAACAGTTTGTTCGGTAACAAGGACACGCTAGATACGGTGTTTGATGCGTTCAGTAATGACAACCTTAAAGAGGAAGGCCATAAAGCTACTGATTTTCTGAAGAACAAACCAAAGGATCCGGATTTTTCTTCAAAATATCTACTGATGGAACTCGCCGGCTCAGCGGGGTTCATGGGCGATGGGGAATCGTCGAAACATGTTGAGCAGGCTCATCTGGTCAGGGCGTATTCCTATGTGAGTATCCCTGGCATGACCGAAGCGAAGGTGCATTGTGTTGTCCAGGCGCTGAACTGCGCCTCCTCGATGAAAGACGCGGCGCGCACGGTAAAATTGATTCGTTATTACAGGGATGACGATTTCCGGAAAGGGCGTCAGTCGTCCATTGTGCAAGGCTACATTGACGACGATAACAAGTTTGTTGTCAGTGGCCTGGAGCAGTGTTTTGAATACACCCTTGAAGATACGTCTCTCACGACGACGACGACGTGGAAAGACGATGTTGGTAATACCCGCGTCGAGCGTGAAACCCGTTGTATTCTGAGTGGCCGGCTTTTCAGCCAGCTTGATCAAGATGGCAACCGGGCCGACTACGTGTATGACAAGTTTCATCGATTGATCGAGCGAACCTTGTGTGCTCAAAGTGAAACGTATAAACAAACGACCCACTATGCCTATCCTTTTGCAGGGCGGCTGGAGATCACCGACCCTGAGGGTCGACAAAAAGCCACTGAAGATGATGGCCAGGATAATCTTCTGAGTGAATTTATCAGGGCGTCTGCCACGGAAGAGTGGCAGCAAATGCTCAAAATCGAATATGACGAAATGGGGCGCAAGGCATGCACAATCCAATATGATTATCTGGCCGATGGCACATCGATCGCAGAGCGTAGCGACAGTCAATATGACGACTGGAATTCAGTATGCGGCCAGGTGTTCTTCAATGGCCAGGGGCAGTTCGATTACTACGATCCCGTGAGCCGGACGCGGACCGAGTGGGCAGGCGCGAAGAATGACAAGCAGCGCCAGACAACGTATTACGCTAAAGATGGTCAGGCCGAGAAAATTGAATGGACAGATGCGCAGGCAGAAGTTTTCCGGATGCATGTCATGGAGTATACGCCTGCCCGCCAGTTGAAAACGATCAAGAAGTGCGAGGGGGATAAAGATGCCATCTATTATGGCGGCAAGAAAAAAAGTGCAAAGCAAGATCCGTTCGGTATCGAAAGTATCAAGCCGCCAGTGCGTGGCTATAAATATCAAGTTGCCATTACCTATGATTATGACGCAGCAGGTCGAGTCGTAAGAGAGGAACATCTGGATGAGAATTGCGAGTCGCCTGTGTATAACTACACCTATTCCAAAGATTGGCTGATCAGTGATGCACTGGAAATCAGTGTTGATACGCTCAGAGATCCTAATCCTTTGGTCAGTGATTTCCTCGCTGAAGAAGATGAGTTTTTCGATAAGAAGAGCAGGAAATCAATTTCTCCGGAGAGTCGTAAGACTTTAGGTAAACGTACCTTTGACGCATGGGGTCGGGTAGCATCATTGACGCGTGGAGTATGCACCGAAACTTTTACATATAACGGAGCGAGCCCCGTACCGGCAACGAAAAATACGGCGGATGGCAAGACACTGAACTATAAGTACATCACAGAACTGGGCGGTCTGATCAGTGAAGTAAGTGAGCAGGATGGTCCTGGTAAAAAGACCTTCACGTATGCAACTTATACCGCTGAAAAATCGACAGCTACAGAAGGTCAGCGCCGTATTGAAATGAGCCATGGCTTGACCGGCCTGGTCACGTCCCAATGTGCGCTGAGCAAGAAAAGCGCGCGAGACACCGCAAAAAGAACGCGCTGCCATTATTCACCTGGGGGGCGTTTGCTAAGTGAGAAAGATGCACTGGGCCACGAAACGATTTATAGCTACAACGCCTACGGGCAACGCGACAAGACAATCAGTGGCGACGTGACTACTACTCATTTCTACAACCCTCAAGGATGGCTGGAAAAAGAGTTGATTAGTGTGGGCGATGACGCTCAGAACGAGGTGGAGGTGGAGTATACCTACAACGATCAGGGTCTTGAGGTTGCCCGCAGGTTCAAACTGCCCAGTAAGCATCAGTTGCTCTTGAAAAAAGAGTATGATTCCAGTAGTCGCCTAACTTCAAATGCACTTGAGATATATGATGATTTGAAGCTCGATCCCGAGCGCATTGACAGCCCAGACGAGCAGGGGCGGCAGAAATTTATATATAATTTTATTGGGCAACTTGATAGGTATTTCTGCTCGGGGGTGTGGGCGCGTGCGGGGCGTAATGGCTATGCGGATTTAAAATATGATTGTTTGGGTAATGTTGTATTGGTTGGTCATATTAGTTGTGATGACGTACGCTCGACGCCGTCGCCAAAAGCAACTGATACGATCGACTATCAATATGACAGCCTGACAGGTAGTCGTTTGGAGATGGTTGCCGTCAAAGGCCTCAACAAGCCAGCACTTGAATACGATAAAGCCGGTAGAGTAATAAAGGATCATTACGGCAAAACTTACAAGTATGACTGGCTGGGGCGACTTATAAAAGCAGGCTCTGTCAGGTATGAGTACGATGCGATGGATCGGTTGATGCTGCGCAGCACCGATGCGAAGACAGAACAACATCAATTGATCTATGACGGTCTGCACGTCCGGGGTGAATACAGCACCAAAGACAAGCATATGGCTCGGCACCTGATGGCAGGCAGTGGGGCGTGCATTGTGCAACGCGTCAAGCGGTCGGGTGTGGAGCGGACCCTGTTCGAACTCTGTGATCTCGACGGAACGGTGCGAGTCAGTTATGACGCCACGGCCAAAAAGATGGAGCATCATGTGTATGGTCCCTTCGGTGAACATACGTCCGACGAACCGGACTCGCTGTTGGGTTACAAAGGCGAATACCGTGACGTCGATAACGATCAGTCACCGCTGGGCCAGGGTTACCGCTGGTATGCACCTGACAGCAAGCAGTTCCATGTCCAGGACTCTCTGAGCCCATTTGACCAAGGAGGACCCCAAGCCTATGGCTACTGCTGCGGCAGTAACCCGGTGATGGCAAGTGATCCAACGGGGCACTTTATTAATTTGCCCAGGACGATTATACGTAACTGGAATAAAGGGCCAGGATTGATAATAAACCGGAGCAATGCCAAGGTCGTTATCGACGCGTTTATCTGGTCAGGCATCGGGGTACTGCTTGCAGCGGTAACAGGTGGAACAGCGATGATTGCGCTGGCGGCCGTCGCATGCTTCGCAGGGGTAATGTCTGCCGTCCATAAAGGAAAAGGCAATGAAAAAGAGGCTAGCATCTGGGCGTGGGTATCATTTCTTAGCACTGTAGCTGGAGGCGTGAAGGATCTGGTTCGGACGGGCGTGAAATGGCTTGCTAAGCTTGGGCAGTCCGGTATGAAACTTGCCAGGGCTTTTAGCAAGCAAGTAAAGTTGCTGCTCAGAAACAGAAATCTTGGATTGAACTCATCGATTCGTAGCGTAAACGAATATAAATATTGGCAGACGGCCATGAATAATCCCTATGGTACGATCATTGCGGGTCAATCTCACCGCACGTATGGAGCGATAACCAGTTCGATTGTGAAAAAAGCCTGGGAAATGTTCAGTATGTCCCATGTCCATACCATCACTTACATGGTCACTGGAATACTGCATAATACTGAAGCCTTTGAAGAAAACTCGACTGACGCTAAGCGCACTGAGTTCGCGAGCAACTGGAGCTCTTTACCAGCGAAGTATCTTAAAACACTAAGCCGTTTACGTCTGCGTTGACATTTCAATATCAACGGCCGCTATCGGCCCGCTTGCCTTCAGCGAGCGAGCCGAACTGCGGCGCAGGGGGAGATTCATCCGCTCCCACCGGATCGCAAGTGACAGACGGTTTGCGTATGGCTGTGAGACGTGTAGATACCCATTCACAAGGTGACCAGGATTGCGGCACGTCAGGCTCCCGCGCCACTCGCCTCGATACGGATCCGGTCTGCCCGGCATTCACTCCGATCAGTTGCCTGACGGGGCAGGAACGCTTGACCGATCACGCCTTTCAAGGTCCGCTCCTCCTTGAAGTCTTTCGGCAACGACACCCGAATCTCTTCCAGATAGTCGCCGCTGCAGATCAGCAGGAAGTTATTGCGTGCATCCTTGCTGCCAAACTCACCGCTCAGCTTCGAATAGAACTGCTCCCTGGACACTTCGCCACCGACGTTGCTGCGGATGTATTCACCGGCCTGGGAGTCGTTGAAGGACTTCAGCAGGTCCACCGCGAACCGGAAGTACGTGTCATCGGTCATGGCCGTCTGGCACACCCCATGTTTCTTCCATTCGTAGTTGCCGAACTGCGTACCGTAGTGAAAGTTCGGCATCCATGGCTTGATGTAATCCACGGTATCGGCGGTCAAATCCAGGTCGGCGCCGTCGCACTTGCCATAATCGATCCCGCATGCGTGCTTGTTCGGCCACAGGCCGTGCAAGGTGAAGTGGTTGACTGTCAGTGCGCCGTCTTTCATGGCCTGGCACTCCGGCTTTGCCGGACCGCCCTGGTCATGCTCGCAAAAGCCGGGCTGCCAGGTCATCGCCAGCACATAGCTGTCGTATTGGTCGGGGATCCGGCAGGACTGTGATCCCGCTTCGGACATCACCAGCCCGTCGACCTGGCCGCAGTCGGCAGAGACCCAGCGCAGGTCGTTCTTTCCAGTGTCAACCTTGATCCTGACCCACTGGTACTGCTCGCGGTTGACCTCGGCAATCTGGTAGGTCTGACCCGGTTCAACGGCGACTTTGCCAGGGTTAGTCCTGTTCTTGAACGATTGAAAAGCCTCGCAGCGTTGCGATACCGAAAACGTGCCCGCGCTGGTTTCCACGGCCAGTGCGTAATCGACGTTCAGGAAGGTGAGCAGGGTTGCGAGGGAGAGTAGAGCCAGACGATCCATGGCTATGTCCTTTGTCTGCAAGCGGGTACCTGTGTTCGTTGCTGCGGGAGATTACCGTAGTCGTGAGCTGATGGCGCGCAGAAACCAAGGGGAAACAGGTGCGCCCGGGAGCAGTTTTCCTGCTCCGGGCGGTGCCTTGGTTCAACCGAACTGCAGGAATTCCAGGCAACTGCGGTTGAACAACGCCCGGTGCTCGACCTGCACCCAGTGCCCGCATTGGTTCAGCACGATAAAGCGCGCCTTGGCCGCGCCATCGATGATCCGCTGCGCGCCGCTGACCGGGTTGAAGTTGTCGTTGCTGCCCCAGAAGCCGAGGATCGGACACTTGATCTCGCCCAGCCGGCTTTCCATGTTCGGCACCATCATGGTGCTGAACAGGTTCTTCGGTTGGGTGACTGCCACTGCTACTCGTTCTTGCAGCAAGTCTTCCGGCAGGATCGACGGGTCGAACAGTTGCAGGCTCATCATGCTGCGCATTTCTTCCATGCCGATCGGGCCGGCATTGAACAGGCCGACCATGCGCAGGATGCCCGGCATCTGGAAGTAGGTCTCGCGCTCTTCGACGCCGCCTGGCGCCAACAGAATCAGCTTTTCCACCAGCTCCGGGTGACGCAGCGCCAGGCCCAGGGCGATGGCGCCGCCCAGTGAGTTGCCGAGCAGGGTGCAGCGCGTGACGCCGATCTGCTGCAGGAAAGCCCCCACGCACTCAACGAAGAAGTCCAGGTTGTACTGCACGTCATCGGGCTTGTCGGAGCGGCCGAAACCGGGCAGGTCGAGCAGGATGTTGCGATAGCCGGCGGCGACGAAATCCGGGGCGTTGCCCTTGAAGTTGCTGTGACCGCTGGCACCCGGGCCGCTGCCATGCAGCCAGAGCACCACGGGGCCTTCGCCCTGGTCGAGGTAGTGCAGGCGCAGACCGCCGGGCAGGGTCTGGTAATGGCCGATGGGCAAGGGCAGGTCTACGGATTGGTTCATGAGGTTCTCCAGGTCTGCGGATGGACGCGCAGACCGGCCGGGCGTGGTGGATGAGCGAAGGGGTAAGCCGCACCCGGCCAGTGTGCGCCAGGGGATGCTCGGCCCTGCACGGCCTCGCCACATCGTCCGTTCAGACCACATGGCCCGGTTGGGCCGCTAGTCCTGTTGGACGATGTTGGTCCCGGCCGCCGCCCCAATCATGCCGGGGAGGGCCCGCTGTTCGCGGGCCGCATCCAACACTCCAAGGAGAATGCTATGAAGCTGCAGAACAAGGTGGCCTTCGTCACCGGCGCCGGGCAGGGCATGGGCCAGGCCATCGTGCGTCGGTTCGTTGCCGAAGGGGCGAAAGTGGTAGCCGTTGACCTCGATCAACAGGCCCTGGCTGCCAGCCTGGCAGACCTGGGCGAGAACGTCCTGGCGCTGTCCTGCAATGTCGCCGACAGCGCGTCGGTGGCCGATGCCATGGGCCAGGTCGAAGCACGTTTCGGCGGCCTCGACATCGTGGTCAACAACGCCGGCGTCGGCGCCCTCGACAGCTTTCTCGATACCCCCGACGAGAGCTGGGCGCGGGTTATCAACGTCAACCTCGGCGGCACTTTCCTGTGTGCCCGCGAAGGCGCGCGGCTGATGCTCAAGGGCCAACGCCAGGGCGCGATCATCAACCTCTCCAGCACCGCTGCGCTGACCGGCGAAGGCCCCAGCCATTACTGTGCGTCGAAGGCTGCGGTCATGGGTCTGACCCGTTCCATCGCCCGCGAACTGGCGGCCAGCGGCATCCGCGTCAACACCCTGGTGCCGGGCCCGACCAACACGCCGATGATGGCCGGCATCCCCGACGAACACCTGCAGGCGCTGCTGAAAAACGTGCCGCTGGGGCGCATGTGTGAAACCGACGAAATCGCCCGGGTGGCGGTGTTCCTGGCCAGCGAAGACGCCAGTTTCATGACCGGTCAGAACGTCGCCGTCAACGGCGGCATGGCCTTTATCTGAGGAGTTTCCATGAGCAAGCGTCTGCAAGGAAAAATCGCCTTCGTTACCGGTGCCGGCTCCGGCATCGGTGAAGCCACCGCCCTGCGTTTCGCCGAGGAAGGCGCCACCGTGGTGCTTTGCGGGCGGCGTCCCGAACCGCTGCAGGATGTCCTGGAACGTATCCAGGCGCTGGGCGGACAGGCCGAAGTCGCCGTGGCCGATGTCAGCGACGAACACGGTTATGTCGCCGCGCTGGAAGCCACGGCCAAGCGCCACGGCCGCCTCGACATTCTGGTCAACAACGCCATGGCGTACACCTGGGGCGGCATCGACAGCATGACCACCGCCGACTGGCACGCCAACTTCAGCACCACGGTGGACGGCACCTTCTGGGGCACCCGCACTGCCATGCGCCTGATGCAGGCCAACGGCGGCGCCATCGTCAACATCGCCTCGATCTGCGGCCTGTTCGGCACCGCCTGGATGGCCGGCTACTCGGCGGCCAAGGCTGCGGTGATCAACTTCAGCCGTGCGGCTGCCAGCGAAGGTGCGCCACACAAGGTGCGCTGCAACGTGGTCATCCCCGGCGTGGTGGATACCCCGGCTACGGCCGGCATGCTCAGCGACGCCCGAACCCGCGCCAATACCGAGAAGGTCATCCCGATGAAACGGGTTGGCCTGCCGGTGGAACTGGCCAACGCCATCCTGTTCCTCGCCAGTGACGAAGCCTCCTATGTCACCGGTGCGAGCTTGAGCGTGGACGGCGGACGCAGTTCCGACCTGTACACGGTGCTGGAATGAACCCGAATGACGCCTCGCTGTTGCAGCGCATCGACCGCCTGGAGTCGCTCGACGCCATCCGCCAACTGGCCGGCAAGTACGCCCTGGCGCTGGATATGCGCGATATGGATGCCATGGCCAACTGCTTCGCCGCAGACGTACGGGTGGGCCGCGACAAGAGCGGCCGCGCGCACCTCAAGGCGTGGCTGGACGAAACCATGCGCAAGCAGTTCCACGGCACCTCGCACCACCTGGGTCAGCACATCATCGAATTCAGCGACCCGGACCATGCCACTGGCGTGGTCTATTCGAAGAACGAGCACGAGACCGGGCCTGAGTGGGTGATCATGCAGATGCTCTACTGGGACGACTACGAGCGCATCGATGGACGCTGGTGTTTCCGCCGTCGGCTGCCGTGCTACTGGTACGCGACCGACCTCAACAAACCGCCGATCGGTGGTCTGAAAATGCGCTGGCCTGGGCGTGAGCCCTATGCCGGTACCTTCCATGAACTGTTCCCGTCGTGGGATGGGTTCTGGGCCAACCGGCCGGACAAGGACGTACTGCCGCAGATTGCCGAGCCGGCACCGCTGGAGGGGTTCTTGCAGACAATGCGCCGAGGGGTGGGGGATCCGAAGATTCGGGTGCGGTGAGGGAAGGGCAGAAAGGCCGTCGATTGACGGCCTTTTCTGTTATCGACAAGACAGCGATGAGCATGGGTATCTACATATCTTGCAGGCGATCGCAAACCGTCAGCCACATGCGATCCTGTGGGAGCGGCCGTTAGCCGCGATGGGCCGCAAAGCGGCCCTAAATTCATCCCGCACATTGTTTCTGGCGGATTGGGATCTCACATTCAGGCATCTTCAAGGTCGAAAGAAATACCGGAGCAGACAGCCACCTCGTGCTGGATGGTTTTGGGGCCGCTTGCGGCCCATCGCGGCTAACGGCCGCTCCTACACGTTCCGCGTCTTGCCTGCGAGATGTGTAGCTACCCATGCAGCGGAGGCCCTTATTACCTGCGCACCTCCCGCGGCATCCCCAGCGCCCGCTCGGCAATCACATTGCGCTGGATCTCATTGCTACCACCGTAGATGGTGTCCGACCGGGTAAACAGAAACAGTGACTGCAACCGGCTCAGTTCATAAGGCGCGCCGTCGAGAATCTCCGCCTGCGGCCCCAGCACGTCCATCGCCAGCTTGCCCAGCTCGGCATGCCAGGTCGACCACGCCAATTTGTAGATCATCGCTTCGCGCGCCAGGCTGCCGTCTTGCGCGCCGGAAAGCATGCGCAACGAGTTGTAGCGCAAGACCTTGAGGCCGGCCCAGGCGCGGGCGATACGCTGACGCAGCAGCGGGTCGCGGCTGGCGCCGTTGTCGCGGGCGACGCGGATAACCTCGTCCAGCTCGTTCTGGAACTGCATCTGCTGGCCAAGCGTGGAAACCCCGCGCTCGAAACCGAGCAGCGCCATGGCGATCTTCCAGCCGTCGCCGGGCTCGCCGACCAGGTTGGCGATCGAGGTGCGCGCCTGATCGAAGAACACTTCGTTGAACTCGCTGGTACCGGTAAGTTGCTGGATCGGCTGCACACGAATCTGTTCCTGGGCCATCGGCACCAGCAGAAACGACAGCCCGTGATGACCGCTGCTGCCCGGCGCGGTACGGGCCAGCACGAAGCACCAGTCGGCTTCATGGGCCAGCGAAGTCCAGACTTTCTGCCCGCTGATCAGCCAGTACTCGCCGCTGTCGTCCAGCCGCGCGCGGGTCTGCACATTGGCGAGGTCCGAGCCGGCGCCGGGCTCGGAGTAGCCCTGGCACCAGAACTCGCGGCCACTGAGGATGCCGGGCAGCAGCCGACGTTTCTGGTCGGTATTACCGAAGGCGGCGAGAGTCGGGCCGACCAGCCCTTCGCCGATATGCCCCATGCGTCCGGGACCGCCCGCACGGGCATATTCCTCATGGAAGATCACTTGCTGGCTGATGCTCAGGCCGCGGCCGCCGTGCTCCGTGGCCCAGCCAACACCGATCCAGCCGCCGACGGCCAACTCCCGTTCCCAGGCTTTGCGCTGTTCCGGAAAGCTGTGCTCGTCGCCCGGCCCACCGCGAAAACGCAGGGGTTCGAATTCCCCGCGCAGGTGCTCGGCCATCCACTGGGCGATATCGTCGCGGAAGGCTTCGTCCGCGTTGTTGAATCCGATTTTCATGGGCGTTGCTCCAGAAGTTGCGCGGCCAGGCGCTCGGCGTGCCAGGCCGGCGTACCGAGCCACTGTTCGCCGGCGCGGGCGCGTTTGAAGTACAGGTGCGGGTCGTATTCCCAGGTGAAACCGACCCCGCCGTGCAACTGGATCGACTCGGCCGCGCAATGGAAGAAGGTCTCGCTGGCGTGGATCTTTGCGGTAGCGGCGGCGGCGAATAACTCACTGGCCAACGCGGTGTCGCCATCGACGGCAAGGCGTTGGCCAGCGACACAGGCGGCGTACCAGAACGCCGAGCGAGCGCATTCGACCTGCAGCATCATGTCGGCGCAGCGATGTTTGATGGCTTGGAAGCTGGCTATGGGTCGATTGAATTGCTTGCGCTCGGCGACGTAGGTCAGGGTCAGGTCCAGCACTTGCTGGGCACCCCCGGTTTGCTCGGCAGCCAAGGCAATGGCCGCGATGGCAAGTACGTCGCGTAGCAACGGCCAGCCTGCGCCGGCGCTGCACAGCAGTTGTGCGTCGGCGGCACGCACCCCGTGCAATTCGAGCCGCGCCAGCCGGCGAGTCTGGTCGAGGGTGGGCAGGGCGCTGCGAACGATCCCGTCGGTGTCGGCGGGCAAGGCGAACAGACTGATGCCGTGTTCGCCCTGGCTGCCAGGTACACGGGCAGCGATGATCAGCAGATCGGCCTCGGCGCCGTCCACAACCTGGGCGTAGGTACCGTTCAACAGGTAATCACCGGCGTCGGTTTCGGCGGTGACCTGAACGGCTTCGGCATCCATACCGCTGCCCCACGCCAGAGTGGCGCGGGTTGCTCCGGCAGCGATGGTTTTCAGCCATGTGCTTTGCAGTGACGGGTTGTCCGCCAGCAACAGCGCCGGGGTGGCGAGACAGGCGGTGGTGAACAGCGGCGATCCAAGCAGAAAGCGTCCGCATTGCTCCTGCAGCAGTGCCAGCTCGACAAAGCCCAGGCCCATGCCGCCATGCTCTTCGGGAACCATCAGCGCCGCCCAGTACAACTCTTTGCCAATCCGTTGCCACAGCGCCTGGTCATAGCCTGCGCAATTGCACATCGCCGCGCGTACAGCGGAGGAGTCGCTGGCCTGTGCCAGAAAACGCTCGGCGCTGTCGCGGATCATCAATTGCTCTTCGGTAAAGGCGAACTCCATAACGATGGGTCTCTGCGGGATGAAAGGATGCCGCAGTCTAGAGGGGGGGATTTCCGGGGCGAATCATTGAAACGGACTAGGCGTTGTGTGAAGCACGTTAATAGCCGTAGCTGTGATTAAGGGGGTAGAGATCTCAGCCTTTGCAGGGTGTTATCAAGGTGCCGTTTATTATGATGAATCGGTCTTGGTTACTGATATTTTTGTCAGTTGTACGGGTTATCCAGGCCGCCTAGGGTGACGGTAGTAGCTATTCCACTGTTCTCAAAAGTGTCCCGATGACGTGGTGTGTTATGGGGGATTAAATTACTCATAGAGCCGAAATCGGATAGCGAAGAAATAGTCAAGCGGAACACCGGTTCCCGTACGTCGAATCTGCAAGAGGAGCGCAGTGTCATGAGAGATGAAAACTCGATGGATCTTCGGAGTATTGAGCATATCCAGGTGGACCCTCTAAGCGGACAGGCTTCTGGTCGAATTTTTATTGCTAAGCTAGTGGCCAACAATCAGGTCGGGCCAGAATTTAATGTGGAGTTCATTCATCACCGCGCAGAAGAGGGGTGGCGTCTGTCGCTATCCACTATTCGACATGTGCATACAGCTTCTGCGGATTACGAGGTAACGCTTGCCAATGGAATGGCATTTAAGATGCATGGAAATTACTTGGCTACTCCATCGTTTGTCATCAAGATCAGTACCTTATCGGCGGTAATCTACTACCGCGATGGCACGGTGGAGACGTTCAGGGAAGTTGGTCCAAGCCCAAGCTTTGACGCCGACTACATCGACTACAAGTTTCTGCCAGAAAAATATAAGGAGGCGTACGATTCAGCGGTTAAAAGCCAGCCTGGTATGATGAGCGATTTGTACTTCGTGCTGGAATCAATCGCGACCCCGCTAGGACATCAATTGAGGTTCGAGTGGAAAGTCTGGCATGAAGATCGCCGGGCCACGTATGCTGATAGAGCACTTCAAAGCTATTATCGCCTGCACTCGATCAAAGATGATCATCGCACCTTGCTGATGTTTCAGGAAAACAAGCTGCATCAGCCTGACTATTTTGAACTGTTTCCCGGCGACGGAGTGGAAAATTTGAAGTGTTTCCTCTCTTACGAAAAAGCTACAAGAGTACCTGATGAAGATAAGGAGTTTAAAGATTTCTACCAGTGCGATTTTGGCAGTATTACAAAGACGCTGCTAAAGCCCTATGATTTTTCCGGTCGACTTAAGAGTTTTTCAACCAGATTTGATCCTGCGCTGGAGCCTCTTGCACAGACCATCGAGTATGAGAAAGATGGTGCTCTAAAATCTATTAAAGTGCAGTTTTCAATAAATGAGTCAAGCTCCGAAGTTCTTTCCCGCAGTGACGGAAAAGTCGTTTCGTGCAAAAGGTCAAAAGGTGCCGGGCTGAAAGAGTTGACGACTCGGTATTCTTATGAGAAAGCAGAGGAGTCGGTGTTTACCGCTTCGACAGATGATGCGGGTGAGACCAGGGTGGTCAAGTATTTCGATGCTTCGGGGCGGCAAACGAAAGAGGAAACCACCGTGCTCGGTGTAACCCGGATAGTTGAACAGCACTTGAAATTAAACGATAAAAACGGACACGCGGAGGGCAAAACCGTCGAGTTCCTGAAAGAGCAACCTTTGTCGAAGGTGACCGTTCTTTGGGAGATGGACAGCGATGGAAATCTGCTGAAGCTGGAAAAGGACAACTTGGTAACTGAGTACACCTACTGCACGACCCTTCACCACCTCAAGCAAGAGTCAAAAATTTCGAAAATCAGTAATGATGACTTCTGGAGCTACATGTTCTACCCCGTGGATGAGTTGCTGTGGGCAGGAGGAGCCGACCGCGGGTTGACGTGGGCAAAAGAAAAAGAATTGTTACTGTTCAAAGAAGCTACGGGTTTCAACCCTCGCAAGGAGACGTACAATCTTCCCATCGCGCTGACCTATCCTGGAGAGCCATATGGCTTTGACCGATTTGTAGAGTCGGAAGTCACTTATAGAAAAAATAGAAAAAAAGCGAAATATATTTCAGCCATCCATGCAAAGTTTTATTCATACAAGGCCATGAAGCCGAAGAAAAATGTGTACTCGGAAAGCTTAACGAGCGGAGAAGTTCCAGTCATTGATAAAGTGCTGACCGTGCTTGGGCCGCAGCTCGAAAAGATCTACATCTACCAAGAGCGTTACGCCGCGCTTATTGAAGCCAGCAATCCGCTATTCAAGCGAGAGTACGAGCAGCTTTTACTTGGGCAAGTAGGCGCTGGCGATATTGACTCGCTGGCCGTGAAAGACTATCTAAGTTCACTTGATGCCAAGGAGCTAAAGCAAACATTTATCGGGCTTTTGGATTCCGACAAAGTAGGCAAAGACGAAAAGGCAGGCGAAGTCGGTTTACCTAAACTCGTCGAGGTAATGATACAAAAACTCGAAAACAATTCCAGGGCACTGGACCAGCAGGCAAGTAAAAGCCCGTGGCGCTGGAAGCTGAAAAGCCATGCGAGGGCGATGACTGTAGAAACCATTGAATACAGTACTCAGGAAGCGGATTACGGTTTGCCTTCTAACGTTAAAGTGAAGTCGCTTGATATGTATGGAGCCTTGGTGAAAAGTTCGAAGGTTGGCATCACGACCACGCGCGAATTTACCGGTAGCTCTTTTAAGGTGTCAAATCTTGTCAAGTTTGAGGACGGCTCTCAGCAGACGACAGAAAAACAGTTCTCATCCTTCACCGGGCAGGCGTTAACTGAAAAAAAACAACAGCATGTTGCGCCAGCAGTGAAGGGAGTCATATTTTCAAATAACAAATTATCTGCGTCATCACATTTTGGACCGTTTATTGAAAAAATGTGTCGTTTAGATTATGGCTGGTCAAATGAGAGGGTTGTAGAAATTCTACAAATGCCTCAGGTCCAAAAGGTTGGCCTGAAAGCTTCGAAAGAAATTATTATGGACCTTTTTTACATTGCTGCTGTTATGCAGGGGGTGGAAAGCTTACATAATGACAATGAGCTCCGGCCTGATAAAGCATCTCTAGAAGGTATTAGTTCCATTGCTACTTTGGTAGATACCCAAGGCCTTGCTGAAAATATTGACCTGATCAGGCATGTTGGTCGCACCAAATTTACGGAGCTTGTTAGAAGGATGGATCCTGGTGTGGTGGCTCAAAGCGGCTTTATAGGTGTTTTAGGGGGCTCTAGCATGTGGCTAGCTCACGCGATTTCTGATATTGCAAGTGAAATCAAGCGTGAAGGCTGGGCAGACGATTATTGGCCGAGACATGAAATCAGCCCTTATTTAAAAGGTCGAGAGAAGGCATCGAATCGAATCGTTCTGTCCGACACCTTCGGGCGGCAAATCGAAGAGCGGATGGTCACGGAGAGAGAGGACGGGGAGAGCAGGGTCCATATACTGTCAAAAACGAAATATGATGAGTATGGTCGAATAGCGGAACAAATAACGTTCGACTACCTGCCCAATGGTAAAAAAAAGACGGAGCACGCTGTCACCTCATCCTACGACGCCAGGGGGGGGCGCACAGAGGTCCGTACACTTCACGATGGCAGTGGTCAGCTAATCGACACCATGACGGATGTTTATTCCACCACCTCGGCCGGCCTTTCCACGCTGAAGCGCGGGGACGCCGTATTCAAACGTGAATACGATCCCGCCACACGAACGATGACCGAGTGGGAGGAAAAGGGGTTTCCTTATTTGCAAACCCAGACCACCTACAGCACCGAAGGCTTGGTGGAAAAGGTCGAATACTTCAGCGTGACGGCAAGCGACAAGAAACATTTACTCGCACACCGGACTATCGAACATGATGACAGCGGCCGCTGTATCAAGGTCGCTCAAACCGGCAGTCAAGATAAACACTATGAATATGACGAGTTCGATCGAATGACACAGATGGTGGCGGGGGATACGACTGTCACGAATACTTATCCTGACAACTCCCCTGTTGCTGTCGCTACCACAGCCACCTTGTCTACAGAGGAATCGATGGTCGAGTTGGGGACGCAGCAGCACGACGGCGTTGGCAGAGTGTCGGCCGAGCAGCCCAAAGGACATGCGGTAACTCGATTCTCTTATGGCGATAGCGACATGAACTGGGGCAAAGACAGCAGTGTTACCAATCCCGAAAGTCTGTTGCACACCCTTGACGGATTTTCCAGCGTGCTGGACCTTTCCAAGTTCACCTACAGTGAAACGCACAATAGCCGGACCTCCGAGTCGATCTATAGCCTGCAAGGAAGTCTGGCCCAGTTTAAAGACATCGCGGGAAACATGACCGAGTTCACCTATGACCTTCACGGCAGGGTCAAAAAGATGACGACGGTGAACAAGGCGGAAACGATGTTCGAGTACGATTCCGCTGGAAAGCTGCTGAAAGAGACGGTCAGGGATCTGTCGACCAAAAAGGACATGGTGATCACGTTTGCTTATGATGTGATGGGCCACGAAACCAATCGCACATTCACCTGTAATGGTTTTGACACCCTGTCTATTGAACGCACACTATTGAGCGATGGTCGACTGAAAAAAAGCACGCTCAAGGTCAAAGGTGAAGAGTATAGAAGTGACAATTACGAGTATCAGAGTTGCGGTCGGCTAGGCAGTTGGTACTGTACAGGCCAAATGGCACCGAGCATGCCGTCGAGCGGTTATTGTACCCGCCAAGCGTTTACTTATGACGCGTTGGGCGATGTCGTCAAATGGGAGGGGGATATAACAGGACATGACGCCGTTAAAATCAAACACTACGTGTTTTCCGATAAGATGCCAGGAGCGTTGACGGAGTGTGATAACTCTGCGGCAGTCAATGACAAGCAAGGGCGTCTCATCAAGTGGCACTCCGAGACCGGCGATAATGCAGTCAGTTACTATCCTAATGGACAGGTAAAGACGATTAGTAATGGCAATTCCGATCATTCATGGGAGTTGAAGTACGATAGTTCCGGATGTGTTCGTGTAGTGCTGAATAACCTAATAAATAAAACCTATCACTATCGGGGAGAGAAGATTTATGCCGAACATGTGGTGGGCGGGCAAGGTTCGAATTATCAAGATCGTACTATCCTCCTCCTGAACGATAGCTCCAGTTGCCTGTTACAGCAGGTTCACACCAAGGCAAAAGCTGACAGTGACGCGGTGATTTCCACGACGTTTGAATTACGCGATGCGGCAGGAAGCATTTTTGCCAGTTATGACCTTGCTACCAAAAAGGTTCGATACACCAGTTATACACCCTACGGTGTTGGTGCTACTCCAGCTAACAAGAGCTGGCTGGGTTTCAAGGGTGAACCGATGACCGAGTCGGGGGGGTATCTTCTAGGTAATGGTTATCGCCTGTATGATCCCCTGTTACATCGCTTTACTTCGCCGGACTCCTGGAGCCCGTTCGGGCCGGCCGGTGCCAATCGTTACTCCTATTGCTGCGGCGATCCGGTCAATTATCACGATCACAACGGACACATGATTGAAGTGTGGAGCGAAAAGCGCCGCCTGGACGAGCCCATTTTGAATGGTCCGGTGAATATAGTGGCGATGACACTCAACATTGCCAGTATCGCTCTGGCCCCTTTCACCGGTGGCGGAAGTCTTGGATTGCGGATTGCGGCCACTGCGATCGCTACTGCATTCGCTGGTGTGTCTACAGTATCCATGGCCATTGCACCCAGTTCCCCAAGGCTAGCGATCGCACTGGATGCCTTTGCGCTTATTGGCGGGCGAGCGGCGGGCGGTCTCTTTGCACGTGCCGCGCGTAGTTCTCGACTAGCGGCGAGCAAGGGATTGATAGACACAGCAACATCGCGTTCGCGTAATTTGAAGGGTCTGAATCGCATCGACGACGCCGTTGACGTTATGCAAGGAGTCCTACTGACTAATAACGTGAACGATTGGATGCTCAGTGAGAGCTCATGGAACGAAAGCAATTTTCCTGTTGAGTACTCTTCATCGTTTCTTACTCAAACCGCGACGGGCGACCGATATACTCCCCGGTTGCTAGATGCTCTTCCCGCGATCCCGGTCGATCAGTTTCTGATCGGTTGCCCGCTGTTTCAGGCTGCTATTGCAAAGGCCTGGCCGAATCAGGAAAAAATCGATGTTAACGCACTCATCAAACAGTATGTGAGCGCAGTGGGCACGGCAAACATGCAGGATTTTAGTGCATTGCCGGCTGGAAACAGGCTATTCAATGGCATGACCTTGTATGGCGCACATTACAACCAGCCGGACGGAATGTTCTGCCACGGCAACTCGATTTTCGTAGCCGACGGGCATGCAGGAATCAAACCTTCTTCCTGACTCAGTTCTTGAAATATGCACTGAAAGCCGTCGCACGCGTATCAGTCAGGGTGGAAACAGGCCAGAAAGATCGGGATAGGCTCGATATTCGGGGATCGTGAATGAGCTCCCGGCCTGTTTTCACCTGCGAATGGTCGCGTGCGGATGGATGCCGTACATAGGCTAAGGAGGTAGTGATGACCCAACCGCAGAGCTCTGAAACCGATACCCCATACCGTTCATTGGTTGACGTGCTGCGGGCCCGCGCCCGGGTGCCAGCTTCGACCGGTTTGACCTACCTCCAGGGCGGCGAGCACGAACTGGAACGGATGACCTGGCAGCAACTCGATGCGGCGGCACGGACTGTGGCTATCCGGCTCTGTCAGATAACGTCTCCCGGCAACCGCGCATTGCTGCTTTTTCCGCAGGGCTACGCTTTTCTGGTTGCCTTCTTTGGTTGCCTCTACGCGGGTGTCGTTGCGGTGCCCGCGTATCCGCCCAAGCGCAACCAGAAACAAACGCGCTTGCAAGCCATCATCGACGACGCCCAACCGGGGTTGGTACTCACCACCGCGTCTCTGCTCGGTGAGTGTGAACGCCAGCTACCGTCCGTGATTCGATGTGTTGCAGTCGATAGCGATGAGGCTCCGCCGGCTGATGCCGTGTGGGTTCACCCCGACACCGGGCCGGCGGATCTGGCTTTTCTCCAGTACACCTCTGGGTCGACGGGAAGCCCGAAAGGCGTAATGGTCAGCCACGGCAATCTGATCAGTCATCTCAGTGCGTTGCAGGACACCTACGCGGTGACCCCCGAGAGCGTAATGGTGTCCTGGCTGCCCAGCTTTCATGACTTGGGCCTGATCTACGGGTTGTTGTTGCCACTGTATGCCGGCTGCGCCTGTTACTTCATGGAGCCTGCGGCATTTTTCCAGCGGCCCGCCCGTTGGCTCGAAGCTCTGTCGCGATACGGCGGCACCCACGCGGCTTCGCCTGACATTGGCTACGAGCGCTGCATAACCGAGATGACCCAGGAGCAATGCGCCGCACTTACCTTGGGACGATGGCGTTGCGCGCTGAATGGCGCGGAACCGGTACGTTACGAAACGCTGCAAGGATTCGTCGAAAAGTTTGCGATCGCCGGTTTCCACGAAAACGCTTTCGCACCTTCCTATGGATTGGCCGAAGCCACACTGGTGGTCACGGCTGGCGGCCAAGGCACGTGTTGGCGCGAGGTATCGGCTGCGGGACTTGAACAGGGCCGCATCGTCCTGGCGCCTTCCGGCCTGGACAGCCGTCGTCGTGTGCTGTGTGGCTGCCCGATAAAAGCGGTCGAGGTGTCGATCGTCGACCCTGAAACCCATGTGCCCTGCCAGCCTGGCCAGGTGGGAGAAATCTGGGTGAGGGGCCCCGGTGTTGCACAGGGTTATTGGCGAAAAGCCCAGGCCACCGAGGAGACCTTCAAGGCCGTCCCCGCCGGCGGGCGCCATCCGTACCTGCGCACTGGCGACCTCGGCGGGCTGGTGGAGGGGCAACTGCTGATCACCGGGCGCCGCAAAGACATGCTTATCCTGAGCGGTAGAAACATCTATCCCCAGGATGTCGAGTCAGCGGCGGCATCGGCGCACGACGCCTGCCGGGGTGTAAGTAACGCCGCCTTTGCCATCGACTGCGATCAGCGTGAGAGCCTGGTGCTGGTTCAGGAGATCAAGCGCACGGCGCTACGCTCGTTTGACTCCGTCCTCACGGCCAATGCCATTCGCCGTGCGGTGCTGAGCGAGGTAGAGGCCCCAATCGAATACATCCTCTTCGTCAAGCCGAACCAGGTGCTGCGCACCTCGAGCGGCAAGGTCCAGCGCGCCGCGTGCCGTCAGGCAGCATGCAACGGCGCCCTGGAGTGTGTGGGGCAGTGGAGTGCCAACGGGCAGGATTTTCCATTGAACATGGGGCCAGCCACGGCGCAGGGCTTGCGCTGTCTTTCTGCGCAAACGGTGCTGCAAGGGCAGTTGCTCGAGAGCATCAGGCTGTTCTCGAACACGCCCCTCGATCAGATCGATATGTCCCGGCCCATGCTGCATTACGGCCTCGATTCCATGGCGATGCACCACATTGCACTCGCGCTGGAAGAGGTGGCGGGGTTGCCGGTTTCCGCGAAAGACCTGCAACTCGCCGCCACGATAGATGAAGTGGTCCGTGTCATCGCAGCGGCCATCGACCAGGCCGATCTCGAGTTCATGGAGGTTTGAAACCATGCCATCCACAGCATTTTCCGAATACGCTTCGCCGCCAGTCGAAGCCTTGCTCGATACCTTGAAAGCACGCCAGGTTTATCTGTGGCGCGAGGAGAGGCGTTTGCGCCTGCGAGCGCCAAAGGGAGCGCTGGAGCCTGCCTTGCTGGCGCAGATCCTGCGCCTTAAGGCAGAGGTGCTGGACCTGCTCGAACGCCATGAGCAATGTGAAAGCGCCGACGGGAATCAGGACACTCCACTTACGCCACAGTCAATCAGCGTCCTGATTGGCGGGCCTGGCAACGCGACGCCTTTACTCTCCCCCGAGGCAATGGCGCGCGGACTGACCGTCACTTTTCATCCTTTGCCCGCAAACTGCGATCCGCAGATAACAGTCTTCGTCGACGGATTGGCGGAGCTTTTGAAGGAGCAGGGCGTCAATGTGCTGAGCTGGGACCAGGCACAGGTACGACGAAACACCACGGAGCGTTCGAGCCGCTTTGGCAAACCCCGCACGTTACTCTCCAGCAGCGTGGACGCCGTGTTCAATGTCGAAGGCTCCCGCGCCCTTGCTTCACATCTGCGCGTGGCGATGGCGGAGTGGGTGTATCGATTGACTGCGGGGCGCGTGACCTCATCGATTACCCGGATCCTGCATAGCCTTGCCTGGCTGGATGATGATTTGCTGAATCGGCTGGAGGACCCCTTCAAAACCCAGATCGTGATCATCCGCCCGCTCGATCCCAGGCTGACAGCCCCGGCTACGTCGTACCGGGAAAAAATCCGCATCGGCCTAGACGTCTTGTTTCGCTCATTTGCCCAGATCGCCCTGAACGTCGCTGCGCAACATGTTTCCCTTTTGAACCTGAACCTGTGCGACACCGTATACCCAAGGTCCGAGCTACCGGCGATGGTGCTCAATTCATTGATCCCCAAGTTGTACGTACCCATCCGCCCTATCCCGATAAGTCGATTCGAATGGGGGGCGTTCAGTCCCGACGCTTCACCATATGCCGCACGTCTCATTGAACTGAGCCAGCGCCTGGCACCCGGTGGACTGTTCCCGACGGGCTCGGCGTTCAGTTCGATCATTCGACGGCGATCGCGACGGGATATCTTCGACCAGATGGCCGATGGACGAGCGGGTGTGTCCTATGGCTTCGTGGCGTGGCTGGAGCCACCGCGCTTTGCCGAAGGCGACCGCGTGATAGACACACAGGCCTGGGAAACCCTCGCCCCGATCGAGCATCTGCCATCAACGCACATAAGGCAGGCGGCTTCCGGGCATTGGTACGTCAAGTTGGAGATCAAGGGCGAACGCGCCTGCGTGCAAGTGCCTGACCTATGGCTGCTGAGTTCCAGGTCCGGCGCGGACAAAACCGCGTTGACGCCTGCCGATGTCGTGCGCGTCGGGCTGTCGAAAGGACGATTCCACCTGCAACAGGCTGACCACCATCCATCGGGCGCTCCGTTGCGCCCTTCGTATGACTTGTACGTCATGTTCGCCGTTGCAATGGCGGCGGCCCTCCATGCACCGGCGCTGCTGGAGCGCGGCGGCCCCTTGATCCATTTCCATGGCTATCCGGCCCCGGACTGGTTTGAACAAGGAGAGTTCTGCGCGGGAACCCTCAACCCTTCGATGCCGTGCGGAACACTGGAGTCGGGTGTGTTCAACTTTCTGGCCATGGCCGACATAGTGCAACGGCATGAATCCAGCAAGCTCATCGCCATTGCCGAGCCTGATCACGGCGTCAATATCTTTGCTACCGAACCGGACTATTTGATCCGGCGTCTGGAAGAGGGACTTGCGCGCCAGCAAATAGAACTGGGCGGCAAGTTTTATCCTGCGTTGCGAGCGCAGGCGGAGAATGTGTGAGTGTTCAATGGCCGGCGTGGCGAAGCGCTGTCGAGGACGACTAATCCATCATGATGACAGTTAATTAGTTACCCGGTAACTGACAAAAATGTCAGTTCGCTCGCCTGGTTTTTTATCTCCAAACGCTCTGAATCACAGAAAAAAGACAATTACACTAGTTGGTAAAGGCGGCAATTGTTGTGAGGCGCTCTTCGTTAATAACGGGTGTGAAATACCCGATACCCACGTGCGGAGTTCAATAAATGCTGAATCATGAAGCTAATGACATCCTGCCTTCCATGGTCGGTTTTGAAGGGGATAGTGTGGGGGCCGGCGAACACTGCTGGCGTAGTCCGGGTTTCCTTTTGGCGGATCGAGACCTGGGCGCAGGAGAGCGTATTCATGCCTGGATCATCAGGGAGAGTGACGGGCGCATCATGAAAACCGTTACCTTTACTGCGAGCAAAGATAACGCGGCGCTTTCCAAATGGCCGGCGGCCTTTCTCGCCGCCATTAACGCCGCGCCGGTGGCCAGCGACGAACCGCGGTATTTAAGTGCAGGCAAACTTAGTGACAACGGTGGGCTTGAGGTGTCCGCTGATGGCAGCCCTTCGTCAGAAACATTTTCCAAGATGTCAGCCGCGGAGAAAACCGCGGTCAACCGTCTCTGGTACTACGAGGGTGGCTATCGACTCTTTACCTCTGCGCCGTTCATTGCCAACCAAGTGATCGCAGCCCCTATGCCGAAGCATGACTTGACAGCGGATGAAAGTATCGCCGTCCAGGTGCGCGACAGAACCAGCCTTACATTGTATGAAAGCTTTGTTTTTACGCCGGAAAACGAAAATAGCCGCAAGGCGATCATCTGGCATGAGGCGCTTTGCAAACAGATTGCTGAGATAAACAAGGAACCCACCAGTACGTATGGAATGTTGCGTGCGGGCAAACTGGATGAGGACAAGGTGTCCGTCGCTACCGCCAAGGCGGACAATGCACTCTGGATACCCCAGTTTTCAAACCTGTCGGTGGAAGTTGAACCTGTCACCTGGCAGAAATACAGAACCGTGACGAAGTTCAAACCCACTGTTGAGGCAGTCATTCAGTGTGTTGTCTACGACCGTTACTCGGGAGCCCAACTGCCAGGCTCGCCGTTCAGTTACACGGTCAACAATGATGATTTCGCCACATGCATGGCTTCGCTTGCAGACGAGCTGAAGGATTCGCCATTGAGTTCTTACGTGCGGCTCGCTGGCGCTACTGTTGATGCCAAGCCATCAGACAGCCAGAACCTGTGGATCATGGGGCTCCCCGTCAGAGTGGTGACACTGGGGCTGCCCGGCGTGGACGCTGTCCATGAAAAAGCGCTGGAAACCCTTGAAGGCGTGCCACTGACCCTGGGTGAGTTGTTTGACACCTATAAAAACGGCATACGCATCACGCTGTGTGATCGGTGGAGTGGTCGGGTTGTACATGCCTGGACATTTGAGCCGAGCGATGCCGACAAGGCTGCACGTGATGTCTGGGTAAGATCGCTTTGTGCGTCTCTCGGCTCGAAGTTCGCTACTGATGCGCCTTTTGTGGGGTTTGGTGAAAAATCGGCTCAGTTTGTTGCGCCCGCTGTTACGGATAAACATGTTGAAGTGTGGACACTGTGGCTGCCCCCTGAGGCAGAAATGGTAGTGCATGTCGAATCGTGGACTTCGAAGGTAAAGAAAAAGGAGGAAAAATTCTCTCCAGTGGGCACCGAACTGAACTTTCTGAGAGACAGATTGGCAATTGAAGAGTTACTGAGCATTACGGCGACGAAAGGTCTTATGGGTAACCACGAAAAGATATATTATGATGATGAAGATTATTTTTCAAAGTTCCTGATGTGGCGCACAAATAATGAATTTGTTTTCATTAGATTCAGGCCGATCAAGGAAGTGTCGGACTGGATGGGTAGTGATACCAAGAGGAGTGAACTATTTGGGCTAATAGAGCTAAACGCTCTTCCCGATGATATTTATGCCAAAGACGTTATCAGGACTGCAGTAGGTAAGGCCGGTGCTTCCGCCCTGGCAGCCTCTCGCGTTGCGCGGAAAGATGGTTTTTACGCTGAAGAAAAACTGTGGCAGTTACGGCTGCCCTCTACCTGCCGGATTAATGAATGCCTGGCTTGCACTGAAAGCAATGTAATCTTAAGCGTTACTGATTGCGGTGGCGTGAGCAGTAAGTTGTTGGAAATCCTTCACTCACTCTACATGCTCATGCTTGAGTGCGGAGGGTATGACTTTGCGAGGAAAAAAAGTTCCGTATTGGTAATAATGAGGGCGCTGGAGAAACTGATCGTAGACGGGGTTCCGGGTGCTCTGAAGTTGTTTGAGGCGTTCAATAATGCGGCAGGAGCTGAAATACTAACGCGTGAGTATTTAGTTACGCTCATCGACGAATGGCTTTCCAATGAGACTCCGCTAACGGACGACCTTAAGAGTAAACTGAAGCAGGAACTCGGAGGGGCACTAGGCAATGGAAAATGGCCAAGCGTAACTGAAATGCTTGGACTGCTCGAAACCAAAGCTACGCCTGAAAGCCTCAAGGTTTTTGGAATGCTCAAGCCGTTTGAGGTGTTTGAATCGGTTTGCTCAGGCAGTGTGCTAGCTAATATTCTTTCTGTTTCGAGTCTGCCCACCTTTACTCTGAATGTACAATTACTTTCTGGCATTACTGAGTCGGGCGTTCGGTTTATCTCCAATACTTCAGAGCAATACGCTGCGCAGCGCGTGGTATCAGTCCCAATGACGAGAAAAGAACACATATATTTTTCTCCATTTAGTGGGCGCTATCAGCAACATGGTGGCATTCACCTCCATATTCCGAACGGGATGAATATCACGCCAAACTTTCCGCTCGCTCGCGCCAGCTATGTCAGCGAGTCTGGTATTACCAGCGCTGCGGCGTCAGCACTCACTATCAATCCGCCAATCACCGGCTGGGTCTTTGTTCCCCGGGATTCGCTCTGTGCCGATTACGCCAACACACTGGGATCGGAAGTTTATGACATCAGTGGTGCCACCGAGAACGGCGTAGACCCCCGAACCGGCCTTTTTCACGCGCATTATCCAGTGGGCACCATTCGCGGGCTCAATGGTGAAGGCCCTGAAGTTGATCTCACCCTGCACTATTCGGCTACCCGGGCCAATGAAAGTGCTCTTGGTGATGGCTGGGCGTTTCGCTTTTCATCTTATGACAATCGCCTGCACCGGCTCATGTTGAGCACCGGTCAGACACTGACATTGACCTCTGAGCATATACAGGGCGCGCTAGGTGAAAATTACTTGCCTATCAATGGCGTCACGCTGACGGCAGCGGAAGGCTCGTTCGACGAACTGACCAGCCTGTCGGTGATATTCCCCTCCGGGCGAAAGGAAGTGCTTGGCAAACCCAGTAAGCACGACGGCGAAGAGGCCAGCGAGCACTACAAGACGGCCTATGTGAAAAAGCTCGAGACGGTCCAAAGCAACCTGGAACAGTGGCTCAGAGAGAGTGGGCTAACGAGCGAAGACAGAAAAAAACTCACGACGAATCTTGACTCAATCAAAAAGCAAAAAGAGGAAGCCAGCCGCAAGGCGTTGATCCTGGTGCCGGGCTCCATCAGTTCCCCACAGGGTGGGTCACTGACACTGAAGTGGGAGGGGAAAAAGGGCCATGTGCTGCTGAGGAGCATCTGTGACGGCAAGGTGGATTTGTTGACTGCAAAACACTCGCTCCCTGTCGCCAGCGGAAAATACGCCAGCAAATTCACGGTCTGGCCGGGCACCGTAGAAGAGTACAGCGTCAAGCTGGAGATCACCGATTGTCTGCTGACCACACTGAAGCGCCAAGGTAAAAGTGACGACTTGCCAACGCAGACGGTGGTGTTCGGCTACTGCGATGACCCGGTGCTGGACCGGGTGCTGAACTCGGTGGCTGAAGAGGACGGTTCGCTGGAAGCGGTGAGCTATTTAACGAACTGGAAAACCTGGAACCCCCGCGTCAGTCCTATGCCACTGCCACGGGTAGAGCGCCATACCTTGGTTCCGGGCGCCGGCCAATCCGTCATCAGTCACACCTGGCAGTGGAGTGGTGTTAATAACGCTCTGGAAAAAGAAGGCGATTCATTTTCCTCCACGCAAACCCTGGATCTGGGCGATGGCGTAGGCGGTTCGTACACCCGACGCACCTGGACACTCAAGAACGGCTATAGCGTGCAAACCGAGATCGTTGAGGGAGTTCCGGGAGCTTCCCGCCGGACTACCCGGATGGAATACCCGAACACCGTCAGCGGCAGCACCCTCACGGCCCAATACCGCTGGGCAACCCAGCCGATCAAAACCACGGTGACCACCGAAGACTTGCGGCCAACGCCCGCCACCCCCGCCGCGCAGGAGAAAGTGTCATGAGCCAGGCAACAGTAAACACTTCTGTGACAGAAACCACTCTCGTGACCTGTGATCCCGAGCAGGGACTTCCGGTGAAGATAGAGGCAGGAGACGGCCAGACCGTTCACCTTTGCTATTACCCTGCGAGCCCCACGGCGGGTCATGCCGATCGCAGCGATCATGTCCCTGCCGTGAAGGAGCTGATAACGGGCCTCACGCTGGAAAACACTGCTGCCACGCCGTTGTCAGACGCCATGGCGCTGACGTGCCCGGTGATACATGACACAACGCTACCGCCCCTGATGGCCCAGTATCAGTTTCTGGCATTTTCGGATGGCAGTGTCTCTGAGGCGACGTTAACCCTCTACGGTTATGCAACAGCAACAAAAGACCAGGCGGGCATACTGACGCCGGATACGGTCCTGACCCTGGAAGGCGTGGTAGTGGACACCACCACCGTGCCCTGGACGGTGACAAAAGGTACGAAACGCAAAGGCCTGTCGGTGGACCTGCAGCAGATCGAACGTAAAAAAGCTCCAGGCGTGCTCACAACCGTGACCACGGCTACGGTCTGGTACAAGGACAACGGTGCTCGCCAGACCCGCAAGTTGGAGGAGACCTTGACTTCAGATGAAGCTACACGGATGTTGCGGGCGAAAAGTGAAACCACTGTGAAGCTTGAAAAGAATGAACTGACACCCGTCCTGTCACAGCACATCCGGTCTGCGCGCAGCGGGCGGATAGTCCGTGAGACACAGCAGGATGGCCTGGGGCGCCCGGAAACGATGCTGTACCACACCTACGATGCCCGTGACCGGCGGCTCGGCAGCACAAGTTACCCCTATGACGAAACACACTTTTCAAGTGGCTCGACGCCAGAGGAAGGGCAGGTTGAGGAAACTGTCAAGTGGCGGGATACCCACAACGGCACCTGGGTCAGCACCACCGGTCCGGATGGGCGTTGGGGGCGAGTGTTGCTCGATGGCCTGCAGCGCCCGGTACGCTGGGAGTTGCAGCGCACGCCCGGCACTGACGACGCGGACAGCAATTATGTCTGCCTCCAGGAGATGAGCTACGGTGCCGACGGTGAAGTCACGCAGCAGTGCGTGTATGACTATTTCCCTGGTGGATTATGCCTGCGCAACGACGGCATCGCCCTGCCGGACAACCTGCGTGACTGGTTCTGGCATGCAGAAAACGCCACCCATAAAACCGATGCGGAGCAAGGCGATAGCCTAATAACCGAAACCATGACTGGCACGTTGCTCAAAGGCCCGCAGCACGCAGTGGAGACGATGCAGCGTAATCACGGGGACGGGCAGGTGACGCTTAAGCAGACCCACAAACGCTGGGATGCTGGCAGCGGTAAGTTGAAGGACAGCGGGGTGTCGGTCGAAGAGCGCATCAATGCCAAGGGGCAACGAATACTCCTCACGGAAACGCTGCCCGAAAGAAAGGGTGTATTTGAGCTTAAGTGGGAAACCGTCTATGACGAACTTGGTCGGCGTACGCAAATCAATGCGCCTGACGGACGGGTGGTGCAATGGGCATACCAAGGGCTTAGTACCACACCTACGCAAATCAGCGTGAAAGGCAAAGACGGCAAGGAAACGGTGGTGGGTAAACAGACCCTGCGCAGTGCTGGTAACTCGGGGGATAAGGTGGAGACCCGCACGGTGGGCGCATCGGGCTCATCGCTGACCTTCAAGTTTGACGACGACGGGCATGTCCGTCCGGACAACACACGCCTCTATCGCGAGCGCAGTGTCGACGGCAATACCGTGTCCTGGTATGCCGAGAAAAAACCTGAACCCAAAGCACAGTTGGTCAAGTTCGAATACAACGCCGTAACGCAGGCGATCAGGACTGAGCGAAGTGCCACCGAGGACAATCTGCAAAGCGTCATCAGCAGCACACATTCGTCGCCGCAGCTTCTGGGCTTGTACCTTATTGACCGCGTGGTGCGTGGCGTCAAACAGGAGCGGCGCAGCCTGCATTCGCTGCGAGGGGAGACTGCGGGCGGCTTGCATCCCAATGCTGTTTTCAGTCGGGCCTGGGGTGATAGCCAAAATCGGCGCAACCGAGTGCGGCGCGGCCACTTCGAGTACCGCTATCGTTATGGCGCGCAAGGCGAGTGCGAGTCCATCGCCGTAGAGGACATGCGCACCGGGCACAAGCAAACGGTTGCATACCGTTACGACGAATCCGGCCGGGAAGTAGAACGTACTTACCACCTGGATGGGCTCATCAAAAGCCGCTATGTCCAGACCTGGACCGCTATCGGCCAGCTCTCCAGCAAGGTCTGGTACCGAAACGGCGCAAGCGATCCGTCCAGAACCGAAAATTTTACGTATTACCGCAAGCGCGATGAGCTGATAGGTTGGACCGTCAAGGCAGACAAGGACTATGAAATCCGCAATGCGAGAGGTGATGCCCTCAACAAGCAGACCTATACCTACGACGCACTGGGGAATGTCCTGACCTGCACTACGACGTTCTCAAATGAAGAGACGGAAAAGCGGTCTTACGGCTACGAGGACGCCGCACACCCGACCCGGCGGACCAGTGTCAGCGTGACGCGGACTGCGAAAGGGGGCACTGCCGGCACGCCAACCAAATTGCAGCTGAGCTATGACGATAACGGCAACCTCAAGACCAGCGAACACCAGCAGACACTGACCTATACCCACACGGGCCAGTTGCAGTCGGTGAAGGCAACTGGCAGCGCCGCCGCCCTCACGACCTATGAATATGACGAGCAGGGTCGCCTGGCGGCCCAGTGGGATGAGGCGAACAAGCAGCGTCGCGTGTTGCAATACAGCGACCATCAGTTGTGCGGCGAAGTCTGGCTGGATGAAAAGGGAAATGCCGTGAAGCGGCGCGTGCTGGATGAAGAGGCAGGCTTGGTGGTGCAGGTGCGCAAAGGTCAGGGGACAAGTGAAACTGCGCAGACCCTTTTCATCCTGCCCGACCCACAGAACGGCGGAGGGGAGGAGTTCTGGCTGGACGACAAGGGCGAATGGGCAAACCGGTCCATCGGCTTCACCCCGTGGGGTGAAGCTTGCCTGGAAGGCCTGAACGCCATGAACAGCGGGCTGGGTTATAACGGTCAGCGCGTGGATCCGGTGACTGGAAGCTACCATCCCGGGCACGGTTATCGGGTGTATGACCCGCAGCACCAGGCGTTCTATCAGGGCGACAGCCTGAGCCCGTTCGGCGAAGGCGGACTGAATGACCGGGCCTACTGCGCCGGCAGGAACCCGGTGAACTGGCATGACCCGAGCGGGCACATCATGCTGAGTCGTCGGGAGGAGTACCAAAGCCTGGCCTCGCTGGACGACATGATCCGGGACACGGCGCCGCCTCAGCATGAGCCGGCGGCATGGTGGGAATGGTGGTTGCTCGTGGTTGGTTTTGCTGCTTCGATTGCCTTCGCCATAATGACAGGCGGCGTAGGGGGCGCCTTGATGCTGGCAGTCGGAATGGCGGCCTTCGGATTGGGAGCAACCGCGCTGGCACTCAAGCAGAGTAATCCTTTGCTGTCTGATAAGTTGGGATGGGCAGCGTTCGGCCTAGGTATCGGTGAGGCCGTAGGTGGCCTGGTGAAAGTCGGCGTGGGGATACTGGCGAAGAGTTTGCGTGCTGGTCTTCAAGGGTTGAGCAACTTGCGCAATGTGGTGAAATTGCACGGAGTTGGTGGGCTGTTTAAAGCGTCGCGGGGGGAGCGTTATTTGAGCCCTTCGGTGAATCTTCGCAATGGGCTCTCCGCATCGCGCCCTATGAGTACGAAAGTCACCCGAGTCATGGAACGAGCGAATCCTAACTTGACAGGGAATGCGTGGACCCAGTATGACCTGGGCCACGGCCCGGCGTTTGAACTGTATGCAACGCCGGGAGCCAATCGCCTTGTTATTGATGCGCATGGGCTTCCCGTGAAAGGTCTTTCTTTCAAAGGAAGCGCCGTCCCTGAGCATTTTTCTGCATCAAACGTGAAAAAATTTGGATTTTATGCAGATCAAGGGTTCAAAATTGATATGCAAGGGCACAACTACGACGATGTAATGCGTGGGGTATTTACTCCAAAAAACAACTATCCAGGCGGAAAAGTTCCAAATTACTTGCTTTCAGAGTTTACGACTGCGGAACATATTAAGGAGCTGGATAAATTTGGGAAAATACCGAATTTCGATGCCGGGAAAACGTTTGGACTTGCTGCAAACTCAGCGGGTGTGGATTTCCTAAAGCCGTTGCAGCACGTGACTCTGGAGCAAATCATGACGAAGCTGGCGAGTGATGGTTACCACTACGATGTCGTGGATGGATTGTTCTGTCGCGGTAGTTTTAGCCGACTTGATATGCCAGGCTTTGCGAAGGCAGGTTTGCATGAGGTGTTCAAAAGCTTTGACCGATTTAAGGGTATTCGGATGATACCTTGAGCCTTTAGTTGCCTTAACCCGTCGCGAACCAACATCGCTTGGTTCGCGACGGACTGAAAACCCTCTGGGCAAGTGAGCCTCCCTACAACCGCCACCTTCACCCAGCCCGCAAAAACACCCCCAATCCGCTTAGTCTCAACGGACGATGATGCTCCCCCGGCCGCTGCGCACAATGACCTCGATACCGGATTCAGCCATCGAGGAACAGGGGCATGATCGAGATTCGCGGTTTGGGCTATTTCGTCGCACAGGTCGAAAACCTTAGCCATTGGCAGCGCTACGCTGAGGATGTGCTCGGCATGCAGGTCCGGCCGGCCCCAGCGGGCGGGCTGTACGTGAAGATGGACGAGCGGCCGTTTCGCATGCTGATCGTCGAAGGCAGCGAGGCGCGCTATGTCGCTTCGGGCTGGGAGTTGGCCTCGGAGCAGGCGTTCAACGCCGCTTTGCGCCATCTGGACGGGCAGGGCGTGGAATGGCAGGCCGGCAGCGCCGAAGCGCTCGAGCAGCGTGGCGTGCAGGCGCTGGTGTCGGTGGTCGATCCATCGGGTAACCGCCACGAGCTGAGCTGGGGCCATCGTTCCGACTGCCTGCCGTTCGTCTCGCCTCAGGGTGTGACGCGTTTCATCACCGGCGACATGGGCCTGGGGCACACCGTGCTGCCGGCGCCGAATTTCGACGCGACCCTGGCGTTCGCCAAGGACGTGCTCGGTTTCAGTCTGTCGGACATCTTCAATTTCCGCCCCGACCCGTCGGCACCACCGATCCGTATCCACTTCCTGCACTGCGGCAACGCCCGCCATCACAGCCTGGCCCTGGCCGAGTACCCGGTGCCGTCCGGCTGCGTGCACGTGATGGTCGAGGTCGATTCGATGACCGAAGTCGGCCGCGCCCATGACCGCCATCTGGCCCAGGGCGTGAAGCTCTCGGCCACCCTCGGCCAGCACCTCAACGACCGCATGACCAGCTTCTACATGAAGACCCCGTCCGGCTTTGACCTCGAATACGGTTTCGGCGGCCTGCAAGTGGACTGGGCGCAGCACTCGGCGTTCGAGTTCACCCGCGTGAGCATCTGGGGCCACGACTTCTCGGTCGGCCAGCAAGGAGCCTGACATGAACAAACAACTGACGGCGGCCGATGCGGTCGCCCAACTGCGCGACGGCATGACCATCGGTTTCGGTGGCTGGGGCCCGCGGCGCAAGCCGATGGCGATCGTCCGCGAGATCCTCCGTTCGCCGGTGAAAGACCTGACCGTGGTCGCCTACGGCGGCCCGGAAGTCGGCATGCTCTGCGCCGCCGGCAAGGTGCGCAAGCTGGTGTTCGGCTTCGCCACCCTCGACGCGATTCCGCTGGAGCCCTATTACCGCAAGGCCCGCGAAGCCGGCGAACTGGAGCTGATGGAACTGGACGAAGGCATGTTCCAGTGGGGCCTGCGCGCCGCCGGCATGCGCCTGCCGTTTCTGCCGACCCGTTGCGGCCTGGCCACCGACGTGACGCGGCTCAACCCCGAGATCAAGGAAATCCGTTCACCGTACGCCGATGGCGAGGTGTTGCTGGCGATGCCGGCGCTGAACCTGGACGTTGCCTTCCTTCACGTCAACGTCGCCGACCGCCTGGGCAACTGCCTGGTGACCGGTGCCGATCCGTACTTCGACCACCTGTTCGCCCGCGCCGCGCAGCAGTGCTTCGTGTCTTGCGAAAAACTCGAAGAGCGCCTGCAACTGAGCGCCGACAGCGCCCGTTTCAACACCTTCGAGCGCTACCTGGTGACCGGCGTGGTCCACGCGCCACTGGGCGCGCACCCGACCTCTTGCCCATCCGACTACGGCTGGGATTTGCAGCACCTCAAGCAGTACGTCGCCAGTGCCAGCGAGGAGGGTGGCTGGGCCCGGTACCTGCAGACCTATGTGGCCGGCGGCGAGCAGGCCTATCAAGCGCAAAACGGCGGTGCCGAGCGCATGGGCGCGTTGCCCCTTCCCGTGTTCTGAGGAGAGCCAAGTATGTCTGCCAACTGTGATTTCACCCTCGCCGAACTGTTGATCGTCGCTGCCGCCGAAGCCTGGCGCGGCAACGGCGAACTGATCGCCTCGGGCCTCGGCGTGATCCCGCGCCTGGGGGCCAGCCTGGCCAAGCTCAGTCACAGCCCGGAGCTGCTGATGACCGACAGCGAAGCCTTCCTGGTGGAAGAGCCGGTACCGCTGGGCCCGCGCGGCGATTATCAACCGCGCTACTCGGGCTACATGTCCTTCGAGCGGGTCTTCGAATGCGTCTGGGGCGGTCGCCGTCACGCCATGATCGGCCCGACCCAGATAGACCGCTGGGGCCAGACCAATCTGTCCTGCGTTGGCGACTACCACAAGCCAAAGACCGCGATCCTCGGCGTGCGGGGCCTGCCGGGTAACAGCATCAACCACCTCAACTCGTTCTTCGTGCCCAACCACAACACCCGCGTATTCGTCAGCGGCGAGGTAGACATGGTCTCCGGTGTCGGCTTCAAGGCCGAGCGCTGGCCTGAAGGTGCGCGCCGCGACCTGATGGACATCCGCGTGGTGGTCAGCGACCTCTGCGTGCTCGACTTCGACGGCCCCGAGCGCGCCGTGCAGGTGCGCAGCCTGCACCCGGGCGTGAGCTTCGAACAGGTGCAGGACAACACCGGCTTCCCGCTGCTCAAGTCGCCGCAGTTGAAACAGACCGTGCACCCGAGCGCCGAACAACTGGCGCTGATTCGCCGGCTCGATCCCCACGACCTGCGCGCCAGTGCGCTCAAGGGCAATCCGCCCGGCATCCGTACCGCCTGAGACAGGAGCGCGAACATGCACAGCAACGACAGCGAATTCGTCGTGCGCCAGGACCGTTCGGCCTACGAGACCGACGAGCCGGTGCTGTACGGGGTGACCGATGGCATCGCCAGCGTCACCCTGAACCGGCCCAACTTCAACAACGCGCAGAACTCGCAGATGACCTACGCCCTTGACGCCGCCCTGCGCCGGGCGGTGGACGACGACGGGGTCAAGGTGATTGTGCTGCGCGGCGCTGGCCGGCATTTTTCCGCCGGCCACGATATCGGCACGCCAGGGCGCGACATCGACAAACCGTTCGAGCGCGCCCACCTCTGGTGGGACCACACCAACAAACCCGGCGGCGAGCAGTTGTATGCCCGAGAGCAGGAGGTCTACCTGGGTATGTGCCGGCGCTGGCGCGAGTTGCCCAAGCCGACCATCGCCATGGTCCAGGGCGCCTGCGTCGCAGGCGGGCTGATGCTGGCCTGGGTCTGCGACCTGATCGTCGCCAGCGACGATGCGTTCTTCCAGGACCCGGTGGTGCGCATGGGCATTCCGGGGGTGGAGTATTTCGCCCATCCCTACGAGTTGAACCCGCGTATCGCCAAGGAATTCCTCTTCTGCGGCGACCGCATGAGCGCCGAGCGCGCCTACCAGATGGGCATGCTCAACCGCGTGGTGCCCCGCGAAGAGCTGGAAAACACCACCTACGCCATGGCGGCGACCATCGCCCGCCAGCCGCGCATGGGCCTGGCCCTGACCAAGCAGGCGATCAACCACGTCGAAGACCTGCAAGGCAAGCGCTCGGCCATGGACGCGGCATTCGCCTGGCACCACTTCGCGCACGCCCATAACGAATTGCTGTCCGGCGACAAGCTTGGCGGCTTCGATGCCAAGGGCATGGCCCAGGCCAACAAGCAGGCGGCCGCCGCCGGGAGAGACGGCGCATGAGCGGCTGGTTGCAGACTCCGTTGACCGAAGCGCTGGGCTGCCGTTATCCCATCGTGCAGACCGCCATGGGCTGGGTCGCTGACGCCAATCTGGTGATCGCCACCACCCGCGCGGGCGGCTTCGGCTTTCTCGCCGGGGCGACCATTGCCGCCCATGAACTGGAAGGTGAAATCCGCAAAGTGATCGACGCCACCGGCGGCAGCAATTTCGGTCTGAATTTCCATATGTTCCAGGACAACGCCGCGCAGTGCGTCGACCTCGCCATTGCCTATCGCCTGCGCGCGGTCAGCTACGGTCGCGGCCCGGACAAGCAGACCATCGCCCGCTTCAAGGCCGCCAATGTGCTGTGCATCCCCACGGTCGGCGCGCTCAAGCATGGGATCAAGGCACAGGAACTGGGCGCCGACCTGATCACCATCCAGGGCGGTGAGGGCGGCGGCCACACCGGCGGCGTGCCCAGCTCGATCCTGTTGCCCCAGGTGCTGGACGCGGTAAATGTGCCGGTGATCGCCGCCGGCGGCTTCGCCACGGGCCGCGGCCTGGCGTCGGCGCTGGCGGCCGGGGCGGCGGGGATCGCCATGGGCACGCGCTTTCTGATGACCCGTGAATCACCCACGCCCAAAGCGACGCTGGAACGCTACCTGAAGGTCAACGATCCGCAACGGGTGCGGGTCACCACGGCGGTAGACGGCATGCGCCACCGCATGATCGAAAATCGCTTTATCAACCACCTCGAACAGGCCGGGCCGTTTGGCCGCTTGCGCATTGCCCTGGGCAGTGCCTGGCAGTGGAAACAGCACACCGGCATGAGCCTCGGCCATATGGCCGGAGTGTTTTTCCGCGCGCTGCGGGAAGACCCGTCGGCGCTGTCGCAGGTGGTCATGGCCGCCAACCAGCCGGTGCTGTTGCAGCGCTCGATGGTCGACGGCCAGCCCGACGACGGCATCCTGCCCAGCGGCCAGGTGGCCGCGGCCATCGGGGAACTGCTCAGTTGCCAGGCGGTGATCGAAGGCATCGCCCGCGAGGCCGAACAGTGCCTCGACAGCTTGCTCGCCCGGCAAGGCAGCCAACGTCCAGCGAATCAGCCCATCAGTATTGGAGAACCCCTGTGAACCAGGCATTCAGCACTCAGCTTCAACAGGGGATCGCGGAACTCGTGATCGCCAAACCCCCGGTCAACGCCCTCGACAGCCAGGAATGGAACGCCCTGGCCCGTGAAATCGACCGCCTCGGGGCCAACCCCGAAGTGCGGGTCATCGTCATCCGTGCCGAAGGCCGCGGCTTCTGCGCCGGCGTTGATATCAAGGAACTGGATGCCCATCCCGAGCGCATCGTCGAGGTCAACGCCGGCAACTACGCCACCTTCAAGGCCGTGCACCGTTGCCCGGTGCCGGTGATTGTCGCGGTGCACGGCTTCGTCCTCGGTGGCGGTATTGGCATCACGGGCGCGGCGGATATCGTCGTCGCCGCCGAATGCGCCACCTTCGCCTTGCCGGAGGTTGACCGCGGCGCCATGGGCGGCGGCGCCCATTTACAGCGGTTGTTCCCGCTGCAAAAGGTTCGTTATCTGTTCTTCACCGGCGACACCATCGGCGCCCGCGAAGCCATGCAATACGGCTTTATCGAGCGCCTGGTCAGCAAGGAGCAACTGCGCGAAACCGCCCTGGAAATCGCCGCGCGCATCGCCGCGAAAAGCCCGGGCATGATCCGCATCGCCAAGGAGGCCCTAAACGGTATCGAGGACGGCAACCTGGAAGACAAGTACCGCTGGGAGCAGGGCTTCACCCTGCAGGCGTACACCAGCCCGGACTCGGCGGAAACCCGTCGCGCCTTCGTCGAAAAACGTGAAGCGAAGTTCTGATAGAGCAGAACGCAATCCCTGTGGGAGCTGGCTTGTCGTGTGACGAACCACTGCGAAGGACCGCGTAGCGGTCCCCAGACCTGCCACGCCGAATTCCTGCATGAAGATGATTAAACAGGCCCTGAATCCAGGACCGTGCAGGACAGCAACGCGTGCTGGATGGTTTTGGGACCGCTACGCGGTCCTTCGCAGGCAAGCCAGCTCCCACAGGGCAGCGTCGCAACAACCAGTTAGTTATGTTTTGGCCTATGAGGGCACCATGGAACTGACCTATACCCCCAAACAGCAAGCCTTCCGCGCCGAAGTGCGCGCCTGGCTGGCGCAAAACCTGCCCCGCGAGCCGCTGGCCAGCTACGACACCCGCGAAGGCTTCGAGCAGCACCGGGCCTGGGAAGCCAAGCTGTTCGACAGCCGCTGGTCGATGGTGATGTGGCCGGCCGACCTCGGTGGGCGTGGCTGCGACCTGATCGAGTGGCTGATCTTCGAGGAAGAGTATTACGGCGCCGGCGCGCCGATGCGGGTCAACCAGAATGGCCAGTTGCTGCTGGGCCCAACCCTGATGGAGTTCGGCACCGAGGCGCAGAAAAAGCACTTCCTGCCGCGCATGGCTGCCAGCGTCGACATGTGGGCCCAGGGCTGGTCCGAGCCCAACGCCGGCTCGGACATGGCGGCGATCACCAGCAAGGCGGTGCGTGACGGCGATCACTACGTGATCAACGGCCAGAAAACCTGGTCCACCCGCGCCACCTTCGCCGACTGGCTGTTCGGTCTGTTCCGCAGCGAGCCGGGCTCCAGCCGTCACCACGGCCTGTCATTCCTGATGGTGCCGCTGAATGCCGAGGGCGTGAGCATTCGTCCGATCAAGGCGCTGAACGGCAAGGACGCCTTCGCCGAAGTGTTCTTCGACGATGTGCGGGTGCCGGTGAGCAATCTGATCGGCGCCGAAGGGCAGGGCTGGCATGTGGCGATGGCCACCGCCGGTTTCGAGCGCGGCCTGCTGCTGCGCTCGCCCGCCCGCTTCCAGTACACCGCGCGCAAGCTGGTCGAGTTGCTCAAGGCCGAACCCGCCGCCGCCGAGCGTGATCCGGGGCTGCGCGATGCGGTACTGGAATGCTGGATGGGCGCCGAAGCCTACGCGCTGTCGGCTTACCACACCGTGGGCCGGCTGGGCCGGGGCGAGCAGATCGGCGCCGAATCAAGCATCAACAAAATCATCTGGTCGGAACTCGATTTGAAGATGCACGAGACCGCCATGCGCCTGCTTGGCGCCCGCGCCGAACTGATTGCCGGTGCACCGGCCGCAGGCGACGCGGCGCACTGGCTGGAGGGCTTCCTGTTCGCCCAGGCCGGGCCGATCTACGCCGGCACCAACGAGATCCAGCGCAACATCATCGCCGAGCGCATGCTCGGCCTGCCGAAGTAAGGAGCGGCCATGGACTTCACTTTCAACGATGACCAGCTCGCCTTCCGCGAGGCCATCAGCCGTTTTCTGATGACCGAAGCCGCGCCGGAAATGCTTCGCGAGATCTGGGAAACCGACGCCGGGCGCTCGCCCGACCTGCGCAACAAGATCGCCGCTCAAGGTCTGACCGCCTTGTCGATCCCCGAAGAGGATGGCGGCCTTGGCATGGACGATGTGGCCTGGGCCCTGATGACCCAGGAACTGGGCTACTACGCGATCCCCGATTCCCTGGCCGATACCGCCTATGTCGCCGTCGGCCTGCTGGCCGCCCTCGACCCGGCGCATCCGGCCCGTACCAGCCTGTTGCCGCGTATCGGCGAAGGCAGCCTGCGCCTGGCCATCGGGCATCCGGTCAACCCGCTGGTCAGCGACGCGCAGTTGGCCGAGGTGCTGATCCTGCCCCACGGCGACGAAATTCACCTGCTGCCGCGAGCGGCGGTGGACGTCGAAGCCAACCCGAGCATCGACGCCTCGCGGCGGCTCGGCCGGGTCACCTGGCACCCGACGCCGGCGACCTTGCTGGTCGGCGGCGAACGAGGCAGGGCGGTGCAGGTACAACTGCTCGACCGCGGCGCGTTGTCGGTGGCCGGGCAACTGCTCGGCCTGGCCCAGCGCATGCTCGACCTGTCGGTGGATTACGTGGCCCAGCGCAAACAGTTCGGCAAGCCGATCGGCAGCTTCCAGGCGGTCAAGCACCACCTGGCCGACGTCGCGCGGCAGATCGAACAGGCCAAACCGGTGCTCTACCGCGCCGCCCACGGACTCGCCCGCGGCGATGTCTCGGCTTCGCTGTGGGTGTCGCAGGCGCGCCTGGCCTGCTGCGAAGCCAGTTGGGTAGCCGCACGCAAGGGCATTCAGGTGCATGGCGCCATGGGGTACACCTGGGAAGTCGACCTGCAGATGTTCATGAAGCGCGCCTGGGCCCTGGATGCGTCCTGGGGCGATCGTGGGTTCCATAAATCCCGTGTCGGCGCTTACTTGTTCGCCGATGCCGCCCGGCTGGGTCCGGGCCATACCTTCGAGGACTGAGCGATGCCAGAAGCCTATATCGTCGATGCGTTGCGCAGCCCCACCGGCAAGCGCAAGGGCGCACTGTCCGAGGTGCATGCCATCGACCTCGGCGCCCATGTGCTGAAAGCACTGGTACAGCGCAATGCGATCCCCGCAGAAGACTACGACGACGTGATCTTCGGCTGCGTCGACACCATCGGTGCCCAGGCCGGCGACATCGCCCGCACCAGCTGGCTGGCCGCCGGCCTGCCGCTTTCGGTGCCGGGCACTACCGTGGATCGCCAGTGCGGATCGTCGCAGCAGGCCGTGCATTTCGCCACGCAGGCGGTGATGAGCGGCACCCAGGATGTGGTCGCCGTCGGCGGCGTGCAGACCATGACCCGTATCCCGATTTCCTCGGCGATGCTGGCTGGCCAGCCGTTGGGTTTCCCTGATCCGTTTTCCGGCAGCCACGGCTGGCGCGCCCGTTTCGGCACCCAACCGGTGGACCAGTTCTACGCCGCGCAGCGGATTGCCGATCACTGGGGGATCAGCCGCGAGCAGATGGAAGCCTTCGCGCTGGAAAGCCACCAGCGCGCCTTGGCTGCACGGGAAAGTGGGCGCTTTGCCCGGGAAATCGTCAGCTATGAAGGGCTGAACGAAGATGAAACACCGCGGCAGACCAGCCTGACGAAAATGGCTGAACTGCAGCCGGTTGACCCGCGCTTCCCGTCGATCACCGCGGCGGTATCGAGCCAGACCTGCGACGCCGCGGCGGCGCTGCTGGTGGTGTCGGAAGCAGCGCTCAAACGCTACGACCTGACCCCGCGTGCGCGCATCCATCACCTGACGGTGCTGGGCGACGACCCGATCTGGCACCTCACCGCACCGATCGCCGCCACGCGCCGCGCCCTGGAAAAGACCGGACTGCGCATGAGCGACATCGACCGGGTGGAGATCAATGAAGCCTTTGCCTCGGTGGTCATGGCCTGGGCCAAAGAGCTGGATTACGACCCGGCGCGGACCAACGTCAACGGCGGCGCCATCGCCCTCGGTCATCCGCTGGGCGCCACGGGTGCGCGGCTGATGACCACGCTGCTCAACGAACTGGAATGCAGTGGCGGTCGATACGGCCTGCAAACCATGTGCGAGGGCGGTGGCCAGGCCAACGTCACGATCATCGAACGTCTTTGAATCAAGGAGTCAGACCATGGCTATCTGTAACGGCCGGACGGTGATCATCACCGGTGCCGGCGGCGGCCTCGGCCGCGCCTACGCTCTGGCCTTCGCGGCCGAGGGTGCCAATGTAGTGATCAACGATATTCGTGCCGAAGCGGCGCAGGATGTGGCCGGCGAAATCGTCGGCAACGGTGGTCGTGCCATCGCCAACAGCGACGACATCACTACCCTCGACAGCGCCCAGCGCATCGTCGATGCGGCGCTGGCGGCGTTTGGCGAAGTGCATGTGCTGGTCAACAACGCCGGCGTGCTGCGCGATCGCATGTTCGTCAGCCTGTCGGAAGAAGACTGGGACCTGGTGATGCGCGTGCATTTGAAAGGGCATTACTGCCTGGCGAACATCCTTGGTCGGCGCTGGCGCGACCAGGCCAAGGCGGGCGCGCCGGTGGCGGCGCGGATCATCAACACCAGCTCTGGGGCGGGGTTGCAGGGTTCCATTGGCCAGTCCAACTACTCGGCGGCCAAGGGCGGGATTGCCGCATTGACCTTGGTGCAGGCGGCGGAACTGGCGCGTTACGGCGTCACCGCCAACGCCCTGGCCCCGGCGGCGCGCACGGCGATGACTGAAAGTGCGATGCCTGATGTGGTGCGCAAGCCCGATGACGGCAGCTTCGACGCCTGGGCCCCGGAAAACGTCGCGCCGCTGGTGGTATGGCTGGGCAGTGAACAGTCGGCGCATGTCAGTGGCCAGGTGTTCGAAAGCCAGGGTGGGCGTATTTCGCTGGGGGATGGCTGGCGGACCGGTGTGACCCGGGACAAGGGGGCGTTGTGGCGGGTGGAGGAGGTTGGAGTGGCGGTGGATGCCATTTTGGCTGAGGCGCCAAAGGCGCAGAAGGTGTGGGGTAGCTGAAGCCCTGATCGCCGTAGAACCTGTGGGAGCGGTGTCAGCCGCGAAGGGCCGCAGAGCGGCCCTGAATCCATCCAGCACCTGGTCCCTGGCGGGTTGGGATCTCACATTCAGGCATCCTCAAGGTCGAAAGACATGCCGGACTTAGACAGCCATCTCGTGCTGGATGGTTTTGGGGCCGCTTTGCGGCCCATCGCGGCTAACGGCCGCTCCTACACTTTCTGCGTCTTGCCAGCGAGATCACAGCGGATAGTTTTTTAACTCCCGCGCAATCAACATCCGCTGAATCTCGCTCGACCCTTCATAGATCTGGGTAATCCGCGCATCCCGGTAGTAGCGCTCCACCGGGTAATCCTCCAGATACCCATAACCACCATGCACCTGGATCGCCTTCGAGCAGACCCGCTCGGCCATTTCCGAGGCGAACAGCTTGGCCTGGGAGGCTTCGCTCAGGCAGGGCTTGCCGGCGCTGCGCAGGCGCGCGGCATGCAGGATCAACAGGCGGGTGGCGTTGATCTGCACCTGCATGTCGGCCAGCAGGTTGGCGATGCTCTGGTGTTCGTTGATCGGCTTGCCGAACTGGATGCGCTCGCGGGAATACACCAGTGCCGCCTCGAACGCCGCGCGGGCGATACCCAGCGCCTGAGCAGCAATGCCGATGCGGCCGCCTTCGAGGTTGGACAAGGCAATCGCCAGACCCTTGCCGCGTTGACCCAGCATGTTGGCCTCGGGAATACGGCAATTGTTCAGCGTCACCGCGCAGGTATCGGAGGCACGGATGCCCATCTTGTGTTCACTGCGATCCACCACGAAACCGGCATTGTCGGTAGGCACCAGGAAGGCCGAAATGCCTTTCTTGCCCAGGTCCGGGTCGGTCACCGCAAAGACGATCGCCAGCTTGGCCCGGCGGGCATTGCTGACGAATTGCTTGGCGCCATTGATGACCCAATGGCCATCCTGCAGTTCGGCACGGGTGCGCAGGTTGTGGGCTTCGGAACCGGCCTGGGGTTCGGTCAGGCAGAAGCAGCCGATCACTTCGCCGCTGGCCAGGCGTGGCAGCCAGGTCTGCTGCTGTTCATCGTTGCCATAGGCCAGCAGCGGGCCGCAGCCCACCGAGTTGTGAATGCTCATCAGCGCGCCGGTGGCGCCGTCACCCGCAGCGATTTCTTCCACCGCCAGGGCGTAGGCGACGTAGTCGGTGTAGCTGCCGCCCCAGTCTTCCGGCACCACCATGCCGAGCAAGCCCAGTTCGCCCATCTTGGCGACCACGCCATCGTCGATCCAGCCGGCCTTTTCCCAGGCCTGGGCATGGGGCGCGATCTCGCCACGGGCGAAGTCACGGGCCATATCGCGGATCATGATCTGTTCTTCAGTCAGTTCCAGGTCTTGCATGTGCGTACTCCAGCCCTCACAGGCCTTCGAAGAATTGGTCGACCCGCTGCCGCTCCAGGCCGGCGACAGTGGCGGGGTTCCAGCGTGGCTGTTTGTCCTTGTCGATAAGCAGGGCGCGCACGCCTTCGATCAGGTCGCCGTGATCGAACCATTGCTGGTCCAGGTGCAACTCCATTCTGAAACAGTCTTCGAGGCTCAAGTGCCGGCCCCGACGAAGCAACTCCAGGGTCACCGCCATACCCAGCGGCGAGCGCGACTCCATCAGGTCGGCGGCCTTCAACGCCCATTCATGGCTGTCGCCGACGGTCACGCTGCGCAGTTGCTCGATCATGCTGGCGACATCGGGCAGGGCGAAGAAATGGTCGATGGCCGGGCGCAATTCGGCCAGCGGCGGATCGACCAGGGTCTGGGTGCCAAGGCTAGCCAGCACGCCTTGCAGGTCTTTGAGCGGGTATTCGCTCCACTTGATGCCATCGAAACCCTGGTCGAGGGCGCCCAACCGGTCGCTGTCGATGTACCAGTCGGCCAGGCCGCAATACAGCGCATCGGCAGCCTGGACCTGCACGCCGGTGACGCCCAGGTACGTGCCGAGTTCACCGGGAATGCGCGACAGGAAATAGCTGCCGCCGACATCCGGGAAGTAACCGATACCGACTTCCGGCATCGCCAGGCGGCTGCGTTCGGTGACCACGCGCAGCTCGGCGCCCTGGGCCAGGCCCATGCCTCCGCCGAGGGTGAAACCATCCATCAACGCCACGATCGGCTTGCGACAGTGGTGGATGAACAGGTCCAGGTCGTATTCCTCGATGAAGAAGTCGCGGTGCAGCGTGTCGCCGCTTTTGTAGCTGTCGTACAGCGAGCGGATGTCGCCACCGGCGCAGAAACCCTTGGGGCCTGCACCGCGCAGCACCACGGCGTGAATCTGCGGGTCGGTGACCCAGGCCTCCAGCTGCAGGCGCAGGCTGCGGACCATCTGCAACGTCAGGGCGTTGAGGCCGCTAGGGCGGTTGAGGGTCAGGTGGCCGATATGGTTACGGACTTCGGCCAGTACCTGAGCGTTGTCGGTGTCTGAAATGGCCGGTGAACAAGCTGGCGCGGTCATCGCTGTCTCCCTGCTTTGTTATTGATTTTCCACGTGATTTGCCACGATGTGGACGAGCGGTCAAGGATCGCCCGGATCGTAACAGTGCAAATTTGCCGAGTTCAATCCGCAAAACTGCAAGGGCAATCTGCATTTTTGCATGTGCAACCGCGACCTTCGCCAGCGGTCTCGACACTTTAGCCTTGTGACCCGCTAGCACAGGGGATTAGTTCCCTCGGCCGGCGCGCTCCCGGCACCGGCCAAAGCAGCTCCCGCTTGCTTCCAATGCAGCGTAGGGCACCGGCTGTCGGCTTTCGATAATCCCTCCCGACAACCGTCCCCAACGTTCGCGGAGAGCGTCATGCACAACAATAAGAATGCCAATGCCCGTTTCCTGCCCCTTTTGGCTGGCCTCGCCACCCTTGGCCTGACCCCGTTGGTCCAGGCTGAAATCATGCTGTACGACAAGGATGAGACGACCTTTTCCACCGACGGCTACGTCAACGCCTTCTACGTCAACAGTGACGTCGACCGCGCCGGCGAGCAGTACGACCGTCGCCAGTCGCGGGTAAAGATGGGCTTCCTGCCCAACTATCTGGGCTTCAACATGACCAAGCAGATGGGCGACCTGAAGCTCGGTGGCCGCGCCTCGTTCTGGGTCACCATCAACGACAGTGAACAGAACGGCACCGACACCGCCATCGACGTTCGTCAGTTCTACGGCACCGTGGCCAACCCTGAGTGGGGTGAAGTGCTGATCGGTAAAGACTTCGGCCTGTTCGCCCGCTCGAACATCCTGCTCGACGAATTGCTGGCCGGTTATGGCCAGGTCAGCGACACCCTCGGCTTGGTGGACGGTGGCGGTGTGTCCTTCGGCAACATCGGCAGCGGCTACCCGTACCCGTTCCCGACCTCGCAGATCACCTACCGCACGCCCGTGATGGAAGGGTTCCGCATCGCCGTGGGCATCATGGACCCGGTCGATACCAACGACGACAGCGCGGTCGGCAAGGCCTACCAGAAGAACCCACGCACCGAGAGCGAAATCACCTACCAGTTCGACCTGGGCGGCGCGAAGATCTACAGCTGGCTCAACGGCAGCTACCAGACCTCGGAAAACACCGACCACAACGTCGACAGCGTGACCTCCAAGGGCGTCGGTTATGGCGTACAGGCCAAGATGGGTGACTTCTCGCTGACCGGCTCCGGCTTCACTGCCAAGGGGATCAACCCGTTCTTCACCAACAACGCCGGCGAAGCCACGCTGCGCGAAGTAGACAGCAAGGGCTACCTGCTGCAGGGCTCGTACACCTTGGGCAAGAACCGCCTGGCGCTGTCCTACGGCAAGACCAAGGATGACGGCAACGGCGCGGTGAACACCGGCGCCGACTACGAAACCCGCGGTATCGCGCTGTTCCACACCATCAACGACAACCTCAAGCTGGTGGCCGAATACAACCAGTTCGAAATCAACGGCCATCAAGGCGACGCGCAAAACGAAGACACCGATACCTTTGCGGTCGGTGCTGTTCTGACCTGGTAAACCCCACCACCGCGGGGCAGGGCTTCAGGTCGGCAAGGCGCATCCTGCTGACTGGAGTTCTGCTCTGTGGTGTCTTTTCGGGCCTCATCGCCGGCAAGCCGGCTCCCACACTGTGGGAGCGGGCTTGCCGGCGATGAGGCCATGAAAGACACCACCCCTCTACAACCAATGCCACCACCACCCCCTACCCAAGTAGCATTCGGCCCCATCCCCGCGCTTCGTACACTGCCGCCATCCATCCCCAATACGCTGGAGGCTGCTTATGTCGCAGTCCAACGCCGAAGGCGTCCTCAGTGCTGTATCCCGTGCCATTGACGCCGAAGAGGCTGCCCAGGACCTCGCCCGGCAATTGATGCACCCGCACCTGGGCTTCGTGCTGTTTTTCTGTTCCGCCGAATACGACCTGCCGGCCCTGGCCCAGGCGCTGCAAGAGAGTTTTGGTGGGATCCGCCTGGCCGGTTGCACCAGCGCCGGTGAAATCACCCCGGAGGGCTATGGTCGCGGCTGCATTACCGCGCTCGGCTTCGACCACCGGCAGTTCTCGATCGCCGCCGAGCTGATCGCGCCGATGCACGATTTCAGCCTGATCGACGCCCAGCGCTGCGTTGAACGCCTGGTCAACGAGTGCCGCGGCAACACCCTGGCACCGATCAAGGGCCACAGCTTCGCCCTGACCTTGCTCGACGGCCTGTCCAGCCGCGAGGAAATGCTCCTCGCCGCGCTCAACGCCGCCCTTGGCGATATCCCGCACTTTGGCGGATCGGCCGGCGATGACAATTACCTCAACCGCACCCACGTCTACTACGACGGCGTCTTCCACAACAGCGCTGCGGTAGTGCTGCTGGTCAACACCTGGCTGGATTTCGAGGTGTTCACCACCCACCACATCCAGCCGCGTGGCGAAAAACTGGTGGTGACCCGCGCCGACCGCACCTTGCGCCGGGTCTACGAACTGAATGCCGAGCCCGCCGCCCTGGAGTACGCGCAACTGATCGGCGTGCCGGTGGACCAGCTCGATTTGCGCACCTTCGCCGCCCACCCGCTGGCGGTGCGGATCAACGAGCGCTACTACGTACGCGCCATCCAGCGCGTGCATGACGACCTGAGCCTGAGCTTCTACTGCGCCGTGGAGAACGGCATCGTCCTCACCGCCATGAGCCCAGGACCGCTGGTGCCGAACCTGAATAACTTGTTCGACGGCCTCTGCGAGCGGCTCGGCGACCTGTTGCTGACCATCGGCTGCGATTGCTTCCTGCGCCGCCTGGAACTGGACGGCACGCCGCAGACCGACAACGTCGAGGCGATCCTGCGCAAGCACGCGGTGGTGGGTTTCAACTCCTACGGAGAACAGTTCAATGGCATGCACATCAACCAGACCTTCACCGGCGTTGCCATCGGACGGTCCCGTGCCCGGCGATTTGACTGAAGCGCGGTTGCTGATCGAGCAACTGCGCCACGAAAACCACAAGCTCAGCCGCATCAACGCAGCGCTGATCGAGCGCCTCGAGTCGGGGGCGGCGCGTCCGGACGACTCTTATGCGGCGTTCCAGCACTCGGTGACCCTGGCCGAGCAGGTGCGCGAGCGTACCGACGCCCTCAACCAGGCGATGGCCGAACTCAAGGCCAGCAACCACCTGCTCAGCGATGCGCGGATGCGCGCCGAGACGGCGCACCAGTACCTGGTGGACGCCATCGAGAGTATTTCCGATGCCTTCGTGCTGTTCGACACGGATCTGCGCATCGTCCTGTTCAACCAGCGCTTCAAGGCGCTCTGGGCCAATAGCCGGATCCGCATCATCAGCGGCATGCACCTGTCGGAGGTGCGCCGGCTGATGCTGCGCACCGGACTGTTCACCGAAGAATCGCGCAATATCAACGACGAAAACCTGCTGTACCGGCTCAAGGACGGGCGCTGGCTGCAGGTCAGCGAGCGTCCGACCCAGGGCGGCGGGCGTGTGGTGCTGCTGACTGATATCACTGAGGTCAAGCACAGCGAAACCCAGCGCCGCGAACAGGCGGTGGCGCAGAAATCCCACCTGTTGCAGCGTGCCGTGGACAACCTGTCCCAGGGCGTGGCGATGGTCAATGCCGACGGCGTGCTGGAGCTGTGGAACCGGCGTTTCCTGGAGCTCAGCGGGCTGGCGCCGATCGCCGCGCACCGACAGTTCGCCGATGTGATCGGCGACAGCGAGCTGGCCTTGCTGACCCCGGCCACCCGCGACGTCAACGGCCGGCCAACCCGGGAACTGGAACAGCGCCTGTATGACGGGCGCATGCTGGAAATCCGCACCCATCCGCTGCCCACCGGTGGCTTCGTCAACACCTTCACCGACATCACCGAGCGCTACCAGCACGCCGAGGCCCTGAGCGAAAGCGAGCGCTGGATCCGCCTGATCACCGACCAGGTGCCGGCGCTGATCGCCTACCTCAACGCCGATCTGGTCTACGAATTCACCAACAAGGTCTACGAGCAGTGGTACTGCTGGCCGCACGCGGCAATGCTCGGCCAGCGCCTGCGCGACGTGCACAGCGCCGAGCACTACCAGCGCCTGGAAACCTACATCGGCCAGGCCCTGGCCGGGGAGAGCGTGACCTTCGAGTTCGCCGAGACCAACGCCCACGGCCAAGAGCGCTACATGCTGCGTTCCTACGTGCCCAACAGCCTGCCCAATGGCGAAGTGGTCGGGATTTTCGTGCTGATCCGCGATATCACCGAGCGTCGCCGTACCGCTGAAGCGCTGCACCAGGCGTACCAGCACCTGGAAGTGCGGGTGCGCGAGCGCACCACTGAACTGACCCAGCTCAACCAGCAACTGCTGCGGGAAATCGAGGAGCGCCGGCGCGCCGAGGCGCGGCTGCGGGATGCCAAGCAGGAAGCCGATCAGGCCAACCTGTCGAAGACCAAATTCCTCGCCGCAGTCAGCCACGACCTGCTGCAACCGCTCAACGCAGCCCGCCTGTTCACCAGCGCGCTGCAGGAGCAGAGCCACAGCCCGGCGCTGGTGCGTAACGTCAGCAACGCACTGGATGACGTGGAATCGCTGCTCGGCACCCTGGTGGATATTTCCAAGCTGGATGCCGGGGTGATCAAGGCTGATGTCGCTACGTTCGCCGTCGGCGACCTGCTCGACAACCTCGCCGCCGAATACGCCGCCGCGGCCGCCAGCGAGGGCCTGCGCCTGCACTATGTGCCGACTCGCCTGCGGGTACGCAGCGATATCCAGTTACTGGCACGGATCCTGCGCAACCTGCTCAGCAACGCCATCCGCTACACCCCGCAAGGTCGCCTGCTGCTGGGCTGTCGGCGGCGCGGGCGGCGTTTGTTGATCGAGGTCTGGGACACCGGCATCGGCATTCCGCTGGACAAGCGCGAAGAGATTTTCCAGGAGTTCAAGCGCGGCGATTCCCAGCGCCCGGATCAGGACCGTGGCCTCGGCCTGGGCCTGGCCATCGTCGAGAAGATCGCCGGGATTCTCGGCCACCGCATCCAGGTACGTTCGACGCCGGGCAAGGGCTCGGTGTTTTCCATCGAGGTGCCGCTCAGCCGCCAGGTGCCACGGGCTCGGGAGCCGGTGCCGGAGGTGATGCCGCTGCTGGAGCGTCTGGAAGGTGCGCGTATATGGGTGCTGGATAACGACGCGGCTATCTGCGCCGGCATGCGCACCCTGTTGGAACAGTGGGGTTGCCGGGTCAGCACGGCGTTGAACGAAGAGGATCTGGCCGGGCAATTGCCGGCGGACGAGGCCGAAGCCGGGCTACTGATCGTGGATTACCACCTGGACCACGACCGCAACGGTCTGGAAGCGGTGGCGGCGATCAATGCGCGGCGGGTTTCACCCTTGCCGGCATTGATGATCACCGCCAACTACAGCAACGAACTCAAACAGCAGGTGCGTGAACTGGGCCACACCCTGATGCACAAACCGGTGCGGCCGATGAAGCTCAAGGCCGCGATCAGTCACCTGCTGGGCAACGAGCTCAGCGTGGCAGGCGCCCACTGACGAAGTGGGCGACGTCGTTGAACCCGTGGGTCGAAGGGTGGCCCGGGGTGACCAGCGAATCGATGAAGGCTTCGTCTTCGGCGCTGATCTTCACCTCCAGCGCGCCGCCGTAGGTGTCCCACTGGGCCTCGGTGCGCGGGCCGACGATCGCGGAACTGACCGACTGGTTGTTCAGCACCCAGGCGATGGCAAACTCGACGATGCCGACGCCTTTGGCCTGGGTGTAGGCCTGGATTTTCTGGGCGATAGCCAGGGATTCGGTGCGCCATTCCACTTCCAGGATGCGTTTGTCCTGGCGCGCCGCGCGGCTGCCGGCCTCGGGTTCGGCATTCGGCGCGTACTTGCCGCTGAGCACGCCGCGGGCCAGCGGGCTGAACGGCACCACACCGAGGCCATGAAACGCCGCCGCAGAAAGCTGCTCGGTCTCGACCTGACGGTTGACGATGTTGTACAGCGGCTGGCTGACCACCGGCTTCGGTATGCCGAGACGCTCGGCCAGGTTGCAGATTTCAGCGATACGCCAGCCACGGAAATTGGACACGCCCCAATGACGGATCTTGCCCTGGCGCAGTAGATCGCCGATGGCCGAGACGGTGATGTCCAGCGGCGTGGCGTGGTCTTCGCGGTGCAGGTAATAGATGTCCAGGTAATCGGTGCCGAGGCGGGTCAGGCTGGCTTCGATGGCGTTGAAGATGTGCTTGCGCGACAGCCCGCTGCGGTTTGGCACGCCGTCTGCCGGACCATAGCCGACCTTGGTGGCGAGGACCCAGTCGTGACGGTGGCGGGCGATGCCTTCACCGACGATCTCTTCCGAGCGACCGGCGTTGTAGACGTCCGCCGTGTCGATGAAATTGACGCCCTGGTCCCAGGCCTTGTCGATGATGCGCAGAGAATCCTCGGTACGGGTCTGCTCGCCGAACATCATGCTGCCCAGGGTCAGGGCGGAGACTTGCAGGCCACTGCGGCCGAGAGGACGGTAGATCATGGTCGAAAGCCCCTTCGCGGTATGGAAGGGGTGTTGTACAGGGGGAAAAGCATCGCTGGCAAGCCAGCTCCCGCCGTGGGCTGGGTCAGTCACAAAAACTGGGGCATGACACAGATCCTGTGGGAGCCGGGCTTGCCGGCGATGAGCATGGGTATCTACACAATTTATGGTTATGCAGTGGCTACCATGCGTCAGCCGACATGCCTTCAGCGCCCGTGAGATCGAGCGCCGCCCGCGCGGCGCATCGCGAGCGAGCTCGCTCCTACAGTGGTTGCAACGTACCTATGTCTGTCAGGCCATGGTTGACCGCCATGTTTGTACGACGCGGTATCGAGTCGCCCCAACAGCCTTTGACAGGCCATGGTAGGTTGCGACCACTGTAGGAGCGAGCTCGCTCGCGATGCGCCGCACGGGCGGCGCTCGGTCTTGAGAGCGCTAGAAAACTTCTGGCATGCGCCTAGTCGCCACTACTCGGTCTTTTGACAAGCGCCTTCCAGCCACCACATGACCGAAAGATGTGTAGATACCCATGCGGCGATGAGGCCCTCAAGTAAGAACCCCTAGCGAGCAGTAACCGCCGCCCCCTGGCGATTCCGCGAAACCCGCAACGCCACCAGGCTGCCAAACACGATCAAGCCCGCCAGCGAATACAGCGCCGCATCGGTCGAGCCCGTCTGGTCCTTGATCCAGCCCACCAGGTACGGACTGAGGAAGCCCGCCATCTGCCCGACCGAGTTGATGATCGCCAGACCCGCAACGGCCGTGCCGGCGCTGAGAAGGGCGGTGGGCATTGGCCAGAACATCGGCAGGCCAGTGAGGGCGCCCATGGTGGCGATGCTCAGGCCGAGGATGGCGATGACAGGGTTATGGGCGAAGTTCACCGCGATCAGCAGGCCGATGGCCCCCATCAGCATCGGCACCACCAGATGCCAGCGCCGCTCATTGCGCAGGTCCGCCGAGCGCCCCACCAGCAACATGAATACGCCGGCCAGCAGATACGGGATCGCGCTCAGCCAGCCGATCAGCAGGGCATCGCTGAAACCGAGGCTCTTGATGATCGACGGCAGCCAGAAGTTGATCGCGTAGACACCGCTCTGAATGCAGAAATAAACGAATCCGAAGGTCCAGATCAGCGGGTTGGTCAGCACCGACATCAGGCCGTCGCTGATGGTGCTCGGCTTGTTCGCCGCGTCCTGCTGCAGGTCGGCAGCCACCGCCTGACGCTCGGCCGGGCTCAGCCAGCCGGCCTTGGCGAAGCCGTCACTGAGCAGGAACACCGCCATGCAGCCCAGCGCCACGGTTGGCAGGCCCTGGATCAGGAACATCCACTGCCAGCCGGCGAGGCCGCCCTGGCCCGCGGCGAAATGGTTGAGGATCCAGCCGGAGAACGGCCCGCCCAGCAGGCCCGAGACCGGGATCGCCGACATGAACAGGGCCATGATGCGGCCGCGGCGCTGGGCCGGGAACCACTGCGAGAGGTACAGCACGATACCCGGGAAGAACCCGGCCTCTGCGGCGCCGGTGAACAGGCGCAGCACATAGAACTGGGTCGGCGTGGTGACGAACAGCAGGCAGGTCGACAGCGTGCCCCAGGTGATCATCATCAGCGCGATCCAGCGCCGCGGGCCGAAGCGGTTCAGCGCCAGGTTGCTGGGCAGGCCGCAAAGCACATAGCCGATGAAGAAGATCCCGGCGCCGAGGCCGTAGATGGTTTCGCTGAAGTTCAGGGCGTCGAGCATCTGCAACTTGGCAAAGCCGACGTTGACCCGGTCGAGGTAGTTGAACAGGTAGCAGATGAAGATGAAGGGGATCAGCCGCAGGGTGATGCGCCGGTACAGCGCGTCGCGGTTGATGTCGTGGCCGTGGTCAGAGGCAGGGCTGGATGACATGGTTCTCTCTCTGTTGTTATGGTTGTGCGGCATCCCGCGGCGAGGCGGGCGCTTCAACGAAGTCTCGACCAGCGCAGGAGCCCTGTCTTTGTGCTTTTGCACAGCATTTACGGCGCACGGCTGTGCTGCCGACCAACCTGTAGACCTTCAAGGAACTGCGCATGTTCGAACTGGACCATGACCTGGCGCAGGACATCGTCGACCGGGCGATGGCGATTCTGCCCCACAACGTCAATGTCATGGACAGCCAGGGCCTGATCCTTGGCAGCGGCGAGCGCCAGCGCATCAACACCCGCCATGAGGGCGCGCAACTGGTGCTGGCCAACGAGCGTATCGTCGAAATCGACAGCGTAGCCGCCAAATGCCTCAAGGGCGTGCAGCCGGGGGTCAACCTGCCGTTGATGCTCGATGGCCGGCTGATCGGTGTGCTCGGCATCACCGGTGAGCCGCAGCAACTGCGCACCTACGCCGAACTGGTGCGGATGACCGCAGAAATGCTCCTGGCCCAGCGTCACCTGCAAGTCGAACAGCAATGGCGCCGGCAGCGCTGCGACGACCTGCTGGCCTTGTTGCTGGGCGGCAGCGGCGACGCGCCGCGGTTGGTGGACGAAGCCCGGCAACTGGGCCTGAAACCGCAACTGCCGCGGATTCCCTGCCTGTTCGAACTGGATGAGGGCCCGGGCGCGGAAGCGTTGTCGGTGTGGCTGATGCAGCGCTACCCGGACAGTTGGTGCGTAAGCCCGGCGCGACAATCACTGCTCTGGTGCCGCCCGGCAACCCTGGTGCTGGATGAAACGCGGCTGCTGGAAAAACTCCAGGGCCAGGGCTGGCAGGTACAACGCCTGGCGGTGGGTGGCGTCGCCGATGGCGTGGACAAACTGCGCCGAGGCTACCGCCGCGTGCGCGACCTGCTGGCCTACGGGCAAGACGTAGTGCCTGATGAGCGCCTGCTGACCCTGGCCCGTTTCCGTTTGCCGGCATTGCTCTGGCGTCATCGCCAGGACGACGCCCTGGATGAACTGCTCGAGCCCCTGCAACGCATCCGCGCCAAGGACGTCAGCGGCCAGTTGCTCGCAACCCTGCGTGCCTGGTGCGCCCACGACGGCCAAAGCCAGGCCTGCGCCGAAGCACTGGGCATCCACCGCAACAGCCTGCGTTACCGGCTGGAGCGGATTGGCGAATTGAGCGGCGTGGACCCGTTGCGGCTGGAGGGGATGTTGAGTTTGTATCTGGGATTGCAGCTACTGCCAGCCTGACCAGACCATAGGCATCTACATCTGATGACTGTATGAAGCCTATGAGGCGCCAGTCAGGAGACCGGGTAGCGGCGATCATTCGCTAGCCGACAGTTTTTCAGCGCTCTCAAGATCGAGCGCCGCCCGCGCGGCGCATCGCGAGCAAGCTCGCTCCTACATTTTTTGCAACGTACCCATATCTGCAAGGCCATGGTTGACCGCCTTGTTTGCACGACGCGGTATCGAGTTGACCTCAACAGCTTCCCCGCGACCCATCGCCAAACGCCAAGGGCTGGCAACCCAACTCTCACAGGCCATGGCACGTTGCAACCAGTGTAGGAGCGAGCTTGCTCGCGATGCGCCGCGCGGGCGGCGCTCGGTCTTGAGAGCGCTAGAAAACTTCCGGCATGTGCCTCGCGGCCATTACTCGGTTTTTTGACAAACGCATTCCAGCCACCACATGGCAGAAGATGTGTAGATACCCATGCTGATCAGCCCCAAGCCATGCATCGCTTCTACTTGCCGCTTAAAGCTTCCAACTTAAAGCGGCCCCCTTGTCCAAGCGCCCAAACACCCCTCAAAAAACTTGTGCATTCGACCGAGGCCGGCCACTGCGGCAACTGGCAGCATGCAGGCATCTGCAACAGGAGTTCCTCATGAAAATCGTCATCGCCCCCGACTCGTTCAAGGACAGCCTCAGCGCCGAAGGGGTCGCCGCCGCCATTGCCGAGGGCATTGCCGCAGTGCGGCCGGATTCACAACTGATTTGCTGCCCGATGGCCGACGGCGGCGAGGGCACCATGGACGCCATCGTCGCCGCCTGCCACGGTGAGCAACGCGCACTGAATGTCCGCGGCCCACTGGGCTTTGAGGTTGCCGCGCACTGGGGCTGGCTGGCCGACAGCCGCACCGCGATCATCGAGATGGCCCAGGCCAGCGGCTTGCAATTGCTGACCCTGGATCAACGCGACGCCTGTCGCACCAGCACCTTCGGCACCGGCCAGTTGATCGGCGCGGCGCTGGATGCCGGCGCCGAGCGGATCATCCTGGCCATCGGCGGCAGCGCCACCAACGACGCTGGCAGCGGCATGCTCCGGGCCCTCGGTCTGCGCACCTTCGATGCCCAAGGCAGCGAGCTGGAGGAGGGCGGTCTGGCCTTGTCGCAGGTCGCTCGCCTGGACGCCAGTGGTCTCGATCCGCGTCTGGCCGGAGTGCGCCTGGAAGTGGCGGCGGACGTCGATAACCCGCTGTGTGGCAGCAACGGCGCCTCGGCGATCTTCGGTCCGCAAAAGGGCGCGAGCCCTGAACAGGTCGAACTGCTAGATCATGCCCTCGGCCATTTCGCCGATCACTGCGCGCAACTGCTGGGCCGCGATGTGCGGGACTTCCCCGGTTGCGGCGCTGCTGGCGGCATGGGTTTCGCCGCCAAGGCCTTTCTCGACGCGCAGTTCCGGCCGGGCATCGAAGTGGTCGCCGAACTGGCGGGCCTGGAGCAGGCGGTGCAGGGCGCCGATCTGGTCATCACCGGCGAAGGTCGTTTCGACGCGCAGACCCTGCGCGGCAAGACGCCGTTCGGCGTAGCCCGCATCGCCCGCCGCCACGGTGTTTCGGTGGTGGTGATCGCCGGCACCCTCGGTGAGGGCTATCAGGAACTGTATGACCACGGCATCGACGCCGCCTTTGCCGTCACCAACGGCCCGATGACCCTGCAACAGGCCTGCGCCAATGCCGCGCCGCTGCTGGCGGCCCGGGCGGGTGACATCATCCGCTTGTGGAGCAGCGCCCGGCGCGGTTGATTCAGCCCGGCAACTGGCTCAGCGCCGGCACCAGCGGCGCTGACAGCTCAAGCTCACCGAACGAGGCGCTGGCGTCGACATAACGCAGCGCCGATTTCATGTCCCGCCAGCCCACGTGGCTCATCAGCGCCTTGGTATCCCAACCGTTGCTGCTGGCCCAGGTGGCGAAGCCGCGCCGCAACGAGTGGGCGCTGTAGGTTTCGGCGGGCAGCCCGGCGCCTTCAAAGATTCGCCGCAACAGCGCGATCAGGCTGCCGCTGTTCAGCGCTTCCTCACCGAGGTTGCCCCAACGGTCGAGCTTGCGGAACACCGGCCCGCGGGCGATCCCCGCCACGCGAATCCATTCCAGGTAAGCCTGCACCGGGCACAGGCTTTTCAGCGCCGGCATGCGGTGGGTCACCCCGCGTCCCTGGCGGTCGCCCTTGCTCTGCGCCAGGTACAACAGCATGCCGCCACCGGCCTGGGCCTGAATGTGCTCGACGCGCAAACGCGCCAACTCATCGCCACGAAAGCCACGCCAGAAGCCGATCAGCAACAGCGCCGCATCCCGCCGGGCACGCAGCAGCGCCGGCAATGCCTGCTCGCGCTGGGCCTGTTCGGCGCACTGCTGCAGGTGGCTGATGGTGCGTTGCAGATGGTCCAGGGTCAGCGGCGCGGCCTGACGCTCCTGCGCCGGGTGCAGGGCACGGATTCCCTTGAGCATCTGCCGCACCAGCGGCGCCTTGGTCGGGTCGGGAAACCCCTGGCTGACATGCCACTGTCCCAGCGCAGCAAGGCGCTGACGCAGAGTGTTGATCGAGTGCTCGCCGGCGAAATCCGCCAGGTAGCGGGCAATGCTGTCGGCGGTGGCGGGGAGGAAGCCGCCCCAGGTCACCTCGAAGTGCTCGATGGCCGAGCGGTAGCTGCGACGGGTGTTGTCGCGCACCGCAGCTTGCAGGTATTGGTCGATCGTGTTCATGCGGCAGTCTCGCGGAATTCACGAAGGATAGTCAGGAATGCCTGCAACACCGGCGACAGATCACCTTTGCGGTACAGGCAATTCAGCTCGATCAGCGACGGCCGCCGACAGGCCAGCTCGCGATAGACCACCCCCGGCAAGCGCAGGTTGGTGGCTGCCCGCGGCACGATGCTCAGACCCATGCCACCGCCGACCAGAGCGATGGCGGTGGTGACGTCGGTGACTTCATGGGCGACGTGCGGCTGCGCGCCGTATTCGCCGAACATCTCGCGGATCTGCAGCGCCAGGCTGCTGCGCACGCCACGCGGGTAGAGAATCATCGGCTGGTCGAGGATCTGCTCCAGGTCGATGCAGCTTTCACCCGCCAGCGGGTGGCCTTCGCCTAGGGCCAGCATCAATGGCTCCTGACGTACCTCCTCCTGTTCGATATCCGGCTCGACCGGCACCAGGCGGTTGAAACCGATGGTCAGGCGGCGTTCGCGCAGGGCCTGGATCTGCGCGTCCTTATCCATCGGGTGCAGCGAAATGTGCACGTCCGGGTAGGCCGTGGTGAAGCGCTTGAGCACCTGGGGAATCAGGTCGAGGATCGACGAACCGAAGATACCGATGGCCAGGCTGCCACGCTGACCGGAGGACAGCAGCCGCGACTCTTCGGCGGCGAACTGCAGATCGCCGAGGATGCGCAAGGCGTGGTGATAGAAGGATTCGCCGGCCTCGGTCAGCGCCACGCGCTTGGAGTTGCGCTCCAGCAGTACCGCCGAGACGTCCTCTTCCAGTTGCTGGATCTGCCGGCTCAGGGCCGACTGGGAAATGTGCACGCGCTCGGCCGCACGGTTGAAGTTGAGCGCCTCGGCAACGGCGACGAAGTAACGCAACTGCCTGATTTCCATCGGCAATGTCCCTGACCAACTGAGGTGAAATACAACGATGCGCCAAACGCATCGTTCGGTGACTATACAGTATTGGACTGCATTGTTTCCCGGTCGTACCTTGGCTCCACCGCCGCTGACTGCGGCAGGCCCAATACGGCATCCATGGCAGGTACCCATGCAGTCAAATCAATTCGAATCCGTGAGTGACGAGCTGTACCGCGCACTCAAGCACAACCAGCCGATCGAGCCGCTCACCGCGCGCTTCCCGCAGATCACCCTGGAGCAGGCCTACGCCCTGCAACTGCGGGTGTTGGCGCGGCGCCAGGAAGAAGATGGCGAGAAGGTCATCGGCAAGAAAATCGGTGTTACCAGCGCGGCAGTGATGGCCCAGTTGAAGGTCGATCAGCCGGACTTCGGCCACCTCACCTCGGCGATGCTGCGCGAAGACGGCGCCGCCATCGAGGCCGCGAGTCTGATCGCGCCGAAGGCCGAAGGCGAGATTGCCTTCCTGCTCAAGCACGACCTGTCCGGTCCGGGCCTGACCGTCGCCGATGTCCTGCGCGCCACCGAATGCGTGATGCCGTGCTTCGAAATCGTCGACTCGCGAATCCGCGACTGGAAAATCGCGATTCAGGACACCATCGCCGACAACGCCTCGTCCGGGCTGTTCGTGCTCGGTGATGCGGCGGTGTCGCCCCACGCCATCGACCTGTGCCTGACCGGCATGACCCTCGAACTCAACGGCGAAATCGCCCACACCGGCGCGGGCGCCGCGGCCCTGGGCCATCCGGCCAACGCGGTGGCCTGGCTGGCCAACACCCTGGGGCGCTTCGATATGGGCCTGAAGGCCGGCGAAGTGATCCTCTCCGGCGCGTTGTCGGCCATGGTGCCGGTCAAGGCCGGCGACAACCTGCGCATGAGCCTGGGCGGCATCGGCTCGGCCAGCGTGCGATTCATCTGAGCGACGGGGAATCCTACATGTCACTGAATACCCAGACCATCGAACACCTGGCGCGCCATCTGGAAAACGCCGAGCGTTCGGTCAACGCGGTGCACAAGATTACCGACGATTACCCGGACATGGACTGGCAGGACGCCTATGCCATCCAGGACGCCATCCGCGCGATCAAGGAGCAACGCGGCGTGCGCATCGCCGGGCTGAAAATGGGCCTGACCTCCCACGCCAAGATGCGCCAGATGGGCGTGATCGATCCGATCCACGGCTTTATTACCGACTACGGCTCGGTGCCCGAAGGCGGCGTGATCGATACCCGCGAACTGATCCACCCGAAAGTCGAGGCGGAAATCGCCTTCGTCACCAACCGGCCGCTGTCCGGGCCGGGCTGCCATATCGGCACGGTTTTGGCGGCCACCGACTTCGTCCTGCCGGCGGTGGAGGTGATCGACTCGCGTTACGAGAACTTCCGTTTCGACCTCAAGAGCGTGATCGCCGACAACACCTCCTCGGCGCGCTATGTGCTGGGCGGCCAGCCGCTGTCGGTGCAGGGCCTGGACCTGCGCAACCTCGGCGTGGTCATGGAGCGCAACGGGCGCATCGTCGCCACGGCCTCGGCCGCCGCGGTGCTCGGCCATCCGGCGCAGAGCGTGGCGATGCTGGCCAACATGCTCGGCGAGCGCGGTCGGGAAATTCCTGCCGGCACCCTGATCCTGACCGGCGGCGTCACCGAAGCGGTAGCGGTGGAAGCCGGCGACAACATCAACGTGCGCTTCCAGCATCTGGGCAGCGTATCCATGCGGTTCGTTTGAATTCACGGGAGAGCATTGACCATGCCCATCATGCAGGTCCACCTCATTGCCGGACGCAGTGAAGAACAGAAGGCGCGCCTGATCGAAGCGCTGTCGGCGGCGGCGGTCGAGGCGCTGGATGCGCCGCTGGAGTCGGTGCGGGTGATCATCAACGAGATCCCCGCCAGCGATTTCGGCATCGCCGGGCAGACCGCCAAGCAACGCGGACGCTAGGGCTTTGAAAGCCAGCCTCGCGGTTCCTGAATAATGATAACGACAGGGAATCCCATGAACGCAACCACGACACGCAGCAAAGTGGCGATCATCGGTTCGGGCAATATCGGCACCGACCTGATGATCAAAGTGCTGCGCCACGGGCATCACGTCGAGATGGCCGCGATGGTCGGCATCGACCCGGCCTCCGACGGCCTGGCCCGGGCCCGGCGCCTGGGCGTGGCGACCACCGACGGCGGCCTCGACGGGCTGCTGGCACTGCCGGGTTTCAAGGACATCGGCATCGTCTTCGACGCCACTTCGGCCCAGGCCCATGCTCGCCACAATCAGGTGTTGCAGGCCCACGGCGTGCGGGTCATCGACCTCACGCCTGCGGCGCTCGGCCCTTATGTGATCCCGGCGATAAACCTGGACGACCAACTCGATGCCGGCAATCTGAACATGGTGACCTGCGGCGGCCAGGCGACCATCCCCATCGTCAAGGCGGTGTCGCAGGTGACCCGGGTGCATTACGCCGAAATCGTCGCCTCGATTTCCAGCCGCTCCGCCGGTCCCGGCACCCGAGCCAATATCGACGAATTCACCGAGACCACCAGCCGTGCCATCGAGCAGTTGGGCGGTGCGCAGCGGGGCAAGGCGATCATCATCCTAAACCCGGCCGAGCCGCCGCCGATCATGCGCGACAGCGTGTTCGTGCTGTGCGAGCCGGCGGACCGCGAGGCGATCGGGGCCAGTGTCCAGGCCATGGTCGAGCGGGTACAGGGTTACGTGCCCGGTTACCGGCTCAAGCAGTCGGTGCAGTTCGAGGACCTGGAGGTGCCGGTGAACGTGCCGGGTCTGGGTTGGCGGCAGGGGCTGAAGGTGTCGGTTTTCCTCGAAGTGGAGGGCGCGGCGCATTATCTGCCGGCGTATGCCGGGAACCTCGACATCATGACCTCGGCAGCGCTGGCGTGCGCCGAGCGAATTGCCGCGAATATGTAACGAACCTTGCCCCCCTTCTTGTAGGAGCGAGCTTGCTCGCGATAGCGCAATGTCCGGTCTGGCGCCATCGCGAGCAAGCTCGCTCCTACGGGGTTCACAACAATAACGACAACAACAGGTGAAGAAATGAGAAAAGGCGTACTCCGCCCCGGCCACGTGCAGATCCGGGTCATGGACATGACCGAGGCACTCAAGCACTACGTCGAACTGTTGGGCCTGATCGTGACGCATCAGGACAACCTGGGCCGCATCTACCTCAAGGGCTGGACCGAAACCGACCGTTTCTCCGTGGTGCTGGTCCAGGCCGAGGTGCCGGGCATGGATTTCATGGGCTTCAAGGTCCGCGACGAGCAGACCCTGCTGTCCCTCACCGAAGACCTCAAGGCCTGGGGCTGCCAGGTCGAACAGATCCCCGCCGGCGAGCTGGATTTCTGCGGTCGTCGCGTGCGCTTCCTGTGCCCGACCGGCCACTGGATCGAGTTGTACGCCGACAAGGAATACACCGGCAAATGGGGCGTGCGGGAAATCAATCCGGAGGCCTGGCCCCGTGGCCTGCGCGGCATGCGCGTGACCGCCTTCGACCACTGCCAGTTGCACGGCGCCAACCTGCGCGAAAACCGCGAGCTGTTCTGCGAGGTGCTGGGCTTCCACGTCACCGAGCAGGTGGTCGGTGACGACGGCGAGAGCGTGGCCGACTGGCTGTCGCTGTCGATCAAGGCCCACGACATCGCCTTCGTCGGCGACGGCAACACCGGCGCCTTCCACCACGCCGCGTTCCTGCTGGATAGCTGGGAAGGGCTGCTGCGCGCCGGCGACCTGCTGTCGATGACCGACACCTCGCTGGATGTCGGCCCGACCCGCCACGGCATCACCCACGGCCAGTCGATGTACTTTTTCGACCCGTCCGGCAACCGCAACGAAGTGTTCGCCGGGGGCGACGTGCATTACCCGGACCAGAAGCCGGTGATCTGGCGCGAGCAGGACCTGGGCAAGGCGATCTTCTATCACAGCCGCGTGCTCAACGAGCGCTTCCTCACGGTGATGACCTGAGTCGGGAGGCACGGGCATGGACGATGGCTTTCAGGTGCGCCTGGCCAGTGGCGAGCGTTTCCGGGTGCTGCCGCAGGAATCGCTGCTCGGCGCCATGGAGCGCCAGGGCCGGCATTGCATTGAAGTGGGCTGCCGCGGCGGGGGCTGCGGCGTGTGCAAGATCCGCGTGCTCGAAGGCGAGGTCCATCGCGGCCCGACCAGCGCCGCGCGGGTCACCCCCGAAGAACGAGAGCAGGGCTATGCGCTGGCCTGCCGGACTTATCCGCGCAGTGACCTGCTGATTGAAAGAACGGTCGATCCGGTACGTCGGGTCGCCGGGTGAATTCATAACAATGACAACAGGTATTCATCATGAAAAAAGGCGTATTGCGTCCTGGCCACGTCCAGTTACGGGTGCTGGACATGGCCCAGGCACTGGAGCACTACATCAACCTGCTCGGTCTGATCGAAACCGGGCGTGACGAGCAAGGCCGGGTCTACCTCAAGGCCTGGACCGAGGTGGAGAAATTCTCCGTGGTGCTGGTGGAAGCCGACGAGGCCGGCATGGACTTCATGGCCTACAAGGTGATCGACGAGCCAACCCTGGAAAGCCTCGAAGGCGAACTGCGCGCCTGGGGCTGCACGGTGCGCAACCTGCCCGCCGGCGACCTGCAGGGTTGCGGGCGGCGGGTGCAGTTCGACCTGCCGTCCGGGCATGTCTTCGAGCTGTACGCGGACAAGGAATACACCGGCAAGTGGGGCGTCTCTGACTTCAACCCGGAAGCCTGGCCGCGTGGCCTGAAAGGCATGCGCGCGGTGCGTTTCGACCACTGCCTGCTGTACGGCGGCGAACTCCAGGCCACTTACGACCTGCTGGTCGAGGTGCTGGGTTTCTACCTCGCCGAGCAAGTGGTGGACGACCAGGGCAAGCGCATTGCCCAGTTCATGAGCCTGGCCACCAAGGCCCACGACGTGGCCTTTATCCAGCACGCCGAGCAGGGCCGCCTGCACCACGTGTCGTTCTACCTGGAAACCTGGGACGACGTGCTGCGCGCCGCCGACCTGATTTCCATGACCAATTCCTCGCTGGACATCGGCCCGACCCGCCACGGCCTGACCCACGGCAAGACGGTGTACTTCTTCGACCCGTCGGGCAACCGCAACGAGGTGTTCGCCGGGGGTGACTACAACTACCCGGACCACAAGCCGCAGACCTGGTCGGCGGATGAACTGGGCAAGGCGATCTTCTACCACGACCGTGCCCTGAACGAACGCTTCCTGACCGTACTGACCTGAGGGCTGTCCCATGCAAGAGATCAAGCATTTCATCGACGGCGCCTATGTCGCCTCGGCCAGCGGCCGCACCTTCGACAAGCTCGACCCGAGCACCGGTGAGGTCTTCGCCAAGGTTCATGAAGCCGGCGAAGCGGAAGTTGACGCCGCCGTGCGCGCGGCCCGCGCGGCCCTCAAAGGCCCGTGGGCGCGGATGAGCGTGGCCGAGCGCGGGGCGATCCTGCACAAGGTTGCCGACGGCATCCTCGCCCGTTTCGAAGAGTTCCTCGCCGCCGAATGCCGCGACACCGGCAAGCCGCGTTCACTGGCCAGCCATATCGACATCCCGCGTGGCGCAGCCAACTTCAAGGTATTCGCCGACTCGGTGAAGAACGTCGCCGCCGAGACTTTCGAGATGGACACCCCCGATGGTGCCGGCGCGCTGAACTACGCGGTGCGCCGCCCGCGCGGTGTGATCGGGGTGATCAGCCCGTGGAACCTGCCGCTGTTGCTGATGACCTGGAAAGTCGGCCCGGCGCTGGCCTGCGGCAACACCGTGGTGGTCAAACCGTCGGAAGAAACCCCGAGCACCGCCGCGCTGTTGGGTGAAGTGATGAACGCCGCTGGCGTGCCCAAGGGCGTGTACAACGTGGTGCAGGGCCTGGGCGGTAACTCTGCGGGCGAGTTCCTTACCGCGCACCCGGACGTCGATGCCTTTACCTTCACCGGCGAAACCGGCACCGGCGAGACCATCATGCGCGCTGCCTCCCGTGGCGTACGGCCGGTATCGCTGGAGCTGGGCGGCAAGAACGCCGGCATCGTCTTCGCCGACTGCGATCTGGACAAGGCAGTGGAAGGCACGCTGCGCTCGGTGTTCGCCAACAGCGGCCAGGTCTGCCTGGGCACCGAGCGCCTGTATGTGCAGCGGCCGCTGTTCGAGGCTTTTGTCGCACGCCTCAAGGCCGGCGCCGAAGCACTGGTGATCGGCGCCCCGGATGACCCGAAAGCCACCCTCGGGCCGCTGGTCAGTCTGACTCACCGTGAGAAGGTTTTGTCCTATTACCAGCAGGCCCGCGACCAGGGCGCGACCGTCGTCACCGGCGGTGGCGTGCCGGACATGCCGAGCGCACTGGCCGGCGGTGCCTGGGTGCAGCCGACCCTCTGGACCGACCTGCCGGACGATTCGTCGGTGGTCACCGAGGAAATCTTCGGTCCGTGCTGCCATATCCGCCCGTTCGACAGCGAGGAAGAAGCCGTCGCCCTGGCCAACGACACCCGCTACGGCCTCTCGGCCACGCTGTGGACGGAGAATCTAGGCCGCGCTCACCGCGTTGCCGGGCAACTGGAGGCGGGGATCATCTGGGTCAACAGCTGGTTCCTGCGGGACCTGCGCACCGCCTTCGGCGGCAGCAAGCAGTCGGGCATCGGCCGCGAAGGCGGCGTCCATTCGCTTGAGTTCTATACCGAGCTCAAGAACATCTGCGTGAAACTCTGAGGCGCCCCATGAACGGCAAGAAACTCTATATCTCCGACGTCACCCTGCGTGACGGCAGCCATGCCATCCGCCACCAGTACACCCTCGACAACGCCCGGGACATCGCCCGGGCGCTGGACACGGCCAAGGTCGACTCCATCGAGGTGGCCCACGGTGACGGCCTGCAAGGCTCCAGCTTCAACTATGGCTTCGGCCGGCATTCCGACCTCGAATACATCGAGGCGGTGGCCGATGTGGTCCGCCACGCGAAGATCGCCACGCTGCTGTTGCCGGGGATTGGCACCGTCCACGACCTGAAAGCTGCCTACGACGCCGGCGCGCGGGTGGTCCGCGTCGCCACCCACTGCACTGAGGCGGATGTGTCTCGCCAGCACATTGAATACGCCCGCGAACTGGGCATGGACACCGTCGGTTTCCTGATGATGAGCCACATGATCCCGGCCGAGCAGTTGGCAGCCCAGGGCAAATTGATGGAGAGCTACGGCGCCCAGTGCATCTACATGGCCGACTCGGGCGGCGCGATGAGCATGCAGGACATCCGCGAGCGCATGCGCGCCTTCAAGGCAGTGCTCGACCCGCACACCCAGACCGGCATGCACGCCCATCACAACCTCAGCCTCGGCGTTGCCAACTCCATCGTTGCCGTGGAGGAGGGCTGTGACCGCATCGACGCCAGCCTCGCCGGCATGGGCGCCGGCGCCGGTAATGCGCCGCTGGAAGTGTTTATCGCCGCCGCCGAACGCCTCGGCTGGAACCACGGCACCGACCTCTACACCTTGATGGACGCGGCCGACGATATCGTCCGGCCGCTGCAGGACCGCCCGGTGCGGGTCGATCGGGAAACCCTCGGCCTGGGTTATGCCGGGGTCTATTCCAGCTTCCTCCGGCATGCCGAGGCCGCCGCCGCGCGCCACGGTCTGAAGACCCTGGACATCCTGGTGGAGCTGGGCAAGCGGCGCATGGTGGGCGGTCAGGAAGACATGATCGTCGACGTGGCGCTGGATCTCTTGAAAAAGGCCGGTTGAGGCCAACGGGAAACGCACATGAACAACAAGAACAATATCGATGTGGCCGTTGTAGAAAACCCCGGGGCGGCCGCCGTGCCGTCCCGCCAGCCGCTGACCGGCCTGCTCGGGCTGGCGTTGGTGGTGCTGGTGTCGTGGGCGGCGATCGGCAGTGTCAGCGCCGGATTCTTCGCCACCTGGGCGACGTTTTTCCTGGTGTGTTGCGTGCCGCCGCAAATCGTTTTGGCGATGGTCTGGCGCAACCAGTACCCAGGCTGGCTGAACGGGCTGGGGCAGCCGTGGCGGGGGCTCGTGCAACTGGCGTTGACCTTGCTCACGGCGGCGCTGATCGCCAGCCTGGTATTCGTCACCCAGGCGCAACAGGTCGGGCCGCCGACACCGTTCACCCTGATGTACGTGATCTTCTGCGTGCTGGTGACCTTCTGGCTGGTGCTGGTGTGGGAATGCTGGCCGCTGGCGGCGTGGGTACGGCAGCCGTTGGCGCTGGGGTTGGGCATTCTCGTCGTGGCGTACTTGCTGGGCTATGGGCTGTTCAGCCTGCTGTTCGACTTCTCGGCCCTGGCCGGGGCGCCGTTCTACCTTGATCGCCTCGATCCGCACGGCGCGTTGCCGGCGCTGGAGATACTGGCGTTCTCGGTAACCACCGTGGCCGTGACCTTCGCTTGCCTGTTGCTGGATTTCTGGCCGGTGTCGCGGATCAGCGGCCAACCCTGGGCCGGTCTCGCCCGCAGCGCCTGGGTGTTGCTGGTCAGCGCCGTGGTCTACTTCGCCGGCACTCGCGGTCTGGGCATCGAGCCGGTGCCGTTCATGGCCCGCGGGGCAATTGCCTTGCTGTTCGGAGTGCTGGTGCCGCTGCTGATGTTCGAAGGGCAGTTGTTCGCCGGCCGGGCGGGGCGCGGTGTGCTGCAACTGTTGGTGGCGATTGTCGCCGGGGCGCTGCTGTCGTCGCTGTACTGGGCGCTTGCGCCATGGATCGGCGGGCCGATGGACGCCGGCGCGCCGGGGTACACCCGGGAGTTCTGGCTCGCGTCGGCCTTGCTGGCGATGACCTTCCCGCTGCTAGTGGTGCTCAGCCAGTTTTTCGATTTCTGGCCGCTGCGCCGCCGCTGATTCCGCGCTTTCCCATTTCCTCCTGAACGCCGTGGTGCACAGCCGCGCGGCTTGCGCGTGGGCGGCGTTCGCCCTGAACAAAGGACTTACCTGATGAACAACAAGATCCTGATCGCTGCTTCTGCATCGCTGCTGAGCGTGATGACGCCGGGCTGGGCCACCGAGGGCGGTGGTTCGTCCTACCCGATGGGCGCGGAAAACTACATGTCCGGCGCCTTGCCGCCACCGGGCTGGTACGCCCAGGTCTATGCCCAGCACTACGCGGCGGACGACCTGATGGGCAACGACGGCCACGCGCTGCCGCTGGACTTTCGCCTGCGCGCCAACGTTGTCGCGCCGCGCCTGGTGTGGGTGACCCAGCAAACGGTGCTCGGCGGCAGCCTGGCGTTCCAGGCCATCGCCCCGCTGGTGGACCTGAGCGTGACGGTCAACGGCAACCGCGACCACCGTCGTGGCCTCGGCGATGTGATCTTCGGCCCGGCGCTGGGCTACCACTACAGCGACAAGTTCCATGCCGTGTACGCGCTGGACATCATCGCCCCGACCGGCAGTTACGACCGCGACCGCCAGACCAATATCGGCCGCAACTACTGGGCCGCCGAACCGGTGGCAGCGTTCAGCTACGTGGACCCGAACGGGCCGAACCTGGACCTGAAACTGATGTATGACTTCAACGGCCGCAACCGCGATACCGACTACCGCTCCGGGCAGGAAGCGCATGCCGACTACGCACTGGGCTGGGGCTTGGGCAATGGCTGGGTGGTGGGGGTTGGCGGGTATATCTACCAGCAGGTCACCGATGACCGGCAGCACGGCGACCGGGTCGAGGACAACAAGGGCAAGGCGTTCGCGATCGGGCCGTCGATCAAGTACAGCGACGCCTCGGGGTGGTTCATCACCGCCAAGTGGCAGCATGAAACCGACGTACGCAATCGGCCGGAGGGGGATGCGTATTGGTTGAAGTTGACGATGCCGTTGTAGGCTCAGTACGAAACGCATCCGAACTCGGCCATGCTGCGTTGAAAACAGGCTCGTGCGCGAGCCCGGTCGGAATGCTCATTGACAACCAGTCAACGTCGAGCGCGACCCCGGCCGTTCCTCGCCTGTTTTCGCCTTGCCTGGCCTTCGCTCGAATACGTTTCGTACAGGCCTAGGGGGCGGGCTATCACTGGGAGCTGGTTTGTCTGGGCGCCGAGCCGCAGCGATTGGCTGACAAAATCGCTGCTATTGATGGCCTCATCGCCGGCAAGACCGGCTCCCACAAGGTCTTACTGTATGCCTACCGTCCAGGGCGCATATTCCAGCGAAAACATCCCCTGCGCTTTATCCGGTTCAAAGCCCGGCATCTGGCTCAGGTCCAGCTTCATGCAGGCGCTGTTGAGCCGGTTTTGCAGGTCACCGTCCAGCTTGAAGTCGTTGGGCCGCACTTCAGCGGGGATCAGGTACACCAGACAACCGGTGATCTTGCCCTTGGCGTCGGCCTGGTAGCTGGCCACCGCCACGCCAACGCTGTTCACCCGCTCGTTTCCGAGCAATTGCTTGCGGAAGAACGCGCGTTGCGCATTTTGCTGCAACCATGGCGCGGGCTGTGTGCTGCTGAAAGACACGCCTACCGGGGCAACCACTTCGACCTGGCCTTTCTCGTCGTACAGCGCTTCCGGCGCTGCGGGAAAGATCGACCGCGAGCATTGCTGCTCGATGAACTGATCAAACGCCGCGCGGTTAGTGAACGGTATCTGCCCGGACATGCCTTGCGCCACTTTGGGACTGGCCGGCAAGGTCTTGCAGGCGACCGCGCGCCCTTCACGGTTGACGATCAGACGCAGGCGCGTGGTGCCCACCTGATCCTGCAGGACGTTGTTGGCGATGGTCCGGCGCAGCGCGGTCTGGAAATCGCTCTGGAATTGCTGCATCACTTTCGGATCGACCTCCACCTTGGGTTTCTCCGGAGAGGTGCTGCACGCGCTGAGCAGAGTCAGGCCAAGAGCGAGGGGAATGAGGGCGGGGCGGTAGAAGCGGGACAGGCTGTTCGACACGAAACGTCCTTGATAAGTGCGCGGAAACGGTTGCGCAGGATACCTGTTTTTGCGGCCCATGGCTGGCCATGGACCGCTGGCCGGTCCTTCACGCCTCCAGCACCTGCGGGCTGCCGCTTTCCACCACGAAACGCTTGAGGGTCGAAACGCTGGCATGCGGGTCGAGCCGATCCGAAATCGCCTGCATCTTCACCTCCAGCCGCTCCCGGTTCAGGTCCAGCGACAGGTAGCCTCGCGGCCGGCTGTCGTAGAAGCGAATCTGCGGATTGGCCGGCAGGATCGACTGGATGGCTTCGTAGCTTGGTCCGTTGGAGGTAATGGAGGTGCCGACGAATTCCGCCGCCACCAGCCGCGACGCCGGGTCTTCCGGGCGTTCGTACAGATGGTTGGCCCAGAACGAGTGATAGTCGCCGCTAAGTACCACCGGGTTGGCCACGCGGCTGTCGCGCAGGTTTTCGATCAGGCGACCACGGGCAGCCTGGTAGCCGTCCCAGTTGTCGGTCCAGTAGCGTGCTTCGCCGCTTTCCGGGCGCTGCGCGCGCAACGGCGCCACCAACAGGTTCTGCGCCAGCAGGTTCCAGCGCGCCTCGCTGCGCTTGAGGCCGTCGTACAGCCAGCGCTCCTGCTCGAAGCCGAGCAAGGTGCGTTTGGGGTCGGCGAGGTCGAGACAGCTTTCCACTTCCATATGGCCCTTGCCGAAGGCCGGCGCCTGATAGCACGGCTGTTTCGAGCGGTACTGGCGGCCGTCCAGTACCGGCAGGCTGGCCAGATCGCCCCAGGCGAAGCGGCGGTAGATCAGCGGGCTGCCATTGCTGCCCAGCGGTGGCCGGCGCAGCGGCAGGTTTTCCAGGAACGCCTGATAGGCCGCGGCGCGACGTTCCTGGAAACGCGCCACGTTGATGGCCGGATCTTTGGAGTACACCGACGAATAATCGTCCTGCACTTCATGGTCGTCCCACGTGGCGATCCATGGCGCGGCCGCGTGCAACTGCTGCAAGTCCGGGTCGCTGTGGTGCAGGGCGTAGCGGTAGCGATACCCGGCAAGGTCAGTGGCTTCCGGCGCGTTGTACGAACGGGCCAGCCCCGGTGTGCCGGGCGCGTTGCTGTACTCGTAGATGTAGTCGCCGAGAAACAGCACCAGGTCCGGCCGCTCCTCGGCCATGTGCCGATAGGCGCTGAACAGGCCGCGCTCGTAGTGGGCGCAGGAGGCCACGCCGATGCGCAAGCGCTCGGCCGGCGCACCCAGCCCCGGCAGGGTCAGCGCCCGACCGCTCGGGCCGCGTTCGCCCAAGGCGATAAAGCGGTACCAGTACTCGCGGCCGGGGGCCAGCCCACGCAGTTCGACATGCACGGCATGGCCGTTGAGCGCCAGGGCGTGAGTGCGACCGCGCTGGGCGATGCGGCGAAAGTCCGGGTCGAGCGCGACTTCCCAGTCCACCGGAATGCTCGACGGCAGCGCCTGCTCGTTGCCGGGTACGGGCAGCCCCGCACTGAGACGGGTCCAGATGACGAAGCCGTCCGGCCAGGGATCGCCACTGGCGACCCCCAGGCTGAAAGGCGTGCTCACGCCGGCCAGGGCCCGGCCATAACGCAGCAGCAAGGGCGCCGCAGCGACGCCGGCCAGCAGGCGCAAGGCCTGCCGGCGGTGCAGATCACGGGTCATGGATACTCCTCAGAAGCTGTAGCCGGCCTGAACGCCGACCGAGCGCGGATCGCCGGGCGTGGCCATTTGCGCGTTGGAGAGGAACGAGCCGTGGTACAGGTCGTATTTCTTGTCGAACAGGTTGCGTGCCCACAGCGCCACCGACCAATTGCCGCCCACCGGTTTCAGGCCGAGGCGGGCGTTGGCCAGCCAATACGCCTCGGTGGTGGTGCCGTTACTGCCGGCGATGCTGTCGTGGTACGAGTAATCGCTCTGGGCGCTGAGGATGAAGCCGGGAATTTCCCAGACGTACGCCACCTGCCCGCCGTAGCTGGTTTCAGGGAAGTTGTTCAGGCTGGAACCGGAAAAGTCGGTGAACACCGGGTAGGCAAAATTGACCGCGCGGGTGGCGGTGCTGTTGAGCCCTTCGTAGTCGATGTACTTGCCTTTCTTGGTGCCAAAGTACTGACCGATGGTCAGGCCCGCCAGCGGTTCCCATTGCAGCTCCAGCTCGTAGCCGTAGATCTTCGACTTGGGAATATTCACCAGACGGCCGACGTTGCCCACCTGCTGGCTGATCCACACCTGCGACTGGTATTGCTGGTCGCGGTAGTCGTAATAGAAGGCCGCCGCGTTCAGCCGCAGGGTGTTGCTCAGGTCGCTCTTGAAGCCCACTTCATAGGCCAGCAGTTTCTCCGGTTTGACCGGGGCGATCTGCTCGACATAGGTGGAGTTGTAAGCGGTGAAACCACCGGACTTGATGCCGCGGCTGACGGTGGAATAGACCAGGGTCGAGGGCGTCAGTTGATATTCCAGGCCGAGCTTCCACGAAGTGGAGTTGCTGTCCAGGTCGCTGTCGGCGGCGGGGAAGGTACTCGGGCCGTAGCTGTAGGCGCCGTTGTTGACCAGGATGCGCCGTGTACTGAAGTCGTTCAGTTCGCGGTTTTCCTTTTCCTGGCGCAGGCCGACGATCAGCTTGAGGTCGTCGGTCAGGCGGTAGTCGCCCTGGGCGAACACGCCGTAGGTGCGCGAGCGCTGGCCGTAGGAGGTAAAGGTGCCGTAGCCGAGGTTGGCGCTGAAGTCGGAGTAAAACTCTTCGTCCAGGCGGTCCTTGGCGAAGTACAGGCCGGTCTGCCAGTTGAAGCGCTCATTACCGTGGGAGGCCAGGCGCAGTTCCTGGGAGAACACCTCGACCTGGGAATCGAAGAACTCGTCGGATTGCGGGATCTCCGACGCGTCCCAGTCGATGTACTCGCGGCGGCTGAACCTGTCCGACGCGGTGACGCTGGTGAGGGTCAGGTGGTCGTCAAGGTCGAAGGTGCCGGTCAGGGCAAAGCCGGTGTTGTCGTTGTCGCGGTGCGGCTTGTCTTTCACCGACAGCCCGGTCAACCCGGCGAAACCCGGGGTCAGGCCCCAGCCGGTTTTCTTGCCATTGTTTTCCGGGGCGATGGTCGCATAGCGCCCGCCGTAGGTGGCGTTGGGTTTAAGGCCTTGATACAGGTACGAACCGCGGCTGTCGGATTTGTCCTGGCCGCCGTGCACGCTGAGGTTGAAGTTGACGCTGTCACTGGCGTCCCAGTCCAGTTGCCCGCGCAGCGAGGTGGTGTCCTTGTCGCCGAGGCTCTGCCCGGTGACGCGGTTGTCCTGCCAGGCGCCGCCCTGTTCGGTGATGAACGACAGGCGCCCGCGCAGGGTGTCGCTGAACGGCCCGGAGATGAAGCCTTCGACGCTGCCGGCATCGTACGAGCCATAGTTGCCGGTCAGGCCGCCGTGCAGTTCGCGGGTCGGTTTGTTGGTGATGAAGTTGATCGCACCGGCGGTGCTGTTGCGGCCGTACAGGGTGCCCTGTGGACCGCGCAGCACTTCCACCCGCTCCAGATCGAAGAGCTGGCCTTGAGTCTGGATCGGGTAGGGCAGCGCCACCTGGTCGAGGTAAACACCGACGGTGGAGGTGTTGTTGCTGCCGTAGTCCTTGAGGCCGACGCCGCGGATGCGGAACAGCGGGTTGCCGCTGCCGTATTGCGGGGCGATGTCGAGGTTGGGCACGTAGTTCTGCAACTGGTTGACTGCGGTGACCCCCTTGTCCTGCAGGTCCTGGCCGCTGAGGGCGGTAAGGGCGATGCCGATGTCCTGAGCGGATTCTTCGTGGCGCTGGGCGGTGACGGTGACGCTCGGCAAGGCGGTGGTGGTTTCGGCATCAGTCTGCTGGCCGAAGACATCGCTGGCCAGCAGCGACAGCAGCGGCGCGCTGGCGAGCAGTAACGGGCGACGGCCGAGCGGGCGAAGTGGATGACGGTTGCGTAGCAGTGTGGGCATGGCGGGTATCCCTTGAAAAATGCGAAGCGAACGCCGGCTTCAGGGCCGGATCGCGTAAGGGCCGCTCTGTGAAGAGTAAGCAGACGAGCCAATAGCAAGCGCTATGCCATCATCGTTTTGTCATGATTCTGAAAGAATTTTTGCCAAATGGCGGGGCGTGGAGCGGGGCGCGCGGTTGATTAGCAACAGCGCCCGGCGCAGGTTGTTGCGGAATCAGCAGGTTGTTCAAGCGGTTATTTTCTAATGCTTTTTTAATCTTTCTGGCTATAAGCAAGCGCCAGTAGAGTACAGCCTTACCCACCAGACGCTGACACCGGGACGTATTTGCCATGAGCGGTTCTCAGGGACATCTGAACCCCATCCTGACCTTGCCCCAGGGTGAGAAGGACCCGTTGTCGATTCGCGCCAAGGCGCTGGTCTTCGCCGATCCGCGCTCGCGCCAGTTGCTGGAATACCTGCAACGGGTCGGCCCGAGTGACGCGCCGGTGCTGATCAATGGCGAGACGGGTACCGGCAAGGAATTGGTGGCGCGGTATATCCATGCCGCCAGTGGCCGCAAGGGCGCGTTCATTGCGGTCAACTGCGGCGCTGTCAGCGAAAACCTGGCCGAGAGCGAGTTCTTCGGGCACGAGGCGGGCTCCTTCTCCGGGGCCACCGGCCGACGTGCCGGCTGGTTCGAAGAGGCTGACGGCGGCACCCTGTTCCTTGATGAAATCGGCGACCTGCCGCTGCCGTTGCAGGTGAAACTGCTGCGGGTGCTGCAGGAGCAGGAAGTGGTGCGGGTCGGCTCGCGCAAGCCGGTGAAGATCGACATCCGCCTGGTGACCGCCACCAACGTCAACCTGGAACAGGCGGTGGAGGCGGGCAACTTCCGTCTCGACCTGTTCTACCGCATCAATGTCGCCCAGGTCGCGGTGCTGGCGCTGCGTGAGCGGCCGCTGGACATCCTGCCGCTGGTGGAGCACTTCCGGAAGCTGTACAGCGCGCGGTTGAAGATCAATGAACCGATGCTGTCGGAATCGGCGGCCCAGGCGCTGCTGGATTATCCATGGCCGGGGAATATTCGCGAGCTGGAGAATGTCGTGCACCTGGCCTTGCTGGTGGCGGGTGACAAGCCGATCCGGCCCGAGCACCTGAAATTCTCGGCGGGGCTCAGCGCCCTGCAGGCAGGGCCTTCAGGCGCGCCGAAGCTGCCGCAGGAAGTGATTCGCGAACAACTGCTGCGCCTGTTCGAAACCCCGGGAGACTCGTTGTTGCACGATATCGAGGACCTGATCGTGCGCGAGGCGTTTGCCCATTGCAGCTTCAACCAATTGCGCACGGCGGAATTGCTCGGGATTACCCGCAATGCCATGCGGACCTTGTTGGTGAATCATGGGATGTTGAAGGGGCGATCCTCGAGCTGAGGGTGCTTTTGAGGGCGATGACGCCCTCAAGGCTGTCGAAGAATCACCCCTTGCGCCGCGCCCGTCCCGCCCCCAGCCGCCGCAACTGTGGCAACAGCTCCGCCCCGAGGTGGATCGCCTCTTCCAGATGGGGAAACCCGGACAGGATGAAGCAGTCGACGCCCAACTGATGGTATTCCTCGATCCGCTCCGCCACCTGCTGGTAGCTGCCCACCAGCGCGGTGCCGGCGCCGCCGCGCACCAGGCCGACCCCGGCCCAGAGGTTGGCCGACACTTCCAGTTCCCGGGCCCGTCTTCCACGGCCTTTGACCAGTTCGGTCTGGCGTGACTGACCCACCGATTCATACGCCGCCATCTGCACCTGGGCGCGGTCGATGGCTTCCTTGGGAATCTCGTCCAGCAAGCGCTCGACATGGCTCCACGCCGCATCATCGGTGGCGGCGGCGAACACGTGCACACGCAAGCCGAAACGCAGCGTGCGGCCACGGGCGGCGGCCAGTTCGCGCATGTGGCGGATACGCTCGGCGATCATCGCAGGCGGTTCGCACCACATCAGGTAGGTCTGGGCATGGGCGGCACCGACCTGTTCGGCGGCACTGGAGGCACCACCGAAATAGATCGCCGGCGCCTGCGCCCGTGGGTCGATCGGGCTGTCGCCAGCGCAGCGGTAGTAACGTCCGTGGTGCGGTTGGCGGCGCCCGGCCCAGACCGCCTGGAAGGCGTCGAGAAATTCGGCGGTGCGGGCGTAGCGTTCGTCGTGTTCGAGAAAGTCGCCGAGGGAGCGTTGTTCGAAACGGCTGGAACCGCTGACCACATGCAGGTCGAGGCGGTTGTCGCTGAGCAGTTGCAAGGTTGCCGCGCGGTGGGCGCTCCAGGCCGGCAGTTCCAGACCCGGACGCAAGGTCAGCAGAAAACGCAGGCGGCGCACTTCCTGGGCCAGCACTGCGGTGATCAACCACGGGTCTTCGAAGCCGCTGGCAGTCGGCACCATGATGCCGTCGAAGCCGGACAGCTCGGCGGCGCGGACGATCTGCCGCAAGTAATCCAGGGTCGGTGTGCGCTCACCCTGCTGGAACAGGCCGACCTTGGGCAGGCCGCTGCTGGTCAGGTGACGACCGTCACCGTTGGTGGGCAGGAACCAGTCGAGTTCGATGGGCGGGCGGCGTTCACTGGCCATGGTGCAGGCGCTCCTTGCGCAGGCCCTGCTCGTGCAGCAGGGGCAGGATCCGCTCGCCGAAACGCAGCACTTCGCTGACCGCCGGCTGACCCTGGATAACGATGTGTTCAATGCCCAGGCCGTGCAACTCCTGTAGCCGCGTGGCGATCTGCTGCGGCGTGCCCACCAGGTACAGCGGCTGGCCGGGCTGCAGTTGCAGCAGGTTGGGGTGGATTTCGAAGCGGCGCAGCGGGTGGCGATCGCGGGACAGCCTCGGCAACGCGGCGCTGGCCGGCAGCGCCTGGACATCCACCGCCAGGTGCCGGGCGGCGGCGTCCCAGGCCAGGGCTTCGCTGTCGCCCTGGATCAGGCCGAAAGTGCAGGCAAAATTCAGCGCCGGTTGCGCGCTGCGCAGGCGCTGGACTTCCTGTTCCAGCCAGGCCGGTGCCGACGGGCGCAGCAGGCAGGTGCCGGCATGGGCGGCGATCAGCGCGGTGTTCTGGCTGTCGTCCAGCAGCAGCGGCGGGGCAGGCAGTTGGCGGCGGGCAAAGCCGGCATTCTCCAGCTGGAAGTAACGCCCGCTGTAGTTGAAACCGGCTTCGTCGCCGCTGAGCAGGCGCTGGAGAATTTCCAGGTATTCACCGATCCGTTCGCTGCGCTGGTCGCGGTTGAGCCATTCGCCGAAGGCGTGGCGCAGGCTGTCGCGCTCGCTGTCCGGCAAGTGCAGGCGCACGCGGTTGGCGCTGATCGATTGCAGGCTCTGCAGCGTGGCGGCCAACGCGGCCGGCAGCACCACCTCTGGCGGCACGCTGACGGTCAGGTGCAACTGGCGGGTGTGTGCGCACAGCGCCGCCGCAACGCCGAGGCTGTCGGCGCAGGGTGCGCCGCCGGGAATCCACAGGCCATCGATGCCGGCATATTCCACCGCCTGGGCCAACTGGATCCACTGCCCCGGCCGCGCGCCCCAGTCGCTGGCACCATCCGGCCCGCAAAGCGGCAGTTGCCAACTGAACTCAAGGGCCATGCACGGGCTCCGCAAGGGTGAAGGAAACAAGGTTGGTCATCATCCCACCGCCGTCTGGGTCTGGGTAGCGCGGGGTTGCCAGCCCAGTGCCGGAGCGATATCCCGGGCGATGATCTCCAGGCGCTTGAGCACCTGAGCCTGGGTCGAGCTTTCCGCCTGCACCACCACGATCAGGTAATCGGCGTAGGGCAGCAGCGACGGGTCCTGGCGCAGGCTGTCGATTACCTCGTCGGGATGGCCGTGATGCACGTTCATCAGACGCAGGTGTTCCTCCAGATCGATGGCCTCGTCGATCAGGCCCTCACGCTGCAAACGCGGGATATGCCGCTCGATGTCCGGCGCCAGTTCGGCCTGGGCGGTGGCCCGGTCGTTGGCCGGGAAGACGGCGCGCACCACGCCGATTCGCGGGGCGCGGTCGGCATGCGCCCAGGCCTGCAGATAGGCGTCGGCCAACGGTTTTTGCACGGTCAGCGGATCATGGGTCGCGGTGCCCAGCAGCAGGCCGTTGCCTTGTTGCGCGGTGTAGGCCGCGCCTTCGACGCTGCCGTGGGAATGCCACAGGCGCTGGCTCAGGCCAGCGGCGGGCGGTTGCAGGGTTTGCGCGCTGTCGGGGCTGGCGGGCTGGCCGTCAAGCAGGTGTTGCAGGCGCTGTTGATCGGCGCTGAAACGCTGTTGGCGCTGCGCCGGGTCGCGGTCGAAGGCGCTGAAGCTGTCCAGGTTGGCACCGCCGCTGCCAAGCCCCAGTTGCACCCGACCGCTACTCAGTTGGTCGAGCACACTGGCGTCTTCGGCCAGGCGCACCGGGTCTTCGAAGGGCAGCACAATGACCCCGGTACCCAGTTCGATATGACGGGTCCGCTCGGCCACGGCGGCGAGGAACAGCAGCGGTGACGGCAAGCGGCCAAAACCGTTGCTCAAATGGTGCTGGGCAATCCAGCCGCCGTCGAAACCGAGGGCTTCGGCGACTTCGAACTGCTCCAGCAAGTCGTCGTAGACCTGTTTCGGCTCTTCGCCGAAAGCGTGGGTGAGAAAGCCCAGCTTGAATGGACGTGGTGTGGCAGCAGTCATGACAGGGCGGGTTCCTTGGCGGTGGTGGTGACAGCGCGACGCCAGCCCAAGGCCGGGGCGACCTGCTCGCTGATGATTTCCAGGGCACGGATGGCGTCACGCAGCGGCGTGCTCGCGCTTTGCACCTGGACGATCAGGTGGTCATGCACGCCCAGTTGCGGGCCGCTGCGCAGACCATCAATGATCGACTGCGCCGGACCATGCAGCACGCCGAGGCGCGTGAGGGTGTCGCCGAAGTCAGCATCCAGCGGCCCATGGTAGACGCCGATGCTGTGCTGGCGCTGGAGGTAGGTCTGGATATCGCGACGCAGGGCGCTGTCGTCGCCGCCGATACCGGCGGTAGGGAACACCCCCTGGACCCGGGCAACCCGCGGCGGCGTGCCGTTGTCGCCGGTCCAGGCGGCGCGGTAGCGCTGTACCGCCTCGATACCGGCTTCGGCCGGCAGGTGCGGATTGGGCGCCATGATCAGGCCGTTGCCACGGGCCGCCACCAGTTCCACCCGCGAGGTCGCTTCCCAGAGCCGGCCGCCCAGACCGGGGGACAGCGGTTGCAGGCGCAGCCCTTCGCTGTTCAACGGCGCGTTGCCGAGGGCCGCCTGCAGCACGTGCAGGTGGTTTTCGTAGTCGCGGTGGCGCTGTTCGTGGGGCAGGCCGAAGGCACGGAAGCTGTCCGGGTCGAAACCCGCGCCCAGGCCCAGTTCCAGCCGGCCGTTGCTGAGCAGGTCAAGCACTCCGGCGTCTTCCGCCAGGCGCAGCGGCAGCTCTTGCGGCAGCACGATGATCCCGGTGCCGAGGGCGATGCGCCGGGTGCGCTGGGCTACCGCTGCAAGCAGCACCAGCGGCGAGGGCAGGCGGCCCTGTTCGCTGGCGAAATGGTGTTGGGCCACCCAGCCGCTGTCGAAGCCCAGCTCTTCGGCGACCTGGAACAGCTCGATCGTCTCGCGGTAGACCTTGGCGTCGAAATGCGGGTGATAGACCCGATTGAGAAAGCCCAGGGAGAATCCGCCGCTCATGGTTGCTGCTCCTGCGGGATCAGCGGCAAACCGGCGAGGGCCTTGGCGGCACCGGCCTGGTCGCTGGATTGCAGTTGGCCGTTGAACGGGCTGATGGTCAGGTAACCCTTGGCCAGCCACACGGCTTCGTCGTCCTGTTGGGCGGGGGTGGCCGCTGCGCTGTACTCGAAGCTGATGCCGGGCTTGCCGGCGAGTTTCGGGAACAACGTGCCGAGGTCGTCGGTGTAGCGCGTGTCGAAGCCCACGTAACTGCCGATTTGGGTCAGGCGTACACCCTTGAGGCTGGTGTCGGCGGGGAAGTTGATATTCAGGCCGAGGCCGGCCGGCAACAGTTTGCCGTCGGGCTGGCGATGGCGGTCGAGGGCATCCACCAGCTTCACCACCTGGGTGGCGACCCGTTGCGGGTCTTTGTCCTTGAGGTCGGTGCTCACCGCCAGTGCCGGGTAGCCGGCGCGCACCGCGAAGCTGGCGGCGTTGAAGGTGCCGGAGGCGGTATTGATCGCGCCGACGTTGTTGCCGGGGTTCGGCCCGACGATCACCAGGTCCGGTTCCGGCAGCACCTTTTTCAGGCCCATCAGCAGCGCCATGACCGGCGTGCCGCTGATCTCGATCTGTACCTCCTGCCCGGCACAGGCGGCGCTGCTGCACAGGCCGGTTTCGTGGGTACTGATGTAGTAGCTGTCGGGGTAGGCCGGGTCGTCGTCGCGACCGACAGTCACTTCCCGGCCATAGATGAAGGCGCCGCCACGGGCGCTCTGTTCGCTTTGCGGCGCGGCGATCTTCACCTGGTGGCCGGCGCTTTTCAGCGCGCTGTAGAGGGCGCGGATATTCGGATGGCGATAGCCGTCGTCGTTGCTCAGCAGGATATTCAAGGCAAAGGCCGGGCTCGCGGCCAGGCCGCACAGCGCCAGGACCACACAGGGCAGTGTTTTCATGCGCCGACCTCCGCCGCCGCGCTGAAGCGGTTGGCCGGGCGCGGCAGACCGAGGTTTTCCCGCAGGGTGCGGCCCTCATATTCGCGGCGGAACAGCCCACGCGCCTGCAGCAGCGGGATTACCCGGTCGACGAAGGTGTCTATCGACCCCGGGTAATACGGGAAGAACACGTTGAAACCGTCGCAGGCGCGGCCCTGGAACCAGGTTTCGAAGCTGTCGGCGATGTCTTCGGGCGTACCTATGACCGGGTTGCCGCCGGCCAGGCGCAGATACAACTGGCGGATGCTCAGGTTGTCGCGGCGGGCCAGTTCCAGCACCTGATCACGGCGACTGCCACGCTGGCCGGGCGGCGTTTCCGGCAGCGGACCGTCCAGGTCATGGCCGGACAGGTCGATGTCTTCGCCCAGGGTGTCGGCCAGCAGGCGCAGGCCCAGTACCGGGTCGATCAGCGCCTGGAATTCCTCGAACAGCGCCTGCGCCTGCTCGCGGGTTTCGCCGATAAAGGGGGTGACGCCGGGAAGAATCTTGATGTGCTCGGGGTCGCGGCCCAGCGCCGCTGCGCGCTGCTTGATGTCTTGGTAGAACGCCTGCGCCGCCGGCAGTTCGTGGTGCGAGGCGAAGATCACCTCGGCGACCCGCGCCGCCAGGGCTTTGCCCGGTTCCGAGGCGCCGGCCTGGACCAGCACCGGGTGGCCCTGGGGCGGGCGCGCGACATTGAGCGGACCACGTACGGCGAAATGCGCGCCGCGGTGGTTGAGGGTGTGCAGTTTGTCCGGGTCGAAGTACTGGCCGCTGGCTTTGTCGCGGGGGAAGGCGTCGTCGTCCCAACTGTCCCAGAGGCCCTTGACCACGTCGTGGAACTCTTCGGCACGCTGATAGCGGTCGGCGTGCTCGATGTGGGTTTCGCGGCCGAAGTTCCAGGCTTCGTCGGAGACCACTGAGGTCACCAGGTTCCAGGCCGCGCGGCCCTTGGACAGGTGGTCGAGGGAGGCGAACTTGCGGGCGATGTGGTACGGCTCGTTGTAGCTGGTGGTGGCGGTGGCGATCAGGCCGATGCGTTCGGTGACCGCGGCCAGCGCCGCCATCAAGGTCAGCGGCTCGAAGTGCTCGCCACGGGCGGTGCGGCTCAGGGCGTCGAGGTGGTGACCCCAGAGGGCGACCACATCGGCAACGAACAGGGCGTCGAACTTGCCGCGTTCGGCGCTGCGGGCAATGGCCTTGAAGTGCTCGAAATCCAGGCTGGCATCGGCCTGGGCCAGCGGATGGCGCCAGGCCGCGACGTGATGGCCGCTGTTGGCGAGAAAGGCGCCCAGCTTGAGTTGATCGGTACGGCGGGTCATGGAATCGCGCTCCCGTGGGGTGACGAAATCCCTGCCGGCACCGACGCCGGCAGGGCGGCGGGTCAGAAGTTGTAGCTCAGGCCGGTGTACCAGTAGCCACCGGTGGTGCCGTAGGGCGAGAAGTTGCCGTAGGGGAAGGCACCCGAACTGCTCGGCAGGCCGGTGCGTTCCGGGTACTTGTTGAACAGGTTGTTGGCACCGGCGGTGAGGGTCAGGGCCGGGGTCAGGTGGTAGTCGAGGTTGAGGTCGGTGATCCACGCCGGGGAGAAGGTGCGGTCGTAGATTTCCACGGTGCCGTATTGGGTGTATTCGCCGTAGCGGGTCAGGTTCAGGCTCAGGTCGATCTTGTCGAAGGTCCAGGTTGCGCCCAGCAGCAGCTTGGATTCCGGCAGACCGTGCTTGAGGTTGCCCTGGCGCTGGCGGTCGTAGCCACCGGTCGGGCCGAGCGCTTGCTGGGCCACGGACGAGGCCTTGATGTCATCGATTTCGGTGGTGTTCCAGTTGAAGCCGAGGGTGTAGCGCAGGCCGCCCCAGGCGCCGAGGTTCTGCCGGTAGTCGCCGACCAGGTCGATGCCACGGGTGGTGGTGTCGAGGGCGTTGGTGAAGTAGGTCACCGACTGGTTGGTGGCGAGGCCGGCGGCGGCGAGGATGGCGTTGATCTGTGGCGTGCCGCCGAGATAGCCGGTCTGGGCGATGCGGTCCTTGATCTTGATCTGGTAGGCATCGAGGGTGACGCTGGTGGCGTCGTTCGGCTGCAGGGTCAGGCCGAAGCCGATGTTGGTGGATTTCTCCGGTTTCAGGGTGGTGGCGCCGAGGGCCTTGGCCACGGCGGAGTCGACGGCGACGTTGCGGTAGTCGATGAGGTTGCCGTTGACGTTGCTTTGCGAGGTCGAGCTGTAGATCTGCTGGGCCAGGGATGGCGCGCGGAAGCCGGTGCTGAAGGTTCCGCGCACGGCGAGGATCGGGGTCAACTGATAGCGGGTGGAGAACTTGCCGTTGCTGGTGGTGCCCGAGCCGTCGTTATAGTCCTCGTAGCGCCCGGCCAGGTCGACATGCCATTTATCGGTCAGGTCCTGGCCGATCTCGGCATAGGCGCCGAGGCTGGTACGGCCTTTTTCTGCGGCGTCGGCCGGGGTAGTGCCGGCCCCGGAGATGGTCCCCGGGGCGATCGGGTTGCCGCTGGCACCGGTAGTGAACGGGCCGCTGGCATAGGAGGCGTAGTCGCCCTTGCCGATCTTGTAGTTCTCGTACCGGTGCTCGAGGCCCCAGGAAATCTGTGTCGGTTTGGCCAGGCCGAAGTCGAAGGCGCGGGTCAGGTCGAGGTTGTTGGTCCACTGGCTGAAGGTCTTCACCCCGGTGTCCACAGAGGTTGGCGAGTTGGCGCCGTAGCTGAGGTTGTAGGTGTGGCGCAGGGTGGCTTCGGCGTGATCCTGGCCGTAGGTGGTGGACAGGTCGTAGTCCCAGCCGACCACGTTGCCCTTGCCACCGAAAGCTACCTGGAAGTCGTTTTCGATGAAGCCCAGGGTGTCTTCCACGCCTTCCGGGAATGGCGTGGCGATGCCGTCGAAGCTGGGCGGCTGGTGGAACGCCAGCGGCTTCTCGGAATTGCGCCGGGTGTAAGTGGAGAAGGAATACAGGTTCAGCGCGTCGCTGACCGGCAGCTCGGCGTTGTAGCCCAGGCTGAAGTTGCGCGCTTCCGGCAGGCCGGTGCCGTAATAGGTGTGCTGCAGGCTGGTGTTGCCGGCGCTGTCGGTGTACGGCGCCTTGTCCGAGCGGTCGGAAACCTTCTGCTGCTTTACATCCAGGGCGAGGTTGATGAAACCGTCGTTGGGCAGGGCCAGGCCGACGTTGCCGGTCTGCCGGGTGGTTTCGCCGTCGCCGTTCTCGTAGTTCTGACCGTAGGTGGTGGACACGCTACCGCCGTGGTCGGTCTGTTTCAGCACGATATTGACCACGCCGCCGATGGCGTCGGAGCCGTACTGGGCCGAGGCGCCGTCGCGCAGGACTTCGACGTGGTCCACCAGCGCGGTGGGGATGGTGTCCAGGTCCACCGGCTGCGAGCCAGAGTTGAGATAGGTGCCGTTGTTGAGCAGCGCGCTGTTGTGCCGACGCTTGCCGTTGACCAGCACCAGCACCTGATCGCCGTTCAGGCCGCGCAGGCTGATGGGGCGTACCACCGAGGTCGAGCCGAAGCCCGACGAGGCCGGCTGGTTCAGCGACGGCAGCACCCGGCTGAGGGCGCGGGTCAGGTCGCCCTGGCCGGTGGCGAGCAATTGTTTGGAGGAAATCACATCTACTGGCGCCGGGCTTTCCGCCAGGGTGCGGGCCTGGCCGCGGTTGCCGATCACCACCACGGTGTCCAGCGGGTTGTCGCTGTCGGCGGCCAGCACCGGGGATGCCGCGTCGCTCAGGGCGAGGAACAGCAGGCTGAAGGCGAAGACTTTATGAGGCGGCCGCAATCCGCCGAAATTCGAGGAACGCATGGGGGGCTTACTCCGATGAGGTCAGTAGGGGCGGCTTGTTGGGGCAAGCTCTGGTGATGGGACAGGAGCAAGGGCTGTGCCATTCGGAAAAAGTCTTTTAAAACAGCGGTTTGATGCGGGATGGTGAGGTTGTGTGGTGATTTTTCAGCGGTGGCGGGGGCAGGGTGTTGGTTTTTCTACAGTGATCAGGCCAGCGCGGACGTATCGGGGTGCCGAGCCATCGTGATGGGCTGCACACCTGTCCCACATGGCATATGACTTGCTGAGGACCCTGGCACCACCACAACGATTTTCAGGATTCCCGCTTATGCCGCTCCCCGGTCCTCGCAACGCTCTTACCGATATTCCCGGCCTGACCGTCGGCCACGCCACCGATCCCCAGGTCGATACCGGGGTCACGGTGATTCGCACCGACAGCGTCTGGACCGCCAGCGTCGATATCCGCGGCGGCGGGCCGGGCGGGCGGGAGACGGCGGCGCTGGAGCCGGAAAACATGGTTGGCCAGTTGCACGCGCTGGTATTCGCCGGCGGCTCGGTGTTCGGCCTCGGCGCCGCCGATGCGGTGGCGGCGGCGCTGTCCGTCGAAGGCGTCGGCCTGCATTTGAAAGCCGGTGCGCCGGCCATTCCGATCGTCCCCGCTGCGGTGCTGCACGACCTGGCCAACGGTGGCGACAAGCAATGGGGCCTGGAGCCGCCATACCGTCGCCTCGGCTTCGAAGCGCTGGCCAACAGTGCCAGTGACTTCGCCCTCGGTGCGGTCGGTGCAGGGCGCGGTGCCATGGCCGGGGTGTTGCAAGGCGGCCTCGGTTCGGCATCGCTGGATCTGGGTGACGGCCTGATCGTTGGCGCGCTGGTGGTCGCCAACCCCATTGGTTCGGTGTACATGCCCGACGGCAAGACCTTCTGGGCCTGGCCCTGGGAAATCGCTGGCGAGTTCGGCGGCGCCCGGCCGCAAGGCGATCAGGATTGCAGCGATCCGATCCCGGAGCTGTCACGGTTGGACTCCATGGGTCGTCTGCAGGCCGGGGCCAATACCACGTTGGTAGTGGTGGCCAGCACTGCGCGGCTGAACACTGCCGAGTGCAAGCGGGTGGCGATCATGGCCCAGGACGGCATCGCCCGGGCGGTGCGTCCGGCGCACTTGCCGTTCGATGGCGACACAGTGTTCGCCCTGGCTTCTGGCGCGGTGGAACTGGGCAGTGGCGCCCAGCGTCAGGTGCGCATTGGCAGCATCGGTTCGGCCGCCGCCGATTGCGTGGCCCGGGCGATTGCCCGGGGCGTGTTCGAAGCGCGTCGGGCTAGCGCTGGCTGAGCACCTGCTCGACCCGGTCCTCGGCCTGTCGGGCCAGGGCCGGCAAGGCCAGTTCACGATAAACCCGCGCCAGGCTGCGGTTGGTCGGTACGTCGAGAGCGTCGTAGCGGCGGCGCAGTTCCAGGATCTGCTGGGCGACTTCCCATTCACCGCCGCGCAGCCGCGCATCCAGCTCGATCTGGGCGAACAGGTCGCGCTGGGCATGGCTGCCGCCAATCTCGTTGAGGCGCGGCAGACTGCCGGCGAGCAACCGCGCGGCCCGCGGGAAATCGCCACGGGCATGGGCCAGCAACGCTTCGGCCACCGGCAGGGTGACATCGGCCCAGGCCGCCCGACTGAAGCTCGGGGCCTGGTGGGCATGGATCCGCAGGGCTTGCAGCAGCAGATCCGCCTCTGGTTTGTCGGCCCGGGCCAGGCCGTAGAGGTATTGCAGGCTGAGGAAGGGTTGTACGGTGTCGGCGTGGCGTTTCTGCAGCCAGGGCGCCAGTTCCTGCCAGCGCTCGCCAACGTCGATACCGGCCACCTCCAGCCGCGCCAGCAGTGACACCGCGCCGATCTGGTCCTGGGAGTACTCGGGCAGGATGCCCCAGACATGCCGGTCATAGATTTCCAGCACCCGAGCCTCCTCGCCGCGGGCCAGGTAGAACAGCGCCAGGTGCCACCAGTTGTGGGTGTACATGAACGAATTCAGGCCCTGCCAATGAACCTTCACGCCTTCGAGAAAGGCGATGCCTTCGTCGATACGGCCTTCGGTCAGCATCACATGGGCCAGCGCATGCTGAGCCCAAGGCTCGCTCGGTTGCAGGGCCAGGGCCTGGCGCGCACTGGCTTCGGCCTCTTCGAGCAGGTGGCATTGCTCGTAGGCAAAGGCCAGCATGCCGTGGCTCTGGGCGATGTCCGGCGCCGCCGCCACCGCATTCAGGCCGATGCGCAGCAGCGCCGGCCAGTTGCCGCGATTGAATTCCACGTATTGGTTGAGCTTGGCGGCAAACAGGTCGCGCGGGTACTGCGCCTGCACGCGCCCGGCGAGTAGCAGCACCCGGTCGAGGTCGTCGGCGATCCACGCCTGCAACAGCGCCAGGTACAACGCCGCCCGCGGATGCAGCGGCTCTACGCTGGCCGCGCGCTGCCGATAACGCTCGGCCAGCGCCGGACCTTCGGGGGATTCGACGAACATCAGCAGGATGCCCGCCAGGGCGTTGCTCAGGGCGGATTCCGGATGGCGGTCGGCGCTGGCAAGGATGGCTTCGGCGCGGGGCTGGTAGCCGATGAAGCCGGCGATGAAGTCATCCAGGCCCTGACGCGCGTCGTGGTCGTCGGTATCGATGGGGTTGCCCAGGTAGTCGAGGGACATGGTGCTCACACGTTCAGTGGTTCGAATTCAACTGACAGGGCAAACCCTGTGCCAGCGCGGTCAGGCCCGGGTTACGCGGCTATCCGCGAGCAGGCCGCTGCCGGCACTGTTGCTTTTTCCACAGCCGCCGCTGGCAGGTGTGGCTTTTTCATCACTTCAGTGCCCGCAACGCGGCGTATCGCCAGGCTTTACGGGATGCGCAGGCCGTGGCACAGCGCTTGCTAAAACCCTTGGCACAGTCGCTGGACCATTGCCAAGGAGTCACCATGCCCAGTCACCCTCATCGTCAGTCATCCCGGGTCGGGCCGCGTCATCTGCTCAAGGGGCTGGGCGTCGCCATGCTGGCCTGCGCCGCGCTGCTGACCGGCAGCGTCCAGGCCGAACCGCGCGACGGCGGCGTGCTCAACCTCGTCGCCCAGCCCGAGCCGCCGTCGTTGATGCACGGCGTGGTCACCCATGTCTCGACCCAGTACGTCAGCGGCAAGGTCCTGCAGGGCTTGTTGACCTTCGACACCGCGCTCACGCCGCAGCCAGTGCTCGCCAAGTCCTGGAAGGTGTCGGCGGACGGCCTGACGTACACCTTCGATTTGCAGCCAGACGTCAAATGGCATGACGGCGAGCCGCTCAGCGAGCAGGACGTGCTGTTCAGCTTCAACACCTTCTACCCGGACGTGGACAAGCGCGTCGGGAGCGTTTTCGAGGAGTATGTGGCGTCGATCGACTCGAGCGCGCCGCTGCAAGTCACCTTCCACCTGAAAAAGCCTTTCGCGCCGTTGCTGTCGCTGCTGGGCAGCGGCCTGCGTCCGGTGGTGCCGAAGCACCTCTACGAGGGCACCGATTTTCGCGCCAATCCTTACAACCTGAAGCCGGTGGGCACCGGGCCGTTCGTCTTCCAGGAATGGAAGCGCGGCGCCTGGATCAAGCTGGCGAAGAACCCCGACTACTGGAAAAAGGGCCTGCCGCATCTGGATGCGGTGATCTTCCATGTGATCCCGGATGGCTCGTCGCGGGCCGCAGCCTTCGAACGCAACGACGTGCAGGTACTACGCGGCGGCGACGCCGATTATTCCGACCTCAAGCGCCTCAGTGCGCTGCCGGACGTGACCGCGTCCGACAAGGGTTGGGAACTGTACGCCGGGCTGGCCTTCCTGCAGATCAACACGCGCAAGCCGCCGCTGGATAACCCCAAGGTGCGCCAGGCGATCCTCTACGCGCTGAACCGCGATTTCATCGTCAACAACATCTTCTTCGGTGCCGGTCAGGTGGCCCGGGGGCCGTTCGCCGCCGGCTCGCCGTACCACGACCCGCAACTGCCGCAATACGCCCATGATCTGAAAAAGGCCAAGGCACTGATCGCCGAGTCCGGCGTCGATGTCGGTGCGGTGCGTATCCGCCTGCTCAATGGCGAGAAGGGCGGCGCCTGGGAGCGGCTGGCCGAGTACACCAAGCAGGTGCTGCAGCCGTTGGGCTTCAAGGTCCAGGTGGTGACGTCCGACGCCGCGACCTGGTTCCAGCGGGTCAGCGACTGGGACTTCGATCTGACCTACAACTTCATCTTCCAGATCGGCGACCCGTACCTGACCAACGCTTACCTGTACCGCAGCGACTACATCCTCAAGACCTCGCCCTTCGCCAATGTCGGCGGCTACAGCAACCCCGAGGTGGACCGCCTGTGGCGTCAGGTGGCCGATACTCCCGAGGGCGCCGAGCGGCAGAAAACCTATGGCCAGCTCGAGAATCTGCTGAACGACGAGTTGCCGATCGCGCCGATCTTCGAGATGCGCTACCCGACGCTGTACCACACGCAGGTGCACAACCTGCTGCGCACCGCTACCAGCCTCAATGAAGACTACGAGAGCGTCTACCTCGACGCCCCGGCGCCATGAGTGCGCTGCTGTTCCTCGGCGCGCGCCTGGGCCGCGCCGGGCTGATGGTGCTTGGGGTGCTGGTGCTCGCGTTCCTGCTGATCCGCCTGGCGCCGGGTGATCCGGCGCTGCTGATGGCCGGTGAAGCCGGGGTCGATGACGCCGCGTTCATCGCCGACCTGCGCCAGGAGATGGGCCTGGACCTGCCGTTGGGCCAGCAATTGCTGATCTACCTGGGCAAGGTGGCGCACCTCGACCTGGGGTATTCCTACCGTAACCAGACCCCGGTGTGGACCCTGCTGGCCGAGCGTCTGCCGGCGACCCTGAGCCTGATGGGCTCGGCATTTTTGCTGTCGTCGCTGCTCGGGGTGAGCCTCGGCGTGCTGGCGGCCCGCGCGCGGCAACGTCGGCACTGGCTGGACGGGGTGATTTCCCAGGGTGCGCTGCTGCTCTATGCGATCCCTACGTTCTGGTTGTCGATGCTGCTGATCCTGCTGTTCTCGGTGAACCTCGACTGGCTGCCGGCGTTCGGCATGGAAACCGTGGCCCGCGAGCTGCACGGCGGCGCCTGGCTGGCGGACCGTCTGCGCCATCTGCTGCTGCCGTGCCTGTCGCTGAGCTTTCTGTTTCTTGCGCTGTATATCCACCTGACCCGCGCCGCCACACTCGAAGCGATGAACCAGGAATACGTCTACACCGCCCGGGCCAAGGGCCTGGCGCCGCGACGGATTTTGCTGGTGCATGTGCTGCGCAATGCGCTGCTGCCGGTGGTGACCTTCGCCGGGCTGCAACTGGGCCAATTGGCCAGCGGCATGTTGCTGGTGGAAGTGGTTTATTCGTGGCCGGGCATCGGCCGGCTGATGTACGACGCCCTGGCCCAGCGCGACTACGGCGTATTGATGGGAGGTTTTCTGGTGATTTCGCTGCTGGTGGTCGGCTTCAACCTGCTGACCGACCTGGCCTGCCGCCTGCTTGATCCGCGCATTGGCGCCGGAGGGCAGGGCGCATGAGCCAGTCAAGCGTGACGCGACGTTTTCTCGCGCAACCGTCGGCGCTGATCGGCGCCGCCTGGCTGCTGCTGGTGGCCTTGCTGGCCGTCGCAGCGCCGTGGATCAGCCAGGGTTCGCCCTGGGAAATGAACGCCCAGCCGATGCTCAAACCGTTGCAGGACGCCGGCCACTGGTTGGGCAGCGACCTGCTCGGGCGTGATCTGGGCAGCGGCTTGTTGTACGGCGCCCGGGTATCGCTGGCGGTCGGTGTGCTGAGCAGCCTGGCGACCCTGCTGACCGGCCTGCTGGTTGGCGCACTTGCCGGCTACTTCGGCGGCTGGCTGGACGCCGTGCTGATGCGCCTGGCCGAGTTCTTCCAGATCATTCCGCAATTGGTGCTGGCGGTGATTCTGGTGGCGGTGCTGGAACCGTCCCTGGGTTCCATCGTCCTGGCTATTTCGCTGGTGGCCTGGCCTGCGGTGGCGCGGCTGGTGCGCGCCGAATTCCTCAGCCTGCGTCAGCGTGAATTCGTCCAGGCGGCGCGGGTGCTCGGGCAATCGCCGCTGGCCATCGTGTTCCAGCAGATTCTGCCCAATGCCCTGGCGCCGCTGCTGGTGACCATGACCTTCGTCATGGCCACGGCGATCCTGACCGAGGCAGCGCTGGCCTTTCTCGGTCTCAGCGACCCCGAGGCCATGAGCTGGGGCTACATGATCAACGCGTCCCGTGGCCTGCTGCGCGAGGCCTGGTGGATGAGTCTGCTGCCGGGTCTGGCGATTCTGTTGTGTGTGCTGGCGGTCAACCGCGTCGGCGAGGGCCTGCGGGTCGCCTTCGAACCGGCCCGCCGGCCAGGAGATTCCCTATGAGCGCAGCTACGTTGCTGAGCATCGAACACCTGCGCATCGCCCTGCCGGCCGGTGCCGACCGCAGCCACGCGCTGTATGACCTGTCGCTGGAGCTGCAACGCGGCGAATGCCTGTGCGTGGTCGGCGAGTCCGGCTCGGGCAAGTCCATGCTGGCCAAGGCGCTGTTGCGCCTGCTGCCGTCGCCGTTGCAGGTAGATGGCGGACGGCTGCTGTTTCGCGGCGAGGACCTGGCAAGCCACGATGAAGACGCCATGCGCCAGTTGCGCGGCCGCGATATCAGCATGGTCTTCCAGGAGCCGATGAGCGCCCTCAATCCATTGCTCAGCGTTGGCCGGCAGATTGACGAAACCTTGCAGGCCCATGGTGTCAAGGATGCCCGCGCCCGCCGCCAGCGAGTGGTCGAACTGCTCGGTTATGTCGGCCTGCCTGACCCGGAGCGGCTGCGCCACGCCTATCCGTTCGAACTGTCCGGCGGCCAGCGCCAGCGGGTGGTGATCGCCATGGCGCTGGTGTTCGATCCAGCGCTGCTGATCGCCGACGAGCCGACCTCGGCGCTGGACGTCACCACCCAGGCGCAGATTCTCGTGTTGCTACGGCGGATCCAGCGGGACAAGGGCATGGCGATGCTGTTCATCACCCATGATTTCGGTGTGGTACAGGCCATCGCCGACCGTGTGCTGGTACTGGAAAAAGGGCATCTGGTGGAGCAGGGCACGGCGCGTGACGTTCTCGATGCGCCACACCAGCCTTACACCCGGCAACTGATCGCGGCGGTGACGGCCAGCCCGCTGGAGGCACGGCCTGCGCTGCACGATGCGCCCGTGGTGTTGCAGGCCCGGGCGCTGGAAAAGAGCTTTTCCAGCCGTGGTGGTTGGTGGAAACGCCGACGTACCCGGGCGCTGGCCGGCGTCGATGTGCAACTGGCGCAGGGTGAAACCCTCGGCATCGTGGGTGAGTCGGGCTCCGGCAAATCCACCCTGGGCCGTGCCCTGGTGCGGCTGCTGCCGGTGGAGTCCGGCAGCATCACCTGGCAAGGCCGGGAAGTGGCGGGCTTGTCCCAGCGCCGGCTGCGCGGCCTGCGCAGCGATGTGCAGATGATCTTCCAGGACCCATTCGCCTCCCTCAATCCACGCCAGCGCATCGATACCATCCTGATGACCGGACCATTGGCCCAGGGCGTGAGCAAGGCCGAGGCGGCGCGGCGCGCACGGCAGGTGCTGGAACTGGTGGGTTTGCCGGCCACCGCGCTGGAGCGTTTTCCCCATGAGTTTTCCGGTGGTCAACGGCAACGTATCGGCATCGCCCGAGCGTTGGCGGTGGAGCCGAAGATTCTTATCGCCGACGAATGCGTATCGGCCCTCGACGCGGTGATCCAGGTGCAGATCCTCGAATTGCTGGAATCGCTGCAGCGGCGCCTGAAACTGAGCATTGTCTTCATCACCCACGACCTGCGGGTCGCCGCGCGGCTGTGTGACCGCATCGCGGTGATGCAGGGCGGTCAGGTGGTGGAGCAGGGCGCCACGGCGCAAGTGCTGACCCAGCCGCAACACCCTTACACCCGCGCGCTGCTCAGCGGCGTGTCGCTGGCACTGCCCAAAGCTGACCACTTGAGCGGTGCGGAGGTAGCGTCATGAGCCGCGGGATGATGAGTCTGAACGCCTTTGTCATGGCCACCGGGCACCATGTCGCCGGTTGGCGGCACCCCGATGCCCAGGCCAATGGCGGCCTGGATATCGAGCACTATCAGCACCTGGCGCTGACTGCCGAGCGTGGCTGCTTCGACGCACTGTTCCTCTCCGACACCCTGGCGATGTTGCCGGGCAATCTCGACGCCCTGAGCCGCATGGCGCGTACCGAGCATTTCGAGCCGCTGACCCTGCTGGCCTCACTGGCCGCGGTGACTGAACGTATCGGCCTGGTGGCCACGGTCACCACCTCCTACAACAGCGTCGATACCGTGGCGCGCAGCTTTGCTTCGCTGGAAGCGCTGAGTGGCGGGCGCGGCGGCTGGAACCTGGTGACGTCGAGCAATGCTGAGGAAGCCTTCAACTTCGGTCGCCAGACTCATTTCGAACATGCCCGGCGCTATGGCCTGGCACGGGAATTCCTCGGCAAGGTGCGCGAACACTGGAAGGCGCGCAACGTGTCGCCGGTGCAAGTGTTGGCGGGGGCGTCGAAAGCGGGCTGCGAGCTGGCCGCGGCCCATGCCGAGATGGTTTTCACCGCCCAACCGGAACTGGCCGGCGCCCAGCAGTTCTACCGCGAACTGAAGGCGCTGCTGCCGCGTTACGGCCGGCACGCCGGGCAACTGAAGATCATGCCCGGTCTGTTGCCGGTGGTTGCCGACAGCCAGGCCGACGCGGAGGCGCTGTACCAGCAATTACAGACGCTGGTGCAGCCGCAGGTGGGCTTGTCGCTGCTGGCGGATATCGCCGGTGGTAGCGATCTGTCCGTGTACCCGCTGGACGGGCCGTTGCCGGAACTGCCGGCGACCAACTCCGGGGTCAGCCGCCGCGACTTGCTGATCTCCGTGGCCCGTCGCGAGAACCTGAGTATCCGCCAGTTGTACCTGCGCATGGCCGCAGCACGCGGGCATCTGGTGGTGGTCGGTACGCCGTCGACGATTGCCGACTGCATGGAACAGTGGTTCAGCGAAGACGCCGCCGACGGTTTCAACATCATGCCGCCGTTCCTGCCCGGTGGCCTGGAGCGCTTTGTCGACAGCGTCGTGCCCGAACTGCAACGGCGCGGGCTGTTCCGCCGCGCCTACCAGGGCCGCACGCTGCGCGATCACCTGGGCCTGTCGCGGCCCACTTACCTTGACCCCGAAGAGGCCCTGACTGCCCATGGCTGATGCACCTGCATTTTCCGAATTACCGCGGGTTCGCGGCGAACTGCTGGAAGTCCGGCCCGGCCGGCGCTTGAGCGTGGCCCACCAGCCCGGCACCGAACGGGCCGACACCGTGGTGTTTTTCGCCCACGGTGGTGGTGGCAACAAAGACCAGTGGCGCGAGCTGTGGCGCAGCCTTGGCGAAGAAGGCTACAGCCTGGTGGCCTGGGACATGCTCGGTCATGGCGACAGCGACAAACCGCGTGCGGCGGCGGCTTATGCCTGGTCCGAGCTGGTGGCGGACCAACTGGAAATCGTCCGCCGCCATGCCGGCGCGCGCAACCTGGTAGTGGCGCATTCCTTTGGCACCGGCGTGACCCTCAGCGCCCTGCTGGAACAGGCACAGGTGAGCATCGATGGCGCCTTGCTGCTGGGCTCGCAGTTGCACCGGCCGCTGGCCCGTGGTGGATTGCTCAACCTGCCGGCGTGGGCGCTGGAGATCATCCGGCCGTTGCTGTCGAAGGGTTTTCGTGAAAAAGCCTGGCACCCCGAGGCGGATCAGGCGCTGGTGGCGTATGAAGAGGGTCTGACCCGGCGCAATCGCTTGTATGTGTTCAAGTCGCTGGTGGCGAATGCGCAATGGCCGCAAGCGGATGCCGTGGCCGGGTTGACGTTGCCAGTCCGGGTGGTGTCTGGCGACCGTGATGGCCTGACCCCCGCCAGCGGCGGCGAAGCGTTGGCCCGGCAGTTGCCGCGAGGAGAGTTCGAGTTGCTGGAGCGGTGTGGGCATCAGTTGATGTTGGAGAAGCCGGGGGAGGTGTTGGCGGCGTTTCGTGCCTTGGCGGGTGGGGTTTAATGCTGAATCTGTGGGATCTCGTGGCTCTATTAAGGCCATGAGGCGCTTGCCAGTAGACCGGGTAATGGCGACCAGGCTCTAGCCGAAAGATTTTCAGCGCCCTTGAGATCGAGCGCCGCCCGCGCGGCGCATCGCCGGCAAGCCGGCTCCCACATTGGTTGCAACGCGCCTATGCCTGTCAGGCCCTGGTTGACTGCCTTGGTGGTTCGGCTCAATTTCAAGTCTGACGCTTTAGCCGCCCCGTACTCTCCAGCCATGCGCCAAGGCGGGCAACGCCAATCCCACAGGCCATGGCGCGTTGCAACCAATGTGGGAGCCGGCTTGCCGGCGATGCGCCGCGCGGGCGGCGCTCGTTCTCAAGGACGCTAAAGGCCTGTCGACTAGCACCTGGTGGCCATCACCGGATCCTCTGACAGGCGACTCGTGGCCTTTGCACAATTCAAGCCCGCGCCCATGGGGCTTACGTAGTAATGGAGTGTTTGCGCTCCACCATTTTTAAAATTCTCCATTATCTGGAGCGCTAGCACTCCATTCATCCTTTGAAACCCCAAAAACCGTGGTTAAAGTGCCATCACTCACTCGCAGGATGATGGCAATGCAATTTCATTCTCTTCAACCCGATACCCCCTCAACGCTGGGCCAATGCTTCAGCGCGAACCTCTCGGCAGTGCTGGCAGTCGCTGGCGCGCCGCGCGAGGGCGACAAGCCGGGGCCGTTTCCCGCGGCGCGGATGCAGCGCGAAACCGGGATTGCCCGCAGCACCTTGCGCGCCCTTAAGGTCCCCGGCGTCGATGCCAACCCGGACCTCGCCACCATCAGCCGACTCGCCGATGCACTCGGCGTCCCGCCTGCGTTTTTGCTGATGCGCCCGCAGGACTGGTCGGACCTGGCGACGGCGTTCGCCGACAGTCGCGACTATATGACCGCCGCGGAAAAGCTGCGCCGGGAAGACAAGCCGTCCGACATCAATGTGGTCGAGTTGGTCCTGCGCGAATGCAAGGTCCATCCGGACGTGCTGCCCAGAGGTGCCAGCGCATCGTCGGAGGTGGTCCGCGCCAAGGCCCGCGATGAATGGCGCCGCCGCGCCTGCCTCAAGCTCGATGCCTTGATGCTGCGTCATGCCAGCTCGGTTTACCTGCGTCCGCTGTTGACTGCGATGGCCGGTGCCTTTGTCGCTCGTTCCACGCCCAACGACCCGTCCTGAAAACCCCGGACCCCACTTTTTCCCAGAGGAATCGAAAGATGCCGATCATCCACGACCCCGATCTTGCCGATGTGCTGATGAGCGCCAGTACCGATGACCTCGGTTTGCTTATCGACGTGATCACGGACAACGGCAATGGCCGTATCTCGCTGTCGGCGTCGGTCTGCCGGCAATTGACCGAGGCCAAGAGCAACGGCGCCAATGACGCCAGCCGCGCCATGCTCGCCGAGGAGCTGACCCGCTATGGCGGCAACTCGCTGATGAACCTGTTCCGTGGCGGCAGCGGGGTGGCCTACCGCGAGCTGTTGAGCGATGTCGCCAGCCATGTGAGTGCCGCCACCACGGCGAGCACGTCCTGCGCCGAGATGGAAATGGCGATCATCGCCAAGGTCTTCACCCAGTCGCTGGGGCGCATGAGCGATGCAGACCGCTCGACCCTGTTCGAGTCCCTTGGCGCCGCCTATAAACCGGGCATGGGCCCGGCGGCGCTGGCGGCCTGGCTGGCTTCGCTGGGTGCGTCGGGGCTGGCGTCCTACAACCTGGCGGCCATCGTCGCCAGCGCAACCATGAGCAGCCTGGTCGGACGCGGCGTCGCACTGGCCGGCTCCGCCACCCTCGGCCGTGGCCTGGCGGTACTCGCCGGCCCGCTGGGCTGGGCCATCACCGGTATCTGGACCGCCTTCGACCTGGCCAGCCCGGCTTATCGCGTGACCGTGCCGTGCGTCATCCAGATCGGCCATATGCGCCAGAAGATGTTGCTCAAGTCCACCTGTCCCGGTTGCCACGCGGTGATCACCCCGGGCAGCAATTTCTGCGGCAAGTGCGGGACGCGGTTGAACGGCTGAGACAGCCACTGCGGGTCCATTTTCAGGAGATATCCATGAACCACACGATTTCCCCACTCGAATTTCTGCTGGTCAACGCCATCTGTTTCGCCGCCGGCGCGGCAACCGTGGTGGCGCTCAAGCTCGCGGCAAAAGCCACCTATGCCGCCGGCAAGCGCTCCGCGAAAACCGCCTGACGCCTCCAGGAAAAGGAAATACAGCCGTGTACAGGAACAATCACGCCAGCAGACTCGTCGCGCTGAAAAGCGAAGCCGAGCGGATCACCTCAAGCATTGATCACCTGCAAACCGACCTGCGTTGGTTCGAGGGCTTCGACAATGCCGCCAGCCATTCGCGGCTGGCGCAGCTCAATCGCGACACCGGCAGCGCCCGCGAACAATTGGAACTGCTGGAAAAGAGCGTCCGCACCAGCAAGTCCGAGCTACAGCAGGCCCGCGAAAAAGCCGCGGCCGGTTGGTCGCCGGCGCACTGGATTTCGACGGAGCGCAGCGTTGCCAAACGCCAGGTGACCACCCTTGAAGGGCGCCTCAAGCAGTTCCAGCGCACCCAGGCCGCCGTGGCGTCCGAGCTCAGCGAGAACGAACGTCAGGCGCAAGGCTTGAGCGCCCAACTGCAGCGCTACCGGGATTTCGATCCGCTGCAGGCGCAGGCCGTGAGTGGGCAGCTCAACGATGAGTTGCAACGCCTGCGCGAAACCACCGAGCGGACGTACCGCGAAAGCGAGCACTGGGAGGCCAAGGCCGGGGAGGTGTTCCGGCACTGGAGCCATATCACCCAGCAATTGCGCGGACTGGAGCAGGACATCATCGACGCCGAGTGCTTTATCTACGAGCTGGACAATGCACAAAGCGCCAAGGACAGGGCAATTATTCACAGCCAGTGCGAACAACGCTTTGGCGGCGGCAAAGGCCGTCCGGGGCCGGTCCTCAGGGAGGCGCAGATGACCCAGCGCCGCTTGCAGCGCGATGAAGAAAAGCTCAATCGCCGCCTGCGCGACATCACCCGCCTGCTGGACAAGCAAATCCGCGGGCTGGTGCTGGACAGCAACAACCTCTGCTACGTCGATGACAAGGACGGCAAGCAACGTTTCATCGGCCTGGCCGCGCTGGGCGCGCTGGTGCCGGAGCTGTGTGCCAGCTACGAGGTCACCCTGGTGTTCGACGCCAGCATCACCCGACTCACCGGCAAGGACGAAAAAGCGTTGCAGACGGTGTTTCCCGGCACGCGCGTGCTGATCGCACCGAACAAGACCGATGCCGATGATGCGGTGCTTGGCGCGGCGGAGTTCGACCAGAACGTATTCGCCATCAGCCGCGACCGCTACGCGGATTACCCCGACCGCGCCGCCGTGCGCGAGGAGCGGGTACTGCGGCCGATCGTCCACCCCGATTCGGTGCAGATCCCGCAACTGGAAGTGCAGCAACGCTACTGAACACAAGGTGGTCCCGCGAGGCATGGTGCCTGCGGGGCCTTTGCAGAAAGATGCCCGCGCCGTTGCGCGGGCAGGAAAGAGCCCATCGACATGGATTTGCACGGTCACCTGTTGTACATCGACATCACCCAGATCTGCGGCATCGGTTGCGCGTTCTGCATGTACGCGGACAAGCACAAGTCCGGGATGAGCATGGAACTGTCCAGCCTCGCCCGGGAAAACCTCGCCGCGCTGATCAATGCCACGGAGGTCAAGCGCATTTCCATCAGTGGTGAAGGCGAGCCGCTCAACAACGCCAAGGTGTTCCACGAGATCCTCGGGCTGTCCGACGGCGGCAAGCAGTTCGAGTTCATCACCAGCGGTTTCTTCCCCCACGACAAGATGGCGGCGTTCTACGACACCACCCAGCAGCTCGTCACCGCACGGGGCGACCACTGCAACATCCGCCTGAGTGCCGACAGCCACCATATTGAAAAGGTCAAATGGCGAGCCCACGGTTTCAGCCTGGATTACCAGCGCCGGCAGGGTCTGGACGGACTGAGTTTCTCGTTCCGTTCCATCGACACCGACCGTGAATTCACCCGTGGCTACCTGCTGGAAGAACTGCAGCGCTGGGGGTTGGAGGCGGCCATCGAGCCACGCAGCGCCCTTGAAGATGTGCTGGTGGTCGGCGACGCGCGTTTCGGCATCGACTACAAGAACCTGGTGCATCCCGCAGCCGACACGCCCGCCGGCTACCTGGATCTGCACGGCTACATCGGCGCCATCGAGGCCAAGGTCAACAAGCGCTTCACCCTCGGCAGCCTGAACCCGCCACCCGCGGCCAACGGCATGGACCTGACCATCAAGCCCAATGGCGATGTCTACCTGTACGGCATCGAGCACCAGCGCCTGGGTAATATCCACTTCGACCGGATCCGCTGGGAACACCTGGCGTCCCATGTGCGCGAGACGCCGCTGGTGCGGGCGCTCTACAGCCAGCCGCTGGCCGATCTGCTGGCGCGGGTGGACAAACCGGACCTGCTGCGCTCGATCCTGGCCAAGGCCAACAACCCGTACTGGCTGGTCAAGGAAATGGCCAACCACGACGGTTTGCTCGAACAACTGGTGCCGGCATGATCGACTCCCATAGCCACACCTTCTACTCCAAGCACGCCGTGGGCACGGTGGACGAGCTGGTGCGTGCCTCGATTGCCGCCGGGGTGAAGGTGCTGACCATCACCGACCACGCACCGTTTCCGGTGGACACCCACAACCGCCTGCTGGACGCCGAACTCGAGCGCTATTTCGCCGATATCGAGCAGGCACGCCAGCGTTACCAGGGCCAGATCAGGATCCTGCGCGGACTTGAGTTCGACTACATGCCCGGCGCCGATGCCTGGAACCGTGAGTTGATCGCTCGCCATGAGCTGGATTTCGCCATCGGCTCGGTGCATTACGTCGAGGTGCCCGGCGAGCCCATGGTGAAAGTCTGGGAGTTGCCGCGGCTGGCCGCACAGGCGTTTCTCGATCGCTATTTCGCCGATCTTGAAGGGCTGTTGCAGTGTGGCCTGTTCGACGCGGTCGGGCATGCCGACACGTTGTTGCGCGGAGTCCCGGAAGACATCGTGCTGCGCCGTTTCGAGCCGTTGCTGCCGTTGTTCGCGGACGGCGGGGTGGCCTTTGAGCTGAATGCCTCGGGGATCCGCAAGTCGAGCCTGGAGCCAGGCACCGGGCGTGAAGTGCACGGCCAATGGTCGTATCCGAGTCGCGGACTGCTGCCGCTGCTGGTCGAGCGGGGCGCGGCGTTCACCGTGGGCTCGGACGCCCACGATCCGCGTGATGCCGGCGCGGGCATTGGCGAAATGCTTGAGCAGTTGCAGCCACTCGGGCTGCGCCGCATCAGTTACTACGAAGCCCGTCGCCGCGTCGATGTGCCCCTGGACCTGCTGGCCACCACGGCCAGCGCTGAACACCTGATCAATGGATACGTTTCACCATGACCCTGAACCCTTGCAGCTTGCCGTCCGACTGGAGCCAACTGCACAGCGCCCCCGTAGCCGAACAACTGGCGGCGTTCCATCAGGCGCTGGCACTGGCCCGGCCCGAAGACGTGTCGGGCGGTTTCCGTGCCTTTGCCGCAGAACTGCTGAGCCGTGGTCTGATCAGCATGGCGCAGTACGTGTCGATCTTTGCCGGCCATGCGCTGACCTGCCTTACCCCGGCAGGGCCGGGTGTGTTCCGCGACATGGCCGACGCCAGCGATGCCGCCGACCTGGCGGCGATCTACAGCCGCGCCAAGTACGGCAGCATCGGTGATATCCGCCACCTTGCCTGGCAGGTGATCGACTACCTCGAGGCCCAACTGGAGGACCCGTTGTCGCACTGGGCCCGACTGTTCAGCGACGCCCGGGTCCACGGCGACAACGTGGTGATGATGACCACCGGTTGGCGCAACGTGCCGTCCACGGCGAACGTGCTTTACGACATCGTGGTCGAGGAGATCAACGTCACACTGGCGCACAAGGGCCTGCCGACCATCATCAACGTCAAGCTGCCGCGCATTGCGCCGCCCTGCGAGAACTACGCGAGCCTGAGCACTGAGGAGCGTGAGCGGGTCAATCTGGTCCAGGACCATGTGATTCCCGCCGAGAACTTCTATCGCTGGAGCGGGGTACATGTGATCTTCGGCGACGACGTGCTGGTCACCGGGTCGACCGCAGACAAGGTGTTCCATCACTCCATGCACGCCGGCGCCAAGTCGTTCCAGGCGATCTATCCGGTGGCCGTCGATCCGCGTGTTGCGCTCAGCGACGCGACCATCGAAGAGCGCCTGAACATGACGCAGATCGGCCGCGGGCTTGGCGAGAACCTCGCGCGGCTGTTGTCCGACCCGCAGTACCAGCCGATCCTGCGCACCTTGCGCCTGGTGTTCGGCGCGGACAACCGCGACGCGCTGGAGGCGTTTCTGCCACGGGTGCCAGCGGACAACTGGCTGCGCTTGTACCGGTCGGCGCTGGGCAACGAGTTTCTGCGTCAGGACGGTTGCGTACCGTCACTGGCCCGGGTTCGCCGGCATCTGGTCGAAGCCGGCCTGTTGCGGGCCGATGGCAGGACGGTACGCAGGTGAGCCGTGGCGACGATGCGCCAGTGCAGTACGTCAGCTACTGGGAGACCGCCGCCGGCCAGACGATGCCGCCGTGGATCGCGCTGGCGCTGGTGTCGTTTCAGCGTGCGCTGGGTGAGCGCTTCACGCTGCTGACACCGCATGATCTTGAGGCGCAGATCGATCCGCGGGTGGTGGACAAGGCCTGGGGTTTTCATCCGCTGGCCTTCACCCTCGACGCCGGGATCGAGGCGATCGTCGCCAAGAGCGATCTGATCCGCATGGCTTATGTGCACCGTCATGGCGGCGTCTGGCTCGATGCCGACACCCTGTTGCTGCGGGACCCGACGGCGGATCTGTTCCCCGACGGCGTCAGCGACAAGCTGCACTGGCACAGCGAATGCCTGTTCGCTTCACGCGCGGGCAATCCGTTGCTGGAGGAAGCGCTGGCTGCGGCACTGGAGGGCGGAACCCACGCCTGGGGCAACCCAGGCGGCATCAAGGACATCGTCGCGCGGCGGGCGGGTGAGGTAGTGCCGGTTTTGTCGCACCTGATCGATCCCGGCTATCACCCGCGCTACAACTTCGACGGTTGTGAGGTGATGCGTCGCGAGGACGTTACCGTCGCCGACTTTCTGCTGGCCGATATCAGCCTGCTCAAGCTTTACAACACCTACTTCAAGCGCACCAGCACGCGCACGGAGTCGGTGGAGCAGTTTCTTGATGGCCGGAGCCTGTTGGCGCGGCTGTTCCTGCATATCGAGCCCGACCGGGAATACTGGCTGGCGGAAACGGCTCGGCTGACGGCGGATCAGCCGTAGCGCACCGCGTCGGCGGGAATATGAATCCGGCAACTGCCGGCGCCGTTCAGGTCGAGGCGCCCGGCGATCACTTCATGCACCGAAGGTGTTTGCCGGTGTACCGAGCCGTGGGCGATATACAGCCACGCCGGGATGCGCGCCGGCATCCGGGCGAATTCCAGCTCGATGCGCAGCAGGTCGAACACTTCGGTGCTGCGTCCGCTGGGCGTCCATGCCAGCGGCGCGGTGCGGTGATCCGGGCGCAGCAGATGCAGCGGATACTCCAGTTGCAGGTTGAGCGTGCCGGGATGGCAGGCGTGGACCTCGGGAAATTCGCGGCTGATCAACGGAAGCTGGCGGGCGAGGGTGCCGCGAGCCACGCCGAGCCCGGCAATGATCCGGGCATCCAGTGCCAATGCCGGCCGCGGCGCTGATGCGGGCAGCAGGTCGGCGAGCCCCTCGATAACCTCTTCGACCGCGAATACGTTCATATCTTTCTTCCCTGTACGGCGGTAGTGCTCCGGGCACTGCCGGCTGAAAATGATCCGTGTGCGCGGCGAGGCTGGCGGTAGCCAGGGATTGAACTCGTCTCCGCTGTCGGGATAGAGAGCCAGCAACGGTGTGCGCAATCCCACCGCCATATGCACGATTGCCGTGTCCACACTGACCACCGCCTGCGCCCGGCTGATATAGCTGGCCGCGTCGATGGGTGTGCGCAGGTCATCCAGACAGCGAACGTTGTCGCGCACGGTCTCGGTTGCCAACCGCCGCGCCTGTTCGCGGCTTGCCGGGCTGCACAGGATGCCAATCGATTTTCCCGGCCACGCATCGGCGAGGGCTCGCAGCAGCAGGCACGCCTTGGCGGCGGACAGGCTTTTGTCCTCGCGGCTGGCATACGGGTTGACCAGCAGGTGCGGTGGATTCTGCGGCGCCGTTTGCGCCAGGGGCACGATGTAATCGCGCTGGATCGCGTCCAGACCAAGGTCGGCCAGCACCTGCGCGAAACGGCCCGCCACGTCGAGCCCGGCGCTGGCCGCTCCGAACTTGCGGTTGACGCAATGCAGCGCATCGTCGAGGGAATACACCCGTGCGGGATTGAGCAGCCGAATGAACAGCATCTCCGCTGGCTGGATTCGCCCCACCAGATGCACCAACACATCGACCCGGCCAAGCTTTCGGGCCAGCCGGTACAGCGCGAGGGCACCGGGGTTCTCATCGATGACAAGGACCTGATCGACGCCGAAATGCGCTTGATGCAGATCGGCCAGGGGCTCCACCGTCAGCACAGTGATCCGGACGTTGAGTTTTTTCGCTTCGCGAAAGAAGAACGAAGACACGATGGCGTCACCCAGCTTGGCATCCCAGCGGGGCACCACGATGTGCAGCGGCTCGCGGGAGAGCGGCGCCGTGAGGCGGCGATCGGCGAGCACGCGCATCAGCAAACGAGCGGCAGTCTTGCGGTGTTGCGGGGTGATCCACATGCGGTCAGGTCTGAGCGAACAAGGCGCCGATGGTATTGATTGCAAACGGCTATTACCAGCACGGCGCCCTGATTTTCAGCGTCCTCAGACCTTGAACTGCGCCACCATCCCGTTCAGCTCCACCGCCAGGCGCGACAGGTCCTGTGCGGCGGCGCTGGTCTGGTTGGCGCCGGCGGAGGTTTGCATCGACAGGTCGCGGATGTTGACCAGGTTGCGGTCCACCTCGCGGGCCACTTGGGCCTGCTGTTCCGACGCGCTGGCGATCACCAGGTTGCGCTGGTTGATCGCGGCAATGGCTTCGGCGATCAGTTCCAGCGCCTGGCCTGCGGACTCGGCTACATCCAGGGTGCCGGCGGCGCGGCCCTGGCTGCTGTGCATGGCGGTGACCGCACGCTCGGTGCCGGATTGGATCTGGCCAATCATCTGTTCGATTTCGCCAGTGGACTGCTGGGTGCGGTGGGCGAGGGCACGGACTTCGTCGGCGACCACGGCGAAACCACGCCCGGCCTCGCCGGCGCGGGCGGCTTCGATAGCGGCGTTGAGGGCCAGCAAGTTGGTTTGCCCGGCGATCGAGCCGATCACGTCGAGCACCCGGCTGATTTCATTGGCGCTGGCTGCCAGTTGTTCGATATCGCCTGCGGTGCTGGTGACTTCACCGACCAGCGCCTGGATGGACTGCAGCGCCTGATTGACCCGGTCGCGGCCATCGCGGGTGGTCTGGTCGGCACCTTTGGAGGCATCGGCGGTGCTGACCGCGTTGTTCGCCACTTCTTCCACAGCGGCGGTCATCTGGTTGACCGCGGTGGCGGCCTGTTCGATTTCCGCGCTCTGCTGTTGCAGGCCGCGGCTGGTGTCCTCGGTAACCGAGTGCAGTTCTTCCGAGGCCGAGGCCAGTTGGTCGGACGAGGCGCTGATCCGCGCCAGTGTCGAGCGCAGGTTGCTCTGCATCCGGGCCAGGGCGCCAAGCAGCAGCGCCGGTTCGTCCTGGCCTTCGACCTTGATCGTCTGGGTCAGGTCGCCGGTGGCGACTCTATCGGCGACCGCCAACGCCTCCGCCAGCGGCACGACGATGCTGCGGGTGAGCAGGGTGGCGATGGCGACCAGCCCGATCATGATCAGCACCAGCGCAACGATGATCAGCAAGAAGGATTCCTGGGAGGCATCGGCACTGCGTTGCGAGGCCTTTTCGGCGCCGTCGGCGTTGTATTTGACCAGTGTGCGCAGCGTGCTCTGCATGGCGTCGGCGGCATCGCTCAGCGGACCGCTGACCAGTTGCCGGGCGTTGTCGAGGCGGTTGTTCCGTACCGCCTCGACAACGCTGGCCTGGATGCCGAAATAGCGGTCGCGAGCGTTGACGAACGTGACGAACAGGGCGCGATCCTCGGGTTCGATGATGGTGCTCTCGTAGAAGTCCAGGTTCTTCTGTAAGCCCCGGTTGACCTCCTCTGCTCGGTGCAGGGTGGCTTCGCGGACCTCGGGCTGCTCTTCGAGCAAGCTGCGCATGGTGATGGCCCGCGAGCGGTTGACGTCGGTGCCGATTTCGCCCAGGGAGATCACCGCGGGCAACCAGGTCACCCGGATTTCAGCCGAGGCGCGGTCCATCTGGCGGGTCTCGTAGAGCGATATCAGGCCGAGTGCCAAGACCAGAAGGCCGAGCAGGGTGAACAAGCTGGCGGCCCGTTTGCCGATTTTCATGTGGCGGAACTGCATGGGGACTCCTTGGGAAAAACAGGCAGCCAGAAAGCGGCTGCCAGGACAGCCAACGTCGGCCCCAGGGTGGCGGCCGATGCGTTGACGCCTTTGTTCGATGATGTCAGTTAGACATCGTTCCCCGCAGAGTACCCCGTATTCGTGAAGAGTTGTTTCAAACCAGTGATTCGTTTCAGCCCCTTACGCCAGAGCCTTAGCCGACACCCTTAGCCGCGTCCGTGTGCCTCAGGCCAGGCGCTCGAAACGGTACGGAGCGGGATCGATGATCGGGGTTTCCCCCGACATCAGGTCCGCTGCCAATTGCCCGGCTGCCGGCGAGGTGCCGAAACCGTGGCCGGAAAAACCGGTGGCCAGGGTCAGGCCGGGAATGCTCGACAGCGGGCCGATCACCGGGTTGGAGTCGGGCGTGACGTCGATGGTCCCGGCCCAGGCATCGGCGATCTGCGCCTGTTCGAATACAGGCCAGGCGGCGCGCAGGTTGCGCAGCGCATCGTCGTTGAGGCCGTGGTTGGCGGGCGGGTCCTGGACGCGGACCTTTTCGAACGGGCTGACGCTGTCGGCCTGCCAGCGGCGGGCCAGCGTCAGGTCGTTGAAGAAGTATTTGCCGAAGGAAATCTTCAGGAAATCGCGTTGCGCTTTCAGTTGCGGCAGGTAGCGGCGCCCCAGCAGCAGGTGGTCGAGGGTCAGGAAGGCGTCCAGCTTGCCGCGCTGGGTGATGATGAAGCCGCCATCCTGGTGTTTGCGGAAGGAGAAGTCCGGCGCGCCGACGGCGATGTCGGTCGGGCCGTCCATGGGTTTGGTGCGCAGTACCGAGCAGGTCAGCGGCAGGGTCGGCAGGTTGACGCCGAGGTTGCCGAGGAACTTGCGTGACCACAGGCCGCCGGCCAGTAGCACCTGTTCGCAGCGGATTTCGCCGCGCTCGGTCATTACGCCGCTGACGCGACCGGCGCTGGTCAGCAAGGTGCGCACCGCGCAGTGTTCGATGATGACCGCGCCCTTGGCCATCGCTGCTTTAGCGATTGCGCTGGAAGCCAGGGTCGGCTCGGCGCGGGCGTCCGACGGGGTGAAGATGCCGCCCGCCCAGTTGGCCTGGCCGCCGGGCACCAGCTCGCTGATTTCCCGGTTGCTGAGCAAGCGGGTATCCAGCGACAGGTGCTCGACGCTCTTGAGCCAGTTCTGGTGCATGTTCATCTGGGTTTCATTGCGGGCGATGAACATGATCCCGGCCTGGCGGTAGCCGACGTCGGCGCCCACCCGTTCCGGCATCTGTGCCCACAGTCGATCCGCGGCCAGGGCCAGGGGAATGTCGTCGGCATGGCGGCTGGTCTTGCGGACCCAGCCGAGGTTGCGCGACGACTGCTCGCCGGCGATCCGGCCTTTTTCGATCACCACCACGGGGATCTTGCGCTCGGCAAGGGCCAGGGCGGCGGTCAGGCCGATGATGCCAGCGCCGATGATCACCACGGTGGTGGCGGGCGGCAGCGTGTTGCTGGTCTGTACGGGATCGATGGTGGGCGACATGGCGGGCTCTATGAATGAAGGTTCAGCGGATTACTGGCCGAGGTTGATCTGTACGACTTCGGCTTTCGACGCGCCGCGGTAGGCGGTGACTTCCAGCTCCACCTTGTAGACCGTCGAGCCCAGCGGCGGGCAGGTTGCGGTGCAGGCCGGGTCGATGCCGCGGAACTTGGTGCCGATGAAGTCCATGACCTTCGGCACGTCGGCCGGGTCCTGGATGAACACGCGGGAGCAGACCACGTCGGCCAGGCTGGCATCGACGGCGGCCAGAGCGCGTTCGATGTTGTTGAACACCTGTTCGGCCTGCTCGATCACGTCTTCCGGGATCAGCTTGGTGTCGGGATTGCGGCCAGCGGTGTTGGACACATAGATCCAGTTGTCCACGGCGACCAGCCGCGAGTAGCTGGCTTTTTCTTCGAAAATGGAGCCGCTTTTGACCTTGACGATCTTCGTCATGGGGAATTCCTCGTGTGGGTTCGAATGGTGGGTTCAGCTAAGGACAGGGGTGTCCCAGAGATTGAGTTTCACGCCGATGCCCAGCTCGACCGCCTTGCGGTACACCACGGTGCCCCAGGCCAGGTCTTCGACCGGCATGCCGCCGACCGACATCAGGATGATTTCCTCATCGTTCAGGCGACCCGGCGCATCACCGGCGATGATCTTGCCGATGTCTTCCAGTTGCTCGGGCTGCAGGCTGCCTTCGGCGATCATGTCCATGAAGCGCACACCCACCAGCGGCACGCAGTTGTGCGCGGGCTTGGGCAGCTCTTCGAACCAGGCGTTGTACATGCCGGTGTTGTCGAGCACCTTGCGGATATCGTCCTGCTCCATGCCGGCGTCGATGCTGCACGGTGCCGGCATCGCCAGGAACGCGCCGGGCTTGACCCATTCGCGGCGCACCAGCGGGTAGGTGCTCGGGTCGCCGACTTCACCGGTGCTGCAGTAGGTGATCAGGTCGGAATCGCGCACCACTTCTTCCAGGGTGTCGACGGTGCGGATGTTAGTGATCTGCGGGTAGGTTTCTTTCACCCAACTGATGAAGCTGTCGAGGCTGCGCTGGCCGCGTCCTTTGATCTTCAGGGTATCCACCAGCGGGCAGACGGCCATGAACGCGGCGACGGTGGTCTTGCCCATTACGCCTGGGCCGAGCAGGCCGATGACTTTCGAGTCCTTGCGCGCCAGATGACGGGCACCGACACCGGGAATGGCGCCGGTGCGGTAGGCCGAGAGCAGGTTGGCCGACATGTGCGCGAGTGGCGCGCCGGTGTCGGGGTCGTTGAGGGTAAACATCAGGATCGAGCGTGGCAGGCCTTTGTCGCGGTTGGCGATGTTGGAGCCGTACCACTTGGCGCCGGCGGTGCGGAAGTTACCGCCCAGGTAGGCGGGCATGGCCATCATGCGGCGGTCGGCGGTGGGTTTGGGCATGTCCGGGAACGGCGAGGTTTCCGGGAAGGTGATCATCGCGCCGTGAGAATCGTTGTTCGGCCCGGCCATGCGGTAGTCGCCCTGGTACAGCAACCCGAACATTTCTTCCATGGTGTCGACACAGGCTGGCATGTCGGTCACGCCGGCGCGGATCATGTCTTGTTCGGAGAGGTAGATGAAGTCGATTCTGGTGTCGGTGGTCATGGTTGTCTCGAGGCGCTTCAGGTGGGCTTGTGCAGAAAAAGCAGTCGGACAAGTTTTGCTAACGAGCGGTAGGCTGTCTTGAGCCTGAGCGCCAGAGGGTTTGACTGTGCGTGACATGGGGGGCTGGAGTAGGTGCGGGAGGTTTGCCGCGCTCTGGGTTCGGGGCTGATCAAACCCTGTGGGAGCTGGCATGTATGAGCATTTAAATCAATATTGCCAGGGGTGGTTTTAAGGAGGCGTTGAAGTGTGACGGTCGTGAATTAAGGACACTACTAAGTGAATGCTGCATCCGCAGCTTAACTGTAACGCCTGACTGCATGTCTGGTTGCCTGAACTGCAATGAATGAGCGTCCGGCTCTACTAGGCTCTGTATGAAAAGCCTAGACCTCCTCAGTGCTTTTAGGATTGCTCTTATTTTTTTTTGTAAGCCCCACTGGCAGATTGCAGGCGCTTTTCATTTTTCCACTACAACCCATCCCTGGGGGCGAGGGTTTGAGTGGAAAGTCAGGAGGTGGTGGCAGGCATGTTAAAACTCATAATAGTAGCGCTTTTGCTTTTTGTCCCGGCTGCGTACGCGACACAATCGACCGCGACAAGAACCAGCCCTTCCGGCGAAGGTGGAAATATAACAGCGGCTTCAAATAAAAACGATGCATGGAGTGCATCAGTAGTGGTGATCGATGGGTATAGCTATATAGAAGACTGCGTTGTCAATATGTCGAAAGTTACAAAGGAACAACCCGTGCCGAAATCCATAGGTAAAGCGTGCGCGCGCATACGCATTGATATTCCAGGCGAGCCTTGAGAGTTGTTCTCGGTATATGCACTAGCTCCGCAAACAATGAACTGAACTCATCTCAACAGGGGAAACAAGTCATGTCCTCGATTTTTTGGGCGGCGGTAGGGGTTTTCACGCTGCCTCTGGTCTTATCGCTGGTTGGGTGCAGCGAGGAAACCTCGTCTGCTTCGCAAACCGCAGCCCCATCGCCCACTCAGCGAACCACCAGCGCCGGCATCGTCAACGGTCTCGATCATAGTGCCAGCACAGGTGTCTACGCCTGGCTGGGTATTCCATATGCACAGTCACCGGTGGGTGCACTACGCTGGATGCCGCCCGTCGACCCTACGCCGTGGACCGGCGTACGCGCCGTGCAAAAGTTCGGGCACTCGTGTGCGCAAAGCGGTTTGTACTTCAGCCCCGCGCCGAATGACGCACCTTATGGTCTCGTAGTGCGGGATGGTTTCGGCAAACCGGTGGGCAACGAAGACTGCCTGACACTGAACATATGGAGCCCGGCGGAGGCGAGCGGACCGCTTCCCGTGATTTTTTTTATTCACGGCGGTAGCAATGTCTCCGGATATTCCGCGGATCCCGTCTACGACGGGCAAGTGCTTGCGAAGAAAGCCAATGCAATAGTTGTCACGATCAATTACCGCCTGGGAATTCTCGGTTGGCTCGATTTGCCGCAACTCAAGATAGGTAACGCAGCGGCGGACTCCGGCAACTTTGCGTTGCTCGATCAGCAGCAGGCGCTAAAGTTCGTTAAAAACAACATCGCAGCGTTCGGTGGCGACCCAAACAACGTCACGCTGATGGGGCAATCCGCTGGTGCAGTGAATGTGTGGGCACTGCTTGTTTCACCCCTGTCGAACGGACTGTTTCAGAAGGCCGTACCGTTGAGCGGCGGCCTCTTGAACGCTTCTCGGACAGACGCGCAGACCTACTCGCGGACGTTACTGACGGCGATCGCCATTTCCGGCGGCAAAGCGATGGATGCCACGTCCGCACAAGCCTGGCTCGACTCGCAATCGAGCGCGCAGGTTGCCGAGTACCTGCGAGGTATTCCGGCCGAGCAGCTTCTCAAGGTACTGATTGCGAATCCGCAACTGGGCACCGTGCGCTCGGCAATCGAGGACGGCAATGTCCTGCCAGTGAACTCGATTGCCGCGCTCGCGGCAGGGCAGTACCAGAAGGTGCCTGTGCTCGCCGGTATTACAAAGGACGAAGGCACACTGTTCGGCATGCTGTTCGGTGAAAGTTCCGGCAGTGGTATTTCGGGTTACAAACCAAATGACTTTGATCGATTCGGCATGCAGTTCAATTTCGATCCAAATGCGGCTGGCACGCTAACCGAAGCCGACTTGATCAGCGCTCCGTACCTGCCGGTGACGGCACTGCCACACGGATGGAATGCAATGGCTGCGCTTGTCACTAGCCTCTTCGATCGTGCGGGGACAGTACCGCTCATTTCACTGGCCGCGCAGCAACCGGACAAGGTCTGGTATTACCGCTTCGACTGGAGCCAGGCGCCAACACCGTTCAACAAGGTGTACGGCGCAACACATGCGCTGGACCTGCCGTTTATCTTTGGCAACTTTGGTGCGAACACTTTCTCTTTTGCGTACAGCAATGCGAACAAAACAGGACGTGAAGCATTATCGAATGCGATGATCGCAAGCCTTGCCGTCTTTGCGAAGACCGGCAACCCGAACACCCCAGCGCTCGGCACTACCTGGGCGAATTACCCGCGCAAGGTAGTGCTGGATGCGACGCCAACACAACTGCGCATTAGTGAGCAGTAGGCAGTTTGATCTGCTGAGCGGCATGGCAATGCCTGTGATCAGGCACGCATTGCGGTAGGCAGCGCCGGGATGCAAGCCACGTCGCCTGGTGGAGCAACTCAATACCATGAGGTCGACATAGCCCATGACAAGGATTGGCTCTATGAAAAAACCTGTTCACACAGGTGGCTGCTTGTGTGGTCGTATTCGCTTCAGGGCAAAGGGTGAACCGCGGTTTCCGCATACCTGCTCCTGCAGCATGTGCCAACGGCACTCGGGCAGTTTGACGCTGTGCTGGGTAGAGTTCGACAAGGCGGACGTGGAGTGGGTGGGCGAAGGGGGTGAACCGGCACTGTATCGCTCCTCGCCCGAGTCCAGCCGTGCGTTTTGCCCCACCTGCGGCAGCAGCCTCGGCGCCATCGACGATGCGCCCACCGTCGGCCTCCTTCCGGGCTGTTTCGATGCCAAGGGCGATAAGGGATTGCAACCGACCTCCCATTCGTTCACCTCGTCGCGCCCACACTGGTGGAAGATCAACCCGCAACCCTGAGTCGATAGCGAGTTGTCAGAGACCCGGCACAAGGAGGGTGCATGGCTCCGATACCCATCATCAATTCGAAGCCGCAAGCTCAACAATTCCGGAGTACTCCTATAAAGGAGGAGGGTGGTCTATTACTTAAGTGTGTTGTCAGATGCTCTTATATTTCAGCATCCCATATCACGGTGACATTACCTGAGTACTTTTTGCCTGCGTGGTCGATCATCCGCTTTACATTATCCTGGCTAACCTCGAAATGCAGAGCAGCATTACCCTTGTTAACGTAATAGTTGGGTATGAAGAAACTGGGGTCGGTACTGAGCGGAAGACGGTTGACCGGCATTCGGTTGCTATCTGCTAGCCCTGGCGGCAGTGTAATGCCGGTTTCTACCGGGACGAGATGGCCCTTACTGTTCTGAATAGCGCACTGATTCCCGACCGAGTACTGGCATTGAAGCTGCATTTTGAATGGGCCGGATGACCATATCTGGAAGTTTTGATTGGCAAACAGCTTTTCAGGGCGACGACCACGGTTCAGCCATTGTTGCCAACCGCCAGAGGGAACCAGTGTCAGGCGTTCTGAACCTGGAGGGAAACGAACATCCAGAATATATTTAACTGAGAGAGTAAAGTTAAGGGTGAGCGAATTATCTGACGGCAGCAGTACGTCACCAAAATCAAAATCCCCACCTGGCCCAATGGTGTAGTTCAATTTTCCTACGTAAGTCCCCTCGGGCATCTCCAATGGTTTAGGGGTTTTCAATTCGTACATTATATTGATATCACGGAAGTAAAAATCAGGTATATCAAATAGTGCCGTTTTGCCACAGATGCCGTTAGTGGGGGTTTGCCAGAAAAAAGTATACCAATCCGCAGTAGTCAGCCCCATTCCTGAGTAGCGACAGGGTGATGGGGCATAAACCCAATCGTGTCCTGACCAAAGTGCGGTGTGAGCGACCGTCACATTTTCATTTCTCCCGGTTATGGATGGAGCTGTGGGATCTATCTGATAGGTGGCTCCCACCCCGGTTATTCTGATTGCCGCCGTTTCTAACTTTCCTTTGGAGCTAATGACTTCAAATGTCCGCCACTCGGCAGGAACCTTCAACATTGCCCCCTGACGCAGGTTGGTTTGACCAGCCTTGATAGGTCGAGCGTCGGTTCTAAGGCCTGGGATGATTAAGCTAAAAGTGTCGGACTCACAACGCAAATAACTGTTCGCGCAATAACCGGAATTCGGAGTGGTGTTCTTGAATGCATTAAAATTTGGGTTGCGGGCGTCCGGCTTGAACTCGGCTGTAATGTTGAGATCGACCGCAAATGAAAAACTTGAAGCGAGCAGGGTAGTGGATGCTAACAAGCATTTTAAGCACATGCTCTTTAAATTTTTGGCGCGCGCCATGCGTTCTTTATTGGTGGTCATGACTTTACACTTAGTTCCTTGATGGCACTGCCTTCGAGCAGTTTGAACTGATAAATACGCCCAGGCTCTTTGACGAATTTAAAAAATGTTCCGGGCCGCACGTGAAGCTTTCTAGTGTCTGCGCAGTCATTTGCCTTTTGAATCGAGCAATCCTTGAATTCGTCCAGTATCACGGTGCTATTGCCTGTGTTCTCTACTCGGTATTCAATCGGATCGTTCTGGATTTTCGTGTCGAAGCGGGTATTTTTCGGCCGAACAAAGAAGGCCGCTCCATAACCGGCCATGATGTTGACGCCGGCCGACATCGTTTCTTTGTAAGCTTCTCGCTCTACTTCAGAGACATTGAACTGGTCAGCTTTCTCCGGAACTACGGGGATGAACCGTACGCGGTAGTAACGTTCACGTTCGCGGTCCCCCAGGTAAAGCATGCGTGTCGCCTGCATGCCTTTGGCAGGGATGATCAACCGGGCAGGGCTGGCCACCAGCCCCTTGCGCTGTGAAGCATCTGTGCCCTGCGAGTCAAGTGGTGTTTCCGTGGCCTTTCCTGTCGCATCGAACGTCATTTCAAGAATACTGACTCGAACAAAAGCCGTGGTGGCACCACTGTTGTAGATGCGCTTCAAATAAGTGCTTTTGTCACCGTCCATATAGTCGTAGATGATACCAATGTTAATGCTGGGGCCGGCGTGAGCGACGCTTGCGCACAGGCCAAAGATCACTGCGAATATCAATCTGTTCATGGGAGAGTCCTGGTCAAGGACATCGCTCGCTTGAGAAACATCGCATGACGGTTATGTGAGTTATAAAGTTGCCTGTTACCTTGAGGGGGGCGTGGTACCTATTCCTCAGTCTTTGGCCAACAGTTTTGCCGCACCGCTTTCGATGCAGTTCAGATCACCGGCCATCAGCACATCGCCTTCGATCGGTAGGGTGTTCAGGTCAAGTGCAAACCGGCAGACGACTTGCTCATCGCGAATCACTTCAAGCGTTGGTGTGCTGGCGCTCAGCTCTATGGAGAAGAAACCGTCCACTTCGGTGACACCACGACTGGCGTGGTTCACCACATGGTGGCCTTTCATAGGTTGCCCTTGAGCATCGACCAATCGTCCGAAGATGGTCTGGGTTTTCACAATGCGCACTTTCTGGTACGTCACACCGCCCTTGTTCAAATGGTAACTAGCACGTGTGGGCTGGATAGCTGCTGATGGCGCATCGGTGCCTTGAAAATCGAACTGCACGTTGCCGGCTTTGTACGCTGCGACCGGTATCACATTGCGGCCAGGCTTGAGTACGGCGCTGGTGCCACTCAGGTCATCGGCGCGCAGGTGGATGGCATCGAAGTCGGATTCAATGTCGACGATCATGCCGGCTTCAGTGCCGAGATGCTGCCCCGTCACAGCGACCTGACTGCCGCCGACTATCAGGTTGCTGTTCAGGTTCATGCTGGCGTACAGATTCTGGTTGTACGACGAACGCTGCAACTGAACATCACCTGTCGCCGCATCGGTTTCAAACAGTGCCGACCCGGTCAGTCCAATTCCGTAGGTGTCGCTCTGTACGGCGGCATTAACGCTGCGCAGTGGCCCGGACTCGATGTCTTGCTGGTAGCCCAGGCTGGCATTGCGATCCGCTCGACCGTCGCGCGAGGTACGAGAGCCGACACTGGCTGTGACGCGTTTGCTGTCGCGTCCCAGGGCCATACTTAGACTCAGATCGACGCCTCGGTTGCGTTCGTTGCCGCTGCTGGCGGAGGCTGGGCGGTCAAATACGGACAAGCGCCAGTTGGTGTCATGTCCAAACAGCTTGGCGTTGCGCATCCAGCCGAGGTTCAGCCCGATGCCTTCGATTTGTCCTTTGCTATGAGAGAGGCGAGCAGTGAGGCTGTTATACGAGTCCAAGCGATGGCTAACGCTCAGTGAGGAGTCGCTGACATTGCCGTTGTAGGGTCGGCGCTGTCTTGCACGGCTACCGTCCAGCAGCGTTTCCCAGGTATCACGGTTATCCAGCCAGCTGCGATTGTGGCTCAGGATCACGCTACCCGATCCGTAGTTATGCAGGGCTTGGACATCCATGCCGACACCACGACTCTGGGCGTGATAGACACTGGCATACAGGCTCGACTGATTGCCCAGGCTCAAATCAACGGACGTACCCAACTGGGTTTGAGCTTTTACCTGACGTGCTGAGAGGCCGACGATGGCACGCGGATGCAGCAGATAGTTAACTGCGGCCCCTACCGTAAGATCACCATCGTCGTGATTGTCCCAACTGCTCAGCAACTGGCTTTCACCGCCCAAAAACGCGTTGTAGCGCCAGCGTTGATTCGGGTTGCTCCAGTTGTTGGGTTTGTACACCAGTTCGTTGGTGCGCGAGGTTTCAGTGCCGTCTTCGATCAGGCGCACTTCAATGTCGTAAACCCCCGAGGGCAGGGGGCGCGTATTCAGAGCTTGCAGCCCCGGCGGCACTTGCTGCGTATTGATCAAGCTTCCATTGCGGTAGATCTCCACAACCGCCTCGCGGTTGGCGGTGACATAAATCGGGTAAACCGAGGATTTTGCTCCCCCCTTGGCCAGGCTGTCGGAGCTGCCGAGCATGACACCCAGTGCCGTATCAGGCGTGTTGCCAAAGGAACGTGGTTGGCGGCTCAATCCTACGGAGTCCGGTGTGAAGTAACCGACGCGCAGGAAGTTATCCTTCCATTCTTTCTGGCTATGCAGTTCGTAGACAGCATGCCGAATAGAGTTTTCAGGACCTCCATTTTTGGTCAGTTGGCCACTGAACGTCTGGGTCCAGTGGCCCAGACTGGCGACTGCTTGCAGGTCGTAGCGCCCGGATGGGTCTTGCTCCTGTCCGCCGGAGAGGTTCAGTTGATTACGCAACAACAGGCCGCTACTGCCATCCTCTGGTTGTGCATAGTGTTCGATCAAGGAGCTATCGCGTTCGGCGTTTCTGCTCAGCACCGACAGTTCGGAGTTTTCCAGGCTGTAATAGACAGCCACCAACCTTTCGTCGCATTGCGTTTCGCACGGTCCGATGGCTACGCCTTTTTGCAGCAAGGCCTGCCAGCTATCACGCTCGGCAGCAGTGATATCACTGTCGTGGGTATCGTTGAACTCCAGCAAGGTGACGTGTTCGTCGCGAGACAATACGATCATGGCTTCGCCCAATACACGACGATCAAGCGTTACGCGTACGGCCAAGGGGACGTCGAAGAAGTGTTCATAAAACTCTTTGGGCAACCCTTCTGCCTGAGCCAGCAGGCTGAGGTGCGTTGAAGGGGCGGCAGTGGAGTAGGCGGATGACGCCATGCAGGCAACTAATGCAATCGTAGTAGGCAAGCAGGCAAGCCGAAACATAGCAAAAGACCGAATTCTGGAATAAAGGATTTCCGGCAATCAGTGAGTTATTGCCGGAAAAGGCTGAAATAGAGAGCCTGAAAGGGAATGCTAATTGACCTGCTAAAACCTGAGTTTCAGCAAGTAATAAGCCACATGGTTATGGGGTGACCACGGCGTCAAAAGAAACTTGAACGTTTCCGGTGTACTTCCCTGGCTTATAGCCGGCAGCTGGTTTGATCGGTTCAATTACCAAGCTTGTAGAACCACTTGATGCGGCGGCGGCGGCTGTTACGACTTCCTGGCTTGTAGTATTAAGCGCTACGGAGTTGAACTTGACACCAAGACTGATACTATCGCTGTCACTGGTAATCACTGGCGTCGAGAGCAGGGTTCCGCTGATTGCACCGGCCGAGTGTTTGTAGTCGAACGCCTTGATCAGCGAATTGATATTGCCGGTAGCCATATTGTAGGGCAGTACCTGGGTGTTTCCGATCCAGGTGGAGTCGGTCGGCATTACATAGAAATCCGCCTCGGGAACAGTAGTTTCCAACTGAATTGTATGGCTGACAGGATCGGCGGCTACAGCCTGAACGGAAAAAGCCACAGCAGCAAAGGCGAAAGGTGCAAGTACCGTTTTTTTCAAGAAGCTCATTTTGCGAACCTACTGAGTTTGAGTTTTGGTTTGAATTTCCAAATATCCGTGCGTAGCGACCGAGCCTTTCAGGCTTGCTGTGCAGCGAATGCTCACACTGTAGGTTCCAGTATTAATTCGTTAAATCGGAATGCTCTTAATTTCGAGGTGGGCGACAAGGGAGGGATATGTGACACCCCTGCTCAAGCAGCGCATCAATCTCATGGTGAAGTTTCATCTGATCCCGTGGATGCCCCATATTGCTCTAGCAACTGTTCCAGCCGGATCAGATCAGCCTGTGCAGCGCTGTATGGCCCGACCTTGAATCGAGCTTCCATTGATTTCGCCAACGATGCCATATCCGATTGCTCCAATACTGCGAAGGCGCCAAACAATCGGTGTGCCCTGTGCGTCGCTTCTTCCATGTCTGCCATTTCAATAGCGGCTCGTAGTGGATAGATATCGTCCCACAGGTTTGCGATAGCTGTTTGTCCATCGGTGACCAATCCAGTCTCGTCGTCGGTGTGGGCTACGGGCATGTCCGTCCATAGTTGAAGCGCATCTCTCAACTTGCCGAGCTTGATGGGCTTCTTCAACACACCATCCATGCCGGATTCGAAGCAGGCAGCGGTGTGCTCTTCATCGGTTGAGGCGGAGATGGCCACGATCGGTGTGGGCGCAAGATTGCCTGACGACTCTATCGCTCGCCACTGGCGGACCACCTCATAGCCGGAAATACCCGGGAGGTCGCAGTCCAGCAGTACGATGTCATAGGTGTTCTGACCAAGCGCGAGCAAAGCCTTGTCACCATCCGGTGCGAGTGTCGAACGACAGCCCAGAACGTTGAGCTGGGCCTGGAGGACAGCCTGATTGGCGGGCGTATCCTCAACCAACAAGACACTGAGTGCATGCTCTGTCGCGGCCACATTGCATAGTTGTCTGGACTGGGGCTGCTCTTGCAGATGTGCGGGCACAACGTAGGTAGCACAGGGTAGCCGTACTGAGGCGACAGTCCCCTTGCCAAGTTCGCTTTTCAGTTCTATCGAACCACCCATCAATTCCACCAGTTGCCGGCAGATCGTCAAGCCAAGCCCGGTGCCGCCAAACTTGCGTGCAGTACTCGCTGACGCCTGGGCGTAGGGATGGAAAAGGCGCTGGAGAGTGTCGAGGTCTATCCCGATACCCGCATCTATTATGCGAATATGCAACTGATGTTTACTTGGCGGGAGGGGGCTGCTATCTAACCGAACAGTGATCGTCACGCCACCTTCGGATGTAAACTTGAGGGCATTCGAGATGAGGTTATGCAGCACCTGCTCCACTCGAAACCTGTCTAGCATGAGGTGACACTCGATGGGATGTTCTTGTATCAGTTCCAGTTCAACCCCATTTTTTTTCTTGAGTGCCAGCAGATCTACCACGGAACGAGTCAGTTCCATGATATCAACGGGGCCCAGATCCAGTTGGAGCCGCCCGGCTTCGAGCTTGGAGATGTCGAGAACGTCATCTAACAGATACAGCAAGTTCTCTGCACCGCTGGACGCCACCGCAAGCAAACGATGAGACTCCTCTGGCAGCTCAGTACGCTGCATCAGCAACTCCATGGAGGCGAGAATGGCATTCATCGGCGAGCGTATTTCGTGGCTAAGCACGGCCAGAAACATGGTTTTCTCTTTCTCGCTGCGCATTGCCAGGCGCCGCTGCTGCCGGGCATGAATCGCAAATCCGGCGATCAACAATAGGCCACTCAAGATCAGCGCCATTTGCAGACCGTAATAACGGAACAGTACGGTTAGCGGCGGCCTGCCATAGGTGGCTGACTCAAGCTGGCTCTGGATCATTTCATCGATCTGGTCAGCGGTCAGGGACGCCAACGCCTTGTCAAGAATACGTTGCAAGATTGGCAGATCGCGTCGTACCGCCATGGAAAGCTCCATAGGCAAGCGGGCCACCCCGCCGGAGACATATAGCTCTTCATCATACTTGCGGCGCAAAAAGGGCAGCAGTGCAGGTGCAACGTCTATTGCCGCATCGGCCCGCCCTTCAATAACGGCAATTAGCGACTCTTCGGGCGTTTGTGTCCCAAGGATTTTGACATTGGGATAGAGCGCTCTGATGGCGCTCTCATATGAACTGTCCTTCTTGAGAGCGGCAATATGCCCGTCCAGTCGATGCAGGTCGAACACCGCTCGGCTATCCTTGCGCGTGACGACTATTGTTGCGCCCGTATAAAAGGCATTGGTGAAAAGGGCCGCATCGACAATCGATTGCGGCGCAAACATTTTTATGATTCCGGGAAGTACATCCACTTCACCCCGCTGAAACTTTTCTATCCTCTGCTGCCCGACTCCCGTATCGGGCACGGACTCAAAGCGGAGGCCCGTACTGTGCTCGATGAAGTCGATGTACTCGGACACCAGGCCCATGACACGACCATTCTCTACATACTGCATCGGCTTCCAGTTAGGCTCGACAGCCACCTGGACGACGGGGTGCGCGGCAATCCAGGCGCGTTCCTCCTGGGTCAGATCCAGTGTCTGGGAGAGTGCGGAGGGTAACCAGGCCAAAAAAACCATGGGGCCAAGTGCTACTCCCCAGTTCATGTTGCTATCAACAGATGCTGTGGGTGGATGATTTTCGCGCCATGGCGGAATTTTTTTGCGATTTCTCTCATCGTCACGCCTCCTGGAAAGCAGGGGATGGCTCCACGCTTCTCAATCGAAAATCTGGCGCCATCGATCAGCTTTTTGGCGGTTTCATCTCCGGTAGTAGCACACGGAAAGTCCTCACTCAAGTCACTCGATCAAGTATCGTCTGGACATCACCAGGACTTCAGAACTCGGCCAATCGCTATGGCCTTGTTTGTTGTGTGAATGGTGCCTGATCCATCTGACCACAGATGTCGGAGTACTCCTAAAAACCGTTCTATGTCTCGAGTTGCGAAACAGGCAGCCAATATCATTTTTAGGAGCAGTCCTATAGCGCGCGATGGTGTGGCATTGGTCAAATGCATGGTCCCGGCAATCATCAGGCGCCCCTCAAGTTGGAAATCCCGCCCCTTACTCCAGCGCTTACGTCCAGAGTCAGTCTGGTCGTATTAAGCAAGGCGTGCCGGTGCCGAGCACCCGTTGCCCCTTCTGGATTGGCTATGGCATACCCACTGGAACAGGATGACTTCCTCAGCCTCGCGGCGCGATAACGTTGAGAATTCTCGACCAGACGTCAGTACCGACTATTGTGATTCTTCAAGAGCTGAGCCAACTAGTCCATACCGAGTGCCGCCCGACAGATATGAAGCCTATACGCGTTGCATTACTCGACGACCATGCCGTCGTTCGTCAAGGTCTTTTCAGCCACCTGGGCAGCGTCCCCGGTCTAACGCTCGTCGGGATGTATAAAAACAGCCGAGAACTGATGCAAGGCATGCCGGCGGCACCCGCGGATGTACTTTTGATGGACTTCGTTCTCGGCCGTGACGAACTCGATGGTGTGTCGCTGATCCGTGCCTTGCGGGCACGCTTCCCCGCCTGCCGGATACTGGTACTCTCGACCCACCATGACTCGGCCACCGTGTCTCTGTCTCTACGAGTTGGCGCGCGCGGATTCATCGGCAAGGATGAGGACCTGTCGGGCCTCGCCAAGGCGATCCAGGTGGTTGCTTCCGGGGCCGTCTACCTGAGCGCAGAAGTCTCTTACAAAGTAGCCGACGCGGCCCAGCAGAGTGATGAAGCTCCCCTGCGGATCAGCGATAACGATCTGCAACTGGCGGCACTGTCTGCGCGCGAACAAGAAGTGATCCGCTGTTATCTCGACGGCATGACCATCACGGAGATTGCCGAGAAGTTCAACCGCAGCATCAAGACCATCAGCACGCAGAAAGTTACGGCGTTTCGTAAGCTAGGGATAACTTCCAACAATGGTCTGTTCAAAATAATGAAGACGCTAGAGTAGCGTGTATCGTTTTATGCATATTTGTGACTTGAAGTGAAGCATTCAGGGCTGTTTCAGCATGCGAACGAGGCGCGGGAAATCTTACTGATCGCCGCATGAGCTATTGACCCAGTTGCCGTCCACGAAACGCGATACTCGAAGCTGCCATTAATGCCGGGGAGGGCAGTTGCAAACGGAGAGCGCAGGCCTTTATGAAGTCATGAACTCCCTCGCATCATCTTGGTTGAATAAGGTTGAGCGCTTTTTCTCGACGTTGAGTGAGAAGTGGATCAAGCGCCAGGCGCACACCAGCGTGAAAGATCTGGAAGAGTCTATCGAGTATTACTTGACCACCCACTTGGTCACGGGTACGCGGATCGAGCAGCGGAAACGGTGCCGATTCGGGCGACCAGGTTGTCGGCTTGACGGCCGCTTTGGAGCCAGAGGGCGTAACCATCCAACAAAGCCAGAATCGCTTCAAAGTGGCAGGCCAAGATGGCCTCATCGATATCCAGGTCTCGGCTTTTTCGCATAGGTGTAGAACGCTTGGATCGCACGCAAATGCGCCGCAGCCGTGTTGTACGCGCGGTATCGCAATTTGAGTTGAACGTAGATGAACGGGACAAGGATGGGCAATGGTGCCGCATCTCCGGTGTGTACGAGAAGCGGCACACGCTGACCGGAAGAGAAACGGCACTGAATCAGCTTCATCTGCAACCACCTCATTCAAGGATGCGCCATGAACACAAAGGATATGGCCCGTTGAGAGAGTGTGCGTTGGAATCCGGCTTGTCTAATCAGTGAGTTACGAGGCTCATGAACATCTATAACATTACCTGTCATTTAACATAATATACATTATGCGAACCTTCGTATGGAGGATTGGGGGGCTTCCCCTCAATGCTTTTCGCCAGGTGATCAGCCCGGCCAAGCCAGATTTCTCGCATGCGAGAATCCATGGCTACCGGCAGCGTTGCTACTAGCAACACTCGACGCGCGTCAACCTGATAGGCACCTGCCGCCAGATCGCACTGCGATTTTTCTCGCGCGCGAAAATCACAAAACTGGTGGCGTGCCAGTGACAGGTTTCCGAATCATTTCCTCCAGCACCTGGTCCAGGTGCGGCCCCAGTTCAAACACCTCGCTGTAGAACGACGACAACGACTTGGCTTCGTACGTGTAGCGCGTGCCCACGAACAACTGCGAACAATCCTTGATGGAAGCTTCGAGCGGAAAGCCAGGTTTCAAACGCTCCGAGATCTCTCGCAGGCGATCGCTGAGGTCACCTGGAATTGCTTGGTACAGTGCGAGCAAGTCATGGCCGTGCCTTCTTGCAGCCTTGGACAGCAGCAAGTAGCCCTCTGGATCGAAGGCTGGCTTGGCGCTGGAGCTTTTTTTGAAAGCATTCCATGTGAAGTTTGATCCTAACAGCCCGACAGATGAATACGATCCAGCCTTCGTAGCCGCGGGCCAAGCAAGTGCGATGTTACCGTTGAAGGCAAGCTTTCTGAGGATTTCAGCTGCCTTTAAGCAGGTTCGACCCTCCTCTATAACCCTCCTGTTTGGCAGTGGTTCGTTATCCATCGTATGGCGCCATATAAATAGTCGCAGTCAAAGACTGTTGCTAGTAGCAACAGCTCACAGGCACGTAGCATAGAGGATTGAACGCTGCTACCCTGCCTTTATCATATGGATTAAAGGAATAACTATGCTAAATAGTCATTTAGTTTAGTTATATTAAGCCTCGCCCGAATCGAGCCCCCTTCACGCTCAAGTTTCCACTAGGCTCTGTATGAAAAGCCTTGATACTCGGTGATACTGCGTTGAAAACAGCCTCGGAGTGCTCATTTACAACCCGTGAACGTCGAGCGCGACCCCGGGCGTTCGTCGGCTGTTTTCGCCTTGCCTGACCTTCGTCTCAAGGCAGCCTAACTCCATCCCGGCCCGCTACACCCACACTGAACCAGTAACCACCTCCGGAACCCCGCAACTGCCCCCCCCGGAGCGCGGTAATCGCCAATCCCCTTTTCCGCAGCATCCTCTCCGACAAACAACAGTAGTGGCTTTTAAGCATCATTTTTGCTGAGATAGCGGTCTCTATTCGCTATTGGATCCAGGCATGGTCGCGCAAGTCGCTGGAAGAGTTATCTGGCTGATCGGTACAGCGGTTGCGGCATCGGCCGCTACCGCTTCGGTTATGCGCTACGTCAACCGCGGCAACGTTCAAAAGGCGAAAGACGCCGGCAAGCGCGAAGGTGAAGCGCGAGAAAAGGCGCGTCAGGAGGAGGCATTCAAGCAGTCCAGCGCCGCCACCGCCGAGATGCTCGCCCAGTTGGCTGAAAACCAGAAACTGCATCGACTGGTACTGGCATTGGTGACGGTGGGCGCTGCCTGTGCTGCAAGCCTGGGTCCGATCACTTCGCAAGACCGCCTCGATATCGAAGAGTACGTCATGGGGGTTTCCAGATCGGAGCTGCCTGACTATATCCGGACAAAAGTCGAGCACGCCTTCGCCACTCCGACTGACGTCAAGACCGCCTATGCGCTGGCTGCCAAGTACGCGACCAGCCAGGGCTGGGCACATTTCGACGAGCTTGTTCATCTGGTAGCGACATTGAAGTCGGGGGAGCCGTTCCACGGATCGGCTTCGTTCGCCTCCGAGTGGTATTACTTGCGATCCGCCGCCTGAGGACAGGGTAATGAGCGACAGTATTCAACGATTCGCCAGGCGTCAGGCGCTGCGAAACAGCAATAGCGAGCGCCCGCTCCTGGTGGCCATGCCCTCCTCCGCAGATGCTTTGCGCCTGGATGCGGCCTCCGCTGATCTGGGTTACCTGGAAAGCATGGCGATCCTGCCTCCGGTGTTGCCGGTCAAGGCCGAGGTACCGGACGTACTCGTCGATGCACGGCTCGCCGGATTGATCGACGCCTTCGACTCCCAACGGGTCGAGCGTCTTTTCGCGGAGATGCGTCAAACTTCGCTGCAGTCCATCGCCGGACCGTTTGGCGTCGGGAAAATGCTCAGTGCCTATGACAAGGCCGGAGGAACCGTCGACACCATCCATAACGCCCGTAAAGGTGTGTATGCGACCGATGCTGCGGAGCAGGTTTGTACCAAGGACGACCCATATACGGAGGCGGCAAAGGCCAGTTATCACCAAAAGAACAAGGCGTACATGAAGGCCAGCCAGGACAGCACCGATGAGCGCGTCAAAGGCAACCTGAAGGACGCTTACACCGACGAAACCATGAGTTCGCGCCGCAGCGACAGCCACAGCATGGATCACGTTATCGCTGCGGAGGAGATACACAATGACCGTGGCCGCAAACTGGCCGGTGTGGATGGCGCAACCGCAGCGAACAAGGACTCCAACCTCAAACCGACTTCGATCACGACCAACTCGGCGATGGGCAAGAAAACCGCTACCGAATACGTCGCATGGCTCGAAGAAACCAAGTCGGACCGGGCGAAGTCGCTGAAAACGCTCCGCGAACAGGAGGCATCGGGTGAACCGATGAGCCAGAAGGCCAGGCAAAAACTGGCCAAGCTGGAGGAACAGGAGAAAATCGCCGCCAATCCCGAGCTGCTGCTCGAGGCTGACCGCCAAGCTCGGGCCGAGTACGAAAAGACCGTCAACGATGCTTACTATCGCAGCCCGAAGTTCCGTCAGGACTGCCTGCGCACCAGCGCATTGGCCGGAGGGCGTATGGCGTTCCAGGCGGCCATGGGCGCTATCCTGGTCGAGCTGTTCGCGGGTATCTTCGATGAGCTGAAAGATTGGTACCGCAACGGCTCTGCTCAGGAATCCACCATTGGCACTGAACTCAAGCACCGCCTCAAGCGAGTCGGCGTTCGCGTTGCCAGGCAATGGAAAGGCGTATTGGCCGCTGCGGCTGGGGGATTCGTCAGCGGCTTTCTGGCGAACCTTGTGACGGTTCTGGTCAATGCGTTTCTGACCACCGCCAAGCGCACGATTCGAATGATCCGCGAGGGCGCGGGTTCGCTGGTCAAGGCGTGCAAGACCCTGCTTGTTCGTCCCGAAGGCATGTCGCTCGACGAAGGCCTGCACGAAGCGTCGAAGGTCCTCGTCGGTGGCGCCATCATCGTCGGTGGTGTGGTGCTGGAGGAAGCTGTCAGCAAATACCTGATGGTCGTCCCCTTCATTGCGCCTTTCGCTGACCTCGCCACGGCAGTCATCGTGGGTACGGTTACAGCGGTCACCTCGACCTTGGCGGTTTACCTGGTGGACAAAGCCGATGTGTTCGGGGTCAATCGCGCCAGAATGCTTGAACAGATCAATGTCGAACTGGACGTCACCCTGCAACGGCAACACGACCATCAGGCCGGGTTGATCCAGCAGTGGAAGGCTCTGAACATCTGATAAGGGACCGCACATGCACATCATCGAATGTACGCTTGAGCAATTGAACGATGCTGCTGTCTTGTTCAATCAATACCGGATCTTCTACGAGTTGCAGGACGATCTGGATAAGTCACGAGATTTCCTCCGGACCAATCTGGAGAACAACCGCTCGCGAATCTTCCTGGTCTTCGATGACGACGCCCAGGCCGTCGCCTTCGCCCAGCTCTATCCGGCGCTTTGCTCCCTGGCGATGAAACGCTTCTACTGGCTCTACGACCTGTTCGTCGCACCGCAGGCAAGAAAGTCCGGTCATGCCCGCCAATTGATGAACCACCTCACCACCCTGCTGACTGCCGAAGGCGCCGATCGCATCAGTCTGGACACCGCCACCTCGAACAAGGCCGCGCAGGCGCTCTACGAGTCTCTCGGTTATCAGCGGGAAGGCGTCTTCTTGACCTATCACAAATACCTTGGCACCTGAAGGCCCCTATCCAGAGCGCCCCACCCGCCTCTCCACCCCTACTGCTCCATCGGAACAGCCTGTATTCTTGCCCCAGGCCAGGAATGTGCCTTTCGCTGCGGTCGCCACGACTGCCAGCACCGGAATCCGGACTCTCCATCAGGTACTGACGTGAAGCGTGACATCCAGCTCGTTGTCCTTCTGCTTTTGCTTATCGGTTGTTCGCTGGCTTCGTTGACGCTGTGGAAGGTCATGGCCTCTCGCGAGCGAGCGCTGGCAGAAATCGATGTCCACGGTTTGAACCTGACCCAGGCGCTGGCTACCTATTCCGAAGGGATTGTGCGGCAAAGCTCGCTGCTCTTGCTCGGCCTGGTCGAGCGCCTGGAAACCGAAGGCAGCGGTCCCGCGCAGATCGCCCGGTTGAGTCAGTTGGTCGCCCGCCAGCAACCATTGATGCCGCAGTTGAGCGGCATCACCGTGTATGACCGACAGGGTCGCTGGCTGATGGCGTCCAACCGACCGACTCCCGCCGGCGCCAACAGCAGCGACCGCGCCTATTTCATCCATCACCGCGACGACCCGTCACGCGAACCCTTCATTGGCCCGCCGATCCGCAGCCGCGCCAACCAGGAATGGGTGATCACCATCAGCCGCCGCTTCAATTATGCGGACGGCAGTTTCGCTGGCGTCGTGGCGGTCACCCTGGGCATCGAGAACTTCCTGCGCCTGTTCGGCACGCTTGACCTTGGCCAGGACGGCGCGATCGGCCTGACCAATACCGACGGCACGCTGCTGGTGCGTTACCCGTTCCGCGAACAGGACATGGGCCGCAACTTTTCCAACTCGCCGATCTACGCCAAGTACCTGGTCGACAAGACGGTGGGCACCGCGTCGTTCACGTCCAGCCTGGACGGTGTCGAGCGGCTTTATGCGTTTCGCAAGAGCGACCGCTTGCCGCTGGTGACCACGGTCGCCCTCGGCAAAAATGAAGCTCTGGCCGCCTGGCGCCTCGAGGCGATGCTGTCGTTGCTGGTGGTATCCGGCCTGCTGGTGGTCATCGGTGTCATCGGCTGGTTGCTGATCCGTGATATCCGCCGGCGGATCACGGTGGAAGGCGATTTGCGGGTGGCACAACAGCAGTTGCTCGACAGCAACAAGCAACTCGAACGCCTGGCCATGGACGACGCCTTGACCGGCCTGGCCAATCGACGCTGCTTCGACCAGACCCTGGCCATGGAAATCCGCCGCGCGCAACGGGATGCGACGCCCCTGGCGCTGCTCATGCTCGATATCGATTTCTTCAAGCGCTACAACGACCGCTACGGCCATCCGGCGGGCGATGCCTGCCTGCGCGAGGTGGCCGGCGCCCTGGCCGGTTGCATCCGCCGGCCGCCAGATCTGGTGGCGCGCTACGGTGGCGAGGAAATGGCAATCATCCTGCCCAACACCGATGCCGAAGGCGCGACAGTGGTCGCGAAGCTGGTGCTGGAGGCGCTTAACCGACTGGATATCCTTCATGCAGAAAGCCCATTCGGCCACGTTACCGTGAGCATAGGTCTGGCCTGCGCGTCGGGGCCCACCCTGGAACCGCAGCAGGCCTTGGTCGATGCCGCCGACCGGGCGCTGTATGCGGCCAAGGAAGGTGGGCGCAACCGTCTGGTGGTTGCCTGCCCTCCCCTGATCAGCGCGTCAACAACGCTCAATCAGGATGCAAACAACTGCCGCAACTGATCGAGGCCGTCAGCGTAGATGCCTTCAATCACGGCCAACGCCTCTTCATCGGACGCGCCGTCCGCTACGAACTCCGCTTGCCAGGTCACCAGCGCCTGGCCGGCCGCTGCGGGCTCGACGCGCAACAACGATTGGTAATCCCGCGCCGGCAAGGGTGATTCGATGATGCCGTAGCGATACAGGCGCTGGCTATCGACGTGCTCCAGCAGCCGCTCGTGAATGGTTGCGCCGTTGCCCAGGGTCAGCAGCCGTTCGGCGCCCACCTGGTTGTTGTTGCCTGCGAGCAACTGGCTGGCGCTGACCGCCGGGTGCCAGAGGTGCAAGCCGTTGAAATTGCCAATGCGCTGCCAGACCTCGTCGGGCGTGGCATTAAGGGTGATCTGACGTAGTGCGTGCAGGGAACTCGTTGCCATGGTCGTTCGCTCCTTTGGGGCTGTTTGGCCAGCGCCAGTGTTACAGGCCCGGCGCCCTGCCCCCATTCTCCCAATGGCGCAAACGCCAGGTGCAAACCGCTACTTTGGGATAACGCCAGGCTCTTGATCCGCTCATGTTTTTTGACGTTTTTGAGCGGTGAAATGCACCGCGGCCGTCCCTCACTGGGCCGGCCGCGGTCTGATCAGCGGTGACGGGCGCGTCTGGAACAGCGCGCCTGATGCAGCATGCCCAGTAGCGCCAGGCACAACCCTGCGCCGCCAGTGGAAATCACCAGCACCTGGTAGTCAGGCATGAAGCACATGGCGCTCAGGCAGCTCACGATGAACACGATCACCGCCCAGGTCAGCCACGGAAACAGCCACATCTTCAGCGGAATGTCCTTGCCGCTCGCTTCCAGCTTGCGGCGCATCTTCAGTTGCGAACAGGCGATGACCAGGTAAACCAGCAGCGCGATGGTGCCGGTCATGTTCATCAGGGTGTCCAGCACATCCCGTGGGCGCAGTTCGTCACTGAAGTTGATTAGCGCCATCACCACCGCCACCAGACAGGAGCCGATGATCGCGTACATCGGCACGCCGGTGCCGGCTTTGGTCAGCTTGAAGAACGCCGGCGCATCGCCACGGCTGGCCAGCGAGAACAGCATCCGCGAAGCGGTGTAATGCGCCGAGATCAGGCAACTGCTGACCGAGGTGAGCACGACGAAGTTCATCAACCACTCGGCGCCCGGTACGCCCAGCAGTTCCAGGGTACGACGGTAGGAGCCGTAGCCGGATTGACCGAGCATCGGGTCATTCCACGGCACCAGGCAGACGATCAGGAAAATCGAACCGACATAGAACATGCCGACACGCCACACCACCGACTTGGTGGTCTTGATGATCTGCTGGGAAGGGTTGTTCGATTCCGACGCGGCAATCGTGGCGATTTCCGCGCCAAGGAACGCGAACATCACCCCGAGCATCGCTCCCACCACCGGTTCGAAACCGTTTGGGATGAATCCATGGGCGGTAAGATTGCTGATGCCGCTGACTTCGCCGACCGTCCAGATGTTCAGCACGGCCAGGCAACCCACCAGCAGGAAGCACACGATGGCGACCACCTTGATCAGCGCGAACCAGAACTCGAATTCACCGTAGTTCTTCACGTTGAAGAAGTTGATGCTGATCAGCAGCAACGTGGTTGCCAGGACGAAGACGTTGACACTGACTGACGGAAACCAGCCGTTGAGAATCTTGCCGGCGACATAGGCTTCCCAGGCCATGAGCGCGACCCAGTAGCCCCAATACAACCAACCGATGGTGAAACCCGCCCAACGACCGATCGCCCGATCGGCGTACGTGGAAAAGGAACCTGTGTCCGGCGAGGCCGTGGCCATTTCGCCGAGCATCCGCATGATCAACATCATGAGAATGCCACCCGTGAGGAAAGCCAGAACGGCAGCCGGACCTGCACTGTGAATCACGCTTCCGGAGCCAACGAACAATGAGCCGCCGATCACACCGGCAATGGACATCATGGTCAGATGCCGGGACTTCAGTCCCGCCTTCAGATGGCTTTCATGCTGCGACTTGGCGACAGCTACACTCGCGTCCATCTACGTTTACCTTTTTGTTTTTTTAGTAAAGGGCGTGCGAGGCCGGCATCTTCGCAAGCGCCAGCCTCGCACGGGCATCACGGAATCAGCGAGGTGCCAGGGCCACGGAGACGAACTTGGTGTCCAGGTACTCTTGAATCCCCCAGACCCCGCCTTCACGCCCAAGCCCACTCATCTTCACGCCGCCAAACGGCGCTTGCGCGGTCGAAGGAGCGCCGTCGTTGATGCCGACGATGCCGTAGTCCAGGCGCTCGGAAACACGGTGGGCGGTATCCAGGTCCCGCGTCCACAGGTAGGCCGCCAGGCCATACGGCGTATCGTTCGCTGCGGCCACCACCTCATCGGTGGTGTCGAACTCGAGAATCGGAGCCACCGGCCCGAAGGTCTCTTCTTCAAGAATGCGCATGCCTGGCGCCACGTCGCACAGCAAGGTGGGCTGGAAATACAGGCCGCCCAGCGCTTGACCGCCGACCACCACACGGGCGCCACGACCCACCGCATCCTCGACGTGCTCGCGGACCTTGTTCAGCCCCTGCTCATCGACCAGCGGACCGATCTGGGTGCCCTCATCGGCGGGATCACCGACCCGCAGTGCCGAGATACGGGTCGCCAGCGCATCGATCAAACGGGCACTGATCGACCTGTGCACATAGATGCGGTTGGTACACACGCAGGTTTGCCCTGCGTTGCGGAACTTGCAGGCCATGATCTCTTCCGCGGCCCGCTCGATATCAGCGTCAGCAAACACAATGAATGGCGCGTGTCCGCCCAGTTCCAGCGATACCCGCTTCATGGTTTCCGCCGACTGGCGATACAGCAACACGCCGACCTCGGTACTGCCAGTGAACGTCAGCTTGCGGATGCGTCGGTCCTGGAAGAACACCCCGGAAATCTCGGCCGGGTTATTGGAGGTGATGACCTGGAAGGTGCCTTCCGGGCCACCCACTTCGCGCCAGTACTGCTCCAGCAGCAGCGCGGTGAGCGGCGATTGCTCTGCAGGTTTGACGATCACCGTGCAACCGGCGGCCAGTGCCGGCGCGACCTTGCGGGTAATCATCGCTGCCGGGAAGTTCCACGGCGTTACCGCGTAAACCGGGCCGACCGGCTGGCGGGTTGCATACAGGCGCTTGTTCTCGTGCTGGCTGGCAAAGGTCTCGCCGTACAGCCGCTTGGCTTCCTCGGCATACCACTCGGCAAAACCGGCGGCGTACATCACCTCCCCCACGGCTTCCTTGATGGGCTTGCCCATTTCGCTGGAAATCGCCTGGGCAATTTCATTGGCGCCGGAAACGATCCGGTCGAACCACTTGCGTAGCAACTGGCTGCGGTGAAACGCGCTGGTGTGCTTCCAGGTGTCAAACGCTGCGACCGAGGCATCGGCCAGCTTTTTCGCATCGGCGGCGCTGCAATCCGGCACGCTGGCACAGGCCTGTTGGGTCGCCGGATTGATCACCAGGTAAGACTGGTTGTCGGCGCTACCGGCGGGGAGCGAAGCCAGCGTCCACGCCTTTACATCATCTGCAGTGGTAGTCACTGAAGGTACTCCATCAAAAAACTTGGAAAAGGACAGATCGAGCGCGAAATCAGGCGTTAACGGCGACCAGGGCGCGCTCGAACATGACCAGCGCCTCGGCGACATCCTGTTCGGAGATCACCAGCGGACAGAGGAAGCGCACGACGTTGCGGTACACGCCGCACTTGATCACCAGCAAGCCCTCCTCCCGCGCCGCGTCGATAACCCGCTGCGCCAGGGCCGCATTCGGTTCTTTGCTGTCGCGATCGGTGACGAACTCGACCGCCGCCATGGCGCCGATTGCGCGGACATGACCGATGCTGCTGAAGCGACCTTCCAGTGCCTTGAAGCCGGTCATCAGCCGCTCGCCGATCACGCGGCTGCGCTCCACCAGGTTTTCCGATTCGAAGATGCTGATGACTTCCAGTGCCGCAGCGCAGCCGAGCGGGTTGCCGCCATAGGTGCCACCCAAACCGCCAGGGAGCGGCGCGTCCATGATTTCGGCGCGGCCGACCACGCCGGAGATAGGCAGACCGCCGGCCAGGCTCTTGGCGACGGTGATCAGGTCGGGCTGAATGCCCGAGTGCTGGAAGCCGAACAGCTTGCCGGTGCGACCGAAGCCGGTCTGGATTTCATCGCAGATCAGCACGATGCCCAGCTCCTCGGTCTTCTTGCGCAGGGCTTGCATGAATTCGACAGGCGCGGCGAGGAAGCCGCCATCGCCTTGTACCGGCTCGATGATGATCGCGGCGACGCGGTCAGCGGCAATCTGGGTATCGAACACTTCCTGCAAGGCCGCCAGGGCTTTTTCGGTGGTTACGCCGCGGTACTCGTTCGGGTACGGAGTGTGATAGATGTCCGGCGCCAGCGGGCCGAAATTCTGCCGGTATGGCTGGCTCATGCCCGTCAGGGTCATACCCATCAGCGTGCGACCGTGGAAGCCGCCGCGGAAGGCGATCACGCCAGGACGGTTGGTGTGGGCCCGGGCGATCTTGATGGCGTTCTCCACCGCTTCGGCGCCGGTGGTCAGGAACACCGACTTGTAGTGTTCTTCTCCACCCACCAGCTTGTTCAGTTGGGCAGCCAACTCGATGTATTGGTCATAGGCGGCCACCTGGAAACAGATATGGGAGAACGTTTCCAGTTGCTTGCGCACGGCTTCGACAACGCGCGGGTGGTTGTGGCCGACGTTGAGCACGCCGATGCCACCGACGAAGTCCAGGTACTTCTTGCCCTGGTCGTCCCAGAGGTAGGCGCCGGCAGCGCGGCTTACGGTAATCGGGTGAGCAACAGCAATGCCGTTGGAGACATGCTGTGCACGGGCGGAGACTGGCGGTTTTTGTTGAGAGGACATGGCGTTCACCTTTGTGTGTCAGTGAGCACATGCTATTCAGACCGCCCTGATGCAGATACGTACTCGGCGCAGGAGGATAAGCCGGGTGTTTCACACCCAAAACAGGAACGACAACCCCGAACAGGGAACGTGAAAAAGCCCGCCGGTTACTACCAGGCGGGCCTTCTGGGCGCGACGTTTCTCAAGGGCGGAACGGTTCAGAACTCCTCGCAGACCAACCTGTGCATCTGCGCCGCGACTTGCAGCTTGAAACGATCTTCCGGGTTATCCAGGGAAATCCCGAGAAGGCTTTCAATGCGCTCGACCCGATAGCGCAAGGTGCTGATATGAATATCCAGCGCCTTCGCCGTGTTGAGCAACTGAAAGCCCTCGCGCGCCAGGCACAACGCCGTATCGGTGAGCGAGTTGCCACGCTTGGGGTGTTCCAGCGGCACAATCATCCGCTCCAGCAACAACCGCCGGGCATCGGCGTCGCCCATCAGGGCCCGGGGGAAAAGCACTTCATCGAAGTCATGGAGTTTCCCCGGCCGCAACAACGGAAGCAGCGCCGCAACATCCTCGGAGCCCAGCGCCATTCCATCCACGCCGCGATGAACCCGACTCACTGCCAGCGCACTGCCCTCGGTGCGGATGGTTTTCCAGACCGACTCGGGAGCGACTTCGGCAGGCAGCAGGAAGCTGATCTGGTTCAGGGACACCGAAATCAGCGGCGCGACACTGAATGTCTGCATCGCCGAGGCGATTCGGTCAGCCAGTTTCGCGCGGCGATTGAAACCCTCGATGGACAGCGGAATGGGCTCGTTGACCAGCACCAGACAGACCCGGTAACTGCGACTCTCGCTCCAGCCGGAAGCCCGGGCGCGCTCGATGGCGCTGGGCGTCGCGGAAAACTTGCCTTCCAGCAGACCGGCGACGAAGGCATGACCGAGGCGGGTTTCCTGATCGGACAACTGCCGCTGGTAAGCCAGGTGCAAGGCGGCGATGACCACCGAATGCTCCAGGGCCCGGGTGTCGAGTTCGCCGAATTGATCGGTTTCACCCTCCAGCCACACCACGGCGGCAATCTCGCCGCGCAGCTTGATCGCGCCGCCCAGTCGTGAAGCACCCAGCCGTGAACCGCCCGGCAAGACCACCGGGGCGTTGTCCTTGAACAACTCGGCAAGACTGCTGTGCGCGGTAAGGTCGCGAATCACTTCGCGCTCGTAGTCCTCGCGGGCCTGCGGGTCGGAACTGCCGAGCAGCGTGCCATCGACGGAAACCACCGTGGCCGTCTTGTCCAGGGCAGCATGCAGCGCCCTGGCGAGACCTTCGAGGTTGTTCATCTCCAGCGCAGCTTCGGTCAGCGTGCGATGGATCAGGTCCGAGCGGCGGATGGTTTCCGCCTGGATATTGATGATGCGGGCCAGCACGTCGTGCATGATCTCGCTGAACTGGATCTCCCAGGGCAGTTCCAGCAACGGCAGGTTGCAACGGTTGGCCTCGTCGATGGCCGCCTGGGTGAAGTGCTCGCGAAAGTGCGGAACCGCCAGCACCACGCCGGCCAGACCGATCTCGCTGAGGCGGCGCACCATGTCGCGGGAGTCTTCATCCGCCTCCGGCCAGTTGTAACCGGTGGTCAGCAGCAGCTCACCGGGTTTGAGCCAGTTGGTGATTTCCGGGTGATCGACGATATGCACCCAGGTGATTTCCCGGTCCATCGCCCCTGCCCCGGCAACCACCGTGGCTTCGCGCAGCACCGTATGTTCAATCGCGACGTCGAGCTTCATTGTCCAGCTTTCCTGAAGGTGTATCGAAAGCGCAGCAGAAGGCGGCCTGTCGTGGAGCGACCATAGCAGCCATATGCCCTGTCATGAAACGCTAGGCAAGAACCTTTGCCAGATATTCGGCCAGATGCATCGCTTCGCGGCCACTGACATTACGAATCTGTCCCCGGCAACTGAATCCGTCGGCCACCACCGGGGTTTCCTCGGGAATCCGCTCGAGATGCGGCTTGAACTCCTGTTCGCCAATCACTTTGGCAATCGGGGCCGTTTTGGAATGATAGGCGTAGGCGCCCGCGACACCGCAGCAGCCGGCCTGAATCACCTGCCCCTTGCCGCCGAGCTTCTCCAGCACCCCTTGTTCGGCACCCATTCCGCCGCAGGATTTCTGATGGCAGTGCCCGTGGATCCGCACGTCCGCGTCGATCGCCGGCAGTTCCAGGGCGCGGCTGCGGATGAACTCGCTGAGGGTCATGATCGACTTTTCCAGCTTCTGCGCCCGCACATCGTCCGGGAACAGCCCCGGCATTTCGTCCCGGAACACCGACAGGCAACTCGGTTCGAGCACAAGCACCGGCATGTTCTCTTCCAGTACCGGCGCCAACTGGTCGAGGATCTGCGCGAGATTGGCCTTGGCCTGATCGATCATGCCCACGTCGTAATAAGGGCGGCCGCAGCAAACGTGGCGCTTCATCAGCTTCACGCTGAAGCCAAGTCGCTCCAATACCTGCACGCCGGCTTCCAGCACGCTGGGGGTGAAACCGTTATTGAAGCTGTCCACCCACAGCAGCACGTCGGTGCCACGGCGGCTGCCGTCGCTCTTCAGAATGCGTTGTGCTGTTACGCCGGAGCGGAAGCTTTGCGGCGCGATCTTCGGGAATTTCGCATCCCTTGCCAGCCCGAACCAGGCGCCCGCCGTGCGCACCAGCGGATTGCCCATGGCGTAGTTCAGCACCGGAGACAACCTGGTGGCATGGGGCAGCCACTCGCCGATGCGGCCGATCATTGCATCCATGACCGGGCGGCGTTTATCCGCGTAGTAACGGTTGAGGAACTCGGTCTTGTAGCGGGCGATGTTCACATTGGTCGGGCAATCCGTCTTGCAGCCCTTGCAGCTCAGGCACAGATCGAGGGAGTCCTTGACCTCCTCGCTCTGCCAGCCGTCCTCGATCACCTCGCCCTTGAGCAATTCGAAGAACAACCGGGCGCGGCCTCGGGTGGAATACTTCTCTTCGCGGGTCGCGCGGAAACTCGGGCACATGGTGCCACCGTCCAGCGAGCGGCATTTGCCCATGCCAATGCAACGCTCCGACTCGCGGGCCAGCCCCTTGTTCCCCAGTCGCGCATCGTAGGTGAACTGGCTTTCGACCTCGCGGCGGCTGTAGTCAGGGCCCATGCGCAGGTTGGCATCAACCGGCATTGCATGAATGAGCTTGCCCGGGTTCATCCGGTTGAGCGGATCCCACAGGGCCTTGAATTCGGCGAAGGCCTGCATGATCGCCGGCGGGTACATGATGTGCAGGTACTCACCCTTGGCCTGACCATCACCATGTTCGCCGGACAACGAGCCGCCGTAACGCACCACCAGCCGTGCCGCTTCATCAAGGAAGGCACGCCAGTCCTGCACGCCGCTGGCGGATTTGAGGTCGAAGGTAATCCGCGAATGAATACAGCCGTCGCCGAAGTGGCCGTACAGGTTGGTCTTGTAACCGTACCGCCCGACCAGCGCCCTGAATTCCCGCAGGTATTTACCCAGATGCTCCGGCTCGACGGCCGCGTCTTCCCAGCCGACCACCGGGTCCGGTGCGTTGGGGTCCAGTCCCAGGGAAGTCGCGGAGGCCCCGGTTTCGCGAATGGTCCAGATCCGGTTCATCAGCCCCTTGTCCGTCACCAGTCGAGCGCTGGGCTGGCCGGGCAATAGCGGCGCGATGCCCACCGCCCGACGGGCCAGCGCGGTGGCCTCTTCGCTGGACAAGGCGCCAAACTCGATCATCAGCCAGGCGTTGCCGGCGGGCAGTTCGGCGATATCGGCGAGCTTCATGCCGCGTTCTTTCAGGCCGCCGATGATGCCGTCATCGAGCCCTTCCATCGCGATTGGGTTCAGGGGGAGCAATTGCGGGACCGAATCCGCAGCTTCGTAGATTTCCGCGTAACCGAGCACCACCAGGACACGGTGCGTCGGGTTCTTCACCAGCAAGGTTTCCGCCTGCAGGACGGTGACGCAGGTGCCCTCCACGCCCACCAGGGCCCGGGCGATATTGAAGCCATTTTCCGGCAGGAGCTGATCCAGGTTGTAACCCGAGACACGGCGCTTGAGTTTCGGGAAGCCTTGGCGAATCTCGTCTTCGTAGCGGTCCACCAGGTCCTTGAGACCCTGGACGATTGCCGCGCGTTGCCCGCCCGCCTGGAGGTGTTCACGGAAAGTGTCGTCATCCGTGGGACCGACCCAGAAGCGCTCGCCGTCATAGGTCAGCACCTCCAGACGCTCGATATTCTCGACCGTCTTGCCCGCCATCACCGAGTGCGCGCCGCAGGAGTTGTTGCCGATCATGCCGCCCAGGGTGCAACGGCTATGGGTTGCGGGATCGGGACCGAAGGTCAGCCCGACTTTCGCCGCCTCATCCTTGAGCTGGTCGCAGATAACGCCCGGCTGCACCCGCGCAAGTCGCCGTTCGGCGTCGATGAAGGCTATCCCGTGCAGGTACTTCGAAGCATCGATCACCACGGCCGCGTTCACCGCTTGCCCGCACATGGAGGTGCCCGCGCCACGAGGCAGCAACGGCAGCCCCGCGCTCTTGCAAAGGGCGACCGTGGTGACGATGTCCTGAAGGGTTCGCGGAATCACCACGCCGATGGGTAATTGCCGGTAGTTGGAGGCTTCGGACGCGTACACAGCGCGTGTCGCGGCATCGAAGCGAATTTCCGCCGTCGTTTCCGCCTCCAGCTTCTGGCGCAGGTTGAGCAGGACATTGAGGTCAAGGGGGATGGAATTGTTCTTTGTCATGGGGCGAAGCCTTCTCGGTCATCAGCACGGTCGCGTCGATAGGCCGGTACTTTAGGGCGCCAGCCCGGCATCGCTCTACGACTGCCAGCAACGAATAACCCTGTCTAACTACCTACTTCAAGAAGGAGTGTATCGCCTGGCCAAAAACGCCGATGGCGCCCCGAAAGGCGCCATCGACGGGCCTTTCGGCCGAGGGAAAACCTGCGTGGTTTCAGCGACTGGACCAGGCCATGAAGCGCTCCTCCAGCGCTTCGCCATGATCCAGCCAGAAATTCACATCCATTTGCAGGGCGTTCTTCATATTGGCCGGATTGGTCGGCAGGTCTGCCTCCAGATCCTTGCTGAGCAATGCCGCAGCCGCCGTGTTGGACGGGCCGTAGGCCATTTTCTCGGTGTAGAGTTTTTGCTGCTCGGGGCGCATGGAGAAGGCGATGAAGTCGTAGGCCGCATCCAGGTTCGGCGTGCCTTTGGGAATGGCCCAATCATCGAACTGATAGAGGTTGCCGGACCAGACCACCTGCAAATTCGCGCCGCTGGTCTTGGCGGCATGAATGCGACCGTTGTACGCCGAACTCATCACCACATCACCGGCCATCAGGTATTGCGGCGGCTGGGCGCCCGCTTCCCACCACTGGATGCTGGACTTGATCTGGTCCAGCTTGGCAAAGGCCCGGTCGACGCCCGCCGGTGTGGCGAGCAGCGTGTACACCTCGGCAGGCGGAACGCCATCGGCCATCAGCGCGAACTCAAGCGAGCCCCGCGCTGACTTGCGCAGGCTGCATTTGCCCGGAAACTTCTTGAGGTCCCAGAAATCGCTCCAGCCCTGTGGCGCTTCCTTGAGTTTGTCGGCGTTGTACGCCAGCACATTCGACCAGACGAAGATCCCTAGCCCGCATTCGCTGCGAGTGCCCTCGACCAGCGGGTCCTTGATGCCGAGGCGGTCATGGTCCAACTTCTCGAACAAGCCTTCCTCACAACCACGAGCCAGGTCCGTATCCTCGACATCCAGCACATCCCAGGACGTACTGTTGGTGCTGACCATGGCTTTGAGCTTGGCCATTTCACCGTTCCACTCGCCGGCCACCACCTTCTTTCTGGAGTGACGCTCGAAGGGCTTGTAAAAGGCCCCGACCTGAGCCTCCTTGCTCGCCCCACCGTAGGAAATAACGGTTACCGAATCTGCAGCAAATCCATTGCCCGAGAGAAATCCACCGCAAACGAGAGCCAGCAGAACTTTGCCATTCATAGCAGCACCTGTTTTTTATCAAACGTTTATTGGTTGGGGCAGCATTCAAGAAATAGGGGGAAACAGTGAGGCAGCCTTGGAGGTTTTGTTGGTTTCGCGTTTATTGGCGCCTGGGGAAATATAATCATGCGCCCGCCGGGCACCGCTACCGGTGAGAACCATGAACAATGGAAGGAAACCTGATACTTGAACTATGAAGTTCCTCCTACGATGAACTTGGGCAGGGCTTCGCGAGCAAGCTCGCTCCTACAGTGACTTGAACTTCACCCCGGCCCTGTAGGAGCGAGCTTGCTCGCGAAGCACTGGCCCAGAAGACAATTAGAGCCCCGGAAACATGAGCGCCATCCTTAACAGCAAACACGTCCGCCTGATTCGCCACGCCGAAAGCGCCGCCAACGCCGGCCTCGTCACCACGGATCCAGACACTATCCCGCTGACCGAAAAAGGCCACCAACAGGCTGCCGCGCTCGCTGCTTCGCTCGACTCCGCGCCAGAACTGATCGTCTACTCGCCCTTCGACCGTGCACGCCTGACCGCCCAGCCCATCATCCAGCGATTCCCGGATGTGCCAACTGCAACCTGGCCCGTCGAGGAGTTCACCTACCTCAGCCCGCGCCGCTTCAATGGCAGCACTCAGGCGCAGCGCAAACCTCAGGCCGATGGCTACTGGGCTCAAGGCGATGCGGCATTTCGGGATGGTGAGGATGCGGAGTCTTTCCGCCAGTTGCTGGACCGCGCCCAAGTCCTGCTGGACCGGCTGGCCCGGCATGAGGCCGAGGATATTCTGGTGGTCAGTCACGGCCAGTTCATTCGTGCCGTGGCATGGCTGGTTCTCTATGGCGATGAGGCAGCAACACCCGCGCGGATGCGCGCGTTTCGCCAGCAGGATGTGGCGGTGCCGTTTGGCAATTGTCAGAGCTATCTGATGGCGTTCGGGCCTGATGGCTGGCGGGTGCTATACCCGATCAGTGCGGATGGGCTGCCGCAACCCGCCGATCCTTTCTGCAGCGCCCCGTAGAACCTGCGGGGGCCATCGCAATGGCGCCCCGCTCGGCCGTTACTCAGGGCTTGGTTTCAGCGTGATCTTTCGGGGTCACCGGAACGCCGTTAGGGCCGGGGACCACCGGGTCGGTGGCGTCACGGGTGGTGGCATGCGGATCGACCGAACTGCCGCCATGGGCCGCCGCCAGTTCCCGGGCTTTCTGCAGATGGGTTTTCAGGGTCGGCAAGGTCTGCTCGGCATAGGTGCGCAGCTCCGCATCCTTGCCGTCCTTGGCGTAGTTGGTAAACAGTTTGACCGCCGCTTCGTGGGCGTTGACCTGGTTGTTGGCGTAGGCCTGGTCAAACGACTTGGCTCCGCGCAGTTCCAGGATCATCGCCTTGGCTTTGTCGATGAGGTCGGCATCGCTGGAGACTTCGAGTTTCTTGCTCGCTGCCAGTGCCTTGAGTTTGTCGTTGGCCTGGGTGTGGTCCTTGACCATCATCGCCGCGAACGTCTTCACGTCGCTGGCTGTGCCCTTCTCTTCCGCCAGCCTCGCCGCCTCCACTTCCGCGATGCCCTTGGCCGAGGCGTCCTCGACGAAATCATCGGCGTCCTGGGCCGCATGCACGGCGCCCGCCAGGGTGAATGCCAGAGCGAAACCTGCACTACGCAACAGTGTGTTCATCATTGAATCCTCTTGTCAGTTCCAGATCTGCGTATCACTCACTGATCTGAGCAAGCGGCGCTGAAAGAGGTTCATCTTTTTTTCAGGCGCCTGGAGACTGAAGCAGTGCTTGTGCGAGAGACTATAAAAGTCTACTGTGGATTTATATTCCACACATGAGCTGATCTTCATGCCAACCAGCGAAGCCATCCGCCTGCCCTCCCTCACGCCTGGCACCGAACACCGTCTGTTGAAACACCGCTTCGGCAGCGGCAGGCGCAGCGCCTATATCCAGGCCGGCCTGCATGCGGACGAACACCCCGGCCTGCTGGTGATTCAGCATTTGTTGTCGCGACTGGTAGCGCTGGAAGCCGAAGGCCGTCTCGACGGCACGATCGTCATCGTGCCTTTCGCCAACCCGGTGGGCCTCGGCCAGCAGGTGTTCGGGCAGATGCCGGGGCGCTACAACCTCGCCAACGGCGAGAACTTCAATCGCAATTTCCCCGACATCACCGGCTCGCTCGAACAGGCAATCGACCAATGTGCGCTCGAGAAAAATGACGTCGCCATGTTCAAGACGCTCTTCGCCGCCGCGATGGACATGCCGCCACCCCTTGAAGCTGTACAGGCCAACAAGTTCTGGCTGCTGCAGGAAGCGCTGAACCACGACATCCTGCTCGACCTGCACTGCGACACCTCCAGCATCCTGCACATCTACGCCAACCGCGATCAGCGCCAGCGCGCCCTTGACCTTGCCGCGGCAACGGGCGTCGAGGCGGTGTTCCTCGAAGACGAAGCCGGTGGTTTCCCGCTGGACGAGGCTTACGCCAAGGCCTGGAAGACGCTGCACCGCCGGGCGCTGGTGGACACCGCTCACCTGGGCTTTTCCGCCACCCTGGAGCTGCGCGGCCAAGCCGATGTGGAAGACGATATCGCCGCCGAGGACGCCCAGGGCATTCTCGATTTTCTGCTGCACGAAGGCCTGATCAGCGGCGAGCCCGCCAAGCCGCTGTGCCACGAACGGGTCCAGGTTTATCCGCTGGAAGGCGTCAGTCACCTCAAAGCGCCGGGTACCGGCATCGTCGCCTGGAAGAAACGCATTGGCGAACCCGTAACCCGTGGCGAACTCATCGCCGAGATCGTCGCTCTGGACCTCGCCCCCGGCGCGGCGCGCCAGGCCGTGACCAGTGACGTCGACGGCATTCTGGTCGCACGTCATCACATCAAGCTGGCACGCAGCGGCCAGAAGATCGGCATGCTCGCCGGCACCACTCCGTTGCCCGGTCGCCAGACCGGCAAGCTGATGGGGATCTGAACGGTCCCCGCCAACGCACCACCGCTTTCCCCCTCACTACAACAACACCGAGGTATAGCGTTCATGAAACCCGTATTGATGATCGGCACCCTGCTGCTGGGCTTTTCCCTGTCCGGCGCCCAGGCCGCGGACAAGGTCCTGAAGATCGGCATCGAGGCTGCATACCCGCCCTTCGCCTATAAACAGAGCGACGGCGAACTCGCCGGCTTCGACTACGACATCGGCAACGCGCTGTGCGCGCAGATGCAGGTGAAGTGCACATGGGTCGAGCAGGAATACGACGGGCTGATTCCATCGCTCAAGGTGCGCAAGGTCGACGCCATCCTCGCCTCGCTGTCGATCACCGACGACCGCCGCAAGGCCGTGGACTTCACGCGCCCTTACTACCGTAGTGCCGCGCGGCTGGTGATGAAGCGCGGCGCGGTGGTCGGCGATGACCTTTCCGGACTGCAAGGCAAGCGCATCGGCGTACAGCGCGCCAGCATCCACGACCGTTTCGCCAGCGCTGAGCTGCAAGACAAGGGCGTCGAAGTGGTGCGTTACGGTTCGCAGAATGAGGTGTACCTCGACCTGCAGGCCGGACGCCTGGATGGCGCCCTGGCCGACGATGTGATCCTCGACCAGACCTTCCTGAAAAAGCCCATCGGCGAGACGTTCGCCTTCGTCGGGCCGAAACTTACCGACCCGAAATACTTCGGCGACGGCATCGGCATCGCCGTGCGCAAGGGCGATGAGGCATTGTCCGGGCAGTTCAACCAGGCCCTGGAGCAACTGCGGGCCAATGGCACCTACCAGGCCATCAACGCGCGCTATTTCGATTTCGATGTCTACGGTGAATAAGCGCCCGGCCTGACCGGCCAACCCCGGGGGGTGGCGAGCCCGACGGCACACCAACTGCTATCATGCCCGCCACTGCCCGATCCAACCCCAAGGACGCTGCCGTCAACCATGAAGAAACTGGACAACTACAAGACCATCGCCGACTGCATCGCCACCCTGCTCTTCCCCCATGCCGAAGTCATCGTCCACGATCTGCACAGCCAGACCGTGGTGCACATCGCCAACAACTTCTCCAAGCGCACCCTGGGTGACGACTCGGCGCTGGACGAGTTGCCCGGCGACTTCGATCAGGTTTCCAGCCTCGGCCCCTATGAAAAGCTCAACTGGAACGGCCAGAAGATCCGCTCCATCACCAGCGTGCTGCGCGATGACCAGGATCAGCCCGAGGCGCTGCTGTGCATCAATATCAATTTCTCGATGCTCGACCAGGCCCGCGAAGCGCTGAACGCGTTCTTCCAGGTCAGTCGCCTGATTCCGCAGCCCGAAGCGCTGTTCCGCGATGACTGGCAGGAGCGCATCAACACCTTCCTGCACGCGTGGATGGCCGAACGGCAACTGTCGCTGAATACCCTGAGCATGAAAGACAAACGCGCGCTGATCGCGGCGTTGTTCGCCGAAGGCGCGTTCGAAGGACGCAGTGCCGCCGACTATGTGGCCAACGTGCTGACAATGGGCCGGGCAACGGTCTACAAGTGGGTCAAGGCGCTGCGCGATGCTCCCGTTGGCGAGCGTGGCCTGGCGTAGCCACACGCCTGAATCTGTTTCTGCGTGCTGCCCCGTGGACAGCACGCCGCCCTCCCTCGCCGGTCAGCCGTTCGCCGCGGCAATCACGCTGATTTCCACCCGCATGCGCGGATCGCACAGCGTCGCTTGCACCGTCGCCCGTGCCGGCGCGCTGCCCAGCGGCAGCCACTCATCCCAGACGCTGTTCATCGCGGCAAAGTCCGCGTCGATATCCCGTAGATAAATCGTCGCCGAGAGAATCCGGGTTTTGTCCGTGCCCGCTTGCGCCAACAGGCTCTCGATATTGCGCAACGTCTCGCGGGTCTGGCTCGCAATCCCCCCTTCCAGATCGTTGGCCACCTCGCCGGCCAGGTAAACCGTGCCTTCGTGCTTGACGATGGCGCTCATGCGCGCGTCGGTCAGCAGGCGTTTGATAGTCATGACAGTGCCGCTCCTTGTTCATGGAAACGCACGGCTGGACGTCAGCCGGCGGGAAGAATCATCCATTTAAATAGATTGATTGTCTACCGTAGACTTTTAGGCTATAAATATTTCCCACCCGGGCACCACCCATGTGACGCCGCGCAGCGTCGCCCTCGTGAGACAACAACAATGACAATTCCCCATGAAACCCCAGCCGCGCGGAATGGCTTCCGCAAGGACATGCAAACCCGCCACCTGGTGATGCTGGCCATCGGTGGGACCATCGGTACCGGGCTGTTCCTCGCCTCCGGTTTCACCGTCAGCCAGGCCGGGCCGCTGGGTGCGGTGATCGCCTATGCCTTGGGCGCCCTGATGATCTATTGCGTGATGACCTGCCTCGGCGAACTCGCCGTGCAGATGCCCGAGACCGGCTCGTTCAGCCACTACGCCAGTCGTTTCATCGGCCCGGCCACCGGCTACACAGTGGCCTGGCTGTACTGGCTGAGCTGGGCCGTGGCCATTGGCTCGGAACTGCTCGGCGCCGGGGTGCTGATGGAACGCTGGATTCCGGGCGTACCGGTCTGGATCTGGGCCGCGCTGTTCGGGGTGGTGGTCACCGTGAACAACCTGTTCTCGGTGCGTGCTTTCGCCGAAACCGAGTTCTGGCTGTCGCTGATCAAGGTCATCACCGTGCTGGTGTTCATCATCGTCGGCGCCCTCGCGGTGTTCGGTGTGCTCGGCCATACCGACCCGGCCACAACCGGCCTGGCCAACTTCCACCGCGAAGGCTGGTTCCCGACCGGCTTCGGCTCCATCGCCCTGGCCCTGCTGGCGGTGGCCTTTGCCTTCGCCGGCACCGAAGTGATCGGCATTGCCGCCGGTGAGTCGCGCAATCCGCAACGGGACATCCCCCGCGCCCTGCGTGCTACGGTCGTGCGCCTGGTGCTGTTCTTTATCGGCACCATCCTGGTCATCTGCCTGCTGCTGCCGCGTGAACAGGCCGGGCTTTCGGAAAGCCCGTTCGTCACGGTGTTCAGTAACATCGGCATCCCCTACGCCGCCGATGTGATGAACTTCGTGATCATCACCGCGCTGATTTCCGCCGCCAATTCCGGCCTCTATGCCGCCGCACGGATGCTCTGGAGCCTCGGCGACCAGGGCCAGTTGCCGCGTCTGTTCGCCCGCCTGACCCGACGCGGCACGCCGGTCAACGCCATCCTGTTCAGCATGCTCGGCGGTGTCGCTGCCTTGATGAGCAGCATCTGGGCTGCCGACACCGTGTACCTGGTGCTGGTGTCCATCGCCGGCTTCGCGATTGTCGCCGTGTGGCTGAGCATCGCCGCCTGTCAGATGCTCTTTCGCCGCGCCTGGCTGCGCGACGGTGGCCGCCTCGAAGACCTCGGTTACCGGGTGCGCTGGTATCCCTGGGCACCACTCGGCGCGCTGTTGTCTTGCACCCTGGCCTGCATCGGCATCGCCTTCGATCCGCAACAGCGCATCGCGCTCTACGTGAGCATCCCGTTCATCGCGCTGTGCTATGCCGGCTACTACGCCACCGCGCTATACAAAAGCCGCCTAGCCCGCCACGAAAACACCGAGGCACTGCCCGCCGAACTGGGCGAGCGCGCCTGAACCCTGCTTTTATCAACCTGCAACAACCACAAGAGAGCAACCATGAAGATCAAGGAATTCGGCGTCGAAATCTGGATGAACGCCTACGAGAACAAGTGCCGCTACAACCTCGCGGAAACCTGCGTGGAGTCCATCACCCTGGGCCAGTTGCTGGCGTTTGCCGGCAAGCAGGACAGCATCCTCGATGAACTGCTGCCGATGAAGATGACCTACGGCGCCATTGAAGGCTCTGACCGCCTGCGTGACCTGATCGCCTCGCTGTACGACAACCAGGAACGTGAAAACGTGATCGTCACCCACGGCGCCATCGGCGCCAACGCGCTGGTCTACGAGACCCTGGTGGAGCCCGGTGACCACGTGGTGTCGGTAGCGCCGACCTACCAGCAGCATTACTCGATCCCGGAAAGCTACGGCGCCGATGTCTCGATCCTGCGCCTGCGCGAAGAAAACGCCTTCCTGCCGGACCTCGAAGAACTGCGCGGCATGGTCAACGCCAAGACCCGCGTCATCGCCCTGAACAACCCGAACAACCCGACCGGCTCGCTGATGGACCGTGCGCTGCTGGAGCAAATCGTCGAAATCGCGCGCTCGGTGGATGCCTGGGTGCTGTGCGACGAGGTCTATCGTGGCACTGACCAGCATGGCGACGGTTTTACCGCCTCGGTGGCCGACCTCTACGAAAAAGGCATCAGCACCGCCAGCATGTCCAAGACCTACTCCCTGGCCGGCCTGCGACTGGGCTGGATCGTTGCCCCGCAAGCACTGATCCACGCCGTGTCGATCCACCGTGACTACAACACCATCAGCGTTGGCATGCTGGACGACCACTTCGCCGCCATCGCCCTGGAAAACCGTGAGCACATCCTTGCCCGCAGCCGTGCGATCACCCGCGACAACCTGGAAATTCTCGACGCCTGGGTGGCGAATGAACCACGTGTCTCTTATGTACGGCCGAAAGCGGGTACTACCGCGCTGCTGAAAATCGATACTGACCTGTCGTCGCGGGATTTCTGCGTGCGCTTGCTGGACGCCAAGGGCGTGATGTTCACCCCGGGCAGCGCGCTGGATATCGAGGGTTATGTGCGTATTGGCTATGCCAATAACGCGGAAGTGCTGAAGGAAGGGTTGGCGTTGGTGTCGGCGTTCCTGCGGGAAATCTGATCGGGGTTCCGACGGGCCGCATCGCTGGCAAGCCAGCGATGCGCATGGGTATCTACACATCTCGCGGGCAAGCAAAAAGCGTTAGGCCACCGCGAACTGTGGGAGCGGATTCATCCGCTCCCACAGGATTGCAGGTGGCTGACGTTTTGCGATTGCCTGCACGATGTGTAGATACCCATGCAGCGATGCGGCCCTTCAAGGCAACGGATTCCGCTGGTCAACCAACCTGAGCCCGCCACTCGCGAATCTGGTCAATTGTCGCGGTCACACCACCGCAAACCACCACCAGCACCCGGTGATACGCCCGCAACGCTTCGCTCGGTGCGTAAGCCAGCGCCAGCGCGGCACCACAAGCCGGCTCCACCAGCACGCGGTGGTCTAGCAGAAAGCGCTCGCAGGCGTCCAAAGCTTGGCCGTCGCTGACGACATGACTGATGATCGGCCGCCGCTGACTCAGTTCAAACGCCTGGCGACAAACCTGCTTCGCGCCCAGTGTCGTGGCGATGCTGTCGATGCTGTCCAGCGCCGCCCATGTCTTCCGCGTCATTGCCGCCGCCAGCGACGCCGCGCCCAAGGTTTCCACGGCGAACACCGGCACGTCCTCCCAGCCATTGCGCTCCAGACCCTCGCAGACGCCGGACAGCAGTCCGCCGCCGCCCACCGACAACACCACCGCATCCGGCTTGAAGCCACTGGCGACCACTTCGTCCACCAGGCTGGCATGGCCTGACCAGAGCAGCGGGTCGTCGAACGGGTGAATAAAAGCGTCGTCCTCGCCCACCAGCGACAGCGCCAGCTCATTGGCCTCGTGCCAGACCTTGCCGTGGACGATCACTTCGGCTTCTTCCTGGCGGATCAGTTGTCGGGCGCGCTCGGTGGTGCTTTCCGGCACCACCACGGTGACCGGCAGGCCCAGGCAACGGCCCGCGTACGCGACGGCGATGCCGGCATTGCCGCCCGAAGACGAAATGAAGCGGCGCTTGCCTTGCTTCGCATGGTGCTCGCAGGCCTGGCCAACGCCGCGCAGTTTGAACGAGCCGGCCGGTTGCAGGGCGTCGAGCTTGAGCCAGACCTCATGGCCGCTGGCCAGGCTAAGCGGGCGGGATTCCAGCAGCGGTGTGTTCAGGTGCAGGCTCATGGCCGATTCTCCAGATAAAGGGTGCCGCGCAGGTAGAGCGCGGCCTGGCCGCTGATGATGATCCGGCCGTTGTCTTGCACGTCGCACTGCAACTCGCCGCGCCGGGCGCCGCCCTGACGGGCGCGCAGGCTACGCTTGCCAAGGCGTTCGGCCCAATAAGGCGCAAGCGCGGTGTGCGCCGAGCCGGTCACCGGGTCTTCGTTGACCCCAACCTGCGGCCCGAACCAGCGCGAAACGAAATCGACGTCGCTGCCCGGCGCGGTCACCGCGACGCCACGCACGTCATAGCGCGCCAGCGCGGCGAAGTCAGGTTGCAGCCCTTCCACCACCGCTTGGTTCTCCACCACCACGATGTAATCGTCGCAGCGGTACAGCGCCTCGATCCGGCAACCCAGCGCTTCGGCCAGTCCGGCCGGCGGGGTCTGCGGTTGTGGTTGTTTGAGCGGGAAATCCATGGCCAGCAATGCGCCGTTGCGGCTGACCCGCAGCTCGCCACTGCGGGTAAAGAAACGCAGGGTCTCGCGGCGTTCGCCCAGCTCGTTGAACAACACCCAGGCCGCCGCCAGCGTGGCGTGGCCACACAGGTCGACCTCCACGCCCGGGGTGAACCAGCGCAGCCGGTAACCTTCACCTTCGGCGACGAAGTAGGCGGTTTCGGACAGGTTGTTCTCCTCGGCGATACGCTGCAGCGTATCGTCGTCCAGCCAGGCCGGCAGCGGGCAGACCGCCGCCGGGTTGCCGCCGAACGCGCGGTCGCTGAAGGCATCGACCTGATAGAGCGGTACTTGCATGGAGACTCCTTAACCGTTACGGATTTCTTCGAGGTAGTTGTAGATCGTGTAACGACTGACGCCGAGCGCGGCGGCGGCTTTCTCCACCGCGCCTTTGACGATAAACAGCCCGCCGTCGTGCATCTGCCGTACCGCATCGAGCTTCTGCGCCTTGCCGAAGCGCACGCCCCGGCGGCCGGCGTCTTGCAGCGCGCCGTCGATGATCTGGGTCATCAGTTGTTCCAGGTCCGGCGTGTCGGTGATCGGCGGCGCCGGCTCCGCGGCGGTGGCGAGCAGTTGTTCGAGACAAGCCTGGGCAGCAGCGATGCCGCTGAGGTCGGTGTTCACGCAGAGGCTGGCGTAGGGCTCGCCGGCGGTATCGCGAAACACCACGGTGGCGCTGCGCAACGCGCGGCCATCGCGGCCTCGGGTGGGATAGTTCTCCACCACCACCGGCGCCTGGCTGCCCTTCTCCAACGCGGCCTGCAAGACCGCGTCGAAACCGCGGTCATCCTTGGGGCCGGCAAGAATCGGACTGCCGACCTGACGGCCGCTGATATGGCCGTTAACGATGGCGAGTACCGAACGCTCCGGGCACGTCAGGTCGTGCAGCAGCACTTCTGTGTTGCGGCCCAGTACGCTGCCGAGCATGCGGATCGTGGCCCGCAGCACGTCCAGCACCAAGCGGCGTTCTTCGTGGGTGGCGTCGGTCACGGCGAACTGTCCAAAGGGAATGGACAGGAAAAATATCAACAGGTTGTAGAAATTTCAACAAAGCATTTAAGGTTACCCGCCGGAATTCACCAGCGGGCAATCGTTTCAGGGTTGCTCGACGTCCAGCGCCTCGCCGATGGCGTAGAAGTGCCCGCCTGCGACGTAGTGCAGGCTGCGCAGCGCAGGATCGGCGGTTTCGAAGGTCCAGTGACCATCCTGGAATACTCGCTCGTCGGCCCAGGCGGCGACGACTTCGGCGATGAACAGGTCATAGGTGGACTGGTTGTGCGGCTCATCGATGACGCGGCACATCAGCCACGCCGAACAACCGGCCACCAAAGGCGCCGGGTAGCCGTCGACGCGGAACAGTTCGACGCCGGCTTGCGCCAGTTTGTCCGGGGTGTCGGCGAGGCTTTGGGTACCGACCTGATGGGTCAGTTTCATCTGGCCGACATTGGGCACGTGCAGCACCATCCAGCCGCTGCCTTCCACCAGTTGCCGGGTCTTGGCGATCTTGTCGAGGACCACGGTGACCTTGGGCGGGTCGAAATCCAGCGCGCAGGCCCAAGCGGCAGCCATGACGTTATCGACCCCGTCATGGGACGCCGATACCAGCACGGTAGGACCGTGATTAAGCAGGCGGTAGGCTTTTTTCAGGTCGACAGGCTGGAAATGCTCGGGCATGGGGTAGGACCTCGGAATGCGGAATCGAGGCAGTCTACAACACCCGTTGTAGGAGCGAGCTTGCTCGCGATCGCCAGCAAGCTCGCTCCTACAGGCGGTTTTATTTGGCTTTGAGGTTCAGATACGACTGATGCAAATCCGCCGCCCAGCCATCGATCACCGCCTTCACATCATCCGGCTTGAGCACCTGGCTATCGTTTTCCAGCGGCTTGCCGGTGCCTTTGCGCACCACCTGGGCCACAACCTTCTGGGTGCCGCCATCGATGAACTGCGCCTCGGTGCCAATATCGGTTTCCTGATCGCGAATCCCCGAGGCGGTACTCACCGCCGCCGCCACTAGAGCGATCGGGATCACTTCATAGGGTTTGAGCCCTTCGGTCTTGCTGCTGACGGCGGTAATCGCCGGACGCACCACGATCACTCCCGGCCCCGGCGCGCTGGCCAGCGGCAGGGATTTGCCCAGTTCGCGCTTGAGCGCCTGGTCGTAGTAGGTGGTGATGCCGTTCAAGGTGCTTTGGGGAATCTGCGCCGTGGCTTGCGGCTTGGGATACAGCTGGCTCGGCTCGATATACACGCTATGGTAGGCGCCGACCTTCAATTGCGGGTCGATCCAGCGCATCACCGGCGCGCCGGAAGGCGAGCGGGCTTCCTTGAGCGTGCTGTAGTCCTTGAGGAAACCCGAATACTCGGTCGGTTGGGTCAGGCCGCTGGAGCAGCCGGTCAACAGCAGCGAAGTCAGGCAAAGCGAACCCATCATGGATGCGGCTTTCATAACGTGCTCCCTGGGTGGCCTCACGCTGCTTCGACCGCGCCACCGCGAAATACTGGAAAGGGACCCGCCAAGCACGGCCGGCGGGCAGGTCAAGCAGGGTTAGGTATAGCCCAGCTTTTCCGGCCTGCCGGGGCAAAGCCGGAAAAGCACGACCGGTTCAGTTTTTCTGGCCGACCATCGCCTCCACCGTGCTCGTCGCGCTACTGCTGGCGGCCGCTGAACGGGCCCCGCTGCGTGCGCTCTGCGGCTGGCTGCGTGCGGCATCGGCAAGAATCACCTGGGCCGCTTTCTCCGCGGCAACGTAGATCGAGGTGACGATGAAGAAGCCCGGGATCTTCGGAAAGATCGAGGCATCCACCACCCGCAGGTTGCTCACGCCGCGCACCCGGAAGGCGCTGTCGAGCACCGCCATCGGGTCGTTGGCCGCACCGATCGGGCAGGTGCAGGAGGCGTGGTGACCCCAGGCCTGGTTCTGCACGAACTCCTTCAGCTGCTCGTCGGTCTGTACGGCGTCGCCCGGCAGCTCTTCGGCGGCGATCAGTTTCGCCTCCTTGAGCGGCTTGGCCAGGCCCCGGACGAACTTGATGCCCTCCACCACCGATTGCAGGTCCTCGCCCTTGGTGTCGTTGCCTTCTTCGAAGTAACGGAAGTTGATCAGCGGGGTATCCGCCGGGTCCTTCGAGCGCAGGGTGACGAAGCCGGCGGTGTTGTTGGTGTGTGCCTTGAGCACCGCCCAGGTCAGGTAGTTGAGCTTGTCGACGATCAGGTTCGAATAGCCGGGGAAGTAACCGCGAAACAGCGCCAGCAGGGAGAAGCAGAACAGGTCCGGCAATGGCCGCTGCTTGAGCGATTTCTTGATCACCGCCAGCACCGCGCCGTTGGTGGAATACACCCCGAGCTTGCCCTTGGCCCACTCCTCGTATTGCGGGTCGCCCTTGGCGTAACGCGCGCCCTTGAGCACTTCCCACTCGTCGAAGTTCATCCGGTTGACCACGCCGACCTCGTAGCGGTCCTGCAGGTTGCGCCCGACACCGGGCAACTCCACCTGCACCGGCACCCCGACCGATTCCAGCACCTCGCGCGGGCCAATGCCCGAAAGCATCAGCATCTGCGGGGTGTTGAACGCGCCACCGGCGAGGATCACCTCGCGACTGGCGCGTACCTGGCGCAGTTCGCCGGCGGACGCCGGATTGCGCGGCAAGGTACAAGCCCGGTACAGCCGCGCGCCCTTGATGTACTCCACGCCATAAGCGCGCTGCTGATCATCCAGCAGCACCCGGGTCACCAGCGCATCCAGCTCGATATGCAGGTTGTTGGGGAAGCGTTGCTGGATATCCAGCAACCGCTCGCGGGTGCCCATACGGTGGTGTTTGTGGGTCGCCAACGGCGGGTAGCGCAGGCCGATGGCCTCGTCGCGCACCAGCCGCCAGTCGTTGGGATCGCCCACCCCCTGCAATTGCCAGCCGATGCGCTTGAGCGTTTCGCCCAGGGTCTTGAACGCCTGTTCGGCGGACTTGACGATGGAACGCACCAGCGACAGGTCGTCGATCACCGCTTCCGGCACGGCCTTTTCGGTGTGTAGCCAGCCCTTGTAACCGTGCCGCGACGGGTTGATGCCAAACCACGAGAGAAAGCGCTGGACCGGTCGGTGATGGCAGTTTTCCAGGCGCTCGAAATGCTCGCGCATGGCACTGGCCTGCCACGACGGGTCACCGGTGATCTGGGCGATATGGTCCCAGTCCTGGTTGTGCGGGTAGACCGTGATCATTGCGTTGTGCGCGGTGCAGCCGCCCAGGCAACTGGCCCGCGGATAGAGCACGCCGTCGACGGGCTCGCCCTCGTAATCGCGGGTGAACTTGGGGTCCTTCAACTGCCGCGCGTCACTGCTGTAGTGGCGCACGAAGAAGTCCCAGCGCATCGCGTTGTTCTCGGTGGAGCGCGGGTGGAACGCCGGCACCTGGTACTGCTCCGGCAAGCCTTCCTCGCCGCCGTTGGCCACCGGGTCGCTGCCGGATTCCAGCACCAGCACGCGGCGCCCTTGTTCGGCCAGGCGGGCAGCGACCGTGCCGCCCCCTGCCCCGGATCCCACCACGATGTATTCGTAATCCATTTCGTCAGTCATCGCAGCCAACCTCAGAAGGTTTTCAGGAGGGCAATCAGTGCCCGTTTGTCTTCATCACTCAGCCCTGGCTCATCCTTGAGGTAGCCGGTGCCGAAGTAATGCCCCTTGTCCACCACGAAGTCCGGGCACTTGCTGACTTCCAGCAACGGCTTGACCAGACGCTTGAACACCTTGCGCGCTTCATCGTCGCTGGCGCCGGGCGGCAGTTGCTTGAGGTCGTGCTTGATCTTCAGCAGCAGGTCGAGCACCTGGTCGCCTTTGTCCAGGTCGATGTTGGACAGCAGGTTGACCGGTGTGCCCTGCGGGATCGGCCCGAGCTGGATGCCGTCATCGCCGAACGCCCACGGGAACCACCGGCTCAGCACGCCTTCGAGTTTCTGCAGGAAGCCCGGCAGGTAACCGCTGTTGACCCGCAGGTAACTGGTTTCGGTAGTCACATCGACGGTGCCGGGGTGGGTCTTGCCGGAACGGGTCACCACCTGGAAGTTGCCCTGGCGTTTTTCCGGCCACAGCAGCATCTCGATGGAGTTGTCGAAGGACGCCATGCGGTCATTCACGCTGCCCGACCACTTGAACGTACCGAGGGTGTTGTTGAGGAACAGCGGTGCGGTGGACCAGACGCTGATCAGCGACGCCGGCCGCGTATAACCGCGTCCGCCCGCTGGCATGTCGTATTCGCGCGACTCGCCGGTGAACGGGTTCTGCACCAGCACCGAACCGACGCCCGGCAGCTTCTTGTACGACTCCGAGGAGAAGTTGTCCCAGATGTTGTCCGCCAGGGCATTGGTCGCCAGCGGGCTGCAGGCGTTGGTTTCCAGCAGCGTCACCGGCACGCGCAGTTCGGTAGAGAGGAAGTTGTCGGTGAGGAAGTCGTCTTTCTTGACGATGTCCCGCATCGCGTTCTTGAACTCCGGCGTCTTGCTGTAGCTCCAGTAGTCGTTCCAGCACTGCAGGTAGTTGCCGTTGACGCAGCCGTTGTCCGGGAACTTGGCCCAGGCCTTGTCCGGCAGCTTGCTGGAGTGGCAGCGCGCGCAGGTGTCGGCGAAGACTTCCTTGCCACGTTCCAGCTCCGTCGGCGAAGCGTTCAAGTGCGCCGCACCACCGGGGGCGTTCTTCAGGTAGTCCGGGGTCGCCGAAGCCAGGAAGAACAACGCCAGGTCGGGCGTCTGCAACTCGTTGGCGTTCCAGTACGAGGAGTTCTTGCGCGCCACATCGATGCGGAACGGGGTGATCGGCTTGCCCCCGATCAGCGGCCGGAAGTGGGTGGTCCACTCCTCACTGAACAGCCCGATGTTGACGAACACCCGGTTCAGCGCACCGAGGGCGCCGACCGAGTCGGAACCGTCCTTGAGCACCCGTGGGGTGAACACCGTGTCCGGTTTCTTGTAGAACTGGGTCAGCGGACTGTCGGCGGGAATCCCCGGCACATCGTTGAACTGGCGGTTGTTCAGGTCGCCGCCGGCGAGTTTCTCCTTGCCCAGGTGCGCAGCCAGCTCGATCCGAGCCTTGAGGTTGTAGACCGCGTTCATGGTGCGCGGGTTGTTGATGTAGTCACTCGACACCAGCGAGGTATCCAGCGCGCCCGGCCGTGCAGTGTGGAACAACTGATTGGGGAAGCTGGTCGGGTCCTGGTCCCACATGAAGATGCGGTCAACCCAGAAGTACTGCGCCCCGGGGTTGGAGCTCAGGTTGGCCCAGGCTGGACGCTCGGGGTCGGCCGGCGGATTGGTCGGGTTCGGCCCCACGTGGCAGAAGCCGCAGGACATGCCCACGCGGTACGGTTTCACCAGCTTGCTGTCGTTGTAGTAGCTGGGGTCTTCGTAGTAGCGCTTGGCGTCCCAGTGTTTTTCCGCCTTCTCGTCGAAGTCCGGGTTGGGGAACAGCCGCAGGCCGACGATGCCGGTGCCGTAGCCGTAGTACGAGCCCACCGGCAGGTTCTTGCCGCGGGCGCCGATCTTCACGCCCGGGTATTTGCTCTCGTTCTCGAACGGGTCTGCGCCACAGGACGGATCGCGGCTGTCCAGCCACAGGCCGTGGCGGTCTTCGCGCGGACCTTGCGCCTTGGTGTAGCACGGCTCGTTGACCACGCCGAGGTACTGCCAGCGGTTGTCGCGGTTGGCTTTCAGGCTTGGGTAGTTGGAGATGGTCTTGAGGAAGTCGAGGTTGCCGACGCTGTCGCGGGACAGTTGGTCCCAGAGTTTGTCGTTGCCGGCGGTCCAGACGATCCAGTTGTTGCGCCCCCGGGCGAAGGCGTCGACCGCCTGCTGCTCGGTGATGCCGGGAATGAACGGCGACAGCCGTTCCACCAGCAGATGGGGCTGTTTCGACACCCCATAGTCCATGTCGGCGAAGTAGTCCTCTTCGGCGCCTTTCAGGCTGTCGGCTTCACGGCCGACGCACTTGGCTTCATCGAGGATCTTGCCGGATTGATCCCCGCAGGGATTCTTCGTTTCGCTGTTACACCCCTGTAACAGCACCAAAGGAAGGAAGACGCTCAGCATCAGCTTCACGGGTTTCATGCGCTGCTCCTTGCAAATGTACAGACCGGTCCCTCTGTCCTTGGGGACACGTTATTGCGGCCGGTCCAGATGGCCGGTTGAACTGACAGCCGCGCGACAGACCGGTTAATCCGCCACGCCAGTTACGATACAACTCCTTGCAAGCGCCCAGACTAGGCTATTTCCAACCACTCGATTAATTTCATTTCGCTATGAAAAACCGGTACTTATCGCGGCTTCTTATAGGTTTGCGTGCAGTGTTTTTGTGAACCCGCTCACAGTGCTGGCTAATGGCTATTTTGCTGCTCTACACTCCTTCGCCAGGACGCTCATCCACCTATCTGGCAGGCGGAACATGGACAAGGAACAGCCCGTGTCACAGGAACAGGTTTCACCCGAGCAACGCACGCAATACCGTGCCGAACATGCGCGGATCGACACCCGCCGCAGCTTGCTTGGCCTCGGCAACGAGAAAAGGGCCCATTGGGCAGTGGCGCTTTCGGGTGGCGGCATTCGCAGCGCGACGTTCTGCCTGGGAGTGCTGCAGTCGCTGGCCCGGGCGAAAGCGCCGGGGGCGGACAACGACCAGGCAAAACCGCGCAACCGCCTGATCGCCCAGTTCGATTACCTGTCCACCGTCAGCGGTGGCGGCTACCTCGGCTCGTTCTTCGGCAGCCTGTTCCTTCCCGACCGCCTGCGCAAAACCGACGAGGCGCCGGTCGCCAGCCCCCCGGAAGTCCAGGCCGCCGACACCGCCTACAAAGTGCTCGACTACGAACCACCGGGTCGCATCCATACCAGCACCGACTACCGCACTTCGCCACCCGGGGAAGCGCCGCTGGCCTGGCTGCGGGAAAACGGCCGTTACCTGACCCCCGGCGGCTCCGGCGACCTCTTCTATGTGCTGGCGTTGTCGCTGCGCAACCTGCTGGCGTTGCATGTAGTGATTGGCCTGCCGCTGTTGTTCACCCTCGCGGCCGCCGTGTTGTTACAGGCTGTCATCTCCAGCAGTGTGGTCTGTTCGCCGGTTGCCGCCTTGTTGCCGATGGGCGTGGTGCAACTGCTCTGCGGCTCACTGTGGTGGGTGCCGGGGCTGCTGACGGTGGTGGCGGTGATCCCGCTGATGGCGGCGTTCTGGCTGGTGTATTTCCAGAAGAATCAGGACGAACCCGTGCACCTGTTCAACTGGTCCACCGTCCTCTCGTTCGCTGCGGGGCTGATGTTCTTCGGCCTGGCCTTCGCCCCCTGGGGCATGGACGGTGATTTGCGGGCCATTCTGGTCGGACTCGGCGCTGTCAGTTGGCTGGGGATTGGCTATGCCGTGTGGATCGGACGGTCGCTGAAGCACAAACGCGACCGCGACGAAGCCATGGCCCGCAACGACTGCGTGCGTACCTACCGGGTGCTGGTCACCCGCTACCTGAGCCAGGCACTGATTGCGGTGCTGGTCGCCAGCTTCTACGCCCTGTTGCCCTGGCTGACCGAGTGGATCTACAACAGCGAGCAGCGCGGGCCGCTGATTTCCTCCACCGCGCTGTTGCCGGTGCTGATCGCCGTTGTTCGCGGCCTGTCCGCGTTCAGTGACGACAAAGACATGCCGAGCTGGTTGAGCCGTCTGCCGATGAGCGTGATCGCCGGCGCGGCCGGGATCACGATCTTCATGCTGGTCGCGGTGTTGTGGGGCTTGCTGGTGCAGTTCGTGCGTTATCAGGGGCTGGAAAACGACGCCCTCACCCGCCTCGCGGTGCTGGTACCGGTGACGGCGATCCTGGCCTTCGGCACGGGCCGCTTTATCGGCTTCCTCAACCAGTCTTCGCTGCAGTCTTTCTATTCCAGCCGGTTGGCTCGGGCTTACCTCGGCGCCTCCAATGGCCGGCGTTTCGACGCAGATAGTCGCAAGGTCCGCAAGCAACGCATGAGCGTCGCCGAAGCCCTGCCCGGCGATGACGTGGCGATCGAAACCTATTACGGCACCACTACCTGTGCCCCGGTACACCTGATCAACGTCACCATGAACCTGACGGTCGACCCGGCCGAGCAACTGGTGCAGCGCGACCGCAAAGGCAAGCCGCTGTGTCTGGCGCCCAGTGGGCAACCGGGTTTGGCCAGCGTCAGCTACATCCTCGACGGCGACCCGCGCCAACGTGGTACCCAGCAACGCTTGATCGCCAGCGAAATTTATCAACCGTTGGGCCTGGCGCACTGGGTCGCCACCTCCGGCGCGGCGTTTTCCACGGGGTTGGGGCGTGCCACCAGCCTGGGCACCTCACTGGCCTTCGGCCTCACCAACGTACGCCTGGGGAGCTGGTGGCCGGCGAACTTCCTTGAAGACGATGAAAAGACCGGGGCCCCGCGCGTCTGGCGGGACAAAGGCTGGGCCACGGCCTTCCCGACCCAGACGTACCTGTTCTATGAACTGACCGCCCACTTCCACGGCCTGCGCCGTGACTTCCAGTACCTCTCGGATGGCGGTCATTTCGAGAACACCGCGACCTACGAACTGATCCGTGAAGGCCGCAATGTCGAGCTGATCGTGATGTGTGACTGCGGCGCCGACCCGACCTACAAGTTCGACGATCTGGCCAACCTGATCCGCCTGGCGCGCATCGACCAGGCGCTGGAAATCAGGCAGGACATGGATGTGCTGGGCGACCCGGTGTTGGGCCCCTACTTCGGCCTGCCGGAAAACTTCGCCGCGCCGGGACCAGGCGACAGCCTGCGCTGCGCCATGCTATTCAACGTCAGCAACCAGAAAGGCGAGCGCACCGCACGCATTCTTCTGCTCAAACCCAACGTCGTCGCCGGGTTGCCGGTGGACGTGATCAACTACGCCAGCGAACACCCAACCTTTCCCAACGAAAGCACGGCCAACCAGTTCTTCGATGAAGCACAATTCGAGAGCTATCGGCAGTTGGGTCTGCAGACCGGGCAACGGTTGTTCGGGGATGGCAAGGCGGGCTCGGGCGTTGCGGATGCGTTGTGGGCGTATTTGGCGAAATAGTGTCGGGCCTCATCGCCGGCAAGCCGGCTCCCACAGTGTCCGTGTGCGACGTACCTGTGGGAGCTGGCTTGCCAGCGATGCTTTTACGAAATCAGGCCACCACCGACCAGGCAATCGCCGACAAGGTCACCAACCCCACCAGCACCACGAACACGTTCGATACCTTGCCCGAGTACTTGCGCAGCGACGGCACTTTGTTGATCGCGTACATCGGCATCAGGAACAGCAGGCAGGCAATCACCGGGCCGCCCATGGATTCGATCATGCCGAGAATGCTCGGGTTGAGGGTAGCGACGATCCAGCAGGTCACCACCATGAACAGCGCCGTCAGTTGCTCCAGGCGCTTGGCCGACAAGCTGCGGCCGCGACCACGCAGGCCTTTGACGATCAGGCCCTGGAAACCTTCGCTGGCACCGATGTAGTGACCGAGGAAGGATTTGGTGATGGCCACCAGCGCAATCAGCGGCGCAACGAAGGCGATAACCGGGGTCTGGAAGTGATTGGCCAGGTACGACAGGATCGAGATGTTCTGGGTCTTCGCCGCGCCCAGGTCGGTCGGCGACAGGGCCAGCACGCAACTGAAGCAGAAGAACATCACCGTCAGCACCATCATCAGGTGTGACAGCGCGAGGATTCGCCCGCTCTTCTCATCCGCCTGCTCGCCGTAACGGCGCTTCTGGCTGACCGCGAAGGCCGAGATGATCGGCGAGTGGTTGAACGAGAACACCATCACCGGGATCGCCAGCCACAAGGTCTTGAAGAACAGACCCGGCGCCATGCCCTCGGCCGCCTGGGCGAAGAATGCGCCGTTCCAGTTGGGGATCAGGCTCAGAGCCAGCAACAGCAGCGCCGCCACGAACGGATAGACCAGCAGGCTCATCACCTTGACGATGATGCCCTGGCCGCAACGCACCACGATCATCAGGCCGCAGATCAGCAGCAGCGACAGCAACGCCCGCGGCGGCGGCGCGATGTGCAACTGGTGTTCGAGGAAGTTGCCCAGGGTGTTGGTCAGCGCAACGCTGTACACCAGCAGGATCGGGAAGATCGCGAGGAAATACAGCAAGGTGATCATCGCCCCCGCGCCGGCGCCGAAGTGTTCTTCCACCACTTCGGTGATGTCTTCGTTGCCGCCCTTGCGCCCGGACAGGACGAAACGGGTCAGGCCACGGTGGGCAAAGAAGGTCATCGGGAACGCCAGCAATGCCAGCACCAGCAGCGGCCAGAAGCCGCCGACGCCGGCGTTGATCGGCAGGAACAGGGTGCCGGCGCCAATGGCGGTGCCGTACAGGCCGAGGGTCCAGGTGGTGTCGTGACGGTTCCAGCCCGTTTCGCGCGCAGCCGTGCTCGCCGCGACACCGAGGTTCGTGGTGTTTACATCAGTCATTGATTACGCCTTGTAGTTGTTTTTATCGCCTATGAATAACCAGGGTGGCGCGTTAGCGATCCGCGCCAAGGGGTTCAGCATTCAACAAAGCTGACGGCCAGGCCGCCGCGGGAGGTCTCCTTGTAGTTTTCGTGCATGTCGGCGCCGGTGTCGCGCATGGTGCGAATCACCCGGTCCAGGGAAATGAAATGCTCGCCGTCGCCGCGCAGGGCCATTTGCACGGCATTGATCGCCTTCACCGCAGCGATGGCGTTGCGCTCGATGCACGGCACCTGGACCAGGCCGCCGACCGGGTCGCAGGTCAGCCCGAGGTTGTGTTCCAGGGCGATTTCCGCCGCATTTTCCAGTTGCGCGGGGCTTGCCCCGAGCACATCGGCCAGTCCTGCCGCGGCCATGGCGCAGGCCGAACCGACCTCGCCCTGGCAGCCGACCTCGGCGCCGGAAATAGACGCGTTTTTCTTGCACAGAATGCCCACCGAAGCGGCGGCCAGCAGGAAGTCGACGACATCGTTGTCGCAGGCTTCGGGGTTGAACTTCATGTAGTAATGCAGCACCGCCGGGATGATCCCCGCCGCGCCGTTGGTCGGCGCGGTGACCATGCGCCCGCCGGCAGCGTTTTCTTCGTTGACCGCCAAGGCAAACAGGTTGACCCACTCCATGGCGCTCAGGGTAGAGCCGATCACGTTGGGTTTGCCCAGCTCCTGCAGACTGCGGTGCAGCTTGGCGGCGCGGCGCTTGACCTTCAGTCCGCCCGGCAGGATACCTTCGTTGCGCAGGCCATTGACCACGCATTCCTGCATCACCGCCCACAACTGCAACAAGCCGCTGCGCACTTCGGTTTCTTCGCGCCAGGCCAGTTCGTTGGCCATCATCAACTGACTGACCCGCAGCCCGTGGCGCTTGCACAGCGCGAGCATTTCCTCGGCGCTGGAGAACTCATACGGCAGTTGCACCGCGTCGGCACCGCTGCCCGCTTCGGTCAATTGCGCGGCCTCGACGATAAAACCGCCGCCCACCGAGTAGTAGGTCTGCTGCAGCAGCAGGCCGTTGTCGCCGCTGGCTTCAAGCGTCATGGCGTTGGGGTGGTAAGGCAGGCTTTCGTTCAGCAGCAGCAGGTCGCGCTGGCACTCGAACGTGATCGGTTGGTCACCGCCAAGCATCAGTACGCGGGTGGCCTGCAATTGTTCGATACGCGGGCCGATACTCTGCGGATCGATGCGGTCCGGCCACTCGCCCATCAGCCCCAGCAGGCAGGCACGATCGGTGGCATGGCCAACGCCGGTGGCCGACAGCGAACCGTACAGGCGCACCTCGACCCGGGTGACCTGGTCCAGCACACCCTGCCCGCGCAGCGCCTCGACAAAGGTCGCGGCGGCGCGCATCGGGCCGACGGTATGGGAACTGGACGGACCGATGCCGATTTTGAACAGATCGAAAACACTGATAGCCATGCTAATGCCTGCGTGCCCGAACGACGACGACCCTTTCGGTGCACGGTGAAAAAATTGAGAGGTGTCGCGAAGTTGGGCGATACTGCCGCGCCGCTCGGGCGATGACCAACGAAACTTTCTAAGCAAGGCTTTAGCAGGACTAAACGATGAGGCGACAAATGAACGGCCAGATGTACGTCTGGTTGCACGTGTTTTCCTGCGCGGCGCGGCACTTGTCGTTCACCCGCTGCGCCGAAGAACTGCACATCACCCCCGGCGCGGTGAGCCAGCAGATTCGTCAATTGGAAGAGCGCCTGGGCTTTCGCCTGTTCCTGCGGCGTGCCCGTGGCGTGGAGTTGAGTGCCGAGGGCCAGCGTCTGGCACTGACCGTGCACGAAGCCTACGGCAACATCGATGCCGAACTGCGCCGGCTGGATGCCGGGGAGATCCGCGGGACCTTGCGCGTGCGCTCGATCCCCTCGTTCCTCGCCAAGTGGCTGACGCCGCGCTTGCCGCGCCTGCAACAACGCTTCCCGGATATCCAGTTGCGCCTGGTGGCCGAGGACAGCAATCACTCATTGCACGAAGGCGACTTCGACCTCGCCATCGACCTCAACGACGGCAGCTACCCTGGCATGCACTCGACGCCGCTGCTGGACGAAGAAATCTTCCCGGTCTGCTCCCCCGCCCTGCTCCGCGGCCGTCCGCCGTTGCACGGGCCGAGCGACCTGGTGCATTACCCGCTGCTGCACGACATCACAGCCTGGCGCGGCAGTTCCGAATACGCGGAATGGGAGTTCTATCTGGAAGCGATTGGCGCCGAGGGACTGGACGTGCGACGCGGGCACACCTTCAACCGCAACCACCTGACCATCGAAGCGGCGATTGCCGGGATCGGCGTAGCGATTGCCCGGCGTACCCTGCTCAACGACGAACTGGAACGGGGCACGCTGATCGTGCCGTTCGGCTCGCCGGTGCCCAATCACAAGCGCTACGTGTTGCTGTACAGCGCCGGAACCCTGGCCCACCCGAGTGCACGGGCCGTGCACGACTGGCTGGTGGAAGAGGCGCAAACGTTCCGCACGCTGTACGAATGACCGCGTGGGTCTGTATGAAC